>NZ_JAFFIW010000060.1 GCF_018588885.1 Mesorhizobium sp. dw_380
TTCGGCCCCTTAACGGCCTTTCCGGGCCTCGATAATCGCGCGCCGTTTAATTAGCCACAATGTTAACAGGTGTTGCCAACCAGTTTTGAGCGCCGAAATACCAAGAAATTGCACACCTAGGCCTTTTTTGCCGGCGGCTCCAACTTGATAAGATTGGCCTTTGCAGTGGAATCTCCTTGATCAGCAGCTTTGCGAATCAAAATGAGAGCGTGGGCAGTATCCTGCTTCGCACCATGGCCATCGAGGTATGCTACTCCAAGGCTATTCTCAGCTTTAGCGTACCCTTGGTCGGCAGACTTCCGCAGCCAGGCAACGGCCTGCAGATAGTCTAAAGGGACCCCTAACCCCTTGTAGTACGAAACACCAAGGTCGTACTCGGCACCCGCATCTCCCTGGTCCGCAGCTTTCTGGAACCAGGAGTCGGCCTGGACGTAGTCAAGCGTAACGCCGAGACCCTCCGCATAAGCTACACCAAGATCATGCTGCGCCAGTGCGTTTCCCTGCTCCGCCCCTTTGCGATACCATGAGACTGCCTCGGTATAATCCTGGGCGACGCCTAGACCTTTGGCGTAAGCCAACCCAAGAAAGTATTGGGCAATGGGTGTTCCTTGATCGGCGGCCTCACGGAACCACGTGGCAGCTTCTCTAGAGTCCTGCGGGACGCCTCTTCCATCTCTGTACAGCAACCCGAGATTGGTTTGAGCGTCCGCTAATCCTTGATCGGCAGCTTTGCGAAACCAAATTGCGGCTTCGGAAAAATCCTGCCTAACACCTAGCCCACGGTCGTAAAGATAGGCGAGATTGTGCTCTGCCTGGGCATCACCCTGGTCTGCTGCCTTACGGTACCAAGCGGCAGCTTGAACGTAATCCTGTGTGACACCGTGCCCTTCGGCGTAAGCAGTGCCAAGATTGTCCTGCGCTTTGGGATCACCGCCCTTAGCCATGAGGTTCCACAACTCGACAGCCGCTGCGTAATCTCTTCTTTTATAGGCCTGTTCCGCTTGCCCAGCATGGGCGACGCCGGCCACCAGCATGCCGGATATGAAACAAAGCAACTTCGACAACCTCTGCATAGTGGCCTCCGATTTAGATCCGAAGCCCCGATTAGCGTCTGACTCTTTGCCACGGTCAACTCTGGGCGCTCAGGGAAGTCTCGTGGTCCCATGGGCTCGACGTTTAATTAGCCACACCATCAGCAGAAGGAGCCCGCCAGATATGAGAGGATTCTAAAGGGCTTCAATGGGTGGATTCCGGCCCGTCCGCTTTTGGTCAAGGACGGCGGAAATCTGCCGTCGGTGGCGGAACGCGGACATGACCATGAGCACACGTATCAAAACCAACAGCCCGCCGCCATCAGCTTTACGTCAGGCTCAGTCCTTCTTGAACTCGAATAGCTCGATGACATTGCCCGATGGATCTTCGAGCAAGATGGCGCGGCCGGCACCGCCGTCGCTGATTTCGCCGCGGAATCTTGCATCAGCCCGGCGCAACCGCTCAATGAGAACATCGATCTCGTTCGTAACGATCATAAACCGGTTCCACCCGCCCGGCTTCGGATCGCCGCCCGCCTGACCACCGCTCCCAGCACCTGGGGCGCTGAGATACAGCGTCAAGTCGTCGCGCAGCAGCGCGGCGAACTTGCCAGGGTTGTGCTTGTCGATCTTGAAATCGAGATTGTCTCGATAGAACTCGACCGCCTCGTTGACGTCGGCAACGATGTATCGAACGGATGCCATTCAACCTTCTCCTCTGTCTTGTAACCACAACGGTCAACTCGTGCCAAAGGTTTCCTGTCGGTGGAGTTGGAGTGCGGAAGCGGGCTATCTGGATGCCAACCGAAGTAGTCGGATTGAGGGTTTTTGGACGTACGCGCAGAACTGGGCGGCCGCTACAAGATCATCAACGCAGGCCATTCCAGCGGCGATATCGCAATCCATAAAAAGGGCGGCGCAAGCGCCGCCCCATATCCCTTGGGAGGATAATCTCAAAGAGCGGATCAGGCCGCCTTGATTTCCTCGTCGACCACGTCGGCATCACGCGCCTTTTTCAGCGCCTTGGCCCACCACGCGACGTCGTTGACCAGCGCGGTGGCCGCCTGGTTCAGGTGGTCGAGGTCCTCGAGCTTCTTCTCGCCCTGGCGCACGGCGAGGAAGTCGCCCCAGGCGATGTGGACGGCCGACTTGACCGGCGCCATCTGCAATTCGACCGCATGAAGACGGAGCTGCTCGACGGCGCGGGCGCCGCCGACGCTGCCGTAGCCGACGAAGCCTGCCGGCTTCTTGTTCCACTCGTTGGCGGCGTAGTCGATGGCGTTCTTCAGCACGGCCGTCGGGCCGTGATTGTATTCGGCGGCGGTGAAGATGAAGCCGTCATATTCGGCGACCTTCTTCTGCCAGCGCTGCGCCACCTCGTTGGTCGACGGCACCCAGGCAGAGGAAGCGACTTCGTCGAAGAAGGGCAGCGGGAAGTCACGCAGGTCGACGACATCGACGTCGATGTCGGCATGCGACTTGGCGACCTTGGCGATCCATTGGGTGGGCACATCGGCGAAGCGCGCGGCGCGCGTCGAACCGACGATGATGGCGATTTTCGGCTTTGACATGGGGCTCTCCATTCCAGTAAAAAGCTGGTATCATTTAGATACCGGCGCTATATGAGATACTGTCAACTGCCGACGCAAGGAGGCACCTTTTTGTTACTGAGGCACCCGCTTAACCCCGAAGATTGCCGAGCCGTTTCGGAAATCCTGCAGCGCGTCGGCGACAAATGGACCGTTCTGGTGGTCGGCAAGCTCGGCCAAGGACCGTTGCGATTCAACGAGTTGCGCGCCGCCGTCGGCGGCATCTCACAGAAGATGCTGACCACCACCTTGCGCGGGCTGGAACGCGACGGCTTCGTCACCCGCACCGTGTTCCCGACCATCCCGCCGCGCGTCGATTATGAACTGACCGAACTCGGCCACGAACTGCTGATCCCGGTCAGCGCGCTTGGCGAATGGGCGCGCCGGAACACCCAGCGGGTGCGGGCGGCACGCGAGAAATTCGACGGCGTGCATGGCTGAAGCCCTTGCACGGCAAGGAGTCCGGAGTTTCGCTGCGAGCGGCGGCGCCTGACGGCGAGCGAACTCGTGGTTCTCTAGACGAGGCCTCGCAAGTCTGGCTTATTTGCTCCGGGCCGCTTTGACGACGACAATCGCATATCAAACGGCGACCATTCAGGCTCTTGGCGCCACGCCTTCGCAACGCGCCGGCCCGCAGATCGCGCACGTCGCGGCTGGCCCCCTGACGCCGACATTGCCATGCAGGCAGGCGGTGCGCGGAGGAGCTTGCCTGACTTCGGCATAGGCGGTTGCGCCGAGCAGGCAGGCCAGCGCGGCAAGGGCTGCCACGAGCCAGCCGTTCAGCATGTGTTGACGCATTGTCTCTCCTCCAACGCCGGCAGAATCGGGCGTGAAGGCAACCATTGGATGTCGCGCGGCGCATCCCCCCGCACGGGCGATGTTACAATTGCCGAGAGTGGGGAAACGGGCTTTCGTCAACTCTCGGCCGGAACGGCCTTCGGCTTGCCCTCGCCGTCCAGCGCCACCATGACGAAATCGGCGTGCGTGACCTTCTCCATCAGGTCGGAGAGATAGCGCTGCGCCCAGGCCTCGACCTTGAGCGTCATCGAGGTGCGGCCGACGCGTTCGACATGGGTATAGATGCACAGCGTGTCGCCGATCTTCATCGGCTTGGCGAAGGACATCTCCTTGACCGCCGCCGTCACCACGCGACCCCTGGCGCGCTCGGCGGCGCGGATGCCGCAGGCAAGATCCATCTGCGCCATCACCCAGCCGCCGAAGATGTCGCCGGCCGCATTGGCATCCGAAGGCATGGCGAGCGTGCGCAGTGTCAGGTCTCCGATCGGCCGCCCGTCCGCGTAGTGCACCATGCGAAAAATCCCCGTAGATCGATACCCTTCGATCCCGTAGCGTCACCGCGCCGACAGGTCAACGCCGCCACGGAGTGGCAACGGGTCAGCGGTTTCCCATCACGCACCCGGCAAGACTCGCCTAAAAGTAGCGGGCAAGGTTCGCGCGGATGCGATCGAGAACGGTATCTCCAGAAACATCGGGGACGAATTCCTTGCCCGTGATCGCCTCGTAGGCCTGCGCATAGATCCGCGAGGCTTGTTCGACGATCTCGCCCGGTATCCTGGGGATCGGATCCTTGTAAGGGTCGCAGCGCGCCGAAACCCACGACCGGATGAAATCCTTGTCGAAACTCTGCGGCCGCGTACCGCTGGCCAGTGCCTGTTCGTAACTCCGGGCGATCCAGTAGCGGCTGCTGTCGGGCGTATGGATTTCGTCGGCCAGGATAATCGTCCTGTTCTTGTCGGTGCCGAATTCGTACTTCGTGTCGGCGAGGATCAGGCCGCGCTCGGCGGCGCGCGCCTGGCCGCGGGCGAACAGCTTCAAGGCATAATCCGAGACGGTGTCCCACTGCGCCGGCGTGAGAAGACCCTGATCGAGGATCTCGGCCCTGGACAGCGGCTCGTCATGGCCGCCATCCGCCGCCTTGCTCGTCGGCGTGATCACGGGCTCGGCCAGCTTCTCATTGTCGCGCAGGCCGTCGGGCAGGCGCATCCCATACATGTCGCGTTCGCCGCGACGATAGCGGGTCAGGATCGAGGTGCTGGTGGTCCCCGCCAGATAGCCGCGCACGACGATCTCGACCGGCAGGATGTCGAGCCTTGTGCCGACAACGACATTGGGGTCGGGATATTCCAGAACATGGTTCGGGCAGATATCGGCGGTTTCCTCGAACCAGTAGCGGGCCGTCTGCGTCAGGATCTCTCCCTTGAACGGGATCGAGGTCAGGATGATGTCGAAGGCACTGAGACGGTCGGTGGCGATGATGATGCGCCGCCCATCGGCCAAGTCATAATTTTCGCGCACCTTGCCCTTGTAGTGGCCCGGCAGTTCGGGAATGAAAGCATCCGACAGGACACGCATATGATTTCCTGCCTTCCGCAGAGTGCGCCAGAGCATGATTCCGAAAAGTTGCAGACTTTTCGGAAAAAATCATGCGCCAAAATAATACCCTCGCATAAGCTGTCGACCCAGGCCTATCAAGCACGATTGTCGAGATTTCCCGCAACTCGACCCGGCACCACGGTCGCTTTTTTCACAACGCATGCCGGAAGGCGCGGCGACGCGGCGAGCCTGCCACGTCTAGGCTACGGCCAGTTTTCCGGAGCCTCCGATTTCCATCATGCAGACCTATGACTTCATTATCGTCGGCTCCGGCTCGGCCGGCTCGGTGCTCGCCGACAAATTGTCGGCTTCTGGCCGCTTTTCGGTTCTGGTGCTCGAAGCCGGCGGCACCGACCGCCGCTTCTACGTGCAGATGCCGCTCGGCTACGGCAAGACCTTCTTCGACCCCGCGGTCAACTGGAACTACAAGACCGAAGCCGATCCCGGCCTTGGCGGCAATGTCGACCACTGGCCGCGCGGCAAGCTGCTTGGCGGCTCGAGTTCGATCAATGCCATGGTCTGGATTAGGGGCGCGCGCGAGGATTTCGACGACTGGCGTGCTGCCGGCAATCCCGGCTGGGCCTATGATGACCTGCTGCCGGCCTTCAAGGCGCTCGAGGACAATGAGGCTGGCGCCGACAAATGGCGCGGCACCGGCGGCCCGCTGCACATCAGCGACACGTCTGATGCCGTCCACCCGCTGACCCGGCGCTTTCTCGCCGCCGGCCAGCAAGCCGGCCTGCCGCTCAACCCCGATTTCAATGGTGCTGCCCAGGAAGGTGTCGGCATCTACCAGATCTCGACCAGGAACGGCCGCCGCATGTCGGCTGCCCGCGCCTTCCTGCGCCCGGCGATGAAGCGCTCCAATGTCCACGTTGAGACCAACGCGCTGGCGAGCCGCATCCTGTTTGAAGGCAAGCGCGCGATCGGCATCGAATATTTGCAGAACGGTCAAACGAAAACAGTCCGCGCCGGCCGCGAGGTAATCCTGTCCGCGGGCTCGATCAATTCGCCGCAGCTCCTGCAGCTCTCCGGCGTCGGCCCGACGGCGCTGCTCAAGGGGCTGGGCATCCCGGTCCTTCATGGCAACGAGAATGTCGGCGCTCATTTGCAGGACCATGTCGGCATCAACTACACGTTCAAGGGCAAGCTACCGACGCTCAACCAGATCCTGCGCCCCTGGTGGGGCAAGCTGCTGGTCGGCATGCAGTACATCCTGACCCGTTCCGGTCCGCTGTCGCTGTCTATGAACCATGGCGGCGGCTTCTTCCGCACCGACCCGGCCCTCTCGCGCCCCAACATGCAGCTTTATTTCCAGGCCTTCTCGACGGTCATCCCGAAGAGCGGCGAACGGCCGATCCTGACGCCCGACCCCTGGCCGGGTTTCTCCATCGGCCTGTCCAACTGCCGCCCGTCGAGCCGCGGCGAGATCATGATCCGCTCCAGCAATCCGCTGGATCATCCAAAAATTGTCGCCAACGCCTATTCGACCAACGCAGACGTCGCCGAGATGCTCGATGCGGTGAAGTTCGTTCGCAAGATCGCCTCGATGCCGGCTATGGCGGAAATCATCAGGGAAGAAGTCCTGCCCGGCCCGTCGATCCAATCGGACGCCGACCTGATCACGGATTTCAGGAAACGCTCCGGCACCGTCTATCACCCGGTTTCGACCTGCCGCATGGGGCCAGATCCCTCGCGCGCCGTCGTCGACCCTCGCCTGAAAGTGCATGGTCTTGAGGGCCTGCGCATCATCGACGCCTCGATCTTTCCCGACAATATCACCGGCAACACCAATGCCGCCTCGGTCGTGACCGGATGGAAGGGCGCCGAACTGGTTCTGGAGGACCAAAAATGAAGATCACCGACGTCAAGACCTGGGTTGTCGGCAACCCGCCGCCCGGCATCGGCGGCAAGTATTTCATCTTCGTCAAGCTTACCACCGATGGTGGCGTCGTCGGTTATGGCGAAGCCTACAACGCCACCTTCTCCGCCCATGTCACGGCCAAGCTGGTCGAGGACATGGCCGAGCGCTATCTGATCGGCCACGATCCGCACGACATCGAGAATTTCTTCCGCCGCGCCTATTCCTCCGGCTTCACCCAGCGGCCTGACGTGACCGGCATGGGCTGTTTCTCCGCGCTCGAAATGGCCTGCTGGGACATCATCGGCAAGGAAGCCAACAAGCCGGTCTACAAGCTGCTCGGCGGCCAGGTGCACGAGACGCTGCGCTCCTACACCTATCTCTATCCGCACACGGGCAGTGTCCATTCCGAGGACGCGCCGGACGGCAGGAACGTCTACAACGACCCTGAGATGGCGGCGGCCTGTGCGCTCGAATATGTCGAGCAGGGGTTCAATGCCGTCAAGCTCGACCCGGCCGGTCCCTACACCGCCTTCGACGGCCACCAGCCGCGCCTCATCGACATCGATGTCTCCACCCGCATGATCAAGGCGATCCGCGAGGCGGTCGGCAACCGCGCCGACATATTGTTCGGCACGCACGGCCAGTTCACCGCGTCCGGCGCGCTGCGCATGGCACGCGCCATCGAGCCCTATGATCCCTTGTGGTTCGAGGAGCCGGTGCCGCCCGACATGCCCGAAGTGATGGCGCAGGTCGCCCGTGCGACCTCGATCCCGATCGCCACCGGCGAGCGGCTGACGACCAAGTCCGAATTCGCCCGTGTCATCGAGAACCGCGCGGCGACCATCCTGCAGCCGGACCTCGGCCGCTCCGGCGGCATTCTGGAGACCAAGAAGATAGCCGCGATGGCCGAGGCCTATCACATCCAGATCGCCCCGCACTGCTATTGCGGCCCGATCGTCGGTGCGGCCAACATCCAGCTGGCGGTGACGCTGCCCAACTTCCTCATCCTGGAATCGCTGAAGCAGTGGGACGGTTTCCACGCCACGCTGCTCAAGAAGAAGATCGAGTGGCAGGACGGCAATGTCATCCCGTCAAAGGAACCGGGGCTGGGCGTCGAACTCAACGAGGCGGTTTGCGAGGCGCATCCCTACACCGGCAAGGACCTGCATCTGCAGATGATGCAGACGCCGCTGATGCCATGAGCGAACGCTACGCCTTCATCGGCCTTGGCCATCTCGGCGGCAACCTTGCCGCCAGCCTGGTCCGCAGCGGCTTTGCCGTCACCGTCTTCGACCGCGACCCCGCTGCCGTCGAGCGCCTCGTGGCGCTCGGTGCGGTGGCGGCGAACAGCCCCGCCGAGGCGGCGGCGCGGGCTGGCAATGGCATCACCTGCCTGCCCTCGCCAAAGGTCAGCGAAGCGGTGCTGGCCGGGCCTGACGGATTGCTCGAAGGGCTGCCCATAGGCGGCACCTGGATCGAGATGTCGACCAATGGCCGCGACGAGATTCTTCGACTTGCCGCCCTTGCCTCGGCCAAAGGCGTCGAGACACTGGAATGCCCGGTCACCGGCGGCGTGCATCTGGCGGCGGCGGGCAAAATCACCGCGCTGGTCGGCGGCGAGGCAGCGCTCTACGAGCGTCATCGCCCAGCGATCGAGGCGATGTGCGCGAAGTCGTTCCTGATGGGCCCGATCGGCTCGGCGGCGGTGATCAAGGTGATCACCAACATGCTCGCCTTCATCCATCTCGTCGCCGCCGGCGAGGCGCTGATGCTGGCCAGGCAAGGCGGGCTCGACCTCGCGCAGAGCTATCACGCCATCGTTGCATCCTCCGGCAACAGCTTCGTCCACGAGACCGAAAGCCAGCTCATCCTCAACGGCTCCTACGACATCGGCTTCACCATGGACCTGGCGCTGAAGGACCTCGGCTTTGCGCTGGGCATGGGCAAGGATTTCGGCGTCCCGCTCGATCTCGCCACGCGCGTCAACGCGCTTTTTCAGCAAGGCAAGGAAGCCTATGGCGGCGGCGCCTGGTCGACCCAGATCGTGAAACTTCTCGAAGACGCGGTCGGCGCCGAGCTGCGTGCGCCCGGATTCCCGGCTAAACTGGAAATATAATTAGATGGGAATTACCGATTGAAATCAACGTACTGAGTAAACATTCTCAGGCATCGTGGCAACAACCTGAATCAGAACCGCAACGTCTCGGCTCACTTGCTCTGACCGGACCACATGCTTGGGGGAGTTGGAGGAAACCGGTTCCGTCGTCATCCTGGGGCGGAGCAAGGAGCGAAGCGACGCAGCGCAGACCCCAGGATCCATGCCGTGACTTCGAAGCGTTGCCACGGTGCAGAATTCTGTTCTGCCACGTTCTCAGCGAAGGTCCCGGCATGGATCCCAGGGTCTTCGCGACGGAGCTTCGCTCCTGCTTCGCCCTGGGATGACGACGTTGTGGGACGCTCCAACTCAAATGCGCCGGCAACGCCTTGATTCAATATCTGAGCGTCAGCGCTCCCGGCAGGATCTCGAAGGTCGCGGGTATGCGACCGGGCGACTCGCCGTCTATGTCGACCAGCGCGCCGTTCTTTTCCATATCGCCGAGCGGTTCGACAACCACTTTCTTGCCGCGCAATATGGTGATGGCCGGATGGTTGCGGTGCCGGCCGCCATAGAGCAGGCGGATGTCCCAGATCAGCTTCAGCTTGCCCGCCGCGCGCAGGATGACGATATCGAACTCTCCGTCGGTCAGTTCCGCATCCGGCGCGATCATCATGCCGCCGCCGAAGAATTTCCCGTTGGCCACCGCCACCAGCGCCATGCGCGCCTCGACCGGGGTGCCGTCGTCGACGGTGATCCGCACGTCCTGAAAGCGATAGCGGATGAACTCGACCACGGTGCGCCACAGGAACAGCGCCTTGGCCGACATCTTGCCCTTGCGCTTGTCTGCATTGACCGCGCGGTCGGTGGCGCCCGACAGCCCAACGCTGGCGATGTTGATGAAGTGCCGGCTGGCAAGCGCGCCATGATCGTCGACGTAGCAGATACGGCCGGCATCGATGGCCCTGGCCTTAGCCTTGGCGATCCGCTTCAAGGTCGCGTCCACCGCCTTCGGCAGACCGAGGCCGCGCGCGAAATCGATGCCGGCGCCGCACGGCAGAAGGCCGAGTTCGGTCGTCCGGCCGCTCTCCTGGAATGCCTGCAGCAGTCCGTCGGCCACTTCGCTCGCCGTGCCGTCGCCACCGGCCGCGATCACCAGGTCGAAGCCGTTTGCCGCGAGGTCCAGCGCCAGCCGCTCGGCATCGCCCTCGGCCTGCGTCTCGCGCAGCTCGAAATCGCCGAAGTGCTTTTTCAGCGAAGCGGCAACCTCAGGCCAATGCCGTTTCAGCCGCCCGCCACCGGCAATCGGATTGAGAACCACCCCGACTTTCAAATGCTCGCCCTCCCCGGCGCCGGACAACACATGCCCGGTCGTTTACCGGCATTGAAGCCCGCGCCCGCCGGCGGAGCAAGGGCCGCTATGGGCTGAAGGGTCAAAAAGCGGGCAGGCTGTCTAAGACAGTCGGCGCGCAAATTCCGAGGCTCGCGACGATGGTCCCCGATAATCCCGCTATCCACAGGGCCATGGCCATTCCCCCGGCCCCTTACCCGGCGTAAGTTTAACCCATCTCAGGCGGCTACCGATCGCCCGGCCGAAAGGCAGAGTGAAAGGCGGATTTCCTGAGGCCCGTACGGCCCGGAGCGAAAGCAGGCTTGCCTGCTCGAGGGACGGATGCCGAGACCTACGGGGCCGCGGAAAGCGTGCCAACGCCGACGGCGGACCGATGCTGCCATGAAGGACGGCAAAAACCTTCGATGGCACGCAGGGCAAAGCCCGCAAGGGCCAAGACCAGCGTGGTCTGGAACGGACGCCGCCTTCGGGTGGTGGCTGGCAGGACCGTCAAAATCAAGGCCGGCATGGCGCGACGACTTTACGGAAGTTGCTGCCGCGACCGTGTCCTGATCTGACAGGGAGGCGCTGGGAGAAATCCCGGCGCCGACTGTCTTTTGGGCAGGCGCCAGGCTCGAACACGTCTACGATTACTGAGGCCTTTCGGCCACGCCCCAGCCAAGATGGTTCATCCGGAGCGCCACGCCACGCTCATTCCACAATCGCGGCCAAATCCCGCCTTGTTCGCGCGCGATGGAGTGTCGCACGCCGCCCAAAAGCGCGACATGAACCTGAATGGGCCGCTGGGGGCCTTTCGAAGGGACAAGACCGTGATCAAGACCGCCCTTGTCGCCATGACCATCGTCGGCTGCGACTGCGACGCCAAGCTGTGCGAATACATCGGCGAGACGCCGGCCAAGTGGTCGACCATCGCCGAATGCGAAGCCGCGATGAAGAGCCAGATCCTGCACGAGCGCAATTTCAACTATCCGCTCGTCTCCGGCATCTGCCGCACGAAGGGCTCGTCCTCCTCTTCGAAGCTCGCCGCGATTGCGTCTGGGCCGGAACTGAAGCCCGCCAACCGGACCGTCCAGCCCGAAAGACCGCTGCCGCCGGAGCTGAGCCATCGGCCGAGCGTCCCGGTCGGCTCGCCGACGACGGCGCTGGAAGCGGCCGCCGCCCGGCCCGTCGCCTACGAACAGGTCGTCGATGGCGGAACCGGCGTGCTCTATCGCACCAAGAACGGCTATGCCGTGGTCAAGACCGATCTTGGCCGCGCCGCCTCCGCGACCGCCGACGCCGCAAAACGCTCGGTGAACTGGCTGGCCGGCCTGGTGCCGACGGGACTGTAGGCCTCTCGATCAGTCTCCAGCTTGCGACTGGATGACAGCTGAACCCAGCACCCTACGGCGCCCCGCTCTGTCCTGCCGGACATCTCTCCACAAGGAGGGAGATTGGCAGCTTGCTCGACGCCCCTCATCCGCCTGCCGGCACCTTCTCCCCGTCAACAACGGGGAGAAGGGACACAAGCTTAGCGCCGACGTTAAAAGTAATTGCGTTGCCTTACGAAGCCTTCTTGATCGACGTCACCATGCCGGTCTTGTCGTCCACCGTCACCGCCACCTTGGCGCCGACCTTCAGTTTCCCGACCGCCGCGTCCGGCGACAGCTGGTAGATCTTGCCGTCGTCGAGAGTGATCGACTTGGTTGTCGGATCGACCGCCTGGATCGTGCCCTGAACGGTCGCGGCATAGGCGGTGCCGAGGAAGGCGAGCAGAGTGGCGGTGGTTGCAAGGGTCTTCTTCATGGGGTGCACTCCGTGCTGTTTCGGTTTTCCGGACAGCCGCCTTGGCAGACGATGAACCGGACGACCCGAAACTGGAACGGAAGGCTTGCTCCTCGCAAATCAAGTTGAGTGAATTTTCGCAACGGAATCATAGGCTTAATTCCGACACATTGGGTGCGGCTGGAGCGGTTTCCGACCGCTTCGGCCCTCCCCAATGAGCGCACTTCTTTCCACGAAAAGAGTCATTTAGCTGGTTGCGGCGGCCGGCTTTTGCCCATCACGCAGCCGCCGCAATTTGTATCGGGCGGCATCACGAAACAGACTTCCGGCGATCCATCGGCACACATTTTGTTTCGCGGATCAGTCGAAACCACTGCTCCAAGGAGATGAAATTCGCGCTCTGGTTGCAAAATCGCAATGGATACACGATGATAGCCACCGCCATGAGGGGAGGCGTTCCATGAGGCTTGCAGTCCGGACCATAATATCTCTGATGCTGGCGCTTGCTCCGGCATCAGCCGGCGCGCAAGGCGCGGATCCGGATGACGACAAAACGCTCATCTTTGCTCCGGGCGACCCTGAAATGGCGGCGGCGACCGCGCAGGCGCTCGCCGGCCTGGATGAATTCCTGGCCATGGCCGCAGCGCCCCCGTCCGGTACGGACAGGTTCAAACTGAAGGTCAAGGTGCGCGACGGACATGTCACCGAACATTTCTGGGTCATCCCGTTCCGGCGCACCGAAACCGGCTTCGTCGGCATCTTGGCGAACCAGCCGGAACAAGTGCGCACCGTCGTCCTCGGCCAGAATATAGAATTCACCCGGGACGATATTTCCGATTGGGGCTACACCCGAGACGGAAAGCAAATCGGTAGCTTCACGGTCTGTGTGATGTTCAAGAGAATGTCGAAGGAAGAAGCGGACTATATGCGCGACAAATACGGTTACGATTGTTGATTGTATGCCCGGCCGGACTAACCTGCCGCGTCCCTCACCCCGATCTTGCGCACCAGTGCCGCCGTCGCCAGCATGGCGCCCATGTCCGAGATCATCGGCGCGACGTGCCTGGTGTAGTCGAGCGGCACCGAAATCTCCGGCAGCTCGAAGAAATTCTTCGTCTGCGGCAACAGCAGGAAACCGTCGCCGCCGTTGAGCGCGACACGCGCCGTATCGTCCGGCCAGGTTTCGGCCAGCCATTTCAGCGCCTGCGCCAGGCGGCCGGTCACCAGCGGCCGCGCCGCTTCGACATTATCGGTGCGGAATTCGTAAGCCGCGTCGAGTTCGGGCACACCAGACGACAGATCCTGCATCTTGCTGCCGAAGATGCCGCGGAAGAAGCCCATGACCGCGTTGCTGCGCCGCGTCGCCACCAATATTCCCGGGAACGGCTCGACGGC
Organism: Mesorhizobium sp. dw_380; assembly: GCF_018588885.1. Lineage (GTDB taxonomy): Bacteria > Pseudomonadota > Alphaproteobacteria > Rhizobiales > Rhizobiaceae > Mesorhizobium. The sequence goes on from NZ_JAFFIW010000060.1 coordinate 13,484, forward strand.
CTCGAAGGCGACGATGACGCCCTTGAAGGCTGTCGATGACCCCTTGCCGGTCCCTTCCCGCAGTTCCACCTCGTAAAGCTCGAATGGAAACTCGTCGTAGCGGCCGGAAACGACATCGTCGAACGCTTGCCGGTTGAATGGCCCGACTGCCTCGCGTGGCAGCCGGTCGAAGGAGTTTGGCCTGCCGCCATGCTGGTAGCGCACGTCGCGGATGAAGCCAAAGATGATCGGCAGCAGCGTGTCGCGGAACGATTGCTGCAGCCGCGTCGCCGGTTTCATGGCCTGGAAGTAGAGCAGGATCGCCGCCACGAAACCGATGACGTAGAGAAACACATGCGGCGGCGAGAACCATTGCTCGTTGGGGTCGGCGACCTTGTTGAACAGCCAGGTGACCAGCGCCACGGCCACCAGCACCAGGCCGACGAACAGCGGCACCCGCCAGCGCACCTGCCGCACCGCCGAAGCCCGCGCCGCCTCATAGGCCTCGATGTCCTTCCGGATACCGGCGATATCAGCCTCATCAGGCATGAAATCCGCTGTTTCCACCGCCATCCCCCGCAAGCCGATGCTGGCGCATGATAGCCGGTTTTGTCGGATATATCGACTGTGGCGCCGCGAGGCAGCGCTGCAGGAAAAAACGCCGGCGCCGCCCCTCATCCGCCTGCCGGCACCTTCTCCCCGTAAACGGGGAGAAGCCCGCTGACCGAACGCCGGCACTTCTCCTGCGAGGTCTGTAGCTGGCGAGACCATCGATGACAGCGTCCTTCTCCCCGTCACTATACGGGGAGAAGTGCCCGGCAGGGCGATGAGGGGCAGCGCCATACCTCAGCTATAGGCAAATGCACCTGGCCTTCATTTGCAGAACTACGAAAAGATCGCGTCCAGCCGCCCCTCGACCTTTGCCCTCATCGCGCCCTCCAACCCCTCCACCGGCACCAGCCGCTCATGATCCCCCGCACGCAGCCGTACAAACGGATGCAGCCAATAGGACGCAATGGCGCCGCGCGTCCCCGCATCGGCACTGACATCGACAACAAAAATCCCCCCGATGCGTCCCGGCCAGGGCTGGCGGGCAAGGGCGGTGCTGAGGAAGTCGCCGAGCCCATAGGCGACGATCGTGTCGCCGATCCGCTCCACCGGTTGAACGACATGGGCGTGATGGCCAGCGATCAGCCCGACGCCCTGCCCGGCCAGGCGCCTTGCCAGCGCCTGCGTCCCGGCGCGCGGAAAGTGGCGGAACTCCCAGTCCCAATGCGGCACGGCGCAGACAAGATCGAGATGATCGCGCGGCCAGCCTGCCGGGTCGCCGTCCATCGACACACGCCCGGCAAACAGATCCTCACTGGCATTGCGCCACAGCGTGAAGGCAGCGAAACCGACATTCAGCGGCCCGACATTGACTTGATGAACCGGACCATCGGAGGCCAGGCCGAGGATGCCGATGCCGAGCCGCTTCAGTGCCGCCACCGTCTCGTCGAAGCCGGCCACACCCTGGTCGAGCACATGATTGTTGGCCAGCGACAGCACGAGTTTTTCGTGCGCGATGCCGACGGCCGCCGACGCCTCCGCCAGAAACCGCTCGCTCATCGCATGATGCGTGCCGAGCTTCGTGCCCAGCACGGCACTTGGCTTGTCGAGAACGGGGCTTTCGCAATTGCCGACCACCAGATCGGCGGCGCCAAGCAGCGCCTTGATCGCCGGGTCGCAGTCCGGCGCACTGCTGTTGGCCACCGCCGAGATGTCGCCGATGAAGGCCAGCCGCACCGTCTGCTTCGGCGCCGGCTCCATCAGCGTCCCTGCCATCGGCGCAAACCCTGTGGCGTCACCGCTAAGCGACGGCTTCAGGAAACGCGGCAGCCAGGACAACTTGTAGGAAAGCGGATAGTTCGACACGCAATGCCCAATCGTTTGCCCTGTGTAGACCGTCCGCCGGACAGGTTGAAGCACATAGGCCGACATTCGTGTATGGTCGCCGGCGACAAATACATGGGAGGGAAAGATGACACGAATAGCAAGCCTGCTGGCATCCGTCTTCACAGTGCTTCTGCCCCTGTCTTTTGCCAGTGCCGCCATGCCCGAAGCGGCAACCGCGCTTTTCGACGCGAAGACCGTCGCCGCGCGCGACAGCGCACTGTCGACGCTGGAAGCCGCCGCGCCGAAGGATCCGGCATCCGCCTATGCGGCCGGCGCCGGTGAATTCTTCACCGCGCTGGAGGTGCTCGCCAGCGGTCTGCACCGGCATGGTTTCGAGAGCCCGCAATCCTTCATGCTACCGCTGATGCAGCTGCCCGTGCCGTCCAATCCCAACCCCGCGCCGCTGACCTATGAAGAGTTCCGCGCCATATTGGTCGCCTTCCGCGACCGGCTGGAAAAATCCGCCACCACGCTGGGTTCGGTGCCGGCCGATGCCGACATCGGCATGATCATCGACCTCACCCATGTCGGCATCGACCTCAACGAGGACGGCACGATCGCACCGGATGAGAGCATGGCGGCCATCATGGCCGCGCTGTCGCGCGGCGGCATCTCACAGGGCGACGCGGCACCCGCGCTCACCTTCCGCTTCGACCGCGCCGACGGCTATTGGCTGCAGGGCTATGCCGAGTTCCTGATGGCCCAGGCGGATTTCTGGCTGGCGCATGATTTCAGGAGCACCTTCGACGGCTCGTTCCACATGCTGTTCCCGCGGGCAAAACTGCCGCTGCAGGATATTCTCGTGCCGCCGCCGAGCGAGATGGGCTCGAGCATCTTCTCCTCGGAATGGCGCATCGCCGATTTCATCTCGATGGTGCATCTCATCAACTGGCCGGTGGTCGAGCCGGAGCGCCGCAAGGCGGCACGCCGGGAACTGCTCGAAATGATCCGGCTGTCGCGCGAGGACTGGAAGGCGATCCGCGCCGAAACCGACAATGACCGCGAATGGCTGCCCGGCCCGCAGCAGAAGGGCGAGAACCCGCTCACCGGCCTCGAAGTCGGGGAGGAACAGGTCCAGGCCTGGCTCGCCACCCTGACCATGGCCGAGGACCTGCTCGAAGGCCGCGTGCTGCTGCCGCATTTCCGCATCACCGGCAAGGGCATCAACATGAAGCGCTTCTTCGACGAGCCGAGGCCCTTCGACCTCGTGCTGTCGATCACCGGCCCCGGAATCGCACCTTACCTCGAAAGCGGCAAGATCCTGACCAGCGAGGATTTCGACCAGATCCAGCGCGAGTTCAGCGGTGGCGGGTTTCTGACATTTGCGCTGTGGTTCAACTAAGAGCCTACAGAACTTGGATTCCTCGCCCAAAGGACGTGGGGTCCAAAGGAGGGGCGAGGAACCCAAGCGCTTCCATGAAACGATGGACGTTCTGGAAGATCGCCCCACGCCGAAAAATTGTCGCAAGACGGCAACAGGTGTTGCGGGGCGCCGGTAGAGTTTTAAGCCGCTCGGCCGGTCCGAAATGGCATGCCTGATTGCCGCGGGGGCGGTCGGACCGCCTTCTACGAACATTAGCAAGGGCTGTTTTGCTTGACTCGAGGGGCAAAAACAGGCAGCAAAACAGGATTGGAAGGGCTGCAATACCGCGTGCATGGTCGTGGACGAGCCTTTTTCGGCACAAAGTCCACGTCTCTCTGTTGGTTTTGAGAGGGATTGGTTAACCAACTTTGTCCATATTTTGAAGCAATCGGCAACTAACGACAGGCGCGGCAAACGCGTCGGGGACCACCTGGGATCACTCACAGAATGGTCGTCGCGGCTATCACAGCCGCGGACGTGGGAGCCGATTGGAGCAAGATTGGTTGCATGGCGTTCTTGAGTAAGAAAATTGTCGGGGACAGGCGTTGGGACGGCGAGACCGCCGGTGACGCGCCACGTGCCTCATCCTTCAACCCTGAACGGATCGTCCGCTGGGTCGCGGTGCCCGGTGTCGGCGCTGCCGTCGGCCTCTGGCTGATCGGCACCATGGCTGGCCTCAGCTCCGTCGGCGCCTCGCTGTCGGCAAGGTCGACCGGCCTGCCGCAGACGCTGTCGATGCCCGGCTCGCTCGCTCTCGCCGATCCGCTGAAACAGCATTTCCTCAGTTCTTCTGCGCCATTCGTGCTGGCCAATGCCCATGGCGGCGCACAAGCCTTGCATGACCATGCCGTGCAATGCGGCGCCAGCTGCTTCCACTTGGCCGCGGCCAGCCCCCGGGCGCAGAAGTCCGCGCGCCTCGTGGCGCAGGCGAAGCCGGTTGCTGCTGTCGCCCCGGTGCTCGCCAAGTCGAAATCGCAGGAGCGTTTCGAACGCATGGAAGCCTCGCTGTCGCCGGCCAGGCTCGCTGCCGCCTTTGCCGTCGCCGGCAAGCCTGTCGTCACGGCCAACGCGCGCCCGGTGATTTCCAACGCCGCGCCACGGATCACCGAGGCCTCGCTGGTGCCGTCCGTCCAGGTCATGGCCAGTCTGTCGGACGACATGCCGGCGGCGGAACGCTTCGCCCGTGCCGATACCGGTTCCGCTGTCGTGCAGACCGCGCCGGCGCCGATGGGCTTTGCCCAGCCGGAAACGCCTGACAACGCGCAGCTGGCGCTGGCCCTGGTCCAGTCGCTGCCGGTCGAGGACGAAGCCTTCGCCTCGCCGCTGCCGATGACCGAATCCTCGGCCGATGTCGCGGTTGCGCCCGTCGAGACTCAGAAGGAACAGCCTGGCGATGCCGCCTCGCTGCCGGATGCGCTCACCGACGACGTGCCGCTGCCGACCCGTCGCCCGCAATATGACGCGCCGCAGCAGCCAAAGGCGGTGGAGCAGGACAAGCCGGCTCCACAGCCCAGGATCGTGCAGCAGAAGCCGGCGCCCCAGGCAAAGCCGGTCCAGCAGGCCAGGCAACCGGCCCGGCAAGGCCGCGATGGCGGTGACGTGCTGGCCTACGCCAAGCCGGACACGCCCTCGGGCGGTCTCGGCCAGGCGTTCAGGAACCTGTTCAATGGGCCGGGCGCCGGAAGCGGAGCCGGCCACGGCGTCGCCGTCTATGATATCAGCGCCAAGACCGTCTACATGCCCGACGGCCAGCGGCTCGAGGCGCATTCGGGTCTCGGCGCCATGGTCGACCAGCCGCGCTACGTCGACCAGAAGGATCGCGGCCCGACCCCGCCCAACACCTACAATCTCTCGCTACGCGAATCGCGTTTTCATGGCGTCGAGGCGTTGCGCCTGACGCCGGTGAATGGCAACAAGTACAACCGCAACGGCCTGCTCGCCCACACCTATATGCTGCGCGGCGGCCGCGCCGAGTCCAATGGCTGCGTCGTCTTCAGGGACTATGCCCGCTTCCTCGCCGCCTTCAAGAAAGGCAAGGTCACGCGCCTCGTCGTGGTGCCGCGTCTGAACGGATCGCCGACGCGCGTGGCGGACAACGCACGCGGCGCCTGACCGGCATCGGCCAGGCACGGGCCGTGCCTTTCAGCTCCTGACAGCCTTCTGTCAGGAGCAGCATCTGGTGATGCGCGTCGCCTCATCCGGCTCTTTCCATTTTCGCCAAGACCTCCCATATTCGGGACATGGCCAAATCCCCCGATAAAACAACGCCGCCGACGGCGAATGACGACCGCGCCGCACCGAAGCGGCGCAGTCCGCTGACCGATTTCCTCGATGCCTCGGAGCCGCTGCACAGAGGCGGTTTCGCCGAGATGCCGCAGCCTGAACTGTCCGGCGCGCCGCTGACTGGTTCGATTTCGGACTGGGCCGAGCAGATAGAGCAGGAGGCCGAACGCGAAGGGCGCCAGGGCGGCAAGGGCGACGCCGGCAAATCGACAAAACCGTCGAAGAAGATTCCCGAGCGCTCCGCCGCGCCCGGCCGCACCGCGCGCGGCACCTCGATGGGTGGCGCCGCCACCGCCCGCGAGCGCACAGCCGCCGGCCTCAATCCGGTCGCCGGCCTCGACATCTCGCTGGAAGAAGCCGAGACGATGACATCGAGCGGCGTCACCGCGACGGTGGCCGCACTCTCCGCGCTGATCGAATCCGGCAATCCGCTGCACAAGGACGGTGTGCTGTGGACGCCGCACCGCCCTGCCCGGCCTGAAAAATCCGAAGGCGGCATCGCCATCAAGATGGTGTCGGACTTCGAGCCGGCCGGCGATCAGCCGACCGCCATCAAAGACCTTGTCGAAGGCGTCGACAACAACGACCGCACCCAGGTGCTGCTCGGCGTCACCGGCTCCGGAAAGACCTTCACCATGGCCAAGGTGATCGAGGAGACGCAGCGCCCCGCTTTGATCCTGGCGCCCAACAAGACGCTGGCGGCGCAGCTCTACGCCGAGTTCAAGAAATTCTTCCCCGAGAATGCGGTGGAGTATTTCGTCTCCTATTACGACTACTACCAGCCGGAAGCCTACGTTCCGCGCACCGACACCTTCATCGAGAAGGAATCCTCCATCAACGAGCAGATCGACCGCATGCGCCATTCGGCGACGCGCTCGCTGCTCGAGCGCGACGACGTCATCATCGTCGCCTCGGTCTCCTGCATCTACGGTATCGGCTCGGTCGAGACCTATACGGCGATGACCTTCCAGATGCAGATCGGCGACCAGCTCGACCAGCGCGCGCTGCTCGCCGATTTGGTGGCTCAGCAATACAAGCGCCAGGACATCAATTTCGTCCGCGGCTCGTTCCGCGTGCGCGGCGATACGATCGAAATCTTCCCGGCCCACTTGGAAGACCGCGCCTGGCGCATCTCGATGTTCGGCGACGAGATCGAGCAGATCACCGAATTCGACCCGCTGACCGGCCAGAAGACCGGTGAGCTGAAAAGCGTCAAGATCTACGCCAACTCGCACTATGTGACGCCGCGTCCGACCCTGAACCAGGCGATCAAGTCGATCAAGGAAGAGCTCAAGCACCGGCTGGTCGAACTGGAGCGCGCCGGACGCCTGCTGGAAGCGCAGCGGCTGGAGCAGCGCACCCGCTTCGACCTCGAAATGCTGGAAGCCACCGGCTCTTGCGCCGGCATCGAGAACTATTCGCGCTATCTCACCGGCCGCCAGCCGGGCGATCCACCGCCGACGCTGTTCGAGTACATTCCCGACAACGCGCTGGTCTTCATCGACGAAAGCCACGTCACCGTGCCGCAGATCGGCGGCATGTATCGCGGCGACTTCCGGCGCAAGGCGACGCTGGCCGAATACGGCTTCCGCCTGCCGTCCTGCATGGACAACCGGCCGCTGCGCTTCGAGGAATGGGACGCCATGCGGCCGCTCTCGGTCGCGGTCTCGGCGACTCCGGGCGGATGGGAGATGGAGCAGGCCGGCGGCGTCTTCGCCGAGCAGGTCATCCGCCCGACCGGCCTGATCGACCCGCCGGTCGAGGTGCGCCCGGCCAAGAGCCAGGTCGACGACGTCGTCGGCGAGATCCGCGAGACCACCAAGGCCGGCTATCGCACGCTGGTCACTGTTTTGACCAAGCGCATGGCCGAAGACCTGACCGAATACCTGCACGAACAGGGCGTGCGCGTGCGCTACATGCACTCCGACATCGACACGCTGGAGCGCATCGAGATCCTGCGCGATCTGCGCCTCGGCGCCTTCGATGTGCTGGTCGGCATCAACCTTCTGCGCGAGGGACTCGATATTCCCGAGTGCGGCTTCGTCGCCATCCTCGATGCCGACAAGGAAGGCTTCTTGCGTTCCGAAACGTCGCTGATCCAGACCATCGGCCGCGCCGCGCGCAACGTCGACGGCAAGGTCATCCTCTACGCCGACCAGGTCACCGGCTCGATGGAGCGGGCGATGGCCGAGACCAACCGCCGCCGCGAGAAGCAGATGGAATGGAACGCGGCCAACGGCATCACGCCGGAATCGGTCAAGTCGCGCATCTCCGACATTCTGGACTCGGTCTACGAGAAGGACCATGTCCGCGCCGACATCTCGCAGTTCACAGACAGCGCCGGCGCCATGATGGGCAACAACCTCAAGGCTCATCTCGACGCGATGGAGAAACAGATGCGCGACGCCGCCGCCAATCTCGACTTCGAGAAGGCCGCCCGCATCCGCGACGAAATCAAGCGGCTGCGCGAGATGGAACTGTCCATCTCCGAAGACCCGCTGGCCAAATACGCCGACATGGAAAGCCCGGTCTCGGGTCGCGAAAAGGGCAAGCACAACAAGGGCGTGGCCAAACATCGTACATCAGAGGAACAGGAGCGTTTTCGCAAGCTCGACGAAGCGCGTACCGCCGAAGAGGCGGCCAAGGCTGCCCGGCCCAACCTTTTCCGCAAGCCAGCGCTCGACGAGATGGGCGCCGATGGCTCCGTGCCGGTGAAGAAGCCGCTGTTTTCCAAACCATCGCTCGACGCCATGGGCCCGGGCACCGACATGCCGACGCCAGCGGGTGCCGTGTCACGTTCGCTGTTCAAGAAACAGTCGGCGGAAGAGGCGCATGGCTCCGATTTCGGCATTCCGGGCGATGCCACCAAGCCGCTGTTCAAGAAGAACTCGCTCGACGAGATGACGGTGCGGCGGACCGAGACACCGATCGAGGGCGACAAGCCGGTCAAGCGCGAACGCGCCGGCATCGGGTCGTATGAGGATCCGGGCGACGCACGTCGGGAAAAACGGCGGCCGGGCAAGACGGGTCGGCCGGGGAGGTAGCAGTGTTGAGGGGCACGGCCCTGAAACGAGCGCCGCGCTGCCCCTCATCCGCCTGCCGGCACCTTCTCCCCGTAAACGGGGAGAAGACTGCTGGCCGCAGGCTCGCCGCTTGCAACGCCGGCCGTTGGCGAAATCGGCGGTGACAGCG
>NZ_JAFFIW010000061.1 GCF_018588885.1 Mesorhizobium sp. dw_380
CTCTCATCAATGCCTTCGCCAACCACCAGCGTTGCAAAAAGAGAGCCGGCGTTGCGGCCAGCCCCTTCTCCCCGTCACTATACGGGGAGAAGTGCCCGGCAGGGCGATGAGGGGCAGCACCAATTTTGACAGTTGATCATTCCAATTTGAGACTATTTGTAGGCCCACTCCGCTACAGCACCTCAAATACAAACGTCTTCACCAGCGCGTCCGGCTCGGCGATGGCATAGCAGCGGAACCACGGGCTCTGCTCGACCGGTCGCCATTTCTTCGCCTGCGTCAGCTCGTCGAAGACAGCCTGGAAGCCGCCGCTTTCAAAGACCTGGTCGCGGACGGTGAAGATGGCGTGACCGCCCTTTTTCGTGATGCGCACCAGTTCGTGCAGGCCGGAAGCCGGTGCATGGCTGATGGTGAACACGCCGGTCGAGAAGAAAGCGCGGAAATGGCCGTCGGGCCATGGCAGCTTCCCGCCCAGCATCGCCTGTTTCAGCTCGCTGTAGGCGTTGCGGCTGCCGGCGATCTTCAGCATGTCGTCCGAGAGATCCAGCCCGGCGATGTCGCCATAGCCCAGCGCTTTCAGTGACGGCCCCGACAGGCCGGTGCCGCAGCCGGCGTCGAGCAGAGGCCCTTCAGCCGGCGGAACGTGGCGAGCCACCCAGGCGGTGATCAGGAACGGGAGCAGATAGCCGAGCGAAGCGGTCTCGCTGTCATAAGTCGCGGCCCAGGCGGCATAGGCTTGCGCCAACGTTTCCGGCGTGTCGGCGCCATAGACGGAATCCAGCGCCGCATTGGCCTTGTCGACGATCATGAGATCTCCTCACCGAAAATATGTCGAGGATCGTAGCGCTGTCTGCGCGCAAAAACTATTCCTCGTGCTGGCGGCGCAAGCGCCGCTCCAGTGCCCTCAGCGCCAGCGACAGGCCGACGGTCAGGATGAGATAGATATAGGCTGTTATCGAATAGGTCTCGAAGAAGCGGAACGAGCCGGCGGCATAGACCTTGCCCATCTGGGTGATGTCGGCGACGCCGAGCACCGAGACCAGCGAGGAATCCTTGACCAGGGCGACGAAATCATTGCCGAGCGGCGGCAATATGGTGCGGATCGCCTGCGGAAAGACAATCAGCCGGAACCGCTGCGCGCGGCTCAGCCCCAGCGCCTTCGCCGCCTCGATCTGGCCCTTTTCGACCGCCTGAATGCCGGCCCGGAAAACCTCGGAGATGAAAGCTGAATAGCCGATGGTGAGCGCCATGATGGCGCGCCACAGAAGCGACACGTCGCGCACCAGCAGTTCACCAAACAGGCCGGCATTCTGCAGCGGCGCGGTCAGCGCGTTCCACGCCGCGACGAAGGCCGGCGCGCCGGCAAACGCAATCCAGAACAGCAGCACCAGGATCGGCACGCCGCGGATGATCTCGACATAGAAGCGCGCCGTCTGCCGCATCAGGCGCGAGCCCGACAGGCCCATCAGCGCAATGCCGAGACCGATGATCGACGCCAGGGCGAAAGCGACCACGGTGACGAAGACGGTGATGCCGATGCCCTTGGCGACAGTGGCGAAGACCTGGGCATAGAGATCGCTGGTAGCGATGAACAAAGCCCCCGCCAACGCAAGGACGGCGGCAACGGCAAGCCACCAGGGGAAGTCGGGCTTGGTGGATGAAGGCGGTGCCATCAGGCGCGGCCGGAGAAATGAAAATCGCGAACGCAAGCCGCCCAGCAACCCCCCTCTGTCCTGCCGGACATCTCCCCCGCAAGGGGGGAGATCAGCAGCTTGGTCGGCTGCGCATTTTCTTCAACCTTGGATATTTGCGGAAGCGGGTTGTACAGCCGATCTCCCCCCTTGCGGGGGAGATGTCCGGCAGGACAGAGGGGGGTGTTCAAGCGCAGAGTCAGCGCGAGTTCGTGCGCCTCACCGCCAAACCGTGCCAAGACGGCTCACTGCCCCATCTTGTAATCAAGGAACCACTTCTTGTTCAGCGCGTCCAACGTCCCATCGGCCTTCAGCGCCGCGATCGCGGCGTTGACCGGCTTCACCAGATCCGATCCCTTGGGGAAGATGAAGCCGAAATCCTCGGTGCCGAGCGGGCCGCCGATCAGCTTCAGCTTGCCCTGCGAAGCATCGACATAGCCCTTGCCGGCGGTGCCGTCGGTCAGCACGACATCGACGTCGCCCGACTTCAAGGCCTGCACCGTGGCGCCGAAGGTCTCGAACAGCTTGATGCGCGGGTTCTGCTCATTGCCGTCGAGGACGCTGTAGACGGCGGTGTAGAACGGCGTCGTGCCGGCTTGAGCGCCGATCAGCCCGTCCTTGAAGGCGCCGAAGGTCTTGGCGTCGCTGAAGCGGCTTTCGTCGCCGCGCACCAGCATGAACTGCTCCGAACGCATGTAGGGATCGGAGAAGTCGACCTTCTGCTTGCGGTCGTCCTTGATGGTGATGCCGGTCATGCCGATGTTGTACTGGTTGTCGGAAACCGCCTGGATCATCGCGTCCCAGGAGGTGTTCTGGTACTCGACCTTGAAATTCAGCCGCTTGGCGATCTCGTTCATCGCGTCATATTCCCAGCCGATCTGTTTTCCCGTCTTGGCGTCGATGAACTGCAGCGGCGGATAGGCATTTTCGGTCACCACCACCACCTTCTTGCCGCCGAGATCCGGCAGCGCCTGTGCGAAGGCGGCAATTGGCGCCAGGACGAGGGCAAGCAGGCCGGCCAGCAGCAGTTTCGATTTGGTCATGACACACTCCCCGAAATTGAAAGCGCCCGGACATTGGCCGGGCTTACTGGAAAATCCGGCGCCGACTTTAGCTTCCCCCAAGCGCCATGCAAGACGGTCCGCTGCGTCAAGACAGGTGAAAACGGATTTGAATGCCTTTATCGGAGGATTTGGGGACATAACCGGGCCGGCATGTCATTCTGCGGCGTGATCGCTGTCGCGGAGGTTGATTTCGTCGGTGGCCGCGCTCTCCAGAGACGGGGCGAACAGCCTTGCGTCCGGACGACCGGCAGCCTGCCGTATCAAGTCAGAAATAGAAACAGGAGCGTTCGTCCCGTGACATCCCGCTCGGAGAAAGTTCAAACCTTCCGCGGGCTGCACGCCACCGGATGCTTCATCATTCCCAATCCCTGGGACGTCGCCTGCGCCCGGATGATGGCCCAGCTGGGCTTCAAGGCGCTGGCGACCACTTCGTCCGGGTACGCATTCTCACGCGGCAGGAAGGACGGAGCGAACGACGTTAGCCGCGACGAAAGCCTGGCCTATGCCGCGGAGATTGCCGCCTCGACCACCCTCCCCGTAACCGCCGACCTTGAGGATTGTTATGCTGGCACCGCCGATGGCGTCGCCGAAACTATCAGGCTCGCGGCCGAAGCCGGATTGGCAGGCGTCTCGATTGAAGACCGGATGCCCGATCCTTCGCAGCCGATTCGCGAATTCGATGACGCCGTCGCGCGTGTCGCCGTGGCGGCGGAAGCCGCGCGCCGGCATGATATCGTCCTGACCGCCCGTGCCGATGGCATCGGCAAGGGCGCCTATGATTTGGACGAGGCAATTCGCCGGCTGCAGCGCTTCGAGGCATTGGGAGCAGACGTCCTTTATGCGCCCGGTATCCAGAACTTGGAGGGCTTGCGCAGGATCTGCCGATCGGTGGGCGCGCCGGTCAACCACGTCCTGGGGCAAGGCGTTTCCGGACTGACCTTTGATCAGATCGCCGATGCCGGTGTTCGCCGCGTGAGCCTTGGCGGATCGTTGGCGCGAGCCGCTAGCGGGGCATTGCTGGAGATCTTGCGCGGCATCGCGGCGGGAGAGTTCTCAAGTCTCGAAACCGCACCGTCCTGGCAATCGCTGCGCCACCCCGCGCAAACCATTTGATTCCTGAGGCCATTTCAGGTGACACGGCTTCCCGGGAAAAGCGCATAGCAAAGTCCCTGGGGACTGCGTCAAGATGGAGAGTTGAAGGGGGACCCATCTCGCTCGTCGCGGCGGTCACTTGCCTCGCGCATCGTCGCCACAAGACTGGTGAGTGTCGCGTGCAGGGCTTTCACTTCGCCCGGTTCCAGCGGCACGCTGCAGGCAAGTGCCGATGACACATCCTGCGCGTGCGCCCGCAGCGCCCGGCCCTTGGCGGTCGGCTCGACCAGCACCCGGCGCTCGTCGGCGGCATCGCGCCGGCGGGTTACGAGACCGCCTGCTTCCATCCGCTTGATCAGCGGCGTCAGTGTCGCGGAATCCAGGCCCAGCGCCGCGCCCAGTTCGCCCACCGTGCTCGGCGCACGCTCCCACAGCGCCAGCATCACCAGATATTGCGGATAGGTGAGACCAAGTGGCTCGAGCAGCGGCCGATACGCCTTGGTCATCAGCCCGCTCGCCGAATAGAGCGCGAAGCAGAGCTGCTGATCGAGCCGTGGAACCCTGATCGTCCCGGCGGCCTCCGCCGGGACGTCGCTGGCGCTCTTTGTTGTCTTTCCCGTCATGCCGCCTTTACCGAAAGCGCTACATCGACATTGCCCCTGACGGCGTTTGAATAGGGACAGATCTTGTGCGCCTCCGATACAAGCGCTTCCGCCGCAGCCTGATCAAGGCCTTTCGTCTCCGCCGCGAGCGCGACACCGAGCTTGAAGCCCTCGCCATTGGGAAGAAGACTGACGGTGGCGGTTACCGCGGCATCCCTAAGCGGCAGCTTCTGCTTGCGCGCGACGAAGCGGACGGCGCTTTCGAAGCAGGCCGCGTAGCCGATCGCAAAAAGCTGTTCGGGGTTGGTCGCCCCACCCGGCCCGCCGAGCTCCTTGGGCATCGCCAGGTCGACCTTGAGCAGACCGTCGCTGGTCTCGCCATGGCCGGCGCGGCCGCCGGTGACGTGTGCCTGTGTCGTATAGAGCGCCATAATCAAATCTCCAATTCACTTGTACACGATTATTTAGTACACAAGATAATATCGCGTCAACTGCCGCGCGTGATTTCTGGAGCTGAAGGCATTCACAAGTCTGGTGAAACGAAAAAAGGCGACCGAAGCCGCCTTTTTCAAAAACCTTGTCGAGAAAGCCTTATTCGGCCGGGGTCGCTTCAGCGGCCTTGGCTGCCTCGTCGGCGGCCTTCTTCTCGGCGGCTTCCTTGGCGGCCGTCTCGGCGGCCAGCGCCTGGGCTGCCGCGACCTTCTCGGCCTCGATGCGGGCCTTCTCGGCGTTCAGCGCGTCGCGCTCCTCATCGTTGAGCTTGCGGGCGCGCACGCCGGTGTTTTCCGAAATACGGGCCGACTTGCCGCGACGGTCACGCAGGTAATAGAGCTTGGCGCGACGCACCTTGCCGCGGCGCACGATCTCGACGCCCTCGACCATCGGCGAGTAGACCGGGAACACGCGCTCGACGCCTTCGCCGTAGGAAATCTTGCGGACGGTGAAATTTTCCTGGAAGCCAGAACCGGCGCGGGCGATGACGACGCCCTCGTAAGCCTGGACGCGGGTGCGGGTGCCTTCGGTCACGCGGACCTGGACGCGCACGGTGTCGCCGGGCTGGAATTCGGGAAGCTTGCGCTTGGCTTCGATCTTGGCGGCCTGTTCGGCTTCGAGCTGACGGAGAATATCCATCTCAATAATCCACTTCTTGTTCTTCCGACAGTCAGAGCGCCCTACGCTCGCCTTACAGTTCCAATGACCGCTCGGTTATGCCCTTTGTCTCTGAGACATCCGTCTTCAAAACATCGGGCAGGGGCGACTACACCGTCATTGTTGACGGGTCCGGCACAGTTTTCTTGCCGGTACGGGCGGGCACATACAGCTATTTCGGCGCTTTGTCACGCCTTGGCCGCGCATTTTTTACCTGCATGGCTCCATCGTAATCCCGCCGTGCCGGGTTGCGTCGGCCGTTCCTGCTCCCTAAGCCTGAAATAGCACAGTTCTCCTTGGCCGCATCCCATGTCTGTTTTCGACGCCATCCTGCTTTTCCTCGCGGGCTTCCTGTCAGGCGCCGCCAATGCGGTCGCCGGCGGCGGCACCTTCATCACCTTCGGCGCCATGACATTGGTCGGCCTGCCGCCGATCGTCGCCAACGCCACCTCGTCAGTGACGCAATTTCCGGGCTACATCACCTCGACGCTGGCCTATTGGGACGACATCCGGCATTTCTGGCGTGGCGCCCTGCTGCTTAGCCTGATCTCGGCGGCCGGCGCGCTGGCTGGCGCCTTTATCCTTTTGGCGCTGTCCAATCCGTCGTTTCGCGCCCTGGTGCCATGGCTGCTGCTCTGCGCAACCGCGCTGTTTGCCGCCGGACCATGGCTGAAGCCGGCGCCAAAGCCCGGGCATGAGGCGGCGGTGGGCTCGCTCGCCGGTTCGCTGGCGCAGTTCCTCACCGCCATCTATGGCGGCTTCTTCGGCGCCGGCATGGGCGTGATGATGCTGGCGACGCTCGGCCTGACGCAAGCCGGCGACTACCACCGGCTGAACGCGCTGAAGAACATGCTGGCCGTGGTCATCGCGGCGGTCGCCATCGTCGTCTTCGTCTCTGGCGGCGTGGTCGCCTGGCCGCAGGCGATCGTCATGATTCCCGGCGGCGCGCTCGGCGGCTATGCCGGCGTGTGGATCGCCAAGCGCGTGCCGCAGAATTTGGTGCGCGGCTTCGTCGTCGCCGTCGGCCTGTTTCTGGCGTTCTACTACTTTGGCAAGGGCTGAGTGACCAACAGGTCCGGCCGTCTCTCCCTAGTCAGCCTCTCGGCCTGATCCCGCCGCCACGCCGCGATCTTCTTATGATTGCCGGAGATCAGCACTTCGGGAATCTCCCGCCCCTCGAACTCCTGCGGCCGCGTGTAATGCGGATGTTCGAGCAGGCCGTTCTCGAAGCTCTCTTCCTCACCCGACACCGCGTTGCCCATGACGCCGGGCAGCAGCCGCACCACCGCGTCAAGCAGCACCAGTGCGGCAGGCTCGCCGCCGGACAGGATGAAATCGCCGATCGAGACTTCCTCCAATTCCCGTGCGTCGATCACCCGCTGGTCGACGCCTTCGAAGCGGCCGCACAGGATGACGGCGCCCGGCCCGGCGGCGAGTTCCCGCACACGCGCCTGCGTCAGCGGTTTGCCGCGCGGGCTCATCAGCAGGCGCGGACGCGCGTCGCCCGGAGGCGAAGCATGGTCGATCGCCCTGGCGAGCACATCGGCGCGCATCACCATGCCGGCGCCGCCGCCGGCCGGGGTGTCGTCAACGGTGCGGTGGCGGTCGGTGGCGAAGTCGCGGATCTGGATCGCTTCAAGCGACCATGTGCCGGCCTCCAGCGCCCGCCCGGCCAGCGACAGGCCGAGCGCGCCCGGAAACATCTCGGGATAGAGCGTCAGCACCGAGGCGGCGAAACTCAACGGTTGCCCCCGGCATCGCGCGGTCCGCGCGGCCTGCCCTTCGGGTCGAAATCGTCCTCGCGCGGCGCATCGCCATCCTCATCGTCGACAAGCCCGGCCGCCGCCGGGTCGACACGGACAAAGCCTTCGGCGATCGACACCTGCGGCACGGCGGCCTGCGTGAACGGGATCAGCACGCCCTTGCGCCCGGCGAGCGTCACATCGAGAATGTCGCCGCCGCCGAAATTATGCACCGCGACCACCTTGCCGATGGCAGCGCCGGTATCGTCCCGGATGTCCAGTCCGATCAGGTCGGCATGGTAGAATTCATCCTCCTCGCCATCGTCGGGCAGCATCGAGCGGTCGACGAACAGTTCGGTACCGGCCAGCGCCTCGGCGGCGTTGCGGTCGTTGATGCCTTTGAAGCGCACCACGACGACGGTGTTGGCGGGCCTGATATCGATGATCTGGAAGGCGCGGCCATCCCTGGCATAGAGCGGCCCATAATCGGCCAGCGCCATCGGCTCACCGGTGAAGGTTTTCACCCTGAGCTCACCCTTGATGCCGTGGGCGGCGCCGATCACGGCCATCTGGACAGGGTTCTGGGGCTTGCTCATGGCGCGAAATCCTTTGGCTTTGCTCTAACCCCAGCCGGTCGTCATTTCAATGACGGCCTCTTCACCGCTTCCTAACCCGCTTGTCGGAAAATGCCGGGGAACCGGAACGACGCCATGCAGGAATTCCTCATCCCGGCCAAACCCGATCTCCAGGCGGCGCGTGAAAGCTGGCTGACGATGCTCGCGCGAGAACGCCGGCTGTCGCCCGAGACGGTGGAAGCCTACGAGCGCGACACGCGTCAATTCCTGCATTTCCTCACCGGCCATTGCGGCGGCTCGCCGGGCATTTCGGACATCGCCAATCTGCGCCCGGCCGACCTGCGCGGCTTTCTCGCCGCCCGCCGCAATGCTGGCGCCGGCGCCCGCACGCTCGGCCGCGGACTGGCCGGCATCCGCTCGCTGCTGCGTTTTCTCGAGCGGCGCGGTCTCGTCAATGCGGCGGGTGCAGCCGCGCTGCGCGCGCCGCGCCAGCCCAAATCGTTGCCCAAGCCGCTGACGGCAAGCGACGCCAAACATGTCGTGTCGGTGGAAGGCCAACTGGCGGAAGAACCCTGGATCGCTGCCCGCAACGCGGCCGTGCTGACGCTGCTCTATGGCTCTGGTCTGCGCATTTCGGAAGCGCTCGGCCTCGCCGGCGCCGATCTGGCGTCGGAAGCCGACACCGTGCTGCGCGTCACCGGCAAGGGCGGCAAGACGCGGCTGGTGCCGGTGCTGCCGGTGGCGCTCAGGGCGATCGCGGAATACCGCCGGCTCTGCCCCTATCATCTCGATCCGAAGGGCCTGTTGTTTCGCGGCGCGCGCGGCGGCCCGCTCAACCCGGCCATCATCCAGCGCGACATGGCGAAACTGCGCTCGGCGCTCAACCTGCCGGATACCGCGACACCGCACGCGCTGCGCCATTCCTTCGCCACGCATCTGCTCGGCCGCGGCGGCGATTTGCGCACCATCCAGGAACTGCTCGGCCACGCCAGCCTGTCGACGACGCAGATCTATACCGGCGTCGACACCGCAAGGCTGCTGGAGATTTACGAGTCCGCCCATCCCAGGGCGTGATACGATAGCCGGTCAGGACAATTTCTCGGCACAGGTTAACCGTTTTGCCGCTTTTTGGGCCTACGAACGGTGTCATGAAACGCGTCATCGCCATCGCCGATCGTGCAGCTTCCATATCGCTGAAGCTGCTCGTCGCGCTCAACATGCTGTTTTTCCTGTCTTTCCTCGCCGCCCTGCTGTTCGCGGCCGGCAGGGCGCATGCGGAAATCCCGACCTGCACCGGCGCCGACATGGTGTCGGCCCTGCAGAAGAATGACCCGGCAGCCTACCAGAAGATCGAGGCGGAAGCCGCCGCGACGCCGAACGGCAAGAGCCTGCTGTGGAAGTTGGAAAAGTCTGGCGAACAGCCATCCTTCCTCTTCGGCACCATGCACATGACCGACCCGCGCGTCACCACGCTGCCGCCGCAAGCGCAGAAGGCCTTTGACGCCGCCGGCACCCTCATCATCGAGACCACCGACGTGCTCGACAAGCAGAAGATGATGGCGGCGATGCTGAAAGAGCCGGACCTGATGATGTTCACCGACTCCACGACGCTGTCGTCATTGCTGAAGCCGGACGAAGCGGCGGCCATGAATGCCGCGCTCGACGCTCGCGGCATCCCGCCGGCGACGGTCGCCAAGATGAAACCATGGATGCTGTCGGCCATGATGGCGCTTCCGGCGTGCGAACTGGCCCGCCAGTCCGGCGGTGCACCGGTGCTCGACGTCAAGCTGGCCGAGAGTGCCAAGGGCGCCGGCAAGCCGGTGGAAGGACTGGAGACAGCCGAGAGCCAGCTCCGCGCCATGGCTTCGCTGCCGCTCGCCTTTCACATGAAGGGCCTGGTCGACACGCTGAAGCTGGGCGACAAGGTCAACGACATCAACGAAACGATGATCCTGCTCTACCAGCGCGGCGACACCGGCATGTTCTGGCCGCTGTTCCGCGCCGCCATGCCCGAAGAGCAGAACGACGCAGCCGGCTATGCGGCCTTCGAGGAAACCATGATCACCAGCCGCAACAAGGTGATGGTCGACCACGCCGGGCCGATCCTGGCCAGGGGCAACGCCTTCATGGCGGTCGGCGCGCTGCACCTTCCCGGTCCCGAGGGTCTGGTCGAGGATTTTCGCAAAGCCGGTTATACTGTCACCGCCGTCAATTGAGTCGGATGGCAGCGGAGGCCCGCAAGCGCCGCGTTTCCGGCGTTTTCCTCCGCTAGCGTGAAACCCATTCAACGGTTGCGCGTTGATGGCTGTTGATTGATCATTTTCATTTTCTTGGAGGACACTTTTATGGCGAACACACCAAACCCGAACGACCCGTACAATTCGACCACCAATGCTCCACGGCCGGGCCGCGGTGGCGGCAGCCCCTGGCTGATAGCGCTGGTCGTCGTTATCCTGGCGATTGTCGCGTATTATGTTTTCGGAAGACGCGGCGAGCATCCGGCACCCGCCGAGCCGCCAGCAGCCAGCACACCGGCCCCGGCGCCCGCGCCGGCTGAACCGATGAAGCCGGCTACTCCGGCGCCCGCACCGGCTCCTGCGCCCGCTCCAGCACCAGCGCCGGCACCAGCACCAGCACCAGCGCCGGCTCCTGCTCCGGCCCCTGCGCCAGCACCGGCTCAGTAATCGGCCCGATCGAATATCAACGGCCCGCTGAAAAGCGGGCCGTTTTGCTTTGGCGATGGCGCCCGAAAGGCCCTTAGATGTGGATCGGCTTGAAGAAGGTGGCCAGCGCCGCTTCCTTCACTGCTTCCGACATTGTCGGATGCGCGTGGCAGGTGCGGGCGAGATCCTCCGACGAGCCGCCGAACTCCATCAGCACCGCAGCCTCGTGGATCATCTCGCCGGCGCCGAAGCCGACGATGTGGACGCCGAGCACACGGTCGCTTTGCTTGTCGGCGAGGATCTTCACGAAGCCGTCCGTGTGCAGCATCGCGCGCGCCCGGCCATTGGCGGTGAAGGGGAATTTTCCAACCTTGTAGTCGATGCCGGCCTTCTTCAGTTCCTCCTCGGTCTTGCCGACCGAGGCGATTTCCGGGCTGGTGTAGACGACGCTCGGAATGACGTCGTAATTCACGTGGCCGGCCTGGCCGGCGATGGCTTCGGCCACCGCTACGCCCTCGTCCTCTGCCTTGTGCGCCAGCATCGGCCCGGCGATGACATCGCCGATCGCGTAGATGCCGGATATGTTGGTCCGCAAATGGCCGTCAGTCTTGACCTGGCCGCGTTCGTCGACCTCGACGCCCGCCTCCTTCAGGCCGAGACTGTCGGAATAGGCGCGGCGGCCGGTCGAGATCAGCACGACGTCGGCATCGATGGTTTCGGCAGCACCGCCCTTGACCGGTTCGAAGGTGACGCTGGCGCCCTTCTTGGCCTTGGCGACGCCGGTGACCTTGGCGCCGAGCTTGAACTCGAAACCCTGCTTGGAGAGCAGCCGCTGGAATTGCTTGGAGACCTCGCCGTCCATGCCGCCCAGGATGGTGTCGAGGAACTCGACCACGGTAACCTTGGCGCCGAGCCGCGCCCACACCGAGCCGAGCTCGAGCCCGATGACGCCGCCGCCGACCACCACCAGATGGCCCGGAACCTTCTCCAGCGACAAAGCGCCGGTCGACGACACGATGACCTTCTCGTCGAAATCGACCTTGACGCCTGGAATGCCGGTGACATCGGAACCTGTGGCGATGACGATGTTCCTGGTCTCGATCTCCTCGACCTTGCCGTCCTCGCCGGTCACCGAGACCTTGCCGGCCGCGACCACCTTGCCGGTGCCGCGGAAACTATCGACCTTGTTCTTCTTGAACAGGAAGGCGACGCCGTTGACGTTGGACGCCACCGTCGCGTCCTTGTGCGCCATCATCTTCTTCAGGTTCAGCGTGGGCGCTGATATCTCGACGCCCAGCGTGTCGAAGGAATGGCCGGCCTCGGCGAACATTTCGGAGGCATGGAGCAGTGCCTTGGACGGGATGCAGCCGATGTTGAGGCAAGTGCCGCCGAAGGTCGCGTTCTTCTCGACCACCGCGACCTTCAGCCCAAGCTGTGCCGCCTTGATGGCGCAGACATAGCCGCCGGGTCCGGAGCCGATGATAACGACGTCATAAGCCATGATACTGTCCTTCTCGATGGGGCTCAGCGGCCGCCGCTGACATTCAGAATCGCGCCCGTCGTATAGGACGCGGCGTCGGATAGAAGATAGAGAACAGCACCGGCGACTTCGTCCGCCGTGCCCGCCCTTTTCATCGGCAGCATGTCGCGGAAGCGCTCCACCCTGTCCGGCTGCCCGCCGGAGGCGTGGATGTCCGTGTCGATGATGCCCGGCCGCACCGCATTGACGCGGATGCCCTCCAGCGCCACCTCGCGGGCGAGCCCGATGGTGAGTGTGTCGATCGCGCCCTTGGAGGCGGCGTAGTCGACATATTCGCCCGGCGAGCCCAGCACCGCCGCCGCCGACGAGATGTTGACGATGGCGCCGCCGGTGCCGCCGTAGCGGGTCGACATGCGCTTCACCGCCTCGCGGGCGCACAGGAACGCGCCGACGACGTTGATGCGCATCATGCGCTCCAGCCGCGCGACATACATTTCGTCGACCCGCGCCTTGAGGTCGACAATGCCGGCATTGTTGACGAAGGCATCAAGCCGGCCATAGGCGCGGTCGACGGCGCCGAACATGGCCACCACATCGGACTCCACGCCGACATTGCCCTTGATCGGAAACGCTTCACCGCCGGCAGCCCTGATTTCGGCGACGAGCGCGTCGGCGGCATTCCGGTTCGTGGCATAATTGACCGCGACACGGTAGCCCGCCTTGGACCCGAGCCGGCAGATGGCGGCGCCGATGCCGCGGCTGCCGCCGGTGACCAGCAGCACCTTTTGTGCCTCACTCATTCCTGGCATCCCTTCAAGGCAAACACATCCCACGGCACTTTCGAAAACCCGCCGCCGCCATAGGCGCTGGACCGATGCAGCGCCGGCCCGAGATCGGGCAGGATCAGCGTCTTCGGTGCTTCGACCCCCTCGGCCGGCAGCAGGCCGATGCTGCCCTTGTCGTCCGACGTGTAGATGACGCCGTGCCAGAAGGAGCAGGCGGCAAGCTCATCGCCGGTCACGTCGCCTTCCGGGCATTTGTACATCAGCGCGCCGTCCGGCCGCGCCACGCCCTCGTTCCACATGACCATGCCGTTCAGCACCACATTGTTGTCGAGGATCATGCGGAAAGTGTTGGTGACGGTAGCCGATCTGCCGCTCGGCGTGAAATCGATCTCACTGCCGCTCTGGGCTTCGCCATAGACGGCGAGTTCGATCGGGCAGGCGGCATAGGCAACTCCCGAACCCATGACCATGCCAGCCGCTAGCACAATCGGTCTGGCGGACCCAAGCGAACGGGCCATCAGTGGCCGCCCCTGCCGCGAGCCGCCATCCGATCGCCTCAGAGATCGAGCACCAGCCGTTCGGGATCCTCCAGGCTTTCCTTGACGCGGACCAGGAAGGTCACTGCTTCCTTGCCGTCGACGATGCGGTGGTCGTAGCTGAGCGCCAGGTACATCATCGGCCGGATCACGATCTGGCCGCCGACCACGACCGGCCGGTCCTGGATCTTGTGCATGCCCAGAATTCCCGACTGCGGCGCGTTGAGGAT
Source organism: Mesorhizobium sp. dw_380 (assembly GCF_018588885.1). Classification (GTDB taxonomy): domain Bacteria; phylum Pseudomonadota; class Alphaproteobacteria; order Rhizobiales; family Rhizobiaceae; genus Mesorhizobium. The sequence continues at coordinate 13,610 of NZ_JAFFIW010000061.1, forward strand.
CGGCGTCGACATCAGCGAGCCGTAAACGCCACCATTGGAAATCGTGAACGTGCCGCCTTGCATGTCGGCGACCGAAAGCTTGCCGTCGCGCGCGGCGATGCCCAGCCGGCCGATTTCCTTCTCGATCTCGGCAATCGACATCTGGTCGGCATCGCGCACGACAGGCACGACGAGACCCTTCTCGGTGCCGACCGCAACGCCGACATGGGCAAAATTCTTGTAGATGATGTCGGTGCCGTCGATCTCGGCATTGACCGCCGGGATTTCCTTCAGCGCGTGAGTGACGGCCTTGGTGAAGAAGCCCATGAAGCCGAGCTTCACGCCGTGCTTCTTCTCGAACACGTCCTTGTATTTGGTCCTGAGCGCCATTACCGCTGACATGTCGACCTCGTTGAAGGTGGTCAGCATGGCGGCGGTCGACTGCGCTTCCTTAAGCCGGCGCGCGATGGTCTGGCGCAATTTGGTCATGCGCACGCGCTCCTCGCGCGCCGCGTCGTCACCAGAAGACGGCGCCCGCGCGGCAACCGGGGCCGGGGCGGCCTTGGGCGTTTCGGCCGGTTGCGACGGTGCGCCCTTGGAGATGGCGTCGAGCACGTCGCCCTTTAGCACCTGGCCGCGCTTGCCGGAGCCGGAGAGCTGCTCGACCGACAAATTGTGCTCGGCGAGCAGTTTTGCCGCCGCCGGGGCCGGCGGCATGGTGCGCGGCTCGACCGCGCCGGCATCGCCGGCGATCTTGGCGGTTTCGGCCGCGGCTTGCTTGGTGGTCGACGCTGCGTCCGGCGACGAGGCCTGCGACACGGCCTGCGGCTTGGTCGCCGGCGAGGCGGCGGCCCCGTCTGCCGAAATCGACCCCAGCAGCGCGCCGACACCGACCGTCTCGCCTTCCTTGGCGGTGATTTCGCTCAGCGTGCCGGCAGCGGCCGCCGGCACCTCCACCGTTACCTTGTCGGTCTCGAGCTCGACCAGCGGCTCGTCGGCGGCAATGGCATCGCCGACCTTCTTGAACCACTTGCCGATGGTCGCCTCGGTGACGGATTCGCCGAGAGTGGGAACGCGGATTTCGGTAGCCATTGTGCCTGTCCGTTTTTTCTTGAGGTCTATTCGCCCGGTTCTGTTCTATTCACCGAGCGCGTCTTCGAGCAAGGCGGCGAGCTGGGCAAGGTGCTTGGACATCAATCCGGTTGCCGGCGACGCGGCGGCCGGCCGGCCGGTGTAGCGCACCCGCTGATGCTTGGCGTCGATATGCGCCAGCACCCATTCCAGATATGGGTCGATGAACGACCAGGCGCCCATGTTCTTGGGCTCCTCCTGGCACCACACCATCTCGGCGTTGCGGAAACGCGAAAGTTCGGTGATCAGCGCCTTGGCCGGGAACGGATAGAGCTGTTCGACGCGCAGCAGATAGATGTCGTTGATGCCGCGCTTCTCGCGCTCCTCGTAGAGGTCGTAATAGACCTTGCCCGAGCACAGCACGACGCGGCGGATCTTGGAATCCTTGGTGAGCTTGATCGCTTGGTTGGGCAGCAGCTGGGCATCGTCCCACAGCAGCCGGTGGAACGAGCTTTCGCCCGACATTTCCGGCAGCGTCGACACCGCCCGCTTGTGGCGCAGCAGCGACTTCGGCGTCATCAGGATCAGCGGCTTGCGGAAGTCGCGCTTCAGCTGCCGGCGCAATATGTGGAAGTAGTTGGCCGGCGTCGTGCAGTTGGCCACTTGCATGTTGTCTTCGGCGCAAAGCTGCAGGAAGCGTTCCAGCCGGGCCGAGGAATGTTCCGGGCCCTGGCCTTCATAGCCGTGCGGCAAGAGGCAGACGAGGCCCGACATTCTGAGCCACTTGCGCTCGCCCGAGGAGATGAACTGGTCGAACACCACCTGGGCGCCGTTGGCGAAATCGCCGAACTGCGCTTCCCACAAGGTCAGCGCCTTCGGCTCGGCAAGGCTGTAGCCATATTCGAAGCCGAGTACCGCCTCTTCCGACAGCATCGAATTGATGACTTCGTAGCCGGCCTGGGCGGCCGACAGATTGTTGAGCGGGATATAGCGGGTCTCGTCGCGCTGGTCGTAGAGCACGGAGTGGCGCTGCGAGAAGGTGCCGCGTTCGGAATCCTGCCCCGACAGCCGGATCGGATTGCCGTCGAGTAGGATGGCGCCGAAGGCCAAAGCCTCGGCCGTCGACCAGTCGATGCCCTCGCCGGCTTCGATCGCCTGGCGGCGGTTCTCGAGGAAACGGATGATCGTCTTGTGCGCCTCGAAACCCTTCGGCACCTCGGTCAGCTTCTTGCCGATTTCCTTCAGCGTCTTGACCGGCACGGCGGTCTTGCCGCGCCGCGTTTCGTCCTGGTTATCGGCCGTGCGCAGGCCCGACCAGGCGCCGTCGAGCCAATCGGCCTTGTTGGGCTTGTAGCTCTGGCCGACCTCCCATTCGGATTCCAGATGCGCCCGCCAATCCGCCTTCATCTTGTCGAATTCGGCCTGGGTGATGTGGCCTTCGGCAATCAGGCGGTCGCCATAAATCTGCACCGTGGTCTTGTGGGTGCGGATGTTGCGATACATGATCGGTTGGGTGAAAGCCGGTTCGTCGCCCTCATTGTGGCCGAAGCGGCGGTAGCAGAACATGTCCACCACCACCGGCTTGTGGAACTTCATGCGGAATTCGATCGCCACCTTTGTGGCATGGACCACCGCTTCCGGATCGTCGCCGTTGACGTGGAAGATCGGCGCCTCGATCATCTTGGCGACGTCGGACGGATAGGGCGACGAGCGCGAGAAGCGCGGATTGGTGGTGAAGCCGATCTGGTTGTTGATGATGAAATGCAGCGTGCCGGCGACGCGGTGGCCGCGCAGGCCCGACAGGCCGAGGATTTCGGCGATCACGCCCTGGCCGGCGAAGGCGGCGTCGCCATGCAGCAGGAGCGGCAACACCTTGGCGCGCTCTTCCAGCGGCACGATCTCCTCGCGGCTGCGGCCGAACAGATAGTCCTGCTTGGCGCGCGCCTTGCCCATCACCACCGGATCGACGATCTCCAGATGCGAAGGATTGGCGGTCAGCGACAAATGCACCTTGTTGCCGTCGAACTCGCGATCCGAGGAGGCGCCGAGATGGTACTTGACGTCGCCCGAACCCTCGACCTCGTCGGGGGCGGCCGAGCCGCCCTTGAACTCATGGAAGATGGCACGGTGCGGCTTGGCCATCACCTGCGAGAGCACATTCAGCCGGCCGCGATGCGCCATGCCGAGCACGATCTCCTTCATGCCGAGCTGGCCGCCGCGCTTGATGATCTGTTCCAGCGCCGGGATCAGCGCCTCGCTGCCATCGAGGCCGAAGCGCTTGGTGCCCTTGTACTTGACGTCGGCGAACTGTTCGAAACCTTCGGATTCGACCAGCTTCTGCAGGATCGCCTTCTTGCCGGTGGCGGTGAAGGTGATCTCCTTGTCGGCGCCCTCGATGCGCGCCTGGATCCAGGCCTTTTCCTCAGGATCGGAAATATGCATGAACTCGACGCCAAGCGTTGAGCAGTAGGTGCGCGTCAGGATCTCCAGCATCTGCCGGATGGTGCCGAATTCGAGCCCAAGCACATTGTCGAGGAAGATCGGCCGGTCATAGTCGGCTGCGGTGAAGCCGTAATTTTCCGGCGACAGTTCGTTGTAGTCCTCGAGCGGCTTGGCAATGCCGAGCGGGTCGAGATTGGCATGCAGATGGCCGCGCATGCGGAAGGCGCGGATCATCATGATGGCCCGCACCGAATCGCGCGTCGCCTGGTGCACGTCGGCGTCCGACAGCACGACGCCGTTGGTGACCGCCTTGTCCTTGACCTTCTTTTCCAGGTGCTTCTCGACGATGCCCCAATTGCCGTCGAGCGCCGACACCAGCTCGCCATTGGCCTGCAGCGGCCAGGAGGGCTTCGCCCAGGAGGCGCCCTTGGCATTCCTGCGCACATCGCCGGCGTCGTCCTTCAACCCGGCGAAGAACTCCTGCCACTCGGGATTGACCGAGCCAGGATCGTCCTCATAGGCGGCGTAGAGCGCGTCGATGTAATCGGCGTTGCCGCCATAGAGGAAAGAGGTGAGCGAAAACTGGTCGTTGGCCTGATCTTGTCTTGCCATGTCACTTTGCGGAGCCGCGCTCCGTCTCCTGTTTTTGGAGGGGAGTAGGGCAGTAAGGGAGTAAGGCAGTAGGGAAAGCAGCCGCGCTCGTCCCGTTCTTCCTATTCCCCTACTGCCATACTGCCCTACTCCCTTACTGCCTTAACCCTTGATCGCCTCGACCAGCGTCGTGCCCAGCCGCGCCGGCGACGGCGATACCTTGATGCCGGCCGATTCCATCGCCGCGATCTTGTCTTCCGCGCCGCCCTTGCCGCCTGAGATCACCGCGCCGGCGTGGCCCATGGTGCGGCCGGCCGGCGCCGTGCGCCCGGCGATGAAGCCGGCCATCGGCTTGCTGCGGCCACGCTTGGCTTCGTCCTTGAGGAACTGCGCGGCGTCTTCCTCGGCCGAACCGCCGATCTCGCCGATCATGATGATCGACTTGGTTTCCTCGTCGGCAAGGAACATCTCGAGCACGTCGATGAACTCGGTGCCCTTGACGGGATCGCCGCCAATGCCGACGGCGGTGGTCTGGCCGAGGCCGACATTGGTGGTCTGGAATACTGCCTCATAGGTAAGCGTTCCCGAGCGCGAAACAACGCCGACCGAGCCCTTGCGGAAGATGTTGCCGGGCATGATGCCGATCTTGCATTCGTCGGGGGTGAGCACGCCCGGGCAGTTTGGACCGATCAGCCTGGAGGTCGAACGGTCGAGCCGGGCCTTGACCTTGACCATGTCCATCACCGGAATGCCTTCGGTGATGCAGACGATCAGCGGGATCTCGGCCTCGATCGCCTCCAGGATGGCTTCGCCGGCGCCCGCCGGCGGCACATAGATGACCGAGGCGTTGGCGCCGGTCTTTTCCTTGCCTTCGGCGACGGTGGCGAAGATCGGCAGGTCCTCGCCTTTCGAGCCGGTCCAGGTCTCGCCGCCCTTCTTGGGATGGATGCCACCCACCATCTTGGTGCCGTGATAGGCCAGCGCCTGTTCGGTGTGGAACGTGCCGGTCTTGCCGGTCAGGCCCTGCACCAGCACCTTGGTGTTCTTGTCGACGAGAATGGACATGGTGGCCCTTTTCTAAAAACCGTTAATCGAGGAAGGCGAGACACGCCGGTAGATGCCGCTCACCACGTCTTGCCAGGCATCGCTGCCGGCGGGCTTGAACTGAAGTCTCATGCGGTAGGAGTCAGCGCCGTCAAAACCATACGTCACGCGAGCGGCGCCACGCGGTGACGATCGTTCGAGGACCAGCTCATTGCCGTTCCACATGCCCGTTGCCGGAGCCACCGGCACGAAGCCCATGGAATCGAACTGGTGCATGGTGACGGCATTATTCTGCTGGTCGAAACCGAACACATTGTGCGAGCCGAACGAAACCGTGCCGTCGCGGCGCTGGCGATAGCGCTGCACCACGATCAGGCCGCCGAATTGCGCCTCGGCCAGCACTTCGGAAGTCGCCGTGCCGGCGTCGGCCCACTGCGTGCCCGAAATCTCCTCCTCGCCACGCCAGGCACCGACCAGCACCTGCAGGCGCTGGTGGTCAGCCGAGAGGGAGGAGAAAGGCGCCGCGTTCATGGGTCAGAGCCGCTTGAGATCGGTGACGGTGAGGTCGCTCTTGGCGTTGCCGGTGTTGAGCGTCGTCGCCGGCTCGAACATCAGCACCACGGGTTCCGCGGTCAGCGAACGCGGCCGGTGCTCGACGCCGCGCGGCACGACGATGAAATCGCCCTCGCCGAGCTCGACCGGACCATCGCGGAAATCGATGGCGATGCGGCCGCGCAGCACGAGGAAGGCTTCGTCCTCATGGTCATGCGCGTGCCAGTCGAACGCCTCGCCGAACTTGGCGACCTTCGCCTGGCTGTCGTTCACGTCACCGGCGATATGCGGATCGAAGACTTTGGTGATCTTCGCGTCTGCTGCCTCGATCAGATTTATCTTCCGCGGAGGCACAGGCTCAGCCCTTCACCGCCGCGACGATCTTCTTGGCCGCGTCGTCGAGATCATCCGCCGAGACCACGTTCAAGCCGCTGTCGTTGATGATCTTCTTGCCGAGCTCGGCATTTGTGCCTTCCAGGCGCACCACCAGCGGCACTTTCAGGCCGACTTCCTTGACCGCGGCAATCACGCCCTCGGCGATGATGTCGCACTTCATGATGCCGCCGAAGATGTTGATCAGGATGCCCTTGACCGCCGGATCCCTGGTGATGATCTTGAACGCCGCCGTTACTTTTTCCTTGGACGCGCCGCCGCCGACATCGAGGAAGTTGGCCGGCTCGGCGCCATAGAGCTTGATGATGTCCATCGTCGCCATGGCTAGGCCGGCGCCGTTGACCATGCAGCCGATATTGCCGTCGAGCGCGACATAGGCGAGGTCGTATTTCGACGCCTCGATTTCCTTCTCGTCCTCTTCGGTGGTGTCGCGCAATTCGAGCACGTCGGGGTGACGGAACAGCGCGTTGTTGTCGAACGACACTTTGGCGTCGAGCACGCGCAGGCGGCCGTTCTTCATGACGATCAGCGGATTGACCTCGAGCAGGCTCATGTCCTTCTCGACGAACGCCTTGTAGAGGATAGGGAACAGCGTGCCGCCATCCTTGGCCGCGTCGCCGTCGAGCTTCAGCGCGGCGTTTAGCGCCTTGATATCGGCTGCCGTCACGTCCTTTTCCGGATCGATGGCGACGGTGATGATCTTCTCCGGCGTGTCATGGGCGACCGCCTCGATATCCATGCCGCCTTCGGTCGAGACGACGAAGGCGATGCGGCCGACCGAACGGTCGACAAGAACAGACAGATAGAGCTCGCGCTCGATGTCGGCGCCGTCCTCGATATAGAGCCGGTTGACCTGCTTGCCGGCCGGGCCGGTCTGCTTGGTCACCAGCGTGTTGCCGAGCATCTCGTTGGCGTTGGCGACGACGTCGGCCACCGACTTCGCCAGCCGCACGCCGCCCTTGGCATCGGGGCCGAGCTCCTTGAATTTGCCCTTGCCGCGGCCGCCGGCATGGATCTGGCTCTTCACCACATAGAGCGGGCCGGGCAGCGCCTTGGCGGCGGCTTCCGCCTCGCTCGCCTTGAACACCGGCACGCCTTCGGCCACCGGCGCGCCAAAGCTCTTCAGCAGCGCCTTGCCCTGATATTCATGGATGTTCATTGGGAACTATCTCCAGATTGTTTTGGCGGGTTCACTTCGAGGCGAGCTGCGGCGCGATCTTGACGCAGGCCTCGGTCAGGCCCTGCACCGTCGCCACCGAAGACTCGAACATCTTCTGTTCGCTCTTGTTGAGGTCGATCTCGATGATGCGCTCGACGCCGCCGGCGCCGATCACCACGGGAACGCCGACATAGGTGCCCTTGACGCCATACTGGCCGGAGAGGTGCGCCGCGCACGGCAGCACGCGCTTCTTGTCCTTGAGATAGGCTTCCGCCATCGAGATCGCCGAGGCCGCCGGTGCGTAATAGGCCGAACCGGTCTTGAGCAGGCCGACGATCTCGGCGCCGCCGTCGCGGGTGCGCTGGACGATCTGGTCGAGCTTCTCCTTCGAGGTCCAGCCCATCTTGACCAGGTCGGGCAGCGGGATGCCCGATACCGTCGAATAGCGGATCATCGGCACCATGGAATCGCCATGGCCGCCGAGCACGAAGGCGGTGACGTCCTCGACTGACACCTTGAACTCTTCGGCCAGGAAATAGCGGAAGCGCGCGCTGTCGAGCACGCCGGCCATGCCGACGACATGGGTCTTGGGCAAGCCGGAAAACTTCTGCAGCGCCCACACCATGGCATCGAGCGGGTTGGTGATGCAGATGACGAAGGCCTTCGGTGCGTATTTCTTGAGACCGGCGCCGACCTGTTCCATGACCTTGAGGTTGATGCCCAGCAGGTCGTCGCGGCTCATGCCCGGCTTGCGCGGCACACCGGCGGTGACGATGCAGACGTCCGCGCCCTCGATGCCCGCATAGTCGTTGACGCCGGTCAGGCGGGAATCAAAACCGTCGACCGGCGACGACTGCGCGATATCCAGTCCCTTGCCTTGCGGAATGCCCTCGGCAATATCGAACAGCACCACGTCGCCGAGGTCCTTGAGGCCGATCATGTGCGCCAGCGTGCCGCCGATCATGCCCGAGCCGATAAGCGCTATCTTGTTGCGTGCCATGTGAGGATGTTTTCCCTTTGTCTGTGACTGCGCTCAAATCTCAAATCTTTGACGACTTGATGACGGTGCCGAGGAAGAGGCTGGAAGGCTGCGGGAAGCCGCGAGATTTCGCCGCACCCAATAGCCCCGGTGCTGGATAAATTCAAACGATTATTTTGGAGCGAGCATTTTCAATCGGTTAGAGTGTTTGGGATTTACGTAAACGTCAAAGTTTGTACGCCAAGTTGAGGGAATTTACACAATGAGGATGGAAATCGTAAGACTTGAAGCCGGCGATGACGCCCTTGTGATGCGGGTCGCAGACGATGTGTTCGACTTTTAGACGTTTGCGGGGCAGCGCCCCCCTCTGTCCTGCCGGACATCTCCCCCACACGGGGG
>NZ_JAFFIW010000062.1 GCF_018588885.1 Mesorhizobium sp. dw_380
CTATATACGAGACGCTTGTGGCGACTTCAGTTTGGCAAATGCAATAAGGCTGTGCTGTTGGCGACTGCACTTTTCCTAGTGGTCGTAGAATTATCGGGGTTTACGCTGACGTTCACAACCGGCTGAGCACGCGCGCCAGAAAGGCGATGCCTCCTCAAATTTTCCTAAAGCCGAGTCTAATGTCCCAATTTGCCCCAAAAGCACAGGCAGTTCGGGCTGAGGTGCGACCCAGAAAGTTCGAGAAGCTTCCAGGAAGCCCAGCCAAACTGGATGCCCTGTGGTCGCTCGACGCCGCTGCTACCGCTGATTCTGCAAGTAAGTCAAAAGGTTGCCCTGAAGTTCGCGTGAACTTCGCCGCGATCCCATTCGCAGTTCGACAGGACCAGATTTAGAAGCCGTTTCTTCTCGTTTGGATCCTGTTTGGCAAACAGTCGGCTTGCATCACGGGCCAGTTCCAGGAGCCGCAAGCCGTCCTCCATGTATGATTCTTGCGCCTCGCTATGCCGCTCGATCTCGCGTCGCAGACGCGTCTGCTCGACTCGCCATTGGGTGGTCCCCCAAAACACGTTTTGGACAAGCCCGCCGCCATCGGCACGACCTACGCGCTAAACAGTCCGTTGGGGTACGATTTTGAGCCCCATCCTCAAGGGCAACTTTGGCGCCGTAATCGATGTGAAATCTTGTTTAGGGCTTTATCTTCCTGGTCTGGCTCGGGGTCAGGAATCCGCCCTTTAGCAGTTCCAAGGCGTCGAGCGCCTCTTCATCCAGCAGATTTGTCAAGGCCACCCCACCCACAAATACAACCTTGTCATCGTCTATGTCGTAGACCTCCCACAGCCCATCCTCGACCCTTCGCATTGCGTACCCGCTCTTCATAAGGAACTGCTCATATGCCGTCTCGCAAATTCCGGCTAGAAAATTCGGTCCATGGGAGTTGATTTGCGGTGGAAAACTAAGCAGCTTTGATCGGCCTGCTGAACGACGCCATGCGGGATCGGGGGTCGGGATTGCGATTCAATTAGGTGCCCGACAGCCGCAGTACTGGTAGGCGACCATCCGTGGCTGTCGGGCCGTGGCCAGCGGCTTAAGAGGAGGCCAGTGCTGGCTGACAAAAAGATATGCCTGAGACTGCGCTATTAGCATCATGCGAATGATGCACAATCCATTGGTGCGAATTCTAACCCACGTATTTCTCGTGCCAGGTTTGTAGCAAGACGGCCGCTTCAGTCCGGTTTCGCACCCCAAGCTCGCGCAAAATGGCTGTGGCGTGGATTTTCGTCGTCGCTTCGGCAATGTCCAAATTTCGGGCAATCTCCTTGTTCGAGTACCCTTCCGCCATCAGGTTAAGGACTTCCTTCTGTCTCGATGTCAGCCTGCCGAGATTGCCCGCGTGCCGTCTCGCCTGGTGTCTCTGAGAAGGCGCAGCTATGTGCGGTCCTTGTCCGGCAGACGTTCGTGACAGAAGTGCTGGAACATAGATGCGACCGGCCAGGATTTCCTTTACAGCCAGCACGACTTCCTCGTCCTTTTGCGACTTTGCGATGTAGCCGTGAAGCCCGATCGAAAGTGCCTTGAGGATCTCCGCGCGTGAATCATCGGCGGAAACGATCGCAAAGCGTGTATCAGGATAGGCAGATAGTACGTCACCGAGCACTTCCTGATCGAACAGGCCCGGCATATTCAGGTCCAGTATGGCGAGATCGATCGAAGCCTGCTGTTCCAGAAGATTGACAACGGCGTCGAAACACGCGGCGTCGAATATTTCGACGCCCGGAATACCTGCCGTCAGTGCCAGTCGCAATCCGTAACGATATAGGCCGTGATCGTCGGCGATGACGATCCGATACATTGAACTTCCCCAACGCTCAGTCTTCGCCCCGCGAGCAAACCCAAACCAGCCCGCAGAGGGCTCTGTTACCCTGAGACGCACCGGACTGTGATGGGCTTAGAATCGTGGCCAACCACTTGTCGTGACATCCCCGCGAGGTTCACGGCGTCCCATCCGAGAACATCGCGCATTTCTAATATAATCCAATTTAGCGAAAAGCTTCTCTCTTTTTTGTGAGCCTGACATGAGGTGCCTGCCGGACGATATCGAGTGTCCGTTTCCGACAGTGCAACTCGCAACCGCAGGGTGGTCGCGCAGCCCGGAATGGCCCTGATCGAAGATTGAGAACGTGCGAAGCGGTCAGCCCCGCGAGCAGCACGCCCGCGAGGAGAGCGACGATCGAGGCGAGGAACCAGCGCAGCGTGACTTGATGGTAATCATCGACGCCGACACAGCCGCGCCCAGCCGCCCACCGTCCCGACAACACCGCGCGGAGGCGCAACGAAGCGGTCTGTCCGCATTCACCCCAGAGCTTCGCGGCGGCGGTCGCGCCATCGCCAACATCTGCCGAAAATCGAAATCCCCATAGCCATCGCCTGTGGCCCGCGGGTTCCTTCCTCGGGGACTTTCGTACGCCTGCCGGCGCCCGAAACTCTTCACGACAGCGGAATGGCGGCTTTTGGCGTCCGAAGAAAGATAGCAGACGTTCCGCCCGCCGGAACCAAGCTCTGAAGCTGACCCGATGCATACCTTGCGTCGATCACTAGGTCCGGCCGCGCGGCAAACTCGAAGTGGCTATTCACAACAGCGCAAACAGTCTCCCCGACAGCGAGGTGCTGGCGGGACGTTTGGCGCAGTAAGTTTTGCGCTCGCAACCTGCGCAAATTGGGCGTACGTTGGCATATCGTCGGTTGCTAATTCATGACCCGGCGACTGAGAGCGCAAGACTCCCGCAGCGGACTGGGCGCGCTAGAATCCACAACTACTCGTCGCGCCCACGAGACCATCTGCCTCTGCCGAAACCTCTTTTGTTCGGTTCGGGCCGAAATTGCCTTGCAGTTCGGAGAGGGAGCGTTCCGATGCAGATCATGCAAACCCGCCGCCGATTCCTGTCCGGCGCTGCAATGGCAGGCGCTGCCGGTATCGTAGGTCTTCCGCAGCCACTCCACGCGGAACCGCCGCTGGAAACCACCACTGTTCGTCTGCCGCATTGGGTTGGTGGTTCCTACTGCTGGGCAGGTGCGTACATCGCCGGGGAACTGATGCGTGCGGATGGCTTCACAGACGTTCGCTACGTACGAGGCGATAAGAGCGTCGACCAATCGGAGTGGATCGCACGCGGTGAGACGGATTTCTCGGTCAACTTTTCGCCGAAGCAAATCGCGTCGATCGATGCCGGCGTGCCGATCAAGGTGCTAACCGGGTTGCACTCCGGATGCCTCGAACTGATCGCCAACGAGAGCATCCGCAGCGTCACGGATCTGCGGGGCAAGAGGGTGGGCGTTGATGGTCTCAACAACTCGCGACACGTGTGGCTGTCCCTCATGTCCGCCTATGTCGGGCTCGATCCCGTCAACGATATCCAGTGGGTCTTGACTGAGGACGTCAAGCCCACGGAACTCTTCATGCAAGGGAAGATCGACGCATTCCTCGGGACGCCGCCCCAGCCGCAGGAGCTGCGCGCCAAGAAGATCGGCCACACGATCCTCAACAACACCGTCGACCGCCCCTGGTCACAGTATTTCTGCTGCATGATCTCCGCGACGACAGACTACGTGACCAGGTACCCGGTGGCGACCAAGCGGGTCTTGCGATCCATCCTCAAGGCCGCCGACCTCTGCGTGTCGGCTCCGGAAATGGCGGCGCAGCAGATGGTCGATCGCGATTTCGTCCCATCGTATGACTTCGCGCTCCAAACGCTGAAGGATATCCGGTACGACCGTTGGCGAGAATTCGATCCCGAAGACTCCCTGCGGTTCTACACACTGCGCATGCAGGAGACGGGCATGATCAAGTCCGGCCCGCAGGAAATCCTCGCCAGCGGAACGGACTGGCGCTTCCTCAATGAACTGAAACGCGAGATGAAGACGTGATCCCGTTTGTCGTGATGGGGAGACTTGAACATGCAAATCATCCAGAGTCGCCGCAGCTTCATAGCCGGCCTGGCAGCCGGCACCGCTGGACTTTTCGCAGCGCCGAGACTGGCGCTCGCTGAGCCGCCGCCGGAGACGACCAGCGTCCGGCTTGGGCGTTGGATCGGCGGCGCCTATTGCTGGGAGTCGCTCTACCTCGCGGGCGAGCTGCTCCGCGCCGACGGCATGACCGACGTCCAGTACGTGCAGGGTGATCAGAAGTACTTCGACAGCAGCCAATGGATCGCAGCGGGTGAGACGGATTTCGACTTCAACATGCCGACGATGCACATCCGCGGCGTCGAGGCTGGAGTGCCACTCAAGATCCTCGCCGGCGTGCATTCTGGCTGCTGGGAGTTGCGCGCCAACGATCGCATCAACAGCATTGCCGACCTCAAGGGTAAAAGGATGGGCGTCTGGGCGATGAACGACCACCCGCAGGTGTTCCTCCAGCTGCTGATCAACTATGTCGGGCTCGATCCCAACCGCGATGTCGAGTGGGTGGTGGGCGTGCAGAAGAACGGCTCGCTCATGCAGAACTTCATCGACGGCAAGGTCGATGCGTTCTTGGTTGACACCAGCCAATACTCCGAGGTTCGTGCCAAGAACATTGGCCACACGGTCTTCGCGAACCTGGTTGACCGACCCTGGTCGCAGTATTTCTGCTGCATGGTCGCCGGCCGGAGCGAGTATGTGGACAAATATCCGGTCGCCACCAAGCGCGTGCTCCGGGCCATTCTCCGCTCGGCCGAATTCTGCGCGTCCAACTCGACAGCGGCCGCCCGCGCTGTGGTCGATCAGGGCTTCCTGCCGAGCTACGAGGTTGCGTTGACGACCTTGCAGAACACCGGGCAAGACAAGTGGAGGGAATACGACGCGGAAGACTCCGTGCGCTTCTATGCGCTGCGCATGCTGGAGACGGGCATGATCAAGTCGAGCCCGCAGGAGATCATCGCCAAAGGGGCGGATTTCCGCTTCTCCGACGAAATCAAACGCGAGCTGAAGGGGTGAGCCCGCGGCACCGGTTGCGAGCTGTTCGGGGGGAGTGACCCATGCACATGATCCAGAACCGCCGCACTTTCGTGGCCGGCCTCGCTGCAGGCGCGGCGGGCGTTGTCGGCAGATCGACACCGTCCTGGGCAGAGCCGCTGCCTGAGACGGCCACGGTTCGCTTACCCGTTTTCTACAAGATTTCCGATTGCCAGTTGCCCGAATACATTTCTACGGAACTGCTGCGCGCCGAGGGCTTCACCGACATCCAATTCGTGGCCTCCGGCACCGGCCCTGATTCACCAGATTGGCTCGCTCATGGCGAACTAGATTTTGATTGGCCCTTCTTGCCGGCAGCGATCCGCTCGATCGACAGCGGCGCTCCGATCAAAGTTCTGGCCGGCATGCACTCGGGATGCCTTGAACTAATCGCTGACAACAGCATTCACAGCGTTTTGCAGCTCAAGGGCAAGAGGGTGGGAATTGACATCACTAACGGAACCCCACGCGAGCTTCTGATCATCATCCACTGGGTCGCCAATCCGGATTTGAGCTCCTTGGAGCTGCTTGCCGAAGGCAAGATCGATGCCTTCCTCGGTATTCCCCCCCTGCCCCAAGAGGCACGCGAACGCAAGCTCGGCCATGTAATCCTCAAGACGTCCATCGATCATCCCTGGTCGCAGTACTATTGCTGCATGCTGACCAGCACTGTGGATTATATGAGCAGATATCCGGTAGCGACCAAGCGCGTGTTGCGGGCTCTCCTCAAGGCCGTGGACCTTTGCGTGTCCGACCCAGAGCGAGTGGCTAGGCTGGCAGTCGAGAGGGGCTTCGCCAGCCGTTACGACTATGCGCTGCAGGCGATGGGCGATGTGCGTTACGACACCTGGCGGGACTATGATGCCGAAGACTCGATGCGGTTCTATGCGCTGCGCATGCAGGAGACAAAGGCGATCTCCATGAGCCCACAGGAGGTCCTGGATCGCGGCACCGATTGGCGCTTCCTCAATGAGCTCAAGCGGGAGATGAAAACATGAGCCGCTGGCCGACGCGCGCCTTGCTGGTCCTAGCGCTCGTCGCCCTGCCCGTGCAGGCCTATGCGCACGAGGCCCATGCGCACGCTGGGGAGAGCGAGCGACTACCGATGATGGGGGCTGCGCCCGACTTCACGCTGACGTCGCAGGACCGCAAGCGGGTATCGCTGCACGATTTCCACGGCAAGGTGGTCGCCGTCGCCTTCATCTACACGTCCTGTACCGACGTCTGCCCGATGCTGACCGCCAATATGGCCAGCGTGCAGGAAAAATTGGGGAGTGCGTTCGGACCCAAAATCGCCTTCGTTTCGATCACTGTCGACCCGGAGCGCGATTCGCCCGATGTCTTGAAGGAATATGCGCAGAATTTTGGCGCCGATTTGAAGGGCTGGTCTTTCCTTACCGGTGATCCGGCGACGGTCCATGAGGTTGGACGAAAATACGGGGTCATCGCGAAGAAAACGGCGGATGGTGATGTCGACCACACCTTGCTGACGTCGCTCGTAGACCCTGAGGGTAACTTGCGCGTACAGTATCTCGGCGTTCGGTTCGACCTGGAGGAGTTCCGGGGTGACCTTCTCAGCCTCTTGGACGAATCCAAATAGCATAACGAACCGGCTCGTTGGCTGGGTTGCCCGGCTGCCGGCGCGTGTCCAGACCAAGTTGCTGATCGCGTTCCTGTCGATCGTCGGGCTCTTGATCGTGCTCGGGGCCGTCGGGTTGCAGGTGCTGAGCGGCGTCAATGATCAAACAAACGAGCTGATCATGCTGCAGCGCCGCATCGCAGCCTATCGCCAGGTCCAGCACGACACTACGAACCAGCTCTACAGCATCTCGACCGCGCTCCTGCTTCAGGACGAGCGGATGCTGGATGCAGCGCTGCGCCAGCTCAACCAGTTTGGCTACGACCTCGACCGTATGGAGTTCGTCGCCGAAACTGAGGCGGAGGTGCTGGGGCAGGTCCGGCAAGAGTACGAACGGCTCGCGGCCGGCGTGACGCACGTTGTGGAGCTTTTCCGCGCCGGTCGCACGGAAGAGGCGCGCAAGGTTCAGCTGGATGAGATCATCCCGTCGGCCGACCGCCTCGAGCGGCTGACGAACCAGCTGGTCAACATGGCCGAAGCCGACATGGTAGCGGCGATCGAAACGAGCGAGGGGGCATACGGCACCTCCCGACTGATCGTGGTCTCCTTTGCAGTGGGCAGCATCCTGCTCGCGCTGGCGCTTGGCTACATAATCTCCTGGTCGTTGATCGAACCGGTCAAGAAGATCGAGACGCGTCTCCGCCAGATAGCGGCCGGCGACTTCGCCCAGCAGGTCGCCGTCGCCAATCGGGACGAACTGGGAGCGCTTGCGGACAATGTCAACCAGACATCTGAGCAGCTAGGAAGACTGTATCAAGAGGTGCAGGCGCGCACGGCTGAGCTTGCTCGGTCGGTCGGCGAACTGGAGGCGCTCGGGGAAGTCAGCAAGGCGGTCAACTCGACGCTCGATCTCGACATGGTGCTGCAGACGATCGTGGCCAAAGCGGTTCAACTGTCGGACACTGATGCGGGCACCATATATGTGTTCAGCGGCGCGAGACAACAATTCCGGCTGCGCGCAAGTTTTGGGATGAACGACGAGCTCATTGCCGCGATGTCCGACCAGATTATCGGGCTGAACGATTTAGGAATCGGCAACGCCGCAGGGGGGTACGCGCCCGTCCAGTTTCCCGATCTCGGCGCAGGAACGCCCTCTCACGTCCAAAAGATCGTGCTCGATGCCGGCTATCAAAGCATCCTGGTAATTCCACTGCTTAGGCCTAACAAGATCGTCGGCGCGCTTGTCGTGAGGCGCCTCAAACCTGGTGAATTCGACAAGCAAGTCGTCGACCTCATGGAAACCTTTGCGGCCCAATCGGTGCTCGCCATTCAAAACGCGAAGCTGTTCCGCGAAATAAAAGAGAAAGGCCGGGAACTGGAGGCCGCCAGCCGCCACAAATCCCAGTTCCTGGCGAATATGAGCCACGAGCTCAGGACGCCGCTGAATTCGGTTCTGGGCTTCACGGAACTATTGGTCGACGGAATCTACGGCGAGCTTCCGGAGAAGGCAAAGACGACCGTTGCGCGCGTGCAGGCAAACGGCCGTCACCTCCTCGGGCTCATCAACGACGTACTCGACCTTTCCAAAATCGAAGCCGGCCAGCTCACGCTGGCAATCGAGGACTACTCCGCCGCGCAGATTGTTCGATCGACCGTTACGGCTGTCGAGCCGCTGGCACGAGCGAAGGGTCTTGAGCTTTCAACGACTATTGCCGAAAACCTTCCAATCGGCCGCGGGGACGAACGCCGTTTGACGCAGGTCTTGCTTAATCTTGCAGGCAATGCCGTCAAGTTCACCGAAACGGGTGCTGTCGACATTCTTGCCAATGCGGTAGACGGGCACTTCGAGATCACCGTCCGAGATACCGGTCCCGGCATCGCGTCCAAGGACCAGGCTCTCATCTTCGAAGAATTCCAGCAGGTCGACAACAGCAGCACGAGGCAGAAGGGTGGCACAGGTCTCGGCCTTGCGATCTCGAAGCGCATCGTGGAAATGCATGGCGGAACCATAGACGTCGAGTCAGTGATCGGGTCAGGGTCGACCTTCCGCCTGAAGATACCGATCCGGGTGAATGAGGACGTGAGGGCCGCATGAGCAAACGAATCCTGATGGTGGAAGACACCGAGGACAACCGCCAGATCATACGCGATCTCATTGCCACCACTGAATACGAGCTGATCGAGGCGGCGGACGGCGCCGCTGGCGTCGCAGCCGCCGACGCGCACAGGCCAGATCTGATCCTCATGGACATTCAGCTCCCGGTGATCGACGGGTATGAAGCGGCCCGCCGCATCAAGGCCGACCCGGCGCTCCGACACATACCGATCATCGCCGTCACGTCCTACGCGCTTTCGGGCGACGAGGCGAAAGCCCTTGCTGCAGGGTGCGATGGCTACATTGCCAAGCCGTTCAGTCCGCGCCAGCTGCTCGCCGAGATTCGCCAGTTCCTTGCCTGAGGGGAGACAGTGCCTTGCACAATCCGCCTCGCATTCTCGCGGTCGACGATACCTCGGAAAATCTCGAGATCCTGCGCATGCGGCTCGAGGCGAATGGCTACGAAGTGGTGACTGCCGCAGATGGTGAAGAGGGGCTTGCTAAGGCCCGCGATCTCACGCCGGATCTGATCCTGCTCGACATCATGATGCCGAAGCTCGACGGAATCGCCGTGGTGCGCTTGCTCAAGCAAGACGACTCGCTGCGATCGATCCCCGTTATTCTTGTTACAGCCAAAGCCGACACTCGTGACGTGGTCGAGGGATTGGATGCCGGCGGCGACGACTATCTGACAAAGCCCTTCGAGCACCAGGCGCTGCTGGCGCGCGTGCGATCGATGCTGCGCCAGAAGGCGCTTCACGATACCGTCGCGAGCCAGGCCCAGCTGCTACAGGATCAGGCCGCGCAGCTTTCCGATTGGAACCGCTCGCTCGAGCAAACCGTGGCTGAGCAGGTGACCGAGCTCGACCGAATGGCCAGGCTCAGACGGTTCCTGCCCGAGCAGGTCGCCGACCTCATCGTTGCGGCGGGCGACGGAGACGCGCTCTTGCGGAGCCATCGTCGCGAGGTGACCGTTGTCTTTTGCGATTTGCGCGGCTTTACAGCCTTCGCAGAGACCGCCGAACCCGAAGAAGTCATGACAGTTCTTGCCGAGTATCACGCCTGTCTTGGCGAGCAAATCGTCCGCTACGAAGGGACTTTGGAGCGGTTCGTCGGCGACGGTATCGTCGTGGTTTTTAACGATCCACTGCCGTGCGCCGACCATTCCGAGAGGGCTGTGTCTATGGCCGCGGCGATGCGCGATGCGATTGACGGGCATTCGGAGCAATGGCGCAAGCGGGATTACTTGCTCGGCTTCGGAATCGGCATCGCTCGGGGCCATGCAACCATCGGGCGGATTGGTTTCGATCAGCGCGCGGACTATGCCGTAATCGGCACTGTGTCGAACCATGCGGCTCGATTGTGCGAAGAGGCGAAGGCTCGGCAGATTCTCGTCAGCCAGCGGGTCTTCGGCGCTGTCGAATCACTGGTCGAATCCGCTCCGGTTGGTGAGCTGACGCTAAAGGGTTTTCGACGCCCGATGCCTGCCTATGAAATCGTTCGGTGGATCGGTCGGCCAAGCTAGCGTTGGACGCACGCTGTGCTCTTTCCCACGATACGGCCCGTCGAACCGTGCGCACAAAGCATCCCAGCCATCGACCGATATCGAAAGCGCTGCAACGGGGAGAAGGCGGGGTCGGAACAAGAACCGTTCCCGCAGACACGCTAAGGTCGAACGAAGCGCGAACACGCGCATAGATCTGTAGATGAAGCCACTGGGCTGGTTGAAAGCCTCCGGCCGATGGCGAACCAATTCCCTTGGAATTTAGTGTGCCGAGGGAGAAGGCGAGTGGGTAGAAGACGGCTTGTCAGTTCAAAGGAAGCGGCGATACTTCTGGGCATAGCGACGGACGAGGCTAGTCTGATCCGTCACTTTACACTGGTCTCGGCAGACAGATTGGAATGCGAACTCCGACGGCGACCGCAGAACAAGCTGGGCTTCGCCGTTCAACTCTGCACGATGCGACACACGGGGCGGCTCTTGTGGGACAACGAGCAGCCACCCGCGGCTGTGATCAAATATCTTGCGGGTCAGCTCGGTATCGACGCGCGTCTCTACGCCTTCTATGCACATCGAGTACAAACGCGTTTCGATCACAGCCGATCGTTGATGGCTTACCTCAGTCTCCGGACTGCATCTGAAGACGATCGCCGCGCCGCCCTTGTGGCTGCAATCGATGCGGCGGCCAATGGCGATCACGGGTTGCCAATCGCGACAGCAGCCATTGCCGAGTTCCGGAAACGAAACGCACTCCTGCCCTCGCTGCATTCCATCGAGAAAATCGGACTCGGCGGTCGCGCGATAGCTCGGCGACGGGCTGAGAAAGAACTCGTCGAAGGTATCCCGCCCGAGCGGCTTACATTATTGGACAGGCGTTGGAGGTTGACCCGGCCCTCGGCCAGACGCGCTTTCATTGGCTGAGATCGGCGCCGGATGCGCCAAGTGCGTCAAACCTGGTCGGGCTGACCGAACGGATTGCCTTCCTGCGCAAGATGGCAATAGATCCGAAGTTCCAGATGCGTATATCCTCCGGACGGTGGGATCAGATGATCCGTGAGGGCAACGCCACACCGGCATGGCTGGCCAACGACTTCAATGCCAGCCGTCGACACGCGCTGATCGTGGCGCAGGTTATCAATCTAGTCTAGGCCAGAAGCTCACCGACGATGCACTGTCGATGTTCATCAAGCTGATGGGCAGGTTGTTCTCACAAGCCAACAACCGCAAGAAGCAACGGCACATGGACTGCAGGCCGGATACCGCAAAGGCGCTGCGCATGTTCCTCCAAACCATCACTGCTCTGCAATCCGCGAACGACCATGGCCGGAACGCATTGGAGGTTCTCGATCAGGAAGTTGGGTGGCACCGGCTACTCCGGATCAAGCCCGAGCTTGAGTCGATGGTCGAAAACAATGACGCCTCGGCACTGAGCTTGGCGGCAGAGCAATACGCGACCGTCAACAAATATGCCGGTGCGTTCCTACAGGCGTTCACGTTCCGATCAGCGCGCCGCCACGATCCGCTCCTTGCGGCGATTTCGCTGCTGACACGGCTCTACACCGAGAAGCGGCGGACACTCCCGGATCGTGTGCCGGTCACCCACCTTAGCCAAGCTGATCGGAGGCTCATCTTCGGCGAGGGGAGATCTGATCGTCGACTTTACGAGATTGCAACGCTCGCGGCTTTGCGAGACCGGCTTAGATCTGCTGACATTTGGGTCGATGGCAGCCGATCCTTCCCGCCGATCGATGAGCATCTTATGCCCCGGTCGACAATCACCGCCATGAAGGAGGAGGATCGCCTTGGACTGGGCGTCCAAAGTAACGGCGCGCAGTGGCTTGCCGAAGCGCGTCAGATGCTCGGCTTCAACCTGAAGCGCCTCGCGCACAGAGCACGGTCCGGAAAGCTCGAAGGTGTTCGTCTTGAAGCCGGGACGTTGATCGTTACACCAACTGCTGGCGAGGTTCCGCCGGCGGCCGACGAACTGAATGCCGAGATCAGCGACATGTATCCGTTGGTCGAGGTTTCCGACCTATTGAGGGAAGTGCATGAATGGACCGGCTTTGCAGATTGCTTCACGCATGTCCGCACGGGTGACACTCCGAGGAATGTCTCGGCCATGCTGGCTGGCGTACTGGCCGAGCAACCAACCTTGGTCCGAAACGGATGGCCAGCGCGTCCAAAGGCATCAGCGCTCATCAGATCAGTTGGATGCGCGCGTTCCACGCGCGGTCGGAGACCTACCGAGCAGCCCAGGCCTGCGTGACGGACGCACACACCCGCCATCCGCATTCTCGCCTTTGGGGCAATGGCACGACGTCATCATCTGATGGCCAATTCTTTCGAGCGACCGAGCCGCAAAGCGCGGAGATATAAATCTACATTACGGGAGTGAGCCCGGATCGAAGTTCTACAGCCATCTGTCAGATCAGTACGGCTACTTCAGCATTCTGCCCATCAGTCCGACCGAAAGCGAGGCGGCCTTTGTGCTCGACGGACTATTCGATCAGGACACAATCCCCGAAATATAGGAGCACTTCACCGACACCGGCGGCGCAAGCGATCACGTCTTTGGGCTATTCGCTCTGATCGGAAAGCGGTTCGCACCGCGACTGCGCAATCTCAAGGATCGGAAATTCCACACATTCGAGAAGGGTGACACCTACCTAACGTTGATCAACCACATCGGCGCGCCGATCAACACCGCGCTGATCCTTGATCATTGGGACGATCTGCTCCATCTGGCAGCGTCGATCACGACGCGATCCGTCGTCCTCTTGACCATCCTCAAGAAGCTCTCGGCGTCTCCAAAGGAAAGTCAGCTGGCCAAGGCGCTGCGGGAACTTGGCCCGATCTGAGCGATCGCTGTTCATGATCGAATGGTACTCAAGTCCAGCGCTACGCCGGCGTTGCCAGGTCGGCCTCAACAAGGGCGAAGCTGCGCATAAACTGAAGCGCGCCGTCTTCTTCCACGAGCGCGGCCGAAATCCGCGACCGATCCTTCGAGAGCCAGGCCTTCCGCGCCTCCGGCCTCAACCTCGTCGTTAGCGCGATCGTGCATTGGAACACGGTCTATATCGAACGGGCCGTCACCCACTTGCGCAAAATGCATCGCGAGATTCCGGATCATCTGCTCAAGCACGTCTCCCCGCTGAGCTGGGAGCACATCAATCTGACAGGCATCTACACCTGGGATACAGAACATCAGATGCCTGAAGGCTTCCGGTCGCTCAGATTTCCGGGTCGGTTTCGCCACGCCGCATGACGTTCATGCTCCGTTCGACCTTTAGCGTGTCGCTGGGAACAGTCCTTGTTCCGACCCCAACAAGACCGAGGGAACGTCGCGGAGGCTGCGAGGGCTGTTCGAGGAGATTGGGGGGCCGGTTCACGAATTCAAGCTGGGGCGGGGGGTGGGGTGGCTTTGTGGGCCCCCGCGCCGAAGCGCGTCGACCCCGGCTCGAACTAACGGGTTGCATGACACCTGCTATCCGTGCACCCGCTAGCGCACTGCGCCGCTACTGACCAATATGCGACGCGACCGACATCATTGCCTCAGAGTTCGGGTGAGCGCCCAAGCCGCCATCGAAAACCTCGGAGAACGTCCAGCGAACGACGCCGTTGCGGTCCAGCAGGAACTGGCCGGTGAGCTGGCCCACGCCGGTCGCCATCATTTGCTGGTCCGCTTCAGTGATATCGTAATTGTCTTTTTTATTCAGATATTCGAGCGTGGCAAACGGATCCATTGGCTCCGGCATTTCGCCCGGCACGTTGAGCCGCATCGCCTTCACATTACTCATTGAGACCTTGTGCGGCCATGCGCTCTCGCCTTCGGTGATCTGCATATTCGGCAATCCAAAGGCGCGGTGTGAAACGCGCTCCGGATCGGATGCAGCGAGCAAACCAACCATCGGATGGTACCGGAGATAAAGGCGTGCCCGTTCGATGGGCGTGTTCACCACCGTCAGGGTTTCAATGCCCTTTGCGTTAAGGGCTGGTGTGAGCAGCGAAACCGTCGCGATATGACGCCTGCAAAAAGGACAATGAAGACCTCGATACAGTCCGACCAGCACTGGCTTTTCGCCGCGGAAATCGTCGATAGCTATCTTGCCCTCGCGAGTAATCGCGTCGAGTACGAAATTGGGCGCTCTTTCGCCCAGTTTCAGAGGGCCTGCATCGATACGGTCTGACATGCTTAATCCTCCTCGGTCAGTCGAGTACGGGAAGCGCAGCAGGATAGTTCCGGCTCGACCGCGTGTTCGTCACAACGTCCTGCTCGTGCTGAAACGGTACTTTAGCACAGAGAGGACGGACGCTAGCAAGCAACCTTAGCGTCGACGGGTGGTGCGGGGCGCGACGGCGACGCAAATGATCAACCGGCTGCGCAAGGCGGCGGCCAAGGTCGAAGGCATCGCCCTGTTTGGCCAAGCCCGCCAGGACGTGCAGATCGAGAGACACCGTGGCGATCCTTACCGGTCGCAGGCCTCGGGAGCGCGTTCCCACTGAGACAAACAAGAAACGAGAAGCTCTTCGGCTAGTCTCAATCAGGTCGCTAGCGGTATATGCACCTACTCCTCTCACCGCAGGTCGGAACTCGCGAATAAATAATCAGCGCCGGACATGTCTAGGATGAGGTGCGTGGAATTACACCGACCAAGATGCGTCGAGGACGAGGGCTTACGGTTTACGCGCGATAACCAGGAAATGCTGTGCAAGCCACCCCGGAATACCAAATGCCAGGGCGCCCTTTTCGACAGGCAAAATCAACCGTTCGCAGACATGAGGCAGCCAATGTCCTGGCCGCGGCAAATATCCGTACGGTATAATCCGCTCGACAACGAAACCCGACGAAATAAGGAGATGCGTGAAGCGCCTCGTACTCAGGGTATTTTGCACTGTATGCCTCGACACTAGATTCAGCAGACGACACGCGATGCCAACCGGCGAGGTCGCATTCATGTGAATATTGCACACGAGACTTCCCCCCTCGTTCAGGTGGTTGTGCAGCGCAAATGGGGCCTCACGCTTCAAATCTTCTTCTGCATTCAGAAAGAACCGAAAGGCAGTTATTACATCGAACGTTTCTTCGAGCGGTTCTGTAGTGATATCGCCGTGCAGCAATCGCACATTCCGAGGCACTTGGGCGCACGCCCACTTAGGTTCCGAAACGTCCACACCCACCATTTCTTCCAGAGCGCGCCGTAGTAGCCAGACTCATAGGTCCTGTTGTAGTGCTCTCCATAGCCCTGAGCACGATGGCTGGACCTGTAGTCGACCGATATGCTGTCCCCTCCCTCGATCATCTGGCTTGACACGCCAAACAGAGGTGTGGGCACATTGATCTTCCGTTCCATTGATTGGATTTGCGCCGGCGCTATCAGCACCGGATCAGCTGGGATGGCGTTTCTTAGCAACTCAGGCTTTCTCAAAAGAAATCTCGAGGCGCCTCGCCAGTATGCGTTGCCCAGAAGCGTCTGATCGAAACCTTCCTGCCTCCCGTAGCGCGCGACCGTCCGCCGGTGCACTCCAAGCCATCGCGCAAACTGGCCCACTCCGCGCCATCGAACCTCGCAGTTTTTCGACCGCAAGCAGCTTTCATCACAAGGAATCCGTTTGTTAGAGCTGCTCAATTCGACGACCAGATCCAGCGCATGCGAAATAGGGACGGCATGTTCTCGGATTCATGCTGTCCGTCCTATGGCGAGCGTGGCTTCGGTCTGGACCTTGTTTCACGGGACCAGTTCCCAACTGTTGCAAGGGCGAGCTCACGCTAGGAGAAGCCTTCCCCACTGTCCTCGTCTGTTCGAATGAGAAGAATTTTGTTCGCCAATCCGCGACGTGCTGACCGGTCCGGGAGTGATGCGCTATGTCAAGTGGTTGTAATTATCGTGCCCCTGCAACATCGGCGTCTGTATGTGTTCCAGGGCCAGGATCCCGGCCGTTGCAGTCACGAAGTCAGTTTGCCCCGGCACGTTCGTCATGCCCACGAGAGCGACTAGTTTGCGCGGCGATGTTTGCGGTTAGCCGTGGTGGACGACGGCAGGGGGATCGAGCTGTCGAAGCTGGCCGAGGGTCTTTCCTGCGGGCTGCATCGTGTCGAGCGGCTGATGCGGGAGAATGGTCTGCGGGCTCGGCCTCGTCGCCGTGGCCTGCCGAAGGACACCGGGCAGCGAGCAGTGTCGGACAACCTCCTCGACCGCGCATTCGAGGCCGCAGCCCTGAACCAGAAATGGATCGCGGACTTCACCTACATCTGGACCGCCGAAGGATGGCTCTACATTGCCGCCGTCGTCGATCTGTTCTCCCGCCGTGTCGTCAGCTGGGCGATGAAGGCAGAGATGACGGCCCAGCTCGTCACCGACGCCCGTCCAGAACGGTGTGATCGTCGCTTTCCAATGCCCATCGCAATCTCCTTCGTTCAGGTGTTGCGACGACCACTTGAATCCGCCCAATATGCCGCACTCCTCTACCGCGACGTTCTCGCCGAGCACGATCTTATTGGATCGATGGGCCGGCGCGGCAATCCCTACGATAATCCGAAAGCGGAAAGCTTCATGAAGACGATGAAGGTCGAAGCCGTCTATCCGATGGCCTACGAAACCTTCGCCGACGTCGCTGAGGACCTTCCCCGCTTCATTGATCAGGTTTACAACACCCGCCGATTGCACTCAGCGCTCGGCTATCTCAGCCCGCAGCAGTTCGAGGACCAACACGCCCGGCAGATGGTCAAAACTGCGGCTTGACCCTGTCCGGTCCGAGGGGCGTACTCCAATCGGGGGTCAGTTTTGGAAGCCGTTTGACAGCCGGGTGAGGTTGCGGAAGGGTGGCTAGGACGGAGGCGGTAAAAAGCCACCTTCGCCTAAAGAGGAACGTGCGCCCGACATCGAAGTCCGGATGTACGATGCTGGCAGCAGACATCACGGCCATGAACGTCAACACGACCGCTGAAATATGACGCCTGGCCGGTACCTATCGCCGACGCACTGAGATCGCCGCGCTGCTGCGCTGCCCGTATCGCCTAGTCGACGAAGCGCTGTCCTGACCGGCGAACGCGAGAAGGACCTTTTATGCCAGCGAAGTGCCTTGCGCGTCTTGGTGCCCGCCTGTGGCAGCGGTCACGGTCCGGGATGGATTCCCTCGCCGCGCGGACTCCCTGGTATCCTCTCAGCGCCGCGAGAAGCAGAGAGCAATCGATCTCCTCGGTAAAAGAAGCCTGCAAATCAGCTTCCGCCAACAAAAACTGAGTACGAAGCGATTTCAATCTGGCCATCTTGGCGGCACGTTCGGTGCGCTCAGCTTCGGCGACCGCCATCGCGGACCGACCAATTTCGCCAAATCGCACCCCGGCATCCATCCGATCTCACGAAATATTTTTCAAACGCGGATAATGCCAATGGATCTCGGGCATTGTCGATTATTCAAAATTCGTATTGAGGGACGGCAGTTCGACGGATGACGACCAAGTTGCCTTGACAGTGGCAGAACTGGCAGACCCCAGTCTGGGCAGAGCTTTATGGGCCGGACCCGGCGACCGCCGTAGCCTGGTGCGCCCTGGAGGCGAACCTTGACGACCGCCGAGCCGACTACGGCTTCTGGTGCACAGTCTTCTTCGAATTGATCAAGGCCAAAACTCATTGATGCGCCTCTGGCTGGGCCGGTGGGATGAAACCCTCCCGCGTTAGGCCGACTGTCCTGTCGAAATGGGGGCCAGTTCAGTTCCAAAATCACCGGTCGTAAGCTACGCGACCGGATTGTGCATCGCCAGGAAGGAAGCCGTTTCCTCGAAAAACTGCTCGTAGGCTGACGTGCCTTCAAGGAGCACGTGGTTATTTCCCGGCAGTTCGACGAACATCGCCCCCGGAATGAGTTTTGCCATCAGGCGGCCCGCATCGATCGGCACAACGCGATCGCCCACGCAATGCAGCACGAGCGTTGGCACACGGACCCTCTTTGCCAGCTCTGTCACCTCAACTTTGCTGTTCATTTGCCAAAGTCGCATTGCCGCCTCGGGGCTCGTGGCAATGCGCTGTAGTTCGTCAAAGCTTGCCACAATCTCATGTGGGGCGTCGGGCATGAACGTTGAAGTGAAGAAATGCCTGAAAACGGGATTCGGCGAGCCCCAGCCGTCGCGGATCATCATCGCCCCGGCTTCATATAGCTTCCTTTGGTCGAGACCCGGTCGCTTTAGCCGACCTCGGACATAACCACCCAGCAGGACGAGACATGTCACTTGCTCCGGATGCTCCACAGCATAGCGCACGGAAAAGGCGCAGGCTTGCGAGATGCCGAGAAGCGCGAACCGATCCACCTGTGCCGCGGTCGCGACTGTGGACATGTCACCGGCCATTGTATCTTCCGATATAGTCTCAACCTCCCAGTCGGAAAGGCCGTTTCCGCGTTGATCGAACCGCACGAGATGGCAAAATTTGGCGAGCTTCGCGAGCATCGGACGCCAAATTGGACTGTGCCATTCATACTCAAGATGGTTCAGCCAGTTCGGACCCTTCAGCACCGGCGCTCCCTGGCCAATGCTGGCCCAAGCCAGTTGCACGCCGTCCGACGCCGTCGCGAACTGCACCCTCTGGTGCAGCGCCGCCTTGACTGGTCGAGTCGTCTGCAGCGCAGCGTCGGGCGTCCACTGCCAGACTCGGATGGGTCGGGAGATGTTTTTTACCCGCTGGTTGCCCATATCACGGAAGGGGACCTGGATCCGGTCCTCGACTGCCTGATGCACAATGTCCGAGACGCACACGCCGCCCGGCTTGGCGAGCCCCTCTAGTCGCGAGGCCACGTTTACGCCGTCGCCGAAGACGTCTCCGTCCTCGAACATGACGTCACCGAGATTGATCCCGACGCGGTAAAGGATTTGGGTGTTCTCAGGCTCACCGCTGTTCCGCTCCGCCATCGATCGTTGGATTTCGACAGCGCTTTCAACTGCCTCGACGACGCTCGCAAACTCGACGAGCAGGCCGTCGCCCGTGGTCTTGACGATATTGCCCCGATGCGCCGCGATCCGAGGCCTGACGACCTCACCAATATGTGCCCTCATGCGCGCAAGCGTACCGGCTTCGTCCACCTCCATCATCCGGCTATAGCCGGAAACATCCGCGGCAAGGATCGCCGCAAGCTTCCGCTCGAAAGGGTCGGCCACGTCAACCATACCGCAGCGTACGGGTCGAGCAGCCCTTTTGTCGAGCCACATTCCTAGCCACCCGCTTCGATTTGCTGCAGGTTCAGATGCGAGGACCGTACGAGATCGATCGAGCTTATACGGCAGTGTCGCCTTCCTGCCCCGCGGCGTGGGCCGTGATGGGGCCCCACACTCGACCCCCGCCCGGCCTGCCGACAAGGCCGGGGGCGGGTGGTGGCGAATTGGACCGTGCCAGTGTCGGTCTCAGTTCGAGCAGTCCGATCAGCGGCTCGGCCGAGAACAGCGTCGTGTCCGCGGCGAGCAGTTCGGTAAATCCGCTCTTGCTCGGCTTATGTTCCATGGTGCCTCCACTCTTTCCATGCGGCTGATGTAGCTTACGAAATAGAGCCCCCGCCAGCGCGCGTTTACCCCCATGCTACTCCCCTCATCGCAATGAAGGACGACATGCTCGAAGTGGAGCAGGCCAAAGCGAGTTACATCACGCAGGACGCTACCGAGCAGGCGGCCACAAGCCCGACTTCGAGTCGCTGCCTTGGGAAGCAGAATACCGAGCCGCAAAACAGGCCTCTAGGAGCCAAACTCGCCAGGCGAAGACCCCAACTACCCTCAAGCCCGGCGAGCCTACTACCTGATCAGGTACGCGACCAGGACCGGGATTTACCCGGTACTATTTCCGCTGCAAGAGATGCCAGCAACCTGTGCTGAATGGGACAGAGGGCGGCTCTTGAGTCCTTTTGGCGGCGTTGCGAGCGCGCGCTCACCGCAGATCGGGCGTTCGCAAGCGGGGCAGAGGTTGGGAACAACCCGTCTCGGCCATCCTGCATTCCGAGAGGATTAGGCCATCAGGCTTAGTTGCGCGGTTGCTAATATGCGGGTGGCGTATGTCAGAGGCAGGCCAAACGTGCCAGCTCAAGGGCCGGCGCGGAGCGTGCGCCTCCTTCACCCGTGCCGGCCAACTTCGTCAAACGCTCCTTCGCAACGATGACCTTGGCCAATGCCTCGCCTTCGTGGCTTCATATCGCATTGATATCTGGGAGCGATCCCAGGCGGATCACCTTCGTTAGATCCTCGTGCTCGCGAGGTTCGCGGTCCATGATCCCGATCACCGGCTGCCGCACGATGAGTCAGCGTGCCCCTGAGTTGCTAGCTGTCGTAGGCAACCCGCCCCCCGATCAGTTCAGCGCGCCTCATCCTCAACGACGCCTGTCGTTGGCTCGTCCTCTTCGCCGTCTCCCTCCCCGCTCGCCAGCCCGACCGGAATATCGCCGGCCAGCAGCGTCTCCTTCGACAGCAGGCCTGCATCCTCGAGCGCCTCGAAATCCGGCAGCTGGCGCAGCGTGTCGAGCCCGAACTGCGACAGAAAATTCTTGGTCGTCACGTAGGTGTAGGGCGCGCCCGGCTGCGGACTGCGCGGCCCCGAGGCGATCAGCTGCTCAGCGCGCAGCACGCCGATCAGGTCGCGCGACACCTCCTTGCCGAAAAAGCTCGACAGTTCGCCACGCGTGATCGGCTGGAAATAGGCGATGCACATCAAAACCAGCGCTTCGGATTGCGACAGTTCTTTTGCCCCCTCGCCCGCTGCCGTGCCGAAGGCGGCGCGGATGGCGTCGCCAAAAATTTTCTTGGTCCGGTGCTGCCAGCCGCCGGCGACCGCGACCAGCTCATAGGGCCGGCCGGCGAGCTCGGCGCGAATGTCGTCGATGATCAGTTCGAGATTGCAGTTTTTTCCCACCACCCACGCGAGGACACTACGCGTCACCGGTTCATTTGCCGCAAAAATCACCGCTTCGACGCGGCCCATCCACTCGCGCCAGCGCAGCTCGGCCGGAAGGTGCTCCAGCTCGGTATCCAGCAAAGCCGGCTGAACGTTTGGCTTGCGACGGGCAGACGCTTCGCTCATCGCTACAGCCCAAACAGCCGGAAGCTGGTGCGGCCGGAGAGCTCGCGCACGGCATCCATTTGTTGCAGCCGCTCGAACAGGCGCCGCGATGCAAAGCGCGACAGGTTTTTGGTTGTCAGCGAGCTCGAAACGGCGTCTTCATTGAGCAGCAAAATAATCACGTCGTCGGCGCCCTTGGCGCGCAATTTTGGTGCGACGGCGATGAGCCGCTCCGCGCGACGCGACAGCTCGGCGGCCAACCGGCAGGCGTCGGTCGCGGACCGAAGCAGCGCCAGGCACACCGCCCGCTCAAACCCGTTTTCGCCCGGCCGAATGCGCTTGCCACCGGCCTCGCCGCGAAAAGCCGGACCAAAGGCCTGAGCCATCAACAGCGGCAGCGGCCGCGGCCAGCGCAGGCTTTGTGCCAGCGCCAGGTCGGCGAGCCACCAGGCAAGAAGCTCGGCATCGGGCCGCATGGCAACGACGTGGGCGGCGATCGCCGCCGCGGCGAACGGCGCCGGCCGCCCCGAGCGCGCCAGGTCGTCAATGTGTTCACAAAGCGCGGCCAGCGCCTCGCCGTCCCAATGGAGCCCCAGCTGGTCGACGATGTTTTCGAGCCGCTCGGCGTTGGCAACCGGCGGCTGCAGCGCCAACTGCCGCCAGGCGCCAAAGATGGCGCCGGCAGGACCGCGATCGGCGCCGGCCGGGCAAAGCTGCCAGGCATCGGGCAAGCCGGCCCCGCCCTCGGCGCGGCCGGCGAGCCGAAT
>NZ_JAFFIW010000063.1 GCF_018588885.1 Mesorhizobium sp. dw_380
GCCCGCTGAATACGTCAAGATTTGCGACGTCTACGGCGCTGGCTACTTCTACATCCCCGGCACCGAAACCTGCCTGCGCATCGGCGGCTATATCCGTTACGACATCGGCGTCGGCGACGTGGGTTCGTTCGACGGTGCGACAAGCGCCGATCACGAGGACGGCGGCAGCAACGATACCTTCTACAAGCATGCCCGTTTCTCGCTAAAGACCTGGACCGGTCAGGAAACCGAACTCGGCACCTTGAAGACCTATACCGAGACCCGCTTCAACTTCCAGAACAACAACCGTGACTCGGGCAGGTTCGGAACGCTCAATACTGCTGCCAACGGCGACACCGTCTCGCTGAACTTCGCCTGGATCCAGCTCGGTGGTCTGCGCGTCGGTAAGGACGAATCGGCCTTCGATACGTTCATCGGCTACGCCGGCAACGTCATCCAGGATACGTTGGTTCCCTATGGCGGCTTCGACACCAACGTCGTGCAGTACTACTTCGACGCTGGCAACGGCTTCTCGGCTGTGGTCTCTCTCGAAGAAGGCTCGGGTACCGACACGATCGACAGCTATGTTCCGCATGTCGTCGGCGGCGTGAAGTACACGCAGGGTTGGGGCGCGGTTACTGGCGTCATCGCTTACGACAGCAACTATGAAGAAGTCTCCGGCAAAGTCCGTTTGGACGTGAATGCCACCAACGAACTGTCGCTGTTCATCATGGGCGGCTACGGCTCCGACGACAACCTGACGGACGGCACCTGGGCGTTCCCGGCTGGCGGTCGCGGCTTCTACAAGCCGTGGAGCGGCAATTGGGCAGTCTGGGGCGGCGGCACCTACAAGTTCAACGAAAAGACCTCGTTCAACCTCCAGGCGTCGTATGACGAAGGCAAGAACATCGGCATCGCCGCGAACGTTGCCTATGACATCGTTCCCGGCTTCACGGTCACGGCCGAAGTCGACTACTCGCGTCTCGGCGACGACTCCGTGTCGAACTGGACCGGTATTTCTCCTGGCCATGACGACGCAATCGGCGGCATGCTTCGCTTCCAGCGCTCGTTCTAAAAGGCGCTGCCTGATTGAAATCGAAAACCCGGCGGGCAACCGCCGGGTTTTTTCATGTCGTCTGTATGGAACTTCGGACAGCCGATGGCATGCCGCCCGCCTGCTGCCACACGTGCAGCGGTGGAAGAACAACCCTCGCAGCGAAAGCAAAGGAGGAAGCCAAATTGCTTGGCAAGCGACGCGCGAAACGGCGGGAGCTTCTGTGCCAGGATACGCCGGCGAGTAGGTGAAGGAACGCGGCGCTAAGCCTGAGGAAACCCTGTTAGACTGGTCTATCGGCGGAAAGCGTACGCCGGCGGGATTGGGTGCAACCTAAACTGCGCGCAGCATCAGGCACTACCGGTCAAATCTCAGCAAGATCGCCCAAGGCTTCGATCAACGGCTGAATCTCGCTTTCGTAATTCTTCCAACGCTTGACGGACGACGTATAGATCGGCTGGCGAACCTGCCAATTGCTGTAGGTATTTACGGAGCCGCCCCTGTCAAAAAAGCGCAGGCAGGCATCGTCCCACGGCAATCCGAGATAATCCATGAGCCGGCGCGACTGCTCCTCCTGATTTTCGATCAACGTCTCGTAGCGATTTTCGAAAATACGACCCGGGAAAACCTTGTCCCAATGCCGCATCAAGCGATCATACTCCCTGTAGTAAAGCCCCAGCGTCTCAAGATCGGCACTGTAGCTGTGGGCTTTATTGAACTGCAGGACGAAACAGGAGATGCAATTGTCGATAGCGTCGCGACGACAATGAATGATACGCGCTTTGGGGAAAAGAAGGCCAACCAGGCCAATCAGCTCGAAATTGTGAGGCATCTTGTCAACAATTCGCAGCGAGTCGGGAGCCCGCTCGCGCAGATAAGCAAGGTGCTCTTCGGCCAAAGTCCTGGTCAGATTGGGAGTAATCATCGCGATCGATTGGCCGAAGTTCACGCTGGAGCGGTCTGCGACACCGAGTCCATTGGCTGTTCGCCTAAGTTTGCTGAGCTCGCCGGCGCCATGAACATTGGGGTGACTGGCGCAGATCTGCTCTGTCAATGTCGTGCCCGAACGAGGCATGCCGACGACGAATACAGGCGCCTCCGAGGGATTGCCGTACGCGGCTCTTGAAGCCACCAGTTCCGGCGTGAAGGTTGCGATCATGCCATCGACCCAGCGACGGTAAGATTGCAGATCGAATGTATGGCCCCCGGCTCGATTGCCCTTCTTAAAGTGATCCATCGCCTCCTTATAGCGACGGAGGTCGTTGAGAACCTTTCCTGCGGCGTGATGGAGCGCTGCCGCTCCCTCCGGCCCATGGGCCGGGTCTTGAAGCTCCGTCAGGATTGCCCCGAGTTCTGGCGGCTCTTCAGCGAATTTGCGCGTGCGTACAAGCGCGTCGTGGGCAGCCGGTACCGCGATGCGCCGTTCTATTGCCTCTTTCAGATGAACCGCGGCTTCGTCCATACGGCCGAGGCTTGCGAGCGCGCGGGGCAACCCCAACCGGGCTACGGGATGATCTCGGTCGATCCTGAGCGCCTTCTCGAAGAGCGGCAGCGCCATCTCCCCCTTGTCAAACGCATTGTAGGCATCGCCCAAGGCGCAAAGCGCTTCCACCAGATCCGGCTTCAAGTCCAGGGCGTACTGAAAGTGCTTGATCGCCGGCGTAAATTCGCTGACCTTCAAATAGGTCTCGCCGAGGCTAAGATGGTAGTAAGGATTCTGCGAATCCTCTGCCACCGCCCGAGCAAAGTACCGCAGCGACTTTTCGTCATCGAAACCAAGCCCTAGCGTTCCCAGGATATACAGGGCTAGCGGATGGTTTGACGTGCGAGCCAGGACCCTATGGCACAGTTCCTCAGCCTCGGACAGGCGTTCGGTCTGCTGCAACTCGAGCGCCTGCCGTAAAAGCAAGTCGTCGGGGTGGCTGCGGTGGGGGCCTGCCTTGGATTGTGCTTTGAGTGGCGCAGCCTTCGCTGATGAGGCCTTCAGCCAGGGTTGGGCCTTGAGGTGCTTTGCCCATGCGGGCGGCAATCGGTTGCTCATCCTGTTTCGCTAGCAAAAGGGGCTTGGAGAATCCAGCCTCAATAGCCGTTTTGCGCAGAGCGCTGGCGTCGCCCCATCGATTTGCCCATTCTTCCGGATCGACCCTTATCGGATTTCCGTTCCGCGCTTGCGGTAGTAATCTAGCTCCCTGCGCACTGCCAAGACGATACGGTGACCACAAGTTTTGGTGCGTCTCAATCCATTCATGGGATGCGTTATAAGCAACCACCTGCAAACCTCGTCGCGATGTCTCGGCGGGTCATGGCGCTCCTTCGACCGAACTCGTGGACGCCATGGCGTCGGCACCGGCGGCGCTGTAGAGACAGTATTGCCGGTTGCACGAGGCGCGCACGAACCCTGCCGCTTAGTGGCGATCCCCGACGTCGGTCCGGTGACGGCGCTCTTTCCTATTCCGTCGTGCTGGCTTTTTTTCTGCGACGGATAGTGTGCGACTGCGCGACGGCCATTTTTAACTCGGGTGTGATCTCCAACGGCGCATTCTCTGTCCCATGTGGGTTCTGTAGCCCCTGGACCTGGACGGTCGGAAATGGGAGTTCGATGCCCTGCTCCTTGAAGACTTGGCGCAGCCGTACATAGAATTTACGTTTCATACCGAAGGCGCCTCCCGGTCTGGTCATGGCCTTGACCCTCAACACGATGCCGTACTCGCCGAACTCCTGTACGCCCTGCATCTTGATCGGGTCGAGCACCCAGTGTTTGAACTCGGGGTCTTCCGCCAATTCGAGGCCGATCCGCTTGATCAGCTTGCGGGCGAAGTCAATATCGGTGTCATAGCCGACGGTGATGTTGAATTTGTCGATAACCCAGTCACGGCTCTGGTTCTGGACTGCCCCGAGTTCACCGAACGGTATCGTGAACAGCGGACCACGATGGTGGCGCAGCTTCACCGAGCGCAGCGAAAAGCTTTCCACGGTACCCTTGTAGTTGCCTGAGGAAATATATTCGCCGACACGAAACGCATCGTCGAGCAGAAAAAACACGCCCGAAATGATGTCCTTGACGATGGTTTGTGCCCCAAAGCCCACCGCGACGCCGACGACGCCAGCGCCGGCGATCAGCGGGCCGATCTGGATACCCAGCGAGGCGAGCATCATAAGCACAGCCATCACGATGATCGATGCGAGCAGAATGTTCTGCAGGATCGGCAAGAGCGTGTGCAGCCGCGCCTGCTGCGGATCGAGGATCGGGGCCTCCTCGTCGCTGATCACAGGGTGCGGTGTTTCGATGCCCAGCTTTCGTTCGATCAAAGCTTTGATGATCGACCAGCCGAAATCGGCTGCGAGGGCAATGACCACGACATTGATCAAGCCGCGCAATATGAACGTCGCGGTCGCATTGCCCTCCTGCATTGACTGCATGTTCAGGCCCCAGACACGCGCGAGAAAGTAAGCCGCCGCCAGGATGAAAATCATTCGGATTCCGCGATCGATGACAGCGATCGTCACCGCCGGGATCGTAGGCCGGCCGGCATCTTCCGAACCCGGCCGCAGAACGAAATTGACCCCGCGCTGCGTCAGGACGATTGCCAAGGGCAGGAAGAATGCGGCGAAGGTAAACCAGAAGATTGTATAAAGGCCGGCGATGCGCTGCAGGAACAGAACGACGAAATAAGCAGTCAATAACCATGTCGCTTCCGCGTGGCCGCCGTGGCGCGCACCGTCTCGCTGCGTTCGTGGCCGACGCCAGACGGCAAGCAGCAAGAGCAACAGCAGTACGAAATCGGCGCCCAGTGACAGGACCATCATTCCGTCCTGATCGATGCCGAGACCGGGCAGGAGGATAAACGCGGCGCCGAAGAAGGCGAAGACGCCGACGATCCGGGGCAGCCAATAGGACCAATGGTCAGCCGTTTCGTTGGTGATCGGCAAGGCACGAACCTCGACGGCGTTCTCGACCTTCATGAAGGAAGGGACGAGCGTGGCCATGACGTACATGCGCACACCCCACGTAACGACTGCCGCCACCAGAAATGTCAGAACAATCTCGCGGATAAGCATTGGCCAGTCGAACAGCATGAACGCGCCGGCGCTGCCCAGTGCGAAAGAGACGATCAGCATGCTGGAATAAAGCGCGCGACCGCCAATCTTCTTGGCTCGCCCAACGGGCGTATCCTTCGGTTGCGCGATAATCCAAAGCCGAAATGGCCGGGTGACTTTGTACGTTCCCCAAGTAAGCGCCAGGCCGGCAGCGATGAACATCGCAACCAGCATAAATACGCTGACAGGTCCCTTGCTGGACATATCCTCCATGGTCTCGGCCCGCACGCGCGCGAACTGGCCTGGCAGCAAGGGCAAAGTTCGGACGATTCTTTCGATATGATGCCTGATCCGATCGAGCGTCGAGGATGCCATCGTGTTCATCTGGCCTGGTGCGGCCGCGGCGCCGGACGATGCGTCAGTCGGCGAAGCTCCTGTCTCGGCAGGCGCTCCCCTTGACCCGGCGTCCTGATTTCGTTGTTCGGCCATCCAGGTCTTCACTGATGGATCGTCGAGAAGCTCGAACAGCTGTTTGACCCTTTCAGGCGGGGCGGTCGCCGGCGCCTGCGCCTGTGCCTGACCGGCCAGCAAGAGGGCGATCCCAACAACGAGCGGCCCGGCAATCAGGACAAACATCGCGCTCAGATCTCGGAGACGTTGTGTCGGGCGTGCCAGATTCCTGGGTACCAATCGTCGAATTGTGAGTGCCATCGTGCTGTTAGCTTTCCGGTCAAATCGGCGAGGAACGACATCTATGTCCGTTGTTGTCTTACCTTGAAGAAACCGATGTCGCGGTGCAAGACGTCATCGTTCCGAGCCAGAACGTTTGCGCCGGGTATTTGGCGGTGTTCATTTAGCCGCCAGGGCAGGGCATTCCGATCGGCGTGACATCGGGCGATCGCCAGAGTCTGGTCGCGTGCGGAGCGTCTCGTCTATCTTGCGATTGTGAACGGGGAACAATGACACTGACGAGTTCACCGCTCTTGGAGCACGGCCTCGAGAGTGGCAACAAAGTCGTCGAGCGAGCGGTCTCCGCGAATCTCAATGCGCGGAAGGTCGATGGGGTCGCTGTCGAGGTCCGCCGGCCCATGTCTGCCGCCGAAGCCGATCCGATAGCCGCATTCCTTGGCCAGTCTGCCAAGCCGCCGGTCGGTGACGGAGAAGGGTGCTGCGAACGCCGTGGTTGGCCGACCGCTCCACCGTTCGATGAACATGCGAGAGCGCAGGAGCTCGGCGGCCAGGTCGGAGCTCGACAGGCCATCGATCGCGCGATGCGTCGCCAGATGGCTTCCGAACAAAGCACCTTCGGCGGCGAGACGTCGCACCGTTCCGGCGTCCATAAGCCGCGTCGGCGGGCCGATGCCGGCGTCCCATTTTGCACTTTCACCCACCAGGTCCGTCACCAGGAACACTTCCGCAGTCAGGTCGTGCGCACGCAAGATCGGCCAGGCATGGTCGGCAAAGTTCTGGAAGCCGTCGTCGAAGGTGATGAGCACCGGGCGGCCAACGACAGGCTGGCGGTTGGCGATGGACTGCTCCAGCTGCTCGGACCCAATGGCGTGAAAGCCATTGGCGCGCAGCCATGCCATCTGGCCCGCGAATGCGTTGGGCGTGAGCCGAAAACGGGCGAGCGCGTCCGGACCTTCATCGGCGACGCCGTGATACATGAGGACGGGGATATGCTGGCGCCGCTCGTTACGTGCGACGTCGCGGCGAAGGGCCCGCGCCCCGCCCCAGACGATATTTCGCGCGACCCCGATTTCGATGGGCGCGCTGATCGGCACATGATCGATCACCGGTTCCGCCACCACATCGTCCGGCGAAAGGCGGCGGAAGCGGTCTATGCGGTAGAGTTCGGTCTGGATCGATTGCTCGAGCACGAGGCCTTCGGTCGCTGCCAGAGTCTCTGAGATCGCTTGTGCACCGAATGTGTTCCAGTCGAAGCCCGTCTTTTCGACATTGTCACGCAGCACGAATGCGTGTGCGCTGATGAAACTGCCGCCAGGCGCCAACGCCTCAGCGAATTTCTTGGCAATGCGCCGCAACTCGGCGAGATCATCCAGGTAGTAGAGCACTTCCGAACAGAAGATCAGATCCATCCCACCCGGCAGCGTGTCCGCGCAGAAATCCAGCACGCCAAATTCAATGTTCGGCTGATCGCCGCATCGCGCGCGGGCCCGTCCGACGGCTATGGCGGAGATGTCGGTTGCGGTCAAATGGCCCACTCGCGGCGCCAGCTGCCGCGTGAAGTGGCCCTCCGCGCAGGCCAGCTCAAGCGTCCGTCCGATGGGACCGGCAGGCAGGATTTCGAGCTGCCGCTGATATTTTTCCTGCTCATAGGAGGAACCGTAGTTCCAGGGATCCTCGGTCGCGAAATAGCCATTCCAGAACGACGTGCGATCCTTGTCGTGCCTGGTCCGCGCGCGGCGCGGCGCCGCAGGAGGCTCCGCTGGTTCGGCGCTCGACCGAACCAGCTCCCGCGCTTGCGCGGCCAATCGCGCGAGTCTGCCGAAGTGGCTGTCCGGATCGGGCCCGCGTTCGGCTGTGGCTGACAATGCCTCGGCGGCAAGCGTGTTCGAAGTGTCGGCGCCGGCCTCCTTTTGCGGTGCGAAATTCCGGATCAGTTCAATCCAATGATCCCTTGTCACTTTCCCCAGTACGCCGAATTGCACGACGGCCTGGATCTGGCCATCCATCATCAGGTAGGCATAGATTTGATCGATCCCTTCCCGCAGTTCGGTCGAGGTCGGATTTCGAACATCGACGCGAATCCCGAGCGTCCGCGCCAGCCTGCGCGGCGCGGCAAGGTCGTCGCCGTCGAGAAGCATTTCCTCAAGCTGGTACTGGATGCGGCGAGCCGCTGCGGGATTGTCCCAGAGTTTGCCGAGTTCGGTAATCAACTCGGTGAGGGCGCCGCCGAACCTGTCCCACTTGGCAGCCAATTGCGCTGGCACCGATAGGCTTCCTACCATCAGGCCATCGAAGGCCACCTTGGCGATCTCACGCGCCCACTTACGTCCTGCCGGGAGCGCGCGCAGGGGCTGCGGGTTGATCGAGCCCGAGCCGCGGCCGCAATCCGACGCGGCGTTCCACAAGGCGAACCACGCGAGTGCTTCGGAAGCGGTGCTGCCGTCCGACGGGTTCGCTCCATTGGCGTGCGCGGACGCCGGATGTTTGACTCGGGGATCAGCAGAAAAGCCGCGGGCAATCACGATTTCCGCGTCTACCAGCATCTGCGTCGAATTGCGGGTGAGCGCGTTGGCGCTGGCTCGATAGAAGGCGAGCGGCTCGTCGACAATCACCCAGTTTTTGCCGAGACGTGCGAGGCGCTGCCACAGATCCCAGTCCTCGCAGGTGCGCAGCGACACATCGAAACCGCCCAACTCGACGATCGTCGCCCGGTCGACCAGCAGCGCGTGAGTGCGGATGGCACAGCGTCGCGCGAATGTGTCGAACGGTTGGATCGCAACCTCGGGGGCGATGCTCGATGGGGTGAGTGCACCATCGGGCATCACGCGCCGAGAACCGCAATAGGCGGCCACTGCGTCGGGAGCGGTTTTCAGTGCGGCCAGCATTTTCGTAAGGAAGCTGGCATCCAACCAATCGTCGGCATCCAGGAACATCAGCCAGTGGCCGCGCGCCGTCGAAATCCCGTTATTGCGTGCGCCGGCGGGGCTATACGCGCAAGAACTCAACGTCCGAAATCGGGCATCTTGTTCCACATAACCGGCGATGGTCGCGGGGGTGCGGTCCGTGGAGGCGTCGTCGACGATGATAGCCTCCCAATCCACGATTTCCTGATCGAGAAGACAATCGAGTGCGCGCGCCAGCGTTACCTCCGCGTTGTGCGCAGGAACTACGATTGAAACCAATGGATTATGCGCCACGTTGTCTTACCCGCGCCTGGTGGTTCGAAGGTAGAACAAGATGCGTTGATCTTTGTCGGCGTAGGCCGTCACAATTGACGCCGATCCGTTCGACCCATCGTCCACCACGACCATATGCCGGCGGATGCCGGCATGCATTGCGCCGATGTTTTGCTCGACATTGAACATCGGTACCACACCGCCTTGCGGTAGCATTATCCTGGATCATCGAGCCTTCGTTTTCTTCGGCAAGAGTCGGCGAATGTCAAAACCGGAATAACGGCATCGGATCGCAGCACTGCCCTGTCAAGGTCGGGGCGAATTAGAGGCAAGAAAAAAGACTTGAAGACAGGCTTGAATGGCAAGCGCTCGTGCCCGACGGCTTAGGGCGGCGGCCATCGGCAAAAAAGATGATCGCGGGCGAAGACGCGAGCGCAAGCGGATCCGGATCGACCCACTCGGAACCGCGGCCGAACTGCGAGCGCTGCAGTTGCCTGATGATGGATTTAAGGCGCTCGATCTCACCGTCCCAGTGCTCGACAACCGCCGCCATGTCACGCACAAGATGCCGCAGAAGAGCCGGTTCGCTGGGCAGATTGTCGAGGTCGAGCCGCATGTCCAAATCTACCCGAAATCGGAACGCACGAACCGGCTTAAGCCGAGAAGAATCCGGCTTGCGGGCCGGCTATTTTGCTGACATGTTTATTAGTTTCTAAATTAGCACTGTGGCAGCTAGTCAAGTGAAGGGGCATAGGGATGGCCAAGGAATCGTCGAGTACCGCTTCTTCGGCAAATAAAGCGGACGGAAATCTGACAAGTAATGCAGACGCAAACGGGCTGACCTTCATGGCGAGCCAGGCTCGCGAGAGCGGGGCCCCCGGCGACGCTGTAGGTGTCGACAAGATACGTGATCTTCTGTTCGGCAACCAGATGCAGGACTATGACCGCCGTTTTTCCAAGCTGGAAGAGCGGGTCTTGCAGCGCTTCAAGGATGTCGAATCCGAGGCCAAGCGCAATCTTGAAATGTACGAGTCAAATGCAAAGAAGCAGGTCGACTCGCTTGCGGGGCAACTGCGGAACGAAAAAGACGCGCGAGCCGACGGCGACAAGGAGATTGACCGGAATCTTCGCGAGCAAAATCAGGCCCTTGAAAAGCAGGTGCGCGCATTGTCGGATCAAGTGAGCGAGCTTGAGCGCGAAGTTGCGGACCGGATAAATCGAAACGATCATTTGCTGCGTGAGGAAATCAAGCAAAAGAATGAAGGCATTCAGATGCTAATGGAGAAGATGTTTTCCGATCTCGGCAATGTCAAGACCGACCGAAATCTTTTGGCGGGCCTGTTTGTCGAGGTTGCAAAATGTCTCAATCAGGACCCTGTCGGCAGCAAGAGCAACTCGGAGCGTAGCTGGAAAGTGAGTTGATCGGAACTTGACGTCAACCGTCGACCCAATCAGCCTTCCGCAAAGAACAGCCTCGAACGATACAGAGATTGATCGCGAGGCTCTGGCTCGTCTTTTGATCGAAATTGCCCGGAACGTTGATCCGGATTATCGTGCGCGTTTGGACGCAGTTCCAAGCGCCGATCCTCGCATGGAAACGCTGCGCCAGCTGCTGGTCAGCCGCGAAATTTCAGAGCTTTCACGCGTTACGCATCTGCTGGACGAACCGGAGCAGCTTGCGGCAGCCGTGGGCGGCGTTCTTTCCAGTGCGGCCGCACGAGCGCCTCATACGCAACTCGGCGAGGCCCTTGCGCCAGCTGTCGAAAGGGCTGTGCAACGGTCCATCCAGAAGAGCCCGCGCACGCTGACGGACATATTATACCCGGTGTTTCTGCCGGCAATTCGCAAGTCGATCGGTGAAAAGATCGACCAAACCTTTCAGTCGCTGAATGAAACTTTAAGGCATATATTTACCTGGCATGGGCTTAAGTGGAGATTTGAATCCTGGAGAACTGGAGCCAGCTTCTCGGAAGTTGTCCTGAAGCATTCTCTTATCTATCGTGTAGAGCATGCCTTTCTCATTAACCGCAATTCAGGGCTTTTGATAGCGCATGTAACTGCCGATAATGCAACGAGCGAAGACCCTCAACTCATTTCGTCGATGCTTAGTGCAATTCAAGATTTTGTAAAAGACTCATTTAACGAGAAAGAACAGAGCGGCCTGGACACTATTCGTTTTGGCGACCTTCGTCTCTGGTCGGAAGTTGGGCCGTTTGCGACCCTGGTTGCGGTGATCCGTGGAAATCCGCCAGAGGACTTACATGAAATAATTCGCGATGTATTGCTTCGTATCCATGAGGAATGCTCACAGGCTTTAGTGGAGTTTGACGGCGACAGTTCGCAGTTGGCCGGCGTAGAGGCGCAGTTGCAGACCTGCGTCGAGCTGAAGCAGGAGGAATCAAACCAGGGATTTCCGTGGCTGGTGGTGGCCCTGGCCCTGCTGCTTTTGATTCTGGCAGGCGGCTGGTTCTTTCTTTCCTGGCAATCCGGGCAGCGCTGGCAGGCCTATGTGTCACGACTGGAGACCCAGCCGGGCATCATTGTTGCAGAACAAAAGATACGCGATGGCCAATTCTATATTGCCGGCCTGAGAGACCCGCTTGGCGCCGACCCGCAGTCGCTGTTGTCCGGAACGCAGGTCGACCCCGACCGGGTCCATTCGCAGTGGCAATTCTATCAAAGCCTTGAACCGGAGTTCGTGTTGAAGCGGCTGACGGCGTCGCTGGCTCCGCCGGTTTCAGTACGACTTTCGATTGTCAATGATCGCATCGTTGCCGAGGGTGAGGCTCCCAACACCTGGATAGATCGGGCGCGCGCAGCGGCCCGACAGCTTTCGGCAGGCGGGCCGCTATTCGATATCTCCAGAGTCCGCGATGTAAGCCCCGAAGTGCGCGAGGCGGAGCACTGGCAGGCCTACGTGTCGCGACTGGAGACCCAGCCGGGCATCATCGTTGCCGAACAAAAGATACGCGATGGTCAATTCTATATTGTTGGCCTGAGAGACCCGCTTGGCGCCGACCCGCAGTCGCTGTTGCCCGGAACGCAGATCGATCCCGCTCGCGTCCATTCGCAGTGGCAATTCTATCAGAGCCTTGAACCGGAGTTCGTGTTGAAGCGGCTGACGGCGTTGCTGTATCCGCTGAATTCAGTACGACTTTCGATCGTCCAGGGTCGCATCGTTGCCGAGGGTGAGGCTCCCGACACCTGGATAGATCGGGCGCGCGCAGCGGCCCGACAGCTTTCGGCAGGCGGACCGGAATTCGACATCTCCAAGGTTCTTGACGTGAGCCCCGAAGCACGCGCGGCAGAGCACTGGCAGTATTATGTGTCGCGACTTGAGGCCCAACCGGGAATCATCGTCGCCCAACAAACGGAGAGGGGCGGAGATTTTTACATTTCCGGCCTGAGAGACCCGCTTGCCGTTGACCCGAAAGCTCTGCTGTCCGGAACGGAGGTTGATCCTGCCCGCGTTCATTCGCAATGGCAATTCTATCAGAGCCTTGATCCGAAGTTCGTGGTGAAGCGGCTGACGGCGTCACTGACCCCGCCGAAATCGGTTCAGCTTTCGATCGTCCAGGGTCGCATCGTTGTCGTGGGTGAGGCTCCTGCCGCCTGGATCAACCGGGCGCAGGCCGCCGCCGAACAACTTTCGGCGGACGGAGTGGTTCTGGATGTCTCGCAGCTGCATGAGCTGAACCTTGCGGAACTTAATTATTTGAGAGAGGCCATCCAGGCGACCGATATTTTCTTCTATTCCGGCAAAGTTGTGCCGGGACCAGAGCAGTTGCCGGTTCTCGACAGGTTGGCGGATCAAATAAAGGAATTCGCCCAAAATGCCCGCAAGTCAGGCGTAACAGCACGGTTCATGTTGACCGGGCATTCGGACGCCACGGGCCGTGAGACGGCCAACGCGTCGATCAGTGCCGCCCGCGCCGAGACAGTTCGTGCGCTTCTCAACAAACGCGGCGTCGCTCCGGAACTGTTGCTGGTTCGGGGCGCCGGCACTTTTGAGCCGCTGGTGCCAGAAAATAGTCAAACTGGGAGCTCTACCAATCGCCGGGTTTCGATTACGGTAAACCTGGACTAGTGGAGCCCAAGATGTTGCAAAAAAAGATCTGCATGCTGGGCGGGTTCGCTGTCGGAAAGACGAGTCTGGTTCGCAGGTTTGTGCAAAGCATTTTTTCAGAAACCTACTTGACCACGGTGGGAGTGAAAATCGACAAGAAGAATGTCGCACTCCAGGACAAAACCGTGGATCTGATTTTGTGGGACTTGGCCGGCGAAGACGATATCGGCTCATTCCGCGTCAGCTATGTTCGAGGTGCAACCGGGCTTGTGCTTGTCGTCGATGGAACCCGCGCTGCTACTCTTGCCGTGGCGCTCACGCTGCGCGAACGGGCCGAGGCCGAATTCGGCGCTATGCCGTTCGTCTTGCTGATCAACAAATCCGATCTGGCCGATCGGTGGGCGATATCGGATAGTGAGATTAACGAACTGAGGCAACGTGGATGGCAAATCTATCTAACAAGTGCGCTCTCGGGCGAGCATGTTGATGATGCGTTTCGTCAACTTGCTTTGATGGTAACCAAATAGACCATGCATGGATTGCCAAGAGAAGTCAGAAGTTGGATTTTCAATTTCTTCTACAAAGGGCACTCTGTCGCGTATCTGAAAATCGACGCCCAGCTTTGCATAGCTGCTAAGGGCGGAAATGTTGAACATTACGGACTCTCATCGCTTCGCATTGGCAAAGCTGTTGCCGAGCAGCTTGAATTTATGGAAGGTTTGCTGCCTTGCCCGGAGCTTCCGTTTCACATTGCCATGGTCGAGCTGCCCAGCGGGCGTGTCGCGGACCTTCATTTTTTTGCTGACAATGCCTGCGTTTGGCTGCTCTTTCTGGACGCCACTGCCGAACGCGACAATAGGCAGCGGCTTCAACAAAAGGCTTATGAAATGACACTCCTGCAAGAGAGGGAGCGTCAACTCAACGAGAAATTACAATTGACGAACGAGGCGTTGAGGAAGAGCCAGGAGGGATTGGCGCGTGAATACCAGCGCGCCGAAACCCTGCTCCTCAACATTCTTCCGGC
This sequence comes from Mesorhizobium sp. dw_380, assembly GCF_018588885.1. Lineage (GTDB taxonomy): Bacteria > Pseudomonadota > Alphaproteobacteria > Rhizobiales > Rhizobiaceae > Mesorhizobium. Next base: position 14,028 of record NZ_JAFFIW010000063.1, read on the forward strand.
GTCGATCGCGGAGCGGTTAAAAGCGCACAAAAAAATTGCTGACAACCACGCAGAAGTGAGTGTGCTTTTCGCCGACATCGTCGGTTTTACGGAACGAGCGCGGAGCGTCGGAGCCGTGACGACGCTCGCTATTTTAAATTACTTCTTCAAGGCGGCGGATCGGCTCTCGGAACGATACGGCTGCGAAAAGATCAAGACAATCGGCGATTGTGTGATGGTGGTCGCTGGCCTGCCCACCGCGCGATCCGATCATGCAAAGGCTCTCGCGCGCTATGCACTTGAGCTGCGCAAGGCGGTTAAGCGCGAACGCTTCGCAGGAGAACCGCTGAGACTCAGAATTGGAATTCACTCAGGACCAATCGTCGCGGGCGTCATAGGCAAGAGGCGGTTCGCCTATGACCTGTGGGGCGACACCGTTAATCTCGCCTCGCGTATTCAAACGTCCGCGGAGCCCGATGAAATCCGTATTTCGGATGCAACTCGCCAACTGCTTGGACCAAATTTTGCTTGCGACCCACTCGAGGAAACGGAATTGCGTGGTACAGGTCGTGTGCGAATGTGGCGGCTCCCGGCCTGATTTGCCGCACGGAAGTGCCGACCAACGCGAAGTTTTGACCCAATGGTGACCTTCATTGTCCGCATTGCGAATGGCAGCAATGCGGATCATTTGCAGTCTTCCGACGGTCTATTGGGCGACTTGGGACACGGCTGACATCAGCTCCTGCGGGTTTGGCGCCCCAAACATGTATCGCCCACCTTCTGGAACCTCCGTGAAGCTCCAGCGGACGATCCCCTGCCGGTCCAGTAGGAACTGACCTATCAGTTGTCCGTGTCCCGTTGCCATCATCTGCTCGTCGGCTTCGGTCACTTCGTAATTGTCCTTCTTGTCGAGGAATTCGCTGGCCGCAAAAGGATCCATTGGACCGGGCAACTCGCCTGGTACGTCGACCCGCATATCCTTTGCCGCTGCCATCGAGACCTTGTACGGCCAGTTCGTCTCGTTTTGGGTGAATTCGAGATTGGGCAGTCCAAAGGCACGATGTGAAGCGCGTTCAGGGTCGGAGGCCGCAAGCAGATTCGGCATTGGGTGGTAGCGGAAATAGAGGCGCGCCCGTTCGATCGGCGTGTTGACCACCGTCAGGCTCTCCACACCCTTTTCGCGCAGCTCCGGATCAAGCCGCGCCTGGGCGGCGATATGGCGCCGGCAAAACGCACAATGCAGACCTCGAAACAGGCCGACCAGCACCGGTTTTTGTCCGCGAAAGTCGTCAAGCGCGATCTTGCCTTCCTGGGTAATGGCGTCGAGTACCACGTTCGGCGCACGGTCGCCCAATTGAAGCGGCACCAAGTCACTATGCGCGGACATTTCCAACCTCCAACCCCGGCTAGTCGAGAAAAGGCAGCACCACAAGCGCTTCCGGGTCGAGCCCGTGCTGGGCGCATATATCCTGCGCCAAGGAAAAGTAGCGTTCGGCCTCGGCCAGATTGTCGAGGTCGAGATTAAGCGTTGCAAGACCATCATAGCACGGAAACAGCAGTTGGGGTTCGCCCGTTTCGCGCGCTACGTCCAGTGCTTCGTGGAACAACCCAACCGCCAGGTCCGGACGGCCGTTGCACTGGTGGATCTGCCCAAGCACGATCAACGGCACCGGCAGGTGCTCGCGCTGGTCGAGCGCCCGGTCGATCTCGATGGCCTTCTCGGCAGCAGGCACGCCCTCCGTTGGACAGCGATCCGTGAACGTACAACAAGCGACCGCCAGATTGGCGAGAAGGCGCGCCTGGAAGCCCAAATCACCAATATGGCGCGCCACTTCAAGACCGCGCCGGCAGACCTCCATCGCCTGTGCCGGGTCGATGATCGTGTAAAGCACGCCGAGATTGGTGTAGCCGCGGCAGGCAGCGCCCAGCAGACCGGCGGCTTCGGCCAATTCAATGCTGTGCTCGACCTGACGCACGGCTTCACGGTTTCGCCCAAGGCGAGCCAGCGCGACAGCCTTGGTATTGAGTGCCTCGGCGGTCACAAGAGTGGCATCACGCCCTACCTCGGAGACATGCTCCGTTGTCAGAGTGCGTACGCAATCCAGCGCCGCGTCTGCCCATTTTGCCGCGAGAGCGTGATCTCCGCTACGGAACGCCTGTCGGCCACGTTCTTGCCAGAGATGCGCCTGCTCGATCGGGGCATCCGCTCCATCGAGGAGCGCTGCCGCCTCAGCATAGCGGGGTTCTGCCTTGTCCCGCTTGCCGACGTCCCAGAGCAGCCGACCGATCTTACGCAAAACTCGCGCCGACGCGACGCGATTGGCCGACTCGCGGTATGCCTGCAACACCGTCTCGTAGTGGTGGTGCGCGATCTCGCGGCGGCCTGCCGGCCCGCTCAAATCGGCAATGCGCTCTGCAATTGCCAGTTTGAGCGGTGTTTGCCCGGTCGCGTCCAACGCAGTCAGTGCTCGCTCGTAGAAACGAAGGGCGTCGTCATTGGCGTATATCATGCGAGCGCGATCTCCTGCCGCCTGCAGGTAATGCGCGCCCTTCTCCCGCTCGGCGCTCTGTGCGAAATGATGACCGAGCACGGTCAAATCTTCGAGCCGTTCCGGCTTGTCGCCGCACAGTTGCTCCAAGGCAGCACCGATCCGCCCGTGGATTTCGGTCCGGCGTTGCAGGAGCAGATTCTGGTAGATCACGTCCTGCAGCAATGTTTGCGTAAAGCGGTAGCTTTGCGACGAGACCGAGCCTGATCCGGCAACTTCCTCGATGATTTCCGCATCGCAAAGCAGTTCGCAGCCGGCTTCCAGCCGGGCGGGGTCGGCTGTCACGGTTTTCAGAAGTGTGGCATCGAAGCGCGGGCCGATTACCGCGGCTTCCTGGGCCAACCGGCGCACCTCTTGTGGCAGCCGGTCGACGCGAGCAAGCAACATTGCCTGGATAGTGGCGGGAATGCCGGTTGCGGCTTCGCCTGCCACAGTCCGCCATCGCTCGCCCTCGCGCATCAGCACACCGCGGTCGATAAGGCCGCGAACGATCTCCTCGATAAAAAGGGGGTTGCCGCCCGCGCGCTCGAGGATCTGGTCGAGAAGCCCTCCTGCTGAGTTTGCCCAGCTCTCGCCGAAAAGCGCCGCCAGCAGTCTGCGTCCGTCATCACTGTTGAGCGGCGAAAGCCTGAGCGCTGTGTGACTGACCCGACTTGAGTCGAGCTGGTCGTTGTCCGGCGCCGGACGATGCGTGACCAGCAACATCAACCGTGTGCGTTCCAACCTGTCCATCACGAAACGTAGTGCCTCGAGCGACACGGCGTCGGCCCAGTGCAGGTCTTCGACGACGATCAACAGCGGCGACAACGCAAGCCGCCGTTCGACGATTGTGCGGACTGCGTAGAGAATTTGCCGCCGCAGCTGCTCGGGCTCGACATGCTGCAATGTGGCATCCGGGTCGCCAAGGCCAAGCACATGGTAGAGCAAAGGCATCAGCCGCTTCGCCTCCTCGCCCTCCAGGCCGAGATCGGCAAGCAAGGCTGCGAGCTTCCCCCGCATTTCGTCCCCATTGTCGTTTTGCATCATCCCGGCAGCGCTACGCACCACTGCGCCCAAGGCGCCAAAAGATTGTTCGCCTAGCGGCGAGCACGTGGCCTGCCGCACGGCGACGTTGCGAAAACGATCTTCGTCGCCGATGCGGGCGACGAACTCCTTCACCAGTCGCGATTTGCCGATACCGGCTTCTCCGACGAGGCGGACAAGTTGGGCCGAGCCGCCGCACGCCTGGTCAAGGCTCGCCATCATCCTATGGAGCTCCGCATCACGACCTATCATCGGCGCGCTGAGGCCGAGCGCCTCGAGTCCACGCGCTGCACGCGGCGCCGCAAGCGGTGCATCCAGTCGATGGACGAGCACACTGCCAGCCTTGCCGCGAAGCACGACATCACCCAGCGACTCGTAAGAGAAAGCATGCCGGGTCAGTCTGTGAGTGAGCTCGCCTACCAGCACCTCACCCGGTGCGGCCAGCGATTGCAGGCGTTGCGCCGTATTCACGGTGTCGCCGGTCACCGAATAGGATTTGGCGGCGCCGATGCCCAATCCGCCAGTGACAACCGGACCAGTGTTTATGCCGATGTGGAGTAACAGAGGCGAGCCGGAGTGGGGGGCGCTTTCGCCGAGCCGCGCCGTCCGGGCCACCATGTCGAGAGCGGCGCGAAGCGCACGTTCCGGATCGTCCTCATGCGCGACCGGCGCACCGAACAAGGCGAGCAGTGCATCGCCGATGAATTTGTCGACGAAACCACCAAAGTTTCGCACGGCCGCCGTCAATTCCTTGAACAGTTTGTTCTGCAGCGCTTGCATGACCTCGGGGTCGAGCTGCTCGCTGAGTGTCGTGAAGCCGCAAAGGTCGGCGAACAGGACCGTTACCGTCCGTCGATCGGCGTCTGAGACGGGATGCAGCCCATCTTCGCTTTCGATGTTCGCAAGCAGCGACGGAGTTCGAGAAGGCGGCACAATGGTCCGGCTTGGTGTCGGAGCAGGCCGTTCGACGGCTTTTGCGGGCGTACCAACGCTTGCCCCACATTTCGGACAGAACTCGAAATCAGGTGCGCAGAGGTAGCCGCAACTGGCGCATGGCACGGGCTGGCGCCTGCCACACCTCGGACAGAAAGCGTAGCCACCCTCAACCTCGAAACCGCAGCCCGAGCAGTCCATCGAACAAGACCTCACTAGGGCCGTGACGGCGCGATCCCGCTACGCACTTCACGGCCAAGGTATTCGCAAGGATGAACCGATAGCCGTCGACCGGCAAGTGGCAGCGCAAATGGGCATCGAGCGATCAGTGTGGGTCCGGTGGCAGAGCGCTGCCGATTCGGGCGGCTGCGTGGCCGTCGTTTGCGTCGAAGCAGCGTTGACAGCCCTGTTCGAGGATATCAAGCGGACTTACTGCTTACGCCCAAAACAAGACGCTCATTGTCTGGCGCTGAGCGTCGGCAGTTGGCGCTACTGCTCGTTCCCATCGACCCGACAAACGGCACCATTCAACCCCGTTGCGGACGCTCGTTCGCAGAAGGCGTACGGTGAAGTTTGACCCGATGCTGCCGTTCAGTCTCAGGATCACGAAGGTCCGATAATGTGAGAAAAGGCGACATGGGATCGCGACGGAAAACTGAAATATCGGAAAGTCGCTTCACTCGAGCCCGATCCACACAAAGCCGTCCTGCTTTCGGCAGGGATATACGATCAGCTTTGCGCGGTTTTTCGAAATGTCACCCAAATATTCAAGGCCCGCCCTGGTACCATCGTGCTCCAACTTCGCCCACCCCCTGATTTCGCCGGTAAGCAGGTCGAAACAACTCTGATGCCAGCGGCAGACCAGGCCAAGATCTGCGGTGATCGTGCTCTCCGTGTGTGGGAGCTTCAGCACTTCGGCCTGAGCGGAACTTCGGCGTTCGTAGAGCGGCAGGTGAAGATGCGGGCAGGCATTGTTGAAGGCGCAATAGTTGTCGGATCCGCGAACGACGACGATATCGTAGTCTTCAAAATCGAGAATCCGGCGTTCGTAGGGCTGAAGCTCGTCTTCGGCAAAAGCGCGAATCCACCTCCTGCCTCCCTGACGGATGGTTTCGCGAGGCCGTCTGGCATTCAGCTCGGCGTCAATTTCGGGCTTCAGCCTGACTATTTCGAACAGGCTTGTGCGCTCGCCGGTACCGCGAAGGCGTACCCTGACGAAGTCGCCGATTTCCGCCTTGTCGGCGATCTGGTCGCGGAGGGCCTCGGATATCAGCAAGCGCGTACCAGCATCTTTGTTGGCCGCCTCGACCCGGCTGGCCAGATTCACCACATCGCCGATTGCCGTGAGACGTTCGTGTCCGGCGAAACCCAATGTGCCGATGACGGCTTCGCCATAGTTGAGGCCGATACGAATATCGAAATCGATGCCATACATCGAGCTAAAGAACGGCTTCAGACGATCGACTGTGGCGAGGGTCTGGAGCGCGGCATTCACGGCGCGGAGCGGAGCGTCGGGCTGATCGTCGATGCCGAATATTGCCATGAGCCCATCGCCGATGAGTTTGTCGATGAAACCGCCATTCTGCTCGATGATGTCGCCGACCTGGGCGAAGTAGCGATTGAGCAGATACATCACGTCGTAGGGCGAAAGCCGCTCAGACAGCGCCGTGAAATCGACAATGTCACTGAAGAAGACCGCAACATGCTTTGCTTCGCCGCAACGCGTCGCGGCAGATCCGCCAAGCTGGCTGGTGATCATCATATCGGTTTCGTCCAGCACAAGGCGTCGGACGCGAAGCTCGCCTTCCGGCCTGAGCTGACAGGCCAGCCTAACTTCATCCGCCAATCTCAACCGGTCCGCCATCGAAGTCTCATCGGAATTCCGGGCCGGGCAGGCCTCCAGGCCATCGAGCACCCAGACGCGGCATGTCGAGCATTTCGCCCGGCCGCCGCAGGCATGGGCGAACGGCACGCCCGATCTGAGAGCCGCCTCGAGCAAGGTCTCATCGGCGGCCACGTTAAAATCGATCTGGTCAGGTAAAGCGGTTACTTTGGTCATATTCTTGAACAGAGGTCTGCGGCGTTGGCCGGCTCGCCAGTGTAGCACCAATCGGCTCAGGCAATCGAATCGTGCAAGATTCGGGCGCCGATGAAGCCGAGATGGTTCCGTTGCGAAGACCATGGGCTTAGCGCACTCTCTGTTGGCTGGCGGGGGCGATGGCAGAAAACGACGCAGCGATGTGATCCTCGTCCGAGCCTCTGACTCACCGCGGTCCGACGACAGTCTCGGCTAGCCCCAGCGCTCTTTGCGAGGAACGAACGCTCTGCATCGGTAGTGATCGTTCGCCTGGCGGCAACACGAATGTCGGCTCGTGGCGCAACTTGCTCGTTCCAATCGACGAGGCGAATGAGAACATTCGACCCCTTTGCGGACGGTCGTTCGCAGAAGGCGTACGATGAAGTTTGACCCAATCACGACGCTCACTCCGGTCAGTGGTAACGTCCGGATTTGGCACGCGATTCCGACCTCAGCGAACGTAACACGCCATTCCAGTGTATGATTGCTTCGCCAAATTGGGTGTGCGCTGCAATAGCAACCGAGATAGTCGCGCTTGCCGAAGGGGCTGTCGGCTCTGACGGGATTGGCGTAAGCTACAGTCAAGGGGGTGCACACATGCACCGCATCATCGCCATAGCGATCTTAGTTCTCGCGGCCGTGTTCAGTTCCGCGCGGGCGGAGGTGCTGATCGGCGCGGTAGGCCCGCTAACGGGGCAGCTTGCCTGGATCGGCGAGCAGCTGGAGCGCGGCACAGAGATGGCAGTGGCCGACGTCAACGCGGCGGGCGGCGTGCTCGGCCAGAAGGTCAGGCTCATCTCGGTCGACGACTTCTGCGATCCCGAGCAAGCAATGGCGGCAGCCCAAAAGCTAGTGGCTGACGGTGTCGTTTTCGTTGTCGGGCACATGTGCTCTGAGACGTCGATCCCGGTATCGGCGGTCTATGAGGCAGCAGGGGTACTGCAGATATCCCCGGCATCGACCAATCCGCAGC
>NZ_JAFFIW010000064.1 GCF_018588885.1 Mesorhizobium sp. dw_380
CCGCGCCCCCCCCCCTCCGGGGGGCCCCGCCCGGCCCCCCCCCCCCCCCCCCCCCCCCCCCCCCCCCCCCCCCCCCCCCCCCCCCGGCCCCCCAACCCGGGACGCAGGCCTATCAGCCGACCAATGTCCCGCCGCTGCCACGCCATGGCTCGGCCAACGCCAATGTCGTCAGGCACGCGCCACCGCCCCCGCCGAGACAGGACAGCATCGACGATACGCCGATGAAGGAACTCGAAGTTTCGCTGGACCAGCCCCGCCCCGGCGGCCCGGTGAGCAAACCGGCAGCCAAGGCGCCGCCGTCGCTCGACGATGAGATGACCAGGCTTCTCGGCGAACTTTCAAGCCAGAAGAGATGATTGCCGCCTGATCCATCCGCCGGCAGGGATCTGACGAAAAAAAATGGCCGGAAATCCGGCCATTTCAAAAACCTATATCAGCGGAAACTGTCCTAAGCGCAGCTCGGAAGCGACGCGTCAGTCGTCGCGATAGACTTTTTCGCGGCGCTCGTGCCGTTCCTGGGCTTCGATCGACAAGGTGGCGATCGGGCGGGCGTCGAGCCGCTTCAGCGCGATCGGCTCACCGGTTTCCTCGCAATAGCCGTAAGTGCCTTCATCGATGCGTTGCAGCGCCGAATCGATTTTTGCAATGAGTTTTCGCTGACGGTCGCGGGCCCTGAGCTCAATGGCGCGGTCTGTTTCCGAAGAGGCGCGGTCGGCGAGGTCGGGATGGTTGGCGTTTTCCTGCTGTAGTATTTCGAGAGTTTCGCGCGCTTCGCGCAATATGTCGTTTTTCCAGGTGACGAGCTTCAGGCGGAAGTAGGATTTCTGCCGTTCGTTCATGAACGGCTCGTCTTCGGAGGGTACGTAATTGGCGGTAACGATGTCGTTCATTCGACTCACCCAAACAGCCCCAAATTTGGCGCCTATATATTCGCGGTCACACGCCTGCACAAGCGCAATCGGCCACCGACTCACGCAATTGTTAAAGAGCCCCGGCGGCCCTCGCTGGAGCGAGATGCTCCTGATTCGATAGAGAAAGTGCCTCGACCCGTTGCCGCGTCGTCTCGTGCGTGGTTCGTAGCGCGGAAGAACACGGACCATTGTGCGCAACGCCCTTCTCATGGCTAATCGCGGTGTGGCTTCGGCTTCGGCGTCATTGGAGGTTGGGTGAGCAGGCTCTATCTGTTGCGACACGCCAAGGCCGGTTGGGCGCTGCCCGGCATGCGCGATTTCGATCGTCCGCTCGACGCATCCGGCCGCGCCGATGCCGAGATTATGGGCGCCGCCATGCGTTCACGTGGCTATGTCCCCGACCTGACACTGTGCTCCAATGCCAGACGCGCCAAGGAAACGCTCGAAGGGCTAGCCGGCCAGACCGATACCGGCAAGGTCCTGTTTTTCGACGCGCTCTACAGCGAAGACGCGGCGGGCTATCTCAGCCTTATCTGCGAGCACGGCGGTGTCGGCGCATTGCTGGTCATCGGCCACAATCCGATGATGGAGGATCTCGCCATGGCGGTCTCAGGCGATGGCGACGAGACGGCGCGTGCAATGCTCAATCATGGTTTCCCGACCTCGGGCCTGGCGGTCGTACGTTTCCTGGATGATCTGGCGAAAGTCGCCCAGGACGCGGGTTATCTCGAAGCGTTTCTGACACCGGCCGATCTCTAGTGGCGATTTCCGCCGCCATTTCAAAGCCGGGTTCGAGAGCCTATATCGGACGGACCGAAGCCCGAGAGATCACATTTTGGCATCATCGCTGACGACCTTCACCGACGAGGCAAGGATTGCCCTCGATACGCTGTCGGGACGCGCCACCGGGCTTTTTTCTCCGTCGCTGCGATTGGGTGTCACAGGCCTTTCACGCGCCGGCAAGACGGTGTTCATCTCCGCCCTCGTCCACAATCTGATCCACGGCGGACGCCTGCCGCTGTTCGAGGCGCAGAAATCCGGGCGCATCGCGCGCGCCTTCCTGGAAGAACAGCCCGACGACGCCGTGCCGCGCTTTCAATATGAGGACCACATCGCCGCGCTGGTCAACGACCGCGTCTGGCCCGATTCGACGCGAGCCATTTCGGAACTGCGGCTGACCATCGAATACGAATCGGCCTCCGGCTGGAGCCGCATGTTCTCTTCTGGCAAACTGTCGGTCGACATCGTCGACTACCCCGGCGAATGGCTGCTCGACCTGCCGCTGCTCGGCAAATCCTTCGCCGATTTTTCACGCGAGGCCATTGAGATGGCCACTTTGCCGGTGCGTGAAGATCTTTCGCAGGCCTGGCGAGCGATCTCGGCGGAAATCGACCCGAATACCGATGCTGACGAGATGACGGCGCGCCGCCTGGCCGAAAGCTTCGCCGCCTATCTCAAGGCCTGCAAGCTCGACGAACGGGCGCTTTCGACCCTGCCGCCCGGCCGCTTCCTGATGCCTGGCGATCTCGAAGGCTCCCCTGCGCTGACCTTTGCGCCGCTGCCTGGCCTCGGCGACAAGCGTTCCCGCCCAGGGTCGCTGCACGCGATGATGGACAGGCGCTACGAAGCCTACAAGACCCATGTCGTCAAACCTTTCTTCCGCGAACACATCACCCGCCTCGATCGCCAGATCGTACTGATCGATGCCATGCAGGCACTGAACGCCGGCCCCGGCGCCATGGCCGACCTCGAGCGCGCCGTGACCGAGATTCTCAGCTGCTTTCGCCCGGGCCGGGGCAGCTTTCTCACCGACCTTTTTTCGCGGCGCATCGACCGTATCCTGGTCGCCGCGACGAAGGCCGATCACCTGCACCACGAAAGCCATGACCGGCTGCAGGCGATCGTGCGGCGGCTGGCCGACCGGGCCGTGGCACGCGCGAACTTCACCGGCGCCGATGTCGATGTGGTCGCCATGGCGGCGATGCGCGCAACCCGCGAAGGCACCGTCAAGCAAGGCCGCGAGACGTTACCGGTCATCATCGGCATGCCGATCGCCGACGAGAAAATCAACGGCGAAACCTTTGACGGCAAGACCGAAACAGCCATATTTCCCGGGGACTTACCGGAGAAGATTGATACAGTGTTCGACGTCTTGGGACCCGACCACAGACAGGATTCCAGGGACCCGGCAATCCGCTTTGTCCGGTTCCGCCCGCCAAAACTCGAACGCACGGCCGAAGGTGTCACGCTGTCCTTGCCGCATATCAGGCTCGACCGTGCCCTGCAGTTCCTGATCGGAGACCATCTGGCATGACCGCGCCCCGCAAGCCGGCGGCATTCCGCATCGAGCCGGAAGCCGCGCCCAGACACCAGGTGCCAGAATCGCGCCCGGCCGAGCCTTCGCGCAAACCCCGCGCACTGGTCATACCGGCGGAGATCGACGTTTTCGACGAGCCCGATATCGTTGCCGCCGAACCGCCGCCTGCGACCGCCCCCAGGAAACGCTCGCTCTTCGGCAGCATCTTCTTCGGCGCCATAGGTGTACTGGTTTCGCTGGCCGTCGGCCTGTGGACCGACCAGCTGATACGCGATCTCTTCGCCCGCGCACAATGGCTGGGCTGGCTGGCCGCCGGCATGGCAATTATCGCCGTGCTGGCGCTTCTGGTGATCCTAGCTCGCGAGTTCATGGCGATCGCCCGTCTCGCCGAAGTCGAAAAACTGCAAAAGCGGGCGCTCGATGCCATCGCCCGCGACGATCCGAAGGCGGCACGATCCGTGGTCGACGAGCTTTCGGCCTTCGTTGCGGCCAAGCCCGAAACCGCGGCCGGCCGGCGCGCGCTGGCCGAACTGCGCGGCGAGATCATCGACGGCGGCAATCTGGTGCGCCTGGCCGAAGCAGAAATTCTCGGCCCTCTCGACGCCAAGGCAAAGGTGATGGTTCTCGAGGCGGCCAAACGCGTCTCGCTGGTGACGGCGGTCAGCCCGCGTGCGCTTGTCGATGTCGCCTATGTCGTGTTCGAGGCCGGGCGCCTCATTCGCCGTCTCTCGGAACTCTATGGCGGACGGCCGGGAACGCTGGGTTTCTTCCGCCTGGCGCGCAGCGTGCTGGCGCATCTGGCGGTCACCGGTTCGATCGCCGTCGGCGACAGTTTCGTCCAGCAGATCGTCGGCCACGGCCTGGCGGCGCGCCTTTCGGCAAAGCTTGGCGAGGGCGTCGTCAACGGCATGATGACGGCGCGCATCGGCATCGCGGCGATGGAAACGGCGCGCCCCCTGCCCTTCAGCGCCGCGAAGCGCCCGGGACTGGGCGATTTCCTCTCCGCATTGACATCGTTTGCGACCAAGAAAGACGCCGAAACAGCCGGCTCCGGCAAATAGCGTCCTGCTCTTCGGGAGGCTGGGCGGATTGCGGTTTCGAGGCCCGCGGTGACGAAGCATTAACCAATCTTCTTCATGGTCGAACGGGTTTCAAACAGCCTCGTTGTTGCCGGGTGTCGTCGATGAAAAGCGTAATTCTGTCCAGCGTCCTGCCCCTGGCGGCCGCGATCACAGCAGTCGTCGGTTTTGGCTCGGCGGCTTCCGCGGCAGAACCGGATAAGCAGTTCTTTCAGTCGGCCGAAGGCAAATGGGTTGGTCCGGGCGAAATCGTCGCCGGCAAGTACAAGGGCACGAAGTTCAACTGCAGCTTCACCGGCTCCACGCCCGACGGCAAGATGGGCATGACGCTGGACGGCGGCTGCCGGGTCGGCATGTTCACCCAGCCGATGTCGGCAAGGATCGAGCGCAAGGGCCGCGATTACAAGGGCTCTTTCATGGGTGGCGCGGCCGGCGCAGGCCTCGATATCATCGGCGGCAATGTTGTCGATGCCCGCAAGGTGGTCTTCACCATCAACCGCAACCAGTTGCGCGGCGTCATGCAGGCCCGCATTCCCGACGACAATTCGATGACGGTGACGGTTGCCGTGCGCGTTCAGGACCAGCTGGTGCCTGTTATCGGCATGAGCCTGAAGCGCGTCGATGCCGTCGAAGTCGGCTCCATCGCGCCGAACTGAGCGTCTATCGCGGCTCTATTTCTTTTACGCAATTCCGGACGGAAAACCGCTTCACACTTTTCCTGGAATTGCTCGAATACACCCCAAAAGCAAAGAGGCGGCAGCCCATCGCTACCGCCTCCGTTGAACCAGACGAACCAGGCGTCAGCCCTTGATCGCGGTGGTCACCTCGTCATAGGCCTTGCAGGCATCGGCCAGCGTCGTGGTGCCCTGATACTTGGTTGTCACCGCCTGGACCTTGGCGGTCAGGTCAGCCGCCTTGGACGGGTCCTTGGTGATCGCTTCCTGCAGCGCGGCAGCCATGTCCTGCGCCTTTTTGGTCGCCATCTCGGTCGTGCATTCCGGCGCCTTCGAACAGGCCGAACCGGCAAGCACCGCCAGGCCGACGGCAACAAGCAAAAACTTCTTCATGTCAGTCATCTCCTCAAAAAGGGCGCGACTTGATCGTCGCTCACCCTCCAATGGCCGAAGCCGAGCGTCCTTAACCTCCGATTGTGTCAACAAGCAACGCACGCCCGGCGTAAACTTGTGCAACGCGCCTGCAACATTGCTCGCGATCGGGATTCGGGCTGTTCGATCCCGGCCGAAGCCCCTATCCTTTGCTTCTGGCGACCTGTCGTGGCGCCTAAAGCATTTCATCGTTTCATGGAAACGATGAAATGCTTTAGCTCTTGTTTTGACGCAATTCCGGACGGAAAACCGTTTCACACTTTTCCTGGAATTGCTCTTGCTCCCGACTGCAGGCGCTGCGGTCTCAAACGAACGGAATGACAGGCATGGCCGCAGAGGCATCAGGCAGCGATCTGGTTCAGGTGGTGGCGCTGCTTGCCGCTGGTGTCGTTGCCGTCCCCATCTTCAAGCGCATGGGGCTTGGCTCCATTCTCGGCTATCTCGCCGCCGGCGTGGTGATCGGCCCGTTCGGCCTGCGCATCTTTTCCGAATCGCAAGCCATTCTCCATGTCGCCGAACTCGGCGTCGTCATGTTCCTGTTCATCATCGGACTGGAAATGCAGCCGTCGCGGCTTTGGGGCCTGCGCCGCGAAATCTTCGGCCTGGGCGCGCTCCAGGTGGGGGTCTGCGCGGCCTTGTTGACCGGGGTCGGAATGGCCGGTGGGTTTCCAGTCTCGCAATCCTTCGTGGCCGGTGCCGGTTTCGTGCTGACCTCGACCGCGATCGTCATGCAGCTGCTAGAGGAACGCGGCGAAATCGCCTCGCCGAAAGGCCAGCGCATCGTTTCCGTCCTGCTGCTGGAAGATCTGGCCATCGTTCCGCTGCTGGCCCTGATCGCATTCCTGGCGCCCGGCGGCGCCGACACCAGCCCGTCGGAAAGGATGACCGAGGTCGGCATCGGCCTTGCCGCGATCGTCGGACTGGTGGTGGCCGGGCGCTATCTGCTCAACCCCTTCTTCCGCATCCTGGCGGATGCCCGTGCCCGCGAGGTCATGACGGCCGCGGCCCTTCTGGTCGTGCTCGGATCAGCGCTCGCCATGCAGCTCAGCGGCCTGTCGATGGCCATGGGTGCATTCCTGGCCGGCGTTCTTCTGTCCGAATCGACCTTCCGCCATCAGCTGGAAGCGGACATCGAGCCGTTCCGCGGCATCCTGCTCGGCCTTTTCTTCCTTGCGGTCGGCATGTCGCTCGATCTGCATGTGGTGGCCACGAACTGGAAGCTGATCGCCGTCTATGTCGTCGTCTACATGGTGATGAAGGCGCTTGGCATCTATATCGTCGCCCGCATCCTCAAGACCGGCCATCGCGAGGCGCTGGAACGTGCTGTATTCATGGCGCAAGGCGGCGAATTCGCCTTCGTCCTCTACTCCGCCGCCGCCGCCGTCGGCATCATCGACAGCCAGGCCAACGCGACCCTGACGGCGATCGTCATCATCTCCATGGTGCTGACGCCGCTGGCGATCATCGCCTTGCGGTATGTCACCCCGCGCGACGAGCAGTCGCTCGACGGCGTCGATGTCGCCGACGGCCTGACCGGCAGCGTGCTGATCATCGGCTTCGGCCGCTTCGGCCAGATCGCCAGCCAGCCGCTGTTGCTGCGCGGCATCGACGTCTCGATCATCGACAACGACGTCGAGATGATCCAGGCGGCGGCCGATTTCGGCTTCAAGGTCTATTATGGCGACGGCACTCGGCTGGATATCCTGCATGCGGCCGGCGCCGGCCGGGCACGCGCCGTGCTGATCTGCGTCGACAAGGCCGATGTGGCCGTTCGGATTGCCCAATTGATCAAGGCCGAATTTCCGCTGCTCACCGTGCTGGCCCGGGCCTACGACCGCGGCACCGCACTGCAGCTCATTCGAGCCGGTGTCGACTACCAGCTGCGCGAGACCTTCGAATCGGCGCTGGTTTTCGGCGGCTCGGCCCTGGAATCCCTTGGCGTTGATCCCGAAGACGTCGCCGACACGATCGAGGACGTCAGGCGCCGCGACGCCGCCCGTTTCGAAACCCAGCTCGCCGAAGGCATCCGCGCCGGGCAACGCTTCTTGAGAGGCAATATCGGTACGCCCATTCCCACGCCTCTCACCCAGCCGCGCCGCGCCGGCCAGGCCCTCAATGAAGAGACGGCCGGCGTTCTGCACAAATCCGAACCAGCGGATTGACCCCCCGGATTAACAAGGACCCATGCATGGAATTGGACAGCAGAGCCCTGTCGGTCACCAAATTCTGGCGTGATGCCGGCGTGGATGCATGGTTCGAGAAGAACGAGGCTTTCGATGCCGGCTTCCGCGACCGCTTTCTCGACCTGCACTACGCCGTCGCGCGGCGCGAATGCGACGACTGGTCCGAACACGCCGAAGGCTCGCTGGCGCTGATGATCCTGCTCGACCAGTTTCCGCGCAATTGCTTTCGCGGCACCGGCCATATGTACGCAACCGACCCGCTGGCGAAGTATTTCGCTCAAAAAGCTGTCACGGCCGGCCAGGATCTCTTGCTCGAACCGGAGTTCCGGGTGTTCCTGTATCTGCCGTTCGAGCATTCGGAACTGCTCGTGGATCAGGAAAGGTCGCTCGCACTCACCACGGCCAATGCGCCGGACTACCTCAAATACGCCGAAGAGCACCGCGATATCATCCAGCGCTTCGGCCGTTTTCCCCACCGCAACAAGATGCTGGGCCGGGAAACCACGGTAGAGGAAATGGCATTCCTGGAAGCAGGCGGTTTTTCAGGCTGACGCCAGCCTATTCCCCTATTTTGGCGCAATTCCTGACGGAAAACCGTTCCACACTTTTCCTGGAATTGCTTTATCGCAGCCACCAGTCACGGCCGGATGGCAACCGCTCGATACCGGCGGCATCGACGGCGCCCAGGCGCTCCGACACGCTTCGTCCACCGACGGCAAGGTCCGGCGCGATCTCGGCCAGCGGTGTCAGCACGAAGGCGCGCTCCAGCATGCGCGGATGCGGCACTTCGAGCCCCGTCTCATGGATGACGCGGTCGCCGAACACCAGAATGTCGATGTCGATCAGGCGCGGCCCCCAGCGCTCCTCGCGCACACGCTTCAGCCTGCGCTCCGCATCGAGGCAGAGATCAAGCAGCGCCCGCGGCGAGAGCCGGGTCGACAGCTCAGCGGCGGCGTTGAGGAAATCCGGCTGATCGAGTTTGCCCCAGGGCGGCGTGCGATAGAGCGAGGAGACGGCGGCAACGCGCGTATCCGCATCGGCATCGAGAATGCGCAGCGCCGCAGCCATCGAGGCCGCCGGATCCCCCAGATTGCCGCCGAGGCTGAGATAGACGGTGTTATTCGGGCCAGACAACGGTCACCTCGACGTAATCGAGCACGCCGGGCACCGGCGCGTTCGGTTTGCGCACGGTGATTTCGGCCCTCCTGATCTGGGGAAACCGGTCCGTCAGCGCCTTTGCCACCTCCATTGCCAGGGCCTCGATCAGGAAGCGCCGCTCGCCGGTGATGATCTTTTCGATCACCGTGAAGGCAATGCCATAGTTGACGGTTTCTCCGATGGCGTCGTCGACGAGCGCGCGTCCGGGTTCGACCGAAAGCACCGCGTCGACATAGAAACGCTGGCCGAGCGCCTCCTCCTCGTCGAGCACGCCATGCCGGGCAAAGAAGGCACAGTTCTTCAAGCGGATGACATACATGGCTCAGCGTTCCGGCGGGTCAGTTTCACGCGCCAGCATAGCATCCGCCACGGCCAGCGCGTCCACGTTGATTGCGACATCATGGACGCGAAACAGATGCGCGCCCTTGAGCCTGAGAATGACGCTGGTCGCCGCTGTCCCGGCTGCGCGATCGGCCGCATCGCGGCCGGTGACGGTGCCGATGAAGCGTTTTCGCGAGGTGCCGGCCATCAACGGAAAGCCAAGCGCATGAAGTTCGGAGAACCGTGCCATCAGGTCGAGATTTTCCTCGGCCGTCTCCTTGGCGAAGCCGAAGCCGGGATCGAGCACGATATGGTCGTCGGCAACACCGTGCCTGCGGGCGATCTCCAGCGATTTTCCCAGGAATGCCAGTTGGTCGGCGATCACGTCGGGCAATTTCTCACGATCCCGCCCGGTATGCATGATGATGAGCCCGGCGCCGGTTTCGGCCGCGACCCGCGCAATATCGGGCTCGCGCTGCAGGCCCCAGACATCGTTGACGATGTGCGCGCCGGCAGCCACCGCGAGCCGCGCCGTTTCGGCGCGATAGGTGTCGACCGAAATCAGCACGTCGCCCGAGCTCGCCAGCGCCTCGATCACGGGCAGGATACGGGCCTGCTCCTCGCCGGCCGATATCGCGGCGGCACCGGGCCGGGTCGATTCTCCGCCGACATCGATGATCCCAGCCCCTTCGCCGATCATGCGGCGCGCCTGAGCCAGCGCCGCTTCGGGGCCGTCAAACAGGCCGCCATCGGAAAAACTGTCGGGGGTGACGTTGAGGATGCCGACGACCACGGCCTTGCGGCCAAGATCGAGATGGCGTCCATGGGCCAGATGCCATCGCCTCGCCGTCATCGCTCGTCAACCTTAGAGCATGATGCCGAAAAGTGTGACGCGGTTTTCGGACGACATCATGCTCTACTCCTTTGATTTAGAGGCGGATTCAGATTTCGGGTCGATTCGACCTGAAATCATCCGACTCTATGCTCATCAACGATGTGTGATCCGCATCGGATCAATTCCGTTGCGCCGGCAACGGCCGTAAAGCAAGGTGGTCGAAGAGGCAACATGATGAAACGATCCTTGCTCTGCGCGCTGCTGCTTGCCGTGACCGCCGTTCCGGCGGGTGCGGCCACTCTGGTGAAGACATACAGCTATTTTTCCGTTGGCGGCAGCACGCTCGATGATATCGAGGCGCAGCTTTCGAAGCATGGGCCGCAGGTCAAAAGCACGGGCTCGCGTCATCCCGGCGCCACCCAGATGGCCTTCACCACCCGTATCAGCTACGCGAGGCAAGCCGGCTCCTGTCGGATCGCCGACGCCGTGGTGACCCTTAAGGTCAAGGTGATCCTTCCGGAATGGCGCCGTCCGCGCAAGGCCGATGCCGATGTGAAGCTGTTCTGGGATACGCTGTCTGCCGACATCAAGCGCCATGAAGAACGCCATGTCGAGATCGCCAAGAACCATGCCCGTGAGCTGGAAGACGCGCTGAAGGCAACCTATCCGCGGAAGGATTGCGATGCCGCAAAGGCCAAGGCGGCCGAGATCACCGCCGCCATTCTTGCCAAGCACGACCGCGCCCAGGTGCAGTTCGATCGCGTGGAAAGTGTCAATTTCGAAAGCCGCATCCTGCGGCTCATGCGCTATCGCATGGAGCGCATCCAGAATGGTCGGTTGCCGCCACCGGCCTGAATTTCGCCGGCACGGTCAATGGCGCCGATGCAAAGCCAATCGGGCCGAAGCGTAGTGCCAGCTTCAAAAAATTTTCGAACGGCAGTCGAAATCGGCCTATACGGGACGACATATCGGGGTTGGCAGGGCACATCCCTCGAAACGAGAGCACCACGACCGATCGCGCGGCGGACGCATCAGGCAAGCCCAAATCGGTGAACCGAACAGCGCGCAAAGCACATGGACGAATGACTATGGACCAGGCTGTCGACAAGCAGGCCGTGGCGGCCGCGAACGCGCCGCTGACCGAAACCGAAAAGAACGCCATCATCGGCGGCGTCCTCTTGTCGATGCTGCTGGCCGCACTCGACCAGACCATTGTCGCGCCGGCCATGCCGACCATCGCGCGGGCACTCGGCCATGCCGAATATCTGCCCTGGATCGTCACTGGCTACCTCTTGACCGCGACCGCCATGGCGCCGCTCTACGGCAAGATTTCGGATGTCTATGGTCGGCGGCCCACAATCTATGCCGCTATCCTCATCTTCCTCGCCGGCTCGCTGGTCAGCGCGATGGCTCCCAACATGTTCGTGCTGATCATCGGCCGCGCGATCCAAGGTGCCGGCGGTGGCGGCCTGTTCGCGCTGGCGCAGACGGTGATCGGCGACCTCGTGCCACCGCGCGAGCGTGCGCGTTACGCAGCCTGGATCGCGGGCACCTGGGCTGTCGCCAGCATCGCCGGGCCGCTGCTCGGCGGCACGTTTGCCGAGCATCTGCATTGGTCACTGATCTTCTGGATCAACATTCCGCTCGGCGTTGTGGCCATGGCCATCATCAACAACCCTTTGAAGAAGCTGCCGGTCCTGGCAAGACGGCACAGCATAGACGGGCTTGGCGCACTGCTGCTGATAGCGGCCACGGCGCTGCTGCTTCTGGCGCTGAACTGGGGCGGCAGCGAATACCCGTGGCTGTCGTCTGAAATCCTTGGCCTGCTCGCCAGCTCGGTGGTCATTTGGACTGCCTTTGCACTGCG
Source organism: Mesorhizobium sp. dw_380 (assembly GCF_018588885.1). GTDB lineage: Bacteria > Pseudomonadota > Alphaproteobacteria > Rhizobiales > Rhizobiaceae > Mesorhizobium. The sequence goes on from NZ_JAFFIW010000064.1 coordinate 11,778, forward strand.
GCTGTTGCGCGCTTCCGAGCCACTGATTTCGCTGGAAGTGCTGAGCAACCCGATCGTTCTGGCCGGCACGCTCTCCCTGTTCCTCCTTCAGGCTTCCAACATCGGCCTGTCGGTTTACCTGCCGGTCTACCTGCAATCGGTCATCGGCCTGTCGGCGAGTGAGTCCGGAACTGCCCTTCTTGGGCTTATGCTCGGCACGGTTGCCGGCGCGACATTCAGCGGGCGCACCATTCCCCGCTTCGTCCATTACAAGCGGATCGCCATGATTGGATTGGCTTTCGCCGCGCTCTGCCTCGGCATCCTCAGCCTCGTGGCCGGGCACGCCTCGCTGCTGGTCGTCGAGATCCTGACGACGTGCATCGGGCTTGGCAGCGGAACCACCTTCCCGGTTGCCACCGTGTCGGTCCAGAACGCGGTCGATCCGAAGCATCTCGGCGTCGCCACCGGCGTGATGACGTTCCTGCGCTCGCTGGGCAGCGCGCTTGGTGTTGCGATCCTTGGCGCCGTCGCGCTGGGCAACGGCCTGCCGCTGGCCGGCGAAGTCGCTCAGGCGGGCGGAGCGGTGGCGGGCACTTCCGCGTTCTGGATGATCTTCGCCGCCGCCGTAGCGATGCTGATACTGGCGCTGCTGACGCTCAGCCTGATGCCGGAAAAGTCACTGCGCGGTCGCCCCGAAGCGCCCGTGCTTGCCGAGTGACCCTACTCGTCAGGAGGCCTCGAGAACGCCGAGCTTCTTCTGCAGGCTGGTCGATGACGTTGTGTATTGGAAGACGATCCGCTCACCGGGGCTGATGATGCGCTTGGCCGCCTGCGCCATCAGCGCCACCTCGTGGAAGCCAGACAGGATCAGCTTCAGCTTGCCCGGATACCAGTTGATGTCGCCCACCGCGAAAATGCCGGGCACCGATGTCTGGAACTTCTCGGTGTCGACCGGGATGAGGTTTTCGTGGAGATTGAGCCCCCATTCCGCGATCGGCCCGAGCTTCATGGTCAGACCGAAGAATGGCAGCATGCGTGTGCATGGCACCTCGATATCTCCCTCCGGGCCACCCTTGATTGTGGCCGATGACAGCTGTCCGTCGGCGCCGGCGAGCCCTGCCACCTGGCCGACCCTGAATTCCAGCTGCTTCATCTCCTGCATGGCATACATCTTGTTGACGCTGTCGGGTGCCGCCCGAAACTCCGGCCGCCGATGAACGAGCGTCACGCTCTTCGCCACCGGCTGCAGGTTCAGCGTCCAGTCGAGCGCCGAGTCGCCGCCACCGACGATGACAAGGTCGTGGCCGCGAAAATCCTCCATCCGGCGCACCGAATAAAAGACGCTCTTGCCTTCATAAGGCTCGATGCCCGGAATCGGCGGGCGCTTCGGCTGGAACGAACCACCGCCGGCGGCGATCACCACGACCTTGGCCTCGAACACCTCGTTCTCGTCCGTGGTGACGCGGAAGCTGCCGTCCTCCAGCTTCTCCAGGCTGGAGACCATGCGGTTGTAGGTGAAATCAGGCTTGAACGGGGCAATCTGCTCGAGCAGCTTGTCGACCAGCCCTTGCGCCGAGATCGAAGGCCAGCCGGGAATGTCGTAGATCGGCTTCTCCGGATAGAGTTCCGCGCATTGGCCGCCGGGCCGGTCGAGGATATCGATCAGGTGACACTTCATGTCGAACAGGCCGAGTTCGAACACGGCAAACAGGCCGATAGGCCCTGCCCCGACAATGAGGACGTCTGTTCTGATGGTGCCGGTCATGCGTCATGCCTCGCTGCTGGATTGGCGTGAGACTGCATGACCACTGGCTCGCTGCCAAGCGGCAGCGGCAAAAATCGGCTTTTCAGCCCTGCCGCTCCGGCACCCGCACCACCAGGCCATCGAGCGCGTCGCGCACCTTGATCTGGCAGGACAGCCGCGAATTCGGCTGGACCTCGTAGGCGAAGTCCAGCATGTCCTCTTCCATCGCTTCCGGCTCACCGACTTCCGCCGTCCACGCCTCATCGACATAGACATGGCAGGTCGCGCAGGCGCAGGCGCCGCCGCACTCCGCCTCGATCCCCGGTACGGCGTTGCGGATGGCATTTTCCATGACCGTCGAGCCGTTTTCGGCATCCACGTCGAAATATGTGCCGTCATGGGCGATGAAGGTCAGTTTGGTCATTTGTCACCTGAAGGGAGTCCAGCCGACATAATCACTCGGGCGGACAAGTCAACTGCCGCGCGAAAGCGCCGCTCCGTGACGTTTTTCCGTAAACCGGAATCAGCGACTGATGGCGGCGATGAAATCGCGCACTTCGTCGATCAGCGTGCCCAGCCGCTTGAGTGTCTGGCCGTCTTCCGGCCGCCGCTCGATCTCGGTGGCGCAATCGGCGATGGCAAAGGCGCCGACGCCGCGCGCCGACCCTTTCAGCCCATGCGCCAGCAGAAGCCGGTCCTTGAGGTCGGCATCGACTATTTTGTCGCGCACCGACAGCGCCTGCTGTACAAACAGCGCCAGCACCTCTTGCTCAAGAGCACGGTCGCCCATCGTTTGCCGGGCAAGGTGTGCCAAATCGACCGGTCGGGCTTGTCTCGTCCCCGACACGTCACCCCCCGGCATTGAGAAGGCAATGCCGCTTTCGCCACGCATGAACTCGAACTCCATTTCCTTCGGCCGCCTGAAAACCTAGGCGATTCCAGTGGATAACGGGTTAATGAATGGCCGGGAAAAATGTTGCGAAAGCGGCGCCCAAATCACGCTTCCGTTAACCTTATATTTAAAGTTTTACGTATCCCGCGGAATGCATGTTTTCTTTACCCCCCTGTGTCATTACGATACGAGGGTCCATTTTCAGCCTCCTGCGCGGGGGGTACGACAAAGACAATTATAAGCCCGCGGCAGCTAGTACAGGGTAGCGAAGGCATGGCGAAGAAACCAACGACGACGACGAGAAATCTCGACAACGATGTAGCCAGGGAACTGGAAAGAGCGCTCGATATCGACCTCAGCGGCGACACCGGCGGCGATCTCGATATCGCGGCTTCGATGGAAGATCTGGAAGCGCAGATATCCCAGGCCGCCGACGAACTGGCACGCGAGGGGCGCAACCAGAAGCCGGCACCCGCGGCCAACCAGGCCCAGGCCGCGAAGCCCGCGCCCAAACCCGCCGAGCTGCGCCCTGTGGAGACGCGCAATGGCAATGGCACTCAGCCCACGGGCTTTGCGCCGGCCAATGACGATCGTCAGAAGGACTACAAGACACTCCTGCACAGCCTCAACAGGCGCGCCTCCAATACCGTCTACTGGATCATTGCCTTTGTCTCGCTCGCCTGGATCGCGGGCGCCGGCGGGCTGGCCAACCTGCTTTTCGGACCGAGCATCTGGCAGATCCGCACGCTCGACCAGTTCTTTGCCCGTCCAGAGCTGATTGGCCTCGCCGTCGCGGCGATCGTGCCGGTCATCCTGTTCTGGGCCTTCGCGGCCATGATTCGCCGCGCTCAGGACATGCGCATTGCCGCACAGTCGATGACGGAAGTGGCCTTCCGCCTGACCGAGCCGGAAAACATGGCGCAGGATCGCGTCATGATGATCGGCCAGGCCGTTCGCCGAGAGGTGGCGGCCATGGGCGAAGGTATCGAACGCACGCTTGCCCGCGCCGTGGAACTCGAAACGCTGGTCCACAGCGAAGTCAATCAGATCGAGCGCTCCTACTCGGAAAACGAAAACCGCATCCGTTCGCTGGTCGACGGGCTCGGCAGCGAGCGCGAAGCGGTCGTCACGCATGCCGAGCGCGTCCGCGCCTCGATTTCGGGCGCGCATGAAACGTTGAAGGAGGAAATCGGCGCCGCCAGCGACATCATCCGCGACAGCATTCTCAATGCGTCGACCAAGCTGTCGATGACGATCACCAATTCGGGCGACACGCTTATCGATCGCATCAATGAAAGCTCGATGTCGATCTTCGATTCGGTGGAAGGCCGGCTCGACACCATCACCGACAGGCTGTCGACCTCCGGCGAGGCCTTCGCCAGCCTTCTCGACACCCGCATTGCCAAACTGACGGACACGACCGACGGTCTGACCCGGTCTCTGACCGATCTGCTCGACGACCGCACCTCCGGCATGGTGTCGCTGCTTGGCGGCGCCGCGCGTACCCTCAATTCGGAATTCGAGGCCAGCCTCAACGGCATCGAGCGCACGCTCGCCGAACGCGGCCAGGCGCTGATCAGCGAATTCCAGACCCGCGCCGAGGCGCTGGACACCGGCACGCAGAAGCTCAACGCCGCACTCGAGGCCCGCGCCCGCCAGATCAACGAAACGCTGGTCGAACGCGCCCGCGAAATCGCCCACACCTTCGCCGAAAGCAAGGATACGTTGTCTGCGATGATCGACCAGGGCAAGACCCAGATCGGCGCTGACATGGCCGACATCGTCAACTCGACGTCGACCATGCTGGAGGCTCGCGCCAGCGACTTTGCCGGGCGCATGGAAGCGGCGCGTCATGTCGTGTCGCGTTCCTTCGATTCCGACATCCAGCGGCTTGCCGACGCCCGCGTCGGCATCGAGGAAGCTGTCGAAAACCACAGCCGCAAGCTGTCCGAAAGCCGCGAGCGCATGGCGGCCGCCATGCAGGAGGATCTGGCGAAATTCGCCGAAGGCAGCGCCGGCATCGATGCCGCGGTGACCAACCAGGTGCAGAAGCTGGCTGAAGGCCGCAACCTGATCGCGCGCGCCCTCGAGGAGGACCTGCGCAAGGTCAACGAATCGCGCGCTGCCATCGATGCGTCTCTGGGCAGCCACCTCGAAAGGCTGGAGGAAGGCCGTAACCGGCTCTCGCTGGCTCTCAACGAAGACTCCGGAAAACTTGTGCAATCCCGTACGATCATTGATGAAATGGTCGCCGGACATGTTGGGAAGCTTGCCGAAGGCCGCAACATCCTGTCGCGCGCTCTGGAGGCGGATCTCGGCAAACTGTCCGACAGCCGCGCCAGCATTGACGGGCTCGTCGCCGGCCAGGTCGAGAAGATCGCCGAGGGCCGTGCGGTGCTCGCCAAGGCCTTGGAAAACGATATCGCCGGCATCAAGAGCCTGATCGAGGCTCATTCGGCAAAGCTGGTGGAAGACCGCAGTCAGCTCGGCCGTTCGCTCGAGGACGACCTTTCGGGCATCAGGGGCCTGCTCGACGATCATTCGGGAAGGCTTGCCAACGACCGCAGCCTGCTGTCGCAGACGCTCGAAGCCGACCTTGCCAAGCTGGCCGAAAGCCGCTCGAGCATTGACGGCCTCGTCGCCGGACAGGTCGAGAAGCTGGCCGAGGGCCGAGACATTCTCAAGCGCGCGCTGGAATCGGATCTCAACACGATCAAGGGCGTCATATCGAGCCAGTCGGAAAGACTGGCGGAGGATCGCGGGCAGCTTTCGCGGGTCCTGGAAGCCGACCTGGAGAATGTAAACAGCGTCATCGCCGACCACATGAACAGGCTGGTTCAGGATCGATCGACCTTGTCGAAGGCTCTCGAGGACGACCTCGCGAAGTTGGCCGAAAGCCGTTCCAGCATCGACGGCCTGGTCGCCGGTCAGGTCGAGAAGCTGTCAGAGGGCCGCGACATCCTGCGCCGCGCCTTGGAGGCCGATCTCAACACGATCAAGAACACCGTTGCCGACCAGTCGCAGAAACTGGTTGATGACCGCGCCCAGTTTGCCCAGGCGCTCGAAGCCGACCTCGAAAGCGTCAACAGCCTCGTCAACAGCCATTCCGAGCGGCTTGTCCAGGATCGCTCGGCGCTGTCCAAGGCACTCGATTCAGATCTTGAAAGCGTCAGCGGCCTGGTCAACAGCCACGCGGACAGGCTTGTCCAGGAACGTTCAACCCTGTCCAAGGCGCTCGAGGACGATCTCGCCAAGCTGGCCGAAAGCCGCTCCAGCATCGACGGGCTGGTCGCCGGCCAGGTCGAGAAGCTGGCCGAGGGCCGAGACATTCTCAAGCGCGCGCTGGAAGCCGACCTGCAGAAGCTGACCGAAAGCCGCGGCGACATCGACGACGTCATCGCCGGCCATGTCGGCAAGCTGGCCGAAGGCCGCAACATATTGAGCCGCGCGCTGGAAGACGATCTCGGCAAGCTTGCCGAGACCCGCAAGGACGTCGACCGCTCGCTGTCTGGCCACATCGACCAGATCGCGGCCAGGAGCACCGACATTTCGGCAGCGATCGCCGCCGATGTGGACAAGATCGAGCAGGCGTTCAGCCGCCAGACCGGCATCATCGAAGAACGCGCCGGAACCATGGAGCGCGCGCTCTCGACCGGTGTCGACAATGTTCGCAACGTGCTCGAGAAAAGCGCGGTCTTCGTTGCCGGCGCTTTGCGCGAAAAGGTCCTGGAAGTCACCAGCACGCTGCATGAGCAGGCCGGTGCGGCCTTCAGTGACGCCGATCGCAAGATCGCCGAGCGCGCCGAGCAGACGTCCGCCGCCCTGCTGGCGCGGGCCGAAGACATCGCCCGCACTTTCGAGGAGGCCGATCGTCGACTCCACGCTCGTGCGGAAGACACTTCCAAGGCCTTGCTTGCCCGCGCGGGCGACACCTCCAGCTCGCTGCTGGCCCGCGCCCACGAAACCGCCGACCAGTTGGCGGCCCGCGCAAGCGAGATTGCCGGCGCGTTCGACGTGGCGGACCAGAAGCTCGCCGCTCGCACCCAGGAAACCACTGACCAGTTGGCCGCCCGGGCCCAGGATACCGCCGATCATCTGGCTGCCCGTGCAAGCGAGATTGCCGGCGCCTTTGATGCGGCGGACCAGAAGCTGGTTGCCCGTGCCGTCGAGACGGCACAGTCTTTGGCCGCCCGCGCAGGCGACATCCTGCGCAACTTCGAAAGCGCCGACCAGCGGCTTGGCATGCGCATCGGCGAATCGGCCGAGGCGCTTGCCGCCCGTGCATCGGACCTCGGCCGCATCTTCGATGCCGCCGACCAGCAATTGGTCGCCCGCATCGCGGAAGGCTCGGATGCCCTGTCAAACCGTGCGTCGGAGATCGGCCGCATCTTCGAAGACGCCGACCAGCGCATGGTCTCGCGCATCGCCGACAGCACGTCGACGATCGGCGAGCATACGCAGACCATCGTCGGGGCTTTCGCCAGCACCGAGCAGAGGGTTGCCGACCGCGCGCGCCAGACCGGCCAGGAACTGGCCGTACACGCCCGCGAGATCGAGCAGGCGCTTGCCGGCGCCGACGAGCGGCTTGCATTGAGCGCCGCGGCCGCGGCCGCCCGTGTCGAGGAGCAGATCACCAGCGTCGAGAACCGGCTCGCCCACACCGCCGACACGATGGGTCAGAAGCTCAACGAGCAGGTCTCGACCGCCGAGGCGCAGCTCGTTTCGCGCGCCAATGTGATCGCGGAGACCTTCACCGCGGTTGGCCAGCATATCGGCCAGAGCACCAACGATGCCGCCAAGACGATCGGCGCCAACACCCGCGAACTCAACACCATGCTCGCGGCGCGGTCGGCCGAAATGTCGAAGATCCTCGATGAAACCGCTCGTCCGCTGGTCGAGCGCTTCGCCCAGGGTGGCTCGGAACTGCAAAAGAGCATGGAAGAGGTCACCGAACGCGCCACCGAGAAGCTGCGCAGCGAGAATGCAGCCCTTGTCAACGCGCTCGCCAGCCGCACCGCCGAGACCTTGTCGGCGGTCGAAGGCGCCCGCTCGTCGCTCTCCGCCAGCGTCGCCGATCTCATCGGCCGCATGACCACCTCCAGTTCGCAGCTCGGCCAGCTGATCGAGCAGGCCGCGGTCAACCTCGGCCAGGTCGACGAACGCCTGACCGGCAGCACGCAGAGCTTCGCGGCGACCACCGAAAAGGCGGCGCAGACCTTTGCCAGCTCGGCGCGTCTGGTCGATTCGAACACCACCAGGCTAACGGACCTGTCCTCGTCGACCTTGCGGGAAGTGGCATCGATCGCCACCAAGTTCGACGAGCACAGCCGCCTGCTGGCCAGCGCCTCGGACCTGTTGAGTTCGGCCCAGAGCAACCTCGAACACACGCTGGAAAGGCAGTCGTCGCTGGAAGATCTCGCCGTCGGCCTGGTCAAGAAGTCGGAAGATCTCGAAAGGGTCATGCGCTCGTTCGAAAACCTCGTCGGCCAGACGCTGCAGAACGCCGAAGGCAAGACGCTGGAATCGGCCGACAAGATCCGCAACGCCATCACCGACGTCGTCGATTCGGCTACCAAGCGCTTCGCCGATGCCACCGAGGAGATGCGGCGCACCGCGGGCTCGATCAAGAGCGAACTCGACCTCACCCGTGCCGAACTCAAGAAAGGCGTCATCGAGATGCCGGAAGAGGCAAAGGAATCGACCTCTGCCATCCGCCGCGCCGTTTCGGAGCAGATCAACGCCCTGAAGGAACTCTCGGACATCGTTGCGAAATCCGGTCGCGGAGCCGAAGGTTCGGAGCCACGCAACCTGCGCCCGGCCCCGCAAGCGCCGGCAGCGCGTGCCGCCGAACCGCCGCGTCGCGCTCCCGCTCCGCAGCCGGAGCTGCGCACGCCTCAGGCGCCGCTGGGCGGTACCGCGCTGCGCGGCACGCTCGACCTCGAGCGTCCGGCCGAGACGCCGCGCCCTCGCTCTGACGCCAGCGCCCGCACACCCCAGGGCGGCTGGGTGCGCGATCTTTTGACCGCGGCCTCGAACGAAGGGGACCTCAGGCCCACTACGCCTCCGGCGCCCGCGGAAACGCCACGCGCGGCCCCGGCCCAGCGCTCGCCGCTGCATGTCGTGGAATCCTTGAATTCGCTCTCCGTCGACATCGCACGGGCCATCGACCACGATGCCTCGATCGAGCTGTGGAACCGCTATCGGCGCGGCGAGCGCGACGTGTTCACGCGCCGGCTCTACACGCTGAAGGGTCAGCAGACGTTCGACGAGATCCGCCGCAAGTACCAGGCCGAAGCCGAATTCCGTGCGGCCGTCGACCGTTACTGCGACGACTTCGAGAAACTGCTCAAGGATGTCTCGCGCAACGACCGCGATAACATCATGGCGCAGACCTACCTGACGTCGGACACCGGCAAGGTCTACACCATGCTGGCCCACGCCAGCGGCCGCCTGCACTGAGCCAGGAATTGATTAACAGAACCAAGGCGGGCCACGGCCCGCCTTTTTCGTTCAGGGCAAGCCACTGTCCGCGCCGCTGCCGGGAAATATCTTGATGGTCC
>NZ_JAFFIW010000065.1 GCF_018588885.1 Mesorhizobium sp. dw_380
CCCCCCCCCCCCCCCCCCCCCCCCCCCCCCCGCCCCCCCCCCCCCCCCCCCCCCCCCCCACCCCCCCCCCCCCCCCCCCCCCCCCCCCCCACCCCCCCCCCCCCCCCCCGCGAACGGCGCGGTCGCCGGTGCGGTGCAATACAAGCGTCGGGGCCGAGACTTTTGACAGCAGCGGACGCACATCGGCATCGCGCAGTGCCTGCAGCAGGCCGGCCACCGCGCCGGGGCTGGAGGCGGCTCTCAGCAGGCCGGCCCACCAGGCCCGCGCCTGACGGTCTGAGGCGACGCTCGGCGCGAAGGTTTCGATTTCCGCCGGGCCGCCCCAGCCAGCGAGCAGGCGCTGCTGCCAGAGGTCGTATTGCGCTGATGTGAGCGCGAAGGGATAGTCGGGCGCGTGGCTGCCTTTGGCCAGCGAACCCCACAGAACCAGGCCGGTCAGGCGGTCGGGGTGGTCGACGGCAAAGCGGATGCAGCCCGGCCCGCCCTCCGAGGCGCCGACGAGCAAAGCGCGGCGGCTGCCGGCCGCGTTCATCACCGCCAGGATGTCCCGCGCCGTCGCCTCCACGGTCGGGCGGGCGCCGACGCGGTCGGACAGGCCCATGCCGCGCCGGTCGAACAGGATCAGCCGGCCAAGCCGCGACACAGCGTCAAGCCATGCGCGGCAGCTCCTGTCTTCCCAGATCCGCTCGACATGCGAGATGAAGCCGGGGACAAGCACGATATCCCTGGGGCCGCTGCCGATGGTCTGGTAGGCGATGTGGATGCCGTCCACCTCGACATAGCGGGTCCTCGGCAGTTCGCCATCATGCGTCGGCGCGCGCAGCAGAGCGAGCGTGGCAGGGTCCGGCGCCACACCGAGTTCGTCGCGCAGCAGCCGTACACAGGTTTCGCCCTGGCGCTCGGCCGCCGCTTTGTCGCCGGCCGCCAGATGGGCGCGGATCAGGTGGCGATGCGCGCTTTCGCTCAACGGATCGAGCGCCGCGAGCCGCGCCGCGTGCAGCACCGCACTGCGCGCATCGCCGCCGGCGATCCTGGCCTCGACCAGCCGCTCCAGCACCTGGAGCAGCCGGCTGCGCAAGGCCTCGCGCCGGAAGAACACCCATTCCTCGAACTCAGGACAATCCGGCAGGGAGAAACCGGCGAGATAGTCGCCTCTGTAGAGGTCGGCCGCCGCGTCGAGCGGACCGGCATCGCAGGCACGCTCGAAGGCGCTCGAATCGGCTTCGACAGAGAGCGCCGGGCTCAGGCTGAGCGATGCCGCGGTGGCTGATATGATCTCCTCGCCGAAGGCGATACGGATCCTGTACAGTGTGCGCCGCAGGCGGGCGCGGGCGGCCTCCGCATCGGCTTCGGGCCACAGCAGCGTGGCGGCGACATCGCGCGCCACCGGCCCGCCGGCCTCGGCGAGGATGATGACGAGCGCCGCCGCCTTGCGCAGGGCAAGCTCTATCCGTTGCCCGTCCAGACGGAACTCCGGAAAGCCCAGAAGCCTGAGTTGTATCCGCTCCATCGATCCGCACGCGGCCGCGCAAGGTTTTGAGAGGACGTTGAGGGGACGCCGGCCTTCTATCCATCCCCGCGAATTCGGACCGATCGGGCCCGATCAGCAACTCCCTTGGAGCGAGAAATGTCACGGGTCAATACATCAAGCCATTGCACATCAGAACGTCTTGCCCGGAGCAGCGCGCCCGCCGGTGCCGTCAACACACGGCACGGAGGCTGAGCCATGTGCCAGACCTGTCTCTCCTGGTACGCCCGCTGCATCGCGCCTTACCTTGTCCACGCCGGCTGTTCGGCCGGCGCCTTCGCGCGAATGCGCAGGCGCGTGATCCCGCTGGCGGAAGGTGTCGTCGTCGAAGTCGGCTTCGGCTCCGGTCTCAACCTTCCCTATTATGATGCCGCCAGGGTGGAGCGGCTGATCGGCGTCGATCCCGACGGCACCATGCTCGGCCTCGCCGCACCGAAGAGCCGTGCCTTGCCGTTCGCCGTCGAATGCGTCCGGGCCGGCGGCGAAAGCCTGCCATTGGCCGATCGCTTCGCCGACACGGTCGTCGTCACCTATGCCTTCTGCACCATTCCGGACCCGCAGGCGGCGCTGAGTGAAATCCGGCGCATCCTGAAGCCGACAGGCCGGCTGATCTTCATCGAGCACGGCCAGGCCGAGGCGCCGTGGTGCCGCCGGTGGCAGGAACGCCTGAACCGGCTGTGGGGATCGATCGCCGGCGGCTGCCACCTCAACCGCGACCCGCTCCAGATGATCCATGCGGCGGGCTTCCGCCTCCTCGAAGTGCAGCGCGGGCGGTTCCCCCTGCCCTTCTGGCAATTGGGAAGCCATCACGCGGGCGTCGCGACGGCAGGCTGACGCACGCCCATGGCGGCGCCCATAGGCCTTCGCTGAAACCGCCTTAGTCTTTCTTCCACGCCGCCAGCAGCGGGCCCTCACTTCCATAGACAGGATCCTTTCGCGGGCGGTCGACCCTGGGGATCGTCTCGACCGCCTTGGCGTGGTCGGCGGCGGTCGTGCATACGTCATAGGTGCCGGATGCGGGATAGGCGCCAACCACCAGGAAGTCGCCGGACGCCGAGATCCGCTGGTGTCCGGTGCCGGCCGGGAGAACCGCGACGTCGCCGGCCTTCAGCGCCAGCGTTCGTCCCTTCTTGCCGCCGAACTGGACTTTTGCCGTGCCGCGCGCGACGCCGAGCACTTCGTGGATGCGCGAATGGTAATGAACGTAGTCGTAGATGCCGTCGCGCCAGCTGTCGCCCCAGCCATTGGCGCCGAAAAGCGCCTCCATGATCGCCGCGGGATCGAAGTCTTGCGGCAGCCGCACGGCGCCGCGATAGATGACAAGCGGCCAGGACGGATGGTTGGGCACCAGGCTATCATCCCTGAACCTGAATTCATTCGGGTTTCGCGGCCTGACAAGATCGGCCGCCTCTTGCCTGTCCGGTCTTGCAGCACCGGTTAGCTGTTCGGCTGCTTTCTTCATGCTTTGCAGGATGCTCATGACGTGGCCTCGCATCGGGAATCGAAGCCGATTCAACCTGCGTGCCCATCGCTTGGTTCCACAAAGGCAGTGCCCGCCGCTTGGCGCGGAAACCGAGCGGCGGGCCGTATGGTCAATCCGCGAGTTCGCCCGCACGCGGCGCATCGCCCACCGCCGCGGCCGGCGTAACCATGTCCGCCACCAATATTTCGTTGCGCCGTGCGAAGGTGACCAGCGTCGCCCGCACAGTTTCGGGGTCGATCTCGGCGGCAATGCCGGCCTTGCAGGCATTGAGCGCGACGGCGTGGGCGCCGTTGCGGCCGGCGGCGGGCCAGTCCTGCAACAGGGCGTAGGCTTCCATCACATTCGCGATCCTCACCGGAAAGCCCATTCCGACCAGAAGGGTGACCGGTTCTTCAAACTGCCCGCGATTCATGGCCTGTGCGTCCTCTCAATTGTGCAGGGCCCGGAAGGGGCCGAAGAAACCACCGGTGCCGCTGCGTTCAGCCGCCGGCGGATGTCCCGGAGGCTGCCGATACCTGCTGCGCGGCCAGGAACATCAGCGCCGAGGCAGCGGTGCGCCGGTTCCAGCCGGCGGCTTCGGCCATGTCGAGCAGCCCTGCGAGCTGCGGCTGCAGCACGCTGCGGCATTCGTTTTCATAGGCCAGGAACTCCTTTGCCTGATGTGTCGGCGCCGGTACGGGCCCGAGGCCAGCCATTGCATCCATGTTTACCTCCGCTCTGTTTCACCTGATGCCCGCTCCCTTAGTAGGACTAGTCGGGAGCGGGCGGTCTTTCTGGGACCTCAGAAGTCCATGCCGGGGCCGGCGGGCATCGCCGGGGTGGCGGCTTCCTTCTTCGGCTTTTCGGCCACCATCGCCTCGGTGGTCACCAGCAGGCCGGCGACGGAAGCGGCGTCCTGCAGCGCCGTGCGCACCACCTTGGCAGGGTCGATCACGCCCTGGCTGTAGAGATCGCCGAACTCATTGGTCTGGGCATTCCAGCCCCATCCGAACTCGCTCGTCTCGCGCAGCTTGCCGACAATGATCGAGCCTTCGGCGCCGGCATTCTCGGCGATCTGGCGAACCGGCGTTTCGATCGCGCGGCGCACGATCTCGATGCCGGTCTTCTGGTCGGCATTGTCGGCCTGGATGGCATCGAGCGCCCTGGCGGCCCGCAGCAGCGCGACGCCGCCGCCGGGCAGCACGCCTTCCTCGACGGCCGCTCGCGTGGCATGGAGCGCGTCGTCTACGCGGTCCTTGCGCTCCCTGACCTCGACCTCGGTCGAGCCGCCGACGCGGATCACCGCGACGCCGCCGGCAAGCTTGGCCAAGCGCTCCTGCAGCTTCTCGCGGTCATAGTCGGAGGTGGTCTCCTCGATCTGCGCCTTGATCTGCGCGACGCGGCCCTGGATCTCCTCCTTGCTACCGAAACCGTCGACGATGGTGGTGTTCTCCTTCTCGACCACCACCTTCTTGGCGCGGCCCAGCATCTGCAGCGTCACATTCTCCAGCTTGATGCCGAGGTCTTCCGCGATGACCTGGCCACCGGTGAGGATGGCGATGTCCTCCAGCATGGCCTTGCGGCGGTCGCCGAAGCCGGGCGCCTTGACGGCCGCGACCTTGAGGCCGCCGCGCAGCTTGTTGACCACCAGCGTGGCGAGCGCCTCGCCCTCGACATCCTCGGCGATGATCAGCAGCGGCTTGCTCGACTGCACCACGGTTTCCAGCACCGGAAGCAGCGCCTGCAGGTTGGAGAGCTTCTTCTCATGGATCAGCACATAGGGCTCCTCGAGCTCCACGCGCATCTTGTCCTGGTTGGTGATGAAATAGGGGCTGAGATAACCGCGGTCGAACTGCATGCCTTCGACGACTTCGAGTTCGGTCACGGCGGTCTTGGCCTCCTCGACGGTGATCACCCCTTCATTGCCGACCTTCTCCATCGCCTCGGCGAGGAAGCGGCCGATCTCGGCATCGCCATTGGCCGAGATGGTGGCGACCTGCGCGATCTCGTCGTTCCTGGTTACATCGCGGGCATTGGCCTTCAGCTCCGCCACCACTGCTTCCACGGCCTTGTCGATGCCGCGCTTCAGGTCCATCGGGTTCATGCCCGAGGCAACCGCCTTGGCGCCTTCCCTGACGATCGCCTGGGCAAGAACGGTCGCCGTCGTGGTGCCGTCGCCGGCAATGTCACTGGTCTTGGACGCCACTTCGCGCACCATCTGCGCGCCCATGTTCTCGAACTTGTCCTCGAGCTCGATCTCCTTGGCGACGGTGACGCCGTCCTTGGTGATGCGAGGCGCGCCGAACGGCTTGTCGATCACCACGTTGCGCCCCTTGGGGCCGAGCGTCACCTTCACCGCATTGGCGAGGATATCGACGCCGCGCAGCATCTTCTCGCGCGCCTCGGTATGGAACTTCACCTCTTTGGCAGCCATTGGATCACTCCTTCATCCAGGCCGTCAGGCGGCCTTCTTCACTTGCGCGCCCTGCTCGATCACGCCCATCACGTCGCTTTCCTTCATGATGAGCAGATCCTGGCCATCGAGCCGGATTTCGGTGCCGGACCATTTGCCGAACAGGATGCGGTCGCCGACCTTGACGTCGAGCTCGGTCAGCTTGCCGCTGTCGTCGCGCGCGCCGGGACCGACGGCGAGCACCTCGCCTTCCTGCGGCTTCTCCTTGGCGGTGTCGGGAATGATGATGCCGCCCGCGGTCTTTTCCTCGGCTTCGACGCGGCGGACCAGGATACGGTCATGCAATGGACGGAACGCCATTTCGTTCTCCTTGTGGACAAACATGTTTTCCTCCGCGCCGGACCGGCAATATCGGAGCGGCGCGGGACGCTGCGACCCTTGTTCAGGCATCGCGCGCGCATATCGAGCTAGTTTTGCTTTTTTTGCTTTCAAGAGCTCGGCCAAAAAATTTTGGCACTCACACACCGCGAGTGCCAACGGCCTGTTAACGCGGCTTATTTCGCGCTGGCGCTGCCGCTTGAATTTTCCGACACCGTCCACAAATTATCCCCCGCCGGCGCCATCGCGCGCGCCGGAACCGCTTACCCTCTCAAGGAGTTGTTTGTAGACGGAGCACATCGATGGAACGACAGAGTTTTTCACCGATCACTTCCACCCCGGCCGCCGACACATCCGACCTTGCGCTTGACCGCCTGCTCCGGCCGGCCAGCCATTTCAACCATCCCGACGAGGTGCTGAGCGACGAAACGCTCGACCTGCAGGAAAAGCGCGCCATCCTGTCTTCCTGGGCGTCGGATGCCTGCGCCGTCCATTCCATGCCGGCGCTGCGCCAACCGCCGGGCGCCAGCCAGCCCGTGTCGTTCGACCAGATCATGGATGCGTTGTTCAAGCTCGACGGCGACGTCTCGGCGCCACGTCAGGCAGCCGGCGAGTTCACCCACCTCTTCGACAGGCTGGGTGCCTGATCCCAGACAGGAAAGGAGAAACGAATGGTCGCAAGCGTCAGCAAGGAATTCCGCCTCCAGATGGAAGGCTATGGCCTGACCACGGCGGAGATTCATTATCATCTGCCCGATCATCCGAGCCTGCTTCAGCTCTATATCTGGCAGGACTACGACCTTGCGCCCGACTTTCCCGAACTCCACGGGTTTTTATCCTACTGGGAACGCGAACTCGAGGGCCCGCTGCACTCGGTTCGCGTCGCCCACCACCGGCTGATCCGGCCTTCGGAATGGCGGGCCATCGACGGCATCATCGCCATCCAGTAGAGCCGTCTTCAGCTGACGAAACGCATGCACCGCCGCATCACCTATCTCAGAGCCAACGCCCGATGCTCGCGTCGGCAACCCCCCAAATCATTTGTCCGACCCAAAATACCTGGTCCGCAGATCGTCGATCTCGCCCGTATCATGGGCGCCAAGCAGTTCTATTGTTAGCGGGCGGGTCAAGAGGCTCTGACGCGGAAGTGCGAAGCCGTACTTGTCAGGTTCGAACAGAGGCCCGACTACCTTCACCGGTAGGTCGCGATGAGTGTAGGCGTGGTATTCGAGAACGGGTGCATCGGCGATGACTGCATTCACGTCGCCATTCACCAGACCTTCGACGGCGCGATCGAGCCCGGCATAGGTCAGGGTTTGAAGCCCCTTTTGCCTGGCAAAATCCTCCTCGACGGTGCCTGTCAGCACACCGACCGGCTTATCGGTCAGATCGGCGAGGCCATTGATCTTGTTTGTCAGGGAGAGCGTCGTCATCACGCTCGTCACCGACGAGGTGACATAGGCGAGCACGGCGATACCACAGACCAGCCACAGCCCTTGCCAGATCCGGCCGGCCCAGCCGAACAGGTTTTTTCGCGAAGGCGACTTGCCGGATGTCGCGACCGACATCACGGTATAGAAGCTCTCGGCAAAGCCGTCGCGCCACCGCTTGGGGAAAGCCTCGTCAAACCGGCGATCGAAGACGGTGAGAAGGACCGTGGCAGCCACGATGATCAGGGCGATCCAGGCATAGGCTTTCAGGAAGCCGGCATCGCTAAGACCCGCGATCAGATTGCCGAAGCCCTTTCCCCGTTCCGTGCTGGTCATGATCCGCATGCCGCCGTCGAACCAGGGCTGGGTGAAATCGAGCAGTTCGGCTCGGGATTGATTGATCGTCAGATTGGTCACCGCTACGTCGATCTTGCCGGAGGCGGTCGCCTGAACGAGATCATGAATGGTGTCGAACTGAACGTAGCGATATTGGCGGCCGAGTTTGGCAGCAAGTGCCTCCCAAAGATCAACCGCCATGCCGGTGAACCGCCCCTTGTCTTTCATGACAAAGGGAGGGTTGACGAAGAGGCCGACGTTCAAGGGCTGGGAAGGTTGTTGCGCCTGGGCAGCACCTTGTGGCCATGACAACATCAGCAGCAGAAAGACTGAGCAGGCTAGTCCGCACCAGATCCGCATGACGATCCTTTCCCTCTCAGCATCTCAATCCAGTCGAGGCCCTCGCGCAGCGTTCTCAGGCACGTGCGGGACGGCCTGATCGGCTCTTTTGCAGCACGCGGCAGCTCCGCATACCCTGTCGCGCCGGCAGCATTTCTTTCGGGCGCGTGCAACGATCTGGCTTGGAACGAAAAAATGCGGACAATACATCAGGCCCCTTCCTGTGCTCAAAGAATGCATCCGATCTTATTATTTTCTTTGATCCGATATAAATTTTAAACAACAAGATATTATATTTGTAAGGTCGCACGCCAAAGGAATAAACTGTATTTATATGTTGTTTTCATCTTGCTATGAGCAGCTATTTCAGTAATTGCTAAGGCACCGTTTGGTGCTCAAGGTTATTTTCCATATTATTAAGCATTTGCAAAATTCAGCCGATGATATGCTACTTTTTCCTTGTCACAAGCCGACTTCGGATGCAGCTTTTTTGGCAACAGCATCCGATTTTGCGGATTGCTCATGTGCTTGGGCGGATGGGCGCTAAGCATGGAAGGGAAATCGACATCCGCTGATGCGGCCCGTGGGAAGCGTTCCCTGATCGCAAGAGATTGGAGAGCCTGCGGCTAAATCGTCGAATGGCCTTTGGCTTTTGCGACGACCGGCGAAGCTTTGGCCCCCCTCGGATGGGCCAATCAGCAATCAGACCAGGCAAGAGCAAGAAGGAAATCCACCTTGGCAATCGTGCTCGCCAGCCAGTCGGAGGAATGAACCATGAAATTCACAGCGTACGCGATCATCGCCACTGCCTTGGTGGCGGTCGCCGGTTGCACCACCGATGACTACGTCGGTCGGCCCCAGCAAAAAAATCGAATGATCGATGATCGGCCGCAATACGACAGGAACGGCAATCCGAACTTCGATGCGCGTGGCCGCTACATCGGCTGCCATGGGCTGGGGTGCAAGGTCGACGATCCGGATGACGGGGATCAAAGTATCGACGACAGGCCGCAGTACGACAAACAAGGCAATCCGAATTTCGATACGCAAGGCAACTACCAAGGATGCCACGGCCTCGGCTGCGACGTCGACACGCCGGCCGATGACAGTTCGGACGACGACGATTCCAATTGATGGCCCAGCAGTTTTTAGACGGAGGACAATCGATGAAAACGGCGATACTGACCATTGCCATGGTTCTGACCATGCCCGCTTTCGCCCTTGCCAAGGACAAGTGCTACGACGCCGCCAAGGACCAGGCCGCCCTGAACGCGTGCGCCGATGCCGCGTTCAAGAAATCCGACAAGAAGCTCAATGAGCTCTACCAGCAGATCGAAGCTCGCCTGAAGGACGACGCGGATACCAAGAAGCTTCTCGTTCAGGCTCAACGGGATTGGGACAAATTCCGCCACGCGGAATGCGGTTTCAAGACCGCAGGAGCGGCCGGAGGAAGCGTCATGCCGATGCTCACCGCGCAGTGCATGGACGATCTGGCACAATCCCGCGTCAAGGACTTCGAGGGCTACCTGAAATGCGGCAAGGACGGCGACCCGATGAGTTGCCCCGTTCCGACCACGAATTGACGCACAACACCACTGATATGGTCGCATGCGAAGCCGGCGGAAGGCGCGGCGCCAGACATGAAAGGACGCAAGGGGCGTCATCATCGCGGGTGGGACTCGAAGGAGTGTGGAACGTGAAACGCTGTGGATCATCGTTTGCAATGACGATTGCGGCTTCCGCGCTGTTGGCATGTGCAGTACAGGCCGCGGCTCAGGGCAACATGGGCTTCGACGTCAACGTCACGCTTTCCAAAAAGGCAGCTGCCAAGCTCGCGGCCACGAAGGAGGAGATCGTTGTCTTCGCCGACTATTACGGCGATCCGAAGCGGAGCGCCCAGAAGCACGCCAATGAGATCGGCCAAATCAGTCTTGCTCCGCAGGACGAAGAGGTCGGGATCCCGCACACAGGTGGCCATGCCCACATCAGCGGCGCAAAAGTCGATGCCAAGCGTCTCGATTGGCTCGCTGGCCCTCCCAAGGTCAACGTCAACGTTGCATCGGCGCGCAAGAGCAGTTCGGACAATCTGCTTGGCTGCGATTTCATCGACGGTCCACTAAGCGATGTCCAAAAAAAGCCTGTAACGCTTCATTGCGGACTGATCGAAGAAAACTTGGATACGAAGTTGAGGCCCTGAGGCACATCCGCTCGCCGCCGGGCGGACTGTCCCTCATAGCGCCAGGCTCCCCTGCTCCGCCTCCTCGGCGTTGGGGTCGCCGGGCGCCGTTGCCCAGGCGAGTTCGACCAGCGTCACGGTGCGCTTCCCCGTGCCGTCGAGCTGGCACACGATGAGCCCCTGCTCCTCGATATAGGTCAAGAGCCGCCGGGCGCGGCGCAGCGAATGCGAACCATAGGCCCGCGCGATCGCGGCGTCGCTCGGACACGGCCAGCCCTCCTTCGCCGCGCGCGCGATCATCATGAACACGCCCTGCATGTCGTCGGGCAACAGCGACGCACGCACCGAAACGTCCCGCCAGGCATCATCGCCCGCCGCCATGTCGGAGCCGAGGCCGGCGCGGGCGCGCGTCAGCATGCGGCGGAATTCGGCGAGGTCCGGCACCACCGAGGCGAGGCCCTCGATGCGGCAGCGCACCACGAATTCCTGGTAGAGCACGCCGATCACGCGGAAGCCTGCGTCAGGTTGTGCAAGAATGGCGCGCAGCACGCGGTCGACCCGCTCGCGCCGCTCCGCCAGATCCGCGGCGCTGACTTGCGGCTCCGCCGGTTCGGGGCGGATTTCCAGCGCCGCCGACTTTGCCGCCATCAGCTGGTCGAGCAGGTCCGGCGAGGCCACCCGGCGCGGCGCGCGCGCCGTCTCGGGTGGCGGCGCGGCCAGGATGATCGCACGGGCATCCTCCAGCGCTGCCTCCGGCATCGCCATCAATCGCGGCGTGCCGTTGCGCGGGCTTGTGTCGGTCGGGCCGATGCGTAGCCCCAGCGGCCGGCGCGACAGCGCCGGTCCGAGCGCCATGAACTGCCCGCGCTCCAGGTCGCGAAACGCCTCCGCCTGGCGCCGCTCCATGCCGAGCAGATCGGCGGCGCGCGCCATGTCGATGTCGAGGAAGGTGCGGCCCATGAGGAAATTGGAGGCTTCCGCCGCGACGTTTTTGGCGAGCTTGGCCAAGCGCTGCGTGGCTATAATGCCGGCCAGCCCGCGCTTGCGGCCACGGCACATCAGATTGGTCATGGCGCCGAGCGAGAGTTTACGTGCCTCGTCGGAGACCTCGCCGGCCACAGCCGGCGCGAACAGCTGCGCCTCGTCCACCACCACCAGCATCGGATACCAGTGGTCGCGGGCGACCTCGAACAGCCCGCCGAGGAAGGCGGCGGCGCGCCGCATCTGGTTCTCGGCATCGAGCCCTTCGAGGTTGAGCACGGTGGAGACGCGGTGGATGCGCGCCCGTTCGCCCGCGGCCTGCAGGCCACGCTCGGTATGCTCCTCGGCGTCGATCACCAGATGGCCGTAGCGGTCGCCCAGCGACACGAAGTCGCCCTCGGGATCGACGATGGTCTGCTGCACCCAGGGCGCGCTCTGCTCCAGCAGCCGGCGCAGAAGATGCGACTTTCCGGAGCCCGAATTGCCCTGCACCAGAAGGCGGGTCGCCAGCAGCTCCTCAAGATCGAGGTTTGCCGGGGCGCCCGCCGTGGTGTGGCCCATCTCGATCGCAACGGTCATGTCTCGACTCAAAAAGGTCTCCTGCGCGGCATGGGGCTTACCAACCCGGGCGCGGCCCGTCGAGCACCGATGGCCGGCAGGCCGGTGTTGCGCACAGATGAGGGAGAGGCGATCCGCCGCTATTTCGACCGGAAGCGGGCGGGTGGCGAACAGTTTTCGACCGACGACAGCTGATAGAGCCGACAGCCTGTGGATAGTAACCTCTTGTTCACCATAGGCCGGCGTTCCGATTGAAGATGCCGGCCGCCGGCTTAGCCTGACCTTGCATCGCGCCCCAACGTGATGCGCCCCAACGCCCCAAATGGCGGCCGGCGTTTTCAAGTTCCCTTTGTGTATACGCCGGTCGTCAGTTCTACCGTTCAGGTCACCGAGCCTCCGTACCTTGCCCCGGCACCGGCTGCAATGGCGGCGCGTCCAGCCCCTCGAAAGGGTCGCGCCAGGCGTCGATGGCTTCGATCCGGCGATACCAGCGCGAGAGCGCGGGATAGTCGTCGAGCGGCAGGCCGGCAACATCATTGAAGGGGAGGAAGGTCGCCATGCGGAAATCGGCATAGGAAAGCGACGTTCCGACCAGCCATTGCCGGAGGGCAAGCTCCGCTTCGAGGATGGCTGCGGCCTTGAGGAACTCACGCAGCCCCTCGCTGACCTTTTCCTGATCAATCGGCCCCAGCCCGTACCGCTGCTTGGTGCCGCGTTCGAAATGCACCATGTCGCAGGCCCGCACGAAATTTTCCTTGCCCCAGCTCAGCCAGCGGATCATGTCGGGTTCGTCCTCGCCGGTGCGCCAGAATTCGGAACGCGCCTCGCGCGACAGCCGGCAGGCGATGGCGTCCGCCTCCCACAGGCTGCCGCCCGGCCACGCCAGTATCGGCAGGGAAAGATTGGGATTGAGCTTGAGGTACTGCTCGCCTTGCCCGGGCGCCATGGGTGACGCGAATTCAAACGCCAATTCAGCCTTGAGATACCGCGCCGCCGCGACCCCGAGGCGAGGATTGGGATTGCGGCTGAAGTAGAGCTTCATGTCCCGGGCCGGTGCTGGATACGCCTGGTTTGATCCCGTCACTCGAACTGCCTCCTCTTCGTTCCGGCGTTGACCGCAAGCCAAGGACGGATGCGGCCGCCGGAATCCGACAATCCATCGCGTCACCAAGCAATATCCACGGCAGCGATCCATCGCCAGGCAATTCACGGCTAGCGGCAAAGGACGCCGGCGGCTCGTTGCCACGAAAAGTTCGGGTTGACCGGCTCCGGACGCGAGGCGACACTCCCACCTTGAAGTGCAGCAGCGCCTTGAGGAGGAAATGCGATGGACGAGCCCGAACGGTGGCGCCACATGTCGACGGCGCCCAAGGACGGCAGCCGGATTCTGGTCACGGTCCGCCCGTCCGAGCAGGGGCCGGCGGAAGTCGACCTCGCCTACTGGGCGCGCGGCGACCAGTTTGCGGGGGAAGGCTGGCGGGCATCGGATTCCTCGCCCGGCCGCGTCGTCGAATATGCCGAACCGGAGCTGAAGTGCTGGATGCCCCTACCCTCGGCCAACCTCAGCCGGGGCGGCACGATGCCGGCGCCTTGGGAAGGCGACGACGCCCAGCAATTGGACGGGTCGGGGATTTAGCGAAAAGACCGAAGCTGCCGATCTCCCCCCTTGTGGGGGAGATGTCCGGCAGGACAGAGGGGGGCGCCGTAGAGCGCCAGCGTCAACCAAAAAAAGCAGCCATGCCTCACACCCCATTATCTCCACAAAACCGCGCAAACGCTCGATCGATGCGCAAGATCATGACCGAAGCCGAGCTGAAGCTCTGGAATGAGCTTCGCGCGCGCAGATTGATAGGGCTGGGATTTCGAAGGCAATTTCCAATCGCAGGCAGTACTAACTGATAGGTCGGCGGGGCAGCGCCCCTCTCTGCCCTGCCGGGCATCTCCCCCACGAGGGGGGAGATTGGCAGCTTCGCCGCTGCCTCACCTCAAAACATAAACGACGCCGTTACAGGGTTCGGCCCGTCGCGGCCGTCAGCCGAATCCATGCCCGCGATCGTCTCGAGGTCCTCTCCGTCCAGTTCGAAATCGAAGACATCGAAATTGGCCGCGATGCGGTCCTGATGGACCGACTTCGGAATGACGATCAGCCCTTGCTGGAGGTGCCAGCGGATGATCGTCTGCGCGGCGGACTTGCCGTGCTTGCGGGCAATCCCCGCAATGGTCGGATCTGCGAGCAGCCGGCCGCTGCCCAGCGGGCTCCAGCTTTCGGCGTGGATGCCGTACCGGGCATGGAAATGCCTGAGCTCGCGCTGCTGGAAGCGCGGATGCAGTTCGATCTGGTTGACCACCGGGACCACGCTGGTTTCGTCGATGATCCGTTCCAGATGGTCCTTGTTGAAATTCGAAACGCCGATCGACTTGATCCGGCCGGCCTGCTTCAGTTCAACGAGGGTGTTCCAGGCCTCGACATATTTGTCCTGGCTGGGCACAGGCCAGTGGATCAGGAACAGGTCGATCTGCACGATGCCGAGTTTCTTCATCGTGTCGTCGAAAGCGCGAAGTGCGGCATCGCGCTGGTGGGCGCCGTTGCGCAGCTTCGAGGTGATGAACAGCTCGCTTCTCGGCACATCGGCGCGCCGGATCGCCTCGCCGACCCCTTCCTCGTTCTGGTAGCCCTCGGCGGTGTCGATCAGCCGGTAGCCGGTCTTGATCCCCCAGCCCACCACATCGGCGGTGATGCCGCGATCGACCTGCCACACGCCAAGGCCAAGCTGGGGAATGGCGGCGCCGTCGTTCAGCGTGATTTGTTCGGGCATGGGGAGGTCCTTTGCGCAGAGTGTCCGGGCGGTCGCCCAACGCAGCCTATCTAGGCACGACCTGATGCAACGGCCAGCCGCCGGCTGACAAATTCGCGGGATCGACCTGGCGGCCCTGATGTCTCCATCAGGAAATCCGGCTCATTTCGGCCGGCGCACAGCCCGCACCACTCCGGCGGATGTGCTGCCGCAGAAGAGCCGGTCGCCGCCATCGGATTCCAGCCCCGAGACGCCGATGCCGGCAGGCATGTCGAGTTTTTCCAGAACCTTGCCGGTCTGCGGGTCGACGCGGCGCAGGTCGCTTTCATCGCCCTCCCAGGTGGCGTGCCACAGCTCGCCCTCCACCCAGGTCACGCCGGTGACGAAGCGATTGGATTCGATAGTGCGCAGGATTTTTCCGGTCTCGGGATCGATCTGGTGGATCTTGCGCTCCCGGTACTGCCCCACCCAGAGCGTGCCTTCAGCCCATGTCAGCCCGGAGTCGCCGCCGCCGCCCGGTGCTGGAATGGTGGCCAGAACCGCGCCCGTGTCGGGATCGATCTTCTGGATGCGGTCATTGGCGAGCTGGAAGAAGTGCTGGCCGTCATAGGCGGTGCCGGCGTGCGCCGCGACATCGATCGAACGCAGCTTCTGCCCGCTTTGCGGATCGAAGGCGTTGAGTTTTTCGCCCGAGGCAAACCAGACGTTCTCGCCGTCAAAACTCACCCCATGCACCCGCTCCACACCCGGAAAGGGTCCGTATTCGCGTAGGATTTCGGCAGCTGAGTGTTTCATGTCTGGTCCTCAATCCTTCGGTTCGAGATCATGTTCTAAGGTGTGTCGATATTCAGGTCAGGCCGTGCCGAAAATGGTGGCTTACGAGAACCGGAGCGGAGCGTACTAAAGTACGTGAGCACCGGAAGCGCAGGAAGCCGCCATTTGCAGGCCGGCCTCACCTGAATATCGATACACCTTAGCCGTTCGGCAGCGGCGCCGGGAGTAACAAGGTGGTCGTGAATCCAGCCACCGGCGGCGTCATCCAGCGACGCGCCCGGCCATGGCCGAACGACTGCACCTTGCCGGCCTCGGCGAGCGGCTCGAGCGCCCGCTGCACGCTGCGCTGCCCGGTTCCGAGCGCCAGCGCCAGGGCCGAACTCGACCAGGCTTCGCCATCGGCGAGCAAGGCCAGCACGGCCGCGTGCCGCTCCTCGATCGGCCGCGCCAGCACCATCACCGCGCGCGCCTGGCGTGGCGCCAGCGTGAAACCGCGCTTGGTGGCGCTGATGTCAGCCAATGCGCCAAGCTCGGCGCGCAGCCGCCCGATCTCGACGCGCAGCCGCGCGCGGTGCGATTCATCGGCATGCTTGCCGCCAAAGGCCCGCGCCACGAGCTCGCCCCGCGAGACATCGCCGGGCCAGGCTTCGGCGAGCGTCCGTGCCAGCGCGAACAGCACCGGCCGGCTCGCCAGCGAGACTGTCGTTGCCCCGGCACGCCCGGCAGAGCGAAAAGACTCGACTAACAGCCCCCGCGCTTCCCGCCACGCTCCGCCCCCTTCGCTCAGCACCGGCCCCCCCGGGCCCCGGGGGTTTGCCGCCGCCCCGGGGGTTTCCCCGCCCCCGGGGGCGCCCGCTCCCCTCCCCCTGGGGCCCGGAGTCCGCCCCG
>NZ_JAFFIW010000066.1 GCF_018588885.1 Mesorhizobium sp. dw_380
GTGCCCGGCAGGGCGATGAGGGGCGGCGCTGACCTCGGGGATTGTCGATGAACCGCCACTGGCACAATTGACTACCGGGAATTCTCGTTCCATATTTTGAAAAATAGAAACTTTGTTCCGGGAGGAGGAATGGAGATCAGGCTCGAAGGCAAGGTGGTATTGGTCACCGGGTCGACGCAAGGCATCGGCCGCGCCATTGCCGAGACGCTGGCGCGCTCCGGTGCGGCGGGCCTGCTGGTCACCGGGCGCGACAAGGTGCGTGGCGATGCGGTCGCCGCGGAGCTTTCGCAACTCGGCACGCCGACCATCTTCATCGCCGCCGACCTAGCCGACCCGGAAACCCCTGCCCTTTTGGCACAGTCCTGCATCGAGCGCTTCGGCCGCATCGACGGTCTCGTCAACGCCGCCGGCCTGACCGACCGCGCCTCCTTCCTTGATGCCGACCTCGACGACTGGGCCTCGCTGTTCGCCGTCAATGCGCGTGCGCCCTTCTTCCTGATGCAGGCTGCCATCGCCGACATGAAGAAGCGCGGCCAGGGCGGCTCGATCGTCAACATCCTGTCGATCAACGCCCATTGCGGCACACCGGAGCTTGCCGTCTATTCCGCCACCAAGGGCGCGCTGGCGACGCTGACCAAGAACGCCGCCAACGCCCATCGCTTCGACCGTATCCGCGTCAACGGCATCAATGTCGGCTGGACCGACACGCCGGCCGAACGCATCATGCAGGCTGAGACATTGGGCCATGGCCCGGGCTGGCTCGACGCCGCCAACGCCGCGCAGCCCTTCGGCCGGCTGCTGACGCCAAACGATGTTGCCAACCTTGCCGTCTTCCTGCTGTCCGACGCGGCCGGCCCGATGACCGGCGCCGTGATCGACCAGGAGCAGTCCGTGATCGGGGCGAACCGGTGAACGCACCCGAGACACTTGGGCCGGCGCTGCTCGATCGTCTGCCTGCCTCGGTCCAGACACCTGCCTATGACCGCGCCACGCTCGCGCCCGGCATGGCGCATCTCGGCGTCGGCGCCTTTCACCGCTGCCATCAGGCCGAATACACCGACGACCTCTTGTCGCTAAAATTCGACCGCTGGGGCGTGATCGGCATCAACATCCGCCCGCCCAGCCTTGCCGACACGCTCGGCCGGCAAGGCGGCCTCTACACAAGGCTGATCCGCGAGAACAGCCACATCGAGCCGCGCATCATCGGCAGCATCGTCAAAGTGGTCGACAGCCAGGCCAGCGCCGCGCCGGCGCTCAAGGTGCTGTCC
This sequence comes from Mesorhizobium sp. dw_380, assembly GCF_018588885.1. Lineage (GTDB taxonomy): Bacteria > Pseudomonadota > Alphaproteobacteria > Rhizobiales > Rhizobiaceae > Mesorhizobium. Next base: position 1,269 of record NZ_JAFFIW010000066.1, read on the forward strand.
TCGCCCGACATCGACCTGGTGACGATGACGGTGACGGAAAAAGGCTATTGCCACATTCCCTCGTGCGGCGAGCTCGATCTTGACCATCCCGACATCGTCCACGATCTCGCCAACCCTGAGACACCGCGCAGCCTGCCCGGCATCTTGGCGCGGGCGCTGGAGCTGCGCCGGGCCGCGCATGGCCGACCGCTGACGCTGCTCTCCTGCGACAACATTCCGACCAACGGCGTTATCCTGGAGAACGTCGTGCGGAGCTTTGCCGAGCGGCGCGGCGACGGTCTGGCCGACTGGATCTCGGCCAACACCGCCTTCCCTTCGGCCATGGTCGACCGCATTGCGCCGGCGGTGACGCGGGACGATCTCGACAGCGTCGAGCAATGGTTCGGCTACCGCGACGGCGCCGTTGCCGTCGGGGAACCGTTCCGGCAGTGGGTGATCGAACAAAAGTTCGCCGGCCGCGTGCCGCGCTGGGATCTGGTCGGCGCCAGTTTCGTCGACGATGTCACGCCGTTCGAGCATATCAAGATGCGGGTGCTGAACGGCGCGCAGACGACGCTCGCCACGCTCGGCGTGCTGGCCGGACTGGAACACACATCAGATGCCATCGCCGACCCGCTGCTGTCTGTCTTCGTCAGGCGCATGCTGGTCGAGGAAACACTGCCGACGCTGATACCGGTGCCAGGCATGGAGCCGCATGCCTATGTCGAGCAGAGCCTCGGTCGGCTGAAGAACACCGCGATCCGCCATCGCAACCACCAGATCGCCACCGATGGCTCGCAGAAGATCGTCCAGCGCCTGCTCAACCCGATTCGCGACCGCTTGGGCCAGGGCGCCGGCATCGGCCTGCTGTCGGTTCCGGTCGCCGGCTGGATGGCCTATCTGATCCAGGCCTCGGCACGCTTCGGCAGACGCTGGCCGGTGTCGGATCCCTATGCCGGCAAGGTCGCGGCAATCGCCGACGCGACCGGGCGCGATGCACAGGCGCTGGCATCAGGCATTCTGGCCATCGACACGATTTTCGACCCCGGCCTTGCCGCGAACGCGACGTTCCGCGCGGCCGTGACTTCGGCGCTGGACGAGCTGCTTTCGGACGATCCGATGGCGGCCGTTCGGCACAGTCTTGAACAAGATGAGGTCGCGAGGTTGAAGCGATCCAAGCAATCGGCATTATAAGATCGGTCGTGAAGACACGACCAAAGCAATTCCAGGAAAAGTGTGAAGCGGGTTTCCCACAGGAATTGCGTCAAACAAAGGTTAGAGCGGTTCAGCGTTTCCTTGGAAACGATGAACCGATCTAGGGAGGCACTATGAAACTTGGACTGCTCACCGCACCGTTTGCGGAGACGCCGCTCGGCGAGGTCGCCGGCTGGGCAAGCGCGGTCGGCTTCGAGGCGCTGGAAATCGCCTGCTGGCCGAAAACGTCTGGCGCGACCCGGCGCTATGCCGGCACCAGCCATATCGACGCTGCTTCAACCACCCGCGCGCAGGCCAAGGAAATCGTCACTTCGTTGGCGGAAAAGAACCTCACTGTCTCCGGCCTCGGCTACTATCCCAACCCGCTGCATCCCGATGCCGCGCATCGCGAGGCGGTCATCGGCCATCTGAAGAAGGTGATCGTGCTGGCCGCCAATATGGGCGTGCCCGTGGTCAACACCTTCTGCGGCGGCGATGCCTCGAAAACCGTCGACGTCAACTGGCAGGACGCGCTGAAAGTCTGGCCCGAAATCGTCGTTTTTGCACGCGGCCACGGCGTCAAGCTTGCCTTCGAGAACTGCCCGATGATCTTCAGCTATGACGAGTGGCCGGGCGGGCACAACATCGCCTATTCGCCTGTTGTCTGGCGCCGCATCCTGGAAGCCTGGGGCGGTGATATCGGCATGAATTTCGACCCCTCGCACCTGGTCTGGCAGATGATCGACCAGGCCCGCTTCATCAGGGAATTCGGCCCCTACATGCTGCATGTCCACGCCAAGGACCTGATGATTGATCATGATGGTTTGTACGAGCGCGGAATTCTCTCGGCTGGAATAGGCTGGCAGGTGCCGCGCATGCCGGGGCTGGGCGATGTCGACTGGAACGGCTTCTTCTCCGGCCTCTACCGCGCCGGCTATGACGGATCCGTCATCATCGAACATGAGGACAGGCGATTTGAAGGCGGCGACGATCAGGTGAAGCGGGGCTTTCTGCTCGCCCGCGACGTGCTGCGCCCCTTCGTCAAATGAATTGGAGCGTGCCGCTGAATCATTTTGTCAGCGGCGCGCCTACAACGGGTTGAACTGGAACTGAAAAACAATGTGGAGGAAGTCTGAAATGAAAAAAATCCTGACCATGGTCCCGCTTATGGCGGGTGCTGCCTTGCTGGCCTCGGTGGGCGTCTCGGCGGCCGCGGGCAAATACACGATCGGCATTTCCAACACCGTGCAGGGCAATGGCTGGCGCGAGGAGATGGTGTGCGCGATGAAGGCGCAGGCGCTGGCGTCCGGCGAGGTTGCCAAGCTCAACATCGCCCACCGCAACACCGATGCCGCCGGCCAGCTTGAGGACATCCGCAACCTGATCAGCGCCAAGGTCGACGCCATCGTCGTCAACCCCGCCGATCCGGCCGGCATCAAGGCGGGCCTGGAAGAAGCCACCAAGGCCGGCATCGTCGTCGTCGCCGTCGACCAGGCGGTCACTGAGCCGTCGGCCTACATCATCTCCAACAACCAGGAGGAATATGCCTATCTCGGCGCCAAGTGGCTGTTCGGCCAGATGGGCGGCAAGGGCGAGGTGTTTTATATGCGCGGCGCGGCCGGTGCTTCCGCCGACTCCGACCGCGACAAGGGCTTCAAGAAAGCGCTGGCCGAATTCCCCGACGTGAAAGTCGCGCAGGAGGTCTTCACCGGCTGGCAGCAGGACCAGGCCAAGCAGCAGATGCTGTCGTTCCTGGCCACCGGTACGCCGATCAACGGCGTGTGGACCTCGGGCATCGACAACGTCATCGTCGACGCGCTGGTCGAATCGCAGGCGCCGCTGGTGCCGGTGGTCGGCGCCGACAATGCCGGCTTTGTCGGCCAGCTGAGCTCGGTCAAGGGCCTCGTCGGCGCCGCCGTCACCAACCCCGGCTCGATCGGCGGTGCCGGCGTCACGCTGGCGCTGCAGATCCTCGACGGCAAGAAGCCGGCGCAGCAGACCGTGCTGGTCCAGCCGCAGCTCTGGGACAACGCCACCGACGAAGGCAAGGCCAAGCTGAAAGCCGCCGCCGACCCGTCGCTCAGCCCCGAATGGCCGGTCTCGATCTCGATCCCGGACTGGACGACCTACACCAAGGACCAGATCGTGGCCTGCAAGGGGCCGGGGGAGTAATCTGGGCTTTCGCTACTGTCCATCTGTTGGCGCTGCCCCTCACTGTCCTGCCGGACATCTCTCCCCGTGAACGGGGAGAGAGAAGCTGGCCGCAACGCCGGCGATTGGCGCCCCTCTCCCCGTCTCTATACGGGGAGAGGATGCCGGCAGGCAGGTGAGGGGCGGCGCCGACGGAACGATTTAGATCACACAAGCCGAGACCCAAGCCACTTGACCACCCACCCTCTCCTCGACGCCTCCGGCGTCGCCAAGAATTACGGCGCGGTTGCAGCGCTTCGCAACGCCTCGCTCTCCGTATTGCCGGGCGAGGTGCATGCGCTGATGGGCGCCAATGGCGCGGGCAAATCGACGCTGGTGAAGATCCTGACCGGCGCCATATCGGCCAATGCCGGCCGCATCCTGGTCCGGGGCGAGGCCCGCGACATCCGATCGCCCGCCGCTGCCCGCCGCGCCGGGCTTCTGCCCGTCTACCAGGAACCGTCGCTGATCCCGGATCTCGACGTTCTGTCCAACCTGCGGCTCACCGGCACACCGGTCGAGCCGTTCCGCGCCTGGGTGCGCGAACTCGGCATACCGGACCTCGACATCCGCGACACCGCGCGCGACATCCCGCTGGCGGTGCTGCGCGTGCTTGACCTGGCACGCGCGCTGGCCGTCGAGCCCGACGTGCTGCTGCTCGACGAGATGACCGCCGCACTGCCCGCCAACCTCGCTGAAAAGGTGCTGGAAGTGGTGCGCCGCCAAGGCGATAGCGGTCGCGCGGTGATTTTCATCTCGCACCGTTTCGTCGAAATCTCGGCGCTCTGCGACCGCGCCACCGTGCTGCGCGACGGCGAGACCGTCGGCGTCGTCGACATCGTGCCGGGCGTCGAGGAAAAGATCGTCGAGCTGATGCTCGGCACCCGTATCGTGAAAACCCATGTCGCCGCCCGCAGCGCCAGCGAAAAAGCCGCGCCGGCCCCTGCCCGGCCTAGGCTCGCCGTGCGCAATCTGCGCGTCGGCACCAAGCTCAACGACGTCTCCTTCGATCTCAGGGATGGCGAGGTCGCCGGCGTCGTCGCGCTCGAAGGCCAGGGCCAGGACGAGCTGTTTTCCGCCCTTGCCGGTTCGATCCGGCCCTCGGGCGGCACGATCGAGGTCGACGGCCAGCCGGCAAAGTTCTCGCATCCGATCGACGCCATCCGGTCGGGGATCGCCTATGTGCCGGGCGACCGCGCCGAGGCGCTCGCCATGCAGCGCTCGGTGCGCGAGAACATCGCGCTCCCCTTCAGCGCGGCGCTCGGCAACTGGGGCCCTATTCCCATGCGCCGCGAGCGCGCAAAGGTGCTCAACGCCATCAAGCGGCTGCAGATCGACACGCGTGCGCAGGGCGAGGTGCAGCGCCTGTCCGGCGGCAACCAGCAGAAGGTGACCATCGCCCGCTGGATCGCGGCCGACGCCCGCACCATCCTGTGCTTCGACCCGACGCGCGGCATCGATGTCGGCACCAAGCAGGAGATCTATCATCTGCTGCGCGAGCTCGCCGGCAACGGCAAGTCGGTGCTGTTCTACACCTCCGAACTGGAAGAGGTGCAGCGCGTCTGCGATCGCGTCATCGTCATTTTCGGCGGCCGCCTGGTCGATATCTTGCCCGTAGAGGAGGCCGACGAGCCGGCGCTGATGCGTGCCGCCTACGGCCTGCCGCGCGGCGTCAAGGCCGATATCGGCGTATTGGCCGATCCCCAGTCCCCGTCTTCGGGGACGATACCATGAGTCATTTCCCGCGCCGGCAGGGCTGGGTCATCGGCCTGTTTGCTCTTCTCATCGTGCTGTTCATCGCCACCAAGCTGATCCAGCCCGGTTATGGCAGTGGCGATTTCGGCTCGCTGGCGCGGGCCGTGCTGCCCTACGCCTTCGCCGTCGCCGCGCAGACCGTGGTGGTCATCGCCGGCGGCATCGATCTCTCGGTCGCCGCCATGATGGCGCTGACCAGCGTCACCGCCGCCTCGATGATGGCGGGCGCCTCGGAGGAATACGCGCTGTTCGTCGTCCCCTTCGTGCTGGCCATGGGTTTCGTGCTCGGCGCGCTCAACGGCCTGCTCATCGTCGTCACCCGCGTGCCCGATATCGTCGTCACGCTGGCCATGCTGTTCGTGCTGCAGGGTGCCGCCCTGCTGGTGCTCGGCGCGCCGGGCGGTGCGGCCGCCGAATGGCTGAAGGCGCTGATCTCGGGCACCGTGCCGATCCCCGGCCTGCCCGACGGCGTCGATGCCTGGCTGCCCAAGGCTCTGCTGGTGCTCATCGTCTGCCTCTCGATCATCTGGATACCGCTACGGCGCTCGCGCCTTGGCCTCTCCATCTATGCCATCGGCTCGAGCGAACTGGCGGCGTTCCGCAGCGGTGTGCCCGTCAAGCGCACCCGCATCGTCGCCTATGCGCTGTCGGGCCTGTTCGCCGCCTTTGGCGGGCTGGCGCTGACCATGAGCACCGGCATCGGCGCCCCCATCCCCGGCCCCTATCTCCTGGCCAGCGTCGCGGCCGTGGTGCTGGGCGGCGTTGCGCTCGGCGGCGGCAAGGGCGGCCTGCTCGGCCCCATCGTCGCCGTCTTCGTGCTGCGCCTGGTGCGCACCGATCTCACCCTGCTCGCCATCGACCCCAACGTCACCGCCATCATCGAAGGCGCGATCATGGTCGCCGTGGTGATGTTCGGCGCGTTTATTACGATGCGAGGGCGGCAATGATGCGGGGGCATGAAATGGGGCGTAGCGCTCTACGAGGCCCCTCTCTGTCCTGCCGGACATCTCCCCCTCAAGGGGGGAGATTGGCAGCTTTGGCGCCTTGCTCATTCTTGCAACGCCGACAATTCGCGAAAGCCGTCGCACCATCCGATCTCCCCCCTAGAGGGGGAGATGGCCGGCAGGCCAGAGGGGGGCGCCGTAGAGCGACACCCTCCCAGAACGCCGCAACATCCCAATCGCGAGCCGTCCCATGAGTACATCAGCGATAACCCCCGTCCCCTTCGGCCGCCGCGTCAAACGCATCATGGCCGACCGGCCGCTGATCCCGCTGACCATCCTGCTCGTCATCCTGGTGGTGATCCTGCAGATCCTGCGCCCCGGCATCGTCAACGAGCGCTGGATCGCCAACACCATCAAGTTCGCCATCCCGCTGGCGATCCTCGCCGGCTGCCAGACCATGACCATGCTGACCGGCGGCATCGACCTTTCGGTCGGCACGGTGGCGACGATGAGCGCCTTCATCATGGCGACGCAAATCGTCAGCCAGGACCCGGCGGTGGCTTTCCTCCTGGCGATGATGCCGGCGGTGCTGATCGGCCTCGTCAACGGCATCGGCGTCGGCGTCTTCCGCGTCCACCCGCTGATCATGACGCTGGGCACCAGCCTGATCGGCACCGGCTGCCTGCAGGTCTACCAGCGCACGGTGATCGCGTCGGGCGCCAAAATCCCCGATTTCCTCGCCTGGCTCGGCACCGGCGTCACCTCTGGCTTCCCCAACGCGCTGCTGCTGTTCGTGCCGCTGGCCGCCCTCATCGTCTTTACGCTCGCCCGCACCGGCTTCGGCCGCCTGCTCTACGCCGTCGGCGACAATGAGCGCGCGACGCGCCTGTCGGGCGTACAATATTGGCAGGTCATCACGGCGCTCTACATCACATCAAGCGTGCTCGCCGGCATCACCGGCCTGCTCTATATCGGCCTGATCAAGGCCCCATCGTTGTCGCTCGCCGAACCCCTCGTCCTGCCCTCGGTCGCCGCCGCTGTGATCGGCGGCACCTCGATCTTCGGCGGCCGCGGCGGCTACACCGGCACCATCATCGGCGCGCTCATCCTGACCGTGCTGACGACGCTCTTGACGATCCTGCAGATGCCGGAGGGAGCGAGACGGATCCTGTTCGGGCTGATCGTGCTGTTCGTGACGGCGGCTTATTTGCGGATTGTGGAGGACAGGTAGGGCAACCGGGACAGCCGAAGTCCATCATTCCGGTTGAGGGGAGAGGCCTGCCAGCAGGGGCGCGTAGTCAGTAAGACGTCGCGAAAGAAAATCCGTTAGAAGCCGGACGCGCTTCGTCTTCCGCGTCTCTCCCCGAGTTGGTAGCCACGGCGTCCCGTGCATGTGAAGCCTGCTGCCCGGCACCCGCACCAGCGACATCTCGGCATTGCCCACGAAGGTAGGGCAGTGGTGCAATTTCGCACCACCCTAATGCGGATCTTCCGACTGCATGGCGCGCTTCAGCACGCCTACCTCTTGGCCTGAGGCAGCGGCGATGCGCCCGCCCGCGAAGGAGAAGCGCGATGAGCTATTCGATCATAGGATTTGGGGCTGTTGGCCAGGCATTGGCCCGCATGTTCGCCCGCCAGGAAATGGCCGTGTCCGTGGCGAGCACCCGGGCGCCTAAGGCTTTCGCGGCGGTCGCCTCGCTCGTCGAGCAGCTCGGCTATGCGCCCGTAAGCCTCGGCCGGATCGCCGAAGGTGGCCAGCTCGTGCAGGCGCGGGACAAGAGCTGGGCGCCGCTGATCTTCCAGGATCTGTTCAAGAAGAGGAAGTGAGCGCTGTACGATCGTGTCATCTGGCCGGAGCGCTACGATCCGAAGACCTCGGCCATCTACGCGCTCAACGACATCGACGTGAAGGCGCCGCCTGAGGTGGTGTGGAAGCTCCTCATCGATGCCGAGAACTGGTCGCGCTACTTTCCGCCCGAAGACCAGGTCAAGATCCTGAGCGGAGAGCCGCAGCTGGCGCTCGGCACGCGGTACAGCCGAGTGACGGTCGGGTTCCCGATGAGCCTTGTCGTCACCGAGCATGAGCCCCTGCGCCGGCTCGCCTGGGCGACGACGGTCGATGGTGATGAGACCGGCTCGAGCGCCTATCACGGCTGGGTCATCACGCCGATGGACGATGGCTGCCACGTCCTGACCGAGGAGACGCAGCAGGGCCCTTGGTTCCTCGAGGAGCTTGGGCACAAGCGTCCCGGCGCACTCTACCGCTACCATCAGGAGTGGATCGAACGCCTGGCCCGCGCAGCCGAGGCGGAGGTTGCCGGGAAAGCGACCTGACCGTCTGGGCCGAGGCGGTGCACCACCCCAGCTCGACGTCTTTCGGCAGGAGCACGCCTGCGCGTTCTCGCGCGGCTAGAGCAATTCCAGGAAAAGTGTGAACGGTTTTCCGTCCGGAATTGCATAAAAACAAAGAGTTAGAGCGGTTTGGCGTTTCCGTGAAAGGGTGAACCGCTCTAGCGAAGCGATATCAACTGACCTCCAGGCCATCTGCCTGGTCGTCCTGTAAAATCGGAGATCAAGGGCATGAACATCGAACTCAAGGGCCGCAAGGCCATCGTCACGGGATCGACCGCCGGCATCGGCCGAGCGATCGCCGAAGGGCTCGCGCGTGCCGGCGCAGCGGTCGTCGTCAACGGACGCACGCAAGAGCGGGTCGCCACGACGCTCCGGGAGCTGCGCGCGCTGCTGCCCGACGCCGACCTGACCGGCATCGCCGCCGATCTCGCGACGGCCGAGGGCTCGGCGGCGCTGGCGGCGCAGGCGCCGGACGCCGATATCCTCGTCAACAATGTTGGCACCGCGCGCCCCAATGGCTTCTTCGAGCAGGACGATGCCGCATGGCTCGACCTCTTCCAGCTCAACGTGATGAGCGGCGTGCGCGCCGCGCGCCACTATATGCCGGGCATGGTCGAACGCAGGTGGGGACGCGTCGTCTTCATCAGCAGCGAGTCCGCGCTCGCCATTCCCAAGGAGATGATCGACTACGGCATGACCAAGACAGCGCTGCTGGCCGTGTCGCGCGGGCTGGCCGAACTTGTCGGTGGCACCGGCGTCACGGTCAACGCGGTCGTGCCGGGGCCGACTGACTCCGAGATTCTCGGCGGTTGGATGAAGGCCACCGCGAAGGAGCAGGGCATCACGCAGGCGGACGCCGAGCACAATTTCCTGAAATCGCTGCGTCCGACCACGCTCATCAACCGGTTCGCGACAACCGAGGAGGTCGCGAACATGGTCGTCTACGCCTGCTCCGAGCAGGCCTCGGCGACCACCGGCGCCGCGCTGCGCGTCGACGGCGGTGTCCTCCGCTCGATCGGATGAGCCGCTTTGCACTTCCGCCGTCTTCCGTTTTCCACGTATATTAGAGATGTTTGAATAATATTCGCCGGGCGACACTGCATGTCCGGTCAATTGTTGCTGCCATGCGCTCACTTTCAACCGTTGATTAACAGCCTATGCTTCATAATCCTAACCAGGGCATGTGAAATTGAAGGTCTTGCGATGCAGATCACTTCCGACCTGACTGTCACGATCCAGAAGCTGACGTCGGCCAGGAGCGGCTTTGCCGGCACAACCCAGCCGATGTCGATAAAAGCAAGCATGGCGCTGCGTACCGAGGCTCCAGTCATTCGTCCGGGCGTGGCAGAGAACGACACCGAGTACGATCTGTTCGGCCGCTTCGGCCAGACTGCCAAGGCGGACGAGCCAGCGGCTTCGCCGGCCCGCGTGGCGCAGGGCACCACCACGACCGCCGAAGACCCGTATATGCGCGCCGGCAAGGCCAATTACGGCGAGCTCTATGCCGAATATACGCGCTTCATCAGTTCGATGGTCGAGGCGGATCGCCAGCACAAGGACTCCACCGTTGCGCGCTATTTCATCCCTGCCGGCGAGACGCAGGAAACGGTGATGGCAATGGAAGAGCATGACTATATGTGGGCCGTCCAGGACGAGATGGAGGCTGCCGCCGACCGCAGCCCGCAGGCGCAGGCCAACAAGGCGATCAGTAACCAAAGCCTGACCTATGGCGATTCCAGCAAGATGGTTTCAGATGCGCTGTTCAGCCTGCAGAAGGCATTGCCCGCCCTCAACGCCGCGCTGGCGCGTCTCGAGCCCGAGACCATCGAGAAGCGCTCGCAAAGCATCGGCGACGACCCAAAGCGCCAGCTGCTGGCACAGCAGCTGGCCAGGAATGACGCGCTTTCTGCCAAGAGCAATCTCCGCTATGTCAACGGCATCCTCAAGGGTATCGCGAGCGGCTTCAACACGGTGACCGGCGACATATTGGTCAGGAACGACCAGGGCCAGTACCAGCTTGGCGACTTCTCCATCTCCTTCAAGGACGCGGTGATGGTCACCTCCAAGGATACGTTCAAGCCCTTCGCGGGTTGAGCGCCCGGTTCCGCAAATCCGATCCGACGGCCGGCCACGCGGCGGCTACACCGGCACCGCGCTCCTGACCTTGCTGCTATTTCAAATGGCCGAGATCAGGCGCGGTCCCGACTTCCTGTTCCCGCAATCACGCTTGGGAGGTGCTTCGCGTTGCTTTGAACTGTTGAGCGCTTCCCGCGACGCGTCCGACGCAGAAGCGGGAAGTCTCCGTCTCATGCCTGATCCGTCCCGGACTTATGCCTTGGCGGCGTTCCGTGCAGCCTCGAATACATCGCGTGCGGATGTCGTGCCCGCGACGTGCTCCGTATCCTCGGCTCCGAGGTCCATCCATCCCGCGTTCACGGCCTCATACATTTCTTCGGCAGGTCCGGCGTGGCCCTTCGGGATGCCGAATTGCTCTAACGCTTCCGCCCACCCTGCACGCGGGATTGCAAAGGCTTTCACGTCGAGATTCAGGACTTTACCCAATTGCTCTGCGACTTCATCCGCAGTGACCATCGAACCAATCTCGACGACGCGCTGTCCTGACCAGATTGGCCCGGTCAAAAGGGTTGCGACCTCCGCGCCGATGTCGTTCGTCGCGACCATGGTCGATTTCCGGTTTGTCGGATTGTAGAAGACCGGTAGCGTTCCGCCCTGCGCGACCTGCAAGCCGAAAAGAAAGTTTTCGAAGAATCCACCTGCGCGCACAAATGCGACTGGCGATATCAAGTTGCGAAAACCTTGCTCCAGAAGCGACAAGGCCGTGATCACCCCGTGCCCGCTGGTTCTGTTCGCACCCATCGACGAAAGCGCAACCACGCGCGGCGGCGCTGCCTCGGTGAGCGCCTCGACATAGTTTGCAATCACGCCCTTTGCTTCTTTGTAATCGGGCGAGGGCGCCCAGACAGGGGGCAACATGACGAACGCGCCTTCGACGCCTTTGAGCGCTTGCTCGATGGCCGCCGAATCATTCCAATCGCCGTCTACCAGTTCCACGCCCTGGCTCGCCCAGCTTGACGCCTTCTCGCGATTGCGGACGAGCGCACGTACCTCCTTGCCGTGCGCCAACAGATGTTCGGCCGTGGCGCCGCCAACTTTTCCCGTGATTCCCATTACTAAGAACATGTATTTTCTCCTGATGTTTATGGACAGAACACTGCCCCGTCGGTTCAATGGATGATTGGCAGAAGGGCCCGGATACGGGGATCGCGCAGATAGAGGCCGCCCCATGTCAGCACGCCCAGAAGCAGCGAAATGATTTCCGGCGGCGATCCCAACTCACCGATGCGGACATGGGCGCAGATGGCGCCTCCCAGAAAGCCCGTCACCAGGATCGCGCCGAGGACGGAGGTGGCCGGAATGGCGTAAAGAATGGCGCAGACGAGTATGATCGGACCCACGATACGGGTCAGGTCCATCGCGAACCCGGTTTCCTGCAGCATGCCCGCGACCTGTGCCGGCACCAAAAGCTGAATAGTCCCGTCTGCCACGAGAGCGATAACGACAATCGCGCTCATGAGCCGGCCGGCCCACTGGCTGCGATGCAAGGTCATAGCTTCAGGCACCTGATGTAGATTCATAGTTTCAGACACTTGTCGTTCTCCGATTGGGTCACCCAATTTCGAAGTTACTGTGTCTCCTGGATGTGATAAACACCGACAAAGCGAACGCACTGTTCTATCTGGGATGAACAATACCGAGAGGCGAAAATGCAGAATCTCGAACCCCTCCTGATATTCATAACGGTCGCGGAAATGGGGAGCTTCACCCACGCAGCCGATAGCCTGGGCATTCAGAAGGGAAGAGCCTCAACGGCGGTCCGGAAGCTGGAGGAAGATGTCGGTGTCAGGCTCCTGCATCGTACGACGCGCAGCGTGCAGTTGACGGAGGACGGACGCGCGTTTCATGCCCGGGCCCGCGATCTGCTTGCTGAAGTCGATGACTTACACTCAATGTTCGCAGGCGACCGCGTGGCACTCCGCGGGCGTTTACGGGTCGATCTTCCGACCGAGGTGGCGCGCACTACGATCGTGCCGGCCTTACCTGATTTCATGGCGGCTCACCCCGAGCTAGAGCTGGAGGTGTCGAGTACGGATAGGCAAGTCGATCTGGTTCAAGAGGGGTTCGACTGTGTATTGCGGCTTGGATCCATAGGGGACGAGACGCTGATTGCCCGTCCGCTGGGCCTGTTGCGCATGGCCAACGCTGCCAGTCCCGCCTATCTGGCGCGCCATGGCGTCCCTCGATCGCTGGAAGATCTCCAGCGTCAGGAACATAGGACAATTCATTTTTCGACGACGCTGGGCGCGAAACCCCATGGATGGGAATATCCGGACGGCGACAGCTACGCGACGCTTCAGTTGCCAGGTGCGCTACACGTCAACAGCGCGCAGACCTACGAAGCCGCCGCCCTCGCCGGCCTTGGCCTGATCCAGGCGCCACTTTTGGGGATTGGCCGATACTTAGAGAGTGGAGCGCTTGTGGAGATCATACCCGATTTTCGTCGCCGGGCGCTCCCCGTGTCCCTCGTCGTAGCACATCGGAGCAATCTGTCGCGCCGAGTCCGCGCGTTCATGAAATGGATCGAAGATGTGCTGACGCCGTATCTGGAATAGCGAGACGAACATCTTCGTCCGGTCCTCGAAATCAACATTCTGATGTTATGTCTGCCCGGTCGTCGGCGGTCCAACAGAATGCGGCACTGATACGGCACCTTTGAAGTCCGACATGGGATATCCTCAAACTCTCCGCCCGCTGCCCCCCAATGCCGTGCCAATGCAACAGAACCATTCCGTATCAGGGTCGGAGATATCCGGTTGCTGCCACGTTATCCAGGACCGCCCATCGAACTCCGCAAGGCAGCAAACAGGCAATCGGAACGAACGGCCGCTTTCGGGACGGCTCGCTTTGCCCGGGAACGGCGAGGATTTAGGCGCAAAGCGGACATCGGATGGGCGTGGGGCGCAACGCGTCGGTCCGCAACTGACCTATTGAGTCCGAGCCTGCGGAACTTGAGCTTGCGTCTCTATGTTCCCCACCCCCCTACCACCCACACACACCAACACCCACCACCCACCACCACCACCCTCCCCTCCCCCCCCCCCCCCACACCCCTCGTACAGTCCGCCCCCACCCCCACCCCCCCCCCCCCG
>NZ_JAFFIW010000067.1 GCF_018588885.1 Mesorhizobium sp. dw_380
GACATCCGCGCCTGGTTCAGCCCTAGCGGTGAAGGCATGGCAGCAAGCTCAGCGCCGCTAAACAACAAATCGCCAAGGCATGCGAACATTGCATGCTCTCTCGCTCGAACACGCCGCGGCGGGGGCGCTCGTCTCCACGTAGAAGGACCAGATTTGCCATCGAGCCTTCTCCTGTTCACGGCAAATTTCACCCTAAATGCACCGCCGCCTCGGAGATTGGCCCCAGCAGATGTCCGTAGGCAATCATTCTCTGACGTTGCCGAGCGGCGGAACTGGGCGCCATATTCCTTTACCATCAGACGGACCCGGTTCTCGACGTCGCGGCTGATAGCGACAAGGCAGGTGCCAGCGGGAGGATGGCGTTCCAGCGGCCCGCCCCAGTTCGAAATACGACTAACCGTCACGGAAGACTTAACTTGGCAGTTCGGCCACCGTCTACGACAAAAATCTGGCCGGTGACGAATGCAGCTTCGTCGGAGGCAATCCATGCGACCATGGCGGCAACTTCCTCAACGCGGCCTGTTCGGCCCAACGGATGAATGGTACCAAGCCGTTCCAGTGCCTTCTCGGGCAAAGCGGCGACGAAATCGACATTGAGATCCGTATCGATCCAACCAGGCGCTACGCCATTGCAGCGCACCCCGTCTTGCCCGCCGTCCACCGCTACGGCGCGTGTAAGGCCATGCAGCCCAGCCTTCGAGGCACAATATGCCGCGTGCCCTGGGTTAGAGGCCAATCCCTCTATCGAGCCAACATTGACGATTGAGCCACGGCTTCTGCGAAGATGAGGCATGGCGCGACGGATCAGCAGGAAAGGAGCATCAAGATTCAGCGCCATTGTGCGTCGCCACTCGTCAAGCCCGGTATCATCTACCCTTGCTTCAACCATGCACCCAGCGTTGTTGACCAGGATATCGAGGCGGCCAGCCTGTCGAACGACATGGTCAATTACCATGTTCGGAACGCCGGGGTCGCAAAGGTCCGCGACTATCCCTTCTCTATGACCGGTCGCCTCGAGCTGAACCGCAAATACTCTGGCCCCGTCGCTGGCAAGTCTGTCGGCGATTGCCGCCCCAATGCCGCGGCTAGCCCCGGTCACTAAGGCGACCTTCCCCATAAAACGCTTCATTCGGCTGCCCTTTCGCCATTCACCGTTACAAGCATGCCGACGCGAGACGCACGCGCAGGCCGGTTTAATCCGGACACCTTCTCCCGCGTGGTCAAGGCCTACTCCACCCCGTCGGCGATGCGACCATTAAGCGGCCGCAAGATGAATAGGCGTCTCTGACTCCGAAGGCCCAACCTGATGGCCGTGCGCGACGCACGAGCCCGGTCCGGCGCCGCGATTCGTTGCTCTTAGTCGATTTGAACTGAAATGCGAGCATCTGCGCTGACGCTTCTTTCTTCGTTAGGTGCCCGGGCTTTGTCCCATACCACCATGATTTCATGGGTTTCAAAGGCATCCTCAGAACATGTTTAGTAACACCCTGTATATTGATGCCAATTCAGCTGCGATGGACCCATATGCCTGAACGAATTGGCCCGTAAGCCCTTCTTGCTATCAAACCCTTTTATGCTTTCTCCTCGGCCCGCCCTGCGATCGTGCCTTCAGGACATTGCTTTGCGGAGCCGCACAGAGGGCGCCGTAATAAACCTCCTCACCCTTGTAGTTGGCTAAGGCCTGCAGCAAGTTCGGTAGAAGGTGTTGTTTCAGCTCGTCCAGCATAGGGTCCGCACTGTCCAGCGATTTCAGTGCGAACTCGATTAGCTCAATCGCACGATCTTGGTTGCCGCTCTCGTGATAGTATCGAGCCACCGCCGGATAAGTCCGGAACTTGTGGCCGTCGCCTTGGAGTGGATTGCGTGCCAGGATATGCTCGGCCAACTCTTTGCCGAGCGCGAAGCGCTCATGAGACGGAAAGTGCGAGTGGTCGTGCGCCGGACCGAAAAGTTGGTCTAATGTTGCCAGCAGCCAATGCTCGGAGTTCCTTTCGATCGCGTCGCGAGCCAATTGGCGTATGACAGGCAACCCGGCCGGCATGTCTTGCATTCTGTGAAGCAATACATGCGCCTGAGCCAAGCGGAAGTTGATGTCGTCGGGCATCAAGGCGCTGCCCTCTTCGACTGCTGAGAGTGCCGTCTCCCAGTCCTCTTTTCTCACTGCGGCCCAAAATCTCCTATTAATTGACTTGGTCAACGCTTGTTCGCGCTCGGCGATCCGCTTCGAGTCGACTTTCGATGCGTCGCTGGTGCGCCAGCGGCCGTTGAGCACTCTCGCCAAGACCTCGTTAAGTCGAGTAGCGTGACCGATATAGGCGATACGACCGTCTGCATCGATTACAAACAAGATCGGAAATTCGCCAGAAAAGCTTGCTTCCATCCAACGCTTTTTCATTTGGCCCGTATGGTCGAACGCGATCGGAAAATTCAGGTTCGAGCACTTTTCGGTCAACCACGCGTCCAGCTTGACCCGCGCCTCAACCGTCGATAGCGCGCCTTCATGAGCCGCGACCACGATGACCTCGAGCCCACTGTGCTTGAACCTTTCCTGCATCTGCATCAGATGGTGCATCGCCGCCGCACATGGTTCACTCCCAGTTGCCCAAAATTCGACGACGTATACTTTGCCGGGCTGGAAATGTGCGATGGGCTCGCCGCGCACCCAAGTCTCCACATTGATCGAAGGAGCCGGCGACCCCATCTGCAAAACCATATTGCTCTCCAACGCCATCCCAAAGCTGCGCGGCTTTATGGCAAGCTGTTCCCTGAGAGACGGTGCACCGAGTCGACTGAAAGGAGGCCTCTATCGTCAGGCGGGCTTCGATGCAGTCAGCCGTCAATCAGTTTTGCCGCATTTCAACCAGCAAAGGCCGTGCCAGCGCGCTGAACGCCCGCTGACGGCATTAATTTACCTTTGAAAACATCCATGTGTAATGATGCGGACATTTTTGTCAGGTGTTTGTTTCGAATCCGCCATTTTGTCAGTTGCTGTCGGTCTGGGCGTTTAGAGTCCTCGCGCCAGACTGCGATGGGGCAGCAGCACCTGAATACAGACCTGCCACTGAGAATTTCCTCCATCTGAGACTAGAGTCAGGGTCCTTGATTACGGACTGATGAAGACAAAGCGATTTACGGAAGAGCAGATCATCGCGGTTATGCGCGAGCATGAAGAGGGTGCGAAGGCTGGCGATCTTGCCCGCAAGCACGGGATCTCCGAGGCGACGCTGTATAGCTGGAAGGCCAAGTATGGCGGGATGGACGTCTCCGACGCCAAGCGCCTGAGGCCTTGGAAGACGAGAACGCCAAGCTAAAGAAGCTGCTCGCCGACGCTCGAAGCCTCGGCAGTGCGCGAGCTTCTGTCGAAAAAAGTTAGGACCCGCCGCCAAGCGCGAATCCGTAGCGCATCTGCAGGCCGTCATGGGCCTATCGGAGCGTCGGGCCTGTCCTTCGTCGGCGCCGATCGCAAGATGATTGATACCAGTCTGGCCGACCGCCAGAGACACAGCTGCGTGGTCGGCTGCGCGACCTCACGCACGAGCGTCGACGCTTCGGTTACCTGCCCGTCGTCCACGGTGGCGGCAATCTGTTCTTCCAACTCGCAAACGCCCGCTACGAGAAGGGCGCAATGATTGTTACCTCAAATCGCGGCTTCGCCGAATGGGGCGAGGTCTTCGGCGACCCTCGTCGCAACCGCACTTCTCGATCGCCTGCTTCACCATGCGGTCGTCGTCCAGATCGAAGGATCGAGTTATCGGCTCCGCCAGCACGCCGAGCTCATGCCAGAACACTTGCGATCAAAAGCCTCCATCACATTGCCGACATTAAATTCACCATCGCGACCGCGCGGCCGGCCACCGAAAAATGGACACCCCCACCGGGACAGCCTGAGCGGCGAAACTGGGGAATTTTACTTCGGCACTTTTGGGGACGAGTGGCATTGACAGGTGACGCGCAGGGGATTGCACAGATTGTGCGCACACGTTGGTTCAAGGCAGTTCATCTGAAGTCCGCTACTGGCCAGAGGCCGCGCACGCTCACCGCGGCGCGCAACACTGTCAGGGCGGCACTGCCAACGAGCAGGTCATCCGACGCATGTTGCGTTCCCTGGGGCTAAGCAACCCTATCTCTCTCTTGGAAGGTGCCTTGGGTTTTCTTGAGGTACGGTGCGTAAAAACCCGATACGAGCAGAGGATGATCGCGAGGCAATGTGGAGAAGCCTCCGGCTGAGCCTCGGCAATTTCTAGACGAACAAAGACATACCGATACCCCAATGCACTCGAATTCCGATGTAGCGTAGTTCCACGTCACTTCGGCGCCAGAAGAGATATGCTGAATGGCGACGAAGTCGTAGGCCCCGAAGCGATTGGGCACAATCGCTAAGTTTGGATCACAACAATGATTCACAATGACAGCCGGCTTATGAAAGAGAGCATGGACATTCCAGTCCAGTTGAAAGGAGTTTGTCGTTCGAACCGTTTCCATACGGTCAATTAGCCCGATGACGACAATTTCCCCCGGCAGGAAGTCGCGAGCAGCGAATACCCCGCGCCCCCTTTCTCCTCCCGTGCTGAGGATTTTTACGTTGCGGGCATTGAGCTGCTTTGCGCACGCGACGTCATCCGTCAAAATAGACAGATCTTGGTTTATGTGAGTATCAGACATACTGTTTCTTTCGCCTGCTCGATTGAGGGATGAGTACTTTTCGCCAGAGGTCGCTTGGAATTTCGCTGTTTTCGGAACGTCCTCCTAAAATCCCGATGGTTCCAAGTAATTTACGAAGTTGGGGGCTTGTCCATGTTTTGCGCCTTAGGTCCCAGTCAGCGGCGCCTACTGTCTCTCCCAGGAAACACTCAAAAATCGTGCCGATTCACCCGCCCGGCAGCCGAGGATTTTGATTTCTCTCGGCTATTTGACTGAGGCTAACGAAGAGATTGCCTATCACGCGTGTGTAGCGAATCCGACAGACCAGCAGGCGAAGTGGTGACAACGCGTCTGCAAGCGAGCAGTTTATCCTGCTGCGGATGGTGCGCGTGACACGCCAGCCGGGGGTCCAGGTCTCGAAAGCGTTAGCATACCGCAGGAAGTGGCTGCAAAACCCCTGTTGCCGCCAGATGCCGCGCACATTGAGTTTCAAAGGCGCGGTCAAGGGACTAATGCGTGACAATACTGTCCCACCTATGGCGTTTTCTGAGTTCGACTGGGCCGCTTCGACCCCGCAGTGTATTGTCACGCGAGTAGGCGGCGGCCCGCTCTCTCATGCTTTGGCCAAATGAGCATAACTTGCTGCGAAACGCCCGAGTTTGTGTTCGCCGCAAGTCACCGGCCGGTAGCGCAGAGGGTTGCTGTCAGTGACACATGAGGCCAATGGCTCAATGATCGCATCGAAATCAGCATCGATAAAGAAGGGGATTGAGTATCGCTCACGCCCTGAGCTATTCACTACGCGATGTAGGTTGGCCAGATAGACACCGTTGGTGAGCCGCTGAAGCAGGTCCCCGACGTTGATTATGAAAGTACCGTGGATCGGCGTGCCTTGTACCCAATCGCCGTCTCGGTTCATGACCTGAAGACCGCCGACGTCGTCCTGTGCAAGGATGGTCAAATTGCCGTAGTCGGTGTGGGCGCCGATTCCGATCATGTCTTCGCTGATATAACCACTCTGCGGCGGGTAGTGAAGCAGCCGCTGAATGCTGATCGGGTTCCGCATGAGGTCCTCGAAATAGCTTTCCGCCAGGTCCAGACTGAGCGCAATTCCCTGCAAAAGTTTTTTCGATAGGCCCACCATCTCTTGATGGTATCTGTATGTCAGCTCCCGAAACTCGGGCCAACCTGAGGGCCACTGGTTAGGACCAAAAAAGGGACCTTCTAAGGTCGAACGTTCAGGTCCGAAGTCGAAGCACTCCTTGAGGTCTTTGGTCTTGCCCGGATCGGTGTTCTCGCCGAACAGCTCAATGTAACCGCGAAAGGCCGAATCGGAATTGCCAATATGCAGTGACGACTTCTGCGACAATGGCAAATTAAAAAACCTGCGGCTCACATCAAACACCGATTGTATGAAATCCTGCGGGACTCCGTGGTTCTTCACATACATGAATCCAGTATTGGAAAGCGCCCACCGTATCTCCCTGGCCACCACCTGTTTGTTCGTACCGTTGAGGAGCGGTCCGATGTCGACCACCGGTATTTTGTCAAAGCTTTCGCGTTTTGCGCGCAGCTTATCGTCTAGTCTGGCTACTAAACCTTTGGACATTAGTACACCTTTGTTTTGCCGATTGAAGCCGACGCATAGCTGCCGGCCATTTGGATTTATCGTGACGCGAAGTAGTACTGAAACGCGCCACCGTGCTGGAAATACCCCTACTCGTCTTTAGGTCATCCACAACAGGGTTTCGCTCCCGAGGCAGAGCATGATCACAACCCCTGTCGCTCTGCCGCGCTGACCTTCTCGGGCACTTGAAAGACCCAATAGTCCGCACGCTCCTCGGCCACGTATCTGCCGTTGCTTAGACACTGCGCCAGTAAAAGAACGCCCTCATCCTGCAGACGCCGCGCTTCGTCCTCGAAGAATGCGGCCTCGGCGTAGCTCTTGCGGATGCTTGTGATGATGAATCCTTTCGGGCGCGTGACGCGAGCCAGCTCGCGCAGCCCGTCTGGTCTAACGTGCCCAAGTGTAAAGACACTGCAGCAAACCGTGATATCATAGCCCGCGTCGGCGTACTCAGAGAGTACTCCGTTAAGGTCGACACAGTCTTGGACATGACGGTAGACTCGGGTTTGCCGCGCCTTTTCGGCCATCTCTTTGGAAAGATCGAACCCATCGATCAGCCCGAAGCCGAGGCGTTCCAGTTGCACGCCGACAAGGCCTGTTCCGCAGCCAGCATCCAGGATTGTGATGGCAGTTCGCTCGCTGCTCAAATAGGCTGCCTGCACGGTGCCCGCTAGTTCCGCCACGATCATCGGGCCGTAGTACCCCTCGGAGCCAACATCCACATCGTAGGCCCCAGCCCATCCCCGATAGAATTGGGTTAGGCGATCGGCGTCGCCCTCGAGTACGAGGGCGTCCCTGATGCGCTGTCGTGCGACTTGTTCCAGTGTCGTCTGCTGATCGACGGTATTCATGGCAACTCCTCTGATAGGCATAATCGGAAGCGGCTATTCGGCTCCTGATGCCAACTCTCAAATGTGAGAATCAAAGCTCGTGCCAATTGGCCAAAAGCCCGAAGAAAAGCAATTTTGATGAATTCTGCTATCAGGCTGAGGCACAACAACACAACATTGCTCCAACGAAGCCTGTCCGCAAACAACAAAGCCGACAAAGTGTCGGGTTGTGAACTTGCGACCCAGCGTACAGCACTGCCCGCGAACTCATGAAAATCCCGCGCGCCTCCTACGTTGTCAGCTCTATCAATTCCAGTGGCCTGCTATGTGGTGGGTCCGGAATGAGCTGGTACGGGTTGATCAGCCCGGTGCTCGATTGCCATTGGCAATGCAGATGCGGTCGAAGATTTGCGGCCGAAGGAGGCGTCCGCTGGGACTATCGCCGTTTTGGGGCAGGTCAGGATTGCCCTGGCGCTGGAGTCAGTGATGAGGCGCTAAGCTGGGCTTTGGATGGTGTCCTCTCGGACAGCCCAGGACGTCATCCAGCGGCAGACGACGATGGCTTCTTCGGTCGACGTCAGGCACGGTGCTCTTCGACGCCTCGGCTCCCATCGGAGCATCGGCCCGATCGCGTTGAGCGCGAAAGCCAGGCTGCCGAGGTGCTTGCCAATTGATGGCACGTGGGTTTTGCGGGGCTCGTAAGGGGGCGTCACCGAGTATGGGTCAGCCGCGACAGGTACTGGGGTTGGCGCCGAAGGCTTCGCGGAAGCACTTCGAAAAATGTGAGGCCGACACGAAACCACAGGCGACCGCGATCTCAATAATCGGCAACTCTGTTTGTGCAATGAGACGCTTCGCGCGGCTAAGTCTCAAATGCAGGTAAAAGCGCATGGGAGACAACGAAACCGATCGCTGGAAGAGCCGTTCAATCTGACGCTGTGAGCGGCCGACACATCTTGCGATGTCGCGTAAGGGCAGCGGGTCCTCAATATGCTCCTCCATAATGCGAATCACTTCGGCGACCGGCTTGCAGATGCCGGCTTCGCCGCCATTCATGGTCCATTGTCTATCAGAGGCAGGGCGCCAATACCCGGCAGTCGTATGTCGGCAGACGGTCAACGCAATGTCTCTGCCGAGGCGTTCGCTGATCAGCTCCATAACGAGGTCGAACGACGCAAATTCTCCTGCGCAAGTGAGGAGGTGACTATCACGAACGAATAGCCGGTCAGTGACCTGAAGCCGGCCAAATTTTTCAGAGAAAGCGGCTCTCTTGTCCCAATGGATTGTGCACGCGGTGCCGTCCAGCAACCCGCTGTCCGCCAACAGCCATGTCGCCGTACCCAACGCTGTGATTGGAACACCATGCCGCTTGCAAAGCCGAAGAATCTTGCTGAGAGCAGCAGACGTCTGCCTTTCGACCCGTTCGCCTGCACAGACAATGACCATGTTCGTACCTTTGCCAGCCGGAACGCATTCGCCGGTGCTAGCGAAGTCGCTGCCGACCGACAGGACGAACCCGCTGGCGCATTCAACCGGCTGGCCATCCAGGCTTGCAATCGTCCACTCGAAGAATGATCGACCGGACACAGAATTCGCGATGCGAAGGGGATCTACAAATGACGAAAGGCTGAGTAGCGAAAATCCGGGAAGTGCCAGGATAACCAGTCGGTATACGTCCTGCGTGTCGATCACCTGCCGGCTGGGGTTCCATCCCACGATCCGCGAATGATCTCCTGTTGAAAATGGCGCATTCATAAGGTCATACATCCTGGTTGATGGTGATCAACATCGAGCGGCCGCAAACGACACCGGCGCCTTCAGGGTTGGCACCGCAGCCATTCAACTACGGGTGTTATGCTTGCGCTTCATGAAGTCCTTGGCGGTCTCGACAGCCACCGCCGCGTCGCGGCAATAGGCATCGGCGCCGACGGCCTTGCCGAATTCCTCGTTCAGCGGCGCACCGCCGACCAGCACGACATAGTCGTCGCGAATGCCCTTTTCCTTCATCGTGTCGATGACGACCTTCATGTAGGGCATGGTGGTGGTCAGCAGCGCCGACATGCCGACAATATCAGGTTTATGCTCTTCAATCGCCGCCATATACTTCTCGACCGCATTGTTGATGCCGAGGTCGATGACGTCGAAGCCGGCGCCTTCCATCATCATGCCGACGAGGTTCTTGCCAATGTCGTGGATGTCGCCCTTGACGGTGCCGATCACCATCTTGCCCTGCTTTGGCGCGCCGGTGGCGATAAGCAGCGGGCGCAGGATGAACATGCCGGCCTTCATCGCATTGGCCGACAGCAGCACTTCCGGAACAAACAGGATACCGTCGCGAAAATCCTCGCCGACGATGCGCATGCCTTCGACCAGCGCCTCGGTGAGCACCTTGTAGGGCGCCCAGCCGCGCTCCAGCAGGATGGCCGTGCCTTCCTCAATTTCTTCCTTCAGCCCGTCATAAAGGTCGTCGTGCATCTGCTGCACGAGTTCCTCGTCGGACAGCTCGGAAAGGATGATCTCTTCGTCAGCCATGTTGGTTCACCTGATGCTCAATTCAAAGGAGGTCGGCGCCCCATCTCGATGGGGCACCGATCAGGCTTCCGGTTCGAAGCCTTGGGAGTTGATTTTCAGGCTGCCAGCCACTATTCCCGCAGGTGAATCTGGGAACCGGAAGACTGGCCTGTGCGGCGCCGGATTGCGGGAATATCAGTGTCCATCATCGCGTCACCCTCAGCGGAATGACCCGCATCCCGCGTCAAACATCAGTGGCCCGGCCGTCCAATAGGGGCGGACCCTAGCTTAATCTCGCGCTGATGATAGGCGCCGGCAATTGTCCTGAGAATGCGCAAAAGCTTTCGCTTGTCTTAAATCCAGTTTATATCCAGAGGCGGATAGGGTGAGGGGCAATTCAGGTCACGGGCGGAGTTCTTCAGACTGGACGAGAAACCAGTCAACCAAAATCTTGCATCTCTTGTTCTTGCTGGCATCCTCGCTGGCCAACAGAAAGAAGGCCCTGTCGGTCTGGATTTGGGTTGGCAATGGCTTGACCAGGAGGCGGTTGTCGAGCAACTGCTGGGCGGTAAGGGACCACCCCAATGCTATTCCTTCACCAGCCAGAGCCGCTTGAAGCGTTAGCTGGTAGTCATTGAACACGATATTGGGCTTGATGTCGCTGGCATCGCCGCCTGCCAACTCGACCCATTCGGGCCAATCCAGGCGCTTGCGAAAAGCATCGGACGAATGAATCAGTTGATGGTGGATCAGATCTTCGACGGCTTGGGGAGCGGGGTGCGACAGAAGATATGCCGGTGAGCAGACGGGAAAGATGATCTCGTCGCAAACGAACCAGCTGTTGGCCCTTTCAAAATTCCGGGGCCGCACCCAAACCGTCACGTCGATCTCATGATCTGGCTCGACATCGCGGTCGGTGGCGACCACCTTGATCCTGACGTCCGGATGCTCTTCCTGGAAATGATAGAGTTGAGGCGCGAGCCAATGTGCCGCCAGAGATGTCGAAGCTGCGAAAGTTATGTACTTCGTTCCGCGATCAGTGATGGTCTCAAGCCGCTGTTCCAGACGGCGGAAGCTGTTGCGCACCTCATCGTAGAGCTGCCTGCCGGGCTCGGTCAGCTGCACTCCCCGATTGTCTCGGACAAAGAGTGCCGTCCCGCAATGCTTTTCGAACATTTTGATCGAATGCGAGATACTTGGCTGCGTCACGTTGAGTTCGCTGGCCGCGTTCTTGAAACTCAGCGTTCGGGCCGCCGCTTCGAAGACGAAAAGCGAATGCGTCGATGGGACAAGATTGCGAAGCTTGGACATGAAGCAGGTCTATATCAGACCGCATATTTTCCGTCTACGAGACGAACGACACATCGTTTATTCGAAACAGGAACAAGCCAGAGCGAGCGGTGCACTACCCACCGGCCGCCTTCACCGAGCGAGTTGGCAGTGAACTCTTTGAATCAAACAAAGACAAGAGAGCGTATTGTCGTCCAAGCACCGCATCCGGAGCCAACAGTCTCAGGGTGGTACCGCACGTCGGGACCGGAGCTACCCTTAGTGCCGCAGCAAGGCGATGTCACATGCGATTGCCTGGTCATTGGCGGCGGCTGGATGGGGCTTCACGCGGCCCGCCGATTTGCCGAACTCAACCCCCAGTCTTCGGTAATCCTCGTCGACGCCGGACGTATCGGGGACAATGCATCGGGGCGGTGCATGGGCTTCGTCATCGATCTCGCGCACAATCCCCGAAAACGCGACTTCGTTGAAGACATTAGGGGAAACAAGGAAGAGCTGTACGTCAACCTTGAGGGCATCGCCTACATTCGAACCGCCGTCGAGGAGCATGGGGTAGACTGTGATTGGGACCCGCAGGGGAAATACCACAGCGCGGCCACGTCTCACGGCGTTGCCGATCTACACCGCTTTTCGGAGGCGCTCGATAAGCTTGGACAGAAGTACAGCTGGGTTGAAGCCCCTGAAATTCAGTCGATCACCGGCAGTAAGCACTACGTCAAAGCTTTGCATCACCCTGGCACGATTCTGGTCCAGCCTGCGAAGTATCTCAAGAACGCCGTAAACAGCCTCCCCGAGAACGTTACCATCCATGAAAACACCGCCATTGTGGCGGTCCAGTTCGGTGCGCCGAAGCACATCTGCGAGACGCCTGCTGGAACAATCAGGGCTTCGAAGGTCATCATCTGCGCATCGGGTTATCTGACGAGATTTGGCTTCTTCGAAAACCGAGCCATACCACTCTACACGTTCGCGAGCATGACCAGACAGCTCACTGAGAGCGAGCTTTCCAACGTGGGCAACAAGCGAACATATGGGCTTATTCCGGCCGATAGCTTTGGGACGACGGTGCGACGTACTATAGACAACCGTCTTTTCCTTAGAAACGTTTACTCGTATGCGACTAATTTCAAAACAACCAAACAAGATGTCCTTAGGGCGCGGACCCAGCAGCAGGTAGCATTTGACCGCCGATGGCCCGGGCTTTCGTCAATCGGCTTTGAGGCCAGCTGGGGTGGTCTGCTTACGCTCGCGCAAAATGGCGGCATGGTCTTCGGCGAGTTGGCGCACGACGTCTATGGTGCCGCCTTCTGTAATGGAACCGGCGTCGCTCGAGGGGCTGCCTTTGGCAAGGCTGTCGCCGAACTGGCCACGGGGCAATCTTCGGCTGTGATCGATATCCTGAAGACGCGGGCCGCTCCGAGCAGGACTTATCCGAGACTTGTCACATCAATGGGCGTCCGGTTCGTGACCGCTCTTCGTTTCAGGCAGGCAGGCGCGGAAGTCTAGCAATAAGAGGAACGGCAATGGCGGACCTGAAGGGCATCAATCTTGCAATGCAGACACCGTTCGAACCTACCGGTGCGATCGATTACGGCCTCTTCGAAGAGTTGATCGAAAAATACGTATCGGCGGGAGTTCACGGCTTGGTTCTTGGGGCAGGTACAGGCCAGCACCCTTACCTGACCGAGTCCGAATGCAATCGGCTCTACGAGCTCGGGGCGAAGCGCATCGCAGGACGCTGCAACGTTGTCTGCCAGACCTCGGCCCTGAATATGGACGAAGTCATACGGCGGTCACAGCAAGCTGAATCGGTCGGCGCGGACGCGCTGATGATTTTGCCGCCGTATCTCGAAGGTCCGTCAGACGAGGATGGAATTTTCAATTTCTACAGGGAAATCGACGCGGCGGTTGGCGTGGATATTGTGGGCTACAACATCCCGCAGGCTACCGGGATCGCGGTTTCGCCACGCCTTTTTGATCGACTGAGCGGTCTCAAGCATTTCAATTACATCAAAGATAGTGCCGGCGACTTCACCGTGCATCAGGAGTATCTGCAGACGGGAGGCAAGGTGCTAAATGGTTGCGATACAACAACCCTCTATGCGCTGATGGCAGGCGCGCGCGGTGTTATCTGGGGCGCAGCAAACTACATGCCTCTTGAGGCTGTCGAATTGTACAACCTTGTGGCAGCGAAGGATTTGGAGAGGGCTCTGGCACTTTGGCAGCGGATGCTGCCCTCGTTGCTTTTTATCTGGCGGGCACCATATACGCCTTCTGTTCTGAGAGCCGCGCAACTGCGCGGCCTCGGAACCGGGAATGTCCGCAAGCCATTGGCAAAACTCTCGGCGGACCAGGACATGGCGCTTCGCGCCGCACTTGCCCCGCTGTTTGAGGTCGCCTCCTAGCCGTCAGGATATCCAGGGGAGTCCCTATGCGAATTGTCCTGGTTGGTTCGACTGGGATTGTCGGGTCGGCCGTAGCGGCCGAACTTGGCAAGCGGCACAACATTATAGGAGTCGGGCGAACTAGCGGCTTATTCAACGTCGACATCGCCGAGCCGAACTCTATCGACCAATTATTCGACAAGATCGGTGCATTTGACGCGTTGATCTGCACAGCAGGGGCCGTGCACTACGCCCCGCTGAACCAATTCACGAATGAACAGTTCGAAATCGGGCTGCGCAGTAAGTTGATGGGGCAGGTCAATCTCGTAGCGAAGGGTCTCAAGCGTATCCGCGACCACGGATCATTTACCTTGACCTCGGGTCTAACCAACGAAGATCCCATCCGGCAGGGAAGCTCGTCCGCCCTGGTCAATGGCGCGTTAGACGGTTTTGTACGCAGCGCGGCAATCGAGCTTGGGCGGGGGCTGCGGATCAATCTGGTCAGTCCGACTCTCGTACAGGAGTCGGTTCAGCTCTACGGCGACTTCTTTCCTGGCACCGCGGCGGTGCCGGCGAGCGAGGTGGCGCTCGGCTACGTCAAGAGCGCAGAGGGCAGTCAAACGGGTCGAGTTTATCGCATGGGTTGGGTCAGAGACGCCTAATCTGACCAACAATGAACGTCGCGCTAACGGAGGACAAGCATGCCCAGGCAACTCTGCATCGGAGGTAGGTGGGAACTCGGTGGTAGAGCGGCCCAATTTCGATGTGACAAACCCTGCGCATCGTTCTGCGGAGGGGGCATCAACTTGTGGATGTCGCTCCATGAATAGGCAGCGGGTGGTCGGCTTAGAAAATGCCCATCAAGGCGCACTATCGTCGTTGCAGGCGACAGGTGAATGTGACGCAGGGCGCCACTTCACCCCCGTGCCAGAAGGCCATATCCGCATCAGCCTCTGCCAGCCCGAACCTATGCTGCAAGAAGCAGCGCTCCGGCTGCGCCGTTTCGCTTCCAGCTACCGCCGCGAGGCCGCATGACCGCCAAAGCCATTCCCGCCAAAGCAAGAGCGGTCATCATCGGTGGCGGCGTTTCCGGCTGCTCCGTCGCCTATCACCTGGCCAAACTCGGCTGGACCGACATCGTGCTTCTGGAGCGCAAGCAGCTGACGTCAGGCACGACATGGCATGCCGCC
>NZ_JAFFIW010000068.1 GCF_018588885.1 Mesorhizobium sp. dw_380
CCAGCCACTTTCTCCCCGTCACTATACGGGGAGAAATGCCCGGCAGGGCAATGAGGGGCGGCGCAGACTTCGGCTATAAATCTCCTGCCGCGTCTCAGCCGCTTCCCGTTCGCTCAACGCACTCACTCCTCCAACCACACCTTCTCGAAATGCTGCTCCAGCGCCTGGTGCTGTTCGCAGCCTTCGACGCCTTTGCGATAGGTCCGGTAGACCGAGCGCCAGTAGGGTTGGATGATGATGCCCGAGTCGCGCAAATTCTGCTCGATCTTGGCCATGATCTCCTTGCGCGCCTTGGCGTCTGGGGTGGCGAGCGCCTTGTCGAGCAGCGCGTCGAACTCCTTGTTGGCGTAGGCGCTTTCGTTCCAGGCGGCGCCCGATTTGTAGGCGAGCGCCAGCACCTGGACGCCGAGCGGGCGGCCGAGCCATTCGGTGCAGGAGAAGGGATATTTGCTCCAGTCGTTCCAGAAGGTGGCGGCGGGCAGCACGGTGCGCTTGATCTTGAGGCCGGCCTCGCGCATCTGCGCTGATATCGCGTCGGCGGTGCTCTTCTGCCATTCGACATCGACGGAGATGAGCTCGTATTCGTGGTCGGCCTTGCCGGCCTCGGCGAGCAGTTTCTTCGACGCTTCCAAATCGCGCTTGGCCGGGCCGATATCGGCATATTCGGGGTGCATGGGGCCGACATGGTGGTTGTCGGCGGGCTTGCCCCTGCCGCCGAGGCCGAGCGTCAGCACGGCGGAATTGTCGACGGCGAGCTGTGCCGCGCGCCGCACCTTGACGTCGTCATAGGGCGCGTTGCCGACATTGAAGCGGGCGACGATGGTGGAGCCGGTGGCGATCTCGGAATTTTTGAGCCCCATCTTGTCTGTCTGCGAGACGGCATCGGAGGCGGTTTCGTGATCGGTGTCGATCTCGCCGGATTCGAACGCCGACAGCATGGCGTTGGGGTCGGAGCCGTAGTCGATCCACTGGATGCCATCCAGGTGGAACTCGCCCTTCCACCACGGCTTCGACTTGCGCTTCACCTCCGCGCCGGTCTCGGCATCCCACTTCACCAGTTCGCAGGGACCGGTGGTGATGGCGAGCGCCTTCAGCGGGTCGCCGCCGCCGTCATAGGAGCGGTGCATGATCAGCGCCGGATAGTCGGCCATGCCGGCGATCAGCGAAATGTCGGGCTTCGGCAAGTTCAGCTTGATGGTGAAGTCGTCGACCTTTTCGATGCCGCCATCGACGACCTTCTTGGTGTCGGCATTGACCAGCGCGCCCATGCGCGCGGCGACCGAATTGCCGGCAACACCGGCCTCGCACCAGCGGGTGAGGTTGTGGACGACATCGTCGGCGTTGAAGGCGTCGCCGTTCGACCAGGAAATGCCCTTGCGCACATGCAGCATCAGCGTCTTGGCGTCGTCGCTCATCTCCCACTTTTCCAGCAGCCAGGGCTCGAACGAAAAATCGGTGTTCCAGCGCACCAGATATTCGTTGCAGTGGCGGGCGACGTTGGACATTTCGACACCGTCGAAGGTGCGCGGGTCCTTGAACCCCTTGACGTTCATGGCGACGCGCAAGGTGCCGCCCTTCTTCGGCTCGGCGGCGCGAGCCGGCGTCGGGGCCAGCCCACCCAAAGCGAGCGCGCCGGCGGCGCTGACGCCAAGCCCGGCCATCAGCGCCAGATATTCGCGGCGGCTGATGCCGCCCGTCTTGAAATCGTCGGCGACGGGCCTGGCTTGCGGGTGCAATTTGCGATCGGTCAGCATGAATTTCATCGTCATTCCCCTGTTTGTTGGGCGCCCGGCGGACCGGACGCGACCGCTTGGGCGCCGTTGCCTGGAGGGAATGATAAAGCGGGGTGACGCAGGGAAATGTTCTGGAATCCGCAGGGCTTGTGCCGTGCTCCGCAGGGCAAGCCGTTGGCAAGGAAGGCGCGAAGGCCTCAAACGTCGTCATCCCTGGGCGAAGCAGGAGCGAAGCTCCGTCGCGAAGACCCTGGGATCCATTCCGTGACGCCAACCGTAGAGTGAGGCGGAGCGGATTCTGGATCGCGGCAACGCCCCGAAGTCCCGGCATGGATCCTGGGGTCTGCGCTGCGTCGCTGCGCTCCTTGCTTCGCCCCAGGATGACGAAGCGAGAGAAGCTTCGGGAGTCTCCGCCCGTCGCGCTCAGGCGTCGTGTTTGTGGCGGTGTTTGCCGCGGTCTTTCTGGGGGTGCGCCTCTCCGGTCCGGGCCGGTTTGGCGTGGGCTTTTTCGCGGCGACCGCTGTGCTGATCGTTCATCGGATGAGGTGGCACGCCCTCGCGGGCGCTTTTCGTTTCAAGACGGGTGATGAAAATATCGAAGCGATTGGGCATCGTCCGGTCAGTGCTCCGTCGTGCTGTCGGTTTCGTTGTTGGAACGCCTGATATCAATTGGCAGTGCAATTGCGGCCTGCTCTTTGCTCAGGCTGTGGTCGGTCTTGGCAGGCAGGCGCTTGCCCCTCGGTGCGGCAAGGCGCGTGCGGCCGGAGGGCTCGAAAGCGTCCTGTATCGTCAGGCTGTCCATCCTGTCTCCTCCCTAGGGACTCAGGGGCTAAATCTGCCAAACCCGGTTTCGTTCCCTACTGTGGCGAAGGCATGGCGATTTCCTTACTTCGATGTGAGCTTTTGCAAGCCCGCGCCAGCCATGCCAAACAGGCCAGCCATGCCAAACAGGTTTGAACGGAGACTTGATCAGTGACGGACGAGACGGGCAAGCGCAGCTATGTGGTCGGGCAGACCGAGATCGCGGCCCGTCCGCTCGAGCCGGCGCTCTATCTGGTGGCGACGCCGATCGGCAATCTCGCCGACATCACGCTGCGCGCGCTGGAGACGCTGGCCGCCGCCGATATCGTCGCCTGCGAGGACACGAGGGTGTCGCGCGTGCTGCTCGATCGCTACGGCATCCGCCGCCGCACCACGGCCTATCACGAGCACAATGCCGGCGAGGCCGGGCCGAAGCTGATATCAGCCCTCCAGGGCGGACAGAGCGTGGCGCTGATCTCCGATGCCGGCACGCCGCTGGTCTCCGATCCCGGTTACCGGCTGGTCGGCGAGGCGCTCGACCACGGCATTCGCGTCGTGCCGATCCCCGGCCCATCCGCCCCGCTTGCCGCGCTGACGGCGTCCGGCCTGCCGTCGGACGCCTTCCTGTTCGCCGGATTTTTGCCGGTCAAGGTTGGCCAGCGACTGACAAGGCTGGACGCGCTGAAAGCCGTGCCGGCGACGCTGATCTTCTTCGAATCGCCGCGCCGGCTGGCCGAGTCGCTCGGCGCCATGGTCGAGGCACTCGGCGGCGAGCGCAAAGCCGCCATCGGCCGCGAATTGACCAAGACGTTCGAGGAAATGCGTACCGGCACGCTGCGGGCGCTGGCCGACCACTACGCGGCGGCGGATACGCCGAAGGGCGAGATCGTCGTCTGCGTCGGCCCCGCCGAGGCCAAGGCCGACGAGCCTGAAGATATCGACCGCCTGCTGCTGTCGCTCGCCGCCGAAATGCCGGCCTCCAAGGCGGCGGCGGAAGCCGCGAAGATGACCGGCGGCCAGAAACAGGCGCTCTACCGGCGGCTGCTGGTGCTCAAGGACACACCATGATCCCGCAAAGTGGAAACCGGTTTTCGGAAAAGATCATGGTCAAACAGAGTTCGGGAGAGAGCGGTGGCTGAGCGCCCGAGCGCCAGCCGCCAAAAGGCCTACCGGCGCGGCCATCGCGGCGAATGGCTGGCGGCTGCAGCGCTGATGCTGAAGGGCTACCGCATCCTGGCGCGCCGCCATCGCACACGATTCGGCGAGATCGACCTCATCGCGCGGCGCGGCGACCTCGTGCTGTTCGTCGAGGTCAAGGCGCGCCGCACGCTGATGGAAGCCATGGAGGCCATCGCCCGCGAATCGGAGCGCCGCATCGAAGCCGCCGCCGACATCTGGCTGTCGCGCCAGCCGGACTATGGCAGGCTGTCGATGCGCTTCGACATGGTCGCCGTGCTGCCCTGGCGCTGGCCGGTGCATGTTGAAAATGCGTTTTATGGGAGGAATTGAGCGGCTTTACCCTCCCCCTTGTGGGGAGGGTCGGTGAGCAAGCGACGCGAAGCGTCGTTGGCGAGCCGGGGCGGGGGTATGGCGCCGACCCCCACCCCGATCCGCTTTGCGGATCGACCCTCCCCACAAGGGGGAGGGTAAGTCACCCCCAGATCATCAACGCCACCAGCCCGACGCCGCCCACCACCAGCCGCCACCAGCCGAACAGCGAATAGCCGTTGCGCGAGACGTAATCGAGCAGCAAGCGGACCACGAACAGCGCCGTGACGAAGGCGGCGACGAAGCCGATGGCGATGATCGGCAGGTCGGCCGAGGTCAGCACGTTGCGGTTCTTGAACAGGTCGAAGGCGAAGGCGCCGACCATGGTCGGGATGGCGAGGAAGAAGGAAAATTCCGCCGCCGCCCGCTTGTCGACGCCCAGAAGCAGCGCGCCGACGATGGTCGAACCGGAGCGCGACGTGCCGGGGATCAGCGACAGGCACTGGAAAAGCCCTATCTGCAGGTAGAGCCGGGTCGGAAACCGCTCGACGTCGCGATACATCGGCTTGAGCTTTATACGATCCACCGCCAGCAGCACGACGCCGCCGATGATCAGCATGATGCAGATCAGCCTTGGCGATTCGAACAGCACCGTCTTGATGAAATCATGCGCAAGCGCGCCGATGATCGCCGCAGGCAGGAAGGCGATCAGGATGCCGATGGCGAAATGCCGCGTCAGCCGGTCATGCGGCAGGTCGAGCAGCATTTTCCATAGGCGGCGGAAGTAGACGCTGAGGATCGCCAGGATGGCGCCGAGCTGGATCAGGATCTCGAAGGCCTTGCCGGTTGAATTGAAACCGAGGAAATGGCCGGCGAGCAGGATATGGCCGGTCGAGGAGACCGGTATGAACTCGGTCAGCCCCTCCAGCAGGCCGAGCAGCAGGGCTTCGACGATGGTCTGGCTTTCCATGGCTACCTCGGCATTTGCGTGACGGGCTGACAGAACGGCTTGCTTGTCACGGCCTGCAAGTCCCCCTATAGGTCGCAGCACCCTGACGGCCCGCTGATCGGGCGGCCAAGACTTACCGGTGCGCCCTGCGATTCGCCAGTGCGCTTTATCATCGCGGAACCATGCTGACGCTTTTCCACCATCCCATGTTCGCAACCTGCCGCTTCGTCCGCCTCGCCTTCGGCGAGTATGGCGAGGAGCTGGCGCTGATCGAGGAAAAGCCGTGGACGCGGCGCAAGGAGTTCCTGGCGCTGAATCCGGCCGGCACGCTGCCGATCCTGCTGGCCGAAGGCGACGTGCCGATCGTCGGCGCGACGGTCATCTCGGAATATCTCGACGAGACGCGCGGCGTCTTGAAGCGCGACAAGCGTCTATTCGCCGAGGACCCGATGCAGCGCGCCGAAATCCGCCGGCTGATCGACTGGTACCTCAACAAGGCCGAAAGCGAAGTCACAAGGCATCTGGTGCGTGAACGCGTGCTGAAGCCGGTCATGCCGGAAACGGCGGGCGGCGGTTCACCCGATTCGGGCGCCATCCGCGCCGCACGCGCCAACATCCGCCAGCACATGAAATACACCAACTGGCTGGCCGGCACCCGTCATTGGCTGGCAGGCGGCAGGGTCACCTATGCCGATCTGGCGGCCGCCGCCACGCTGTCGGTGCTCGATTATCTCGGCGAGATCGACTGGCGCGAGCATCCCGCGGCGCGCGAATGGTATACAAGGGTGAAGTCGCGCCCTTCCTTCCGGCCGCTCCTGACCGACCGCGTGCGCGGCCTGTCGCCGGTGTCGCATTATGCGGACCTCGATTTCTGACGCCGCGAAACTGCGCGCGATGATCGACGCGGAGGCGCGTCGCGCCGGCTTCGACGCCGTTGCCGTCACCTCTCCCGATGCGATCCCGCTGGCGCCTGCGCGCCTCGCCGAATTCGTCGCCGACGGCTTTCACGGCTCGATGGACTGGATCGCCGAAACGCTGGAAAGACGCGGCGAACCGACGGCGCTCTGGCCGCAGGTGCGCTCGATCGTCGTGCTGGCGATGAATTACGGGCCGGACCATGATCCGCGCGATCTGCTGGCCAAGCGCGACCGCGGCGCGATCTCGGTCTATGCGCGGAATCGCGACTATCACGAGGTGATGAAGGGGCGACTGAAGGAGATCGCCGGCAAGATCGTCGCGCGCGCCGGCGGCGACGTGAAGGTGTTCGTCGACACGGCACCTGTGATGGAAAAGCCGCTGGCGGAAGCCGCGGGGCTCGGCTGGCAAGGCAAGCACACCAACCTGGTCAGCCGCGAGCACGGCTCCTGGCTGTTCCTCGGCACCATCTTCACGACGGCCGAACTCGCGCCCGACCGAGCCGAGATCGACCATTGCGGCTCCTGTCGCGCCTGCCTGGACGCCTGCCCGACGAATGCCTTCCCGGCGCCCTACCGGCTCGATGCGCGGCGTTGCATCTCTTACCTCACCATCGAGAACAAGGGGCCGATCCCGCATGAATTCCGCGAGGCGATCGGCAACCGCATCTATGGCTGCGACGACTGCCTCGCCGCCTGCCCCTGGAACAAGTTCGCCCGGGTTGCCTCCGAGGCAAAACTCGCCGCGCGCGAGGATCTGCGCGAGCCGGCGATCGCCGACCTGCTCGAACTGGACGATTCGGCCTTCCGCGCCTTGTTCTCCGGCTCACCGATAAAACGCATCGGCCGTGATCGCTTCGTCCGCAACGTGCTGATCGCCGCCGGCAACTCCGGCGATGCCACGCTGGCCAGCAGCGTTCGGCATCTGCTCACCGACGCCTCGCCGCTGGTGCGGGGCGCGGCAATATGGGCGCTGGCGCGGCTGGTGTCCGATGCCGAATATGCCGAGCGGGCAGCGACCGGCCTCAACACCGAGAGCGACGAGGCCGTGCGCGACGAATGGCGCCTGGCGCCGCCAACCAAGGCACATGCATGAGCGAAAAGCAGATATTCATCTTCGGCGCCGGCTATTCGGGCAAGGCCTTTGCCCGCGCCAACAACGGGACAGCCACGATCGTCGGCACGACGCGCTCGCCCGACAAATTCGAGGCGCTGCGCCAGGCCGGCATCTCGCCTCTGCGGTTCGAGGGCGTCCTGACCCGTGAAATCGGCGACGCGTTGAAGAAAACGACGC
Source organism: Mesorhizobium sp. dw_380 (assembly GCF_018588885.1). GTDB lineage: Bacteria > Pseudomonadota > Alphaproteobacteria > Rhizobiales > Rhizobiaceae > Mesorhizobium. The sequence goes on from NZ_JAFFIW010000068.1 coordinate 7,180, forward strand.
ATCTGGTGATTTCGGTCGCTCCGGAAGAAGCCGGCGATCCCGTCCTGAATGCCGCCCGAGAAGCAATCGCTGAAATGCCGGCGCTGGCATGGATCGGCTATCTCTCCACGGTCGGCGTCTATGGCGATTATGGCGGCGCCTGGGTCGATGAGGGGGCCGCGTGCCGGCCGGTGTCGAAGCGCTCCGTCATGCGGGTCGAGGCCGAGCAGGATTGGCTGGAGCTCGGCAAGGAGATAGACCGCCCGGCGGCGATCCTGCGCCTGTCCGGCATCTATGGCCCGGGCCGCAACGCGCTGGTCAATCTGGAGAACGGCACCGCGAGACGGCTGGTCAAGCCGGGCCAGGTGTTCAACCGCATCCATTGCGACGACATTGCCGGTGCGCTTTGGCAGCTCATCGAGGGCAATAGAGGCGGCATCTTCAACGTCACCGACGATTTGCCGGCGCCGCCGCAGGATGTCGTCGCCTATGCCGTGTCGCTGATGGGCATCGAACCGCCGCCCGAAATTCCCTTCGACACCGCCCAACTTTCGCCCATGGCGCGGTCCTTCTATGGCGAGAACAAGCGTGTCGCCAATGCGGCGATCAAGGCGGCGGGCTATCGCTTTCGCTTCCCGGATTATCGCGCCGCCTTCGACCACATGTGGGCAAGCGGCGACTGGCGCGACGGCGAGGCGCGCAGCCCGATGAAGGGGTGACGGATCGAAGCATCCTGCGCGGCGTGCTATGATTCGGGCTCGGGATTATGGTGGGATCCGGTTTCATGAACACAACGATGCGGTTCGGCGAGAAATCACTGCTGGCGGCCGCACTTGGCCTGTTTGCTCTGACCGGCCTCGCCACGCAGCCGGCGGCGGCCGAGGAACGGGCAAAGGACCTGTTCGGCGCCGAGAAATTGCCGACCGCGACATCAGCGCAATCGATCGGCTTCTATTCCAAGGGTTGTTTCGCCGGTGGCGTTGCCATTCCCCTGGATAGTCCAACCTGGGAGGTGATGCGGCCGTCGCGCAACCGCCGCTGGGGCCATCCGGCGATGATCGCCCTGGTCGAGAAACTGTCGCGCGATGCTGTCGCCGATGGCTGGCCGGGCCTGTTGATCGGCGACATCGCACAGCCGCGCGGCGGCCCGATGACCACGGGCCATGCCTCGCACCAGATCGGGCTCGATGCCGACATCTGGCTGACGCCGATGCCCAGCCGTCCGCTGTCGATGGCCCAGCGCGAATCGATGAGCGCCACCTTGATGGTCGATGAGAAGACGCATCTGGTGAAGGACGCGCTGTGGACGCCGGCGCATACGGCACTTCTGAAGCAGGCGGCGAGCTACGCGGAGGTCGAGCGCATCCTGGTCAATCCGGGCATCAAGAAAAAGCTCTGCGACACCGTCAAGGGCGACCGCGCCTGGCTGCGCAAGATCAGGCCGTTCTGGGGCCACGATTACCATTTCCACATGCGCATCGGCTGCCAGCCGGGCTCGCCCAATTGCAAGGCGCAGGAAGCGACGCCGGACGATGACGGTTGCGGCAAGCCGCTGGCCTGGTGGTTCACGCAGGAGCCGTGGCGGCCCAACAAAAACCCCGATGCGCCGAAGGCCCGCGACCTGATGACGATGGCGAACCTGCCCAAGGAATGCCGCGCCGTGCTTGACGCGCCGGGGCCGGCCTCGGCCGAAGCGGCGACCTATCATGGCGACGCCGTGCCGGTCGCGGTCGCCGCGCCCGAACCGGAAGCGCCGTCGCTGCCCGCCACCACCGTGAGCGGCGCGGGCGAGCTGCCAAGCGCGGCGAACGCTTTCGCGGCGACCCCCAGGATGGGCGCGCCGGTGCCACGGCCACGGCCGTCTGCGAAGTGATGGTCGGGGGGATTGCTCCGGCTTGTGCAGTAGACGAGTCAATCTCCGAAGTCGGTGCCGCCCCTCATCGCCCTGCCGGGCACTTCTCCCCGTATAGTGACGGGGAGAAGAAAGCTGGCCGCAACGTCGGCGCCCTTCTTGCGACCCTGAGTGATTGGCGAAACCGGCAATGACAGCGTCCCTCGCCCCGTTTACGGGGAGAGGATGCCGGCAGGCAGGTGAGGGGCGGCGCAAACGCCGGATCAGATAGGGCGAGGACGGAAATGATGTCCTGGAGCTGATGCCGAAGCGGCTTTCCCTTTTCAAACTCATGCGCTAGTCAACGGGAGAACGGCGATGCGCCGTCAGGGGCGCCGGGGACGGACGAGAGCATGGCAAGCGTAGGCGATAGCGATACGTCGTTGCGGTTTCCGATCCTGATCGGCGACATTGGCGGCACCAATGCGCGCTTTTCGATCGTGCTCGACGCCAATTCCGAGGCCGGCGAGCCGGCCATCGTGCAGACCGCCAACTACAACACCATCGACGAGGCGATCCAGGCGGCGGTGCTCGACCGCTCGTCGTTGCGCCCCAATTCGGCGGTTCTGGCGGTGGCCGGTCCGGTCGATGGTGACGAGATCGAGCTCACCAACTGTCCATGGATCGTCAAGCCGAAGCAGATGTTCGCCAGCCTCGGCCTGAGCGACATCGTCGTGCTCAATGATTTCGAGGCGCAGGCGCTGGCCGTCGTCGCGCTTGGCGAAGAGCATATGGAAAAGATCGGCGGCGGCACGCCGGAACCCAATGCCGGACGCGTGGTGCTGGGGCCCGGAACCGGGCTCGGCGTCGCCGGGCTGGTCCATGCCTTGCGCCACTGGATACCAGTGCCCGGCGAGGGCGGCCATATGGACATTGGCCCACGCACACCGCGCGATTTCGAGGTTTTCCCGCATATAGAGAAGCTCGAGGGCCGCATCTCGGGCGAACAGATCCTGTGCGGGCGTGGCCTCGTCAACGTCTACAGGGCCGTGGCCAAGGCCGACGGCAAGCCGGCGCCCTTCACCACGCCGGCCGAAGTCACCGCCGCCGCCTTGGCCAAGACCGATCCAGTCGCGCAAGAAGCGCTGGAGACCTTCGTCACTTGCCTCGGGCGCACCGCCGGCGATCTCGCCTTGGTGTTCATGAGCCGCGGCGGCGTGTTTCTCACCGGCGGCATCGCGCAAAAGATCGTGCCGGCGCTGAAGGAAGGCAATTTCCGCGCCGGCTTCGAGGACAAGGCGCCGCACAGCGCGCTGATGCGCACCATGCCAGTCTATGTCATCACCCATCCGCTGGCCGCACTTCTGGGCCTTGCCGCCTATGCCAGGAACCCGTCGCTCTTCGGCGTCCAGACCGCGGGCCGGCGCTGGCAGGCCTAGTTTTCTGCGGCAGAACCCCATGGGAGACCGCGGACGCGCTGAAGTACCGCGACGAAGTTAATCAGCCGCGGGCATAGGCAAGCCGGCTGCATGACGTTAAGAGGGGTGCCGAATTTGCAGCCCGGTCCTACGAGGCGGAAAACCACAAAGCGCTCCCGATTTGACACTTCAAGCCCCAAACAAACAGAAAGTCCGGCCCGGCGAGGTCACAGCGGTGCTCCGCCGCATCCTCGCTGAAAACGGCGATGAGTATCGCTGGACCTATGTCGTTGCCGTCACCTGCTTGCTGATTGTTTCCGGCACCACTGCCTTCACGGCGTGGATCATGGCCCCGATGATCAACCAGATCTTCTACGAACGGCGCGGCGATATGATCGTCTGGATCTGCGCCGGTTTCATGGGAGCCTCCCTGCTGCGCGGCTTCGCCGGTTACGGCCAGGCCGTCGCGCTGGCCAAGATCGGCAACAATCTGGTGGCGCGCTACCAGAAGCGCAGCTTCGACCATCTGATGAAGCTCGGCGTCAACTTCTTCAACGATACGCGTTCCGGTCGGCTGGCGGCACAGGTCAACGAGAATGTCGGCGGCGTTCGCGATCTGCTGTCGCTGACACTGACCTCCATCAGCCGCGACGCGGTCACGCTGGTCGCTCTCGTCGGCGTCATGATCTACCAGGATCCGGTGTTGTCGCTCAGCTCGCTGCTGATCGGCCCGCCGCTGATCTGGGCCGTCGTCTACATCACCCGCCGACTGCGGCGTATTAACAGGGAATCCGTGCTGATCAATTCGCGGCTGAACGGGTCCGTGCAGGAGGCCACACAGGGCATCGCCATCGTCAAGGCCTTCACCCTGGAGGAGGAGCTGGCGCGCCGCATTGGCATCATGGCCGATACGGCCGAGCAGCGTAACAACAAGATCGCCCGCGTCTCGGAGCGGCTGTCGCCGATTTCCGAGATTCTGGGCGGTCTCGCCATTACCTCCGTGCTTGCCTATTCCGGCTACCGGGCGCTGGTGCTTGGGCAACCACCGGGCGCGGTGTTTTCCTTCATCACCGCGCTGATCATGGCCTACGACCCGGCAAGACGCCTGGCGCGCACACAGGTGGGCATGGAACGTGCGCTGGTCAACGCGCGCATGATCTACGAGTTGCTGGACCTGGAGCCGAAACAGGGCGACGCGCCCGATGCCGTCGAGGCCAGGATCACTACCGGCGAGGTGCGCTTCGACAATGTGACGTTTGGCTACAGCGCTGACATGCCGGTGCTGAGGGATCTGAGCTTTACCGCCGCCGCCGGCAAGGTGACGGCGATTGTCGGTGCGTCGGGCGCCGGCAAATCGACGCTGGTGGCGCTCTTGCAGCGCTTCTACGACGTCGACCAGGGCAACATCGAGGTCGATGGCCAGGACATCTCGAAGGTGACCAAGCATTCGCTGCGGCAGTCGATCGCCTATGTGGCGCAGGCGCCCTATCTGTTCGAGGGCACGATCCGCGACAACATCCGCTACGGTCGGCTGACGGCCACGGACGCCGAGATCGAGCAGGCAGCGAAACAGGCGGCAGCCGACGAGTTCATCCGCCAGCAGCCGCAAGGTTACGACACGCCGGTCGGCGAAGGCGGCTCGACCCTTTCCGGCGGCCAGCGCCAACGCGTCTCGATCGCCCGCGCCATCGTGCGCCAGGCACCGATCCTGCTGCTCGACGAGGCGACCTCGGCGCTTGACAACGAGGCGGAGGCGCGCGTCCAGGAGGCGCTGATGCATGTCATGGAAGGGCGCACGACGATCGTCATCGCGCATCGGCTGTCGACGGTGGTCAATGCCGACCACATCATCGTGCTGGAAGAGGGACGGCTGGTCGAGGAAGGCACGCACGCGACGCTGATGGCCGACCCGGACAGCATCTATGCCCGCTTCCACCGCATACAGGGCGTCAAGGGCCTGGGACTTGTCGACGACAGCGCGTCGATCCAAACTTCGGGTCGAGACCTAGAGACGCAGAACATCGCCGGGAGCATGGCATGAGCGAGACATCGGCAGGAACCGGCAAGCCTACAACCGAGATGGGCCTTGTAGTGGTGGGTGCCGCCGGCCGCATGGGCCAGACGCTGATCCGCGCCATCCACACCATTCCGGGTGCGCGGGTCATCGGCGCCGTCGAGCGTGCGGATTCGCCCCATCTGGGCAAGGATGCCGGCGAGCTGGCGGGCATCGGCATCATCAATGTGCCGATCAGCGACGACCCGCTGCCGGTCTTTGCCAAAGCCGATGGCGTGCTCGACTTCACCACGCCGGCTTCGACCGTCGAGTTCGCCGGCTATGCGGCGCAGGCGCGCATCGTCCATGTCATCGGCACGACGGGGTGTTCGGCGCAAGACAATGCCAAGATCGCTGCCGCGGCGCGCCACGCCACAATCGTCAAGTCGGGCAATATGAGCCTCGGCGTCAATCTCCTGGCCGTACTGGTCGAACAGGCGGCGCGCGCGCTCGATGCGGATGATTTCGACATCGAGATTCTCGAAATGCACCACAAGCACAAGGTCGACGCACCCTCGGGCACGGCACTTCTGCTCGGCGAAGCCGCCGCCGCCGGACGCGGCATTGCGCTTAGCGGCAATGATGTGCGTTCACGCGACGGCCATACGGGTGTGCGAAAAACCGGCTCGATCGGTTTTGCCACGCTGCGCGGCGGTTCGGTGGTCGGCGATCACAGCGTCATCCTGGCCGGCACCGGCGAGCGCATCACGCTGTCCCACCATGCCGAGGACCGCGCCATCTTCGCCCGCGGCGCCGTCAAGGCGGCCCTTTGGGCACGTGGCAAGAAGCCGGGACTGTATTCGATGCGGGACGTGCTGGGCTTAAGCTGAGCGAACCACAAACACCTTGTTTCAACTCAATTCCGGCCGGAAAACCGCTTCACACTTTTCCAGGAATTGCTCTCGAAGGGAGTAAAAATGTCGAGAACTCTCGTGCTCGTGCGCCACGGCCAGAGCGAATGGAATTTGAAAAACCTGTTCACCGGCTGGCGCGATGTCGACCTGACCGAGCAGGGCCACGCCGAGGCCAAGGCCGCCGGCCAGAAGCTCAAGGCGCGCGGCCTGAAGTTCGACATCGCCTTCACCTCGGCGTTGAGCCGGGCGCAGAAGACCTGCCAGCACATTCTCGACGCCGTCGGCCAGGGCGATCTGAAGACCATCCGCGACCAGGCGTTGAACGAGCGCGACTACGGCGACCTTTCCGGCCTCAACAAGGACGACGCCCGCAAGAAATGGGGCGAGGAGCAGGTGCATGTCTGGCGCCGCTCCTACGACGTGTCGCCGCCCGGCGGCGAAAGCCTGAAGGACACTGGCGCCCGCGTCTGGCCCTATTACCTGCACGATCTGCAGCCGCACGTGCTGCGCGGCGGCACCGTGCTGGTCGCCGCCCACGGCAACTCGCTGCGCGCGCTGATCATGGCGCTGGACGGCAAGTCGGGCGAGGAGATCGTCAAGCTGGAACTCGGCACCGGCGTACCGGTCATCTACACGCTCAACGCCGATTCCACCGTAGCGTCGAAGGAAGTGCTGGAGGGCTGAGCCGGCAAGCGCTCCAGTCACTTGCGTCCGAGACTAATTTTTGAAGCCGGCGCCGCCCCTCACCTGCCTGCCGGCATCCTCTCCCCGTAAACGGGGCGAGGGGGCTGGCCGCAACGCCGGCGCCTTTCTTACGGACGCGGACGATTGGCGAAACCGTCGATGAGAGCGCCCCTCTCCCCGTCACTAAACGGGGAGAGGATGCCGGCCGGCAGGTGAGGGGCGGCGCCAACTACCGGAACTTAGCCGGCGCGCGGCAACCGTCGACAAAAACGCGTTGACACCACCCGCTGTCCGCTGTCTTATCCCCCCCCCACGCCAGATGGTGGATATGTGATGCGCGCCGGTTTCGGGGCG
>NZ_JAFFIW010000069.1 GCF_018588885.1 Mesorhizobium sp. dw_380
CCGGACCACTATGTGAAGCGAGCGCTATTGGCTGCCTCTGCGATGCGGGAATTGGCAGCGGACGTCTCACGATCAAACAGGCATCTGCTTGTAGAATTCTTTTAATCGTGAAGCGGCGCGAGTGCGCTATCCGTTGAGGTGAGCAAGGCCGGCGCCCTGGGTGAGCGCTGGTGTCGGGTGGTGGAAAGTACAGGGGGAGCTGTGTGGCCCCCTCTTTCTCGGCCTCGACGGTGTGCGAAGGAGCCTGTGCGGCGAACGGGCCGACGCCCCAGGCTCAGAACCTGGGCGAACCTAACTCCCGCCAAAGGACAGCCCAGAGCTGGATACACGAAAGAGATACTGAACCCGCGAATCAGATTCTGATCAATCGTCGTGTCTGAGCTCCGCTCGGCTCTTACGGAGATAATCGCGCGGCCCGGCAACGGCCGCGCGTGCCGCGGGCGTGAGCTTTGCGCTTCGTCAGAAGTGCCTCGAGCGTGACGACGATAATTGACCAGCCATATGGAACGCATTCGCCCAGTTATCCAAAGCGTGGATACCTTTCATCTAAACAAAGGATTTTACCGTTTTTGCTGCAGGTCCCATAGAGGCGCTTCAAGTTGGAAAGATAGGTAGTTCCCATGGTTGCGTTGGATCCGAGGAGCATCATCTGGTGTGCGGGGCGCACAAAGTCAGTCGCATCTGCATTACGGCTTGGTCTTTCGGCGGTCTCCACAAGTTACGCCCCGTTGGTGCGATGCCAATTATTTAACCAATGCTTGGACATTTATCTCAACCAGACAGCTCCAAGGTGAGGTCTTCCATGCGCCCGAATGTCGATTGGAAGTTGTGCTGGGAAAATGAGCTGCAACTGGCCGACCATGTCGAACTCTCCGACTTTTTTCGAAAGACCTATGGACGGACTGGCGCCTTCAACGCGGAGCCATTCGAAGGCGGCCGCAGTTGGGCCGGCGCGAGGCCGGAATTCCGCGCAATCGGCTACGACGCGCATGGGGTAGCGGCTCACATCGGCATGCTGCGGCGCTTCATCAAAGTTGGCGAGGTCGACTTGATCGTCGCTGAATTGGGCCTGTACGCGGTTCGTCCGGATCTTGAAGGGCTCGGAATCGGTTTTTCGATGCGCGTGGCGTACCCAGTGCTCCATCAGTTGGGTGTTCCATTCGCTTTCGGCACGGTTCGGCACGCGCTGCGAAACCATGTCGAAAGATTCTGCAGAGCCGGCCTCGCGAACATTGTGTCGGGCGTTCGCGTACGATCGACCCGTCCAGATGTGCATCCCGACCTGCCGCCCACGCGCCTGGAAGACGTACTCGTGTTGGTTTCGCCGATCGGACGCTCGATGGACGAGTGGCCGTCCGGTACCCTGATCGACCGGAACGGTCCGGAACTATGAAGCCTCTGGACTACATATGCGAAGGGCAGAGTGACAATGCCGATGGCACTGCAGAGCGCAGCGTCTATCTGACGTTTGACGATGGTCCCAATTCATTTTTCACACCGCAGATACTCAATGTGCTGGCGCAACATCAGGTGACGGCGACCTTCTTCGTTGTTGGGGCCTACGCGGCCGACGAGCCGGAACTCGTTCGCCGAATTATTACAGACGGGCACGGTATAGCCAACCACACGATGACTCATCCGGACCTGGCCAAATGCGGGTCCGTCGAAGTCGACTGCCAGATAGTTGAGGCAAACAGAGTCATAGGGATGGCTTGCCCGCAGGCCATGGTTCGGTACTTTCGTGCACCGTATGGCATCTGGACCGAAGAAGTAATCGCTGCATCAGCGGGTGCGGCATTGGCGCCCGTCCATTGGTCCATTGATCCACGCGACTGGTCTCGCCCCGGCGTTGACGCCATCGTCGACAGAGTGCTCGCCGATATCCGGCCGGGCGCAATCGTGCTGTTGCACGACGGGTGCGCTCCCGACGAATTGCAACCAGGCAATCAAGCCAGTCTGCGCGACCAGACGGTGACAGCGTTGTCACGCCTAATTCCAGAATTGCACGGCCGCGGATTTGTAATCCGATCACTTCCTCAACACCCCTGAACAAACAGAGATCCTATGGACCTTCTCACCACAGCCAGTACTGTTGCCGTTTCGTCTTATGCGGTGCTCTCGACTGTTTACAGAGGCATGCAAGCGGTCTACTCCCAACCGGAAAATGTTACGCCGCCGTCGGAAAGCTTGTTCGGATCCGACCGTTGGCCGAGCGTGGATGTCATTATCCCCTGCTACAATGAGGACCCGCGCACACTCGCGGCGTGTTTAGCTTCCATTGCAAATCAAGATTACGCCGGAACATTTCAGGTCTATCTGGTTGACGACGGTTCTGGAAATCGTAATGCCGTCATCCCGGTACATCACGCCTACGAGGGCGACCCGAGATTCAATTTCATTCTGCTCCGCGAGAATGTTGGCAAACGCAAGGCGCAGATCGCCGCCATCCGCCGCTCATCTGGAGATTTCGTGCTCAGCGTCGACTCTGACACGACACTTGCGTCCGACGTCATCACAAAGCTTGCAGTAAAAATGCGGGATTCCATGGTCGGAGCGGCCATGGGCCAGCTGACGGCATACAACCGCAGCGACACTTGGTTGACCCGATTGATCGATATGGAATACTGGCTGGCTTGCAATGAGGAGCGCGCGGCGCAAGGTCGCTTTGGTGCGGTCATGTGCTGCTGCGGCCCATGTGCAATGTACCGCCGGTCTTGTCTCCTTTCTCTGCTGGATCAATACGAGACGCAGCTGTTCAGGGGGAAACCAAGCGACTTCGGTGAAGACCGTCATCTTACGATCCTCATGCTGAAAGCAGGCTTTCGAACCGAGTACGTTCCAGGTGCCGTCGCGGCGACAGTCGTTCCGGACAAGATGGGACCTTATTTGCGCCAACAACTCCGCTGGGCACGAAGCACCTTCCGGGACACGATGCTTGCGCGAGGTCTACTGCGTGGCCTGGATCGCTATCTAACTTTGGATGTGATGGGAGAGAATCTCGGCCCATTGTTGCTCGGCATCGCGGTAGTAACGGCGCTCGGTGAGCTACTATTTTCACATACAGTAAATTGGTGGACGGTGCTGGCTATTGTCACGATGACCATAATCAGATCTACGGTGTTATCTTTCCGCACTCGGCAGCTTCGATTCATCGGCTATTCAATGCACGCGTTAATCAGGATATTCCTGTTGATCCCCTTGAAGGCTTACGCCCTGTGTACATTGAGCAATAGCGATTGGCTGTCGCGTAAAAGTGTTCCCCTGCCCAACAGGAGCACAAAGGAAATCACAAGCGCGATGCCGCTTGCCGGAGCAAATGCTGCGGGCAATTCTGGAATTGCGGAGTCACTTCATACTGCAGATCTTTCGCTCACAGCTGGTGAAGTCTGACGGCCTTGCAGCGCCGAGTGACCGAGTAAGTTGTGTCAGTCGACACGGGGTGAAGCTTTCGAGTTACCTATGGTCAGAACGGGAACTATCTGGAAGCGACACGTGGCATCTTGACGTTATTCTTTGGCGGAAGCGATACACGCGTCGCTCCGGCCGCGACTTTCCAAAGGTGCCATCTCAAGGCGGTGGCCTGCTCTGAACCAGAATTCGCAAGTAAGCTGCCGGTGGCCAATCGGACTCATTCCGCTTGAGATAGACGCATGTCCAATGTAGCAATCGACCTTACCGGCGTAACCAAATTATTCGGAAACAAGCTCGTTGTGGACGGGCTGTCCTTCACCGTTGCATCGGGAGAGTGCTTCGGTCTGCTGGGGCCGAACGGCGCAGGCAAGAGCACGATTGCGCGTATGCTCCTCGGTATGACCCGGCCTGACGCGGGTGATATAACAGTCCTCGGTCTACCAGTGCCGGCACGCAGCCGCTTGGCCCGCAAGGGCATAGGCGTGGTCCCGCAGTTCGACAATCTCGACCTGGAATTTACGGTACGCGAGAACCTGTTGGTGTTCGGGCGCTACTTCGGCATGAGTACAAGAGAGATCAACGCCGTCATCCCACGGCTCCTCGAGTTCGCTCGCCTTGAGAGCAAGGCGGATTCACGTGTCGGCCTGCTATCCGGCGGGATGAAGCGGCGCCTGACGCTGGCACGTGCTCTGATCAACGACCCCCAGTTGCTTGTGATGGATGAGCCCACGACCGGCCTCGACCCGCATGCCCGCCATCTGATCTGGGAGCGACTTCGTTTCCTGCTGGCGAGCGGAAAAACGATCATTTTGACCACCCATTTCATGGAAGAGGCTGAGCGGCTTTGTGATCGGCTGTGTGTTCTCGAGCGGGGACGCAAGATCGCCGAGGGCAGTCCTCATGCGCTGATCGACGAGTACATTGGGTGCAACGTGATCGAGATCTTCGGCGGCAATCCACAGGAGCTGATTTCGCTGATCAGACCGTACGTTCAGCGTGTCGAGGTAAGCGGCGAGACGCTCTTTTGCTATGCGCCTGAGCCGGAGGATGTGCGCATCCAGCTTCGCGGTCGAGCGGGTCTGCGTATTCTAGAGCGTCCACCCAGTCTGGAGGACGTTTTCTTGAGGTTAACCGGACGTGAGATGGAGAAGTGAGCAATGGGTGAACGTTTTGCGGCCGCTCTACCCGCCAACGCCTGGAACTGGATCGCGGTGTGGCGCCGCAATCATCTGGCATGGAAGAAGGTGGCATTTGCTTCAATGCTCGGCACCCTTGCTGATCCGATGATTTACCTTTTCGGGCTCGGCACTGGCCTTGGACTGTTGGTAGGCCGCATCGAAGGTGCATCCTACATCGCCTTTCTGGCAGCCGGCATGGTTGCGACGAGCGCGATGACAGCATCAACCTTCGAAACAATTTACGCGGTTTTCGGTCGAATGCGCGATCAGGGCACTTGGGAAGCAATCCTGCACACACAACTTACCCTCGGCGACATCGTTCTCGGTGAATTGACCTGGGCAGCCACAAAGGCCTTTCTGGCCGGTACGACAATTGCGATTGTTGCCGCCGCGCTAGGTTATGCCGCGTGGACGTCGGTTCTCTACGTGCTGCCGGTCATCGCTCTCACCGGGTTCGCCTTTGCGAGCCTGGCCATGCTCGTCATCGCGCTCGCGCCCAGTTATCACTATTTTATTTTCTATCAGACGCTTGTCATCACACCCATGCTGTTCCTTTCGGGCGCGGTTTTTCCAGTCGGCCAATTGCCAGGAGTGTTTCAGCAGATTGCGGCCTTCTCGCCGCTGGCGAATTCTATCGATCTAATCCGTCCGGTGATGCTCGGCCGCCTGGGCGACAATGTAGGGCTGCATATAGGCGCACTTTGCATGTTCGCTGTATTGCCTTTTTTTCTGTCGGCTGGACTGTTTCATCGACGACTAATGCGTTGACGCTTACCTACGCCCATCAACGAGAAGGAGGTCCGCAATGCCGGATTGCAAACTGCCCCCAGCGGCCCGGAGGCATGCGTGTGCCAGGAATCGCGAGTGGTACAACAACGCCGAAGCCGGGCGCCACCCAGCCGCTGCAGGCACGCGCCCATCTTCGCGACCACACCTCGGAGTACAGGCTGGGTGGTGAGGCGCGCGGACCCACCCGGAGCGTTCAAGCGATAGCAGCCAAGCTTCTTGTGCGCGTCCCCAGACCGTCGCGGCCATTATTTAGTTGGATACACATGCAATGACCCACAACGAACCAACTCCTGAGCCTTTTGTGATCCTTGCTATGCCAAGGACCGGAACACACTATTTAGAAGAATTGCTAAACGAGCATCCGACCGTTCTGAGTAACGGTGAGTTGCTAAACGAATATGATCCCAATTGGCCCAGCACGGATCGCCTGCTAGGCACGGATCGCGAGCTTCTTGAGCTTGCCTATGTGCGCTGCCCTATGCGCGACTACAAGAATGTGACGCATCTTGGCTGCAAGATCAATGAACCTCAGTTTCGCGAGCGTCCAGCATTCTTTGCGGAATTAGCTCGTTGGCCAGCACTCAAGGTCATCCTCGTTGTTCGCCGAAACGTATTGGAATCGCTCCGATCCTTTGTGCAGGCCAGGGAAAGCGGTCAGTGGCTGAAGTTCAGCTCGGACAACGATACCGCTCGGCCACCGAGCGTCAGGTTGTCAATCGCCGACTGTGAGGCTTATTTCAAAGCCGCCGACGACTTTCACGCTCGCGTTATGGACTCCTTCACGTCGACCAACCTGCTTGTAATGGAATACGAGAGCCTACTTCACGAACCTGCCCAATGCTTGGGAGCGGTTTGGGATTTCCTGGGCGTTCCAGCGCTTGAGCCATCAGATAACGCCATCTTGCAGCGCCAGGAAACGCGACCGCTTGATCAAACGGTGGAGAACTTTGACGAGTTGCGGATTCACTTCGCACGCGGACCTTATTCAAGATTTTTTGACCTCGGAGATTCAATGCGCTCCTACGCTTAATCGCTTGTACCGCGTGCTCTGATGGGCGTGTAGGATATCCTGCAGTTTGCGCGCATTCCGTTCCAAAACTGACAAACCAAAGTCACCAAGGCAACCGGCAGTCGATCTGCGGCGAACATCAAAGGGCACGGGCGCAAGGCGACCTGGTCAATTCCCTCTCTGATGAAGCACTTCCTCAGACGCGATCTTTGGCGAGCCTCGAGTGCAGAATTCCGGCAAGGTGGAGGGTTCCAGTGCGCAACTGCACCAATCTCGCTGGACGGGACAGGCGTCCAGTTGGCACGGCGCTTGCTCCGAGATGACAGCAGCGCTCGACCGGAGCGCAGCATGGGAGAAGGAGGAGCCCCCACCCCGATCCGGTCAGGGAGAGAGAAACGATGTTGGTTCCAAGAGTCCCCCGCGCGATCGCAGCGCCCCGCAAGCGCCATTTTGCCCGGACCTACGTGCAGGTACTTGCCGCCATGGTCCTTGGAGCCGCAATTGGCTACCTCTATCCGGAAACCGGCCAAAGCCTGAAGCCGCTCGGCGATGCCTTCATCAAAGTCATCAAGATGATTATCGCACCTGTCATCTTCCTGACAATTGCGACCGGCATTGCCGGCATGAGCGATCTGCAGAAGGTCGGCCGAGTTGCCGCCAAGGCGATGGTTTATTTCCTTACCTTCTCGACGCTTGCACTCGTTGTCGGGCTGATTGTCGCGAATATCGTTCAGCCTGGCGCCGGCCTCAACATCGATCCGGCCTCGCTCGATGTCGAAGCCGTTAAGGGCTATGTGGCCACGGCTCACGAGCAGTCCGTGACCAGCTTCCTGATGAACATCATCCCGTCAACGATTGCCAGTGCCTTCGCGGAAGGCGACATCCTGCAAGTCTTGTTCTTCTCGGTCTTGTTCGGCATTGCTCTGGCGATGACCGGAGAGACGAGCAGGCCGGTCGTTACCTTTCTCCAGGCGCTCACCGCCCCCATTTTTAAGCTCGTCGGCATTCTCATGAAGGCTGCACCCATCGGCGCCTTCGGCGCTATGGCCTTTACGATCGGCAAATACGGAATCGGTTCGGTGGCCAACCTCGCGATACTGGTCGCGACGTTCTATCTGACCGCCTTCCTCTTCGTGTTCGGGGTTCTCGGCGTGGTCTGCCGCTGCAACGGCTTCTCGATCTTTTCTCTTGTCCGCTACATCAAGGACGAGCTGCTGCTTGTCCTGGCAACGTCCTCCTCGGAGGCCGCGCTGCCCTCGCTCATGGAGAAGATGGAGAAGGCCGGCGCCGCGCGTTCGGTCGTAAGTCTCGTCATCCCTACTGGATACTCATTCAATCTGGACGGCACCAATATCTACATGACGATCGCCGCCCTCTTCATCGCGCAGGCGACGAACACAGATTTGTCAATTGCCGATCAGATCCTCCTGCTGCTAATTGCGATGCTTTCCTCGAAGGGTGCGGCAGGCGTCACCGGCGCCGGCTTCATCACATTGGCCGCTACTCTGTCTGTCGTGCCGAGTGTTCCCGTTGCCGGAATGGCTCTAATTCTTGGCGTGGACCGCTTCATGTCGGAATGCCGCGCGCTGACGAATTTAGTCGGTAATGCGGTGGCATCG
Organism: Mesorhizobium sp. dw_380; assembly: GCF_018588885.1. Lineage (GTDB taxonomy): Bacteria > Pseudomonadota > Alphaproteobacteria > Rhizobiales > Rhizobiaceae > Mesorhizobium. Next base: position 8,007 of record NZ_JAFFIW010000069.1, read on the forward strand.
CTCGTTGTCGCTCGCTGGGAAGGCGAATTGGACCAGTCCCGGATGGAAGCCGCTTTCCGCGGTTAGGGTTACATCAAACGGGCTCCCCGCAAGCAAGCAATAGCGCGACGTGTAAGTCACGGCCTTCACAGCAGTCGAATTGCCGGCCTCCAAAGAGCGCTGGAAATAGTGTACTAACGCGGAGAGTAATACAACACCATGAAGCCCCTAAGCAAACGAACGGTTCACGGAAACTCATCTGGGTCCGCATGGAGCGCTGTTCGTCGAATGCGTTATCAACCGTGGGGTGTGGTAACTATTTCAGCTTGCCGCCCCAAGCCGTCGCGGGATCGCACCGGATGACGGAGGACCGGCCGATCAGAATCGCTAGGGGAAAGCGCGTCACAATTGCCGATCTCGCCCGCGAAGCCGGAGTCAGCGTAGCAACAGTCGATCGGGTTCTGAACGTCCGCCTTCCGGTGCGAGAGGAGACCGCCCAGCGGGTCCATGCGGCCGCGCACGCGATCGGCTATCATGCTGCCGGTCTCATCAAACAGCGCTTGCAGCAGCACCTGCCGCACTACAAGCTGGGCTTCATCTTGAGAAAACCTGCCCACGATTTTTACCAAGATTTCGCTCGCAATATTGAAGAGTCGGTCAGTATGGCTAAATCCTTCCACGGCCTTCCGATCATCGAGTTCGCGCAGTCACATTTGCCGCGTGACCTGCTCCCGCTTCTTAAGGACCTTGGAAGCCGCTGCCAGGCGATCGCCATGGTGGCGGCCGATCACCCGAAAATCACAGCATCAGTCGAGGAGCTCAAGGCGAAAGGTATCCCGGTATTTTCGCTGTTATCCGACTTCGCCGATGGCGTGCGCGAGGGCTACATCGGCCTCAACAACAGCAAGGTCGGACGGACTGCCGCTTGGGTGTTTTCCAAGGCCGCAAAACGGCCCGGCAAGGTGGCGGTGTTTGTCGGAAGCCATCGCTTCCAGGCGCATGCGACGCGGGAAACGGCCTTTCGTGCCTATTTTCGTGAGAACGCGCCCAAATTCGAGGTGCTTGATCCGCTCGTGAACCTTGATGAACGGCAGCTCACTTACGAAAAATTGCTGGATCTTATGCAGCGGGAACCAGAGCTCGTCGGCTTCTATATGGCCGGCGGGGGTATAGAGGGAGCAATTTCCGCGCTCCGAGAAGAGGGGAGCGGTCAGGATCTCGTCGCGATCGTGAGTGAAATGACGCCGCAGTCACGTGGGGCGCTTGCGGATGACATCTTGACGATGGCGGTCGGCACGCCAATGCGCCGACTTTGCCAGGAGCTGATAATGGCAATGGAGCGGGCCATCAAAGCCGGCGTCGCGGAGAGCCCGGGGCAGACATTTCTGCCGTTCGACATTTATCTTCCGGAAAATATTTGACCTTGATGGATTTCTATCATGAGCGCCCATTTTCCTTTCACCGATGAAAGGAAAGCTCGATTGACTCGGCCGTCTCTGTCCGATCTGTGAACCGGCGTGGTTCCGTCTTGAAAGAAGCCGGATGCCGAAATGGCAGCCGCGCTTCATGGAAGGAAAGTCAAGCAATGCGCCAGGTATCGCCCCGCTTTGCACTCGATCACATGGCGGCGCCCCGCCTTGACGTCAGTGCGCTTTTCGCGCTTGCCCGTGACCAAGGCCTGACCGACGTCCAAATCCGTTACCCTCATTTCAGCAATCCTGTCGCACGCGGCATTCCGGCTGCGGACGTTCGGTTTGCCGCTACCGAAGCGGGCGTCACGATCATCTCTGTCAACGCCTTGCAGCGGTTCAACGACTGGACTCCAACGCGTCAGGCCGAGGCAAGCAACCTCGCCGATTATGCGACGGCGTGCGGGGCAGAGACGCTCGTGTTGGTGCCGGCCAACCGCAGCTCGTGGCCCACCAATAGCGAGCGCCAGGACAATCTTCGTTTCGCTCTAAACGAGATCAAGCCAATCCTCCAGTCGCGGGGTCTGATCGGTCTCATCGAGCCGCTGGGTTTCCGAACCTGCTCGCTTCGATCAAAGAAGGAAGCGGCCGAGGCCGTTGCCGCGGTTGATGGCCAGTCCGTCTTTCGCCTCGTGCACGACACGTTCCACCACACCCTGGCCGGGGAGACATGCCTGTTCTGCGAGCTTACCGGCCTGGTGCACATTTCAAGCGTAAACGACCCGACCTTCTGGATTTACCCCGATCGCTTTCTTGCAGGTTCCGACAATGGCAGCCAGATTCAGGCGCTGCTGGATGGCGGCTACGCGGGACCTTTCTCGTTCGAGCTGATCGAGGAAGTCCATTCTCTGGACGATCTCGCAGGCGCACTTGCCGCCAGCATCGACTTTATCCGGCGAGGGCTATTGTCGTCAAAGTAGATGGTGACAGGAGTAGTGACTATAGGTGCGCCTGAATTTTCCGAGGGTTCACAGCGGGGCAGCCATCCGAGATGCCTCCTGTATCATTATCTCCCGCATCCAGATGCTTGCCGGATCGCTATTGTGGAGGGCCGGCCATTGGAGGGTCTCGGTGAATGTGGGAAATGGCAGCGGAAGTTCGATAACCCGCAGGGGGAACGTTTTTTCGAAATGCCTGACCAGCCGTAAGGGCATGGTCGCTATACGAGCTGTGCCGGACACCATAGGTGGAATCATGCTGAAGCCCTGCACGGCGACCTCGACACGTCTCTTAAGGCCATGCTCAAGCAAAAACCATTCCTCGATAGACGGCTTCATCGTACGCCCGAACCTGACCGCGACGTGCCTCATCGACATGTATCTCTCGAATGTAAGCTGCTGTGGCAGCTGCTTGTTTGTGGGACAGCCTACGCACACGAGCTTCTCGTCAAACAGCGCAATGCTTGAATGCACACTCGACGTGAACATATCCGGTAGAATTAGAAAATCGACGTCACCGCGCCGGAGAAGCTCATCGGGGCTATCGTCGACAGGCAGCAGTTCGAAGCTGACGGCGGGGGCTTCCCGTGAAATACGCTCCACAAGCTTTTCGAAAAACACGAGCGTGACGAAATCGGAAAGAATGATCCTGAAGAGGCGATCGGCTCGAGCTGGGTCAAACGGATCCGAAGAAATAATCGAGCACTGGATGTGCTGGAGAGCGTCGCGAACTGCGGGGGCAAATGCTGCCGCACGCGGGGTTAGAAATCGTTCGCGACCTCTTATCGTAAACAGTTCATCGCGGAAATAATCGCGCAGTCGGGCGACGGCCGCACTCATGGCGGGCTGACTCAGGTTGATCCTGCGTGCCGCCGCCGAGAGATTACGCTCCGTCAGGAGTGCGTCGAGCACAACGAGGAGATTTAGATCAAGTCCTTTGAAACGCATGTCATCAGCCATCCATGGGATGGATGCCTTTAACCGAAACAAACGACTTTAACAATTTAGCATTCTTGCAATCTTTTGTCGCAAAAAGTTTATGATGGATGACGTTAAGGTCCGACATATGAGCCGCGTGATCTGCAGAAGCGAGCAATCGTTCGTACTGTGCAGGTCAGAGATTGGCAGTTTGAAACGCCGGGCCGATGGCGCCGGGCTATCAACCAGCGTCTTCGGCGGCCCCGACCTAGCTGGGCGTGGAATCTAATAGGGTGCACCTTTCCAGTCCGAGGCGACTGATGGGCGGTTTGATCCTAAGCTGCCGTGAGGCCTGTGCCAATTGTATCGGCGAGCCAATGCAGCAGTCCGGCAGCGTTTTTGAGAGCTGTTGTAGGCTCGGCCTAAGCCCATTGGCGCAAGCCTATCTGAACGAAGCGCTTGGCCTTGCCGCTATCCGGTATGTGATCTGTGGTGTCTTCTCGTCCTGCTGTTCTTGTTTTGGAACGCCCTTATGGTGAGCCCATCCGGGACGTGGGGCACCGGGAGCACAAAGGTGCAGGCAGGCCGTCAATAGACCGTGGGCTGAGAGCCCGAGCTCGTTACATGGCCGCCCCTGGCGACTTTCCCGGATGCGCTGCGAGCGCGGATCAGTAGATGTCGTGTTGCCCGCCAGCTCCCGTCTTTGACCGAGCCAAGAAGGAGGAACGGGCATGCTTATCATCGGACTGGATATTCACCGCGCCTTCGCCGAAGCAGTGGCATGGGAGGAGGGCAGGCTCAGGCGACTCGGCCGCGTCGACATGCGGCGCGATCTGCTGGCCGCGTTCGCCGCGAAGCTGTCGCCGAACGATATCGGGGTGATCGAGGCCACCGGCAGCGCGACGTCCGCTGCAGCTGTGGTTGCGCCGCATGTGAAGAAGGTGGGGATCGCCAAGCCGAAACAGGTGTTTATCGTTGCCTATGCCAAGATCAAAACGACGATCGACGCCGACGTTCTTGCGCAGCTCTATGCCAGCGGCTTCTTGCCAGAAGTCTGGATTGCGGACGAGCCGACGCAGGCTCTGCGTCGACAGGTGACACGGCGCAATCAGATTGTCCGACAGAGATCTCGATTGAAGAGCGTCATCCAGTCGATCCTTCATAGCCACCTGATCCGTCCTGCCCGCATGCCGACCTGTGCGGCGCCAAGGGTCGGACCTGGTAATCGAGCAGGTCGTACCGCAGGACGAGCGCCTCGCGATCGATGGGCATCTGCGCGAGTTCGACCGATTGGGCGAAGACCTCCAGGTCATCGAACGCGATCTTGTCCGCTCGGCTCTCGAGGATGAAGGCGTGAAGCGGCTGATGACCATTCCCGGCGTCGACATCACCGTCGCGCTGGCGATGAAGGGCGGCGATCGGCGACGTGTCGCGCTTCGACGATCCGCAGAAGCTCGTGACCTATCTCGGGTTGAACCCAAGCGTCCAGCAGTCCGGCCAGGTCCGGCCTACCATGGGCGGATCACCAAGCAGGGCCGTGGTCATGCGCGCGGCATGCTCGTCGAGGCGGCCTGGGCGGCCGCTCGTGCTCCCGGACCGTTGCGAGCCTTCTCCCTGCGGCGTGCGAGCCCGGCGCGGACAGCATGTCGCGGCCGTGGCAACCGCACGCAAACTCTCTGTCGTGATCTGTCATCTGTTGAGAAGGGCGAGAGTTACGCGTAGGCTCGACCCTCCCTGCATGCCAAGAAGCTTGCGCGATGTGGAACTCAAGGCCGGGAGCAAGGCTGTGCGCGGCCAAAAGGGAGCGCACGCCTACAACATAAAGAGCCACCGGGAAGAAGAGCGCCGCTGGGTGGAGCAGGCCGAGGGCGCCTATGCACGCCTCGTTGCCGGTTGGAACCCACGAGGTCCGAAGAGGGTAGGCACGGATGCCGCAAACGAGGCGCGACGATAGAAGCTGCGCGGCAGGGCTCTCATCTCGGACCCTGCTCTTCGCCACGCGGTCGTCCGTGCGCGACAGGAGAATAGCGCAGATTTATCAAAAAGGCTCTTGTCGATCACATCAGTGGTCTTGGGCGCTGTACGGCCGGGTGAAGACTTTGCAGGTGGCGCGGAAAGCGTTTGACCTGTAGCGAAGCAATTGTCGTCATTACGCGCTCGACCCGGGCGCCCAGCTTGGCATAAGGGCTACGTGGCCTCAGGAAGCGTCGTCGCCAATGCAGACCATGGACGAATTCCCAGCCGATGCCGAGATGCCGGTCGACCGTGCCTGTCGCCGTCCGGTGATGCGATGCCCCCGAGCGGATGAGTTCGCCCCGGAAGCTCCCGGTCACGACGCACGGGTTCGGGTTCCAAGGCGCTCAGTTTTGTTCGCGCCCAATCGGTGTAGGACGCGGCAGAAATACGAGCGTGACGAAATCGGAAAGAATGATCCTGAAGCGGCGATTCGGTAGAGCCGGGTCAAACTATCCGACGAAATAAACGAGCACTGGATGGGCGGGAGAGCGTCGCGAACTGGAGGGCAAGAGCTCCCGGACGCAGCGTTAAGTTTGAATACCTCCGCGGACATGGTCGCGAGCTTATCGCGCAAATAATCGAGCAGCCGAGC
>NZ_JAFFIW010000007.1 GCF_018588885.1 Mesorhizobium sp. dw_380
AGTCTCTTGATGTTAGTGTGGTCATAATTGCTTGGCATTACAAGGCGATATCCACCGCCGACGCGGTCGCCGGCGACCCTTGCACAGGTCCGCTTTGCCCGCAATCTGCGTTCCGACTGGCCGGCGGTCATGATCACCGGCTATGCCGACACGACTGCGATCGGTGATCTGCCGCCGGATGTTCCGCTGCTCGGCAAGCCATTTCGCGAGGGGGAGCTGATAGACAGCATCCTGGCTGCGAGGGAGCGTTCCGGAAGCCGGATGTCGCCGCCGAAAGCATAAACGTTCACGAAATATTACGTGAGGGAACGTCGGCACGGCAATCTCCTTAAACTGCTGAGGCGGTTGTCGCCTCGCTGAACTGTAAAGGAGAAGAAGAATGCCTAATCGGGGTGGTAGTCACGAACAGCATGTGAAGGCAGGCCAACAGAGCCACAAGAACATGGATGACAAGGGTCGCCAGCAACAGCATGCAGCCGGCGGCAATCAGCGGCAGCAGGGCGATGGCTCCGGCACACGTGGCGGTACTCACGAACAGCATGTCAAAGCTGGCGAACAGAGCCACAAGAACAGCTAACCGCAGGAACTTCAGCAAGCCCCATCCCGAGCCGTCGGGGTGGGCTTGATCATAATCACTGGCAAACCGTCGCAGCCGAATTCACAAGGCGCGGCGACTTTCCGGAGTTCTGTTCCGGTGAATCGGCGGCCAGCCACCACCCCGATTCCTGATGCCGTAAGCGGGCGAAATCCCAGCCCACTCCTCGCATGGCGGAACCGAGGCGCGGTTCACGTTGTTACCACAGCGGGCGACCGCCGGTTGCCGGACTGGGAGCCATTGTTTCATGACCAAGGATCCACTGCCTGAAAACGTTCTGGTCTCGCTTCCCATGATCGACGCAAAGGCGGCGCCGACACTCAAGAACGCGGAGGCGGAGGTGTTCTACACGGAAGCAATCCGCGAGCTTGCCGCTACGGACATTCCCTTCCTGGTTGCCGGAACTTACGCGGTAAGCGCCTATACGGGCGTCACCCGCCAGACCAAGGACCTCGATATCTTCTGCAAGGCCGGCGACTACGGGCGTATCCTCGCCCATTTCAAGCAGCTTGGATACGCGGTCGAAATCTTGGACGACCGGTGGCTTGGCAAGGTGTTCAAGGGCACCCATTTCTTCGACGTCATCTTCGGCTCCGCCAACGGCATGATGCCTGTCGGCGATCTGTGGCTTGAACATGCCCGCCAGACCGAGCTGCTGGGCAGCCGGGTGAGGATCATCGGACCGACCGAGCTCGTCTGGTCCAAATGCTTCATCCAGGACAGAGGACGTCACGACGGAGCCGACATAGCCCATACGATCCTCAAGGCGCATGACCAGATCGATTGGCACCGGCTGCTTTCCTATCTTGAGGTTCATTGGGAAGTCCTGCTCATGCAGCTTCTCAGCTTCAGGTGGATCTATCCGAGCGAGCGCGACCATATTCCGGCGTGGCTGCTCGACGAATTGCTCGACCGCCTCGCCAAGCAACGGCAGTTGCCGTCTCCAAGGACGAAGATCTGCCGCGGGCGGCTGCTTTCGCAAACCGATTACGAGATTGACGTCAAGGAATGGGGCTTCGCCGGCGTCGGCGGCGCGGGAGAATTTCGAGATGGCTGATCGCATCAAGGGCGCCGCGCCGAACGACGGCGCACGCACGCTCAAAATTGCCGCGCTGGGCGACCTGCATGTGAAGGAAGATGCCCAGGTTTCGTATCGCGATCTCTTCGGTGAGATATCGCGCGAGGCCGACATTCTCGTTCTCACGGGAGATCTCACCAATCTCGGCAAGCCTCGTGAAGCGGAGCTGCTGGCCGAGGATCTGCGCAACTGCTCGATCCCGGTTGTGGCGGTGCTCGGCAATCATGATTACGAGTCCGGCGCGGTGGAAGACGTCACGAACATCCTGCGCCAGGCGCATGTCCATCTCCTCGACGGGCAGGCAATCGAAATCGAGGAGGTCGGCTTCGTCGGCGTGAAGGGGTTCATAGGCGGCTTCGGGTCACGCATGCTTGGCTCCTTCGGTGAACCGGCGATCAAGACGATGGTCGCCGAAAGCGTGAACGAGGCAATGCGCCTTGAAAACGCCATGCGCCAGGTGCGGGCGAAGCGCACGCTGGTGGTCCTCCACTATGCGCCGGTTGCCGACACCGTTGCGGGAGAACCGCTGGAGATATTTCCATTTCTGGGCTCTTCACGTCTGGCGGAGACGATCGATCGGTTCAAGGTCAATGCCGTCGTGCACGGTCATGCGCATCGCGGTTGTTACGAAGGTCAAACACCTGGCGGCGCCAAGGTCTACAATGTGGCCATGCATGTGGCCAAGCCGAGCGGCCGCCCTTATGCCTTGCTCGAAATCTGATGCCGCGGCATGCACCGGGCACCATCCATTTGCTCAGTTCGCGGCGTTGATCGACCTCGCCAGTTCTTCCAGCTTTCTGGGATCATTGCCGTGGCGGCGCACCAGTTCCCGAGCCTGCCTGGACGGCAAGTCGGTTATGGCCGCCAACTGTCGCACCTGCTGATCGTCGATGGCGACCTGCGGCAATGTGTTGTCGAGATCTGCTGCCTTGTCCTTCATGACGGTTCTCCTCGTTCTGCTATCTCCCGGGTCTTTTTGCAGTCGTCTCCCGTGGATTGTCGTGAAAGCTCACCGGCGGTGTACCTTGGACTAACTTTCGATGCAGGCCGTTGTTCCCTGCGAGCGACGCGCAAGGGCAGCACGTCGAAACACCTTCCGATGTCGACAACCGATGCGATGATGGCGTCGATTTCTTCTGGCCTTCCGCCTTGTCGAAGCACCGCCGCGCGATAATTTCGCTCACAGGCGTGGGCCTTCTCCCTCTCTCGACAGGAGCTGACCATGAAATATCAGACACTCGACCAACTGCAGGCGGTCGCCAAGGTTGAATCCTCGGCCGCATATTCGGAGATGACACGGAACCAGCGCATCGAGCGCTGGGCTGAACTTCTCGAGCAGAATCCCGAGCGATGCCTTGGCGCGCTTACAGGCACCGAACACCTGCACCCGGAAGCACGTACCATGGCGCGCGGTGAAGGTTCGGCGCTCACTATTGCCTTCGCTGACCCGGTGCTGCGCGCGTCGGGTCTGAAAGACGACACCTATGGTGAGGCAAAGCGCTTCTTCGAATTGAGCGACTGGCAACTCCACAACATCGTCTGCGATTGCCACGTCGGCTCTACCATGAGAGCGCGTTGGGCTGCCGCTCGGGTCCGCGCAACGATCCGTGGCAACAGGTTCTTTGCGTGGTTGAGGCAAAGAATAATGCCCTGAACGTGGAAGGGGACCGTTGCATGGCTGCCACGTCCCCCCACACCGCTCCGTGGCTGAACGATCAATGTTTGTCCTGGTGACAGAGATGGTCGGTCGCCCGGTTGCTTTCCCTATGTCCAGCATCAAGTTCGCGCCTGACGATCTTGCCGACGGCGCCACGGCCGGTGGTCGTCGCCCCTGCCGGTTCGTCCGCGAAACAAGCATTTGGCGCCGGCATTAGATGCCAGACGATTCCGGACTCTTGAAAGGCCAAGCCTATCCGGGCGTCCGGGGCTGACCCTTTGCGCGACTGAGCACCGGGGGAGCCACATTGCTGGCCGCCTGTGTGGGTGCGGATGTTGAAAGTCTCCCCCTGTCCGCCCGGCTATCCTTCGGCTTTGAAGTTCTTGGCTTCCTTCTCCACCTTGGGACTGTCCTTCCCATGCTTTTTCATGAGCTCCTTCGCCTGCCTCGGCGACACGTCGGTGGTCTCGGCCAAACGCTGTGCCTTCTTGTCTTTGCTCTCGGTCTGGTTCTTCCTGGCCGTCATGGCTTTTCAGCTCCGTTGCAGCTTGTCCGTGATCGTTCTCGACGGGCATGCGTGATGCCTTGAGCCCTTGGCTCCGACAAGCATCAACGACCCTGCGCCCGGCAGGTTCCCCCTTGGGCAAACGGCAAACGGTGAAGCCTTGACCTTTGGTGCGTTCCCCTAACGCCCCGCCACTTTCCAGAGGTCATCGTGCCTGCCGCTAGGGCGTGGGCCGGCGCCGGCGTGGTTAGGCCCAGCCTAAGCAGAATTATCGAAAATCATTATTTGTGCATCGCACACAGCGTGCTTTGCTCCATCGGCCGGCTGAAAGAGAAACATAAGAACGTCAGGCGGCAGCCTTCGGTGATACGTCCGAAGCGGGTTTGTTATGGCGCGGATGACGCCTGACCTCAGAAAAAGACAGGGGAACGTGATGACGACAATAATCTCGAAGTTCCGCCGCGCCGCACTCGCGACCGGCATTGCGCTGAGCGCCCTAGCGGTGAGCCTCCACGCCGAAGCCGGCAGCTTGAAACTGGGCATGACGACCTGGGTCGGATACGGCCCGCTCTTCCTTGCGCGTGACATGGGCTACTTCAAGGAAGGGGGCCTCGATGTCTCGCTCGAAATCATCGAGGAAGCGTCGATGTACATGGCGGCTGTCGCCGCCGGCGAGCTTGACGGCAGCGCCTCGACCATAGACGAAATCATGAAGTACCGCTCGAAGGATGTCTGCTTCAAATCGGTCTATGCCCTGGACGACAGCCATGGCGGCGATGGCGTCCTGGCGCCCAGCGGGATCAAGAGCGTCGCGGATCTCAAGGGCATGGAAGTTGCGCTGAACGAAGGCTCGGTGTCCCAGTTCTGGTTCAACATCCTGCTCAAGCAGGCCGGTCTCAGCCAGTCCGACGTGAAGGTCACCAACATGACGGCGGATGATGCCGCCTCCGCCTTCATGGCCGATCGCATTCCTGTTGCCGTCACCTGGGAACCGCATCTGACGCTGGCCAAGAAGGAAAACAAGGGACAGGTCCTGATCGACTCCTCGAAGACGCCCGGCTTGATCGTCGATGTGGTGGCGCTGAATTGCGACTACATCACGAAGAACCCCGGGGATGTCGAGGCGCTGGTGAAGGGTCTCTACAAGGCCAACGAGTTCATCAAGGAAAATCCTGAGAAGGCTTACGAGGTCATGGCCAAGGGGGTCGGCGGCTGGCTGAAGGATCCGAAGGACTTCGCCTCCTCCGCCGCAGGCGTGAACTTCTATGGCAAGGCGCGCAATGCCCAATTTTTCGCCGGCGCCGAGAGCGGCGAAGCCGGCAAGCTGATCAAGCTGGGCGGTGATGTCTGGGGCGGCTTCGGCAAGCTCAAGATGGACATCAAATACGACGACCTCGTCGATCCGTCCTTCCTTGCGAAGTGATTGGCCTTGCGAAGTGACTGGCCTTGCAAAGTGATTGGCCTTGCAAAGTGAATTCGCTGGACCGCAGGCCGAGCCTCGCGCCTGCGGTCTATCCAGCCCAAAGGGTTTCGCTGTGACACTGGCACCGAATGCAACGTCTCCCATCAGCCGTATCGTGACCACGAGCGTGGAGAAAAATCAGCCCGGTCGATCCGCCTGGAAAGCTGTCGCTACGCCGTTCCGGGCTGTGTCGCGCCCTCTCTCCATCACGCTCAGCGTCTTGGTCTGGGTCGCGGTCATCGGCGGCTGGTTCGCTTTGACCTATTCCGGCGCGGTCAAGGAAATGTTCCTGCCCCGTCCCGAATCCGTATTGTCCACCACCATCAGGATGGCGCTTGACGGGTCCTTGTGGGAGCACGTCCTGGCCAGCGTTCAGGTGGTGCTGATCGGTTTCGTCATTTCGAGCATCGTGGCGGTGCCGCTTGGATTGACGATGGGCACCTACCGCGTCGTCCAGGCCGCGCTCGACCCGCTCGTCAATTTCATCCGCTACCTGCCGGTGACATCCTTCGTGCCGCTTTTCATCCTGTGGATCGGGATAGGCATCGAGCAGCGCGTGGCCGTCATCATCTTCGGCATCTTTTTCCAGCAGCTGGTGATGATCGCCGACAGTGCGCGCAGCGTTCAGCGCGATCTTGTCAACGCAGCCTATACGCTCGGCACGAAACGCGGCGACACGGTCTTCCACATCGTCTTTCCGGCCACGCTTCCGAACGTGCTCGACGTGCTGCGCGTCACCATGGGCTGGGCCTGGACCTATCTCGTCGTTGCCGAACTCGTCGCCGCGCGCAGCGGTCTTGGCTACATCTCGCTCAAGGCGATGCGCGGCTTCCAGGTCGACGTAATCTTCATGGCCATCGCCCTGATAGGCATCCTTGGTCTTTGTACCGACCAATTGTTCCGGGGCATCCGCCGCCTCGTCGCACCCTGGGCCAATTGAGGAATTCGCTGATATGGACACCCTTGCTCTCGCGACGAAACCGAAGAGCTCCGACATCGGCATAGACAATGTGGTCCTGCGCTACGGCAAGGGCGACAATGCGGTCCTGGCACTGGACGGCATCTCGTTTCACGTCGTGCCCAACGAGTTCTGCGTCATCGTCGGGCCATCCGGCTGCGGCAAGTCGAGCCTGCTCTATCTTGTCGCTGGCCTGGAGGAGCGCACCGGCGGCATGATCTCTGTCGGCGGCAAGCCGGTTACCGAGCCGGGCCCGGATCGCGGCATGGTGTTTCAGGCCTATACGCTGTTTCCCTGGCTCACCGTTGCGCAGAACGTCGAATATGGCCCGAAGCGGAAAGGCATGCCGGCGGCCGATCGCAGGGCCATCGTCGAGCATTTTCTCCGTGAGGTTGGCCTTGCGAAGTTCGCCAACCATTATCCCTCGCAGCTGTCGGGCGGCATGAAGCAGCGCGTGGCGATTGCCCGCGCGCTCGCCAACGATCCGCAGGTGCTGCTGATGGACGAACCTTTCGGGGCGCTCGACAGCCAGACTCGCCACTCAATGCAGAAGCTTTTGCTGAGGATTTGGGACCATTCCAAGAAAACGGTCCTGTTCGTCACCCACGACATAGACGAGGCGATCCTGCTGGCGGACCGGGTGCTCGTCATGTCGGGCCGGCCCGGCCAGATCAAGAAGGAAATCCGTGTCGGTCTCCCGCGTCCGCGCAGCATGGATCTCGTCATGGAGCCGAACTTCATCGCCATGAAGCGGGAAATCCTCGAGCTGCTGAAGAACGACGAAGACGACGAGCACTAAGGCCTGTCGCCCAAAAGTGACCTCGGTTTTGGGAAGACGACATGCATGAAACAAAGATCAGCGGTCTTCGGGGTGGGTCACGAAACAGGCATGGCATGAGCATCGCAGCCGCGGAATTCGACTATATCGTCATCGGCGCGGGCTCGGCCGGTTGCGTCCTGGCCAACCGGCTGAGTGCTAATCCGGCCAGCCGCGTCTGCCTCATCGAGGCGGGTGGCAGCGACGACCGCACCCGGGTGCGGGTGCCGGCTGGCATTCTCGCGCTCTACGGCAATCCGAACTTCGACTACGGCTACAGGGGCGTGCCGCAGCCGCTGCTCGACAATCGCCGCATACCGGTCAACCGGGGCAAGCTTCTTGGCGGGTCGAGTTCGATCAATTCCATGGTCTACATTCGCGGCGCCGCGCAGGACTATGATGAGTGGGCAGCACTTGGCTGCGCGGGTTGGTCCTATGCCGACATTCTGCCGGTCTTCAAGAGACTGGAACGGAACCTTCTGTCGCAGAATCCGGCCTATCACGGCTTCGAGGGCGAACTGCTGGTCGACAATCCGCGCGATCCCAACGTCGTATCCAGGCTGTGGATAGAGGCGGGCCGAGGCATGGGCCTGCCTGAAAACCGCGACTTCAACGCCGATGGCCAACTCGGCCTCGGCATCTACAACGTCACGCAGAACAACGGGGAACGCTTCTCGGCCTACACCGCCTTCGTCCGCCCGGCTCTCGGCCGTCCGAATCTCCAGGTGCTGCAAGGCGTCGAGGTGCTTGATCTGGCAGTCGAAGACGGACGCGTCACCGGCGTCAACGTGATCAAGGACGGGGCTGCCCAACGACTGGCATGCCGCGCCGAAGTGGTCCTGAGCGCGGGCGCGATCGGATCGCCGCGCATCCTGCTTGCTTCCGGCATCGGCCCGGCGGAGGAGCTGAAGGCGGCGGGGATAGAGCCGGTGATGAACGTGCCGGGCGTTGGCAAGAACCTGCGCGACCATGTCGACGGCATGATCACGGTGCGATCGAACAGCACCAGGACGCTTGGCCTGTCGCTCGCCAATTTGCCGGCGATGCTGGCGGCGCCGTTCCAGTATTTCACCCGGCGCAAAGGCATGCTGACGACCAACTATGTCGAGGCCGGCGGCTTCGCGAAGACGAAATATGCCGGCAGCATTCCCGATGTCCAGTTCCACTTTGTCCCCGGCTACCGCAGCCATCGCGGCCGGCTCGTCGAATATGGCCACGGCTATGCCGTGCACACGTGCGTGCTGAGGCCCGGAAGCATCGGAGAAATCACGCTCGAGCGCGACGGCACCCGCCGCAACGTCTTGATAGATCATCGTTTCTTCAGTGATGAGCAGGATGCCCTGACCCTTGTCGAGGGCATCAAGCTGGCGCGCTCGATCCTGGCTTCGCCAGTCTTTGCCGATATTCGAGGACCGGAAATCCTGCCCGGCCCGGATGTCGTCACCGATGACGAGATCCTCGCCTATCTGCGTGCCGAGGCGCTGACCGTCTATCATCCGGTCGGCACCGCCAAGATGGGCAACGACACGATGGCGGTGGTCGATCCCGCCGGTCTCAAGGTGCGAGGCTTCGACAATCTGCGCGTCGCGGACGCCTCGATCATGCCGACACTGATCGGCGGCAACACCAATGCGCCATCCATGATGATCGGCGAAAAAGCGGCCAAGGCGATGTTGTCGTAGTCGTCTGCTGGACTCGGGCCATTTGGCGTTTAGGGACAAGCTAACCACTGCCACGTGAAATCGTAATTTTCGCTATCCGGTCCCTCCAGTACACCAGCGATCTGACCTCCTCGCATCCGCAGAAGTTCTTGGGGGGGCTGAAAAGGGCGCTGAAATGTCGGTCGAAAAAATAAACACGCTTGTGGTTGGCGGCGGCCAAGCAGGATTGGCCATGAGCGAACATTTGAGCAAGTGCGATGTACAGCATCTCGTCCTTGAGCGGCACCGCATCGCCGAACGCTGGCGCTCCGAAAGATGGGACTCCCTTGTTGCCAACGGCCCTGCCTGGCACGATCGTTTTCCGGGCATGGAGTTTCCGGATACCGATCCCGATGCCTTTGTCTCTAAGGAGGATGTTGCCGACTACTTCGCCGCCTACGCGGAAATGATCGCCGCGCCCATCCGCTGCGGCGTGGATGTCGAGAAAGTGCAGAGACTTGTCGGTCGCCCCGGCTTCCGGGTCGAGACCTCGGACGGCGTCATCGAGGCCGCCAATGTCGTCGCCGCCACCGGGGCGTTCCAGCATCCCGTCATGCCGAGCATCGTGCCTCGGGATGCGGGTTTCCTGCAGATACATTCCAGCGCCTATCGTAACCCAGACCAGCTCCCCAGGGGCGCGGTCCTGGTGGTCGGGTCCGGCTCCTCGGGCGTGCAGATCGCGGACGAACTCCTGCGCGCAGGAAGAAACGTCTACCTCTCGGTCGGGCCGCACGACCGTCCTCCCCGGGCCTATCGCGGCCGCGATTTCTGCTGGTGGCTGGGGGTCCTCGGCAAATGGGACGCCCAGGCGCCCGCGCCCGACACGGAACATGTCACCATCGCGGTGAGCGGCGCGCGCGGCGGCCAGACGATCGACTTCCGGCGCCTCGCCGCGCAGGGCATGAAGCTCGTCGGCCGGACGGAACTGTACAAGGACGGCGTCATGAATTTCGCGCCTGATCTTGGCAGGAACATCGCCCGCGGCGACGCCAACTACATGTCGCTGCTGGACGAGGCCGATGCCTATGTCGCCCGCAACGGCCTCGACCTTCCGGAAGAGCCCGGTGCCCGCAAGATCGAGTCGGATCCGCAATGCGTGACCGATCCAATTCTCGACCTAGACCTCGCCAAGGCTGGAATAGGCTCGATCATATGGGC
Source organism: Mesorhizobium sp. dw_380 (assembly GCF_018588885.1). Lineage (GTDB taxonomy): Bacteria > Pseudomonadota > Alphaproteobacteria > Rhizobiales > Rhizobiaceae > Mesorhizobium. Next base: position 9,931 of record NZ_JAFFIW010000007.1, read on the forward strand.
GACGGGATTCAGCTTCGATTACAGCTGGCTGAAGGTCGACGTGTTCGGCGAAAAGGGCAAGCCGAGGCATCAGCGCGGTGTCTCGAGCGAGCCCGGGATCTATTTCCTGGGCCTGCCTTGGCAGTCAAGGCGGGGGTCCAGCTTCATCTGGGGCGTGTGGCACGACGCCAAGCATCTGGCGGACCATATTTCCACGCAGCGCAAATACCTGACCTATCATGCGTCCGCGAAACGCCAGACCCGAGCGGCCTAGCGGAGACGGGCGCAGCCCGGTGCTGTGAGCGACGACGTTCCGAGGAAGAGCCCGATCCGATGGAGACCAGGATGGCGCATACAAGAATCCGCAAGTTCAATACCAAGGACACCTATCCCGAGCAGAAGCTCGACAATGATCTGTGTCAGGCGGTCGTCACGCGGGGCGGCCGGACGGTGTATCTGCGTGGCCAGTGCCCGCAAGATCTCGACACGGCCAAGAATATCGGCAGCCACGACCCGGCCGAGCAGACGCACAAGGTGATGCAGAACATCAAGCAGCTCATCGAGGAGTGCGGGGGCAAGATGGAGCATCTGGTCAAGGTGGTCGTCTACATCACCGACGTGCGCCACCGTGAGGCGGTCTACCGTACCATGGGCGAGTACATCAAAGGCGTGCATCCGGTTTCGACCGGTCTGGTCGTGCAGGCCCTTGCGCGGCCGGACTGGCTGGTCGAGATCGACGGAACCGCCGTAATCCCGGATGATGTCACCACCATCATCGCGGATTGACGATCATGACCTTCTCCATTGTCGCGCGGTGCAGCCGCACCGGCATGTTCGGCGTCGCGGTGTCATCCTCCTCTCCGGCGGTGGCGGCGCGCTGCGCCTATGCGCAGGCGGGCGTCGGTGCGGTGGCGAGCCAGAACGTCACCGATCCGACGCTCGGCACAAACGGGCTCGAACTGCTGGCACGCGGTGCTTCGGCCGCCGAGGCGGTCACCATCCTGAAGCGCACCGGCGCCTACAGCGAATACCGGCAGGTGCTGGCTGTCGATGCCGCCGGCACCACGGCCATTCATTCCGGGCCCAAGGCGCTTGGCATCTGGGCGGAAGCGCGTGCCGAAAATGTCGCCTGCGGCGGCAACATGCTGGCCCATGACGGCATACCGCAAGCCATGGTCGAGGCCTTCCTGGCCTCTGACGGGCATCTGGGTGACCGCCTGATCGCCACCATGCGCGCCGCGCTGAAAGCGGGTGGCGAGGCGGGTCCGGTCCATTCGGCCGGCATGAAGCTGGTGCGCGAGGTCGCATGGCCCGTCGCGGACCTGCGCTGCGACTGGACTGACAGCTGCCCGATCGAGGAACTGGCGGCCCTCTGGGATCGCTATAAGCCCCAGCTCGATGCCTATGTGACCCGTGCGATAAATCCGTCCGACGCGCCGAGCTACGGCGTGCCGGGCGACGAGTAGCGTGCACGCTGGGGGGCAGTCAAAATGAGCGAACTCAGTCACAAGGACTGGATCGGCAAAGCATCCGCGATCCGTTTTCGCGACAAGGCGTTCATCGACGGCAAGACCGTTCCCGCGCGTTCGGGGCGCACCTTCGCCAGCATCAACCCGGCCACCGGCGAAACGCTGGCCGAGGTGGCTTCATGCGGCGAGGAAGATATCGATCTGGCCGTTGCCGCCGCGCGACGCAGTTTCGAGGCCGGTATCTGGTCGCGCACGAGCCCGGCGTACCGCAAGGAGGTGCTGCTGCGGCTGGCGCGGCTGCTGCGCGAAAACCTGCAAGAGCTTGCCTTGCTCGAGTCGCTCGATATGGGCAAGCTTGTCATGGATGCGGCGACCGTCGACGTCCCGGGTTCGGCGGCGATCTTCCAGTGGTATGGCGAGGCCATCGACAAGATCTACGACGAGGTGGCGCCGACCGGCGGGAGCGATCTGGTGCTGGTGCGGCGCGAACCGCTCGGCGTGATCGGTGCCGTGGTGCCGTGGAATTTCCCGCTCGACATGGCGACCTGGAAGTGCGCGCCTGCGCTGGCGGCGGGCAATTCGGTGGTGCTGAAGCCCGCCGAGCAGTCGCCCTTCTCGGCGCTCCGGCTGGCGGAACTCGCCATGGAGGCGGGCCTGCCAGCCGGCGTGCTCAACGTTGTGCCTGGTCTTGGCGAGACGGCTGGGCAGGCGCTCGGCCGCCATATGGACGTGGATTGCCTTGCCTTCACCGGATCGACATCGGTCGGCAAGATGTTCCTGCAGTATTCGGGTCAGTCGAACATGAAGCAGGTCTGGCTCGAAACCGGCGGCAAGAGCCCGAACCTCGTCTTCGCCGATTGCGGCGATCTCGATGCGGCAGCCGACATGGCGGCGTTCGGCATCTTCTTCAATCAGGGCGAGGTTTGTTCGGCCAATTCGCGCCTGCTCGTCGAACGCGGCATCAAGGATGCGCTCCTGGAGAAACTGGCGCAGCGCGCGGCGGCCACTCAGCCTGGCGATCCGCTCGATCCGGCTTCGAAGATGGGCGCCATGGTCGATGTCCGCCACGCGGCCAACGTCATGCGGTTCGTCGAGGCCGGCAAGAAGACCGCGCGCCTGGTTGCCGGCGGCGATCGGGTCACGGTCAACGGTCGCGGCAGCTTCATACAGCCCACCATCTTCGACAATGTTGCCCATAACGACCCGATTGCCCGCGAAGAGATATTCGGGCCGGTGCTTTCGGTCATTGCGTTCGACAACGAGGAGGAGGCTATCCGCATAGCCAATGACAGCCCATATGGGCTGGCCGCATCCCTGTGGACCGACAGTCTTTCGCGCGCGCACCGCGTCGCCGCTCGGCTTCGCGCCGGCACGGTATCCGTCAATGCGGTCGATGCGCTGAGCCCGATGACACCGTTCGGCGGCGTCAAGCAATCCGGCTTCGGCCGCGACCTGTCGCTGCATGCGCTGGACAAGTACACCGCGCTGAAAACGACATGGATCAAATATTGAGTCAAGGCGAGCGCTTGATCGCAACGTCCAAACCGGCAACATAGCCGCCCATGCCGCTACGCTTCACCCTGAGACAACTGGAGTATTTCGTCGCCGTCGGCGAAGCCGGCTCCATTACCAAGGCGGCCGAACAGGTCAATGTTTCGCCGCCTTCGATCTCGGCATCCATCGCGCAACTGGAGGCCGAATTCGGCGTCCAGCTTTTCGTCCGCAAACATTCGCATGGCCTGTCGCTCACGGCCGGCGGGCGCGTTTTCCTGAAGGAGGCCGCCAGGCTGCTTGCCGATGCCGACGCTCTGCACGATATCGCCGGCGACATCGCTCAGAAGGTGCGCGGGCCACTGGCGATCGGATGCCTGCTGACCTTCGCGCAGATCGTGCTGCCGACCCTGCGCATGAAGTTCGAGCGCGCCTATCCCGAGGTGCGGTTCAGGCAGTTCGAACGCAACCAGGGCCAGTTGCTCGAAATGTTGCAGCGAGGCGAAATCGACGCGGCGCTGACTTACGATCTTGAACTCTCGCAGGACACGACTTTCGAACCGCTGATGCTGGTACCTGCCTATGTCATGCTGCCGCAGGGGCACCGCTTCGCCGGCAAGGCGTCCATCACGACGGAAGAACTGGCCGACGAGCCGATGGTGCTGCTCGACCTGCCGTATAGCCGCGAATATTTCCTTTCGGCCTTTCATCTGCGAGGGATCCGCCCGAACATTGCCGAGCGCACCGGCGACATCGCGGTGATGCGTTCGATGGTTGCGAACGGCTTCGGCTACGGCATCGCCAACATGCGGCCGCTCAATACGCTGGCGCCCGACGGAAAGCCGCTGGTGTTCGTGCCCCTGGAGGGGGATTTGCGGCCGCTTACCATGGGGATCGCCCTGCCAAACGCCGAGCACCGCACGCAGACGGTGCAGGCATTCATCGATCATTGCCGCCGTTTCGTCGTCGAACAGGGCGTCTTCGGCAGCGGCAGGGTCGTGGAATAGCGGCAGCCTCTATCAGGCGGCGTGAAACCGGTGATCGGCAAGCCGCCGCAGCAAACTGTCCAGCATGTCGTCGCAGCGGCGCATCTGTTCGACGCTGACGAATTCGTCTGGTCTATGCCCTTGTGCCATCGACCCCGGTCCGCACACGACCGTTGGCGTGCCAAGATCGCGGCTGAACAATCCGCCTTCGGTGCCGAAGGCAACCTTGATGGTGTCGTTGGCACCGGTCAGCGATTTCACGAAGGCCACAGCCTGCGAATTCGCTGGCGTGTCCAGGCCCGGATAGATGTTGGTGATATCGATCTCGATGGCTGCCTCCGGCGCGATCGCTGAAGCGGCTGCGGCAATGCGAGCGGCCTCGGCGCGCAGCCCGTCGAGGATCTCGTCAGGGCTGTCGGCCGCGACGTTGCGGATCTCAAAATCGAGCTGGCATAGGTTCGGCACGATGTTGAGCGCCACGCCGGCATTCATCATGCCGACGTGGACGGTCGTGTAGGGAATGTCGTAGTCGCCGTCGCGCGCGCCATCGCGCGCCAGCCGATCCTGTTCCCGGCGCAGTGCGGAGACGAAGTCGCAGCCCAGATGAATGGCGTTGAGTGCCAGCGGCGCCAGCGCCGAATGGCCTTCGCGTCCCTTGCAGGTGGCGCGCGCGGAAAGTTTGCCCTTGTGCCCCGTCGCCACCTGCATGCTGGTCGGCTCGCCGACGATGCACAGCAATGGCCGCTGCGGCGCGGCCCGCAACATGTCGATCAGGCTGCGCACGCCTATGCAGCCGACCTCCTCGTCATAGGAAAGCGCCAGATGCAAAGGTGTTTGCAAGGCCATTTTCGAGGCCTTGAGGCACGCCGCAAGCGCGCAGGCCAGGAAACCCTTCATGTCGGCCGCGCCGCGGCCGTACAGCCTGTCGTCTCGTGCGCTCATCTCGAAGGGCGGCAGCGTCCAGTCCTGCCCGTCGATGGGCACGACATCGGTATGGCCGGACAGCATGACGCCAGGAGTGTCGGTCGGCCCGATGGTGGCGAAAAGGTTCGCCTTGTGGCTATCCGGGCTGCCGATGACCTGGCAAGCAATGCCATGTGCCGCCAGCAACTCCGTCGCATAGCCGATCAGGTTGAGGTTCGAGTCGCGGCTGACCGTCGGAAAGGCAATCAGCCTTTCAAGTATCCCGACGCTGTCCATGCCGTATCTGTGTCTCGCTGGTTGGTGCGTTCAATCTAGCACCGCGCAGCCGCGGCACTGAAGTCGAATTTGGCTCAACCACGATTTGCCGGATGCTAATCCAGCGCCGCGAGGCGATTAGGCCCGTCCTAACTGACGCAGAGAAAATCTGTAGTTTTCCCGCGCGCGGCTCAACTTATGAGTAGTCTGGCGGCCATGGCATCGGGGATACCGGCGTGGAGCGATGACCCGCATGTGCGTCGGCAGGGAAGGAAAGTGACATGCGTGACCCACGCTACGACATTCTGTTCGAGCCTGTGAAGATCGGTCCGGTGACCGCCAAGAACCGCTTCTACCAGGTGCCGCACTGCAATGGCGGCGGCTATCGCGATCCGTCCGCCGCGGCCGAGATGCGGCGCATCAAGTCGGAAGGCGGCTGGGGCGTCATCTTCACCGAGCAGACGGAGATGCACCACACCTCGGAGATCACGCCCTTCATCGAGCTCAGGCTGTGGGACGACGCCGATATTCCGGCGCTCGCCAAGATGGCCAGTGCCATGCATCAGCACGGCGCGCTGGCCGGCGTCCAACTGGCCTATTCGGGCATCAATGGTCCGAACCTCTACACCAAGGAAGTGCCGCGCGGGCCGTCTGCCTTGCCTATCCGGACCTTCACCAACGATCCGGTTCAGGCGCGCGCCATGGACAAGCAGGATATACGCGACCTGCGCCGCTGGCACCGCAACGCTTTCAAACGCGCCAGGCTGGCCGGCTTCGACCTGGTGTGTCTCTACGGCGCGCATGGCTTCGGCATCATTCAGCACTTCCTGTCCACCGCCACCAACCAGCGTAGTGACGAATATGGCGGCTCGCTGGAAAACCGCTCGCGGCTGATGCGCGAGCTGATCGAGGAGGGCAGGGATGCCATCGGCGACACCTGCGGCCTGACGCTGCGGCTGTCGCTGGACGAGATGATCGGCGAACTTGGCTTTGCCAATTCCGAGGTGCGCGACATGATCGAGATGCATGCCGATCTGCCCGACCTCTGGGATCTGGCCCATGGCGCCTGGGAAGATTGTTCGGGGCCGTCGCGGTTCAAAGAGGAGGCTGCGCAGGAAAGCCTCGTCTCCGGGATCAAGAAGCTGACCTCGAAGCCGGTCGTGGGCGTCGGTCGCTTCACCTCGCCAGATGTCATGGTGAAGATGATCAGGTCGGGCACGCTCGATTTCATCGGCTGCGCGCGACCATCGATTGCCGATCCGTTCCTGCCGAAGAAAGTGGAAGAAGGACGCATCGAGGACATTCGCGAATGCATCGGCTGCAACATCTGCATCACCGGCGACATGACTATGTCGATCTCGCGCTGCACGCAGAACCCGACATTCATGGAGGAGTGGCGCAAGGGCTGGCATCCGGAACGCATGCAGGCCAAAGGCGACAGCGAGAGCGTGCTGATCGTTGGCGCCGGTCCCGCCGGGCTGGAGGCCGCCCGCGCGCTTGGCCTGCGCGGCTATCAGGTGGCCATTGCCGAGGCCGGCACCGGGCTCGGCGGCCGCGTGGCGCGCGAGTGCCGCCTGCCTGGGCTCTCGGCCTGGGGCCGCGTGCGCGACTACCGCCAGTACCAGCTCAGCCAGATGCCCAATGTCGACATCTACTTCGAAAGCCGGTTGTCGGCCGAGGATATCCTGGCCTTCGGCTTTCAGAACATCGCCCTCGCCACCGGCTCGATATGGCGCCGCGACGGCGTGGCGCGTGCCCATGTGGTAGCGATGCCGATCAGCCCGGCCATGCCGGTCTACACGCCAGACGATTTGATGGCTGGCAATGTGCCGACCGGCACCATCGTGCTGTTCGACGACGACCACTACTATATGGGTGGCGTTCTGGCCGAGCTGATGGCACGCCAGGGCGCGAAGGTGACGCTGGTGACGCCGTCCGCCTATGTATCGGACTGGACCCGCAACACGCTGGAGCAGGGCGCCATCCACCGCCGTCTGGCCGAGCTCGGCGTCGAGATCGTGCTGAACCGGATCGTGACGCGCATTGCGCCGGGAGGTGTTGCCACTGCCTGCGCCTACACCGGCGCCGAACGCGACATCGCCGCCGACGCCGTGGTGCTGGTCACGTCGCGCCAACAGGACGACGAAGTCTGGCGCGAACTGAAAACGCGCCGCGACGAATGGGCCGGCAATGGCATTCGCTCGATCAAGATCATAGGCGATGCCGAGGCGCCAGGCCCGATCGCCTGGGCGACCTATGCCGGCCACCGCTTCGCGCGTGAGCTGGACGAACATGATATCGGTGATGCGCTGCCGTTCCGGCGTGAAGTCACGGCCCTGGCTGCGGAATAGAAGCTTCACGACTCACGGGCCGTCAGGCCGGGCGGGCTCTTGGCGTCAGAGGCCGAAGCGGTCCTTCAGCCGCCCCGACAGGATCGCGGCCTTGACCCCCAGTGGCCAGAAGCGGTGAAACCGGATTGGCTTGAGCGGCGATATCGGCATGGGAAACGGCGACGTCTCTTTGCCTCGCAGACGTTGCGCCAAGGCAGCGCCCATCGCCGAGGCCATGGCGACGCCACGGCCATTGTAGCCAAGGCAGATCAGCGCGCCGTCTTCCGGCTCGTGAATGTGCGGGAGATGGTCCTTGGTGATCGCAACCCGCCCATTCCAGCCATGTGTCCAGCGTGTTCCGGCAAGCGCCGGCCAGAGCCGCAGCGCATAGTCGGTGAGGTAGCGGATGGCGGACGCATTTTCGATCGGGCTCATCGGTCCCCGGCCGCCCATGAGAAGGCGGTTCTGAGCATCGATGCGGTAGTATACGGTGATGTTGCCGGCTTCGTAGACGACGGGCCGTTGCGGGAGGATCGCGGCCGCGACCGCCGGCGCGAGCGGTTCGGTCGCCGCGATCGCGCTGAACACCGGAACAAGCGACTGCTCCAGGCCCGGCCACAGGGCGCCTGTATAGCCATTGGTCGCGACAAGCACCTTCTCGGCGTTGACCGCGCCGTTCGCGGTTTTGAGCACCCACCGTCTGGCCTCCCTCTTCAGCGAGAGGACTTCGCTGCCGCCGAATATCCGCGCATCGGCACCCTGCGCGGCGGCTGCCAGACCAATTGCATATTTCAAGGGGTGGAGGTCGCCGCCGCGGGCGTCGAACATACCGGATATGTAGCGGTTGGTTCCAGTTCGCGCCGCCATTGCCTGTGCGTCCAGCATGTCGACCGGCATTCCCCGCCGCTCGCATTGCGCGGCCGTGGCTCGCACGGCAGCTTCCGGCTTCGGCCGGATTGCCGCGCGTATGGTGCCGTTCTGCCGCGCCTCGCAGGCGATCGACAGGCGCCTGATGAGACCGAAGGTGAAATCCGGCGCGCCATAGGAGAAATCGATCATCCTCGGCCCAAGCTCGGGGCCGAACATCGCCTCGATCGTGTCGGGATCGTATTTGAGGCCGGGATTGACCTGGCCGCCATTCCTGCCCGACGCGCCCCAGCCCGGCTGATGGGCCTCGAGCACGGCAACGTCGTCGCCGGCTTCCGCCAGATGCAAGGCAGTCGAAATGCCTGTGAAGCCGCCGCCGACAATGGCGACCCTTGCCCGCTGCGCGCCGGCAAGCGCAGCGTAGCTGACCGTGCCGCCAGCCGTTTCGCGATAGAGGCTCATGGGCGAGCTGCTTTCAAGCATGTTGGGCATTGTCGCTGCGACCGAAAGCAATGCAGATCAGAAAGGCTGGGCTGAAGCCATCGGGCGAAAGGGGATGCGCCACCTGCGAGAAACTCCATACGGAAACGGCAAACCGTCCAATATTATGCCCGGTGCGCGCCAGGCAATTCAGCATGGCTTTCGGGAAATCACAACAGTTGCTGTAGCGCGGCCATGAAGTGATCATTCTCCGACGGTGAACCGATGCTGACACGCACATACGTGTCAAACCCCTCTTGCTTCCATGGTTTGACGATGACGCCTTCGCGCAGCAGGCCTTCGACGAAGGTGGAGGCATTTTGCCGGCAGTTGAAGAACAGGAAATTGCCTCGGGAAGGAGCTACTTCGAGGCCCTTGCTCGTCAGGAAATTCTCGACACGTGCTCTCTCCGTCCTGGCCAGCGCCACGACCTTGGCGAGATGTTCCTCATCCGCGAGCGCCGCCAGCGCGGCGGCCTGCGCAACGCCATTGGCGTTGAACGGCGTGCGCACCCGGTCAAGCAGTCCGCGCAATTCCGGATCACTGACGATGCCGAAACCGATCCGCAGCCCCGCCAGGCCGAATGCCTTGGAAAATGTCCTGAGCACAATCCAGGGCCGATCGCGTTTGCCGAGGACGGGCAGGGACGAGGTGTAGTCGTCGCCCTCGGCGTATTCGGCATAGGCTTCATCGACGACGATCAGCGTCTCGTCGCTGACCGCATCCAGAACCTTCGACAGATCGTGGGCGGACAGCCAACTGCCGACCGGGTTCATCGGGTTCGAAAACAGCAGCATGCGAGGTCGCTCGCGCACCGCCTCGATCAGCGCGTCGACGTTGATGGTGAGATCGCTATTGACGCCAACGCGTTTGATGGTCGCGCCCATCAACGTGGCGTAGTCTTCATGCAACGGGAATGACGGATAAAGGGTGACAATGGCATCGCCCGGCCGCAGCACCGCACGGCTGATGACGGAAAGAAGGTCCTCCGAGCCGTTGCCGAGGATGACCTGATCCTCGCCGACTTCATGTCTGGCGCCGATGGCCTGGCGCAACTCGCGCCCGGCCGGATCCGGATAAAGCCGGAACAGCTCGGCACCGGCCTGCATCATCGCTGTCAGGGTTGGGCTCGGGCCTAGCGGGTTTTCATTGGAGCCCAGCTTGGCAATCCTGGCCGGAGCGTATCGCAGCATGACCTCGTCGATGGTCAACCCGGAATTGTAGGGTGACAGGCGCGTGACTTCGGTTCTGACCATATCCGAGGCTTTCGACACGGGCGCGGGCTCCTCTGGGTTTGCCGACGGACTCCCGTCATCGGCGGGTTCTCAAACATCGGGTTTCGCGGCATCTTCCCGGGCAGGCTGGTTGGCGATAGGCGCATTGGTGCGGCGGAGGACGTCACAAATAGCCTGGCCGAAAGGTTTTGTATATGCTTGTATATGTAACCTGCTTTCTGTTAATTTCGACCGCGAAGCCGAGGCTGCTGCCAAGGAGGACCACATGCGCAACGCTTCTCTCTTCGACCTCTCCGGCCGGAAAGCGCTTGTCACCGGTGCCAGCCGCGGCATCGGGCGCAGCATCGCTGAGGCGCTGAGCGCGGCCGGCGCCGACGTCGCGGTCACCGCGCGCAGCCTTGCCTCCCTCGATGAAACGATAGCGGCCATCCGCGCGGCTGGCGGGGCTGCGCATGCAATTGCCCTCGATGTGACGGATGTCGGCCGCTGCCGGACGGCCACCGCCGAGGCCGCGAGCCTGCTTGGCGGTCTCGATATCCTCGTCAACAATGCGGGGATGGAAGAGGTCCGGCCCTCGCTTGATGTCGACGAGGCGCTCTGGGATCGGATCGTCGACACCAATCTCAAGGGCGCTTTCTTCTGCGCCCAGGCCGCGGCGCGACAGATGCGGGACGCCGGCAGCCCCGGCGCCATCATCAACCTCTGTTCGCTGACCTCCGAAGTCGGCATTCCGACCGCGGTTCCGTATGGGTCGTCGAAGTCGGGCCTGCTCGGCATGACCCGGGCGCTGGCAGTGGAATGGGCGGATCTCGGCATCCGGGTCAATGCCATCGCCCCGGGCTACTTCCGGACGGCGATGACGGATGTGTTCTACAGCAATGAGGCATGGCAGCAATCCATGCTGGCCAAGATCCCGCAGCACCGTTTCGGCGATCTGCGCGACCTGCACGGCGTCGCCGTGTTCCTTGCCTCGGATGCGGCAGCCTACATAACCGGCCAGTCCATTCCGGTGGATGGCGGTTTCCTCGCATCGATCTAAGGCGGCTCGCCATAGGTTCGAAACTTCCGCAATGGTACCGGCCGGCACGTTGCGTTCCAACAGAAGGAAATATCCATGTCCGACATCAGCTTCCACGACCTGTCATCGCTCGACGCCACCCAGCGGGCCAGCCTGCTCAAGCGCGCCGAGGGCGATCTGTCGGTCTTCGTCGAAAAGGTCCGCCCGATCATCCAGGCCGTCAAGGACGAGGGTGACGCCGCCCTGATCCGCTTCGCCAGGGAACTCGACAAGGCCAATGTCGCTGAAGGCGGGCTGAAGGTGTCGGAAGCCGAATTCGACGCGGCATTCGACAAGGTTGAGAAGGATGTCGTGGAGAGCATCAGCTTCGGCATCGAGAACATCAGGCATTTCCATGAGGAGCAGAAGCCGGAAACGATGTGGCTCAAGGAAGTCCGGCCTGGCGCCTATGCCGGCGACCGATACACACCGATCGCGTCCGTCGCGCTCTACGTGCCGCGCGGCAAGGGCGCCTTTCCGTCGGTGACGATGATGACGTCGGTTCCGGCTGTCATCGCCGGCGTGCCGCAGATCGCCATCGTGACGCCGCCGATGCCGGATGGTTCGGTGGATGCGGCAACCCTGGTCGCCGCCCGCCTCGCTGGCGTGCAGACAGTGTACAAATGCGGCGGCGCTCAAGCGGTTGCCGCCGTCGCCTACGGCACCGAGACGGTAAAGCCGGCGCTCAAGATCGTCGGCCCCGGCAGCCCATGGGTGGTGGCGGCCAAGAGCGTGCTGTCGTCGATCATCAACACCGGCCTTCCGGCCGGTCCGTCGGAAGCCATCATCTTTGCCGACGACAGTGTCGACGGCGGCCTTGCCGCGCTTGACCTTTTGATCGAGGCCGAGCACGGCCCGGATTCCTCCGCCTATCTGGTGACGCACAGCCGCAAGGTCGCCGAAGCAGCACTCGCGGCACTTCCAGAACACTGGTCGCGCATGACCGAACAGCGCGTCGAATTCTCGCGCGCGGTGCTGACCGGAAAGCGCGGCGGCATCGTGTTGACCGCGTCGCTGGAAGACAGCTACCGCTTCATCAACGACTATGCGCCCGAACATCTGGAAATCCTGTCGAAGGAGCCGTTCGCGCATCTTGGGCACATCACCGAGGCGGCCGAAATCCTCATGGGTCCGCATACGCCGGTGACCCTTGCCAACTTCGTCCTCGGGCCGAACGCGGTGCTGCCGACCAGCCGTTGGGCGCGAACCTATGGGCCGCTCTCGGTGACGGACTTCGTCAAGCGCTCGTCGGTCGGCTATGTCACCTCGGCCGCCTATCCGGAACTGGCGCGGCATGCCCGCAGGCTCGCCCGCTACGAGGGCTTTAGCTCGCATGAGAACGCCGTCTCGGAAATCCGCGACCGCTATCTGGCAGGTTGACGGAGGCGATCGCGATGAAGGCGGCACGACTTTATGGACGCGGCGATCTGCGCGTGGAGGACATCGCCGCGCCAGGCATTCCGGATGCCGGCTGGGTGAAGCTCAGGGTCGATGCCGCCGGCATCTGCGGTTCGGATTTGCACAATTTCCGCACCGGCCAATGGATAAGCCGGTCGCCATCGACGGCCGGCCATGAGCTGACCGGCACGGTGACCGCGCTCGGCGAGGGCGTCGACGCAGTCGCCGTCGGCGACAGAGTGGTTGCCGATTCCCGTTTCTGGTGCGACGACTGCGCGCAATGCCGTGCCGGCAGGCGCCATCTCTGCAGCTCGCTGGGCTTCGTAGGAGAAATCTGCGACGGCGGTTTTGCCGAACAGGCGGTGTTGCCCGCGCGCCTGCTGCATATCATCGATGCCGCGCTTGACGAGCGGGTCGCGGCGATGGCCGAGCCGCTCGCGGTGGCGCTGCACGCGGTGCGGCGGCTGCCGAAGGCCGCAGGCTCGGTGCTTGTCGTCGGCTGCGGACCGATCGGCGGTCTCGCCGCGCTGCTGCTGTCCCGAACTTTTGCCGGCACCGTGCTTGTCGCCGACCGCAACCAGGCCCGCTGCGCCCGCGTGGCGCGGGTGACCGGTGCCAGGGTTGTCGATCTCGACCGCGATGCCATCGCCGCCGCAACCGCCAATGCCCCGCTGCTGGCGGCCGTCGAGGCGACCGGCAGCATTGCCGCATTCAATCAGTTGCTCGGCGTTCTCGATTCCGGCAGCGCGGTGGCGATGGTCGGCATCTTCCATGGTCGTCTCGACATCGACCCCAATCTTCTGGTCGAGCGCGAAATCGCTTTGCTGGGATGTCATGCCTTCGCCGACGAATTGCCCGATGCAATACGGATGCTGGGTGAACTCAGCGAGCCGCTGCTCGCCCTGATCGATCGCGAGATCGGCCTCGACGACATTCCGGCTGCCTATGACCGGCTGTTGGCGGGGCGCAGCGATGGCTTGAAAACAATCATCCGCATGCGGCAACCTGCCGGACATCGGTGACTTCCGATAGTTGCCGGAAAGGATTTTGAAATGATCGATTTACCCGATACGGCGAGCCCTCTTTACGAGAAGGTGAAGGACTACATCCTGACCAATATCGGAACGGGCCGGTGGGGCAAGGATCGCAAGCTGCCGTCCGAGAACGAGTTGGTGGCTTCGCTGGGCGTGTCGCGGATGACGGTCCACCGGGCCCTGCGGGAACTGACCGCGGCGGGATTCCTGATCCGGCTGCAAGGCGTCGGCACCTTCATTGCGCCGCCCCGGCCGCAATCGACGCTGATCGAGATCAACAACATCGCGGCGGAGATCGTCGAGCGCGGCAACAGGCATCGCTCCGAAGTCCTCGTCCTCGAAACCATCATGCCGACGAAGGAGCTCGCGCTGTCGTTCGAATTTCCAAAGCGTGTCTCGATCCATCACTCGGTCGTCGTCAATTTCGAGAACGACCTGCCGGTGCAGCTGGAAGAGCGCTTCGTCAATCCGAGCCTGATACCCGACTACGACAAGCAGGATTTTTCGAAGACGGCGACCTATGACTACCTGATGCAGAAGACCCCGGTGACCGAGGTCGAGCATATCATCTCCGCGATCCCGGCCGACGCCGAGACGGCGCGGCACCTGAACATCGATGTCGGCAGCTGCTGCCTGTTTCTGCACCGCAGGACGTGGACGGGCGCGATCGTCGCCACCATCAGCAAACTGACTTATGCAGGCAGCCGCTACTCGCTCGGCAGCCGCTATTCTCCCTCCAAGACAAACTAAGGGCAACGAGGCGAACGTGCAACGACGGGAGGAGGCAGACGGGCCGGATCAACAGGAAAATTGGGTCATCCCAACTTGTATATGCATGTATGTATTTTAGCCTTGACATCCGCTGCCGCTGACGCTGAAATATCCCTGCACTTCACCATGAAGTGGCGGGCAAGACGCCGAGGCACAGTGCCGCAAGAGCAGAACCCGCAGTCTCACCAGACCGGATGCCTGGGTAAAAAGCGGTCTGATCATCAAGGGGAACTCAGATGATGCGTAACCTAGCAGGACAATTTCGCGCGCTCGTGATGGCCGCCGCCATCGGGCTCGCCGCCGCTCCGGCGGCCCACGCGGCCGATGCGGCCATTCCCACGACGCCGGAAGCAGGATCGTTCAAGATCGGCATCGAGCCCTGGCTTGGATATGGCCAGTGGCATGTCGCCGACGCCAAGGGCCTGTTCAAGACAAACGGCCTGTCGGACGTTCAGATCGTCAATTTCGCCGAGGACAAGGACATCAATGCCGCGCTCGCCAGTGGTCAGCTCGACGCCGCCAACATCGCGACCCACACCGCGATGGGCATGGTTGCAGCCGGACTGCCGGTGAAGATCGTGCTGCTGCTCGATGTTTCCATGAAGGCCGACGCCATCATCGCCGGCAAGGACGTCACCTCAATCGCCGACCTCAAGGGCAAGCAGGTTGCATTCGAGGAGGGCACGACGAGTGACATCCTGCTCAAATACGCGCTCGCCAGGAACGGCATGTCGGTGGCCGATGTCCAGCCGGTTCCGATGCCTGCCGCCGATGCCGGCGGCGCCCTGATCGCGGGCCGCGTGCCGGTCGCGGTCACCTACGAGCCATACCTCACTGTCGCCATGGCGCAGAACAAGGACGTCAAGCTGCTGTTCACCGCCGGCGAGGATCCCGGCCTGATCAGCGACGTGCTGGTGGTGCGCGACGAGGTGATCAAGTCGCGGCCCGGCCAGGTGCTGGCCATGATCAAGAGCTGGGACGCCGCACTCAAGGATTACAATGCCGATACACCAGGTGGCCGCGCCATCATCGCCAAGGCTGTCGGTTCCGACGTCAAGGACCTCAACACCGCTTTCGACGGCGTGCGCTACTATTCGCTCGCCGAAAACAAGACAGCGCTCACCGGCGATTTCACCACCAAGACATTCGCCGATGTCGAAGCGGCCGCCAAGAATGCCAAGCTGCTGCAGGCCGACGTGACGCCGGAGCAGATGATCGACCCGTCCTTCGTCAAGGCGGCGCAATGACAAAGGCCGGATCGCGGTGGTGACACAGATGTCCGGGGCGCCCCCTGCGAAAACGGACTTGGCCCGCTCGAGGCTGGCCACGAGTCAGGCAAGGCGCCGCCGATCCTCCGGGATCGGCGTGCCGATCGCCAGGTCGCGTTTCCTGATGATCGCCGTGGCCGTCTTTGTCGGGCTCGGCCTTGCCTGGTGGGCGGCGACTGGACTGGAATGGGTAAAACCAATCTTCCTGCCGTCGCCCGGCAGCGTCGCGACCCAGGTCGCCAAGCTCGCGACTGACGGCACGTTGTGGCTGGACCTCAAGGCCTCGATGTACCGTATTTCGATCGGCTTCCTCATCGCTTCGGCACTGTCCATACCCATTGGCGTTCTGATCGGCAGTTTCCGCTCCTGGGAGGCGGCCATCGAGCCGCTGGTGGATTTCATCCGCTATATGCCGGTCGTCGCTTTCGTGCCGCTCTCCATCCTGTGGGCCGGCACCGGCGATACGCAGAAATTCCTGATCATCTTCATCGGCACCTTCTTCCAGCAGGTGCTGATGATTATGGACAATGTGAAACGGGTTCCCGCCGATTTCATCGGCCTTGGGCGCACGCTCGGTCTGCCGGACCGCAAGATCCTGACGCGCATCGTCGTGCCCAGCGCCTTGCCGGGCATTTGGGATACGCTGCGCATCAGCCTGGGCTGGGCATGGACTTGGCTGGTGCTGGCCGAGCTTGTCGCGGCGACGTCCGGGTTGGGCTATCGCATCACCGTGTCGCAGCGTTATTTCCAGACAAACACCATCATCGGCTACATCCTGCTTTTGGGCGTGCTCGGCCTCATCACCGACCAGGTCATGAAGGCCTTGGAAAAGGTGTTGTTCCGGCAGGAAGGCCAATCGCAATGAGGAACCGCTGATGACTGTTCCCAAATTGCGCATCGCGGGTCTCGACAAGAGCTTCGGCACCGGAGATCGGCGCACGCAGGTGCTGCGGGACATCAACCTCGATCTTGCCGACAATGAGTTCGTCTCGCTCGTCGGCACCTCGGGCTGCGGCAAGAGCACGCTGCTGTCGATCGTCGCCGGACTGCAGGATTTCGATGCCGGCGATCTCAGCATCGATGGCGCGCCGATCCTGCGGCCAGGTCTCGACCGTGGCGTCGTTTTCCAGTCCTACACGCTGCTTCCTTGGCTGACGGCTAGGCAGAATATCGAATTTGCTCTCAAGGCCGCCGGTTACGATCGCTCGGCCTGCCGCGAGATCGCGCTGGAGCATCTCGATCTCGTCAAGCTGTCGCAAAGTGCGGACCGCTATCCGTCCGAACTCTCGGGCGGCATGAAACAGCGCGTCGCCATTGCGCGTGCGCTTTCCTATCGGCCCAAGATGCTGCTGATGGACGAACCCTTTGGCGCGCTCGATGCCTTGACCCGGCATCAGATGCAGGAACTGCTGACCCAGATCTGGGAGGAGCACAGGCTCACCGTGCTCTTCGTCACGCATGATGTGGAGGAGGCTGTCTATCTGTCGGACCGCATCGTCGTCATGGGGATCGGCCCGGGACGCATCATGCAGACCTTCAATGTCGACATCGAGCGCCCGCGCCGGGAAGAGGTGATGGAGACCCCGGCTTTCATGGATTTGCAGCGCGGCGTGCACAAGGCGATCCGCGAGGCGTCAAGACGTCCCGAAATGGCCTAGCGATCCCACCCAGCGGTCAGGAATCAAGGGCCGTGGGGACTGCAAAGGTCGAGCGTCCATGCGATGGTTCCGCAGAAGTCGCCGACATACCCGCGATAGCTGCCGTAGCCATTGTAGTAGCTGTCCATCCAGCCATTGTCGCTACTCGAATTGTCGCCGGTCCAACCGCCGCCAACCCACACATATTCGTGGTGAACGGCGTGCCGATGCCTGTCACCACGATGAATTGTGACGTCGACATAATGGTGCCTGGCGACCGCGGCATCGGCGACGGTACTGAATGAGATCGCGCTCGCGGCCGCCAAGAGAATGGCGCCGGTGAGCATCATCTGCCGTTTCATGAGGATGCCTCCTGTTCATGCGAGACATGCATGAACAGAGAACGCCCTCTGCACTCCATGCGTTCCTTCACAAAATCGGGACAGGCATTCGCCGGATGCGTTGTAACCCCGGGGCAGCGGCCGGCTTGACGCCTTCGCCGCGCCGAGGACGGCGTGCAGGTCAGCGGTCACATCAGGGGATCCCGCAAACGGACTTCTCGGGAAAGGCACGAGCAACAGGCGATTCCCTACCTGCCGGCGCCGTTCAGGTCGCTTTGCCGACCGCCGCGTCGATTGCCATTTCCTCCCCGGAAATATCGTCGAACGAAGCGTAGTTCATGTTGTAGAGGCGGGCGTAGAGGCCTTTCCCCTGCATCAGCTGTTCGTGGTTGCCGCTTTCGACGATCTCGCCGTTTTGCAGGACGATGATACGGTCGGCGCCGCGGATGGTGGCGAGCCGATGGGCAATGACCAGCCCGGTGCGGCCTTCCAGCAGTTTGACCAGCGCCTTCTGGATCAGCATCTCGGTGTAGGAATCGATGCTGGCGGTGGCCTCGTCGAGCACGAGGATCTTGGCATCGGCCACAAGCGCGCGCGCAAAGCTGATCAGCTGGCGCTGGCCGAGCGAGAGATTGCCGCCGCGTTGTTCGAGCTTTGTGTCGTAGCCATCGGGCAGCTGCTCGATGAAGTCGTGCGCGCCGACAGCCTGTGCGGCGCGAACCACGTCGTCGCGGCTGGCGCCGGTCTTGTGATAGCGGATGTTCTCCAGCACCGTGCCGGAGAACAGGAACGGCTCCTGCAGCACCATTGCCACCTGATCGCCGAGCGAATCCTGCGTCAGGTCCCGCACATCGTGTCCGCCCACCAGGACCTGACCCGACCAGACGTCGTAGAAGCGGTGCACCAGCGCCATCGAGCTCGACTTGCCCGATCCAGTCGGGCCGACAAGCGCCACGGTCTCGCCCGGATTGACGCGGAAGGAGATGTTCTTCAGCACCGGCTGGTCCGGCCGGTAGCCAAAGGTGACGTTCCTGAACTCGACCGAACCGTCCATGTCGCGCGACAGTGCCACCGCATTTTCCTTGTCGCCGACATCCACCGGCACGTCGAGCACTTCGGAGATGCGCTGGCCCGAAGCCATGGCGCGCTGCATGACGCTGTACTGCATGGTGAGCGAGCGGATCGGGTCGAAGAAGCGCTGGATATAGAACAGGAACGCCACCATCACGCCGACATCGAGGCTGTGCGACAGCACCATCGAACCACCGATAACGATGACCGTCGCCATGGCGACGCCGGTCAGCGTGTCGACGATCGGTACCATCACCTGTGCGTATTTCGCCGACCGCAGATGGGCGTTGAGATTGGCCAGCACTTTCTCGTCATAAAGGTCGAAATTGACATGCTGGCGCTCGAGGCTCTGCACCGTGCGCACGCCATGGATGCCTTCGGCAAGCGCCCCGTTGGCGATCGAATTGGTCTCGTGCGCCGCCATGAAGGCGACCTTGGCGCGCGGCAGCCAGAACAGGCGCACGATGAACAGCACCGGCATGGTCGACAGTGTCAGCAGCCCGAGCCGGAAATCGAGCCAGAGCAGGACGGTGACGATGCCGAACAACAGCACGATATCGCCCACCGACATGACGGAGGTCTCGAGGAACTCCTGCATCGAATTGACATCGCCCTGCAGGCGCGACATCAGCCTGCCGACCTCGGTCTTGTCCATGAAGCTGAGCGATACCAGCTGCAGATGGCTGAACATGGCACGGCGCAAATCTGAAAGGACGTTCTCGGCGACCTTGCCGACGACGCTCTCCTGCACATGGCTGGCGGCGTAGTTGACGAGGATGATCACGGTGAAGGCGGCGATTGCGGAGATCATCACCGAACGGTCGAGCCTGCCCGGAGCCATGCCGTGATCGATGGCGTTGCGGATGACCAGCGGGATCGCGAGTTGGGTCAGTGTGAACACCAGCACCGCCGCGACCGAGATGAAGATCCGGCCCTGATACGGTCTGACGAAGCTCCAGATGCGCCTGACAATGCGCGGATCGTAGGCCTTGCCGAAAACCTCTTCCTCGTCGCGATGCGAGCCGACCACCGCCTTTGTCGGCCGTCCGCTTTTGTCTTCCTTCTCGTCGTCCTGTGCCGACATCATGCGGCTCCCTCGAGCCGGTCGTCGTCCGGCCGCAGCTGCAGGTCGTAAAGCGCGCGATAGCGTCCACCGAGCGCCAGCAGTTCCTCATGCGTGCCGCGCTCGACGATGCGGCCGCCCTCCACGAACAGGATCTGGTCGGCATGCATCAGCGAGCTCAGCCGGTGCGAGATGATCAGCGTCACGCGATCCCTGGCGAAGCGCTTCATGGCCGCCCGGATGCGCTGCTCGGTGCCGGCATCGATGGCGGCTGTGGAATCGTCGAAGACCAGCACCGATGGCCGCAGCATCAGGCTGCGTGCGATGGTCAGGCGCTGCCGCTGACCCCCGGAAAGCGATGCGCCGCGTTCGCCGACCACCGTGGTGTAGCCGGCGGGAAGCCCGATGATGTAATTGTGCAGTTGGGCATATTCGGCTGCCTGCCCGATGCGGGTCTCGCGCGCCCAGGGATTGCCATAGGCGATGTTGTTCTCAATCGAGGTGGTGAACAGGAACGCGTCCTGCTGCACGACGCCGACCACCTTGCGCAGCGATTGCAGCGTCACCTTGCGGATGTCCTGTCCGTCGATGGTGATCGTGCCCGAGGTCACGTCGTAGAAGCGCGGGATCAGATGCGCGATGGTCGACTTGCCGCTTCCCGGCGGGCCGACAATGCCGATGGCCTCGCCGGGCCCGGCCTCGAAGGAAATACCCGACAGGGTCGGACGGTCGCCCGCGCCCTCATAGCGGAAGCCGACATTGTCGAAGCGCAGCACGCCCTCGGTGATGACGAGTTCTCTGGCATTCGGCGCGTCCTTGATGTCGAGTTCGGCATCGAGCAGTTCGAACAGCCGCGTGCCGCAGGTCGAGGCGCGCGCGAACGAGTTGACCATGAGGCCGAGCTGGCGCACCGGCATCTGCAGGATGGTCATGAAGGTGAGGAACTGGGCCAGCGTGCCGACGCTGATCTGGCCGGCGATCACCTTCTGGCCGCCGAACCAGAGCACCAGGCCCATGGCCGCCAGGAAGGAGAAATTCATGGCGCTGGTGTTGCTGACGCGGATGTCGACGCGCTCATTGGCGAGGTCGAGTGCATCCTGCTTGGCGCGATCGAATTTTGCCAGCTCATGCCGCTGCGCCGCGAAGGCGCGTACGACACGGATGCCGCCGAGATTCTCGTCCATCACCCGGCTCAGCACCGACAGCCGCTCCTGCAGCGTCAGCCAGGTGCTGCGCAATTTCAGCTGGGTGACCGAAGAGCGCCAGGCGACGAATGGCACGAAGCTCAGGCTGAGCAGCCCAAGCACGAGGTCGGTGCTGATCAGCAGATAGGCGCCGACACCGATCAGCACGCCGAGCAGCACCACGCGCAGGATGCCGGTGGAAAAGAACATGCGCACGCCGTCGAGATCGAGCAGCCCGAGCGTGATGAGATCGCCGGTATGGACCTTGTCGTGGAAGGAGAAGCTCAGGCGCTGGATCTTCTCGTAGAAGGCCAGCCGCAATTCATAGCCCGTCTGGTGGCCGACGGCCTCGCCATAGTAGTTCTGCGCCATGGTGAAGAGGCCGCGCAGGATGCTGACCACGAGCAGCGTCAGCGCCGTGTTCCACAGCGCCTGCTCGGCCGCCGGGGCGCCGCCAGCGGCCATCACGCCTTGCGCCTGGTCGATGGCGTGTCCCAGCAGGCGTGGGATGAAAAGCTGCAGCGTCGCGGCGATGAAAGTCGAGATGAGGGTGACGGCGACTTGCCAGGGATGGCGCAGCGTCATGCGCACGATACGCAGCAACGTGCTGAGGCCCTTGCCCCAGGAGGCTTCCGCCACATGGGCAAACGACTTGCCGCGCTTCGCCGCGCTGCTGGTTGCATCCGTATGCAAGGAAAATATCCAGTCCAATCCGGACATTAGCCCGGACGAATGAAGCAGACTCAGTTCTGATGGTGCGATGTTACGCGTGTCCGACTTGACCGTTCAAGAGGCCAATGGCGGCATCGCACTGTGCCTGACAGACGGAGCCGCCATCGGTCGTCGCTGGCCACCAAAAGTTCCTGTGAGGTGTCGAGGCGACATTCACTGGCATAGACAATTTTATTGCGTTGACGCGCAGATTCTCCAGCTCGACCCAGCCTTGACGCACTATCAGTTCTGTAACGCATCGCCGACATTCCAGGGAAGCGGCCAAGTCGATGGCGAGGGTCAGCTACCGCCGTGGAATACCAAGAGGATAGTAGTCTTTGACAAGTTTTCCTTTCACAGAAGCCATGCCAATCCAGTTTCAAGCGCCATTGCCGAAGGGCTCGGAGGTTGTGATCATCGGCGGTGGCATCATCGGCGTGACCACTGCTTTGTTCCTGGCACGACGGAACATTTCGGTGACATTGCTGGAAAAGGGGCGCATCGCCGGCGAGCAATCGTCGCGGAACTGGGGCTGGATCCGGCAGCAGGGTCGCGATGGCGATGAACTGCCGATCGTGATCGAAGCGCAACGGCTCTGGCGTCAGCTGGCCGAAGAGTGCGGCCAAGACATTGGGTTGAAGCAGACGGGCGTCACCTATCTTGCGCGAACGGACAAGGAGATGGCCGGTTTCGCGAAGTTCCTGAAGATCGCTGAGATCCACGGCGTCGACACGCGTCTCCTTGACCAAGGCGAGACGGCCAAGCTGATCCCGGCCATGTCGCGTTCCTTCAAGGGCGCGATGACCACCCCATCGGACATGCGCGCCGAGCCCTGGGTCGCGGTGCCCGCGCTTGCTCGCCTGGCTGCCCGGGAGGGCGTCACGATCATCGAGAATTGTGCGGCGCGTCTGCTCGACATATCGGCTGGACGCATTAGCGGGGTCTGGACCGAGCAGGGTCGTATCGCCACCTCGAACGCTGTCGTCGCGAGTGGTGCGTGGACGTCGCTCTTCCTGCGCGCGCACGGCGTCTCTATCCCGCAGCTCAGTGTCAGGGCGACCGTCGCCGCGACCGGACCCATGCCCGAGATCCATTCGGGTGCCGTCGCCGACGAGCATATCGCATTCCGGCGCAGGCAGGATGGCGGTTACACGCTCGCATCGGGAGGCAGCAGTCTGCTATATCTGGGGCCTGACGCGTTTCGTCACGCGAGCAAATATGTTCCCGCCCTGATGGCCAATCCTTTTGGCATCCGCTACCTGCCGGCGGCGCCACGAGGCTATCCGGACAGCTGGTCGACCCCGCGCAAATGGAACGCGGACGAGGAAAGCCCGTTCGAACGGATGCGTATCCTCAATCCCGCCCCCAAAGCCTCCGCGCTACGCGATATCGACCGCGAATTCACCGCACTTTTCCCCCGATTCAAGACAGTGCCGCTGAAGGCGAGCTGGGCGGGCATGATCGACGCGATGCCGGATGTCGTGCCCATCGTTGATCGTGCCGCCGAAATTCCGGGGCTCGTTATCGCCACCGGGATGAGTGGTCACGGCTTCGGCATCGGACCGGGGATGGGCCGCGTCGTGTCGGACCTGGTCCAGGGAAACGAGACCGGACATAGTCTTTACAGGTTCCGTCAATCCCGGTTCAGCGACGGCAGCTCGATCGAGCTGGGACCCAGCCTCTAGATCGGGGGCCTGATCGGTGGTGCCGTTACCGGCAAGATCATGTCGCAGCTAGCCGCAGGTCTGCCGCCGGCAATCGATCTCACGCCGTTCCGGGCGGATAGGTTCTGATCTCAGAGTACGCTGCTTGCCAGCTGGCCTTCCGTCCTCGCAGGGGAAACGACGTGACCGCAAATACCAATACACAGGCCGCGAACCCAATCGATCCGCAACGCGCCTACACCGTGCTGATCTGCGATCTGGTCGGCCTGCGCCTCGGCTCCGACGGCAAGCCTGACCCGAGCGAAGTGCGCGCGCATATCGAAGCCAAGGGCGGCCGCTTTCACGCAGGCGCGCTTGGCGACAGGGCAGACCTCGAGCAGGGTCGGCTGCATTTCTTCTACCAGCCGGATATCAGCGCCGGGGAAGAACTGATCGAGGCCGCCGGCGACGGGCGCTACGATGCGGTCATTGCGGCAGCGACCTTCCTGTCCGCCGAGACCGTCTTTCCGCTCGCGGGCGTGCGGATCGGTGCCGGCACCGGCAATATGGGCTCGCGCTCCTGGGGTGGCGGCGGCGGCGAGGGCGGCACGGCAGTGCTGATGAACACGCCCGGCATCAACAGCCGCGCCACGGCACAGATGGTGATGAAGGCGATCCTGAAAGTGCTGCCGGATCTCCCGGTCGACAGGCTTCATGAGCGGGTGGCGCGCGGGGATTTCGACACCGGCAGGGAGCTGCGCGATTTCCCGACCGAAAAGCTCGAAGGCAAGACGATCGCGATCATCGGCTATGGCAATATAGGCCGCGAGGTGGCCAAGCTCGGCCGCGCCTTCGGCATGCGCGTGGTAATCCACGCGCGGCCGCGACACCGGGACTGGATAGAAGCCGAGGGCTTTGTCTATGCGGCAGACCTCGCCGATGCGGCTGAAGGCGCCGATGTGCTCAGTGTCCATGTCGGTCTGGGCAAGCAGGACGCGCAGACCGGCCGCTATGCCAATGCCGGGCTCGTCGGCGCGGACGTCCTGTCACGCATGAACAAGGGTGCGGTGCTGGTCAATTACGATCGCGGCGAACTTGTCGACGTTGCGGCTCTTGATGAAGCCCTGTCTTCCGGCCGGGTGCGCCATGCGGCAGTCGATGCCGATCTGTTCAAGAATGTCTCGACCGGCAGTCTCTCCGGCCCGATGCTGCCCTACCTCGATCTCGTCGAGAAGCATGCCGGCAAGCTAGAACTTCTGCCGCATGCGGCGGCCGATACGGACCATCCTTCGCGCGTCGCCGGTGCCAAACAGGCCGTCGACCAGCTGTTCGACGTCATCTGCCACAAATCGGTGACGAACGCGAAAGGCACCCTGCCGCCAGGCTATGTTTCCCTGGGGGTAACGACGCCCCCTGGCGTCGGACCGGTGACGGCGGATCACCTTTTGAAACTGACCACTGGCGAATGCTCCGAGTTGGCAGATCTCTCTGACCGGCAAAGCCGGCTGTGGAAGGCCCTCGCGGACGCCGCGCCTGCCGAGCGCGGCGGCATCGCAGCCGAACAGGGCGAAGAGCTTGTCCGGCTCATCGACCGCTTTTGCCTGCTGGCCGAGAAATTGAGTCTCCGCGGGCCTTATCAATAACATCGGCCTGCTGCTGCCGTTGAAGTCTTCTCTCGCGCGCTTGCGGGGCAGGGCGATTTCAGCGCGGCTCACGCATCGCGGCGGCAATTGCCGCGTCCAAGCCCTCGTTCGGCCGGCGGAAGGTCGGAACGCGCTTCGCTGCCGGCGGCAGCGGCGCGAACGGCTTGTGCGGCTCGGCCTGGTACCAGAAGGCGACGGACGAGATGTCGTCGGCGCGGCGGTTGGCGTGGCCGTGCTCGATGCTGACGCGGATGCGTTTGTGGAAGATCACCGGGTCCTCGATATGCCAGCGGTAGAGGGTGACAGGCTCTGTCCAGTTCGGGCCACCGGCTGCGATAATGCCGTGATAGGGTGCGGAATAATCCTGTGTCGGGCACCAGGCGGTGTTGAAATAGTCCTCCGTGCCGGTGCCGTGCAGCGTCGGCGGCCAGGCATCGTTGGCGCCGGCTGAGCTTTCCGCTCGCGGTTCGATGAGCGCCGCCACATGGCGAATTGGCCAGACTGCAAGCCATTCCCATTGTGGCAGCGCTGAGAAGGCAGAAGGAACCGAGGATGCCTCGATTTCTGGAGCTACGCTGATCGCTCCGCGACGGCGTCGGGCACCACCACCAGCTTGCCGACGAAATCCTTGGCGATGAAGTCCGCCTGCGCGCGGTGGAAATCGGAGAGCCGGTAGACGCCGCCGACCAGCGGCCGGATTTTTCCCGCCTCGATATATCCCACGATGCGGCGGAAATCGGCACGCGTGCCCTGGCTCGAGCCATGCAGCTGCAACTGCTTGAGATACATGGTCCTGAGATCGAGTTGGACGACCGGGCCTGCGATCGCCCCGGCGGTGGTGTAGCGGCCTTCCGGCCTCAGGATGCGCAGCAGGTCGTTGAAGATCGCGCCGCCGACCAGGTCCGCCACCACGTCGATCGGCTGGCCGCCGGTCACCTTGTTCACGGCTTGCGGCAGGTCGGCGACGCCACGGGTGATGACAGCCTCGGCGCCGATGTCGAGCACCGCCTGTTCCTTGCCCTTGCCGACGACGGCATAGGGGATGGCGCCGCGCGCCCGCGCCAGTTGCACGATGCCGGAACCGACGCCGCCCGAGGCGCCGGTGACCAGCACGCGCTCGCCGGCTTTCAGGCCTGCACGCTCCAGCATCTGTTCGCCGGTAAGATAGGCGCAGCAGAAGGTGGCAAGTTCGACATCGCTCATATCCGTGTCGACGACGTGGGCGTTCTCGGCCGGCACGCTCTGATACTCGGCATAACCGCCGTCGCGGCCATGGCCCATATAATCGATGTCGGCCAGCGAATCGTCGTCCCGGTTGTAGATGGAGAAATCGACCATCACGCGCTGGCCGATACGATCCGCCGAAACGCCGGCGCCGACGGCAACGATGTGGCCGACGGTGTCGGTGCCTTGGATGCGCGGGAAAGTCAGCGTGTTGCCCTGACGCCGCCAGGTCGACACGGCGGCGGCATCCTCCTCCGTGCCATAGGCGCCCTGGCGTACCCAGACATCGGTGTTGTTCATACCGCAGGCGCTGACCTTGACCAGCGCTTCACCTGACGCGGGCGCGGGCACTTTCACATCGGTGCGGTAGACGAGCTTTTCCGGTCCGCCGTGCCCGGTGAGCAGCACGGCGGCCATGGTGGCGGGGAGGGTTCTGGTCATGGCATTCATGGTCGATCTCAAAGATTTGCAAACACGCTCTTCACCGCATCGGCGGTCTTCGAAACGACGATGTCGGCTTCTTCACGCGTCAGGCAGAGCGGTGGTGCGAAGCCGAGAATGTCGCCCTGCGGCATGGCGCGGCCGATGACGCCGCTTGCGGCAAGTGCCGTTGCCACTTGCGGACCGATCTTCTGCGAAGCGTCAAAGAACACCCGGTCGTCCTTGTCGGCGACGAATTCGACCGCCGCCAGCATGCCGTCGCCGCGCACGTCGCCGACATTCTTGTGACCGCCGACGGCCTTGGCCATTTCGGCACGGAAATAGGCGCCGGACTCGCGGGCATTTGTCACAAGGTCCATCTCGTCGATCAGTTCGAGATTGGCGACGCCCGCGGCCACGCAGATCGGATGCGCCGAATAGGTCCAGCCATGGCCGAGCGAGCCGAGCTTGTCGGAACCCTGCACCAGCACCTGCCACATCTTATCTGCGACGATGACGCCTGACAGCGGTGCATAGGCCGAGGTCAGGCCCTTGGCGATGGTGATCAGGTCCGGCTCGATGCCGTAATGATCGGAGCCGAACATGGTGCCCAGCCGGCCGAAGCCCGTCACCACCTCGTCGGCGACCAGAAGCACGTCATACTTTTTCAGCACCGCCTGTATCTTTTCCCAGTAACCTGCGGGCGGCGGCACGATCCCACCGGTGCCGAGGATCGGCTCGCCGATGAAGGCGGCGACGGTTTCGGGGCCTTCGGCCAGGATCATCTCCTCGAGCTTGTCGGCGCAGTGCTGCGAAAACTGCTCCTCGCTCATCGAGCGGTTGGCACGGCGGAAATAATAGGGCGCTTCTGTGTGCAGGATCGGCGCGCGGGGAAGATCGAAGGCGTTGTGGAAAAGGTCGAGCCCGGTCAGCGAACCGGTCATCACGCCCGAACCATGGTAGCCGCGCCAGCGCGAGATGATCTTCTTCTTCTCTGGCCGTCCCAGCACATTGTTGTAGTACCAGATCAGCTTGATGTTGGTTTCGTTGGCATCCGAACCGGACAGGCCGAAATAGACCCTCGACATGCCCTTCGGCGCGCGGTCGATGATCATCTTGGCGAGCGTGATCGAGGCCTCGGTGCCGTGGCCGACATAGGCGTGGTAATAGGCGAGGTTCCTGGCCTGGGCGGCGATGGCATCTGATATCTTCTGCCTGCCATAGCCGACATTGACGCAATAAAGGCCGGCGAAGGCATCGATGCTCTTCCTGCCATTGTTGTCCCAGACGGTGACGCCTTCACCGCCGGCCATGATCCTTGTCGGCGATTCACCCCGCGCGTGCGTGCCCATATGCGTCGAGGGATGGAAGAAGTGGTCGCGATCCCAGGCGGCGAGTTCGTTGGACTGGTCGAGCATTTTTTGACTCCTTGAAAATTCCGGGATGGACTACGCAACATCCAGGCAAAGGTACTTGAGATCGGTAAAGGCTTCGAGGCCGTGGCGCGAGCCTTCGCGGCCGATACCCGATTGCTTGACGCCGCCGAATGGGATCGGCGCGCCGGTGATCTTGACGCGATTGATCGCGATCATACCGTAGTCGAGCGCACGGCCCATGCGCTGCTGACGGGCGCCGTTTTCGGTCACGACGTAGGCGACGAGGCCGTACTCGGTTGCATTGGCGCGGGCGACGACTTCCGCCTCGTCGTCGAACGGCGTCACGGCAGCGACGGGGCCAAAAGTCTCCTCGCGCATGATCAGCGCATCGTCCTGCACGTCGACAAGCAGCGTCGGCTGGTAGAACAGCGGCCCGGCCGTATGGCGCTTGCCGCCGGCGAGGCAGCGTGCGCTGTGGGCAAGCGCGTCGGCGACCTGCTCCTCGACCTTCTTGACGGCGCGTTCATGCATCAGCGGTCCGATTTCGGTTTCCCCGGCGAGGCCATTGCCGGTCCGCAACGCCTCGATGCGTTGGGCAAAAGCGGCGCAGAAGCGATCGTAGACCGGTCGCTGGACATAGATGCTGTTGGCGGCGAGGCAGTCCTGGCCCGATGTAGCGAATTTGGCATCGATGGCGATGCTCACTGCCTTGTCCAGATCGGCGTCGTCAAAGACGATCAGCGGCGCATGGCCGCCGAGCTCCATCACCAGCCGCTTCATCGTCGCCGCGCTCTGGGCGGCAATGAGCCTGCCGATCTCGGTCGAGCCGGTGAAGCTCATGGCGCGGACGCGCGGGTCCTCGCACATGCGGCCGACGATCGTCGCGGCCTTGCCGGTGACAATGTTGAAGGCACCGGCGGGCAGGCCGGCGCGCTCGCCGAGTTCGGCCAGCGCCAGCGCCGACAGTGGCGTTTCCGAGGACGGATGCGCGACGATGGTGCAGCCGGCGGCAAGTGCGGCGGCTGCCTTGCGGGTCAGCATGGCAGACGGGAAATTCCACGGTGTGACGACACCGACAACGCCGAGCGGCTCACGCCGCACCATCATTTCCGCGTTCGGCAGATGGCTGGTGACGCTCTCGGCGTTGAGGCGTTTGGCTTCCTCCGCATACCATTCGACGAAGGAGGCGGCATAATCGATCTCGCCCAGCGACTCCTGCAAGGGCTTGCCCTGTTCCAGCGTCATTAGCAGAGCGAGATCGGCTTTCGCGGCAATGATCAGTTCAAACCATTTTCGCAGGATTCCGGACCGCTCTTGCGGCAGCAGTGCCCGCCAGGCCGGAAAAGCGCGCGCGGCGGCATCGATCGCTTTTGTGGTTTGCCGCGCATCCAGAGCAGCAACGAAGGCAACCGTGGTGCCGGTCGCCGGATCGGTGACCTCAAAGCTTTCGGCAGCCTCGCTTGCCGTCCAGTGCCCGTCGACATAGGCGAGTTCGCGCAGCAGCCGGCGGTCGGCGAGGCGGTCGAGCGCTTCATGGCGATGCGAGCGGGCGAAATGCGCGGACATGGTCGAGGCCTCCCGGTTCGGACTAATGCAGGGAGATTATCCATCGCGAGCAGACAGAGAGACTATTTGGGCGTTCACTGATGGAGAGAGTCTCTCTATCGCGCCGGGTGCGCAGAGGATCTCTCCGGCTCTATTGCGAGGTCGGCAGAAGATCGGCTATGGGCAGGGCAAGCTCGTCCTTCACCGTCTTGATGACTATGTAGGTGAAGTAGCGGTCGATGCCGATCTCGCGATCGAGCAGCGCGTCGACCAGCCGCTGATAGGCGTCGATGTCGCGCGCCATCACTTTCAGCACATAATCGACGCCGCCGCCCACCGACCAGCAGGCGACGATCTCGGGAATGTCGCGGATGACGCGTTCGAAGCGGTCGAAATCGGCCTGGCGATGGCTGGCCAGTGTCACCTCCATCAGCACGGTGGCGACCGGCGCCACGACGCGCATGGCGATCCGGGCGTGATAGCCCGAGACGATGCCGGCCTTCTCCAGCTTGCGCAGCCGCATCCAGCAAGGGGTCGGCGACAGGCCGACCTGCTCGGCCAGCGCCAGCTTGGTGATGCGGCCGTCGCGCTGGATGGCGTCGAGGATTTTCAGATCGATCGCGTCGAGTTTCGCAGCAGTCATTGGCGTCCACTTTTTCGTCCGCCGCACCATGACGGCGCATTATTTCGATTGTCAATTGCACTGATTTCGATCTCTAATAAGTCATGACATTGTGGCAACCCGATCCCGCGCTCATCCGCCGGCCAGCCTATCAGTCGCTTGCCGACCAGTTCGCGCGCGCCATCCATGACGGGCGCCTGGCCAATGGCGCCCGGCTGCCGACGCATCGCCGGCTGGCCGATGATCTGAAACTGTCGGTGCAGACGGTCAGCCGCGCCTATGAGGAATTGATCCGGCGTGGCCTGATCTCGGGCGAGATCGGCCGCGGCAGTTTCGTCCAGACGCACCGCCGCGAGCCGGAACCGCCCTATCTGCCGGAGCGTCTCGGCGAAGTCATCGACCTCTCCATCCTGAAGCCGGTCTGCGAGCCGATGCATCTGGAGCGGCTGAAGCAGGCGCTGGGCTGGCTGGCCGAAAACCTGCCGTCGAGCTCGGCGCTGTCGTTCCGGCCTAACATGGTGTTTCCACGCCATCGCGCGGTGGCGGTGGAGTGGCTGAAACTGTGCGGCCTCGATGCCTCGCCGCAGAACATCAACCTGACCAATGGCGCCACCGCCGGTATGACCGTGGCGCTGATGAGCGTGGCGCCGCCCGGTTCGACCGTCGCCACGGAGGCGATCGGCCATCATACGCTGGTGCCGCTGGCCCGTTATCTCGGCTTCAACCTCGAGGGGCTGCCGATCGACGACAATGGCCTGATCCCCGAAGCGCTTGACGAGGCCTGCCGGCTCTCCGACATCCGCGCCGTCTTCGTGCAGCCTTCGGTGATCAATCCCACGGCAACGCTGATGGACGCGAGGCGGCGCGAAGAGATCGCGGCGGTTGCGCGCAAGCACGACATCGCCATCATCGAGAACGATGTGCTGGGTCCCCTGGTCGAGGACCGGCCGCCGCCGGTCGCCGCCTTTGCGCCGGAGCGCACGCTCTATGTCACCTCGTTCACCAAGATCGTGGTGCCCGGCCTGCGCATCGGCTATCTCGTGGCACCCGAT
Organism: Mesorhizobium sp. dw_380; assembly: GCF_018588885.1. Taxonomy (GTDB): domain Bacteria; phylum Pseudomonadota; class Alphaproteobacteria; order Rhizobiales; family Rhizobiaceae; genus Mesorhizobium. The sequence goes on from NZ_JAFFIW010000007.1 coordinate 41,007, forward strand.
CGCTATGTCGCCGCCGTCGCCAACCGGCATCTGGTCTCGAACTGGATGGCGACGCCGATGGTCGCCGAGATCGCCACCAAATGGGTGGCCGACGGCACGGCGATGGATCTTGTCCGCTGGCAGCGCGTGGCTTTGCGCCGGCGCCTGGACATCGCCGCCGAAGCGCTCGCCGGAACCGACTATCGCGCCCGGCGCGACGGGCTGCACGTCTGGCTGCAATTGCCCGCGGACCGTGCCGAGGAGAGCTTTGTCGCCCAGGCCCGTCTGCAAGGCGTGGCGATCGCGCCCGGCACTTCCTTCCGCATCTCGGAAGCGCCATGGCATCCCTCTGTGCGTATTTCGCTGGGCTCGACCACCGAGGGGGAACTGCGCGCCGGCCTCGGCGTTGTGACCAAGCTGCTGCTTGGCGATCCCGAGCATCTGCTGCTTGCTATCTGAGTATGCCGCCCAAAAGTGCGAAGCGGTTTTGGGAGAACGGCACGCAAAAAGGGCCAGCCGGCATTGCCCGGAAATTGTGCAAAATCAGAAACATTGTCATGGTTTTATTTTCCCAATTGACATGATTTGGCGCGTTCCGCATCGTTAAGGGAACAGGCTTCTCCAGCCCGGGGAAAATTCATTGTCGGCATCCGCGCCCATCATCAAGATCGACGGCATCTCGAAAAGCTTCGGCAGTTTCAAGGTGCTGGACGGACTGTCGATGCAGGTCATGCCCCGCGAGAAGCTGGCGCTGATCGGCCCTTCCGGCTCGGGCAAGACGACGATCCTGCGCATCCTGATGACGCTGGAGCGCATCGACGGTGGCCACATCCAGATCGAGGGCGAGCAGCTCTACCACATGGAGCGCAATGGCCAGTTGCTGCCGGCCGATGAGCGGCATCTCGCCCGGATGCGCCAGAAGATCGGCATGGTCTTCCAGCTGTTCAACCTGTTTCCGCACAAATGCGTCATCGACAATGTGACGCTGGCGCCGGTGCTGACCAAGGGCATGCCGCGCGCTGCCGCCGAGAAGCGGGCGATGGAACTGCTCGACATGGTCGGCATGGCCGACAAGGCAAAGGCGATGCCGGCACAGCTTTCCGGCGGCCAGAAACAGCGCGTGGCGATCGCCAGGGCGCTCGCTTTGCAGCCCAAGATCATGCTGTTCGACGAAGTGACGTCGGCGCTCGATCCGGAACTGGTCGAGGAGGTGCTCAACGTCTTGTGGCGGCTCTGCGCCGAGACCGACATGACCATGCTTCTGGTCACCCATGAAATGGGTTTCGCGCATGATTTCGCCGACCGGGTGCTGTTCTTCGATCGCGGCAGAATAGTCGAGGAGGGCAAGCCCGACGAGATTTTCCGCAATCCCAAGCAGGAGCGCACGCAAGGCTTCCTGAAGAAGATCATCGCGGCCGGACATCGCGTCTGACCGCCATGCCAGAGGAGGCAACGCCGCCCTCGAGGGAGGCGAAGCCGCCCCGTAACAAAACCAAGAACGACCACCATCAAGACAAGAAACAGGAGTTGGGAACAATGAAGAAACTTGGCATTCTGGCCGGCGTCGCTGGTCTTGCGCTGACGGCCGTGCTGGTCGCTTCGACCGCGGGTTCGGCCGACGACAGCAAGCTCGAGCAACTCAAGTCGCAAGGCTTCGCTCGTGTTGCCATCGCCAACGAGCCGCCCTATACGGCCGTCGCCGCCGACGGCAAGGTCTCGGGTGCGGCGCCCGATGTGGCGCGCGAAATCTTCAAGCGTCTCGGCGTTGGCGACATCGTCGCCTCGATCTCCGAATATGGCGCCATGATCCCCGGTCTGCAGGCCGGCCGCTTCGATGTCGTCACCGCCGGCCTGTTCATGAAGCCGGAGCGCTGCGCGGCGGTCGCCTATTCCGAACCGGTGCTGTGCGATGCCGAGGCGATGCTGGTGAAGAAGGGCAATCCGAAGGGCTTCAAGAGCTTCGAGGATGTCGCCAAGGATACGAGCGCTACGATCGGTGCGCCCGGCGGCGGCACCGAGGAGAAGCTGGCGCTCAACGCCGGTGTGCCGCGCGAACGCGTCATTGTCGTGCCGGATGGCCAGAGCGGCCTGAAGATGGTGCAGGACGGCCGCATCGACGCCTATTCGCTGCCTGTCCTGTCGATCAACGATCTGATGAAAAAAGCCAACGATCCGACCCTTGAGGTCATCGCGCCGGTGCAGGGCGCGCCGGTCTATTGCGACGGCGCCGCCTTCAAGAAGGGCGACGAGGCACTGCGCGACGCCTACGACGTGGAACTCGCCAAGATGAAGAAGTCGGGCGAGTTCGCCAAGATCATCGAGCCCTACGGCTTCTCCGCCAAGGCGGCGATGTCGACGACGCGCGACAAGCTCTGCGCGGCGAAGTAAGCGCTTTCTTCCCTTCTCCCCGTTCACGGGGAGAAGGTGTCACGAAGTGACGGATGAGGGGCAGCGCGAGGTCTGCCAGACTGGCTCCGCCCCTCATCTGTCCCCGTGAACGGGGAGAAGGACGCTAAAACCAAACGTTGGAAACTTCTGATAGATGACTCAGTGGTCCGGCTATTTCGGCCTGATATTGCAGGGAACACTTGTCACCATCGAGCTGACGCTGATGGGGTCGGTGCTTGCCCTGATCATGGCCTTTCTGGCCGGCATGGGGCGGCTGTCGCGCTTCTTTGCGCTGCGCGCGCTCGCCACCGCCTATATCGAATTCTTCCGCGGCACATCGATCTTCGTGCAGCTGTTCTTTGCATATTTCGTGTTGCCGCTGGTGGGCCTCGAATTGACCCCGCTGCAAGCCGGCGTGCTGGCGCTGGGCTTGAATGTCGGCGCCTATGCCGCTGAGGTGGTGCGCGGCGCCGTGCAATCGATCGGCCGCGAACAGTACGAGGCGTGCACAGCGCTCAACCTCGGCCGCTGGCAAGGCATGCGCCACGTCATCCTGCCGCAGGCGTTCCTGGTGATGCTGCCGACTTTCGGCAACAACGCCATCGAACTGCTCAAGGCCACATCGGTGGTCTCGTTGATCTCGCTCGCGGATCTCACTTTCCAGGCGCAGGTGGTGCGCGCCCAGACCGGCAATACTATGGTGCCGTTCACCACCATCCTCGTCATCTATTTCATCTTGGCGCTCTTCATCTCATGGGGCGTGCGCTCGCTGGAGCGCCGCATGGCGCGCGGGCTCGACGGGGTGCGCGTCTGATGGCCGAGGCTCGCTGATGGATTGGGCCCGCTGATGGATTGGGATTGGGATTTTGTCCGGCAGATCCTGCCGACACTGATCCAGGGGGTGAAGATCACCATCCTGGCAACGCTGCTCGGCTCGGTGCTGGCGGCGATCGTCGGTCTGGGCATCGCACTGGCGCGCCGCTCGCCCAACAAGGCACTGTCGCGCACCGTCGGCTGGGCGGCCGAGTTCATCCGCGGTACACCGCTTCTGGTGCAGCTCTACTTCATCTTCTACGTATTGCCCGATGTCGGCATTCTTCTGCCGCCGCTGGTCGCCGGTGTCATCGGGCTCGGGCTGCACTACGGCACTTACACGGCGGAAGTCTACCGCGCCGGCATCGACAATGTGCCGCGCGGCCAGTGGGAGGCCGCCAAGGCGTGCAATCTCAACGCCAGGCAAACCTGGTCCCACATCATCATCCCGCAGGCCATCCCACCGATGATCCCGGCACTGGCCAATTATTTCATCGCCATGTTGAAAGAAACGCCCCTCCTGTCGGCTATCACCGTGCTGGAGCTGATGAACCAGGCGAAAAGCGTCGCCAACACCTATTATCGCTACCTGGAGCCGATCACTTTGGTCGGTGCCTTCTTCCTTGTCATCAGTCTGTGTTCGGTGGCGCTGTTGCGCTGGCTGGAACGCCGCTACGGCAAGATCGAGAGATAACGATGAAACCTTTGCCCGAGATCAAGGTCTATCCGAAACGGCCATTGCTTGATGATCGCCCGCTGGAGCGGCGCGTCGGTTTGATCATCCTGGCCACGGACCACACGACCGAACCGGATTTTCGCCGCATGGTGGCGAGCGAGCGCATCGGCGTCTATGTCGCGCGCATCCCCTACGCCAACCCGACGACACCTGAAAACCTGCGCAAGATGCAGCCGGCGCTGACGGCGGGTGCGGCCCTGATCCTGCCCGACGAGCCGCTCGATGCGATCTGCTATTCCTGCACCTCGGCCTCGGTGGTGATCGGCGATGCCGAGATCGATGCGGCGATCCAGGCCGCCAAGCCCGGTGTTTCAGTCGTCACGCCGCCGATGGCTGCCGTGCGCGGGCTGAACGCATTCGGCGTGCGCAGGATAAGCATTCTTACGCCTTACACCGTCGAAACCTCTAAGCCGATGGCGGCCTATTTCGCGGCACAAGGGTTCGAGATCGCCAGCTTCACTTGCCTTGGCTTCGAGGACGACCGTGAGATGGCGCGTATCGCGCCGGCAGCGCTTGTCGATCTCGCGCGCCAGGCGACGCACGCACAGGCCGACGCGCTGTTCGTCTCCTGCACGGCTCTGCGGGCAGCACTCGCGGTCACCGGCATGGAACAGGCGATCGGGCGCCCGGTGGTCACCAGCAACCAGGCGACCGCGTGGAACTGCCTGCGCCTTTGCGGTGATGAGAAATCCCATTCCGAATTCGGCCGTCTGATGACGATGCCTTTGCCGCGCGACTGACGACCATGACGACAGTGATCCTTCAGGACATCCGTGCCGCTCGTGAGCGTATCGCCAACAAGATCGAGCGAACGGCGACCGTGCTTTCGCCGAGTCTCTCCGAACGATTGGACGTGCCGGTTCATCTCAAGCTCGAACATCGCCAGACCACCGGCAGCTTCAAGCTGCGCGGCGCCTCGAACGCCATCGCTTCGCTGAGCGCAGCCGAGAAGGCGCGTGGTGTCGTCGCGGCCTCGACCGGCAACCATGGCAGGGCGCTGGCGCATGCGGCTAAACTCGAAGGCATGCGCGCGGTAATCTGCATGTCGCGTCTGGTGCCCAAGAACAAGCTCGACGAGATCCGCCGGCTTGGCGCGGAGATCCGCATCGTCGGCAACAGCCAGGACGACGCCCAGCAGGAGGTCGAACGGCTGGTTGCGCAGGAAGGGCTGGTCATGTTGCCGCCTTTCGATCATCCCGCGATCATCGCCGGGCAAGGAACGCTTGGGCTGGAGATGATCGAGCAGGTCCCGGATGCCGCTCTCGTCCTGGTGCAGCTCTCCGGGGGCGGATTGGCCTCCGGCGTTGCTGCAGCGGTCAAGGGCGTCAGCCCCGGCACAAAAGTGATCGGTGTCTCGATGGCGCGTGGCGCGGCAATGAAGGCGAGCCTCGATGCCGGCCGCCCCGTGCTCGTGGAAGAATTGCCGACGCTGGCGGATTCGCTTGGCGGCGGCATCGGCCTCGACAACCGGCTGACCTTTTCGATGTGCCGCGACCTGCTCGACGACGTCATCCTGCTCACCGAAGACGAAATCGCCGCCGGCATCCGCCATGCCTATGCGCAGGAACGCGAGGTCGTCGAGGGCGCCGGCGCGGTCTGCATTGCCGCGTTGATCGCCGGCAAGGTCAAGGCGAACGGACCGATGGTTGTTCTTCTCTCCGGTCGCAACATCGATATGAACGCGCACCGCAAGATCATATGCACGGACGCGTCATCATTAACGGAGCACGCCGCATGAGCCGGATGACGATCCTCACCGAAAGAGAACTTCGGGCGATGGTGACGCTCGATCTCGACGCCGTCGCCTGCGTCGAAAATGCTTTTCGCGCGCTTGCCACTTTGCCGGTGGTGATGCCGCCGATCCTGCGGCTCGATATCCCCGAGCATCGCGGCGAGGTTGACGTCAAGACCGCCTATGTGCCTGGGATCGATGGCTTTGCCATCAAGATCAGCCCCGGCTTCTTCGACAATCCCAAGCTCGGCCTGCCCAGCGTCAACGGCATGATGGTGCTGCTGTCGGCAAAGACAGGTCTGGTCGAGGCGCTGCTGCTCGACAATGGCTATCTCACCGATGTCCGCACGGCCGCGGCAGGCGCGGTCGCGGCCAAGCATCTGTCGCGGCCCGATTCGTCTGTTGCCGCGATCTTCGGCGCCGGCGTGCAAGCCGGGCTGCAACTCGAAGCGCTTTGCCTCGTGCGGCCGATCGCCGAGGCGCGCATCTGGGCGCGCGATGCCGCCAGAGCTGCGGCGACCGCAAGCGTCTTGAGTGACAAACTCGGCATTGTCGTGCGGGCCGAACCCGACGCGGCTGAGGCGTCGGCCGGCGCCGATATCATCGTCACCACCACGCCCTCCACCGAGCCGCTGATCAAGGCCGGCTTCATATCCGCCGGCCAGCACATCACCGCCATGGGCTCGGACGCCGAGCACAAGAACGAGATCGCGCCGGCAATCCTGCGCATGGCCGATCTCTATGTCGCCGACAGCGCGCGCCAGACACGACGGCTCGGCGAACTCCACCATGCGATCGCGGCCGGGGTGATGGCAGCCGATGCTGAAGTCGTGGAACTCGGCCAGATCATCGCTGGTGCGAAACATGGTCGGCGCTCGGCAAGTGACATCACCATCGCCGACCTGACCGGCACCGGCGTGCAGGATACGGCGATCGCGACGCTCGCCCGCGACCGGGCACGGGCGGCCAATGCCGGAACCATCTTTGAAAGCTGATGCTGGCCGCAGGAGCATGATCCGGAAAAGTGGAAGCCGGTTTTCCGAGAAGATCATGCTCAAGCAAAAATTATCTGGAGCCGGATTCAACCAGGTTGAAAGAGGCTCCAGGCCCAACAAACGAGGACCAAGAACAATGCTGCCTAATTTGAAATTTTCGCGGGCCGAATTTGCGGATCGCCTTGCCAAAACGCGCAAAGCCATGGAGGCGAAGGGCGTCGATCTCTTGATCGTCAGCGACCCATCAAACATGGCCTGGCTGACCGGCTATGATGGCTGGTCGTTCTACGTGCACCAGGCGGTCATCGTGCCGCCGTCGGGCGAGCCCGTGTGGTATGGCCGCGGTCAGGATGCCAACGGCGCCAAGCGCACCGCCTATCTCGCGCATGACAATATCGTCGGCTATGCCGACCATTATGTGCAGTCGACCGAGCGCCACCCGATGGATTTCCTGTCGAGCGTGTTGGCCGATCGCGGCTGGGGCAGGCTGACCATCGGCGTCGAGATGGACAATTACTGGTTCTCGGCCGCCGCCTTCGCCTCTTTGCAGAAGCATCTGCCCAACGCCCGCTTCGTCGACGCCACCGCGCTCGTCAACTGGCAGCGCGCTGTGAAGAGCCCGACCGAAATCGACTATATGCGCAAGGCCGCCCGCATCGTCGAGGCCATGCACCAGCGCATCGTCGACAGAATAGAAGTCGGCATGCGCAAATGCGATCTCGTCGCCGAGATCTATGATGCCGGCACGCGCGGCGTCGATGGCATCGGCGGCGACTACCCGGCGATCGTGCCGCTGCTGCCGTCGGGTGCCGATGCCTCGGCGCCGCATCTGACCTGGGACGACCGGCCGATGAGGTCGGGCGAGGGCACCTTCTTCGAGATCGCCGGCTGCTACAACCGCTATCACTGCCCGCTGTCGCGCACCGTCTTTCTCGGCAAGCCGACGCAGGAATTCCTCGATGCCGAGAAGGCGACGCTGGAAGGCATGGAGGCGGGCCTCGCAGCCGCCAAGCCCGGCAACGCCTGTGAGGACATCGCCAACGCCTTCTTCGCCGTTCTGAAGAAATACGGTATCGTCAAGGACAACCGCACCGGTTATTCGATCGGTCTTTCCTATCCGCCGGACTGGGGCGAACGCACGATGAGCCTGCGTCCCGGCGACCGCACCGAACTCAAACCCGGCATGACCTTCCATTTCATGACCGGCCTGTGGCTGGAGACTATGGGGCTGGAGATCACCGAATCCATCCTGATCACCGAAACCGGGGTAGAGTGCCTGGCCAATGTACCGCGCAAACTGGTGGTGAAGAATTGAAACCGATGTCCGTTCTACGCCCATCGCCAATCGCGCCGACCGTCGATTTCGACCGCGACGGCATCCAGCATGGTTTCCTGCGCTTGCCCTACAGCCGCGACGACTCGGCCTGGGGCTCGGTGATGATCCCGATCTGCGTCATCCGCAACGGCAAGGGGCCGGCGGCTCTGCTGACCGGCGGCAACCATGGCGACGAATATGAGGGCCCGCTGGCGCTCTACGATCTCGCCCGCACGCTCGACCCCAGGCACGTCAGCGGCACCGTCGTCATCGTGCCGGCGATGAACTATCCGGCCTTCCGCGCCGGCACGCGGACATCGCCGATCGACAAGGGCAACATGAACCGCAGCTTTCCCGGCCGGCCGGACGGCACGGTGACGGAAAAGATCGCCGACTATTTCCAGCGCGAATTGCTGCCCCGCGCCGATATCGTCTTCGACTTCCACTCCGGCGGCAGGACGCTGGATTTCGTGCCGTTTTGCGCCGCGCACACCGTGCCCGACAAGGCGCTGGAGCAGAAAGCTTTCGACGCGGTCGCGGCATTCTCGGCCCCCTTCTCGATGCGCATGATCGAGATCGACGCCGTCGGCATGTACGACACGGCGGCCGAGGAGATGGGCAAGGTGTTTGTCAGCACCGAGCTTGGCGGCGGCGGCACGTCGCGCGCGCAGACCGTGCGGATCGCGCGGCGCGGCATCCTCAATGTGCTGCGCCACGCCGGCATTGTTGAGGGTGCGGTCGAGACGACTCCGACGCAATGGCTCGACATGCCGTCCGGCGATTGCTTCTCCTTCGCCGAGGACGACGGCATGATCGAAACCATGGTCGATCTCGGCGAGTCCGTCGAAAAAGGCGCGGTGGTGGCCCGTATCCATTCGGTTGGCCGCACCGGCGTTGCCCCCCAGGAGATCCGGGCAAAAATGTCGGGCATGCTGGCGGCACGGCATTTTCCCGGGCTGGTCAAGGCAGGCGACTGTGCGGCGGTGGTCGCCGTGCGGGTTGATTGAAGAACGCGATTTTTGCTCGAACACGATAGAGACATCGACGGCCCGCATATTGCGCAGCAGCCTGAAGCCGCGATCGGGGCGTCGTGGCTTTTTGCCCGACAGTTCCGATCGGAGGCTATCGGCAACCGAGTTGTGTTGGTGATAAATTTCCCGACAGGTAGAAGTCTAAATTAACGAGAGGAGGGCAAAGTAGGAATTGTAGGCGAGGTATCCTCGCTTACAGACGCAGTGCGGCAGCGATAGTCCAAGGCACGGACGCTTGGTCTAAATCATGAAGTCTTCGACTGGCGAACATTATCCGGCGCTTGACCATATTCGTGGCCTTGCGGCTTTTCTGGTCTTCACCTGGCACTTCCTTCATCAGTCTCCCGACGGCCCGGTGCCTTACGGCTTCGTGCCGGCTTTGCCCGTCCTCAGCTTTCTGGACGAAGGACACACCGGCGTTTCACTGTTCATGGCGCTCTCGGGCTATCTGTTTGCCAAGCTGCTTGACGGAAAACGGGTCAACTATTTGGCCTTCTTTGCCAACCGGGCGCTTAGGCTGCTTCCGCTTCTGCTAGCCGTGATTGTCGTAGAAGCGTGCCGCAGGCAGGTCGCCGGCCAGCCGCTGGACGAGTATTTTGCCGATGTCGGCAAGGGGCTGATCTTTCCCACCCTTCCGAACGGCGGCTGGTCCATAACCGTCGAAGCTCATTTCTATATTCTGCTCCCATTCCTGCTGATGGCGTCCAGGCGATTTCCGTTCTCGCCCCTCCTGTTCATCGCGGCAGCCGTTTTGCTGAGGTCGGCGCTCTATGCCCAAATCGGCGAGGTGCAGTTGGCGGCGTCCTCGTCCATCATCGGGCATGCGGATCAGTTCCTGGCTGGCATTCTTGCTTTTCATCTCCGTGCCTATGCGAAGGATCGGCATTGGCTGGCACTGGCCGTTCTCATCGCATTTTCGGGATTCTTCTGGTGGTTTGATGCCGCTGGCGGATTCTACCAGCTTGAGGGTTATCCATCGCCCCATTGGATTTGGATCATTCTGCCGACCTTGGAGGCGGCGGCCTATTCATTCTGCATCGCATACTACGACACGAGCTTTTCAAGACAGCGAACAAGCCTGCCGTTCAAGATCCTGGAGAAGGCGGGGGCTTACAGCTATTCGATCTACCTTCTGCACCTGTTCTTCGTCATGCAGCTGGCGGCGTTCATAGATACGAACATCATGGACATAAGCAATTTCTACGTTGCTTGCTTCTGGTCCTGCCTGTGCTTCATGGCGACGATCCCGATCGGTTATCTCAGCTACTCCTGTGTCGAAGCGCCCTTCCTTCACATGCGTATGAGATATGCGGAGTTGACAACCGCCGATCCGATCTCGGTTGGGCGGCCAGCCGCCGCAGCTTAAGGCGCCCGTGCTCGGCGCCACACTGCAAAGGGGATATCAATCGGCCGGCCATCTCGTACACGCGGATACTTATATCCCCGATGCTTTTCCATTAAGCTGGACGTCGCGTGGCATGGGAGCAGCGATTGCGCGGATTTGCCGAAGGCCTGATCGATAGGCCGCAGACGGTGGCGGAGCAGGTCGCCAATGTCATGCGCGAGGCCATAGCCAGCGGGACCCTGAAGGCCGGCACCGCGCTGCGCCAGGACGAACTGGCCGAGCAGTTCGGCTTCAGCCGTATGCCGATTCGGGACGCCCTTCGCCAGCTTGAGGCGGAGGGCATTGTTTCCATTCACCCGACAAAGGGTGCGCATGTCGCCGGGATGGACAGCGCGGAGATCGCAGAGATCTACGCGGTGCGCGAACTGCTCGAGTGCGAGGCGCTCCGGCTGTCCGTGCCCGCTCTGTCCGGCGGCAAGCTCGATGAAGCCGAACAGGTGCTCGATCAGATCGACGCGGAGCGCAATGTCGGCCGCTGGGGCGCGCTGAACCGGGCCTTTCATCTGTCGCTCTATCATGCCTGCGGCAACCAGCGTCTGCTCGGACTGATCGAGGCCCATCACAACGCAGCCGATCGCTATGTCCGCATCCTGTTGTCGAACCTCGACTATCGCAAGCGCTCCCAGGCCGAACACCGCGACCTGCTTGCCGCCTGCCGTCAGCGCGACGGCAAGAAGGCCGTGAGCGTTCTGCGGCAGCATCTGCGTGAAGGCAGCGATACGCTCGTCAATGCGATAGAAGGCGGTGGTCTGTCGCGAAAATCCTAGGCTAGAGCAATTCCAGGAAAAGTGTGAAACGGTTTTCCGTCCGGAATTGCGTCAAAACAAAAAGTTAGAGCGGTTCGCCGTTTCCGTGAAACGGTGAGAAACGCTTTGGGTGCCTCGCCGCTCGCAGTTTGACCGCCGCCGGGCTTCTAGTCGCGGCCTCCTGCCAGAGCGATGAAGCCAGTTTCATCATAGCCCGTGACCGAGCAGGCAATTCTCGTGAGTGGATGTCGCACATACGTCATGTTCAAGGGATTGCCTCGACCGATCGGCCGATTATCATGAACGGAGAGAACCGCATGATTTGGTGCAGGCGCGAAGCGTTCGTGGCGGCAGACAGCGAAAGAATCGCGATGGCGAAGCGGGAAATGCGGTGGGTTAAACAGCTTTCGGTTGATGAGAAATTGGCCGTGGCCTCGGCTCGCGAACGTTTTATCGCAGACGTTCTGAAACCTCGGTTCTTGCCCAGCCGCAATTTCAAGAGGCTGTTGGCCTGACATGCGACGCGCGGCTATCGAGGAACAAGACCGCTATATGGTGCAACGCCAGCGGCAGTTCCGTGCTGCGGCGGATGTCGTCACCGATGCCTGGACGCGCTTCCGCGAGGTGGCTGCGGTGGCCGTAATCGGCTCCGTCGCGAAGCCGCTTTGGAAAGAGGTGCCGCGCTTCAGCGAATTCCGGCGCGCGCGGATCGAGGTCTGGCACGAATGCAGTGATCTTGACTTGGCGGTCTGGCTCGATTCGCAAAAGCGGCTGGGTGAATTGCGCCGGGCCGCCGCTTTCGCTCTGCGCGAGGCATTTGAGAAAGGAACCGGGATCAGTGTCGCCGATCATCAGCTGGATGTTTTTCTGATCGAGCCCGTCAGCGATGCCTATCTCGGCCGGCTCTGCAAATTCAGTCAATGCCCGAAGGGAAAGCTCGACTGCCTGGTTCCCGGCTGCGGCGAGATCGCCTTCAACAAGCGCATCGCGGAATTCACGCCGCATGCCGATTTGCTTGCCCCGGCTCAGGACGCAATGCTCTACACGCGAGGCGTTGGCCGGGTGCGCTCCGCGCTCGACCTGCCTCAGCCTTGCTGAAAGCTGCCGGCGGGCCGTGCGCCGCGCTGAAGCAGGCTGGAGTATTCGCGGCCGGGCCTGAAGCCGGCGACAGCTTGCCTCCACGCAGGTTCACTGCCACATATTGCAACATCATTGCCCGGCATCAGGATCGTCATGTCCCCAGATACGCCTCCGCCATCGCGTGCGCTTGCCACGCGGCGCCATGATGAAATCTTGAAGCGCCTCGGCGCCCAGGGTTCCGTCAGCATCGCCGAACTGGCCGGCTTCTTCGACGTCTCGCGCGAAACCATCCGCCGCGACCTGAAGCTCCTGTCGGACAAGGGACAGCTCGACATCGTGCATGGCGGCGCTGCCCGCTTCGAGCCGAGCGAACCGGCGATGAGCCTGCGCAGCCAGGAGAATGCCGGTGGCAAGGCGGCGATCGGCAAGGCGGCCGCCGGCCTGATGAAGGACGGAATGGTGGTCTTTCTCGATTCCCCGCTGTCGCTCGGCCTGTTCGGCCTCTACCGTTTCGCCGCCGGCCGGTTGGGAACCTAGCCATGCTGGTCTGGTCGCGCCCTGGTCGCATCGTGTTGTGGGTGCTTTTCGCGCTCATCTTCGGCGTGCTGTTCCTGGCGCCGCTCGCGGTCATCCTCCTATCCAGCCTGGCCGACCAGTGGAACGGCGTGCTGCCCAATGGTTTGACCACGGAGCATTACACCGATGTCGTCCGGGGGTCGGCGTGGAATTCGGTCAAGGCGAGCCTCGTCACCGGCTTCCTGGCCAGCGCACTGGCGCTGGTCAGCGGCACCTGGGCAGCGCTTGCGCTCCGCATCCAGGGCGCAACCCTGAGCAAGGTGCTAGGCTTGCTGTTCTTCATCCCAAGTGCGGTGCCTTCAGTGTCCGTCGGACTCGGCCTGCTTGTTGCGTTCAGCCATCCGCCGCTGCTGCTCAACGGCACTATCGCGATTGTCATGATCGCGCATTTCGTGCTGATCTCGGCCTTCACCTTCGGCAATGTCTCGGCCGGCCTGGCACGGCTTTCGCCCGACTTCGAGCAGGTGGCGTCGAGCCTCGGCGCGCGGCCGGCCTACCGGCTCTGGCATGTCACGCTGCCTTTGCTCGCACCCTATCTGGTCGCCGCCTTCGGTTTGAGCTTTGCACTATCGATGGGTGAGCTTGGCGCCACCGTGATGGTCTATCCGCCGGGCTGGGTGACGCTGCCGGTGTCGATCTTCAGCCTCACCGACCGCGGCGACATCTTCGCAGGAGCAGCGCTCACCATGATCCTGGTGGTGGCGACGCTGGTCCTGCTGCTCGGGCTCGAGCGCGTCACCGCGCGCGCCACCGGCTCATAGGAACTCCTGAATTCAGCCCTGCGCCGGCTTGCGCTCGACGATGTAGATGTGATCGGCGGCCAGCACCACCTCATCGCGCTGGTTGATCACCTCACAGCGCTCGATCACCCGTCCAGAACCCGGCCGTTTGGGATCGTCCTCCTTGGCGGTGATAGTGGTGCGCGTGCGGATCGTGTCGCCGATGAACACTGGCTTGATGAAGCGCAGTCGGTCATAGCCATAGGAAAAGGCGACGGGGTTGACGATGCTGGCCGTCAGCCCGATGCCGACCGAGAACACCAGCGTGCCATGCGCGATGCGCTGACCGAACGGCGTCGTCTTCATGTACTCGGCATCCATGTGATGCGGGAAGAAATCGCCGGTATGACCGGCATGGACGATGAAGTCGGTCTCGGTGATGGTGCGGCCGCTGGTCAGCCGCGAGGAGCCGATCTCGTAGTCCTCGAAATACTGGATCTGTTCCATCAGGGCCTTTCCGCGATCGGCGTCGCCGGCGCCGCACTCGACTGATAGGCAGCCTCGACCAGCGCCATCGTGCTCCAGGCATCCTCGACCGGGCTGATAAGCGTCGCGTCTTCTCCGGCCGCGAAGCGCTGGACATTGGCCATGCGGCCGACGAAGGCATCGGGGAACCACGCGCCGGTCAACGGCACCGCGACCCATTCCGTTCCGCCCTTCGGGTAGATTTCCAGCACTTCCGGTTCGCCGCGCGGATAGTCGAGATTGAGGCCGAGCTTGAGATAGGCAGCGCCCTCGGTGCCACAGATGCGGAACTCGGAAGCCTGGTGCCGGCCACCGAACTTGTGATCGTGGTTGATCGACAGCGCGCAGCGCACGGTATCGCCGTAGTCGAGAATGGCGCTGGTGCGCGTCTGCGCCACCTTGTGGTTGGGGTGGCCAAGCGTCTTGGCATGCACGCCCTTGGGGTCGCCGAGCAATTGGCGGATCAGGTCGAGATAGTGGATCGAGTGCATGGCGATCTCGACACGCGGCGCCTTGAGCAGGAATTCCCACAGCTGCCAAGGTGTCGCCAGCGCCAGCCAGGCGTCGAAGTCGACGATCTCGCCGAGCCAGCCCTTGGCGATGGCATCCTTGAGCGCCAGCATCATGGGGGCGAAGCGCCCCTGGAAATTCACCGCCGCCTGCAGCTTCTTGGAGCGGCAGATCTCGAGGATCGCAGTCGCCTCGGCAAGGGTGCCGCCCATCGGCTTCTGGATCAGTACCACGGCGCCGTCGGGCAAAGCCTTCAGCACGTCGGCATGCCGCGACGGCGGCGTGGCGAGGTCGAAGATTGCACCCTCGACGGCAGCGGCTTCCCCTGGCGAGCGGAAGGCTGTCACACCCCATTGGCTGGCCAGCTTTTCAGCTTTGGCGTGATCGGGATCGTACAGCCCGACGATGGGGAAGTCGGCTTTCCTATAGGCGGGGAAATGTGCGTCGCCGACGATCGAACCGGCACCGAAGGTGACGATCGGCCGGGGTTTTGAGGGCTTGGGCCAGGACTGGACGAGTGAGGCAGGGTCGAAACCGCCTTCAGTCATGATGGAAGACCTCGTCCATGGAAGCCCACCATTCGCCTTCCTTGCGGGTCGCCAACGGCTCCTGGCATGGCATGCAGACGGACCACCACTCCTGCGTCTTCGGATCGGCGGCCATCTTGGCCATGTCGGCCGCGTAGTCGGTGCCGTGGTACTCGAAATAGGAAAGCAGCAGGTTCTCCGGCCGCTTCAGGTAGATCGAGTAGTTCTTGATGTTGCAAGCCGAGATCATGGTCAGCACGTCGGGCCAGACGGCGGCATGCAGGCGGACATACTCCTCGACTTTTTCCGGCTTCAGCCCCAGAACCATTCCCATCCGCTGCATATCAGTTTCCTTATTTGGTGATCGCCGTGGTGAATTCGGCGATGCTCATGGCCTTGACCGCGTCCCAGTCCCAATCGATGCCGATGCCGGGCTCGTCGGGCGCCAGTGCGTGCCCATCCTCGATGCGCATATGCTTGCCGGTCAACTCATCGAGTTGCGGAATGTACTCGACATATCGCCCGTTCTGAACAGCGCAAGTCAGGCTGACATGCAATTCCATCAGAAAATGTGGGCAGACCGGAATGTCGAAGGCCTCCGCCGCATGCGCGATCTTGAGCCAGGGGGTGATGCCGCCGATGCGGCCGACATCGACCTGAACGATCGAGCAGGCGCCCTTCTGCATGTATTCGCGGAAATGGCGAATGGAATAGAGCGACTCGCCGATAGCAATCGGCGTCGGCGTTGAGTTCGACAGCCTCACATGGCCATCGATGTCGTCGGCCGGCAATGGCTCCTCGATCCAGGCGAGATCCAGGTCGCGCAGCCTTGCCGCGCGCCGGATCGCCTCGTCGACCGAAAACCCCTGATTGGCATCGGTCATGATCTCGTAGCCGTCGCCGACCGCCTTGCGCACCGCCGAGAGGCGCGCAAGATCCTCCGACCCGTGCGGTCTGCCGATCTTCACCTTCGAGCCGCGAAATCCCCTAGCCTTGGCGGCCAGCGCGTCGTCCACCAGCGCCTGCGTCTCGATGTGCAGCCAGCCACCTTCGGTCGTGTAGAGCGGGCAGCGGTCCTTGGCGCCGCCGGCCAGCTTCCACAGCGGCAGGTTCTGCTTCTTCGCCCTGAGATCCCACAGTGCCGTGTCGATCGCCGCGATGGCGATGGCGGTGATCGCTCCGATGGTGGTGGCATGGGTGGCGAATTCGAGATCGTGCCAGATCGCCTCGATCATGTCGGGGTCGCGGCCGATCAGGCGCGGCACCAGATAGTCGGACAAGAGCCGCATTACCGAAGAACCGCCGGTGCCGATCGTGTAGCTGTAGCCGGTGCCGACCGCGCCGTCGGAATCGGTGATCGTGACGATCGGCGTTTCCTGGCTGACGAAGCTCTGGATGGCATCGGTGCGCTTGACCTTGGGCACAAGGTCCACCATCCGCAGGTCTATCTTCTCGATCTTGGCCATGTCGGTCAGCTCCGCAATGTCTTTCCGGTCTCAGTGGCAAACAGATGCGCCTGCGACATGTCCAGGCTCATGGCGACCTGCTCGCCCGGCCTAAGCGGCCTCGGGTTCAGCATGCGCGACACCCAGTCTTCCCCGTTGAATTCGACGAACACCAGCGTCTCATTGCCGAGCGGTTCGGTGACCGTGATCGGCAGCTCTATCTGGTGGACGTCGGCCGCACCTCCGGAACTGATGCCGTGGCCTGTCGGATAGATGTCGTCCGGCCGCAACCCGAACACGACCTTGTGCCCGGTCGCGACATTGGCTTTGAATTGGCCGGGCAAAGGCAGCTTGTCGCCGCTGGCGAAAACCATCTGGCCATCGTCGATCGTGGCCTCATGCAAATTCATCGGCGGCGAGCCGATGAAGCCGGCAACGAAGCGCGTCGCTGGCCGCCGGAACACCTCGTCGGGCGTGCCGACCTGTTCGATATGGCCATCGCGCATGATGACGATGCGGTCGGCAAGCGTCATTGCCTCGACCTGGTCGTGGGTGACGTAGATCACCGTCGACCGCACCTTGGCATGCAGCTTCTTGATCTCGGTGCGCATTTGCGTTCTGAGCTTGGCGTCGAGATTGGAAAGCGGCTCGTCGAACAGGAAGACATCGGGGTCGCGCACGATGGCGCGGCCCATGGCGACGCGCTGGCGCTGGCCGCCGGAGAGTTGCGACGGGCGGCGGTCGAGCATCGTGTCGAGGCCGAGTATGGCCGAGGCTTCGGCGACACGGCGCTCCATGTCCTCCTTGGCCGCCCCGGCGATCTTCAGCGAGAAGCCGAGATTCTCGCGCACCGTCATGTGCGGATAGAGCGCGTAAGACTGGAACACCATCGAGATGTTGCGCGAGCGCGGTGGCAGATCGTTGACGACGCGCCCGCCGATCTCGATGGAGCCGGCGCTGATCTCCTCCAGACCGGCGATCATGCGCAGCGTCGTCGACTTGCCGCAGCCGGATGGGCCGACCAGCGCGATGAATTCGCGGTCGGCGATGTCGAGATCGATGCCATGCACGATCCCGATATTGCCGTAGCGCTTGGTCAGTTTTCTGAGGGAAACCGTTGCCATTGGATCAGCCTTTCACCGCGCCGGAGGTCAGACCGCCGACAAGGTGTTTCTGGACGATGTAGGTGAGGGTGAGCGCCGGAATGATCATCACCACGGCCAGCGCGCACATGCCGCGCCAGTCGATGGTGAACTCGGCGGTGTAGTCGAGCAGACCGACCGGCAGCGTCTTGGCGCTGACCGAGCGGGTCAGCTGCGAGGCCAGCGCGAATTCGTTCCAGCAGGTCAGGAACGCGAAGATCGCGGCGGATGCGATGCCCGGTCCGGCAAGCGGGAACTCGACCTGCCAGAACGCCTGCCAGCGCGTACAGCCGTCGATCTGCGCCGCTTCCGCGAGGTCCTTCGGCACCTGGCGGAAGAAGCCGTCGATCAGCCAGATCGTGAACGGCACGTTGAGCGCGACATAGGCAAGGATCAGCCCGAAATGCGTATCGATGATGCCGAGCCGCACATAGAGGAAGAACAGCGGCAGCGACAGCGCGATACCCGGCACCGTGCGCGTCAACATCAGGCCGAGGAAGACGCTCGATTTGCCGCCGAAGCGATAGCGCGCGAAGGCGTAGCCGCCGGCCATGCCAATGGCCACCGCGATCACCGTCGAGGTCACCGAGACGATCAGCGAGTTGCGGAAATATTCGATGACCGGAATGCCGCCCTTGCCGATGCCGCTGAACATCGCGACGTAAGCGTCGAACGAAATTTCTTGCGGGATCCACACCGGCGGCTTGGCCATGATCTCGACGGTCGGCCGCAGCGACGACAGCACGATCCACAGACCAGGCAGGCAGATGGTCAGCATCGCCAGGAATAGGCCGATGCGATAGACAATGCCAAGAAGCCGGCGCTTCAGGCGGGCGGAAGAATTCTCGTCCATCACCACTCCGCACCGATCTGCGTGCGCGCCGCGGCGAGCTTGTTGAAGAAATAGACGGTGAAGGCGATCGACAGCAGGATCGAGAAATAGGCCATGGCGTTGGCCATGCCCATGCGCCCGTCGCTGTAGGCGGTGCGCGCCACCAGCGTCCACAACAGCTCGGTGCGGCCCGCCGGTCCGCCATCGGTCATGATCTTGACGATGTCATAGGCGCGCGCGACGTCGAGCGAGCGGATGGTCATGGCGATGTAGGCGAAAGGCATGACGAACGGCAACGTCACATAGCGGAATGTCTGCCACGGCGTGCAGCCGTCGACACGCGCCGCCTCGATCGGCTCCTTGGGCATGGCGAGCAGGCCGGCGAGGATCAGGATGGCGAAGATCGCCGTCGACGACCAGATCTCGGCGATCGAAATGGCGATGAATGCGAGATGGCCCTCGATCAGCCACGGTATGGCATCCCTGGTGATGCCGAGCGACTGCAGGGCGTTGTTCACCAAGCCGATATTGTCGTTGAACATGAACTTGAACTGGAAGCCGACCAGGATCGGCGAGAACATCATCGGAAACATCATCAGCGTGCGCAGGATGCGCTGGCCGCGCGTTGCCTTTTCGACCAGCATGGCCAGGCCAAGGCCAAGCAGCATTTCGAGGTTGAGCGCGATGGTCAGCAGCAGCACCGTGCGGCCGAACGCCCACCAGAAATCGCTGTTGGACAGAATAGAGAGATAGTTCCTGAAGCCGACGAAGACGAAGAATGTCTCGGGCTTGGTCAGGCGGAACGGCGTGAAGCTGGAATAGAGCGAGAGCAGCAACGGCACCACGACGACCGCCGCCAGCACGATGACAGCCGGAAGCAGCAGCAGGAATGGCGCGGATGGCTTGAAGCCCTTCATCAGAATCCCTGAGATGTTGTGGACTGGCGGCGATGCGTGGAGCGGGGACGAGGATCAGATGAACCGCTGAACGTCCTGCGAAACGCAACCGCCTCCCCATTGCTGATGGGGAGGCAGCCTTGGGAGTGGTTTTGCTAGAGCTTGCCGGCGTCCTGGAGGATCTGCGTCGCCTTGGCGGCGGCTTCGTCCAACGCCTGCTTCGACGTCTTGTCACCAAGGATCGCCGCCTGCAATTCGGGGTAGACGGCGTTCGAGATTTCGATCCACTCAGGCGTCTGCGGCACGGCGAAAGCGTGCTTGGCCTCTTCCTGGAAGGCGGAGAGAACCTCCTTCTTGTACGGATCGTTTTCGGCCTGCTTCAGGTCCCAGTCCCAAACCGCGGTGCGGGTCGGCAGCGGGCCTGCGGCCGCTTCCAGCTTTTGGCTGTCCTCGTTGGTCAGCCACCACACCAGCGACGCGGCGGCCTCCTTGTTCGGGCAGTTCTCCGTGACCGAGAAGCCGTGGAAACCGGACCAGCCGGTGCGCGTGCCGGAAGAACCCTTCGGCGCGACCTTGACGCCGACATTGCCGGCGACCTTGGACGACTTCGGATCGTTGAAGAATCCGGCCCAACCCGGCCAGTCCAGGTTGATGGCGACGGTGCCCGAGGCAAAGCCCTGGCCGAGATCGTCCCACAGGTAGTTGGTGGTTCCGGCCGGCACGGCCTTGGCCTTGTAGAGATTGACGAACCAGTCGAGCGCCCGGATGCCGGCCTCGGAGTTGAAGACCGGCTTGCCGTCCTTGTCGAGATATTCGCCGCCCTCGGCGACCACCATCTCGTAGAACCGGCCGTTGATCGCCTCTTCCTTGCCGGCGAACTGCGTGCCGTAGAAATTGGGCGGGTTGGCGAAGAACTCGGCCTGGTCGGTGACTTCCTTCCAGGTGTCCGGCGGCACCAGATCGTAGCCGAATTTCGCCTTGAATTTGGTCTTGTTGTCGGCGTTCTCGTAGAGACTCTTTTGGTAGTAGAGTGCCGAGACGTCGAACTGCGCGCGCGGCAGCATCTCCAGCTTGCCGTCGATGGTTGCCGCCTTGATCGTCGACGGCACGAAGGCGTCGATCTCTTCCTTGGGCAGCAATTTGCCGAGATCGGTGTAGAGACCCGTATATTGCGGTGCGAACGAGGAATGGTTCCAGCCGACGCACCAGTTGGTGCTGCCCGAGGCGATGTCGGACTTGAGTTCCTTGTCGATGTCGAAGCCGTTCTTCTTGGTCAGGATGTTGACCTTGGCGCCAGTCGCCTTCTCCCATTCGGGAATGCGCTCGTAGAGCTTTTCATATTGCTGGCCGCCGATCAGCTTCACGTCGACGGTAACGCCTTCGAACTTGCCGGGCAGGTCGCCGGCAAGGGCCGTGCCTGCACCGAATGCAAGCAACAATGCGCCGGCGGACACGCCGGAAAGCAGTCTGTTCATTGGTATCCTCCCTTGGTGCGCCTTGGCCGGCGACCGCAACTCGTCTGATGACAAGAAGTGCTACATTCATATACAAACAAAACATTCATGGAGACGTCAAGGCGAAATTTGTTTCCGCTGGCGATGTTCCTGCGTATATGAAGAATCGATTTCACTGGAGGGATGAGCCATGGATGACAGCGAGGACGAGCGCTACCGTGCGCCGGCGCTCGACAAGGGGCTCGATATCCTCGAACTGCTGGCCGGCGTCGACGGTGGCCTGACGCAGGCCGAAATCGCCAAGAAACTCGAGCGCAGCCCCAACGAATTCTACCGTATGCTGGACCGGCTGGTGCGGCGCGGCTATGTCACGCGGCTGGACGGCGACCGCTATTCGCTGACGCTCAAGCTGTTCGGCCTGGCGCAATTGCATGCTCCCGTGCGGCGGCTGGTCTCCTACGCCACGCCGCTGATGCGCGAACTCGCCGAGACCTCGCAGCAGGCCAACCAACTTGTTGTTTTTGATCGCGGTTCCGCCGTGGTGATCGCTCAGCAGGAGGCCCCGAACTATTGGGGCATCTCGATCCGTGTCGGTTCCCACATCAGCCTGTTCGACACCGGCTCTGGCCATGTGTTGCTCGCCTTCCGCTCAGCGGAGGAACGGCAGATGATGATCTCCGAACACGTCCGCAGCACGGACAAGACCGCGCAGCCGGCCGAGTTCTTCGCCCGGCTCGACCAGATCCGCGACCGCGGCTATGAGATGATGGCCTCGATGCAGACCGCTGGCGTCTTCAACCTGTCGGCACCGGTGCGCAGTTCCGACGGCAGGGCGATCGCGGCACTGTCCATCCCTTATATAACCGTGGTCAATGCGCCTTCGGCGCCCGACATTACCAGGACCATCGAGCTGCTGCTAGCAACATGCGAGAAGCTGTCGCATCTGGCCGGGTCGGCCGTCGGCTCATCGGGCTAAATTCTTATTTGAATGAAGAATTCCTCCGTGAGATGATTGAAAACGCCAGAGGAGGAGCCTCGCCATGATCATCGACACCCATCTGCATCTCATCGATCGTTCGGTGCTGCGCTATCCCTGGCTCGCTGGCGTGCCGGCCCTCAACCGCGATTTCTCCTATGAGGAGTATGCCGCGGAGGCGCAGCGTGTCGGCGTCGGGCGCGTGCTGCATATGGAGGTCGATGTCGATCCGGCCGACATCGAGGCCGAGACCGCCCGCGTCGAAGTTCTGTCGCGGCAATCAGGCAGCATGCTCACCGGAGCGATCGCATCCTGCCGGCCGGAGGAGGCCGGCTTTGCAGCCTACCTCGAACGCCAGCGGGCAAATCCCTTCATCAAGGGTTTTCGGCGTGTCCTCCATGTCGTGCCGGATGACCTTTCGGAAGGCGCGGCATTCCGCGACAACATCAAGCGGCTCGGCGGTACCGGGCTGACCTTCGATCTCGTCGTTCTGCCGCACCAGATTCCGAAAGCGATCGCGCTGGCCGACCTGGCGCCCGATGTCCAATTCGTCCTCGACCATTGCGGCGTCCCCGACATCAAGGGCAATGGCGAGCATCCGTGGCGCGAGCATATGAGCGAGATCGCGCGGCGCCCGAACGTCATGGCCAAGATTTCCGGTGTCGTCGCCTATGCCGATCCCGGCAGTTGGACGGTGGAGACGCTGCGGTCCTATGTCGAACACACCATCGCTGCGTTCGGATGGGATCGTGTCGTCTGGGGCAGCGACTGGCCAGTCTGCACGCTCGGCGGCGGTCTCTCGACCTGGGTTGCGGCGACTCATGCGCTGCTTTCTGGCTGCAGCGTTTCGGAACGCGACAGGCTGTTGTCCGCGAACGCCCGCAAGCTCTGGCGGCTGGATTAGCCGTCTCGTTCAGGCTCCTCCACCGGCAGCGCCGGACACCTGCACGGGAAAACTCTCCCGGAACAGGCGATTGAGATCGGCGACGACCTGACCCGCTCGATGCCTTGAAGTCAGGCCGGCGATGATGCGGTCGGATGCGGCCTGCTGGAACGCCATGTAGCCGTCATGGCGCGGCCGCACCCACGCGGCCTCCAGCGTCGCGCGCGTATCCCTGTAGAAATTGCCGGTTGCGATATTGACCTGCTGGTCCTCCCAGGCCGCGGCGTGGCCGGGCTGACCGCCAGCGGCGGCATAGGCGCCGCGCTGGACATCACCGCTGGCGATCCAATAGGCGAAGTCGATCGCCGCATCTCTGGCTATGGAAAAGGCCGACACCGCTATGCCAGTGCCGCCGAGCGCCGAACCGATCGGGCCGTTCGAGCCGATGACCGGAATATCGGCGAAGGCCAGCCGGTTTGCGCGAAATCCAGCCATCGCATAGGAGACGTAACCGTAGATCAGCGGCGCGCAGACGATCCGGGAACCGGCCTCCGCCATCTGTTCCGAGACGGCAATCGGATCCATGTCGAAGCAGGCCGGTTCGACCAATGAGGCGATCTCCCTCATCGCTTCGAAGACTTCGCTGCCGGTCTCCATGTCGATGAGATCGTGGGATGAGCCCGTCGAGCAGGGACGGCCGAGATTGCCGGCCAGCGTGTAGAACACCATCAGCGAATGCGGCGGCCGCAACGGCAACAGCACGCGGTCTTGCCGGGCGAGATCGAGCACCTCACTCCAGCGCGCCGGCGGTGCATCGAGAGCATCCGGTCGCCAGGCCTGGACTTGGCTGGCCGCGTCGATCGGGAAGGCCCATTGCCGTCCCTGCCAGTTGTAGCTCGGGTAAGATTTTCCGACACTGCCCGAGGCAAGTGCTGCGCACTCCGTCTCGCGGCCGGCGATATCCAGCGGCTCGAGGCAGCGCTCCCCTGTGATCTGGCCGACATGCGGATGGTCGATGACAATGAGATCAAAGGCCCGCGCCAGTTCCTCGACCGGGAAGGTTTCGAAATCTTGCAGCGAGCGCTTGTCCCATTCGATGGCAATGCCGGTCTTTTGTTTCCACTGTGCCGAACACGCGACCATCGGGTCGTAGCCGCGTGGATGGCTCCAGGTCATGCCCTTGAGCACTGTCATAGTCCGAACTCCTCGCGGATTGCGGCACTGTGCTCGCCGATGCGCGGTGCCGCCCGGTCGACCTTGGCCCTGATACCGTCGACCCGGAGCGGCGAACTTGTGGTGAGGATCGAGACATCGTCCTCGCGCGTCACAGTCTGCAGCATGTCGAGCGACTGGAACCCCTCGCTCGCCAGCATTTCCGGCCAGGTCAGTACCTTGGCGCACCAGATGTCGGCGGGCTCCAGAATATCAAGCCACTCGTCGATGGTCTTGGTGGCGATCCTCTGCGCGATGATCGCCTTGATGTCGTCGCGCGCGGTGAACCACGATGCCGGCTTGTCGCGATAAGGCGCCAACTCTTCGAGCGACAGCAGGTCGGCCAGCTTGGGGATCGGCGTCATGGCTATGGCGAGATAGCCGTCCTTGGCCGGGTAGACGCCGTAAGGCGCCGAGAGATAGGCATGCGCGCTGCGGAAGCTGGAGCGGCGCGGCAGGCGCCGTCCATCATTGAGATGCGTGGTCAGCACCTCGAACTGAAAGTCGACCAACGCTTCGAGCAAGCTGGTCTCGATAAGGCTGCCCTGGCCCGTGATACCGCGCCGCACCAATGCGGCCAGAATGCCTTGCGCACAGGCAGCACCGGCCAGCATGTCGCCAATCGCAAGGCCGAACGGCACCGGCCCCTGGTCCTCGTCGCCGTTCAGCCACATCACGCCGGAGCGCGATTGCGCCAGCAGATCCTGGCCGGGGCGCTTGACCCACGGGCCCTCCTCGCCATAGCCACTGATCGAGGCATAGACCAGGCGGGGATTGATCTTGCGCACCGCCTCATAGTCGAAGCCCAGCCGCTCGATGACGCCCGGGCGGAAATTCTGGATCAGCACGTCTGCCTTCACCAGCAGGCCGCGCAAAGCCTCGAGATCCGCCTCGTTTTTGAGGTCGATGGCGAAACTCTCCTTGGCCCGGTTGATGGCGTGGAAGATGGTGGAATCGCCGCCGATCTCTGTGTCGCTGAGATAGAGCCGGCGCGACAGGTCGCCGCCATCCGGGCGCTCGATCTTGATGACGCGGGCGCCGAGATCGAGCAGCCTGAGCGAGCAATAGGGCCCGGACAGGAACTGGCTCATGTCGACGACGACGAGACCGGCAAGCGGCAATTCGGCTGCTGCCGGCATTCTTATTTCTCCGTCTTGCCGACGAAATCGGCGGGGTTGCGGTACTTCACCGTCTGCAGGTGCTCGCAATACAAAACGAGTTCGCCTTCGCCCTTGAACACCTCGTAGCTGGCGCGGATCAGCCCCATCTCCTTGTAACGAGGCTTCTTGTCGAGGTTGGAGCGGATCGAATAGATCGTATCGCCAATGAAGACAGGCTTTATGAAGCGGAGCTTGTCATAGCCATAGGAAAAGGCGTTGACGCAGTTGGTGGCGACCAGGCCCAACCCGGCCGAAAAGACGAAAGCGCCGGCGATCAGCCGCTTGCCGAAAATGCCCTCGCTCTCGGCAAACATCTGGTCCTGCACATAAGGATGGATGTCGAGCACTAGCGTGTTGAAAAGGTGGCTGTCGCCCTCCGCCATGGTACGCCGCAACGAACGGATTTTCTGGCCGACCGGCCAGTCCTCATAGAACCAGTTCTCGGCATTCCACACCGGTAAGGCGGCATGCTCCTCGGGCATATTGCTTGGGTGCGTCGAGGCAACGCCGACGGTGGCTGCGAAGTCGTTCATGGCTGGCTCCACGGGTCTCTCAGGAGGGCCCGGGCAGCCGTTCGAACGCGCGTCACGGCGCCTGATTGCACGACGTCTCCTCCCGCCAATCTTCTTTTGTAAATAGTATTTTCACATATGAGATTTCGTTGCAAGCGTGAACAGGCGAAATTTTGGCCGGTCAAGCAGCGCCCAAGCGCTGCTTGCCGACGCCGGCCAGACCATCGAGATCGACACGCCGATGTGCGTCAAGATCGTGCGCTGAACGCCGCAACCAACCATCGCATCTGCATCGAAGCCTCGGACAGAACTGGCCGGGCTCATGCCTGCTGTATTGCCGAGAGCTTCCAGTTCGAGCCATTCTCACGCATGAATGTCCACAGCTCTGTAGTCTCTGTCGGATGATCATCGTCGCCCTCGACGACTTTGCCGCTGGCCCGTTCGCGCGTCACGTCACGAGACTCATAGCGCAACGCGGCCGTGGCGTAGTCGCGGTCATCCTCGCGCCAGCTTTCCGCGATGTCGGCCTGCAGCAAGGTGATATCCGATACCTCGTTCCTGAGACCTTTCTGGGCATTGTCGGCCAGCTCCTCGGACAGATAGGACACCATTTCGGGAGTCGTCACCCGGCGCAGGGCGGCATGGTCCTCGCGCCCGAATGCTTCCTGGACATCGCTCAGCAGCTGCTGGAATGCGTCGAGGTCGCTCTGCGCCAGCGTGATCTCCTCGGAACCGGCGGCCGGCGAGCCTCCGCCCGAACCGCCGCCAAAGCCCGGAATTGTGAAGGAGCGTGCAGCCTGCTGCTGCGCCGTTGTGCGGTTCTCAAACCGCGAAGCTTGAGCATTGCCGGCACCGGCGAGAGCAGGGGCGGAACCGCCTGCGGATTGCGACCGGAAGAACCTGATAGCCAGCATGATCACGCCGCCGATGAGCAGGGCCTGCAACAGGAAACCGAACATGCCGGCCAGCCCGCCGAAGCCTTGGCCCAGGAGCAGGCCAATCAGGCCGCCGATCAGCAGGCCGCGCATCATTGTTCCACCGAAGCCGCTCATGAAGCCGGGCCTCTGCAGGCCCGCCTGCGGCTGCCGCGCCGCACTGTTCACACCGGTGTTGGGCGTCATCGAACGCTCGACCGGAGCGATGGGCGCCGGGGCGGTCCTGGTCGGCGGTGCCGACTGGAACGTACGCATGCCACGGCTGCCGAAACTGCCGCCGCGACGGGCCTCGGCATGATCGATCGCGACCATGGAGAATGCAAGGAACAGTCCTGCAAAGAGGGCGGCAAATCGGCTTGTGCGCGAAATCATCGGGATGGACCTTTGTCGATGCGGTTTCGGAAGTGTTCAGCAAATGCCGGCCCGGTGGCGGGCCATGCGGTCAATCGAACAGCTCTTCGAAGAATGATTTTTTCCGCTTCGGATAGCGGTGGCCCTGCGAGCGCGAATAGTCGTCATCGCGACCATGGCCCTGTGGTGGCTGGGAGAATGCTGCCGGCTGCGGCGCCGGCGAGGCCTCCCTGCCGGAACGCTCGATGATCTTGTCGAGTTCGCCTCGATCAAGCCAGACACCGCGGCACTGCGGACAGTAATCGATCTCGATACCCTGGCGTTCGCTCATTACGAGCGCGACGCGGCAGGAGGGGCAAACCAAACCAAGATGGGAAGAAGGTGTCATGTGGGGCTCCAAACCAAAAAGGATGAGCCCGCTTGACCGAAAGGTATGGAAACGGGCCCGTTATAGCGGTCCGACATCACAATCGCCAAAAACGATCGTCAGAGGGGCCCGGCCCGCAGACGACAGTTAGGAATACGGGGCCGCGCCTTCAAGGGCGATATTGCCCATGAGAATGATTCGTTGGCCTTGGCAGGCTGGGCGCCTGAATGGATGACGAAGATGGTTTTGCTCAAACCGTCACCACGATCTTGCCGAACTGCTCGTTCGACTCGAGATAGCGATGCGCTTCGACGATCT
Organism: Mesorhizobium sp. dw_380; assembly: GCF_018588885.1. Taxonomy (GTDB): domain Bacteria; phylum Pseudomonadota; class Alphaproteobacteria; order Rhizobiales; family Rhizobiaceae; genus Mesorhizobium. Next base: position 68,567 of record NZ_JAFFIW010000007.1, read on the forward strand.
GGTCGAAGGCAAAGGTCCTGTCGATGATCGGCCCCAGCGTACTGGCCTCAAGCCCTTCCAGGATGAATGCCTTGGCGGCTTCCAGCTTGGCCGGGTTGCCGGTGATCTCGTGGACGAGGTAGCCACGCAGCGTCAGCATCTTGCCCAGGACGGCAGCCAAAGGGAACGGCGTCGGCTCATGGCTGAGGCCGCCATATTCGATGAGAATGCCGCTCGTTGACATTGCGGCCGTCAGCGGCTCGAAGATCGGGCCGCCGACGGCATCCAGCACCACGCGCACGCCTTGCGGTCCGGCGATTTCCTTTAGCCGGGCCTCCAGGTCCTCGTCGGCCAGGGCCACGACTTCAGCCGCCCCGGCATCGAGCAGGGCCTGTTTTTTCGCCGACGTCCGCGTCACCGCGATCGCTGTCGCGCCGACCCTGTTGGCGATCTGGATGGCGGCAAGCCCGACGCTGCTTGATGCCGCGGTGATGACGACGGCATCTCCGCTTCCAAGCTTGGCGATGTCGATCAGCGCGCCATAGGCGGTGAGATATTGCATCCAGAGCGCCGCTGCCGTCCGCCAGTCGAGTGTCGGCGGATGTTTGACGATAAGCCCGGCGGGATAGGTGACCAACTCGCCATAAGCCGGCCAGCGGATCATCGATCGCGGCGGGATGACGCTGACCGCGTCGCCCGGCGCGAAGTCCGTTACATCTTCGCCCACTGCCTCGACGACGCCTGCCGCCTCGAGACCAAGCCCGGAAGGCAGTGCCGGGGTCTCGATATAGGCGCCCGAACGCAAGAGTGCCTCGGCGCGATTGAGGCCGAGCGCCTTGACCCGGATTTGAACCTCGCCCGCAGCCGGTGAGGGAAGGTCGACGTCCTCGATGCGCAGAACCTCGGGACCACCAAGCTGGTGGAAGCGGACCATACGTGACATCAGGGCTACTCCAAATCATCTAAGCCGAATGAGCTATGCAGCCAACCGCCTTATGGATAAATGGCTGTGCAGGTAAGGCAGTAGAAACCAGGAGTTTCGAATATGGATCGGCTTGAGAGCATGGCAGTGTTCGTCAAGGCAGTCGATTTCGGCTCATTCGCGGCCGCGGCGGTCGCGCTCGATTTGTCCGGACCGATGGTCGGCAAGCATGTCCGCTTTCTTGAAGAACGGCTGGGTGTGCGCCTCATAAACCGCACCACGCGCCGGCAGAGCCTGACCGATTTCGGCAGCGCCTACTATGAGCGTTGCCGTGTCGTGCTGGCCGAGGCCGAGGCCGCCGACGACCAGCTCTCGGAACCACGGGGAAAACTGCGCGTCACCATGCCGGCGCATTTCGGCCGCCACTGCGTGACGCCCGTATTGCTGCAACTGGCGCGGCAGTATCCGATGCTGGAACTCGACCTGTCGCTCAGTGACCGCTTCGCCGATCTCGCCGAGGACGGCTACGATCTCGCCATCCGAACCGGCGATCTGGACGACAAGGCCGGCGTGATCGCGCGCCGCGTTGCGCGCCAGGGCATGATCGTCTGCGCGGCGCCTTCCTACCTGCAGCGCCATGGCGAACCGCGCCAAATCGAAGACCTCGCAGATCATCAGGCGATTGTCTACCGCCGGCTCGGCCAGATCGTTCAGCCCTGGCTGTTTGCGCGTGAGGGACAACGCACACAGGAGATCATGCCCAGCGGCCGGTTGCGGCTCGACGATCTCGATGCCATTGCCGATGCCGCCGTCGAAGGCATGGGGATTGCCTGGCTACCTTGGTGGCTGGTTCGCGAGCGCATCCGGGCCGGCGCGCTGATGACACTGTTGCCGGAGCAGCGGCGCTATCCCTATGATTGTTACGCCCTTTGGCTGCAGACGCCGCATCTGCCGCTCAAAGTCCGGTTCGCCGTCGACGCGCTGGCGGTCGCCCTGCCGAAATTGATGGGGTGATCGCCAGCCGCGTGCTAGCGCCGCTCCACTTGTCGACGGCGCGCAAACTCTGATCTCTTATGTGAGCCAGTGCACGCTTCGGTCTTTGAGGCGTCGCCTTCCCTGCCATATGATGGTGGCTGACGGAATGTGCGCGTTGCAGGAGAGACGGTTCATGACCAAAGGTTCGGATCTGTTCGTCGCGGCCCTCGAGAATGAAGGGGTCGAGCGGATTTTCGGCATTCCGGGCGAAGAAAATCTCGACATCGTCGAATCCATCCGGCGCTCGTCGATCCAGCTGATCCTGACCCGCCACGAGCAGGCGGCCGCCTTCATGGCCGCCACCTATGGCAGGCTTACCGGCAAGCCAGGTGTGTGCATCACCACGCTTGGGCCCGGCGCGCTCAATCTGACGACCGGCTCGGCCTATGCGCTGCTCGGCGCGATGCCGATGATCATGATCACCGGCCAGAAGGGCATCCTGTCATCCCGGCAGGCGCGCTTCCAGATCGTCGACATCGTCGCGGCGATGAAGCCGCTGACCAAGCTGTCGCGCCAGATCGTCTCGCCGAAGATGATCCCCTCGCTGGTGCGCGAAGCCTTCCGCGTCGCCCAGGAAGAGCGCCCTGGCCCAGTGCATCTGGAGCTGCCGGAAGACATTGCGGCGGCTGAGTGTGAGCCGGTCGCGCTGGTGCCGACGCATCCGGTCGAGCTGCCTCTGGCCAGCGCGGGTGCGCTCGACCGTGCCGCCCGCATGATCATGGAGGCCAAGCGTCCGCTGCTGATGTTCGGCGCGGCGGCGTCGCGGCCGCGTGTGACGCCGGATGTCGCCCAGTTCGTGCTTCGCACCCAAATTCCCTATTTCACCACGCAGATGGGCAAGGGCACCGTGCCCGGCGGCACCGAGCTCTACATGGGAACGGCAGCGCTTTCGGAGCGCGACTATGTGCACGAGGCCATCGAGCAGGCCGATCTGATCATCACCATCGGCCACGACACGGTCGAAAAGCCGCCCTTCATCATGGGCGCCAAAGGACCGAAGGTCATCCATGTCGGCTACCAGTCAGCGGATGTCGAGCAGGTCTATTTCCCGCAGGCTGAAATCGTCGGCGACCTCGGCCCATCACTGGCGCTGCTGGCCGACCGCATCGAGGGCAAGATCCCCAACGCGCAGGCCCTGCTGCCGTTGCGCGAAGGCATTTTGAGCCGGATCGCGGCGCGCGCCACCGAAGACCGCTTCACGCCGCAGCGCATCGTGCATGACGTGCGTGCCGTGATGCCGGCGGACGGGATCCTCGCTCTCGACAACGGCATGTACAAGATCTGGTTCGCGCGCAATTACCGCACGCGCATGGCAAACACGCTGCTGCTCGACAATGCGCTGGCCACAATGGGCGCCGGCCTGCCGTCGGCGATGATGGCGGCACTGCTCTATCCCAGGCGCCGCGTCATGGCCATTTGCGGCGACGGCGGCTTCATGATGAACAGCCAGGAGCTGGAAACCGCCGTCAGGCTCAAGCTCAACTTCGTCGTCCTGCTGCTCGAAGACCATGCCTATGGCATGATCCGCTGGAAGCAGGCGGTCGACGAATTTCCGGACTTCGGCATGACCTTCGGCAATCCCGACTTCGTCAAATACGCCGAGGCCTATGGCGCCCGGGGGACCAGGGTTGACGCTATTGCGGACTTGCGGCCGGCGCTGGAGCAGGCCTTCACCGGCGGCGGCGTGCATCTCGTCGTCGTGCCCATCGACTATTCCGAAAACACCAGGGTGCTTGTCGACGAATTGCGCCAGCGGCTACCGGCGCCGCAAGTGACCTGACGGCAGCGCGAGGCCGCCCGCCGTCGGTATTGGTTGGTCTCATCTGGCGCCGGGCACCCATTCCGTTTCGATCAACGGGATTTGCGGGGCGGCATCGCGCGGCAACGTTCCCTTGATCCGGGGGTCGTCGGTGATTTCGAAACCCGCCGCGAAGGGTTCAAATCCGCAAGCTCTGTAGAAACCGATGACGTTGTGATGATCGAAGCTGCTGGTGTGCAGCCAGATGCGGCCGGGGCTGAGCCGCCATGCCTGATCGAGCGCGCCGGCCATCAGCCGCTTGCCGAAGCCTTGGCCGGTCAAGGATGGGAACAGGCCGAAATAGGTGATCTCGATCTCGTTGTTGTCGGCCACCGAGAATTCGACCATGCCGACATGGCCGCCGCTTTCATCATGGCCGTAATAGAGATGCTGGCGAGGGTCGGCGAAATGCTTGGCGATTTCGGCATCCGACATTTCGGCGGCGCGATCCCAGAGCCAGGGAGCGCCGATCTCGAGGAAGATCGCGCGGTAGGAGGCGCTGTCGGGCTTGGTGACCCGGGTCATGGTCAGCGGTCGGGCGAGGCCTGGCACCGGAGCAAGCGCTTCCATCCACGTTACCGCATTGATGATCTTGCCGGCCGGCACGCGCCGGTAGCCGGCCGAGAGATCGGTGACTTCATCCGGCAATGTGCCTTCGGTGACCAGCATCTGTCCTCGATCTTCCGTCGCACGGCTTGGCCGGCATGCAAGAAGCTGATGCCAATTCTTCGCTCGCCTGCCAAGGGTTTCCGAAGGTGGGTCATAAGTTTGGCCCGCCTGTCCTCTTGCATTTCCTGAAAATGGCATATGAGATATGATACACCATTCTTGGGAAAGCGGAATATCATGCCTGAACGAATTGCCGACGAAGCCATTTTGAGCGCAGTTGATGACGGCTTCGCGCGGCAAGTCGCATTCCTGGCGGACCTCGTGCGCCTTCCTTCCCAGCGTGGCGAAGAGCACGCGGCGCAATCCTTCATGGCGGCCGCTTACGAGGCCGACGGTTATACTGTCGACATGTGGCGTGTCGACATCGATGCGATCCGCGATCTGCCGGGGTTTTCACCCGTGGCGGTCTCCTATGACGATGCCTTCAACGTCGTTGCCACCCATACGCCACGAAACGCCACCGGCCGTTCGCTGATCCTCAACGGCCATATCGACGTGGTGCCGACGGGGCCGCTCGACCGCTGGCTGCGCGATCCCTACGATCCGGCAATTGAAGACGGCTGGATGCATGGCCGCGGCGCCGGCGACATGAAGGCCGGCCTGTCGGCCTGTCTCTATGCGCTGGCCGCCTTGCGCAGCCTCGGCTATCAGCCGGCCGCGAACGTTTATCTCCAGTCGGTGGTCGAGGAAGAGTGCACCGGCAATGGCGCGCTCGCCTGTCTGCAACGCGGCTATCGCGCTGACGCTGCCTTCATTCCCGAGCCGCTGGAACCGCGATTGATGCGGGCGCAGGTCGGACCGATCTGGTTCAGGGTCGAGGTCGACGGCGATCCGCAGCATGCATCGGGTGCTTTCTCGGCCGGCGCCAATGCCATCGAAAAGGCCTTCGTCATCATCCAGGCGCTGAAGCAGCTCGAAATCGTCTGGAACGCGCGCAAGGTCGATGATCCGCATTTCTGCAATCACCCGCATCCGATCCGCTTCAACCTTGGCAGGATCGAAGGCGGCGAATGGACATCGAGCGTTCCGGCGCGCTGTGTTTTCGAGATGCGGGTCGCTACCTATCCCGGCCAGAAGCTCGAAGACGCGAGGGCCGAGCTCGAGGCTTGCATCGCCGATGCGGCCCGCGCCGATCCGTTTCTCGCCAATCGCCCGCCCAGGATGACGTATAACGGCTTCATGGCCGAGGGCTATGTGCTGGAAGGCGCTGACGAGATGGAAGCCGTGCTGCGCCGCAGCCATGTCGCCGTGTGGGGCGAGCCGCTGACGGAGCACGTCACTTCGGCCACCACCGATGCGCGTTTCTTCGGCCTCTATGCCGGCACGCCGGCGATCGTCTATGGCCCGATCTGCCGCATGCCGCATGGCTATGACGAGGCCGTCGATCTCGACTCGGTGCGCAAGGTCACCCAGACCATCGCCCTGTTCATCGCCGACTGGTGTGGTCTTGAGCCGATCGATCCAGAGGCAAGGCCATGAGCGCGGCCGTGCCTGATGCCTTCGGCGAAACGCTGGCCGAGGATGCGCCTGACGTTTCGATCGCCGACGCGCTTGCCATTTTGCGCCGGCATTACGGTCTCAACGGCGGCGCGCGTCCCTTGCCGGGCGAGCGCGACCACAACTTCCACATCCAGACCGAAGGCGAGGGCGAGTTCGTCCTCAAGATCTCGCATCCGGCGGAGGAGGCGGGCTTCACAGATTTCCAAAACAAGGCGCTCGATCATATCCTTGCGGTCGACCCGACCTTGCCGGTGCCTTCTGTGCGCAAAAGCCTGCAAGGCAAAGCGCAGTTCGCGGTCAGCGTCGGCGGATCGGCGCCGCGCATCGTCCGGCTGGTGACCTATCTGCCCGGCCAGTTGCTTTCGCGCTCGCCCATCTCTGCGGCGCAGGATCGCAATCTCGGCATCTTCCTCGCCCGCCTTGGCCGGGCGCTGCGCGGCTTTTTCCATCCGGCAGCCGGCAGCGACCTGCTCTGGGATATCCGCAAGGTCGCCAAGACGCGGCCCATGCTGGCGCATATCGCCGATGCCGGCCATCGCGCCATGGTGGAGCGCGTCATCGACGCCTTCGAGGAGCATGCGGCGCCGATCATCCCGAGGCTGCGCGCGCAGATCGTCCACAACGACATGAATTCCTACAATGTGGTGATGGACGCGTCGCGTCCGGAGGTGGTCAGCGGCATCCTCGATTTCGGCGACATGATCCATTCGCCGTTGATCTGCGATCTCGCCGTCGGCGCCGTCTACCGCTGGCCGGCGGAAGGTCATCCGCTGGCGCCCGCCGCGCGTTTCGTCGCCGGCTACCACTTGGTGCAACCACTTGAAACCGAAGAGATCAGCATTCTTTTCCATCTGATACGTGCCCGCCTTGCGCTCATCGCCAACATCGCCAGCTGGCAGGCCGAACGCTTCCCGGCAAAGCGCGATTATGTCCTGCGCCTCATCACCGAGGTCTGGGCCTCGCTCGAACGGCTGGACGGACTCTCGCCAACTGAGGCCCACCGTTATTTCCTCGACCATTCCAATCCGGAGTAGATGCCCGTGTCCCAGTCCTCGCTATACCCTGCAAATGCCGGCTCGGCGGCATCCGAGCAAGCCCTGCTCGAACGCCGCGCGAGGCTGCTTGGGCCGACTTATCGCGCCTTCTATCGCAACCCGATCCATCTGGTGCGCGGCAGCGGCGTGTGGCTCTACGATGCGCAGGGCCGCAAATTTCTCGACGCCTACAACAACGTCGCCTCGGTCGGGCACTGCCATCCGCGCGTGGTCGAGGCGCTGTCGGGGCAGGCCGCCACGCTCAACACCCATACCCGCTACTTGAGCGAGATCATCCTCGACTACGCGGAGAAGCTGCTCGGCACGCTTCCGGCCCATCTCGGGCACGCCATGTTCACCTGCACCGGCAGCGAGGCCAACGATCTCGCCATCCGCATTGCCCAGCATTCCAGCGGCGGCACCGGCGTGATCATCACCGACTTCGCCTATCACGGCGCCACGATCGCGACGGCGCAGCTGTCGCCGGCGGCGGTCGGGGCGAAGGGCGTGCCCGCGCACCACCGGACCGTGGCAGCTCCCGACACGTTCCGCGAGCATGGCCGCGCCGCGCATGATTTCGCCAGGAATGTCGCCGCCGCGATCGACGACATGCGTGCGCAAAACATCCGTCCGGCGGCGCTGCTGCTCGATTCGGCCTTTTCCAGCGACGGCATCTACTTTCCGGATGCGACGGTGATGCGCAAGGCGGCCGATCACGTCAGGAAGGCCGGCGGCATCGTCATCGCCGATGAGGTCCAGTCGGGCTTTGGCCGGCTCGGTCAAGGCATGTGGGGCTTTGCCAATTATGGCCTCGATCCAGACATCGTCACCATGGGCAAGCCGATCGGCGATGGGCATCCGATGGGTGCGGTGATCGTGCGGCCGCAGCTTGTTGCCTCTTTCGGTTCGAACACCGGCTACTTCAACACCTTCGGCGGCAATCCGGTCGCGGCCGCCGTCGGCATCGCGGTGCTCGACGTCATCGAGGGCGAGGGGCTGATCGAGAACGCGCGCAATGCCGGCACCTACACGGGTGAGCTGCTGCGCGCGCTGCAAGGTCGGCACGGCATGGTCGCCGACGTCAGGCATAACGGCCTCTATTTTGGCGTCGAACTGGCGGCGGATGGCGATGAGGCCTTGGCCGCCACCAAGACGTCTTCCGTCGTTGAAGCCATGCGCGAGGACGGCGTGCTGATCTCGTCCTGCGGTCCGCGCGGCAATGTGCTGAAGATCAGGCCGCCTCTGCCGTTTGCCAGGGACAATGCCGAGCAACTGGCAGAAACGCTCGATCGCGCACTGTCGAACTAGTGACCGGAGCCGGGCGCGCATGCTGAAGCTCGAACATCAAACCCTCAACGACCGCGCCTATGGCGCGCTCAAGCAGGAATTGATTTCGGGCGGTTTTAGCCCGGGCCAGACACTGGTCATCCGCAAGCTTGCCGAGACGTTCGGCATATCGACGACGCCGATCCGCGAGGCGCTGCAAAGGCTTGTCGCCGAGCGGCTGCTCGAGATGCAGAACAACCGTTCGATCATCGTGCCCTTGCTGTCGGCCCCAGCCTTCGAGGAACTGACCCAGATCCGCATCGCCGTCGAAGGGCTGGCGGGTGAGATGGCCGCATCGCGGATAAGCGAAGGCGGGTTGCTCGACATACGGGCGACACTGGCCAGCATGCAGCGCGCCATCGAGACCGGTGACGCCAGCGCCTATCTCTCGCTGAATGAGGCATTTCATTTTGCCATCTATCAGCATGCCGGCGCCCCGATCCTGCTCAACATGATCCGCGACCTCTGGGGCCGGGTTGGCCCTTACCTGAAGCTGCTGATGCAGGCCGATCGCTACATTCCGCAGTCGAACGACGCGCATCGCAGGATCGTTGCCGCATTGGAGCAGCGCAATGGCCCTGCCGTCCGGGCCTCCCTTGAGCAGGACATCGCGGTAGCGGCCGCTGTCCTCTCCGAAAATCTGCGCACAGCCGGCTGATCGTCCGCTCCACCGGCACGATCCACCTACACCTTCCCGTCCATCCGATCGCGCAGCATGCTCCAGCCGAGCAGCACGTTGGGCGCATGACGCAACACCGCGTGGAACGGGATCGGTGCCGGCAGCGCGAACGGCAGCGGCAAATCACGGGCTTCGGTTCCGGCAGCCCAGTCAGCCAGCACCTTGCCCATCGCCGTCGTCATGGCAATGCCGCGCCCGTTGCAGGCGCGGCCGGCGATCAGCCCCGGCCCGAGGTCCAGGAGATGCGGCAGGAAGTCCGGTTCGACGGCAGCCATTCCCGACCAGCTATGGGCGAGCGGCGGCAGGTCAGGCAGGTCGAGATGTCTGGCGAGCCGCCGCCAGATCGTTTGCGGCACGCGTCTGTCGGCGCCTGCGCCAAGTATATGCATGCCACCACTGATCAGCCGGTTTTCGGCATCGAAGCGGAAGGTGAAGAGATTGCGCCTGGTATCGCCAACGCCTTGCCCGCCTGGAAGCAGACGCGTGCGCACATCAAGCGGCAGCGGCCTGGTCGCGATCTGAAAAACCTTCAGCGGGAAAAAGGTTCGGTGCAGCAACGGATTGAGTGACCCGCCATAGGCGTTGGTGGCGATCAGCACCTTGCCGGCACGCACCGTGCCCGATGGCGTTTTCAGCGTCCAGCCATCGGCCACGGGATCGACCGAGGTGACCGTTGTGCGCTCGAAGATCTTCGCGCCGGCCTTCTCCGCCGCATCGGCGAGCCCGCGCGCGTAGGCGACCGGATTGAGCACGCCGCCCGAACGATCCATCCAGCCGCCGACATAGCCGCGCGCACCCGTCAGTGCTTCGACATCCTGCCGGTCCAGCGTGACGGCAGGCCGCCCGCGCCGCGCCCATTGCCCGGCCCGGGATTTGACCTTTTCGAGCGCGGCGGGCGAATGCGCCGGCTGGATCCAGCCGCTCTGCACGGCGTCGCAGTGGATGCCGTGCCGCCGGATCAGCCCGAAGACGAGATCGGCGCTGCCGGCGGCGAAGTCGATCAGGCGTTCACCGCGCTCGGGGCCGAGATGCGCAAGGATGCTGTCTGGGTCCCTCTTCGCGAAGTTCGGCACGACGAACCCGGCATTCCTGCCGGTCGCGCCCCAGGCGATGCACTCGGCTTCGAGAACGGCGACGGAAAGCCCTTTCCCGGCGGCGTGAAGTGCGGTCGACAGGCCGGAAAAACCACCGCCGACAATGGCAAGGTCGACATCGATCTCGCCTTGCAGCGCTGGCCGCTCGCGCCGATTGCGGCTCACGGCATGCCAGAGCGAAGCGCCATGCGCTTCCTGCCGGGTCACCGCATTCATGAGTTGGAACTGCTCTTGGCCGCGACCGCCTTGGACCGCTTGCCGAAACGCGGCCGCTTTGGCCTGTCGCCAAACAGACCGTTCGGCCGGAGCAGCAGGATGACGCAAAGCATCACGCCGATGGCGACGATCTGAAGCGAAGCGGCGCGTGCCTGCTGCTCGGGCGGAAACAGCACGCTGGTCAGCGTGCCCGATCCGGCCCAGATCGCCCAGACCAGGATGCTGCCGATGACGGCGCCGGGATTGCTGCCCGAGCCGCCGACGATCAGCATCACCCAGACCTGGAAGGTCAGGATCGGCAAATAATTGTCCGGCGCGATGAAGCCGGTGAAATGCGCCTGCAGCGCCCCGGCCAGCGCCATGATGGCGCCGCCCACCGCGAAGGCCTGGACACGGTAGAAGCGCGCGCTCTTGCCGAGCGAAATCGCCGCCCGCTCATCCTCGCGCAGCGCCTTCAGCACGCGCCCCCACGGGCTGCGCGACAGATGCTCCAGGGCGAGATAGGCGATCAGCGTGACAACCGAGACGACGGCAAGATTCGACAGGTTGAACAGCAGCGGCGTCTCGGCAAGGCCGCCGAAGGGACGCGGTATGAAGCCGATGCCGAACGGACCGCCGGTCAGCTTCTGCGCGTTGAGCGCCACCAGTTGAACGACCACGGCGACGCCGAATGTGGTGATTGCCAGATAGTCGGATCTGAGCCGCAGCGTGGCCATGCCGGTAAGCGCGGCGGCGATGCCGCCGATGGCCATGGCGCCCGCCCAGCCGACCAGGATCGGCAGGCCGAAGCCGCCCAGGCGGACGGGATCGTCCGGTGTCGTCAGCAGCGCCGATGTGTAGGCGCCGATGGCGACAAAGCCGGCGAGGCCGACATTGAACAGGCCGGTCAGCCCCCACTGCAGATTGAGCCCGAGCGTCACCAGCGAGAAGATCAGCGCGGTGGTCAGGAAGAAAGCGCCGTAGCCGATGAGATCGATCATCTTTCCCTCACGCCGAAAAGGCCGATCGGCCGCACGAACAGCACCGCCATCAGGATGATGAACGAGACGGCGGCGCGCCATTCGGCGCCGATCAACTGAACCGCGCCAGCCTCGGCGAGACCGATGATCAGGCCGCCGAGCACCGCGCCCGGGATGCTGCCGATGCCGCCGAGGATGGCGGCGGCGAACATCGGCAGCAGCATGTCGAAGCCCATGAAGGGGCGGACCTGCACCAGAATGCCGATCATCACGCCGGCCACGCAGGCCAGCGCGCCGCCGATGACCCAGGTGACGCGTACCACGCTGGCGACGTCGATGCCGACGATACGCGCCAATGCAGCGTTCTGGCTCAAGGCCTGCATGGAGCGTCCGGTCTGTGTGCGCGTCATCAACAGATGCACGCCGAGCACGAGCACCGCGGTCAGCAGCAAGAGCGCGATCTGGTCGGGCGTGATGCGGATGCCGAAGCCGACCGGCATGGCTATCTGGATCGCCCGGCTGAAATAGGTCGGGCGCGAGCTGAAGGTGAACTCGAGCAGGCTTCGGAGCGCCATCGAGGCGCCGAAGCTCGCCATCACCACGATGATCGCCTGGCCTTGTGAGCGCAGTCGCGAAAACAGCACCTTGTCGAGCAGCAGCGCCAAGAGGGCGGTGAAGGCCATGCCGACGATCAGCGCGACCAGGAGCGGCCAGCCGAAGGACAGCGGTGCGATCGGCGCCACCTTGCCGACCATCGCGCCGATGGCGCTGACGACGGCGAGCGTCGCATAGGTGCCCCATGCCATGAAGTCGCCATGGGCAAAATTCGAGAAGCGCAGGATTGAATAGGTGAGGGTCACGCCGATGGCGCCGAGGCCGATCATCGAGCCGGTCAGCAACCCGTCAACGACAAATTGCAGGCTCATGCCGCGCCTCCCTTGCCTGCGTGCGACGACTTTTCCGCGTTGAGCGGTCGCTGGCCGAGATAGAGCTCGGCGACGACCGGGTCGTTCCACAATTCGGAGGCGATGCCCTCGTGCCGGTCCTTGCCCTCGACCAGCACATAGGCGCGGTCACCGATGGCCAGTGCCGCCTTGGCGTTCTGCTCGACCAAAAGGATGGTGACGCCGGACTTGCGGATGCCGGCCAGCATCTCGAACACCATCGAGACGAATTTCGGCGACAGGCCGGCCGATGGTTCGTCCAACACCAGCACCTTTGGGTGGACGATCAGCGCCCGCGCGACCGCAAGCATCTGCCGCTGTCCGCCCGACAGGTTGCCGGCGGCGGTGCGCCGCTGGCGGACGAGGTCGGGGAAGGCAGCATACATCTCCTCGATGCGGCCAGGGATTTCACGCCGCTCGAGGATGCCGCAGGCAACCCTGAGATTGTCCTCGACCGACATCAGCGGAAAGATGTTTTCGGTCTGCGGCACGAAGGCGAGCCCAAGCCGCACCATGGTGTGGGCGGGCGCGGCGGTGATGTCCTTGCCGTCCAGGAACACCGTGCCGCCGGTGATCGGGACAAGGCCGGCGATCGCCTTGATGAAGCTCGATTTGCCGGCACCGTTGGGACCAAGCACGACGACGATCTCGCCCTTGCTGACGGTGATCGACGCGCCGCGCACGATCGGCACGCCGGGCTCATAGCCAGCTTCGAGTTTGCGGACGTCGAGGACGATCTCATTCATGCGGCGCCTCCGAGATAGGCCTCGATGACGCGCGGATCGCGGGCAACCTCTTCCGCCGTGCCTTCGCTCAGCAACTGGCCGCTCGCCATGACCAGGACGCGGTGGCAGAGCCGCGTCACCATGTCGATGTTGTGCTCGATCAAAAGGAAGGTGATGCCGCGCGCGTTGATGTCGCGGATGCGGTCGATGATGACTTCGAGCAGCGTCGCATTGACGCCCGCCGCCGGCTCGTCGAGCAGGATGATCGCCGGGTCGGCCATCATGACGCGGGCAAGTTCCAGCAGCTTGCGCTGGCCGCCGGAAAGCACGCGCGCGGGCTCATGCGCGAGGTGGGTGAGGGTGACGAGCTCCAGCAGGTCGAGCGCCTTCGTTCTGGAGGCTCTTTCCTGCGCCGCCACCCGCCAGGGCGTGACGAAGTTGGCGAGCAGCTTTTCGCCGGCCTGGCCCTGCGCGGCCAGCATTATGTTTTCGATCAGCGTCAGATTGGGCAGTGGCCGGGGAATCTGGAAGGTGCGGCCGAGACCTCGACCAATGCGCAGATGAGCGGCTTCACCGGAGACACGCGTGCCGTTGAGGAAGATATCGCCGCTGGTCGGCAATATGCTGCCGGCGAGCAGATCGAACATCGTCGTCTTGCCGGCGCCGTTCGGGCCGATCAGGCCGAGGATTTCGCCCGCGTTGACGTCGAACGAGACATCGTTGACGGCGACGAGGCCGCCGAACCGCCTGACGACGTTGCTTGCCGTCAGGACCGGCGCCCGGGTCTCCTGCCCTTGCCGTTCCGCTGCCTCGCTCATCAAACCCTCTGGCCGAAGACGATCGTCGCCGTCTCCTGATTTTTGATTTGTGATCACACTTGCTTTGATCACGCTATTCGGCTTTAATTTCATTCGCAAGCCGAAAACGGGGCAAACGCCGGTCATGCAGAAGGCTGCCATCGAAAAGAACAACGAGACGATCGCAGCCCAGCTCACGCCGGTCGGCCGCGAGACCGTGCAGGATCGCGTTTATTCCGAGTTGCGCCGGGCGCTGATCGGCGGGCTTTTCGAGCCGAACCAGGTTCTGACGATCCGCGGTCTTGCCGATGCGCTGGTCACGTCGACCATGCCGGTGCGCGAAGCGCTCGGGCGGCTGATCACGGAAAAGGCGCTGGAGGCGCTTCCCAACCGCTCGGTGCGCGTGCCGCCGATCACGCTGGAGCGTATCGACGACCTTCTGCGCGCAAGGTCGCTCATCGAAGGCGAAGCGATCGCACTTGCCGCCACGCGCATGAGCCCGCGCCAGATCGCTTCGATTGAAGCCATGCTCGGCGAGTGGGACGAGATGCGGGCACTGAAGCACAAGAAGGATATCGACCGCGAAGCGACGCTCAACCAGAGCTTCCATTTCGAGATCTACCGCTGCTGCGGCTCGGCTGTGCTGATCCCAATGATCGAAAGCCTCTGGCTGCAATCGGGACCCTGCATACGCGTCGCCATCTACGCCTTTTCCGACGCCGGCGAGGTCGACACCGCGCACTATCACCGCCGCATCGTCGCGGCCCTCGCCAAACAGGACGCGCAGGCGGCGCGCGAAGCGCTGGTCGCCGATATCAGCCGGCCTTTTGCTTTCCTGCGCGACAAGCTTCGATCCGCCGCCACGAAAGACCCGACATGAACAAGCCAGCCATAGGGATTACCGAGCCGCGCTCGAAGCTGTCTGTGACGGCGCTGTTGCTGCCCGAAAAAGCGCCGGAAAACGCTGCCTTTCTCCAGACGTACCTCGCCTCGCCGCGCGTCGTCCCGGGTATCCATGCGATGTGGACGGGACCTGAGGTTTCCTGCCCGGTTCCATCAGCCGATCTCGAAGGCCAGGCCTATGCCAGCCCCTTGCCGGCGGAGAACGCGACGCTGACGCCGCAACCGGGCGACATCGTGCTCTCCTATGTGCCGCCGCGCATGTGGGGCGGCAATCCCAATGCGATCTTCGACATCGGCTTGTTCTACGGTCAGGGCGCGCGTCTTTTGTTCCCGATCGGCTGGCTCGCCGGCAGCGTGGTGGCGCAGGTGCTGGCCGGCGAGCGTGATCAGTTCGCCGCCGCATGCGGCATCATCCGGCGCAACGGCGCCTGCGACATCACCTTCAGCCTGGTGGAGGCCTCGAATGGCTGACGACAGCTTCGAACTCTTCGATCTTCGCGTCGAGGCGGTCATTCCCGAGGGCAAGCCGATCTATTGTGGCGCCAAGGCAGGCGATTATTTTGAACTCAAGGGCGAGATGCTGTCGATGCCGGCGGGCCAGGGGTTTTCGATCTACTCGCTCGCCGCGGTGTTGCCGTTTCTCGCGGCAAAGCAGCGTCCAACCCACCCGAACGACTGGATGACCTCGGACGCCGAGATCGCCTGTCCCGACCCCAATTGCGGCAGCCGGCTGCGGATCGTCAGGCTGGCCAAGCGGCGGTTCAGCCATGCCGAAACCACGGCGGTCCCGTTGCCGAAGGAGAATGACCTGACATGACCGCCAAGACCTTCGAACTCGGCCCCGGCTACACCATCTCGCGCGTCATTCGCGGCGGCTGGCAGCTCGCCGGCGGACACGGCGCCATCGACCGCAGCCAAGCGGTGGCCGATCTGATCGCCACCTTCGATGCCGGCATCTGGACCTATGATTGCGCCGACATCTACACGGGTGTCGAGGAGTTGATCGGTGCCGCGCGCCTGCGGCTGGCCAGCGAGCGCGGCCTCGACGCCGCCGCCAGGATGAAGGTGCACACCAAGCTGGTGCCCGACCTCGAACGGCTGGCCAGCATCAGCCGCGACTACATCAGGGGCATCGTCGACCAGTCGCTGCGGCGGCTGAAGACCGAACGGCTCGATCTCGTGCAGTTCCATTGGTGGGACTATGACCAGCCTCGCTATGTCGAGGCGATGGGCTGGCTCAACGAACTTCGGCTCGAAGGCAAGCTGCGCAATCTCGGCACCACCAATTTCGACACGCCGAGGCTGGCCGAAATCCTGGCGGCCGGCATCCCGCTGGTCAGCCAGCAGTTGCAATATTCCGTGCTCGACCAGCGGCCGGGCAACAGCCTTGCGGGCCTCGCCGCGAAAAACGGCGTCAGCTTCCTCTGTTATGGTTCGGTGGCCGGCGGCTTCCTCAGCGACAAATGGCTTGGCATGGCCGAGCCCGCCACGCCGCTCGAAAACCGCTCGCTGGTCAAATACAAGCTGATCATCGACGACTTCGGCGGCTGGGACCTGTTCCAGCAGCTGCTTCGAGCCCTGAAAGCCGTTGGCGACCGCCATGGCGTCGACATCGCCACCATCGCCAGCGCCTGGGTGCTGGAGCAGCCGCAAGTGGCGGCCGTCATTGTCGGCGCCCGCAATCAGGCGCATGCGCTCGCCAACGCCAAAATCATGGATGTGGAACTGGATGCCGACGACCGCGCAAGCATCGCTGCCGTGATCGCGCAAAGCCGGGGCCCCTTGGGCGACGTCTACACGCTGGAGCGCGACCGCCATGGCCGCCACGGGTCGATCATGCACTACAATCTGAACGCGGGCCGCACATGAGCGCCACCGACACGACGCTGTTTGCAAAGGCCAGCGCCGAGGTCGTCGACCTGCATCGCTTCTTCGTCGACTGGTTCGTCGAAGCGGACGACACGGTGGACTTCGCCCGTTTCGAGCGCGCTATGGGTGACGGGTTCAGCATGGTCGCGCCGGACGGCAAGGTGCTCGATCGCGAAGCGGTCGTCGATCACGTGCGCTCGAGCCGCGCCACTTGCGACGATGGCTTTGCCATTTCGATCGAGGATATCAGGCCGGGCTGGCAAAGCGCCGATACGATCGTCGTCTTCTACGTCGAGGCGCAGCTGCGCGCGGGCAAGCGCAGCCGCCGCCAATCGAGTGCCGTCTTCACCACCAGTTCATCGGCGCCCAATGGCGTCGAATGGCGACATCTGCATGAAACCTGGCTGCAGGTGCCGGAACGTTGAACAGGCTCCAGAGATTAAATTAGAGTCGAGTAACGAAAGGGGAACAACAATGACAAAGACGATACTCCAACTCACCACAGCGCTCGCCCTCGTGACGATGGCCGGTGCCGCACAGGCCGCGGATTGCAAGATCACCGTCGGCCTCGTCATGGAGTTGACCGGACCTGCCGGCGAATACGGCCAGGCCGGCGCCAAGTCGGTCGAAATGGCCTTCCGCGACATCAATGCCGCCGGCGGCGTGCGCGGTTGCGATCTGGCGACCGCCACCCGCGACAGCCAGAGCCAGGGCAACATCGCCGTCGATGCCGCGACCCAGCTAGTTCAGGTCAAGAAAGTGCCTGTGATCATCGGCGGCATCATCTCTTCGGTGTCGATTCCGATCCTGACCTCGGTCACGGCACCGGCCAAGATCGTCCAGGTCTCGCCGGCATCGTCGTCGCCGACGCTGACGGCGCTCGGCCGCGACGGCAAGACCAACGGCATCTTCTTCCGCACCATCACCTCGGATGCGCTGCAGGGCGTCGCCGCCGCCAAATACGCCATCGACAAGGGCTTCAAGAAGCTGTCGATCATCCATGTCAACAACGACTTCGGCGTCAACATGGTGGCCGAATTCTCGCGCGCCTACAAAGCGCTCGGCGGCACCATCGTCTCCGACACACCCTACAACGAGAAGCAGTCGAGCTACGCCTCGGAAGTCACGGCGGCGATGTCAGGCGAACCGGACGGGCTCTACCTCGTCAGCACGCCGGTCGATGGCGCAACGGTTGCCCGCACCTGGATTTCGCAGGGCGGCGTGCAGAAATTCCTGCTCAATGACGGCATGAACAGTCCCGACTTCATCGAGTCGGTCGGCGCCGACTATCTCAAGGACGCCTATGGCACCTCGTCCGGCACCAGCCCGACAGCATCGACCGACTACTTCATGAAGAACTACAAGGAATTCTCCGGCATCGAACCGTCGAACCCGGCGGCAGACCGTTCCTATGATGCCGGCGCCATCGTCGGCTTGGCCATCGCCATTGCCGGCTCCGAGGATCCGGCCAAGATCAAGGACGCCATGTATAAGGCCGTCGATCCTGCCGGCACGCCGATCTTTGCCGGCAAGGACGAATTCGCCAAGGCGCTCGGCCTGATCAAGGACGGCAAGCCGATCCGCTATGAGGGTGTCATCGGTCCGGTCGCCTTCGACAAATTTGGCGACATCACCGGCCCGTTCCGGTTGTGGAAGATCGTCGACGGCAAGGTGACCACCGATGGCGAAATGACCACCGACGACGTCAACGCGCTGCAGGCCAAGCTTCAGTAGATTTGGCACAGGCCTCCGGCATCGATCGCGTCTATCGCGATTGATGCCGGTGTCGCTTGAGGCAGGCCAAAAACGCTTGCAGGGCACGCGATCACGAATAGGATCGGCCGGCGGCAATCGGAGGGAATGGCGAGCGTGTCGGACAGAAATACCCATCGGGCAGGCGCCTGAGCCCGATGTCGCCTGCAACGCAACGGCTTCTGTCCGCCCTTGGCGATCGGCTGGGCGCGGGCGGCATTCTCGCCGGCTCCGACGTGGACCAGCGCTATCGTGACGATCCCGACGGCAAGCTTGGCGCGCTGCCCGAAGTGGTGCTGCGTCCGCGCGACACCAAAGGTGTCGCGGCAGCACTCGCCGCATGCAACGGCCTCGGCCAGCCGGTCGTCGTCCAGGGCGGCCGCACCGGCCTGGCCGGCGGCGCGCGCGTGCAGCCGGGCGAGATCGTGCTGTCGCTGGAGCGCATGACCGGCCTTGCCGCTCCGGATCGCCAGGCGGCCAGCATCGTCGCCGAAGCGGGCGCAACGCTGCAGGCGGTGCAGGACGGGGCCGACGGCGCCGGCTTGATGTTTGGCGTCGATATCGGCGCGCGCGGCTCGGCAACGGTCGGCGGCAACATCGCCACAAATGCCGGCGGCATCCGCGTGCTGCGCTACGGCATGTACCGGGCGCAGGTGTTGGGGGTGGAAGCCGTGCTTGCCGATGGCAACGTGCTGTCCTCGCTCAAGGGCCTGGCCAAGGACAATTCCGGCTATGACCTCGGCCAGCTCTTCATCGGCACCGAAGGGACGCTCGGCGTCGTCACCCGCGCCGCGCTCAGGCTGCATGCGAAGCCGGCATCCGAGGTGAACGCCTTCTGCGCGCTCCCTTCGCTCGATGCGGCGATCGCCTTGCTCGGGCTGCTGCGGCAAAAGCTCGGTCCGTTGTTATCAGCCTATGAGGTGAATTTCGCGCCGCTCTATGACCTCATGGTTGCCAGTATGGCCATGCCGGCGCCGCTGCCGCCTGGCTCGCCCGTCTACGTGCTGGCTGAAATCCAGGGCAGCGAGCCCGAGCGCGACGGCGAGCGCTTCGCCGAGGTGCTGATGCAGGCTGTCGAGGACGGCGTCATCGACGATGTGGTCGTCGCGCAGTCGCCGCGCGAATTCCGCGCCCTGTGGGACGTACGGGAGGACGCCAACCGCGTCCTGTTTTCGATGAAAGGGCTGATCGGCGTCGACATCAGCATTCCCCTGGCGCGCATGGGAACATTCCTGCGGGAGGCCCACGCCGCCATCCATGCCGCCGATCCCGGCGCCGAGATCTATGTATTCGGCCATCTCGGCGACGGCAATCTGCACTATCAGGTTCGCACTGCGGATCCGGCGGTGGCCTACGGCATCATCTATCGCGGCGTGGCGTCGGCGGGCGGTGGCGTTTCGGCCGAGCATGGCATCGGCCTCGACAAGAAAGAGTGGCTGCATCTGGTCCGCAGCGACGCCGAAATCGCCACGATGCGGCGGCTGAAGACGGCGCTCGATCCGAAGAACATCCTTAATCGAGGACGGGTCTTCGATCTCGATCCAACTCCCTTTCCCCGACGATAAGTGGCGGTCTGTAAGGCGGCACTCAGGTCCGTTCCGTCGCCATCTGCCTGGGGATCAGAAAGCGGGCGGCGAGCACGCAGAGCAGCACGGTGAACATCAGGATCAGCGCCACCAGCGCATTGATGTCGGGCGAGAAGCCAAGCCGCATCATCGCCCACAGCCTGACCGGCAGCGTGCTTTGCGTGCCGGTGACCAGGATGGTGATCATCGTTTCGTCGAACGACAGCGCAAACGCCAGGATGGCGCCGCCGACCATCGCGCTCGACAGGTTCGGCAGTATGATGCGCCAGAAGGTCTGCCAGCCGGTGGCGCCGAGATCGTAGGACGCTTCGACCAGCGTGCGGCTCATCGACTGCAGCCGCATCAGCACGGTGCGATAGACGATCGCCAGCACAAAGACCGTATGGCCGATGACGACAGTCAGCAGCGAGCGTTCGAGGCCGATTTCGCGGAAAAAGATCAGCAGCGCCAGGCCGCTGATGATCGGCGGCATCAGGAAAGGCAGGAAGATGATGAACTGCAGGAAAGAGCGCCCTGAACGGCGACCGTGATAATAGAGCGCCAGCAGCGTTCCGCTGACCACCGACAGGATGACGGTGCAGACGCCGACGATCAGCGTGGTGCGCAAGGCAGCCAGGATATCGTGATTTTCGGCCAGCGCCGCATAGGTCGAAAGGGTCGGCGACGACCAGTCGACATTGCCCTGCGAAATGGTGAAGAACGACGACACGATCGGCACGAACAGCGGGCTGTAGAGCAGCACCGCGACCAGCGTCGTGATCGCGGCCAGAAAGATGGTGGATGGCCGGGGCAGGGCGTTCATAGCGAGGTCCCCCGGCTGCGCCCGAACCGTTCGCCGATGAGGATGGCGCAGATCACCACCATCGCAAGCGCCACCGACAGCGCCGCGCCGAACGGCCAGTTGTAGGCGGTGCCGAACTGGCTGTAGAGGATGCGGCCGAAGGTGAAGCCGCTGATCCCGCCGACCATCTGCGGCGTCAGGAAATCGCCGATCGCCAGCACGAAGACGAAGCTCGCCGCCGAGGCGACGCCGGGCAGGCTGAGCGGCAAGGTGATGCGCAGGAATGTCTGCCATCCGCTCGCGCCAAGATCATCCGAGGCACGCAGCAAAGTCTGGGGAATCCGCTCCAGCGACAGGAAGATCGGCAGGATGGCGAAGGGGATCAAAAGCAGGCTCAGCGTCAACAGGATGGCGTTCATGTTGAACACGAAGAGCGTCGATGGCTGCTGCAGTATGCCGAGCGCCACCAGCGCCTTGTTGAGGAAGCCGTTGAGGCCGAGGATGCTGCGGATCGCGTAGATCTTGATGACGTAGCTCATCAGCAGCGGCACCAGGAGCAGCATCAGCAAGGCGTAACGCCAGCGCCCCTTCAGCGTCGCCAGGAAGTAGGCGGCGGGATAGGCGAGCAGGATGCAGATGGCGGCTACCGACACGCACAGCACGATGGTGTTCCAGAACACCGGGAGGAAGATCGGGTCGGTGAAGAACCTGACATAATTGCCGAGTGTCGGCGCGTAGACGATCGTGCCCTGGTCGACGCCGAAGAAGCTGTAGACAAGGAAGATCGCCAGCGGCACGAGGACAAAGACCACCGGCAAGGCAAAAGCCAGCACCGTGACCAGCAGCGACAATTGCCGTTCCGAAGGCTGTGTCGAGCCGGTCTTGCTCATGCCAGCACCAGATGGCCTTCATGCGGCGCAAAGGACAGCGAAACCGTCTCGCCCGATTTCAGCGCGCTGCCGTCGATCCGGCTCGGCACGCGCAGCCGCAAGCGTTGCGCGGCACCGTTCGCACCCGCTGTGATCGTGGCGACGGTCGACGAGCCGGCAAAGGCCAGATCGGCGATGGTGCCGGAAAAGCGGTTGCCGCTGTCTTCGCCATTCGCAAGATGCAAGGCCTCGGGACGGAACGCGGCAAAGGCGCTGGCGCCGTCCGCCGCGGCCTTCAGATGCGGCTGGCCGCTGATCGAGCAGACCAGGCGCCCAAGCGCGGTCTCGATCGGCCGCTGCTCGCCCTGGACCGGGCCAAGTTTTCCGGCCACCAGATTGTTCTCGCCGAAGAAGCGCGCCACGAACTCGCAATTCGGCTTGTAGTAAAGCTCGTGCGGCGTGCCGAGCTGACGGATATGGCCGGCCTGCATCACGCAGATCCGGTCGGCCATACCGATGGCTTCTTCCTGATCGTGGGTGACGAACAGGAAAGTGGTCTTGATCTCGCGCTGGATGGATTTCAGGAACTCCTGCATCTGCCGGCGCAGCTCGAGGTCGAGCGCGGCCAGCGGCTCGTCGAGCAGGATCAGACGCGGTTGGCAGATCAGCGCACGAGCGAGCGCGACACGCTGGCGCTGGCCGCCGGAGAGCTGTGCCGGAAAGCGGTCGGCGAAACGTCCGAGCTGCACCAGTTCCAGGGCTTCAGCGACACGGCGCGCGATCTCTTTGCGCCTGACATGGCGCACCGAAAGTCCATAGCCGACATTGCCCGAAACGGTCATATGCGGAAACAGCGCATAGTCCTGGAAGACGGTGTTGAACGGCCGCCGGTTGATCGGCATGCGGCTGATGTCCTGGCCGTCCAAGTGGATTTCGCCCGACGTCAGCGGCTCCAGCCCGCCGATCAGCCGCAGCACCGTGGTCTTGCCGGAACCGGACGGCCCAAGAACGGTCAGGAACTCGCCATCGCGGATCGACAGGTCGATGTCGTGCAGCACGGGAACCGGGCCGTAGGATTTCGAGACGGACCGCAGCGTCAGCAGGTCGGTGTTCTCAGTCATGAAATATTCTCACATACGCTGCGGCGGTCCGGAACGTCCGGACCGCCGGGTCCTTCGAAGTCAGGCTCGGACAGGATCAGGGCGTCGCCTTGACCTCGTTCCACATGTCCGATCGCTTGAGCGGGTCCTCGACATTGTTGAGCCAGACCAGCTTGTCGTTGCCGCCGGCGCTGCTGGTTTCCGTCACCGTGTTGCCGAAGCCGGTGCGCTCGGAAAGCGCGCTGCTGACCTTCTTGCTCAACATGAAATCGATCCATTTCTCGGCCGCCGCATTGTCGCGGACGCCCTTGGAGATGACCCAGTTGTCGAGCCAGGCCAGCGCGCCTTCACTTGGATTGACGTAGGCGACGTGGGCGCCGATCTTCTGTAGCGCCTTGACCTGCTGCTGGCCGTAATTGGCCCAGATCAGGGCAACGTCATTGTTCTGGTAGATCTGCTGCGCCTCGTCGGCGGTGGTATAGAAGCTCAGCACGTTGCGCTTCAACTCGACCAGCTTGGCCTTGACCGCCGCCATCTGCTCCGCGTTGAGGTTGAACGGATCCTTGTAGCCGAGCGTCAGCGCGGTGAACGAGAAATTGTGCTCGCCATTGTCGTAGGCCAGAATCTTGCCCTTGTAGGCCGGGTCCCAGAGCACCGACATCGAGGTCGGCGCCGGCTTGACTTTGTCGGTGTCGTAGATCAGCCCGATGGAGTCGAAGCAGAACGGAATGCCGTAGACCTTGCCGTCCTTGGTGTCGCCGCTGACCTGAGACAGATCGCGGAAACGCGGCAGCACTTCCTTCTGGTTCGGCAGCTTCGTCACGTCGATCGGCGACACCAGATCGGCCTTGATGTAGCGCTGCAACTGGGCGGTGTTGACGGCGAAGACGTCGAAATCCTGGCCTTCGCTGCCCTTGATCTTGGCCCAGATCTCGTCGTCGCTGCCGATGAAGACGACATCGACGCCGATGCCGGTTGCAGCGGTGAAGTCCTTCACCCAGTCCGGGTCGGCGTAGCCGTCCCAGGCCAGCACGCGCAGGTTCGCGGCGAGCGCAGCGGATGTCATCAGGCCGATGCCGAGCCCGATTGTCGCTAGTCTTAGAAACGCTTTCTTCAGTCCCATTTTTAATCTCCCATTGTCGTTCTGGTGGACCGTAATTTCCGGACCTTTGCCGTCACAGCTGGGTGACGGTGACCAGTCCCTCGTCCGGCACCGAAACCATCCGGTTGCGCAGCGGCTTGCCGAATGTCTGTGCCTGGATTTCATATTCGTCGCCGGAAGCCGTCTTGACGCCGGAGGCGTAGCTCATCACCGCCGCGCCGAAGAAATAGGCGTGCAGGTCGCCCGCTCTGCGGTGCATCGGGTAGCGGAAATGGAAGTGCTCGAGATTGGCGATCGAGTGCGACATGTGCGCCTCGCCCGACAGGAACTCCTGCTCCCAGATGACAGTGCCGTCGCGCAGGATGCGGGAATGACCGCGCACTTCGTCGGGCAGATCGCCGATCAAAAGCTCCGGTCCGATCGAGCAGGAACGCAGCTTGGAGTGGGCGAGATAGAGGTAGTTCTCGGCCTCCGTCACGTGGTCGGAATATTCGTTGCCGAGCGCGTAGCCGATGCGATAGGGGCGGCCATCCGGCCCATTGAGGTAGAGCCCGACGATCTCAGCCTCCTCGGCGCCGGCGCGTGCGAAGGACGGCATGGGCAGCGCGGCACCAGGCGGCACGACACAGGTGCCGACGCCCTTGAAGAACCATTCGGGCTGGATACCGATCTTGCCTGCGCCGGGCTTGCCGCCCTCCAGGCCCATGCGGAAGATCTTCAGCGAATCCGATTCCTCGGCATCCTCGCCATGGGTCAGCACATGCATCTTGTCGCGCGCGGCGGCACTTCCGGTGTGGGTCAGGCCGGTACCGGTGACCAGGAAGCGCGCCGGCTCCGGATGGTCGACAGGAGCCAGCACGCGGCCATCGCGCAACAGCTCGTCATAGTCGACCGTCGCGGTGCCCGTCCGCTTCTCGACCAGCGCTGCGATGGAAATGCCCTCGCTGATCGCCGCTTCCGCCAGTTCCAGCACAGTGCCGGTCTTTTCGAGCGGATGCAGGTGATTGCCGTCATCGGAGACACGGCCGACCCGCCTGCCGCCATCTGGCATTCTGAATTGAACAAGACGCATGAACACTACCTTCTTCCCTTGAGGCTGTACGGGATCACACCCAGCCCGCATCGACGATGAACTGCTGGCTTGTGCACATGCGGCTGTCGTCGGCGGCGAGGAACAGCGCCATGCGCGCGATATCGCAGGGCTGCAGCCGGTCGGGCAGGCACTGCCTCTCCGCGATCTGGCGCTCACCGGCCGGGTTCAGCCACAGGCGCACTTGGCGCTCGGTGATCACCCAGCCCGGCACCATGCAGTTGACACGGATGCGCTCGGGGCCGAGTTCGCGGGCCAGCGCCCGCGTCATGCCGTAGACAGCGGCCTTGGCGGTGACATAGGCCGGGCAATCCGGATCGCCGACCATCCAAGTGATGGAGCCAAAATTGATGATCGAGCCGCCGCCCTGTGCGCTCATCTGTGGGCGCACCGCCTGCGCCGCGAAGAACTGGTGGCGCAGATTGACCGCCATGCGGTCGTCCCAATACGCGACCGTTACGTCCTTGGTCTGATGACGGTCGTCATTGCCGGCATTGTTGCACAGCGCCTGGATCGGGCCGTTATGCTGCGCGGCCTGCGTGGTGGCCGCCCGCAGCTCTTCGACATTGCGCAGGTCGCAGGGAATGAACAGCGGCACGGCGTGGCCTTCGGCCGCGATCGCCTCTACGAGGCGCCGCGAAGGTTCCTCAGCCAGGTCGACGAAGGCGACGCGGCTGCCTTGCGCACAGAAATGGCGCACCAGGCTTTCGCCGATGCCGCTGCCGCCGCCGGTTATGAACACGCTGCGGCCCTTGAGGCTCGGGTAGGTGGCGTAGCTGCCGATCTGATCCGTCATCGCGCGCCTCTCTAGTGGGAATGCCGGGGGATGCCGGCATCGCGCCGGCCGACCAGGAAGTCGAAGTCGCAACCTTTGTCGGCCTGCAGCACGCGCTCGACATAGAGGCTCTGGTAGCCGCCTTCGGGTGGCGCCGGCGGCTTCCAGTCGCGGCGGCGGATCGCGAGTTCCTCGTCCGATACCAGCAGCTCAAGCCGGCGCCCGGCGACGTCGAGCTCGATGAGATCGCCGTCTCGCACCAGCGCCAGCGCACCACCTGCCGCGGCCTCCGGCGCCACATGCAGCACCACCGTGCCATAGGCGGTGCCGCTCATGCGGGCATCAGATATGCGCACCATGTCGGAGACGCCCTGCTTCAACAGCTTCGCCGGCAGCGGCATGTTGCCGACCTCGGCCATCCCCGGGTAGCCGCGCGGCCCGCAGTTCTTCAGCACCATCACCGAGGAGGCGTCGATATCGAGTTCGGGATCGTCGATGCGGGCGTAATAATGCTCGATGTTCTCGAATACGATCGCCTTGCCGCGATGCTGCATCAGTTCGGGTGTTGCCGCCGACGGCTTGATGACGGCACCATTAGGCGCCAGATTGCCGCGCAGGATCGAGATGCCGCCTTCCTTGGTCAGCGGCTCGCTCAGCGGCCGGATGACCTCGCGGTTGTAGTTGGGCGCGCCGTCGACCAATTCACCGATGGTCTTGTCGCTGACGGTCACGGCGTCGCGATGAAGAAGCCCCACTTCATCAAGCGACGCCATGACCGCAGCCAGCCCCCCGGCATAGTAGAAATCTTCCATCAGGAACCGGCCTGATGGCATCAAATCGACAATGGTCGGAACGTCGCGGCCAAGCCGGTCCCAGTCGTCGAGGCTGAGATCGACACCGACCCGGTGGGCGATGGCGATCAGGTGCAGCACCGCATTGGTCGAACCGCCGATCGCGCCATTGACGCGGATGGCGTTCTCGAACGCTTGCCTGGTGAGGATCTGCGAAATCGTCACGTCCCTGCGGACCAGATCGACGATCTGGCGTCCGGCCAACTGGGCAAGCACGCCACGGCGCGAATCCACCGCCGGGATCGCCGCATTGTCCGGCATGCCGATGCCGAGCGCCTCCACCATGCTGGCCATGGTCGAGGCGGTGCCCATCGTCATGCAGCTGCCGGCGGACCGGCTCTGGCCCTGCTCGGCGGCGAGGAAGTCGGCGACGGGCATGCGGCCGGCCTTTACCTCCTCGGCGAATTTCCAGACGTGCGTGCCCGAGCCGATATCCTGTCCGCGGAACTTGCGTTGAGCATCGGCCCGCCCGAAACGGCGATGGTCGGCAAATTGCACGAAGCGGCCCCCATCAGCAGCGCCGGCGTGGTCTTGTCGCAGCCGACCAGCAGGATGACGCCGTCGATCGGATTGCCGCGGATGGACTCCTCGACATCCATGCTGACCAGATTGCGAAACAGCATGGCGGTCGGGCGCATGTTGCTCTCGCCCAGCGACATCACCGGAAATTCCAGAGGCAGGCCGCCGGCTTCATAGACGCCGCGCTTGACGTGATCGGCCAACGCCCGAAGGTGGGCATTGCACGGCGTCAGTTCCGACCAGGTGTTGCAGATGCCGATCACCGGCCGGCCGTCGAACGCGTCGGCAGGGATGCCCTGGTTCTTCATCCAGCTGCGGTGCATGAAGGCGTTCTTGCCTTCACCGCCGAACCAGGCTTCGGATCGCAGTTTGCGTTTGGTGTCCGTCACGATGCCTGTTTCCGATCCTGGCGGCGCTTGTTGCGGTTCTCGACGCTGCGGCGCACGTCGTCCTCGGCATTGTCGATGAGCACCAGCAGCGCTTTTTGTGCACCCAGTGCGTCGCCGGCGGCGATCTTCTCGGCCACTTCCCGATGCAGCGGCAAGGAATGGCGCTGTCCTTCCGGATTGTCGTTGGAGAGGCGAAAGCTCATCACCAACGCGGTTTCGACCAGTGCGGCCAGCGAGCCGATCAGCTCATTGCCGGTCATCCGCAGGATGGTCTGGTGGAACACAAGGTCGGGCTTGGCGAAGCGATCGCCGTCGTCGACAACCGCTTCCATTTCGGCCAGCGCAGCATTGATTTCGGCAATCTGCGCCGGGTTGGCACGCTGGGCTGCGAGCGCGGCCGACATCGGTTCGATGGCGCGACGCAATTCGAACAGCGCCCGGACATCGTCGGTGCTGACACCTTCGGCGTAGCGCCATGACAGCACGTCGGGGTCGAGGAAATTCCAGTCGGAGCGGGGGCGCACGCGTGTGCCGGTCTTCGGCCGCGATTCGACCAGCCCCTTGCCGGCCAGCACCTTGATTGCCTCGCGCAGCACCGTGCGGCTAACCCCCAGCATCTCGCTGGAATCATCGGCATTGGGCAGTGCCTCGCCGGGCAGGAAGTCGCCCTGTACGATGCGCAAGCCGATCTGCTCGACGACGGTTGCGTGCAGCGCGGTGGAGCCGCTGGAAACCGCCACCGCAACCCTCGAGGTGCGTGCCGTGCTGAAAGATTTTTTATTCTTCATACTATTCATATGATATGTCTTATAGCCATGGCGATCGGAGTCAAGGGAGGGGGAGCGCCGATGACTAAGAATTCCGCTGCCGTTACCGCGCGGCACACGGAGCTGGTCTCGATCAGCGACGGCATAGCGACGGTGGAGATCGCGCCGGCCGCCGGCGGGGCGCTGGCTTCGTATCGGTGGTGGCGAGATGGCTCCGCCGTGGATTGGCTACGCCCGGCCGATCCGGCGGCAATCGGCCGTCGCGATGCCGGCGCCATGGCCTGTTTCCCGCTCGTCCCCTATTCCAATCGCGTCAGGGACGGCCGCTTCGAATTCGCCGGCCGCACCGTCGAGCTGCCGACCAGCTCCGACGATCCACACCATGAACATGGCCATGGCTGGCGTCGCCCGTGGACGATCGTGCGGCACGAACAGGGCACGATCGTCCTGCGTTATCGCCACGCCGCCGATTCCTGGCCATGGAGCTATGAAGCCGAGCAGAAGATCTCGCTGGCCGACGGCAGGCTCTGCATGACCATTGCGGTGCGCAACCTGTCGGACAAGCCGATGCCGGTTGGCTTCGGCCTGCATCCCTATTTCCCGTCGACGCCGTGGACGCATGTCCAGGCGCGGGTATCAGGCATGTGGGAAACCGACGCGGAGGTCCTGCCCACCCGGCAGGTCGTGCCGCCGGCGGGTGCCGATCCGTCCACCGGAATTGACGTATCGGAAGTGGACTTCGACACGGTCTTCACCGGATGGGCGCGCCACGCGCGCATCTCCTGGCCGGAGCACGGGCGGCAGCTCGACATCGAGGCCGACGCACCGCTCGATTTTCTCGTCCTCTACACGCCGCCGGGCGAACCGTTCTTTTGCGCCGAGCCGGTCAGCAACATCACCGATGCCTTCAACCGGATGGGCGACAAGGATATCAACACCGGCTGCATCGCACTGGCGCCCGGGCAGACGCGATCCGCCAGCGTTCGCTTCACGCCGTCATTGACCGTCTGACCTTTTGACCGCCCGAAACGAGGCCCCGGTCAGAACGGATAGTGCTGGCCCGGATCCTCGATTGTCACCCAGCGCAAGTCGGTGAATTCGGCGATCGAGGCCTTGCCGCCGAAACGGCCATAGCCCGAGCCTTTGACACCACCAAACGGCATTTGCGCCTCGTCGCCGACGGTCGGGCCGTTGATGTGGCAGATGCCAGCTTCGATACGCGCGGCGACCGCCATGGCACGTTTGATGTCGCGGCTGAACACGGCTGACGACAGGCCGTATTCGGTGTCGTTGGCAACACGCACGGCCTCGTCCTCGCCTTTCACGCGGATCACCGGCTTGACCGGCCCGAAGGATTCTTCGGCATAGACCCGCATCGCCGGCGTCACATAGTCGAGCAGCGTCGCCTCCACGACGGTCCCCGAGCGCTTGCCGCCGGCGACAAGCTGGGCACCCTTGGCGACGGCGTCGGCGACGAGCTCCTCCATCTTGTCGGCAGCCTGGCTGCTGATCAGCGAGCCCAGCACGACATGGCCGCGCGGGTCTCCCGCCGGCAGCTTTGAAGCGCGTGCGGCGAGTTTGGAGACAAATTCATCGGCGATCTTTTCATCGACGATCAGCCGCTCGGTCGACATGCAGATCTGGCCCTGATGCATGAAGGCGCCGAAGGTCGCGGCATTCACGGCGGCGTCTATGTCGGCGTCATCAAGCACCAGCAGGGGTGCCTTGCCGCCGAGTTCGAGCAGCGCCGGCTTCAGGTGCCGGCCGGCGAGTTCGGCGATGATCCGGCCGATCTTGGTCGAGCCAGTGAAGTTGACGCGCTTCACCGAGGGGTGCGCGACCAGCGCCTCGACGATGCCGGCGGCATCCCTGGGATCATTGGTGACAACATTGATGACGCCCTTCGGCAGGCCGGCCTCGACCAGCACCTGGCCGATCAGCCGGTGCGTGCCCGGGCACATTTCCGAGGCCTTCAGCACCACTGTGTTGCCGCAGGCGATCGGCATGGCGATGGCACGCGTGGCGAGAATGACCGGTGCGTTCCAAGGCGCGATGCCGAGGCAGACACCGGCCGGCTGGCGGATCGCCATGGCCAGCGTGCCCGGTTTATCGGATGGGATGATCTCGCCCGAAATCTGCGTCGTCATGGCGGCTGCCTCGCGCAGCATATTGGCGGCCAGCATGACGTTGAAGCCAGCCCAGGGGCCGGTCGCACCCGTCTCCTCCATCATCAGCCTGGTGAATTCGCCGACCTTTGAAGTCATGACGTCAGCGGCTTTCGTCAGCAAGGCGCGGCGTTCGCCAGGACCGGTCTTCGACCAGGCCATGAAGGCAGCGGCAGCGGCGTCGACCGCGGCATTGGCGTCGGCGACGCTGGCTGCCGCGGCGCGCGTCGCCAGCTTACCGGTGAATGGGTCCATGCGCTCGTAGGAGGCCGAACCGGACGCATCCCTTTTGTCGCCGTCGATCAGAAGCCCGATATCCATGATTGTCTCCCTCGCTCCGTTTGGAGCTTCCTGATTAGAAGCCGAGCACTTCGGCATTGATCGACGCCTCGAGACCACCGTCAACCGGCACATTGGCGCCGTTGACCCAGCGCGCGCCGTCTGAGCACAGGAACAGCACGACCGGCGCGATATCGCCCGACGTCCCGGCGCGTCCGACCCTTGCAATGTCGCTGTCCACGCGGGCGTCGCCAAGCACGGTACGGAACTGTTTCAGGATTGGCGTCTCGACCGGGCCAGGGCTGACTGCATTGACGCGGATGCTACGGTTCTTGAACAAATCTTGATGCGCCGCGCGGAAGGTCCACAGAAGCAGCAGTTCCTTGGAGACGGGATAGCCCTCCTCGTTCCTGACAGCATGGTCCTCGACCACGTTCGCAACATCTGGGAAACCCTCGATGCCAACCATGGAAGCGGCACGATTGAGATTGGCGCGCCAGCCATACCCGGCGATCGAGGCGACGTTGACGATGGCACCCCCTTCGCGAAGCTTTGGCACCAGACCTTCCGACAGCGCCCGCAGCCCGAAGAAATTGACGGCCAGCGCCGATGCCGCGCCGCTGTTGCCGGACAGACCAGCGACGTTGCAGAGCGCATCGATGCGTTGCGGCAGCCGCGCGATGAGGTCGTCGACGCCGGCCTTCGACGAGATGTCAGCCTTGACAAAACTACCCACCGCCGCCGCCGGTTCGCGCACATCGACGCCGATCACATCGGCGCCGAGCTGGCCGGCGAGCTCGGCCGTCCGGGCGCCGATGCCGGAGGCGACACCGGTGATGAGGATCGTCTTGCCGAAAAGCATGGTCATGCCTTCTCCTGATGCTGTGTGGTTCGTTCTGGCGAGGGCGCCTCATCGTTGAGCGGAGTTGCCGGATGTTCCGGCAGCCTGACGCGGTAGCCGACCGGCAGCAGGCGCAGCCCAAAGCGCTCCTCGATCGTGCCCCACAGGCCGCGCGGCAGGAAAAGCGAGAACAGCACCGCGGTGGCGCCGAGGCCGACCAGATACCAGACACCCGTGCCGCCGAACCACGTCTCGATGAGGAAGAACACCAGCGCGCCGAGAATGGCGCCCTCGAAGGTGCCGATGCCGCCGACCAGCACCATGAAGATCATGTAGGCGGTCCATTGCACGTTGAAGTAGGTCTTCGGCTGGAAGGTGATCGAGGTCGCCAGCCACAGCGCACCGGCAACGCCGATGCCGAAGGCGGCAAGCACGAACAAAAGCCGCTTGGTGCCGGTGACGCGCACGCCGACCGAAGCGGCCGCATCCTCATTGTCGCGGATGGCGCGGATCGCGGCACCCGTGCTGCCGCGCAGCAGACCGAACAGGACGGCGAGCAGCGCCGTCATCGACGCCAGTGCCAGCCAGTAGATCGTCACTCGCCTGGTACCGGCATGGTAGACGTTGAGCGAGATCAGCGACGTGCCGGTCTCGCCTTGCACCAGCCGGTCGAGATTGACGAGAAGATGCGTCAATGCCGCGATCACCCACATGCCGATGGCGAACTCGCCGTTCCTCAGCCGCAGCATGAACAGCGAGAGCGGCCAGGAGACCGCGCCGACAACGACCGCCGAAACGAAAAGCGCGGCGAACGGATTGAGGCCGGCATCGGCCAGCCGGATGGCGAAATAGGCGCCGAGCCCGAAGAACACTTGCTGGCCGACCGAGACCAGTCCGCCGAAGCCGGCCAGCGCATTCCACATCGCCGCCAGGATTGCATAGATGAACAGCGCGGTCATGCGGTCGACCGCGCCAGCCGACAGGAACTGCGGCGCGACCGCGAGCAGCGCGATGATGATGGCGACAGCAACCGCCGCGATCCGCGACGTCGCCGTGCCCCGCTCGATGACCGGTGAAGACGAGACCGCGCTCATGACGCGCTCCGGGAAGGCAGCCGCAACAGGCCGCGCAGGCCAAGGCCGGACGTGGAAAGCCGCACGAACAGCACGACGAGGAAGACGGCGTGGCCGCCGATCAGAAAGCCTTGCGGATGCACTTGCGCGCCGACGGTCTGGGCAAGCGCCAGCACGATGCCGCCGATCAAGGTTCCCCAAAGCGAACCGGCGCCGCCGATCACGGCGGCTTCGAAAGCAAACAGCAATTGCGGTGCGCCGGCATAGGGATCGAAAGTGGCGCGCATGCCGAGGAACGCGCCGGCCAGGCCGACCGTAACCATGGCGATGGCCGCGGCAATGGCGTTGGCGCGGCGCGCATCGACGCCGACCAGGCCGGCTGTGTCGGGGTCTTCAGAGGTAGCGCGGATCGAACGCCCAAGCCGGGTGCGGGTCAGGAACAATTGCAGCCCGCCAAGCAGGATCACCGCGGTGGCGAACATGATCACCGCGAGCTTGCCGACGTAGATGCTTCCCGGCCACTCCCAGGAATCATAGGACAGGCTGCCGATATAGGGCGCCAGCGAGCGCGTGTCTGCGCCAAACTGCTCGAACAGCATGTTGTCGATAACGATCGCCAGGCCAAAGGTGGTCAGGATCGGCAGCAGCGCGCCGCCGCGCGCGCTGCGCTCGAGCAGGAAGCGCTGCAGGGCCCAGCCGATCGCCGCCATCAGCGGCAGCACGATGAGCAGGCCGAGGAATGGCGAGACATGAAACCGCGAGGCGAGCAGCCACAACACGTAGGCGGCGAAGATGGCAAGGCTGCCATGCGCGAGGTTGATGATGCGCATCACCGAAAACATGAAGGACAGGCCGCAGGCGATCAGCGCGTAATAGCCGCCGAGAAGAATGCCCTGGATGATCTGGTTGCTCATGCCGGAATGCTCCCGGTGCTCTTCCGGTGCAGACCGAAATAGGCTTTCGTCACCTCGTCACGCGAAACCTCTTTGCTCGACCCTTCGAGCGCGATGCGTCCTTCGAGCATGCAGATGACCCTGTCGGAGACCGCGAGTGCCCGGTTGAGGTCCTGCTCGACCAGGATGATGGTCGTGCCCGAAGCGATCAGGCCCTGAAGTGCTGCATAGACACGGTCGACGATCAGCGGCGACAGGCCGAGCGAAACCTCGTCGAGCAAAAGCACGTCGGGGTTGCTCATCAGCGCGCGGCCGATCGCAGTCGCCTGCTGCTCGCCGCCCGAGAGGTGACCGGTCCTGGCATGGCGGCGCGGCTTCAGATTGGGGAACATCTCCAGCACCTTGTCGACACTCCAGTCGCCCGACCGGCCGGCGGTTCTGCCGAGCAGGAGATTCTCCTCGACCGTCATCTGCACGAACAGTCTTCGTCCTTCGGGCACCAGCGCGATGCCCATGCCGACGCGCCTGTGCGATGGCACGCCGGTGAGATCGGCGCCGTCCAGCAGCACGCGGCCGGCCGCCAGCTGGTGCGCGCCGGCGATCGCCCTGAGCAGCGTGGTCTTGCCGGCGCCGTTGGCGCCGACCAGCGCCAGTGTCTCGCCGCGTTCGACCTTGAAGCTGACGCCGCGCACCGCTTGCAGCAGGCCGTGCCGGACAACCAGGTTCTCGACCGACAGCAGGCTCATTTCGGACCTCCGCCGAGATAGGCGTGGATCACTTGCGGGTCGGCCATGACGGCCTGCGGCTCGCCATCGGCGATGATCTTTCCCGCATCCATGCAGATCAGCCGCTCGGCCACCTGCAGCAGGACGTGCACGATGTGCTCGATCCAGACGATACCGATCTTGCGCCGGCGCAGTTCCTTGATCGTATCGACAAGTTCGCCGGCTTCGCCGTCAGTCAGGCCGCCGCCGATCTCGTCCAGCAGCAGCAGCGTCGGTCGGGCTGCCAGCGCCCGCGCCAGTTCCAGCCGCTTGCGGTCGAGCAGGCCGAGCGTCTCGGCACGGCGGTTGGCGACACCCAGCATGCCGCACAGTTTCAGCGAGCCGAGCGCCTCCTCATAGGCCTCGTCGCGGCCAAGTCCGGCGCCATGCGAGGCGGCGACGAAGACGTTCTCGAATGTGGTCATGCCGCCAAACGGTTTCGGCACCTGATGCGTGCGCACCAGGCCGAGCCGGCAACGCCGCGTCGCCGGCAGCGCTGTCACGTCGCCGCCCTTGAAACGGACCGTGCCCGAGCTTGGTGGAAAGGCGCCTGAAAGCACGCTGAGCAGCGTCGTCTTGCCGGCGCCGTTCGGCCCGACAATGCCGACCGCCTCGTCGGCCTCCATGGTGAAGTCGACGGCATCCAGCACCACGAGCGCGCCGAAGCGTTTGTGAATGCCGGCGGCGGTGAGAACTGCCTGTTGTTGCGGATGGGTCACCAGGCGGTCCTCGTCAGCGGTCCATCAGCCGTTGTAAGGCAGAAGCTTGGCTTCGACGGGCACCTTCGGATCGGTGGCGTTCTCCGTCACCACATAGTCCAGCGGGAATTTGCTGCCTTCCTTGGCGGCCACCCATTGAGTGCCGATGATCGGGCCGGGCGATACATTGGCGACCGGACCGCTGGTGAAGTCCACCTTGCCGATCATGGTCTCGGTCTTGAGCTGGCTCAACGCCTTCGCCACCGCCGCCTTGTCCTTGGCGTCCGTGCTTGCCTTCAGCGCTTCGAAGCCGGCGTCGAGTAGCGACATCGAGGCGCCGAGCTGCTGCGTCCACTGCTTGCCGCTGGCCGCCTCGTAGCCGTCGGCCAGCTCGGTGCCCGAAACACCGGTCAGCGGCGACTTGTAGGGGAAGGCCTTGTGCCAATAGGCGGCGCTCGAAATCTTCACGCCGAGATCGCCGAGCGCCTCGATGTCGGATGGGAACAGCCCTGTCTTGGCGACTTGGGCGATCTTAATCTGCCTGATCAGGCCCTGCTGCGCCGCCTGGCGCCAGAAGGCGGCAAAGTCAGGCGGGATCGGGAAGGAGTTGAAGATCTCGACGCCCTCCTGCTTGAACAGCGCGATCTGAGAGGAATAGTCGGTGGTGCCGGTCTCGTAAGCGCCAGGATCGACGATCGTAAAACCTTGCTTCGCCAAAAGCGGCGCCAGATTGGCGCGAATGGCGTTGCCGTCGGCGTCGTTCGGATACATGACGCCGACCTTCTTGTTGGTCTCGATCAGGTTCCACTGCGAAATGTAGGTCTTGAAGAATTCGCCAACGCCGAAGCCGAAATGATAGGTCCATTTGAAGGGCGAGGGTGCACCGGGCTTGGCGCCACGGCCGAAATACCAGGCTTCCCACGGCATGACGGTCGAGAGGCACGGCACGCCGGCCGCCTCGCAGGCGTCCGCCACCGGATTGATCACCTCCGGCGTTGACACCGCCAGCATCAGGTCGATGGCCTGGTTGTTGATCAGGTCCTTGGCGAGCTGGCCCGCGCGGGACGGATCGGACTGCGTGTCCTGATCGAGGATCTCGACGCTGTATTTCTTGCCGCCGATGTCAAGGCCGCCGGCCAGCGCCTTGCGGGCCAGGTCGAGCACATAGCCGTCGGTCTGGCCGAAGCCGGCCAGCGGCCCGGTGCGCGGGCTGACGAAGCCGACCTTGAGCGTGTCGCCGGCTTGCGCAAAAGCCTTGCCGCCGCCAAGCGCGAGCGCCGTGCCGCCGGCAATCGAGGTGGCGATGAACTGGCGTCGCGAAATGCCGCGAATACTGGATTTTCTGCCGATAGAATGGGTCATGCGTTCCTCCCTCTGTGCTCCTCCATCGGCACAGTGCACCAGCGTTTTGGTTCGGTAAAATGATATTTTGCGGTGTTTCATTAACCCCAGGGTTAGGAGATTCTGGATCAAACGAAGCTCGGCTTGAATGTCCGAGGCCTCAGCGACCCGGCCTCGCCGCTTCGCGAATGGTTTGCAGCAGGATGGTGAAGGCGGGCGAGGGGGCGGTGTCGGTGCGCATCGTCAGGCCGACCGGTCCTTTGGTTTCCTCGGTGTCGACCGGCAAGGCGACGAAGGCGCCGCTTGCGATTTCGTTGGCGACCACGCCGGCCGAAATGATCCACACCGCATTGCTCTGGCGCATAAAGGAGCGGCCGAAGGAATCCGAGACGGTTTCGATCTCGGTGGCCGGCGCGGTCATGCCGTTGGTGATGAACAGGCGATCGACGAAGGGGCGGATGACGGATTCCCGGGTCGGCATCAGCACCGGGAATTCGTCGAGCCTGGCGAAGATGTCCGCCTCTGGCTCCAGCAGCGGATGTCCTGCCCGCACCACGAACAGCACCTGTTCGGAATAGAGATGCTCGAAGAAGAAGCCGGTCATGTTTTCGGGGGCCGCCAGCCGTCCGACGACGAGATCGAGCGCGCCGGTGCGCAATTGTTCGAGCAGCACGGCGTTCTCGCCGGTGACGATCTTGATCGCTGCGCCCGTGTTTTCCCCGAGGAACAGGCTCATGGCCCGCGGCATGACCTTTGCCGAAACTGTCGGCAGCGCGCCGATGCGGATCGGATGGCGATTGACGGCGCCGTCCTGGCGTACGGAATCGACGCCGCGCTTCAACGCTGTAATCGCCGAGCCGGCATGGCTAAGGAAGATCTCGCCAAGCCTCGTGACGCGGATGCCGCGCCCGTCGCGTTCGACAACGGCGATGCCGAGTGCCTCCTCCAGCTCCCGCAGGGTCTTGGTCACCGCCGGCGCGCTGACATGCAGGAAGTCGGCGGCGCGGGCCACGCTGCCCTGCCGCGCGACCTCCAGGAACGCCTGCAGATGACGAAACCGGATGCGGCTCTCGGACATGGATTTGATAACCCCTGAGTTAATGAAACGGCGCAAAATATCATTTTACCGAACCAAATGCGGCGTGCAATGTGGAGATGGAGGATCGAAATCGTGCCATTCGTCACCATTGGCGGCATCACGCTGCACCACCGATATATCGAGGCGAGCGGCAAGGCGCCTCCGGTCGTGTTCATCAATTCGCTCGGCACAGATCTGCGGATTTGGGATGATGTCGTTGCGCTTCTGACCGGCGAGATGCCCCTGCTCGTCTACGACAAGCGCGGTCACGGCCTCTCCGACACTGGCAGCGGCGTCCGCTCGATAAACGACCATGTCGACGATCTCTGCGCCCTCATCGACCACTTCGGTTTCGACAAGGTCGTGCTGTTCGGCCTCTCGGTCGGCGGCATGGTTGCGCAAGGCTTCCATATCTGTCATCCGGAGCGCGTCGAGGGCCTGATCCTCAGCGATACCGCCCACAAGATCGGTACCGCCGAAAGCTGGAACAGCCGCATTGCGGTCGTGGAGCGCTATGGCATTGAGGCGATCGCCGATGGCGTGATGAAAGTGTGGTTCACGCCGCATTTCCACGCCGCGCGCCCTGCCGACCTTGCCGGTTGCCGCAACATGCTGATCAGGCAGGCGCTGCCGGGTTACATCGGGACATGCATCGCTGTTCGCGACGCCGACTTCACCGAGAGCGCGCGCCGCATCACTGTGCCGACGCTTTGCGTCGTCGGCGACCAGGATGGCTCGACGCCTCCCGATCTCGTCCGCTCGCTGGCGGATCTGATCCCCGGTGCGCGTTTCGAAATCATCCGCGACGCCGGCCACATTCCTTGCGTCGAACAACCCGAGGCGCTCACCGCGCTGATCCGCGGCTTTGTCGCATCGCTTGCCCCTGGAGCAGAAAACCATGGATGAAGTCCCCGGCAACGCAGCCAGATATCGCACCGGTCTCGCGGTGCGGCGCGCCGTGCTCGGCGACCGCCATGTCGACCGGGCCGAGGTCGCTGCCACCGATTTCGACCAGCCCTTCCAGGAGCTGATCACCGAGGCCGCCTGGGGAACGGTGTGGGCACGGCCGGGATTCAGCAAACGCGAGCGCTCGATCGTCACGCTGGCGCTCTTGGCCGCGCTCGGCCATGATGAGGAGGTCGCCATGCATGTGCGCGCCACCGCCAACACCGGCGCCACGCGCGAGGATATCTGCGAAGCGTTCCTGCATGTCGCCATCTATGCCGGCGTACCGGCCGCCAACCGTGCCTTCAGAATAGCCAAGGACGTGTTTTCGGAAATGGACGGAGCCAACAATGCAAGCTGAGTCCGGCTCGAACCGGGTGCCCGAGACCGGCGCCTTTTTCCAGCGCGACCGGACATGGCACCCGCCAGCGCTGACGCCGAATTACAAGACCTCCGTGCTGCGCTCGCCGCAGAAGGCGCCGCTCGCCTTCGACAACACGCTGTCGGAAATATCCGGCCCTGTCTTCGGTCATGCCATGCTCGGCGAACTCGACGCCGATCTGATCCACAATTTCGCCAGGCCCGGCGAGAGCGCCATCGGCGAGCGCATCATCGTCTATGGACGGGTGCTGGATGAGCGTGGCGTCGGCGTGCCCGGCGCGCTGCTCGAATTCTGGCAGGCCAATGCCGGTGGCCGCTATCGCCATAAGAAAGACGGCTATCTGGCGCCGCTCGATCCGAACTTCGGCGGCTGCGGCCGCACCATATCAGGCGCGGATGGCGGCTATGCCTTTCGCACCGTCAAGCCCGGCCCCTATCCCTGGCCGAACGGGCCGAACGACTGGCGGCCCTCGCACATCCATTTCTCGATCTTCGGCCACGGCTTCGCGCAGCGGCTGATCACGCAGATGTATTTCGAGGGCGACCCGCTGATCTGGCGCTGCCCGATCGCACGCGGCATCCCCGACAAGGCAGCTATCGAAACGCTGATCGCCGCACTCGATATGCAGGCGACGATCCCCTTCGACGCGCGCGCCTACAAGTTCGACATCGTGCTGCGCGGGCGCCGCTCGTCGCTGTTCGAAAACCGGCTGGAGGGCAATTGATGGCCCAGTCGCTCGACCGGCTCAGGGAAAGCCCCTCGCAGACGGCGGGGCCATATGTCCATATCGGACTGACCCCGAATTTCGGCGGCATCGGCGGCGTCTATGCGAGCGACCTTGGCGCGACCATGGTCAACGACAAGACCAAAGGCGAGCGCATCGGTCTCAAAATCCGGGTGCTCGATGGCACCGGCACGCCGCTCAAGGACGCGCTGATCGAGATTTGGCAGGCGGATGCGGATGGGCTCTACAATTCGCCGGCCGAAATGCGCGGTGCCGCCGATCCGAATTTTTTCGGCTGGGGCCGTTGCCCGACCGACATGGAAACCGGCCTCTGCACCTTCGAGACGATCAAGCCCGGCCGCGTGCCTTTTAGGGATGGCCGCTTGATGGCGCCGCACATCACGCTGTGGATCGTCGCGCGCGGCATCAATCTCGGCCTGCACACGCGGCTCTACTTTTCCGACGAGGAAAAGGCCAATGCGCAGGATCCGATCCTGGCGCGCATCGAGCACCGCGTCCGCGTGCCGACGCTGATCGCCGAGCGCCAGGGCGACACCTACATTTTCGACGTCCATCTTCAGGGGGAGAAGGAAACGGTCTTCTTCGACAGCTAAAGCAATTCCAGGAAAAGTGTGAAACGGTTTTCCGTCCGGAATTGCGTCAAAACAAAGTTAGAGCAGTTCGCCGTTTTCCTGAAACGGCGAACTGCTCAGGAGGAGCAGGACATGACCGTATCGCCTTTCGATCATCCGCTGCTCTCCGCGCTCCTTGGCGACGAGGAGGCATCAAGGCATTTTTCCGTCGAGGCGGAAATCGAGGCCATGCTGGCCTTCGAACGAGCGCTGGCGGAAGCGGAGGCCGAAAACGGGATCATCGCCCGGGATGCGGCGGTGGCGATCATGGCGGCTATTGCCGCGTTCCGTCCGGACACGGCCTTGCTCAGGGCCGGCGTCGCCAAGGACGGCGTCATGGTTCCGGAACTGGTGCGCCAGATCAGGGCCGCGGTCGGCGAACCGCATGGCGACAAGGTGCATGTGGGTGCGACCAGCCAGGATGTCATCGACACCGGCCTTGTGCTCCGTCTGAAATCCGTCGTCGAGCATCTCGGGCTGCTGCTGACCGAAACCATCATTCGGCTCGTCTCATTGGAGGAACGCTTCGGGGGCAGGGCGCTGACCGGCATGACGCGCATGCAACCGGCGATCCCTATCCATGTGGCGGATCGCGTGACAGCGTGGCGGGCGCCTCTGCAACGGCATCAGGAGAGATTGTCGGAACAGTCGAGGCGCCTGCTGGTGGTGCAATTCGGCGGCGCAGCCGGCACGCTGGAAAAGCTTGGCGACAAGGGGCCAGCGGTACGCGCGGCGCTTGCGGTCAAACTTGGTCTTGCCGACGCGCCCCAGTGGCACAGTCAGCGCGATGCGCTCGGCGATTTTGCCGGCCTGATGTCCCTGCTGACCGGCAGCCTCGGAAAATTCGGCCAGGACACTGCGCTGATGGCGACGGCGGGCACGGACATCGCGCTTTCAGGCGGTGGCGGCTCGTCGGCCATGCCGCACAAGCAGAACCCGGTGAAGGCCGAAGCGCTGGTGGCGCTTGCCCGCTTCAACGCCACGCAGCTGTCCGGCATGCACCAGGCCCTCGTGCATGAGCAGGAGCGCTCCGGTGCTGCCTGGACGCTGGAATGGCTGTTGCTGCCGCAGATGGCTGTCGCTACCGCCGCTTCGTTGCGCCTTGCCGCCGAACTGGCCGCACAGGTCGAAAGCCTGGGACACTGATGCGCACGCAGGTGGTCATCGTCGGGTCGGGACCATCCGGCCTGCTGCTTGGACAGCTTCTGGCCGGCATCGGTGTCGAGACGGTCATCCTGGAGCGATCCAGTCGCGAGCATGTGCTTGGTCGCGTGCGTGCCGGCGTGCTCGAACAAGGCACCGTCGAATTGCTAGAAGAGGCGGGCGCAGCCACGCGGTTGCATTCCGAGGGACTGCCGCACAGTGGCATCTCGCTTGCCTTCGACGGCCGCCTGCACCGCATCGATCTCGCGGCGCTTACCGGCGGCAAGCATGTCACCGTCTATGGCCAGACCGAAGTGACGCATGATTTGATGGTCAAGCGCGAGGCGGCCGGACTGACCACGGTCTACGAGGCGTCTGATGTCGCGCTGCACGATTTCGACGGCGCGGCACCGTTCGTCACCTATGACAGGGATGGCGTCAACCATCGCATCGATTGCGACTTCATCGCGGGCTGCGATGGCTATCACGGCGTCAGCCGCAAATCGGTGCCGCAAAGCGCACTCAAAACCTTCGAGCGGCACTATCCGTTCGGCTGGCTCGGCGTGCTGGCCGAGGTGCCGCCGGCCGACCATGAACTGGTCTACGCCAATCACGAGCGGGGTTTTGCGCTGTGCTCGATGCGCTCGACGCACCGCAGCCGCTACTATGTGCAGTGCCCCGAGGGCGATCGTGTCGAGGCATGGTCCGACGACCGTTTTTGGGACGAGTTGCGGCGCCGTTTGCCGGAACGGACGGCGGCGAGCGTCACCACCGGGCCATCCTTCGAAAAGTCGATCGCGCCATTGCGCTCCTTCGTTGCCGAACCGATGCGCTTTGGCCGGCTGTTCCTGGTCGGCGACGCCGCCCACATCGTGCCGCCGACCGGCGCCAAGGGTCTCAACCTCG
The DNA here is from genome assembly GCF_018588885.1 of Mesorhizobium sp. dw_380. Taxonomy (GTDB): domain Bacteria; phylum Pseudomonadota; class Alphaproteobacteria; order Rhizobiales; family Rhizobiaceae; genus Mesorhizobium. The sequence continues at coordinate 110,461 of NZ_JAFFIW010000007.1, forward strand.
CCGCCAGCGATGTGCGCTATCTCTTCGCGGGTTTGCGCGACTTCTACGCCGAGAAATCGCAAGCGGGCATCGACGCTTATTCACAAAAGGCGTTGGCGCGGGTCTGGAAGGCGGTGCGTTTTTCCTGGTGGATGACGACGATGCTGCACCGCTTCCCCGATACCGGCGAGTTCGGCCAGCGCATCCAGGAGGCCGAACTCGACTACCTCGTGCACTCACGCGCCGCATCGACCGCGCTGGCCGAGAACTATGTCGGGCTGCCTTATTAAGGGCTCTTCGCCTTACGCAATTCCCAAGGGAAAACGCTATACGTTTTTCCCGGGAAAACCGCCCTACACTTTCCTGGAATTGCTCTATCCCTTGATCGCGGAGCCGACGATGGAATCGACGAAGAAGCGCTGCAGCAGGACGAACAGGATGAGCGGCGGCAGCACGGCAAGCGTGGCGCCCGCCATCACCAACCCGGTGTTGACCGCGCCCCTGTTGTAGCTGAGCAGCCGGCTGAGGCTGATGACGATCGGATAGGCGTCGGCATTGCCCTGCAGCACGGTCAGCGGCCACAGATAGCTGTTCCAGTGGTAGACGAAGGCGAACAGGGCCAGCGCTGCGATCGCCGGGGCAACGCTGGGCGCCACGATCTTGTAGAGGATCAGCAGTTCCGAGGCGCCGTCCATGCGCGCGGCATCGATCAAATCGTCGGGTACGCCTGATATGAACTGGCGCATCAGGAAGATGCCGAAAGCATTGGCGAGGTTGGGCACGATGATGCCGGCCAGGCTGGCATTGAGGCCGATCGAGCCGACGAGGCGATAGAGCGGGATCAGCGTCACGATCGGCGGCAGGAACATGGTGGCGATCAGCACGGAAAACAAAAGCGAGCGGCCAGGGAAATGGTATTTGGCGAAGGCATAGCCGGCCATCATGCTGGTGACGAGGATGCCGGCGGTGGTGATCGAGGCGATGACCAACGAGTTCCACATCGAGCGGCCGACATTGACCACGCCGGAGACTTTTTCATAGGCGTCCAGGCTGGGCGCACGCGGTATCCACACCGGCGGCACCTGCATGCTCTCGGCCGGCGTCTTGAGGCTCGACAGCACCATCCATACCAGCGGAAAGGCCGACGTCACGGCGACGGCCAGCATCAGTGTCGCCAGCAGCGCCTCGCGGCGTGACGGACAATTGCGCGGCAACCGGCTCGACGATCCCGCGCTCATTCGACGTCCTTCCGGTTGGCAAGAGCGAACAGCGCGCAGACCACGACGATCAGCGACAGCATCAGCATCACCGCCATGGCCGAACCCAGCCCGCCCTGCGCGCGCTCGATGCCGACGCGGCGGATGTGGTAGGTCAAGACATTGGTCGAGCCGACCGGCCCGCCCTGCGTGATCAGTGCCACCGGCTCGAACACCTGCACCGCGTTGATGATGGCGATGACGGCGCTGAACAACAGCGTGCGCCGCATCAAGGGCAGGGTGATGAAACGGAACTGCTCGAACCGGCTGGCGCCGTCGAGCTTTGCCGCCTCGTAAAGGCTGCCGGAGATCTGCGTCAGCCCGGCGATCGCCAGCACGGTGAAATAACCGACCTGCTGCCAGACATTGAGGAAGACGATCGAGATCAGCGCCGAGCGCGGCGATGACAGCCAGGGCTGCGGGCCGATGCCGAACAGGCCGAGCATCTGGTTGAGCGGCCCTTCGCTCGGCGAATAGAGCTTCGACCAGACCAGCGCCACCGCGATCATCGGCACCATGTAGGTCGAAAACAGCACCGTCCGCAGCGCCGTGCCGCCGGCCACGTCATGCTGGTAGACCATCAGGCCAAAGGCCACCGACAGCGGCAGGATGAGGATGACGGACAGCGCGGTGTAGATGACGGTGTTGGTGAGCGCGCCCTTGAAGTCGCGCCCGACCGAGGTCGGCCCAAAGATCTCGCGGAAATTGTCGAGGCCGATGAAGCTGGCGCTGGAAAACGGCGTCTGCGTCGACCAGTCCTGGAAGGACAGCCAGATGGTAAGCAGCATCGGCAACAGGATGAAGATGCCGATCAGCGTCACGGCGGGCGCCAGCATGATGCCCGCCGAGGCACGGTACCTCTGAATCATTATTTGGCGGCGCGCTCCAGGATCGAGGTGGCGTCGGCCTGCGCCGTCGCCTGCGCATCCTTGGCCGAGACCTGGCCATACTGCAACGCCTCGAGCGTCTGCTGCAGGGATTCGCTGAATTCCTGTCCGCCGGGCACCACCGGGAATGGCTTGGCGTCGGCGAGCACGCTGACGTAACCGGACAGGAACTCCGAACCGAGCTTGTCCTTGTGCGCTTCGATGTCGGAGATGCGCGAGGGCAGGATGCCCATCGACATCAAGATATCGGACATCGCCGAGGCGCCGTTCTTGCCGGACTTCGGATTGTTCAGCCAGGCGAGGAAATCCCACGCCGCCTTCTGCTCGGCCGCGCCGGCATTGGCGTCGACGACGGTCATCCAGGAATAGGAGATCGAATGCGGCTTGTCGCCGCTCGGCCCGACCGGGATAGGTGCCGTGGCGATGTCAGCGAATCTGTCGCCCATGCCGGTCTTCAGCGCGCTTTCCCACCAGTTGGCCATGATGATCATGCCGGTCTTGCCGGAGACGAAATTGTCGAGGAAGGGACCGGTTGTGTTGGCGTCGGCCGTCGCCATGGCGGGAACGCTGGCGCCCGACTTGATCAGATCCTCGTAGAGCTGGAAGGTCTCTGCCGTCTGCGGGCTGTCCAGCGCCGGCTTGCCGTCCTTGACCAGCTCGCCGCCATTGGAGACCAGCAGCGAGGCGAAGGGGTGAACGACGCCGGCCGCCCAGGAATTGATCATGCCGAAACCTTGCCGGCCGGCATCCTTGTTGGTCAGCTTCTTCGCCGCCTCCTTGAATTCGTTCCAGGTCTTGGGCGCTGCCGCAATGCCGGCCTGCTTGAACAGCGCCTTGTTGTAGTTCAGCGCGTAGACGTCGATCTCGTTGGGGATGCCGTAGAGCTTGCCGCCGACCGACGCCGCACTGGTGACGCCCGCCGGCCATGCGCCCTTGACCTCGTTGGCCACCGCATCGGGAGCAGGTGCGACCAGCTTGTCCCGCGCCAACTCGGGCAGCCAGAGATCATAGATGCCACCGATCGTCGGCCCGTCAGAACCGCCACCCTGGGAGCGCAGCGTGGTCAGGAGATCGCCGAACGGAACGGCGCGCACGGTGACGCTGACATCCGGATTGGTCTTCGCATAATCCTTGGCCGCCGCTTCCAGCAGCGCGACCGTCTCCGGCGACCAATGCGTGAGATACGAGATATTGACCGATTGCGCCCAGCCGGTGGCGGGCAGAATGGCCAGGCTCGCGGCCAGTGCCAGTTTCGAAGTCCAGGCCAGAGACATCCTCATCCTCCCACACAGGCATAACGATCACGATGACGTTATGACAACATGAAGCGATGGCGCAAGGGCCTGTTGCGAAAAAGATGCGTGTGAGCCCGGCTTCGATTTCTTGGCGTGCCATTGCGGAGAATTTTATTGATATAAAACAACACATTATAGCAAATCTCACGCCGGAAGGCCCTCTTCGTTCCGTTCCGGAGGCGTGCCAGACCTCTTGCGAATGCTGCTATGTCGTTATAATGACTTTCCCTTGAGCCAATGACTCTCTCGCGGCATCGGAACGCCGCGAAACGCCAAAGAACTGAGAACAATGGGAGACTGGCAATGAGCATGCTTTCAATTCACCGGCGCGCCGCCCTTGGGCTTATCGGCGGCCTTGCCGCAGCTTGCGCCGGCGTCTTCACCATCCTCCCGGCGAGAGCCGACAGCACGGTGACGCTGTGGAGCTGGCGCACCGAGGACGAGGCCGCGATGCGCCGCATCTTCGATGCCTTCGAGGCGAAGAACCCCGGCATCAAGGTCAACATTCAGTTCACGCCTGACGCCGACTATCAGAACCGGCTGAGCACGGCGCTGCGCGGCGGCCGCGGGCCCGATATCGCCCAGCTCAAGGCCTATGGCGAATTGCAGCCTTTCGTCGAAGCCGGCTATCTCGATGCGCTGGACGACAGCGTGCCGGAGCTGAAGAAGATGCCGGACGCGGCGCTCGGCGGCGCGCGCGGCCGCACCGACGGCAAGCTCTATGGTGTGCCCTATTCAGTGCCGATGATGGGCGTCTTCTACAACAAGGACATCTTCTCGGCCCAAGGCATCGACATCCCCAGGACTTACAAGGATTTCGTCGCCGCCTGCGAGAAGCTGAAGGCAGCCGGCATCACGCCGATCGCCACCGGCGGCGCCAATGGCTCGGCCTGGGAACTGGAGATCGGCGTCGGTGTCATTGGCCCGACCGTCTACGGTCCGGGCTTCTACGACGAGATGATGACCGGCAAGGCGACCTTCGAGGATCCCCGCTATGTCGCGGCGCTGAAGCGCTTCGCCGAGCTGAAACCCTATTTCCCCGACGGCTTCGCCGGCATCGACTACACCACCGCCACGCAGCAATTCATCGGCGGCAAGGCGGCGATGTTCCTTGGCGGCTCGTTCGAGAATGGCAGCTTCAAGTCGCAGAACCCGAAGCTGAAATTCTCGATCTTCCCGTTCCCCGCCGATGATGCCGGGGCAAAGCTCTACACCTCGGCTTTTTCGGACGGCTCCTACGGCCTCGTCTCCGAAAGCGCCAACAAGGAGGCCGCCACCAAGGTGCTAGGGTTCATGGCCTCGGCGCAATTCGCGCAGATGTTCGCCGACGAACTCGGCTGGCCGCCGGCGCGCACCGACATCACGGTGAAGGATCCGGTGCTGGCTGAGATGATGGAGATGTCGAAGAATTCGATGCCCTATCTGACGCTGGTCGGCTTCCGCTGGCAGTCGCCGACGGCGTCTTCGGTCCTGCAGTCGGAGATCATCGACATGGTCGAAGGCAACATCGCGCCGGAAAAGCTCGCCGCCGACATGCAGGCCGCCGTCGCCACCTGGTTCAAGCCGAAGCAGTAGGAGCGAGCCGGCCGCATCGCGGCCGGCCTCTCGTCCGGACAGAACAGCGCATGACCACCCTTCGCCGCAGAAGCAGCCTTCGAAGCACGCAGCAGCGCATGGCCGTGCTGTTCATCCTGCCGGCGCTGGCGGTCTATGCCCTGTTCGTCCTCTATCCCCTGGCGATGTCGCTGTGGGGCAGCTTCTTCATCTGGAAGGGGCTGCGCATGGTCGAGTTCGCCGGCCTTTCGAATTTCAGCCGCCTGTTTGTCTTTCCCAGTGGGGCGCGGCTCTACGGCGCGCTCTGGCACAACACCGCCTGGTTCTTCGGCATCATGGTCTTCCAGAACGGAATCGGCCTGCTGTTTGCCTGGCTGCTTTTCCTGCGTGACAAGGGCGCTGCCTTCTTCCAATCGGTGTTTTTCTTTCCGGCGATGCTGAGCCCGGTCATCGTCGGTGCCTTGTGGCGGCTGCTGCTGGCCCCGGGCGGTGTGATTGAATGGGCTCTCAACGGGCTCGGCCTGCACCAGGGCAGTCTCACGGTGCTCGGCAACAGCCATATCGCGCTCGCCACGCTGATCGCCGTCGACGCCTGGAACTGGATGGGCCTGCCGGTGCTGATCTACACCGCAGGTCTCAGGCAGATATCCGGCCAGATCTTCGAGGCGGCGAAACTCGACGGCGCCGGCAGTGCACGCATGCTGTTTTCGGTCGCGCTGCCGCTGTTGATGCCGGCACTCGGCACGCTGACGACGCTGTCGTTCATCAACACCTTCAACCAGTTCGACATCGTCTATGTGATGCAGGGCGTGCAGGGCAATCCTAGCTATTCGACCGACACGCTGGTGACCTATTTCTACCGGCTGGCCTTCGGCGCGGAGGGCGCCGTCGGCATCACCGATATCGGCCTGGCATTGGCGCTGGGCACCATGCTGTTCCTGATCCTCGGCACCGGCACGCTGATGATGCTGCGCTTCTTCGACCGCCGCACGGTGCAGCTATGAGCGCGCTGGCGATCTCGCAGGGGCCGGCCCTCTCGCGCCAGCTTGCGCGGCTGCCAGGCTGGGCGGTGCTGTCGGTGTGGACGGCGGCCGTGTTGCTGCCGCTCTACATCCTGGTCGTCTCCTGCTTCAAGACCACGGCCGAGATCTACGATAACCGGCTCGGCCTGCCGCAAAGCTTTGCCTTCGATAATTTCGTCAGCGCCTGGACGCGTGCCAATCTCGGTCAGAATTTTGTCAACAGCCTGATCGTCACCGGCGGCGCGGTCATCCTCACCATCGTCGTTTCGGCCATGGCCGCCTATCCGCTCAGCCGCTACAAGCTCGGCTGGAACGCCATCATGCTCGGCCTGTTCCTGTCGGGCATCATGCTGCCGATCCGGCTTGCCTCGGTCGAGCTGTTCACGCTGATGCGCAATCTCGGCCTCCTCGATTCGCTGACCGGGCTGATCCTCGTCTATTCGGCGATCCGCATTCCCTTCGCCGTCTTCATCTTCGCCAATTTCATGCGCGTGCTGCCTTCCGAACTCGACGAGGCGGCGCGCATGGACGGCGCCGGCGAGGCCCGCATCCTGTTCCAGATCATCCTGCCGATGGTGAAGCCGGCGGTGTCGATCGTCGCCATCTTCACGGCGATCGCGGTGTGGAACGACTTCTTCTTCCCGCTGATCTTCATCTTCGACGACCGCTACAAGACCGTGCCGCTGGCGATCAGCGTCTTCGTCGGGCAATTCCGCACCGATTGGGGCCTGGTGTTCGCCTCGCTGGCGATCTCCATGGCACCCATCCTGATCATGTATTGTCTGCTCGCCCGCCAGATTCGCGAAGGCGTCGGCGCCGGAGGAGGCATGAAATGATCGAGGACAGGATCTACGCCGCGCACTCCATCCTGGTCGTCGGGGCGCACGCCTTCGATGCCGAGGTGATCGCCGGGCCGCTGGCGGCGGCTGCCGTGAAGCGCGGTGCTTCGGTGACCTTCCTGCATCTGACCATGGGCGAACAGGGCCATCCCTGCCTCTTACCCGAGCACTATTGCGCTCAGAAGGAAGAGGAGGCGGGCAGGGCGGCTGCCCGGCTCGGCGTCACGGTACGCAGCCTTGGCCTGCGCGACGCCTTCCTGCCTTCCGATGACGAGACGGCGCTGAAAGTGTGCGACGTCATTCGCGAGCTCAAACCCGAGATCGTCATCACCCATTGGCACGGCAGCTGGCACAAGGACCATCGCGCCGCCGCCCATCTGACGCAGACCGGGATCTTCTACGCGGCTCTGCCTACTGTCGTGCGCGACCACGCCGCTCACACGCCGCAGCTGCTTTTGTTCGGCGAGAACTGGGAGGATGACGACGGCTTTCGCCCCGAACATCTCGTCGATGTCAGCGACGGCTTCGACGCCTGGAGCGAAGCGGTCAAGGAATACGAACTGGCGCGCGGGCTGAGCAGCTTTCCCTATGTCGATTATTACAGCGCACTCTACCGCCTGCGCGGCTGCCTGCGCGGCACGCGCCATGCGCAGGCTTTCGCGGCGGCGTCGCATTCGTGGAATGCCGGCAGCGGCCTGTTTGCGCCGCCGGCCCGCGGAGGGCGCGGCCGATGACGCGGGTTCTCGCCATCGATCTCGGCGGCACCAATCTGCGCGCCGCCATCCATACCGGCGACGTCAGCGCGTTGGAGATGCTGAGCCGCGAGCCGGCGCCGACAAGCCTCGATGCCCTGGTTGCCCGCGTCCGGGCGCTGTGCGCCGAGGCCGGATCGGTCGAGGCGCTCGGCATTGCCGTCCCCGGGCTGGTGGAGGGCCCGGTCTGCCGCTGGATTCCGAACCTGCCTTTTCTCGACGGCGTTGACCTCCAGGCCTTGTTTCCGGACCTGCGCATCGCGCTCGGCAACGATGCGCAGATCGCGCTTTTGGCGGAAGCCGCCGAAGGCAGCGCCAAGGGCATGTCGGATGCGATCCTGCTGGCCATCGGCACCGGCATCGGTTCCGCCGTGCTCGCCAATGGCCGTATCGTCGCCGGCGCGCATGGCGGCGCCTGCTCGTTCGGCTGGGCCTGCGCCGACATCAAGGATCATGGCGGGGAGCGCAGCGGCTGGCTGGAGCGTGTTGCCTCCGGCCGGGCGCTCGATGCGCTTGCCGGCCAGATCGGGTTGGCCGATGGCCGTGCGCTGATTGCCGCTGCCCAGGCAGGCGAGCTGGCCGCGCAGACCCTGCTTGAAGTGCCGGCGCGCCAGCTCGGCACAGCACTTGCCGGCGCCGTCGCGCTGCTCGATCCGCAGGCGGTGCTGATTTCTGGCGGACTGGCCGAGGCGCTGGACGTGATAAGGCCGCCGCTGCTCGCGGCGCTGCGCCGCCAGCTGCCGTCGCATCTGCGCGGCGTCGAGATTCAGCCCGGCCAGTTCGGGCCGGGTGCTGGTCTCGTCGGTGCGGCGCTGGCCGGAGCCGCGGGGCAAGAGTGGAGACAGGTGCGATGAGCGAAGCGAGCTTTCAGCAGCCGGACCGCAGACGGCCGGAACCGCTCTGGTACCAGGTCGAGGAGGCGATCCGCGCCATCGTCAAGAGCGGCGAATGGGCGACGGGCGATCAGATCCCGGCCGAGGACAAGCTGTGCGCTTTATTTGGCGTCAGCCGCATCACGCTGCGCCATGCCTTGCGTAACCTGGAGGAAGGCGGGCTGCTGCGCCGCGAACACGGCCGCGGCACCTTCGTGCGCTCCACCACACTTGTCGCCGGCACCCGCGAACTGACCAGCTTCACCCAGGAAATGGGCAATATGGGCGTGGTCGCCGGCTCGCGCCTGCTCGATTGTAGCCTGACCACGGCCAACGCCTCTGCTGCCGGCGCGCTGGAGATCGAGGAAGGCGATCCCGTGGTGCGCATCAGGCGCTTGCGGCTTGGCAACAACGAGCCGATCGGTATCCAGACGGCGCAGCTTGCGGCGGCACGCGTGCCGGGCTTCCTCGATGCCGGCCTGCTGCAGGGGTCCCTCTACGAGGCGCTGGAACGCCATTACGGCATCGTGCCGGTGGCCGCGCGCGAAAACTACCGCGTCGGTGCGGTGGGTGCGGCGGACGCCGAACTGCTTGATCTGCCCGCCGGCAGTCCAGCATTTGTAGTCGAACGCATCACCACCGACGAGCGCGGTCCGTTCGAGTTCACCGTCTCGATCATGCGGGGCGACCGCTACGAAATCCGCTCGACGCTGCGCGCCGGGCGTGTCCCGTCAACCCCAAGAAGCTGATCCATCCAAAGCCGACACAGAACAGGAGTACCCACGTGTCCGATCTCTATATCCACCGTCTCACCGCCCTCATCGACCAGGCAGCGAAAACCAACGAAGAAGCCTTCGGCCAGGCCGCCAGCCGCTTTGCCGATACGCTCGAGGGCGGCGGGCTGGTGCATCTCTACGGCTCGGGCCATTCGGTGCTGCCGGTGCAGGAAGTGTTCCCGCGCTACGGCAGCTATGTCGGTTTCAACCCGCTGACCGACCCGCGCGTGATGTGGCACAACGTGCTCGGCGCCGGCGGCGTGCGCGAGCTGCTGTGGCTGGAGCGGACCGAGAAATACGCCGAGAAATTCCTCGACCACCAACCTTTGAACAAGGGCGACTCGATCATCATCTTCGGCCATAGCGGCCGCAATTCGTCCGGCATCGACACCGCGCTTTATGCCAAGAAGCGCGGCATCTTCGTCGTCGCGGTGACCAGCAAGAACAACCTCGACAAGCCGGCAACGCACTCCTCCGGCAAGCGCCTGGCCGATGCCGCGGACCTCGTCATCGACACCTGCTCGCCGATCGAGGATGCGATCGTTCCGGTCGAAGGCTGGAGCCGTCCGGTCTCGGGCTCGTCCACCGTGCTCGCCATGATCCTGGCGCATGAGCTGATAGCCCGCACCGCCGAGCAGCTGGCGAAGCGCGGCATCGAACTTCCGGTCTTCGCCTCGCCGACAATCGCCGGCGTGACGCTGCACGACACCGATGTCATCTACGGTGTCTACCGCGAACGCATGCTGGAAGCGCAGAAGAAGCACCTGCCGACCTTCCAGGCGACGATGCGTGGCGAGTGATGTTCGGGATGGGAGGTGCCACCCGCGCCTCCCGATTGCCGGTTGCTACCGGCCGAGCAGATTGCGAGCGACGGTTCTGAGATGCGCCAGCATGGCCTGGCTGGCGCTCTCGGGACCGCGGAGTTCCATCACTGCACCTTCTCTTGATCGCGCAACGACTTCCTCAACGAGATCCAAGTCGCCGAGGGGCCGGATCAACCTGTCGCGCTGGCGTAGATGTCGAGAACCTCCGTCACGCCAGCGATCAGCAATTCCCTGGCTTTGGGCGCGACGGATCCGCTGGCCACCGCGCCGTCGAGACGGCCGAGATACTGGCTGATGAGAGGCGAGGGGATGTCGCGGTCGCCGAGCGCCTGCATCAGCGCGTCTGTGGCCCCCTGGGCTGTCGGCGATGGCCAATAATAACGGATGCGATCGCTGTAGGAGAAATGGCGTTCGATCCGCTGTTCGGCTTCCGAGCCGTGATAGTAATTCTTCCAATTGCCGGGCGCCGCCAGCATGACGCGCTCCATCGCCGCCGGCAGGCTTTCCCGTGAGGAGTCGGGAGCAAGAATGTCGGCGATGTGGCTCAAGCCGTAGAGCGCTTCGCGCAGCGCGAAGGTCAGCCACGGCCCGACCTTGAGGATGGCGAAGCCGTCATCGACCAGCGCCGTTAGCGCCGCGACCGGCTGATAGTCGGTCGAATGCGCCTCGAAAACGAATTGCGGCAGGTCTTGCAACGTGCCGGCTAGCGCTCGCGCGCGTTCCGGTTGATAGGTGATCACCTCGGCATTGCCGAATTCGACGCCTGGCTGCACGACGATGCCGATCGCCCGCGCAAAGGCCTGGTCGAGCCCGCGCTGGCTAAAAGCCTGGCGGTGGATGCGCACGGTTTCAAGGGCTGCCTCGGGTGTCGTCACCGCCAGATGGTCCATGGCTTCAAGGGCGCCGCCCGGCACCGGCACTTCCGTGCCGATGACATAGACAGGCTTGGCGCCTTCAGTTCGTTTCGCGGCGGCCTCCGCCACCTCGGCCAGTTCGGCGGCGCGCGCCGCGATCGTCGCGTCGGAAGGTGCCGCACCTTCGCCGGCGCAGCCCATGCTGGCGTCCAGATGGATCTTGGTGAAGCCGGCTTCGGCATAGGCATCGACCATGCGCGAAGCCTTCACCATGGCCTCGGACGCCGGCAGGTGCTTCCAGGGATTGGGGCCGAGATGGTCGCCGCCGAGCACCAGCCTGTCCAGGGGAAAGCCCACCTTGCCGGCGATCGTCTCGACGAAGCGGCGGAAATCCCCTGGCGTCATGCCGGTATAGCCGCCTTCATGATTCACCTGGTTGCAGGTGGCCTCGATCAGCACATCGGCGCCGCGTCCCTTGCCATGGCGCAGTGCTGCCTCGATGACCTGCGGATGGGCCGAGCAGATCGAGGTGATGCCGCGGCGTTCGCCCGCCGCACGACGCGAGGCGATTGCCGCCAGCCTGTCCGTCGCCTGGCTCATGCCGGCGCTCCGGTCTTGGCGGTCTCGAGAAATGCTTCGACGGCGGCAAGCGACGCGATGCCCTCCATCGGCCCCTTCTTCGTCACCGCCAGCGCGCCGCAGGCATTGGCGATGCGCAGTGCTGTCTCGGGGGCCGCCCCGCGCAGCCAGAAGGAGACGAAGGCCGCGGCAAAACAGTCACCGGCGCCGGTCGGATCGATTTCGTCGACGGCGAAGCAGGGCGACACCGTGCGCCCGGTCCGGTCGTAGTGGACAGCACCGTCCGCGCCTTTCTTGACGACCACGGTGGAAATGCCGCGGTCCAGCATTTCACGCGCCGCGCTCTCTTCATCGCTCGCCTTGGCGAAGATGAACAGTTCCGGCCCGCTCGGCAGGAAGACATCGGTCTTCGACAGCACGAAATGCAAGGCCTCGCGCATGCCCGGCAGATCGAGCATCTCCTTGCGGATGTTGGGGTCGAACGAGACCGTGCCGCCGCGCGCCTTGACTGTCTCGATCCCGTTGCGCGCCACCTCGATCACCTCGGGCGAGAACAGCGAGGTGCCCATGACGTGAAAATGATCGGCGCCGGCCAGCAGCGCGCGCGCCTCCTCGCCGATCTCGATCAGGCCGGCGGCACTCTGTCTGATGTTGTAGACGAAGTGCCGACTGCCGTCGGTCTCGTAGGTAACGAAGGCGGTCCCCGTCGCGGCGCCTCGGTGGATTTTAATGGCCGAGATATCCGCCCCGTCGGCACGCAGGCGCTCGATGTTCAAATGGCCGAAATCGTCGTCGCCGACGGCTGCGATCAGCCCCGCTGGCTGGCTGAGCCGCGCCGCCTGGTCGATGAAGATCGCCGGCGCGCCGGATGGAAACGGGCCGACCAGCGGGCCGGGGGCAAGGAAGCTCTGGCCGATCCGCTCGGCCATGATCTCGACCAGGATCTCGCCGGCGCAAACCAGTTTCTTCATGTCCCTCACCATTTCGCCGGCCTGCCGGCGGCCGGTTGCCGAACGCCATCTCTATTGCCGTGCGCGTTCAAAACCTAGGTTGCCGATTTAAGAGCGTCAATAAATAATTTGACGCGCGCAATGGTTTTGCGTTGTATTGGAAACGCGAAAAATTTGACTGAATAAGTTCAGTCAAGCATTGCTGCTCATGGCGCCGGCCGCAAGACTGATTCTGGCCGGACGAGACGGTTGGTGGACGAGGGCAAAGGCAAAGGGGCTGGAAATTCGATGGCGGAGAAGACCCACCGCACGATGGATGATTTCGCCAGGGCGTCCGGCGTATCGCGTCCGACCCTGTCCAAGTATTTCGACGATCCCGCGAGCGTGAAGCCGGCGACGCGGGCGCGCGTCGAGGCGGCACTGCGGTCGTCGGACTATCAGCCCAACGTCTTCGCGCGCAATCTCAACCGCAAGCGTACCCGCAATGTCGGCATCATTGTGCCGGCGCTCACCGATCCGTTCTATGCCGAAATGGTCAGCCGCATCGAACTGCGCTGCCGCGACGAGGGTTTCTGGCCGATCGTCATCTCCTCGCACGGTTCGCCGAAACTGGAGGCGGAATCGGTCAGGACGCTGATGTCGCTGAAGGTCGCCGGCGCCATCGTCGCTCCCCTCGGATCGGTCTCCGAGCCCGGCGTCTTCGAGCGGATGAGCGAAGACATCCCGATCGTCTATTTCGACACGTATATCGAGGGCGACACGCCGTTCGTCGGCAACGACAATCACCAGAGCACGTCAACCATCGTCGACTATCTCTGCCGGTCCGGCGAGCCGCCGGTCTATGTCGACATCCCGCACGTCAATCACAATTCGAGCGAGCGCCTGCAGAGCTATATCGACACAATGCAGGCCGCCGGCCTGGAATCCGTCGTTCTCAAGGCGGCGGCCGACTACAGCTGGGATTTCGAGCGCATCGGCCATGAATGGATGGACAGGACGCTCGGGAATGGCGGCCTGCCGGCCCGCACGCTGCTCTGCGCCAATGACCGTCTCGCCTTCGGCGTCATGGCGGCCGCTTTTTCGCGTGGGCTGAAGATAGGTCGCCGAGCCGATTGCGACTTCCGTGTCGCCGCCCATGACGACCACCCTCTGAGCCGCTACACCTGTCCGGCGCTGACCACGATGGCGCAGGATTTCACTGCCATGGCCGGCCGCAGTGTCGAGATCCTGCTGGCCTTGCTCGACGAAGCCGATCCGCCCGGCCAGGATCTGGCGCGCAACGTCAAGCTGGGCGCGACCTTGGTGATGCGTCAATCGGCCTGAGCCTGCAGCTGCAGCCAGGCCGCCGCCTCGCTGACCGCTTGCCGCGCGGCGAGGATGTGGCGGCCCATCGAGACGAAGCCGTGGATCTGGCCCGGCCAGCGCCGCAGGGCCACCGGCACGCCTTCGGCCTTCAGACGCTCGGCATAGGCCGTGCCTTCGTCGGCAAGGATGTCGTGGCCGGCGACAGCGACAAACGCCGGCGCCGCGCCGGCAAGGCTTGACGCGAGCAGCGGCGAAACGCGCCAGTCCGTGATGTCGTCCTGAGTTCGCACATAGTGGTTGCGGAACCAGGCCATGGTGGTGGCGGTGAGCCCGAAGCCGTCGCCGAAACGCCGATAGCTGTCGGCCGTCTGGCGGGCATCGGTGTTGGGATAGATCAGGATTTGCGCGGCAAACGGCGGCGCCAGTCCGTCACGGGCGAGCAGTGCCAGCACGGCGGCGAGGTTGCCGCCGGCGCTGTCGCCGGCGACGGCAATGCTGCCCGGATCGATGCCCAGCTCGCCGGCGTTTTGCGCCATGAAGCGGAGCGCTGCCGTGCAATCCTCGAGCCCCGCCGGAAATTTGTGTTCCGGCGCCAGCCGGTAATCGGGGCAGACGATCACGGCATTGCCCAGATTGGCCAGCCAGCGGCAGATCTCGTCATGCGAATCGAGATTGCCGATGACCCAGCCGCCGCCATGCAGATAGAGCACGGCGCGCGCCCCTTTCCGTGGCGCGCCGATGCCGCGATGGATGCGGATCGCGACCGGGCCGTTCGGCCCGTCGATCCGCTGCTGCGAGGTCGCCGCGACCGGCTCGTGCTCGCCCTGTTGCGTGGGGAACGAGCTGACGTAGGCGGCTCGCGCCGCCGCCACGCTGCCATGCTCGAATGGTTCGCCGCCGGCCGCACGGCCGATTTCGAGGGCGCGCCAAGCATCGGGGTCGAGCGTCATCGTATCTCCTTGATCGACTAGGCGAGCAGACTGCCTGCTTCGTCCTCGGTCAGCAGCGCTGGCTGGACGACATCGCCGGAAACGGCAACGGAGCTTTTCGTTTCGCCTGACTGCAGGATCGCTTCCATGATTTCCAGCACATGCAGCGCCAGAGTGCCGGACGCGCGAGGTGGGACGCCGGTCTTCTGCGAGCGCACCAGATCGGCGACGCCCAGCATGCGGTAGTTGGCGCGATCGGGCGCCGCATAAGGCCAGTTGCGGGCGCCATAGAGTTCGCCCTCGCTGGCGAAATCCTTCCAGACTGCGCCGCGTTCGGACAGCGAGACGGTACCGCCGAACGTGTCGGGATCGGGCAGGCGCAGCGAGCCTTCCGTACCATGCAACTCGATCGGATGGTTGGAGTGGCGAAAGACATCCCACGAGGCGCCGAAAGTGACGGTAGCGCCGGAGCGGAATTCGAGCAGCGACAGCACGTTGGTCGGCGTGCCGACTTTGAAAATGGTGTTCTTGAACGGTCCTTCGGCTGATATCAGCCGCTCCTCCTGGCCACGCGTTGCCATCGCCATGACACGCGCGACAGGACCAAGCAGATTGACCAGCATGGTCAGGTAATAGGGGCCCATGTCGAACACCGGGCCGCCGCCCGGCTGGTAATAGAATTGCGGGTTGGGATGCCAGTGCTCCATGCCACGCCCCATCATGAAGGCGGTGCCGGTGACCGGGCGGCCGATGGCGCCTTCGTCCATCAGGCGACGTGCCCGGCGTCCGGCGGCACCAAGGAACGTATCAGGCGCCGAGCCAAGCAGCAGCCCGCGCTTTGTCGCCTCCGCCACCAGCCGGCGCCCGTCGCTGGCCGAAGTCGCCAGCGGCTTTTCGGTGAAGACGTGCTTGCCGGCTGAAAGCGCCGACATGGTGACGTCGAAATGCACGCCGGGAATGGTTAGATTGAGGACGAGATCGACCTCCGGATCGGCGAGAAGCGCATCGACGCCGAGCGCGCGGATGCCATATTCCTTGGCTCGCAAGGCCGCCATATCGGCCGAGATATCAGCGCAGGCGCGCAGCTCGATGCTGCCGAAGAGCGCGGCATTGCGAAGGTAGGTCATCGAGATGTTGCCGCATCCGATGACACCGATTCCGAGCTTTTCCTTCGATTTTGCCTGCATTTTCGATCGTACCTCCCGATGCGGTCATGGTCTGCCGGATCCGTTGCGCCAGCAACGGATCGCTTTCGAAAGCGCTATACAACATTTTAAATCTTGACGCGCGTAAAATTTTTATAGAGCATACGAAAATGCTGGCGCGATATCGGGAGGCCGCCAGCCTCTGAGGAGGAGAAAATGACTGACATGAAAAAACGGCCGACCGCCGATGCGAATCCCGTGGGTCATGCGCGCATTGGATATTTCCGTCGCGGCCAGGGACCGCGACGGGGTCAGGCATAGATCACCTTGGCCCCGGTCCTATCAAGCTGGCTGCGTATCGGGTCGGACAGGCCATCGTCGGTGATCACAACATCGACGCTCGACAGCGAAAATGCCTTGGAGGTCCCGCTGACGCCCCATTTGCTCGAATCCGCAAGGAGGACAACGCGCCGGGCCATGCGCACGAGGTTTCGCTTCGTTCGCGCCATGTCTTCGTTCACGTCGACCACATCCAGTGATGAGTCAATCGCATGCGCTCCAACAAGGACCTGATGCGCTACCAAGCCGCCGAGAGCGGTGTCGGCATCGGTGATCAGCGTGCTCACCGTGTCTGGATAGACCCGGCCACCGATCATGTGAACGTCGAGCCCGGGCCGATGCATCAGATGCTGCACGATATTCATCGCCGTGGCCGCGACCACGACATTGGTGAGCGGCGGTAACAGCATGGCAACCTGCATCAATGTCGAGCCGCCGTCGAAGATGACCGATTGGTTGTCCTCGAACAGTTCTACCGCTGCCCGGGCGATGCGTTTCTTTGCATCGAGGTTCGTTTGCATCCGCCGGGCGAACGCGGCCGTGGTCGAATCTGTGGTCCGGGTCACCGCCCCTCCGCGGGTCTTGGTCAGCAGTCCCTTGCGGTCCAGTATCTCGAGGTCGGAGCGCACCGTGACTTCCGACACGCCAAATTCGTCTGACAGGTCCTTGATGCGAACCTGTCCGCTGCGTTGCACTTCACCCAGGATCGATTGGCGTCTCTGCTCTGACAACATTGCCCTGTCCTTGTCTCCATGCGCCAAGCGATCGCTCTGGCCTCGGTTCACTCTACCAAAAATACGCGAATTCGAAAGCTTTCGAAAGATTGCATTTATCCTTTCTTTCGCAAACACTGGGTCCAGGATTTTGAAACCAATCGATTGGAGAGTTTTAGACTCATGAGCCTCGGAACCAAGGTGCGCCTGGCGCGCCTCTTCTCACATCCATCGGGGAATCTTTTTGGCGGCGCGGTCGACCACTTTGTCGGCTATGGCGACGTGCGCAAAGGAGGTCTTGCCGACCTGCCGGGCGCGCTTGCACGCGTCATGGTGGGCAAACCCGACTACGTCAGCATCCAGCCTGGCACCGCGCGTCATCTGTGGCCGCAATACGCGGGCAAGGCTTCCCTGGTGATCCAGGCCGGCTGCTTCACTCCAGACGATCGCATCAGTGAACTGATTGCAACGCCCGAGGATGCGGTGCGCGCTGGCGCCGATGCGTTGGCCGTGGCCATTCCGGTGCGCGGCGCGACCGAGGGCAAATACATACGCTGGCTGACCGATTCGGTGAATGCGGCGGCCCGTTACGGCATGCCGGTGGTGGCGCATATCTACCCTCGCGATTTCACCGACGGGGCAAAAATCGTCTTCACCCCCGACGAGATCGCCTATGCGGCACGCATCGGCTACGAGTCCGGCGTCGACGTAATCAAGATCGGCTACACGGGCGATTTCGAGTCATTTCGAGAGACCGTTCGGACCTGCCCGGTGCCGGTTGTGATCGCCGGTGGTCCGAAGACCGACACGCTGCTCGGCGCCCTTCAGCAGACGGCGGACGCCATCCGTGCCGGCGCGCGCGGTGCCGTGGTGGGCCGCAATCTCTGGGGGCATGGCGATCCGGAAAAGGCAGCGATTGCCTTTCGGGGCGTCATCCATGACGGCCTTTCGGCGCAAGACGCCTTGGCGAAGGCGGGTGCCTGAACAATGCCCGCCGTCCCTTCAATCCTCGGCTTCGGAGCTATTGCGATCGACGACATCGTCTATGTCGATCAGCCGTTGTCGGCGGGCAAGGGGAAGGTTCTCCAAAGTGCCCGAGCTTTCGGGGGAAATGTCGCAACGGCACTTGCCGCCGTCGCGCGGCTCGGCGGAACCGCCGGCTTCGTCGGATGGCTGGGCAGTGCCGCCGACGACGCCGTGTTGTGCGATCTCGTTGCGAGTGGCGTTGAAACCGCGTTCGCGCCGCGCCACCCGCACGCGCGCCCGGTGCGCTCGCGGATCACCGTCGGTTCGGATGGGGAGCGGTTCATCGCGTATGACGACGAAGCGATGCTGGGCACCGCGTCGGACTTTCCGGACGAGGTCCTCAGCCGCGCGACCGTCCTGATCGTCGATAGTTACGGGATCGGGTCGCTGGATGTCGTGGCTCGGGCTCGCGATCTCGGCCTTGCGATCCTCGGCGATGTCGAATGG
Organism: Mesorhizobium sp. dw_380; assembly: GCF_018588885.1. Classification (GTDB taxonomy): domain Bacteria; phylum Pseudomonadota; class Alphaproteobacteria; order Rhizobiales; family Rhizobiaceae; genus Mesorhizobium. The sequence continues at coordinate 128,804 of NZ_JAFFIW010000007.1, forward strand.
AGCCGCGGCCCAGCCACCGAGAGACTGATCGGGCTCTGCGACCATCTCATTCTTCCGCTCGGCTTTGCGCGGACCGCCACGGGCCGCCGGTCGCCGGCCGAGATACTCGATGCATTGTGGTCGCCGTCGCGGTCCGCCGTGGTTCTGACGGATGGCGGCAGGGGCGTCTTCTATCGCGGACGCGACGAGACAGGGCTCTGGCACCTGCCTCCGCACCGGGTTGCCGTCGTCGACTCGACCGGCGCCGGTGACTGCTTTCATGGCGCCTATGCCCTTGCATTGACGCGCGGGGCCGACACCGCAGGCCGGGTCGCATTCGCGGCCGCGGCGGCGGCCCTTTCGATAACGGGGCGGGGCGGGCGCGAGGCGCTTCCGACCGACGACCAGGTCACGGAACTCCTGGCATCGACGAACGCGCCGTCGGCAGTCGAACTGAAATATGCGGGGCTCGACACCGGAACATAGTCCGAACTATCCGAGGAAACATTTCGCAGGTGAACATAAGCCGAGGACAATCATAAAAATCAGTGGCTTAGACTTGTGGAGGGAGGAATATGGCAGAAGTCGTTCTTGAGAATATCTGCAAGACATACGGGAACAATTTTCACGCAATCGACCAATTGAACCTGTCGGTCGAGGACGGCGAGTTTTTGATTCTCGTCGGGCCGTCCGGCTGTGGCAAATCCACCGCGTTGCGGATGATCGCGGGATTGGAGGACGTCACCAGCGGCAGCCTTCGGATCGGCGGAGTCGACGTCGTCGACATGCCGCCCAAGGACCGCGACATCGCGATGGTCTTCCAGAGCTACGCCCTCTACCCGCATATGACGGTGTTCGAAAACATCGCCTTTTCGATGCGGCTGGCAGGCAAGCCGAAGGCCGTGCGCAAAAAGCGCGTGGACGAGATCGCCAAAACCCTTCAACTGACGTCTCTGCTGGACAGCAAACCCGCGAACCTTTCAGGCGGACAGCGTCAAAGGGTTGCCATGGGCCGAGCCATGGTGCGCGAGCCGGCAGCCTTTCTCATGGACGAACCCCTTTCCAATCTGGACGCGAAACTGCGTGTTCAAATGCGCGCCGAAATCACCAGTCTGCAAAAGCAGCTCGGCGTAACGACCATATATGTGACCCACGACCAAACCGAAGCCATGACGATGGGCGACAGGGTCGCGGTGTTGAAAGGCGGCGTGCTGCAGCAGGTCGACACACCCAAGAGGCTCTATGAATCGCCGGTGAACGCCTTCGTTGCCGGCTTCATCGGGTCTCCTTCGATGAACCTTTTCGAGGCGACCCTGACGGGCGACGAACTGATGTCCGGCGCCTTGGCCATCCGGCTGCAGGATGCAGCCTTCGTGCGCAGGCCGGGCTTGAGGTCGTATGCCGGGCGCAAGGTCGTGTTCGGGATACGACCGGAGGATCTCTATGACAGCAGCCTCGAATCCGGCCGCAAGTATCAGACGATACCGGCAAGGGTGACCTCGATCGAAGAACTCGGATCCGAACATATCGTCCATCTTAACATCGACGCGGTCCGGGTGGACTCCGGCGACCCTGACGCGGTGCAGGATTTCGGCCTGGCGTCGAATGCGGTGGCGAAATTCGAACCGGTCAGCACAGTCCTCTCCGGCTCGGAAATCAGGGTGGCCCTGGATGACGCCAAGCTCCATTTCTTCGATCCCGAGACGCATCTGACGATCTGAATATCCGCGACAAGACCCGCGGGTGAGGGGTGAGGCGCCTGCATAAGAAGACTTCTGAATAACCAGACGATCGGCCCGCATTGTGCGGTCGATCCTAAAGAAGGAGGAGAAAATGATGTTTCGTATAAAACCCGCGATGCTGAAAATAGCCGCGGCCGCATGGTTGCTTGGCGCAACCGGCGCCATGGCGGATACGACGCTGGAATTCACCCAATGGTGGGAGCCCGAATTGCCGGCGGGCTCGCTCAGGGCAATCATGGATGGCTTCGAGGCCGCAAACCCCGGAATCAAGGTGACGCTGGTCAGCGGCCCCTACGCGACCACGCGAGACCAGATCTCGGTTGGTGCTGCAACCGGAACGCTCAGCGACGTCGTCGGCCTCGACGGCGCCTGGGTGAACAATCTGAATGCGCAGAACGCACTCGCCGACATGAATCCGATGATGGATGCGAGCGGTTTCGATAAGAGCCAGGTCGCGGACATCATCAAGGTGGACGGCAAGGCGGTGATGTTTCCCGTGGCTTCCTTCGTCTATCCGGTCTTCGTGAATTTGGACCTCGCCGCCCAGGCAGGCGTGACCAAGCTGCCGTCGACCCGTGCGGAGTTTCTCGAAGCCGCCAAGAAGATGACGCACGCCGACAAGAACCAGTATGGCTGGGTGCTGCCCCTGTCGCTGCAAACGCCATCCGGCGTCCAGAACGACATGATGTCGTGGGTTTGGGCATCGGGTCAGTCGATGATGGCGAACGGCAAGCCCGACCTCGTTGGCAAACCGGTGGTGGATATGCTCGCCTTCGTCAAATCACTCAATGACGCCGGCACCATCTCGCCCGGCATCGCCACCAAGACCGAGCAGGAAAAGGTCGAGGAGTTCGTCAACGACCGCGTCGGGATGATGATCGACTCGCTCGCGCATGTGAACCTCATCCGCAAACGCAATCCCAAGCTGAACTTCGACCTCATCCCGGTCCCGGTCGTGGAAAACTATACCGGCAAGCGCGGCCTTCCCTATGCCTCCTGGGGCATCGGCATCTCTGCTGCCTCGAAACATCAGGAAGAGGCCTGGAAACTCGTCCAATATCTGATGAGTGAAAAGGTGAACGCCAAGCTCGTGTCGCTTGCAAACGCCTTCCCGGGCAACGTCAACGCCAAGCCCGATTTCGTGACCTCGGACAAGGCTTTCGGCAAGGCTTTTGAAATCTTCAAGACCGGTTATCTCGCCAATGAGTTCACAGGCCTGCCGGTGGCTGAAGACCTGATGACCCAGTTCGACGTGCAAGCCCAGAAGATGCTCGCCGGCGAGCAGTCTCCGGAACAAGCCGCGGCCACCGCTCAGAAGGGCTGGATGGCGAAATTCTGATCGGCCTGTTCCCGTTTGCTATCTTCGACCGGGTGGCCTGACTTTGGGCAGGCCACCCGGCAACAACGGATCGGCAATTTGAGATGGACCTGTTTCCGAAGCTTACCTTCTCTTGAAGGCGTATCCCAAGGTTGGCACATGACCCGGCAAAAGCGCTCCCACCACAAGCTGAAACGAGCGGTCGCACCCTACCTCTATCTGTCGCCATCGCTGCTCATAATCGGGCTTCTGATGCTGCTGCCGATGGTGACGGTGATTGCCTACTCGTTCCAGAACAGCGCGGTGCTGCGTCGTGACCCATCCTTTGCCGGACTGAAACACTACCAGGCGATCTTCGACGACCCCGTGTTCTGGGCTTCGCTGTGGCACACGCTCTACTTCACATGCATGAGTGTCATTTTCCACATGACCATCGGCATGGTCTTCGCACTCATGCTGAACAGCGACCGCATCAATCCGACGCTGCGCAATATTCTGCGCGTGCTCTACATACTGCCCTGGCTGTTCACCGCGGTGATTATCGCCGTGATCTGGCGCCTACTGCTTGAGCCGAACGGTGTCGTGAATAGTATTCTCATGCAAATCGGCATCATCGGTTCCAAGGTCGAGTGGTTTTCCTCGCCCGAGACCGCGCTGCACGCCGTCACCTTCGCCAATATCTGGGCGGGCTACCCGCTTTTCATGGTCAGCCTGCTCGCTGGGTTGCAGGGCATTCCCAAGGATTTCTACGAGGCCGCCGATATCGACGGGGCGAAGGCCTACCAGAAGCTGATCTTCATCACCATCCCGCAGCTGATGCCGATCATCATCAGCATCTCGCTGCTCGACTTCATCTGGACCATGCAGGTCTTCCCGCTAATCTGGATAACGACGGGCGGCGGCCCGATCTACTCGACCGAGGTCCTCAGCACCTACACGTACAAGCTGGCGTTCTCGAGCTACAACCTGTCGCAGGCTTCGGCGAGCGCTGTAGTCATCTTGTTGATCTCTCTCGGCCTGACGCTGTTCTATATTCGCTATCAAAAGGCTCGGTAGTCACCATGAGGAAAAGGCATACGCCGAAAGACAGGCTGATCACCGTCGCGCTCCACGCAGCGCTTGCAGCGGGGCTCTTTTTCGCGGCATTCCCGATCTACTGGATGCTGAGCAGTTCGTTCAAATCGAATACCGAAATCTTTGCCCTGCCACCAACCATCCTGCCAAAGGCCTTCACGCTGGAAGCGTATGCAGCCATCCTTGGCGACCCGGTAAAGCTGCGCTTCTTCTTCAACAGCTATTTCGTGGCGGGAGCGGTGACCGTGCTAACAGTGCTGATCGCCTTGCTGGCGGCCTACGGGTTCAGCCGCTTCAACTTCCGCGGCAAGGGCAGCCTGAACACACTCATCATCAGCACGCAGACGATTCCGCCGATCACACTCTTGATCCCCTTCTTCGGGCTTGTCGTCTCATACGGTATCTTCGATACCTACGTCGCACTGATCCTGACTTACCTGGTGTTTACACTGCCCTACGCAATCCTGCTGATGACGGGATATCTGAACACCTTGCCCCGCGATCTCGATGAAGCCGTGGCTGTCGATGGCGGCACCAGTTGGACAGCGCTTTGGCGGGTGATCGTCCCGATTTCACTGCCTGGTATCGTGGCGACGTCGGTCTACACCTTCCTGTTGTGCTGGAACGAATTTCTCTTTGCGCTGACGCTGACGAAGTCAACGTCCATGCGCACCGTCCCGATCGGCATCCAGCTGTTGATGGGGCAGCACGCCTTCGAATGGAACCAGATGATGGCGATGAGCGTGCTCGGCTCGCTACCGCTCTTGCTCATCTACCTCGTTGCCCAGAGGTACTTCCTCGCCGGCATGACCGCGGGCTCGGTCAAGTAGGATGTCCATCCCACGGAGAACTGATGGAGCAGGCCCCCGCGCATCGCAAGCGATGATTGGACCCTATCTGCTGGCAGGCGACATCGCCGCGGCCGCGGCCGTCGTCACCGTTCCGCTGATCGTGCTGGTGCTGTTCTTCCAGCGCCACATCATCGAAGGGCTGATACAGGGCGCATCAAGGAATAGGCGGTATCAAGGAATGAAAGGATGAACGTGAAAGACCTCAAAGTCGGCTGCCAGACCTTCACCTGGGAAATGCTGGGCCGCGCCTGGACCGGTGGCCCCGACGATCTGTTGAAGGCGATCGCCGACGGCGGCTATGCTGGCATCGAGATCACCGACACCATGATCGGGCGTTACGCCGGCAAACCCGACGAGTTCGCCGTCGCCCTGAAGTCGTCCGGGCTGACGCTCGTGTCCTTCGCCTTCGGCTCTAAAAGCGGCTTCACGCTCAAGGACCAGATCGGCGTCGATCTCGAAACCGCCAAGCGCTGGATCGACTTCGTCGCCGCCTTCCCCGGTGCGCTGGTCTCGATGGGTTCGGCAACGGTGGTGTCCGACGGTCCGCGCGACGACAAGTTCGCCATCGCCGCCGAGGTCTATAACAAAGCCGGCGAACTCGGACGCAAGGCCGGCGTCAAGGTGGCGATGCATCCGAGTTCGCACCACAACACGCTGCTGTTCGACCGCGCTGATTATGACAAGATCTTTGCTTTGCTCGATCCCGATCTGGTCGGCTGGGTGCCCGATACCGGCCACATACTGCGCGGCCACAAGGACATGGCCGACACGCTGCGCACCTACCGCGACCGCATCCGCTACATCCATTTGAAGGACGTCGACGCCAACGGCACCTGGGCGATGCTGGGCAAGGGCATCTGCGACACCGCCCAAGTGATCGAGATCGCGAGTACCGCGCCGCGCTTCAACGGCTGGCTGGTGCTCGAAGAGGAATCCGATACCGCCGCCGCCGATCCCGCCGGCGCGGTCAAGACCAACCGCCAGACAATGCGCAGCTACGGCGCCTGAAGAACGAGACGATGATTAGAAAACAAGACAGACGCCTCAGGGTCGGCGTGCTCGGCTGCGGCCCCATCGCGCAGTTCGCGCATCTGGAATCCTGCGTGAAATCAGGCAATGCCGACCTCTACGCCATTTGCGACGCGGCCCCCGATCTGCTCGCCCGCATGGGCGCCACCTACGAGCCGCAAAGGATGTATGCCGACTATGACGCGATGCTTGCCGATCCCGAGCTGGAAGCGGTGATCGTCGCGACGTCGGACGCCTATCATGTGCCGATGTCGATCAAGGCGCTCGACGCCGGCAAGCATGTTCTCTGCGAAAAGCCGATCGGTACCTCGGTCGAGGAAGGCGAGAAGCTGGCCGAAGCGGTCAAGCGTTCCGGCAAGGTGCTGCAGGTCGGACACATGAAGCGCTTTGATCCGGCGCTTGAGGCGGCACGCGACTTCGTCCGCGACGAGATGGGCGAGGTGCTGGCGCTGAAGGCCTGGTATTGCGATTCCACCCATCGCTACACCAACACCGACGCCGTGCAGCCGCTGCCCGTCACCAGCAAGCTCGCCAAGAAGCCGGCCGGCAATCCGAAGGCCGATCTCAGGCAATATTTCATGCTGGCGCACGGCTCGCATCTCGTCGACACGGCGCGTTTCCTGTGCGGCGAGATCACTGCCGTGCGCGCGCGCCTCAACGAACGCTTCGGCGCCTATTGCTGGTTCGTTGAGACCGAATTCGCCAGCGGCGCGCTCGGTCATCTCGATCTTACCGTCGCCGTACGGATGGACTGGCACGAAGGCTTCCAGCTCTATGGCGAGAACGGTTCGGTCATAGCCAGGACCTTCAATCCCTGGTACTTCCGCGCCAGCGAGGTCGATATCTTTCATGAGAAGGATGCGACCTCGCGAAAACCGCTCGGCGCCGACGGCCACTTCTTCCGCCGCCAGCTGGAAGGCCTCGCCGACACGGTGCTGAACGCCGCGCCGATGCGCGGCGCCAATGTCGAGGACGGCATCGCCTCGATCCGCGCCATGGTGGCGATTGCCCGCTCCGTTGAGACCGGCGAGCGGGTCGAACTCGCCTCGGTTTCGGGTGCGGTCTGATGTATCTAGGCATTTTCGCCAAGACTTTTTCAGGTACCGACCCGGTCGCCGTGCTCGATGCGGCGAAGCAGGCTGGATACGATACGACGCAATTCAATCTCGCCTGCGCCGGCCTGCCGTCGATGCCCGATGCCGTGCCGCCGGATGCCATCGCTGCTATCGGCTCCGCCGCGCGATCATCAGGTGTTTCGCTCGCCGCGCTGTCGGGCACCTACAACATGGCGCATCCCGACAAGGGCGTGCGCGACGATGGCCTTCGCCGCCTTGGCGTCGTCATCGAGGCGGCAGCGGCCTTGGACATTCCGCTGGTCACGCTCTGCACCGGTTCGCGCAATGCCGCCGATCAATGGGCTTATCATCACGACAATGCGACACCGGCTGCCTGGTCAGACATGGCTGCCGAGATGGCGAAGGCGCTGGCGCTGGCGGAAAACGCCGGCGTCGATCTCGGCATCGAGCCGGAGCAGGCCAACATCGTCACCTCGGCCGGAGATGCGACGCGCCTGATCGCCGACATGGGCTCGAAGCACCTCAAGATCGTGCTCGATCCGGCGAACCTGTTCGAGCACGCGACGCCGGATGCGGCGCGCGCCATCGTCGCCGCCGCGATCGATGAGACCGCTGGCCACATCGCCATGGCGCACGCCAAGGACCGGTATGGTGACGGCCGCTTTGCCACGACAGGACGAGGCATCGTCGATTTTCCCGATTTCGTCGCGCGGCTGAAGGCCGTGGGCTTCGACGGACCGCTCGTCACCCATGGGCTGTCCGCCGACGAGGCCCCGGGCGTCGCCACCTTCCTGCGGAGGCTACTCTGATGGCCGCCGCACCGACGATCATGCTTCGTGACGATGCCGCCCTTCGTGTCTTCGACACGGGGCAGGGCAGGCTTCCCATCGTCTTCCAGCATGGTCTCGGCGGCGATGCCGCCCAGGTGGCGCAGAATTTTCCCGACGGTCCGTCACGCCGCCGGCTCACCGTCGAATGCCGCGCGCAGGGCGGCTCCGGTGCCGGCAGCAGGCGTCCCTTTTCGATCGAGATGTTCGCCGACGATGTGCTTGCCGCCGCCGATGCAGCCGGCCTCGACCGTTTCGTCGCCGGCGGCATCTCGATGGGCGCGGCGATCGCGCTGCGTCTTGCCGCCCGCCATCCGGACCGCGTAGCTGGTTTGGTGCTCGTGCGTCCTGCCTGGGCCTTTGAAGCGGCGCCGCAAAACATGCGCCCTTACATTGACGTGGCGGAACTCATCCGCAGGCTTCCACCGGATGAGGCGCGCGGAGCCTTCGCATCCTCCGCGACTGCAGCCCGCTTTCGCCGCCAAGCGCCGGACAATCTCGCCTCTTTGCTCGGCTTCTTCGAGCGTGAAAACGCGACTGTCTTTGCCGAGGTGATGCAGGCGATCGCAGCCGACGGGCCCGGCATTTCGCGGGCTGCCGCTGGCGTGCTTGCCATCCCGACGCTCGTCATCGGCTGCGGCATCGATCTCGTCCATCCCTTGGTGACCGCCCGCGAGCTGGCTGAAACCATCCCCGACGCGATCTTCACCGAGGTGACACCAAAGGCCATCGACAAGGATCGCCATTTCGCCGAAATCCGCGCCGCGATCGGCGGCTTTCTCGACAGAAATTTCAACAATCAGGACCAATCATGACCTCAAAGCCCCTGTCAGGCCCAGCCGCCATCGCCGCCTTGCCGCGCGATCGCTTGATCGCCGAATTCTCGCTCTGGTCGGCCAATCTCGCCAATTTCGAGAGCGACCTCAGGCGCATCGAACCCTATGTCGATCTGCATCATATCGACGTCGCGGACGGTCATTTCGCGCCGTCCTTCCTGTTCTTCCCCGATCTCGTCGCCCGCATCGCCGGGCTGACGGCCAGACCCATCCACGTCCACCTGATGGTCGATGCGGCAATTGTCGAAGCACAGACACGGCAGTTCATCGAGGCCGGCGCCGACATGATTAGCGTCCACGCCGAAAACGGCGAAGCGGGATTGCGCGCCGTCCGGCTGGCGCGTGAACTCGGCGCGCAAGCCGGCGTCGTGCTGAGGCTGGAGACGCCGGTCGAGGAGGTGACGCCTTTCGTCTCCGAAGTCGCCTTCGTCACGCTTCTTGGAACCGCGATCGGCGTCAAGGGCCAGGGCCTGTCGGAGGAAGCCTGCGACCGGCTGCGCGCTGCCCGCGCCATCCTGCGAGAGGCCGGCCGCGAGGCGGCCGTCGTGCTGGCCGCCGACGGCGGCATCCGTCATGAGACCGTGCCGCTGCTGCGTGCCGCCGGCGCCGAGACGGTGGTGCTCGGTTCGCTCGCCTTCGGCGACAAGGATCTCGCCGGCCGCATCGGCTGGCTGCACGGCTTGAAGGTCGCGGCATGAGCAGAGAAGCCGCCCTCGCGATCGATCTTGGCGGTACCGAGCTTCGTGCCGCCCTGGTCGACCGCGACGGCAAGATCCTGGCCTTCGCGGCCGTACCGACGCAGGCGCAGGCCGGCCCCGATGTGGTGATCGGCCAGATCGAGGCGCTGGCCGCGACCGTCCATGCCGAGGCGCCGGACCTCGCCATTGTCGGTGTCGGCGTCGGTGCGCCGGGACCGCTCGATCCGCTGGCCGGCATCGCCGTCGGACCGCCGACGCTCGCCGGCTGGCTGGACGTGCCGCTGGCAGACATCCTCGAGCGCCGGCTCGGCCTGCCTGTGCGGCTGGAGAACGACGCCAACGCGGCGGCGCTCGGCGAATGGCGCTTCGGTGCCGGCCACGGCGCACGCTCGCTGGTCTTCGTCACCGTTTCGACCGGGATCGGCGGCGGCGTCGTCGTCGACGGACGCATCCTGCATGGACGTCGCGGCCTTGCCGCCGAAATCGGCCACATGACCATCACCGATGAAGGCGAGCGTTGCGTCTGCGGTGTCGTCGGCTGCTTCGAGGCCATTGCCTCGGGCACCGCACTTGGCCGTCGCGCCAATGCCGCGACATCGGCCTTCGATGGCTCGACCCTGCGCCGCCTCTCGGCCAACGCCGAGGTCACCGGCCGCCACGTCGTCGAGGCGGCGCGGCTGCAGGACGACCTCGCTGTGGCCCTGCTCGAGGAGGAGGCGCGCTGGCTGGGCGTCGGCTTCACCAACCTCTTGCATCTCTATTCGCCCGATGTGCTGGTTGTCGGCGGCGGCATCGCCAATGGCCTGGACCTGATGGCGCCTGTCATCGAGGCGACCATCCGGCAACGCGCCATGCGCGCCTATCGCGACGTGCCGGTCGTCCAGGCCCAGCTCGGCCGCCACGCCGGGCTGGTTGGCGCGGCCAGTCTTGTCCTGTTCGATGATAGCGGCACGCTGGCGGCGCGCATGCCTGTCGGTCCAAGCACCTATCCGGACGCCAGGAGGGACTTCAATGGCTGAGCTCAAGCTGCGCGGCGTGCTCGCGCCGCTCGGCAAAACCGCCTGACATCGTCAGCGCATGAAAAATGGCCGGAAGCAGCGATGCCTTCGGCCATTTTGCATTGTCATGCGACCGCTCGGATTACTCGGCGGGAACGATATCCGCCGGCAGGCTGTCGTCGGCCGTACCCGCCAGCGCTCTCGCCAGCTTGGCCTCGTCGAGTTCGCCTTCCCAGCGCGCGACGACCAGTGTGGCGACGGCGTTGCCGATGAAGTTGGTCAGCGCCCGGCATTCCGACATGAAGCGGTCGACACCGAGGATCAGCGCCATGCCGGCGACCGGCACCGAGGGAACCACCGAAAGCGTCGCGGCAAGGGTGATGAAGCCCGCTCCGGTGATGCCGGCGGCACCTTTCGAGGAAAGCATCGCCACCAGCAGCAGCAGGATCTGGTCGCCGATCGACAGATGGATGTTCGTCGCCTGCGCGATGAACAGCGCCGCCAGCGTCATGTAGATGTTGGTGCCGTCGAGATTGAAGGAATAGCCGGTCGGGATGACCAGCCCGACCACCGAGCGTTTGGCGCCGGCCTTCTCCATCTTCTCCATCAGCGAGGGAAGCGCTGCTTCCGACGAGGACGTGCCCAGCACCAGCAGCAGCTCTTCCTTGATGTAGCGAAGCAGCGACAGGATGGAGAAGCCGTTGTAGCGGCAGACGGCACCCAGCACGACGAACACGAACAGCAGCGACGTCGCGTAGAAGGTGCCGACCAGCATGGCGAGGTTGATGACCGAGCCGATGCCGTATTTGCCGATGGTGAAGGCCATGGCGCCGAACGCGCCAATGGGGGCTGCCTTCATCAGCACACTGACCAGCTTGAACATCGGCGCCATCAGCGCCTGCAGGAAATTGAGCACCGGTGCGCCCCTGTCGCCGACCAGCGCCAGCGCGATGCCGAACAGCACCGAGAAGAACAGCACCTGCAGAATGTCGCCATCGGCGAAGGCGCCGACAATCGTGCCGGGAATGATGTTCATCAGGAAGCCGGTGACCGACTGGTCATGCGCCTTGGCAGCATAGGTGTTGACGGTCGAGGCGTCGAGCGTCGCCGGATCGATGTTGAAGCCGGCGCCCGGCTGCACGACATTGGCCACGACAAGGCCGATGATGAGCGCCAGCGTCGAGAAGGTGAGGAAGTAGAGCATTGCCTTGCCGGCGACGCGGCCGACCTTCTGCAGGTCGCTCATGCCGGCGATGCCGGTCGCCACCGTCAGGAAGATCACCGGGGCGATGATCATCTTGACCAGCTTGATGAAGGCGTCGCCAAGCGGTTTCATGCTCTCGCCGATCGACGGATAATAGTGTCCGAGCAGGATGCCGATGGTGATCGCCACCAGAACCTGCACGTAGAGTTGGGCATAAAGGGGCTTGCGCGGCGCGGCGAGCGCGCCGGATTGATCTGCGATGTGCATCGAACTCTCCCTGGCCGGATGGACGGAACCCGCCCTGCGTGACTTCTCCCATCGCGGCGTTCCGGTCGCCCGCCGCTAGCCAGGACTTTTGCAAGCGCTGTGCCAGACCGGGGAAAGGCCGGATTCCCCGGGTTTCGGCCTTTGTCCGCAGCCATGCGGCAAATACCTGTGCGGATTTCCGCACTGGTAGCGTTTGCCTGGGCGGATTTTCGCATTACACTGGCGGCGAAGCCGTGAGGACAAATGGACAGGCCAGCGCCGGAGGCAGGCACCGATAGCGGTACGGCGGGGACCGTCGGCCGTGAATTGCTGCGCGAGACGGTTGGCCTGCTGCGCGGTGGCCGCTGGCTCGTCGTCGTCATCGCGCTTGCGGTTCTGGCTGGCGCGATCGCCATCGCCGGGCGTATCGCCTCCGGCCAGGCGGCGGACAATCTGCGCGACAGCGCGCTTGCCGCTTTGCCGCTGGCGGCGGGAACCCTGACCGGCGAAATCGAGAAGCAGCGGCTGGTGCCATTGGTGCTGGCCCGCGACGATGCGGTGCGCGGGGCGCTGCGCCGGGCCGGAAAGATGCAAGAAGCGTCCCTCAACGACAAGCTCAAGGCGATCGCCGGCGACGCCTCGGCGTCCGCCATCTATGTCATCGACACCGCGGGCATCGCGATATCAGCCAGCAATGCCGGCGAGCCGACGAGCTTTGTCGGCATAGACTATAATTTTCGGCACTATTTCCAGGAAGCGATGGCGAAGGGGGCTGCCAGCCAGTATGGCCTCGGAACGATCAGCGGCCGCGCAGGGCTCTACCTTGCCAGCCGCGTCGACGATGGCGGCAAGCCGCTGGGGGTCGTGGTGCTGAAGGTCGAGCTCGACGGCGTCGAAGCCAATTGGCGCTCCAGCGGTTTTCTCGTCTTCGTCACCGACGAACGCGGTGTCGTGCTGGCCACCAGCCAGCCCGAATGGCGGTTTCATGCGCTGGCGCCACTCTCCACCGAAGATACCGCCGCTGCCCATGAGCGGCTGCAATTGGCCGATGCCGCCTTCGAACCCCTGCCGATACGGCGCGGTGCCGGCGACGGACTGGCGACGATCGACAGTTCGGGCAAGCCACGCCAGCTCGTCGAGGTGGTGCAGGATCTGCCCGCTGCCGTCCCCGGCTGGCGCCTCTGGCTGCTGACGCCTGCGGACGCCGCTCTCTCGTCAGCCGCCAACACGGCGCGCCTGACGACGCTGCTCGGGCTGCTGCTGACGGGCTTGCTTGCCTACGTGCTCACAAGGCGCCGCCGCACACGCCGGCTGCGGCAGGAGGCGCTGGCGCGGATGAATGCCGAACTGGAAAGCCGGGTCAGTGCCCGAACGGCGGAGCTGACGCGCTCCAACACGGCACTCGCGGGCGAAATCGCCGAGCGTGAAAATGCCGAGGCCAAGGTTCGCCGGCTGCGCGACGATCTCGCACAGGCCAACCGCCTCTCGATCCTCGGCCAGATCGCTGCCGGCGTGGCGCATGAGATCAACCAGCCGGTCGCCGCGATCCGCACCTATGCCGAGAATGCCGGACGTTTTCTCGACAGCGGCAAGACCGAACCGGCGAGCGGCAATTTGACCTCGATCGTCTCGATGACCGAACGCATCGGCGCGATCACCAGCACGCTGCGCACTTTCGCCCGCCGGCCCGGTACGGCGGCCTCGCCCTTGCCGGTGCGCGAGGCGATCGACGGCGCGCTGTCGCTGCTCTCGGGCCGCATTCGCGATTCCGGCGTCACCATCGTCAAGCCGCGCGGCAGCGCCTCGCCAATGGTGATGGCAAGCCGCATTCGGCTGGAGCAGATCCTGGTCAACCTGTTGCAGAATGCTCTCGACGCCATGAAGGACCAGCCTGATCCCCGCATCGAGATCGAACTCGCCGAGCGCGACGACCGGGTGCTGATTTCGGTGCGCGACAACGGTCCCGGCCTCGATCCGGCAGCGGCCGGCAATCTGTTCATGCCGTTCCAGACCACCAAGGAGAAGGGGCTTGGCCTCGGCCTGGTGATTTCGCAGGAGATCGCTCAGGAATTGGGCGGCACGTTGCGGCTCGATCCCGGCAATGGCACCGGCGCATCCTTCACCATCGACTTGAGGCGGATTGAATGACTGAGGGAACAGGGCTGGTGGCGCTCGTCGACGACGATGCCGACCTGCTTCACGCCACCACGCAATTGCTCGAGCTTGCCGGCTTCACCGTGGTCGCGCTCGACGCCGCCGACGCAACGCTTGCCGTCGTCGACAGGGATTTCGCAGGCGTGGTCGTCAGTGACATCCGCATGCCGGGCATGAACGGGTTGCAGCTGTTCGATCGCATCAAGGCGGTCGATCCTGACATACCGGTGATCCTGGTCACCGGGCATGGCGACGTCGATCTTGCTGTGGCCGCGCTCAAGGACGGTGTCTACGACTTCATCCCGAAACCCTATGCGGGCGATCGTCTTGTCGAAGCGCTGAGACGGGCGAGCGAAAAGCGGCGGCTGGTGATCGAGAACCGGCGGCTGCGCGAAGCTGCGGCACTGGCCGCCGACGGCCTGCCGCTGATCGGCGAAGCGCCTGCCATCCGGCGCCTGCGCGAAACCTTGCGGCAGATCGCCGACATGGATGTCGACGTGCTGGTGGAAGGAGAGACCGGGACCGGCAAGGAAGTGGTGGCGGACCTCCTGCACCGATGGGGCAGGCGCCGGGCGAAACCTTTCGTGGCGCTGAACTGCGGCGCTCTCCCCGAGACCGTCATTGAAAGCGAGCTGTTCGGCCATGAGGCGGGCGCCTTTACCGGCGCGCAGCGGCGGCGGATCGGCCGCATCGAGCATTCCAGCGGCGGTACGCTGTTTCTCGACGAGATCGAATCCATGCCGCCGGCCCTGCAGGTCAAGCTGCTGCGGGTGTTGGAGACACGCAGCCTCACCCCGCTCGGCTCGAATGATGTCAGGCGCATCGACCTCAGAGTCGTGGCGGCGACGAAGATCGATCTCGGCCGGCCAGACCAGCGCGGTGATTTTCGTGAGGACCTCTATTTTCGTCTCAACGTGGTGACGCTGCGCATTCCGCCGCTGCGCGAGCGGCGCGGCGATATCCCGATGCTGTTCGGGCATTTCCTAGGCAAGGCGGCGGAGCGTTTCGGCCGGCCTGTCGCAAGGGTCAACGCCGCGGTGACCGATCATCTTCAGGCACATGCCTGGCCGGGTAATGTGCGCGAACTCGCCCATTTTGCCGATCGCGTCGCGCTCGGTCTCGGCCCGGACGAAGAAACGAGGGCGCTTTCCCCGCAATCGTCCGAACCAGCGGCCTCGCTGCCCGAACGTGTGGGCCATTACGAAGCACAACTCATTCGTGATGCGCTGCGCGACCATGGTGGCGATGTGCGCGGCGCCATCGACGCGCTCGGCGTGCCGCGCAAGACGTTCTACGACAAGCTCAAGCGCCACGGCATCGCCGCGTCCGACTTCCGCAACGGCGGCGATCCGGATTCGCACCCTGTTCGAGAGCAGACATAGAGTTACGCAAGGACGCTGCGCTTCATAACGCTTCATTCCTGCCCAGTTGCACATTCCGGAAAGAGCCATGAAAACGACACTCGAAACAACGGCAAACCCCCCGCCGGAAGAACTCGCCTTTCTCGGCGAGCGCCTGGCGGCGTTCAACGACGGGGATGTCGGCGCTTCCGAAAGGAAAGCCCTGGCGGTGTTCGTGCGTGATGAGGAAGGCGCGGTCGTCGCCGGCATTTCGGGCTACACCGCCTGGGGCTGGCTTTATGTGCAGTGGCTGTGGGTCGACGAAAGGCTGCGCGGCCAGCACATGGCCGGCAGGATGCTGGACGCGGCAGAACAGGAAGCCATGGCACGCGGCTGCAACAATGCCTGGATCGATACCTTCAATCCGAACGCCGCCAAGGTCTATCAGCGTCAGGGCTACCAGCCCTTCGGCACGCTGGCCGATTTCCCGGTCGGCCGCAGCCGCATCTTCCTGCAGAAGAGGTTGGCTGGTAGGTGATCAGCCAGCCAACCGCCCGCCACGCATCGGCTGCGGCGCGCCGGTGGTGCTTGGAAAACTGATCGGCAGGCCGCGCAACACGCGCACCGCGAGGAAGGCGAAACACTCGGCCTCGACAGCGTCGCCGCTCCATCCCAGGCTTTCGGCCTGCACCACCTCGACGCCGGCGCGGCTGGCGAGCATTGCCATCATCGTCGGGTTGTGGCGGCCGCCACCGCTGACCACCAGCTTTTTCGGCCGGCTTGGCAAGAGGTCGAGCGCCTTGCCGACGGCGGCGGCGGTGAAGGCGGTGAGCAGGGCCGCGCCGTCCTCGGCATTCAGCCCGTCCGCCATGGCGGCGCCGAAGTCGAAGCGGTCCAGCGATTTGGGATAGGGCTTGGTTAGATAAGGGTGCTGCAGCAGCTTGGCGAGCCGGGCTTCGTCGACCGTTCCCGCGCTGCCAAGCGCGCCGTCACGATCCATTTCGCCGAGCCCCTTCGACTTGATGAAATCGTTGAGCGGCGCGTTTGCCGGGCCGGTGTCGAAGGCGACGACATTGTCGGCGCCATCCCACCAGGTGATGTTGGCGACGCCGCCGAGATTGAGCACGGCCACCTCGCCGCTGGCGCCGGCGCTGCGCATCAGCGCGGTGTGATAGGCAGCGGCCAAGGGTGCGCCTTGCCCGCCGGCGCGCATGTCGGCCGAGCGGAAATCATAGGCAACCTTGGTCCCCAGCAGGGCGTGCATCAGTTCGCCGTCACCGAGCTGCCGGGTCTGGCCGAGCCGTCCGACCTGCGGCGCGCGGTGCAGCACCGTCTGGCCGTGGAAGCCGATGACGCCGATATCGGCCATCGTCATGCCATAGCCTTCGACCAATTCCCTAACCGCCGCCGACTGCGCCCGCGTCAGCGCTTCCTCCGCCTTGCGGAAGATTGCCGGCTCCGGTCCGACAAAATTCCAGGCCCGCGCCTCTGTCAGCGTCTCTTCCAGCAGGGAGCGGATCGACGCGGGATAGGGCATCAGCCGGTACGTGCCGAAATCATCGATCCGCTCGCCATCGGTCTTGATCAGCGCGACATCGATGTTGCCGTCAAGCACGGTGCCGGTCATCAGGCCAACGGCCCAGATTGGTTCCATCATCTAGCTCCTAAAATCCATTGACGAGATCGCCGACCGCCTGGCGCAGCGAAACGATGCCGCTATCGAAATGACGTGTCGGATGGATCCGGTTGGTGAGCAAGGTCCATGTCGTGCCCCTGTCGAAGTCGATCCATAGGCCGGTGCCGGTAAAGCCGGTGTGGCCGATAGTGCCCGGGCTGCACAAGGCCCCGCCGGACCAACCCTCATAAGGGAGTTCCCAGCCATGGGTGCGGGTGGCGGACAGGGGTGTGCGCATCAATGTGATAGAACGTTCGGACGCGCCACCGCCATTCAGCAAGCCTTGTGCGAAGTCGAGCACCGAAGCCGCCGTTCCGAACAGGCCGGCATGACCGGCCCCTTGCAGCGCCGAGCAATTGTCGTCGTGGACCTCGCCCGACAGCACGCGATGGCGCCAGGTGCAGTCCTCGGTCGCGGCGGCGGAATCCGGTTCGGCGGACCAGGCGAATCCGGAGCCGGGATCCATATCTCGGATGGTCTTGCCCGACAGCCGCTCGAGCACAAAGCCGAGCAGGATGAAATTGATATCGGAATAGACCGGATCGCGGGCTCGCCATTCGCGCTGCAGGATGAAAGCGCGCAGCAGTTCCGGGTCGCGACCGTAAGTGTAGATCGGCTCGACGGCAGGAAATGGCGTCTGGTGGCCGAGGCACTGGCGAAACGTCACCTTCCGCTCCCAGGCCGCTGCATCATACTGGCGCAGGTCCGGCAGCATCGAGATCAGCGGCGCATCGAGATCGATGACGCCGTCTTCCGCCAGCGCCAGGATGCGTGGCGTGGTGAAGATGACCTTGGTCAGCGACGCCAGGTCGAACCAGGTTTCGACATGCATCGGTCGCTGCTTCGGCATGAGCTGCGCGGCGCCGATCGATCTAATGATGCGCTCGCCATTCCTTTCGACGATGCCGAGCACACCGCCGGGAATGCGCTTGGCGGTCACTGCGGCTTCCAGCGGTGCGAACGCGCGGTCGAAGAGCTGGGCGAGGGCGGTCAACGGCAGTCTCCACTCGAAAGTTGGCGATCCTTGGCGCCCCCCTCTGCCCTGCCGGGCATCTCCCCCTCAAGGGGGGAGATTGGATGCCGCCATCGCTTTCGCCAAACTCCTGCGTTGGAAGGTGGGCGGAAGCTCAAAGCTGTCAATCTCCCCCCTTGAGGGGGAGATGGCCGGCAGGCCAGAGGGGGGCGCTGTCCCGCCGACCTCACACATCCCAAGACACCGCCCATCACACCTCAACCCTCGCTCGATGATCCCCGCCAAACTGCTCCCACCTCGCGGGCGCCGGCTCGAACCCTTGCGGGCGCACCAGCGAGGGAACCTGCCGTGTGTCCAGTTCGAAATGGTCGCGCCGCCGCTCAATCGTCGGAACGGCGGCAATGAGCTTCTTCGTATAGGAATGCTGCGGCTGCGACAGCACCGAGGTCGCGTCACCAATCTCGACGATCTGGCCGGCATAGATGACGGCGATGCGGTGGGCGATCCGTTCGACGACCGCCATGTCATGCGAGATGAAGAGATAGGCCAGCCCGAACTCGCGCTGCAGGTCGACCAGCAGTTCCAGCACCTTGGCCTGCACCGAGACATCGAGCGCCGACACCGCTTCGTCGAGAACGACCACGGAAGGGTTGAGCATCAGCGCGCGGGCAATGCACAGCCTTTGCCGCTGGCCGCCGGAGAATTCATGGGGGTAGCGTTCCAGGCTATTCTTGGGCAGGCCGACGCGTTCCAGCAGGCTCGCCATCCTGGTCCGGGTTTTGGCATTCACAGGGCCGCCGGTGGCGATCACAGGTTCGGCCAGGATGCTTTCGATGCTTAGCCTCGGGTTGAGTGAAGCGTAGGGGTTCTGGAACACCATCTGCACAGGCCTGGCGCTGCGATCCGCCGAGGCTTCCCGAGCACCGACCGAGAAGCTGCCACGCGTCGAGCGCACCAGCCCGAGGACCGCCTTTGCGGTGGTCGATTTGCCCGAACCGCTCTCGCCGACAATCGCCAGCGTCTCGCTTGGCATCAGGTCGAAGTCGACGCCGTCGACGGCGTGCACCGCGCCCGTCGCGCGGCTGAAGAAACTGCTCTTGAGCGGAAACCGCACCACGAGACCGTCGACTTTCAAGGCCGGTTCTGCGTGTACGTCCTTGTCGCGCTGCCCGTCGG
Organism: Mesorhizobium sp. dw_380; assembly: GCF_018588885.1. Taxonomy (GTDB): domain Bacteria; phylum Pseudomonadota; class Alphaproteobacteria; order Rhizobiales; family Rhizobiaceae; genus Mesorhizobium. Next base: position 148,000 of record NZ_JAFFIW010000007.1, read on the forward strand.
CGCGGGTCGCGCGGCCGTTGGCGAAATGCGGCACGGCGTGCAGCAGATGCTGCGTGTAGGGGTGCTGTGGGTTGTCGAGGATCTGGTTCAGCTCACCTTGCTCCACAGCCTGCCCGTTCTGCATCACCATCACCTTGTCGGCGATCCCGGCAACCAGGCCGATATCGTGGGTGATGAAGATCATCGACATGCCGCTTTCCTGTTTCAGTTCGGCAAGCAGCGCCATGATCTGCGCCTGCACGGTGACATCGAGCGCGGTCGTCGGCTCGTCGGCGATCAGCAGGCGCGGATTGCAGGCGAGCGCAATGGCGATCATCACCCGCTGCAGCATGCCGCCCGACAACTGGTTGGGCGTATATTTCAGCCGCCGTGCTGCATCGGGGATGCGCACGCGGTCGAGCGCATCCTTGGCTGCCGCCGTGGCCTGCCTGCCGGTCAGCCCGCGATGCAGGCGAAACGATTCCTCGATCTGCGAACCGATGGTCAGAACCGGGTTGAGCGACGTCATCGGCTCCTGGAAGATCATGCCGATCTCGGCGCCTCGAATGCGGACCAGCTGCGGTTCGGTGGCGGCCATCAGGTCGAAGAGGCTGCCATTGGCCCGCTTCAGTTTCATTGAGCCGCCAGTAATGCGGCCGCCGCCGAAATCGATGAGGCGGTTGATCGACAATGCAGTGACGGATTTGCCCGAGCCGCTTTCGCCGACAATGGCAAGTGTTTCGCCATCGGCGAGATCGAAGCTGACGCCGCGCACCACTTCATTGGCGTGCGGATTGCGGCCGAAGCCGACGCGCAGGTCCGAAACGGACAGTAGCGGGGTCATGCCGGCGCCCTCCGCATCTTCGGATCAAGGATGTCGCGCAGGGCGTCCCCAAGCAGGTTGAAACCGAGGATGCTGATCATGATCGTCAGCCCCGGGAAGATCATCAGCCAGGGCGCGGTTTCCATCAGATTGCGGCTGTCGCTCAGCATCAGGCCGAGCGAGGCGGCGGGCGGCTGCGTGCCGAGCCCCAGAAAGCTCAGGCCGGCTTCCGTGAGCAGCGCCCAGGCCAGCGCCAGCGTCACTTGCACGGTCAACGGCGCCACCAGGTTGAGCAGCAGGTGCCGCGTGACAATGTAGAACGAACTGCTGCCGAAGGTGCGCGCGGCGTCGACGAATTCGCGTGCCTTGAGCGATAGAGCAGGGCCGCGCACCACCCGCGTGAAGATCGGCGTGTAGACGATGCCGATGGCGATGACGCTGGTCCATGTGCCAGGGCCGGCCACCGTAACGATGAGCAGCGCCAGAAGGATCGCCGGGAAGGCAAGCAGCACATCCATGATCCGCATCACCACGCCGTCCCAGCGGCGTCCGAGCCAGGCGGCGGCGAGCCCCAGCACCGTGCCGGCAAGGGTGGCGAAGGCGACCGAGAAGAAGGCGACCGTGAACGACTGGCCGATGCCCGCCATCAGCCGGCTCGCCACGTCACGGCCGAAAAGGTCGGTGCCCATCCAGTAGGCGCCGTTGGGCGCGTGCAGCCGGTCGATCCGGTACTGCGTGATCGGATTGTGCGGCGTCAGCCCGAGCAGGCCGAGGATGGCAAGCATGAGATAGAGCCCGACGATGATGCCGCCGATGCGGCCGCTGCCGTGGCCGAAAATGGCGCGCAGGATGCGCATCACTGTTCTCCCAGCCGGATGCGCGGATCGAGCCCGACATAGGCGAGGTCGACCAGGAGATTGACGATCATGAAGTTGAAGGCGATGAACAGCACGCTGCCCTGCACCAGCGCATAGTCGCGCTGCAGGATCGCATCGAGCACCATGCGTCCGAGCCCCGGCAGCGCGTAGATCTGCTCGACGATGACGGCGCCGCCCAGCAGGTAGCCGAACTCGATGCCGCTCAGCGTCACCACCGGGATCAGCGCATTGGGCAAAGCATGGCGCCAGATGACGCTGCGCGCCGACGCGCCCTTGCTGCGGGCGGTGCGCACATAGTCGTCGCTCAGCACGTCGAGCATCGCCGAGCGCGCTATGCGGGTGACCGACGCTGCGAAGGCGAAACCGAGCGTGATGGCGGGCAGGATCAGTTGGCTGAGATTGCGCAAGGGGTCCTGCCAGAGCGGCGCGAATTCGCCCATCGCCGGCAGCACGCCGAAGCCAGCCGACAGCGTATAGATGATCAGCAGGCCAAGCACGAAGCTCGGCGTCGACTGGCCGACCATGGCGACGACGCGGACCCCGAGATCGGACGGTTTTTCGCTATGCGTGGCCGCGTAGATACCCGCCGGCATGCCGACGGCCAGCGCGATGATCATCGACAGGAGAGCCAGTTCCAGCGTCAGCGGAAAGCGCTCTAGGATGACGTCGAGAACCGGCCTGCCATAGGTTACGGAGATGCCGAAATTGCCGTGCAGGATGCCACCGATCCAGCGCCAGTACTGGACGAACCAGGGCTGGTCGATGCCGAAATAGGCGGCGAGCGAATCCCGCTGCGCCGGCGTCAGCAGGCCGGCCTCGGTGCCCAGCATCGCCGTGATCGAATCGCCCGGCACCATCCGGATCGCCACGAAGACCAGGATGGACACGCCAAGCAGGACGAGAGGAAACGTCGCCAGTCGCCGCATCAGATAGTTCACGCGAAGAAGTCCTCTCGTCCGATACCTGCGGCTACTGCTGGATGGTAACCTTGCTCAGGCTGAACAGCGTGCCCGTCGGCGTCGGCACGAAGCCGGCGACCGTCTTCTGCTGGGCCGTGTAGCTGTAGGACGTGTAGAGCCAGATCCACGGCGACACCTCCGCGAGATGCTTCTCGAACTCGGCGAAGATCGCCTTGCGTTTGGCCGGATCGGTCTCGGCGCGGCCCTTCTGCATCAGGCTGTCGAGGGTGTCGTCGATGTAGTTGGCCACCTTCTGCAGATTGCCTGTCTTGGTCCAGTAGCGGTTGTACATGGTATAGGGGTCGGCCCGGCCGCCATTGAGCGCGATCGCCATATCGAAATCGCCCTTCAGCCAGGCGTCGACATAGACGTTGAGCTCCATCATCTTGATATCGAGCTTGACGCCGATTTCAGCGAGCTGCGACTGGATGACCTGGGCTTCCGCCGCCGCCGTCGGCGGCTCGCCAGTGGCGCCGATCACGGTCGCCGAGAATCCATCGGCAAGGCCGGCTTCCGCCATCAGTTTCTTGGCCTTGTCGAGATCGCGCTTGTAACAGAACAGTTGGCTTGGATCGGTCGCCAGGGCAGGGATCGTCAGCGGGCCGGTGACCTTGCCTTCGCCGAGCGCCGCGGTGTCCAGCACCTCCTGCCGGTCGATGGCGCAGGAGATCGCCTGGCGCACCTTGAGTTCGGTCATCGGCTTGCGCGACGGATTGAGCTGCAGCACGTTATAGGCCAGCACCGGCACCCGGTTCAGCTGCAGGCCGGCCTCCTTCGGCACCAGCGTGGCGACGAGCGGATCGTTGAGCAGCGCGAAGTCGATCTGCTTGGTGCGCATGGCGGCCAGGATCGCCGCTTCGTCGGGCAGCACGCTGATCTCGATGCCGTCGACGCCGGTCGCTCCCCCGGCCCAGTCCTTGTTGGCGCTCAACACTTCCTTGGCGTTGGGGTCCCATTTGTCGAGCTTGAACGGTCCCGAGCCGACCGCCTTGGTGCCAACAGAGCCGGCTTTGATCTCGCTTGCCGGAACGATAGCCGCGTTGACGTCGCTCATCGCTGTCAGGATCGGCACGTCGGGCTGCGACAGGTGGAACACGACGGCCGCCGGATCGGGCGTGTCAATGCTGGCGATCGACAGGAAATTGGCGCGCGCGGCCGCGCCCGTCTTCTCGTCGAGGATGCGCTCGAACGAGGCCTTGACGTCGGCCGAGGTCACGGCCGTGCCATCCTGGAATTTCGCCTTGGGGTCAAGCTTGAAGGTCAGCTCCTTGCCATCCTTGGAAAACTCCCAGGACGTGGCGATGGCGGGGATGATCCGCAGGCTGGCATCGACCCGCACCAGCGGCTCATAGATCAGCTCCAGCAGCCGCAGCGACGAAAACGCCGTCTGCTTGTGCGGATCAAGCCCGGTTGCGTCCTGCGACCAGGCCATGTGCAGCGTCGCCGCCTGCGTCGAAACCGCGGCTACGCCGAGCATCGCGGCAACCGTGATACCCGACAGCAATGTTCTTGTGAGATGCCCTATCATTTTCGTCTCCCATTATGATTTGACCTGATGCCTTGCAGTTTCTCCTGACCGCTTCCAAGGTACACATGCTTTGGAGTATCGGCCCAGTCTAAGCGGCTTCACGCCGTCTTGTCCCTCGCGTCGTGCCGTCCGTCGCTAATTGCCTTTCGAAGGAATCCTCCGGCCTTGCCGAGAGCTGTCCGCGCGTCCTCGATGCCCATCCCGGTGATCGTCACCAGGATCGCCAGCTTGACGTCGTTGCCGGTCCGGGCGAGTGCCTGTTTGGCCTGCTGCGCCGAGCAGCCGGTCGTCTGCATGACGATCCTGATCGCCCTCGCCACCAGCTTCCTGTTGGACGGATTGAGGTCGACCATCAGATTCTCATAGCTCTTGCCGATGCGGATCATCGAGGCCGTGGTCAGCATGTTGAGCACCAGCTTCTGCGCGGTTCCCGACTTCAGCCGCGTCGAGCCGGTCAGCACCTCCGGGCCGACAACCGGCGAGATGGCAATGTCGGCGACGCCGGCAATGGTCGACGCAGGATTGCAGGACAGGGCGACCGTGGTGGCCCCTACTTGCCTGGCATAGTTCAATCCGCCGATGACATAGGGCGTACGCCCGCTGACCGCGATGCCGACCACGACGTCGTCCGGTGTAAGCCCGATCTCCTGCAATGCCTTGGCGCCTCGCCTCGGATCATCCTCAGCGCCTTCTGTTGATCGCACCAGGGCGTCGCGACCACCAGCAATCAGCCCGATGACCATCCCTTCGGGCACGCCGAAAGTTGGCGGGCATTCCGAAGCGTCGAGAACCCCGAGCCGGCCGCTGGTGCCGGCACCCAGATAGATCAGTCGTGCGCCTTTCTGGAAGGCAAGCACGATACGATCGACCGCCGCGGCGATTTCCGGCAGCACCTTTTCGACAGCCGCCGGGACCACCCTGTCCTCGTCATTGATCCTGCGCAGGACGTCGATGGTCGCCAGCAGGTCGATGTCGATAGTCCTTGGATTGCGGCCCTCGGAAACCAGCCGGTCCAGCTCGGACATCAACCCTTGCTCGGTCATCCCAGTGCTTTCAACTCATACGGCAGAGCCAACAGAGAGCATTGCCCTTCGTCTGAAACGCTGTGCACGGCTCATAGGGTCCATGGTTGCTGCCGTGTTAGCCTTTGTTAACTTTTTAGAATTGGATATTCGTACCGTCAACACATATTTGGAATATATTATTCCTGCCCTGTCAGGCGCAGAGCGATCGTTTGGCAAGGATGATCGCGCCGGATACGGCGTCGCCGTCAGCTGGCTTCAGGCGGCGCCGGACATCGGGGGAGAGCCAGGGTTCGAGCGGGCTGGCGAGGCCGCCCAGCAAGGTCACGCGTGGCGCGCCCTTTTCGAACAGTACCCGCACCAGCGTATCGATCTGCTCGGCGGCACCTTGCACGATGCGCCGTCCGGCCGGATCGCCCTGGTCGGCATGGCGCATCACCATCGGCGCGAGGGCCGCATAATCCGTGGCGCTGGCGCGGTCCATCCAGGCAACGGCTTCCATCGGGTCGCCGTCGAAGCGCTGCATCACCTCTGCCAGCAGCGCCGTCCGCTCGTGCCGGCCGTCATGGGCGCGCAGCGCCAGTTGCACGGCTTTCAGCCCAAGATCGGCGCCGCTGCCTTCGTCAGAGATCGGAAAACCGTATCCCCCGACGCGCAGGTCGCGGCCCTCGACGAAGCCGAGCCCGATCGAGCCCGTACCGGCAATGACGATGGCGCCGTCCTGACCGGAATGTGCGCCAAGGCAGGCGCCGACGCCGTCGCTGACGAAATCGATGCTGGCAAACGGATGCGCGATTGTCCGCAACGCCTCCAGCGCGCCCTTGCGGCCGATACCGGCCAGGCCGATGCCCGCGCGAATCCCAGCAGTCTCGGCCGGTCCGAACCCTGCCTCCTCGATCGCCGCGCCAAATGCTCTGGCAATGGAGGCCCAGGCCGCCTCGATGCCGAGCCGCGTCGTCGCCGGGCCGGATAGGCCCTGTCCCAGCACGGTTCCCTCCGCATCTTCGATACGAGCCCGGCAGCCCGTGCCGCCGCCATCGACGCCGAGAAAATAATCCGCGCCACTCATGCGCTCAGCCGCTCGATGTCGGCGCCGCAAAGGCGAAGCTTACGGTCCAGCTGCTCATAGCCGCGGTCGAGGTGATAGACGCGGTTGATCGTCGTCTCGCCCTCGGCGACCAGCGCCGCCAGCACGAGCGACACCGACGCGCGCAGATCGGTGGCCATCACCTGCGCGCCGTGCAATCTCTCGCCGCCGCGCACCAGCGCCGTGGTCCCCTGCAGCTTGATGTTGGCGCCGAGCCGCATCAGTTCGGGCACATGCATGAAGCGGTTCTCGAAGATGGTTTCACGCAGCAGCGAAGCGCCGTCGGCGCAACACATCAGCGCCATGAACTGCGCTTGCAGGTCGGTCGGAAACCCCGGATAAGGTTCCGTCGTGAGGTCGACAGCCCTAAGCGGCCGGTCGCGCGACACGATGAGCCCGCGGTCGCCGGGCCAGACGCTGACGCCGGTAGCCTCGAGCAATTGCACAACCGAGGCCATGTGCTCGAGCCGGGCGTGCGTCAGTTCGAGCTGGCCGCCGGTGATAGCGGCGGCGATGGCATAGGTGCCGGCCTCGATACGGTCCGGGATGATGTCGTGCCGGGCCGCGTGCCAGCTGGTGCCGCCGGCGATCAGGATGCGGTGCGTGCCGGCGCCCTCGATGCGCGCCCCCATGGCATTGAGACAAGCGGCGAGATCAGCCACCTCCGGCTCGCGCGCCGCGTTGAGGATCTCGGTTTCGCCCTTGGCCGTGGTTGCCGCCATGACGGCGGTTTCCGTTGCCCCGACCGATGGCGAGCTCAAGACAATGCGCGTGCCGGTCAGTCCGTTCGGCGCAGAGGCGACGATCAAGCCGTTCTCGATGGCGATCCGGGCGCCCAGTGCCGCGAGTGCCGCGACATGCATGTCGACCGGCCGGGCGCCGATCGCGCAGCCGCCCGGCAGCGAAACCCGCGCGTGGCCGAAACGGGCGAGCAGCGGCGCCAGAACGAGCACCGTCGCGCGCATCTTCCGCACCGTGTCGTAGGACGTCTCCTTGGAAACGGCGGCGCTGGTGTCGATCGTCGCGGCATGGACCGACCGCGTGACTTCGGCGCCGTGCAGCCGCACCACACCGAGCATGTTCTCGACGTCGGTCACATCGGGCAAATTGGTCAGTTCGAGCGGGTAGGGGCTGAGCAGGGCAGCCGCAATCTGCGGCAGTGCGGCGTTCTTGGCGCCGGATATGGTGACCGCGCCTTGCAGCCTTTGTCCGCCGACGATCCGCAATCTGTCCATGCGCCGAAAACCTTGTGTGACCAGTCGAGAGTTAATTGTGCATTCTTGGCTGTCAATCGAAATTGGAATAATTTATTCCTTTGTGGCGACCCAGTCAGCCGGCTGCGCGGCTTGCGGCCTGAAAAGCGAGAGGGAATCCGTGTCCGTTCTGAACAGGATCAATGCGAAGCTCGATGGCATGGCGCCCGGCGATCGTGAGATCGGCCGGTACATCGTCAACAACCCCGACCAGATGCTGCGGCTGTCGACGGCCGCACTCGCCGCCGAGATCGGACGCAGCCAGTCGAGCGTCGTCAAGTTCAGCCAGAAGCTCGGCTATGCCAGCTACCAGGAGCTGAAGCTCGCGGTCAGCGAGGCCAAGGCGCAGGAATGGCATGTGCCGGCCGGCGTCATCCACGGCTCGATCGAGGTCGGCGACGGCTACCCGGTCATCCTGAAGAAGCTGATCGGCAGCAAGCTTCTGTCGATGCAGCAGACCGTCGCCGCCAACAGCGAGCGCATCATCTCCAGGACGCTGGAACTGCTGGATGGCGCGCGCCGCATCCATCTGGTCGGCGTCGGCGCCTCCTCGCTGGTGGCGCGCGATTTCTCCTATAAGCTGATGAAGCTCGGCCGCAATGTCCTGCACGACAGCGACAGCCACATCCAGATGGCCAATGTCTCGACGCTCGGGCCAGGCGACGTGCTGTTCGCACTCTCCTATTCCGGCGCCAGCATCGAAACCTTGCGTATCGCCGAGCTTGCCCGCAAGCGCGGCACGATGGTGATCGCGGTCACCGGTCTGCATGACAATCCGTTGAGCCGGGTCGCCGACATCCGCCTCTACACCATCGCCGATGAGGAGCGCGCGCGCTCATCCTCCATCACCGCACGCGACGCGCAGCTGACGCTGACCGACCTCCTGTTCATCCTGCTGCTGCAGAGGCAGCCGGACGCCAACGACTATGTCCACAACAGCGAGGCGGCAGTCTCGGTGCTGAAGGCCGAGCAGTCGTCGTAAATGCCTCAGACGCTTTCGAGATAGGTCTCGATCTCGAAGTCGCTGACGTTGAGGGCAAACGTGTTCAGCTCCTGGCGTTTGCAGGCGATGAAGGAGTCACGCAGGATCGCCGGGAAGATCTCCGCCACATGCGTCCCGCTTTCGAATGTCGCGATCGCCGAGGCCCAGTCCGGCGGCAGCTTGGCCGGCGCGACGCCCTGGCCATCGCTCCGGGCCGGATCGCCTGGCGACATCTGCTTTTCAATGCCGATCAGCGCCGCGCCCAGTATGGCGGCAAGCACGAGATACGGATTGGCGTCCGCTCCCGACACGCGATGCTCGATGCGGCGCGCGGCCGCAGGGCCGCCGGGAATGCGGATCGCGACCATGCGGTTCTCGTAACCCCAGGCGACCGCGGTCGGTGCATAGGAGCGCGGGCGAAGCCTGCGGTAGGAGTTGAAATGCGGTGCGAACACCAGCGTGCTCTCGGCCATTGCCGCCAGCAGCCCGCCGACCGCGTGCCGCATGGTTTCCGAGCCCTGATCCGTGCCGTCGTCGAACACGTTGCGTCCCTCGGTATCGACCAGGCTGAAATGGACGTGAAAGCCGTTGCCGGCACGGTCGCCATAGGGTTTGGCCATGAAGCAGGCGGCAAAGCCATGCTTGCGGGCAATGCCCTTCACCGTGCGCTTGAACAACACCGCATCGTCGGCCGCCCGCAAGGCATCGGCGACATGGTTCAGATTGATTTCGAACTGGCCGACGCCGTTTTCGGCAATGGCCGTGTCGACGGGAATGCCTTGCGCGCGGCAGGCTTCGTAGACATCGTGGATGAAGGCCTCGAAATCGTCGATCTCGTCGATCGACAACGCCGCGTCGGAATCGAGACGCCGCCCGGTGACCGGCGAGACAGGCCCAACCGGCCGCTGCGATTGCGGATCGACCAGATAGAATTCAAGTTCCGTTGCCGCGACCGGGGTCAGGCCGAGCGCCTTGTAGCGGTCGAGGATGCGGGCCAGTGCCCGCCGCGGATCGCCGAGATAGGGCGCGCCGTTTTCGTCGGCGAGCCAGAGCGGGACGAGTGCCGTCGGATGCGCAGTCCATTCCACCGGCAGGATGCCGCGTCCCGTCCATTGGCAAAGGCCGTCCGCGTCGCCGGTCGAAAAAACCAGCGTGTTGCCCTCGATATCTTCGCCCCAGATGTCGAGCCCGATCAGCGAATAGGGCATGCGCAGCTTGCCCTCCAGCGCCTTGCGCGCCTGCTCGACCGGAATGCGTTTTCCCCGCATGACGCCGTTGAGGTCGCACACCGCCGCCCTCAGGCTTTGGATGTCGCTTCGGCTTTCAAGCCAGCTCAGGACGTCCGCAATTGCATCGCTCAATTTTAAAACCTCTGGTTTTCGAAAATGCCCAAGCCTGATCGGCTGTGCTATCCCTGGTAAAAATGCTTGTGAGTTTTCGGAAAGCATATCCGGTCGGTGCCGGATATTTTTCCTTATTTTTTCAATTCACTAGCTGGGATGTCGGGAGGCATTTTAAAACCAATTTCGCGATCTGCGATCGCAACATAGAGACAAGGCGCCGGAAAGCCAAGGGGCATTTCGGGTCGACTTGAGCTGGCGGATTGTTCGGCACTATGATCAGGCGGCACTGCCGGAGGATTGCGGATGCCACAACGCCCCTATGATGAGCGCCTGCTCCGTCAGGCATTCGAAGTCGCGCGCAAGGCCCGTGACGCCGGCGAACATCCCTTTGGTTCGCTCCTCGCCGACAAGGACGGCAATGTGTTGCGCGAGCAACCCAACGCTTACAAGGCCGGAGGGGGCGACCGCACCGCTCATGCCGAAAGGCTGCTGGCCTCGTGGGCGGGCATGAATTTCAGTCTCGAAGAGCTGGCCTCTTGCACACTCTACACTTCGGCCGAACCTTGCGCGATGTGCTCCGGGGCAATCTATTGGGCGGGCATCGGAAGGGTCGTCTTTGGGCAGAGCGAACATGGCCTCAAGGTGTTGACGGGTGCACATGTCGAGAATCCCACACTCGACCTGCCCTGCACGATCGTCTTCGAAGCTGGGCAGCGTCCGACTGAAGTCGTCGGCCCGCTGCTTGCCGATGAAGCGGCGCAACTCCAGGCCGACTTCTGGAAAGACAAGTAGCTCAATTGCCGCGCGGCGGTACTAGTTTCCCGTTTCCGGAAATCGGGCCTGCCGCAGGATGTGCTCGGCGCCTTCGTCAATGTCGCGAACAATGGCTGCGCGGGCGCGCGTCACGTCCTGGGCTTCGATCGCGGCGACGACTTCCTCGTGATAGTCGATGTCGAGGATGGAGGAGAGATCGTCCTCGAACCCCATGGCGAGATTCCGCAGAAACGGGCCGACCTGCATCCACACGGTCTCGATCAGGAAGATCATCTGTTCGTTGCCGCAATGGCGATAGATCGAAAATTTGAAGGCGTAATTCTTCCTGAGATAGTCGTCGATATCGCCCTGGCGCGCCGCCTGGGTCAATTCCGTGGAGTGGCGCCGGATCGTCCGCAGATTGTTGCCGTTGATGCGTTTTGTCGCGAGTTCCGTCGCCGAGCCTTCCAGGATCGTGCGCACGGCGGTCAGCTGCGAGAACCGGTCGGCTGAAATCACCGGCACCTCGACGCTGCCGTTCGGCATCGGACTCAGCGCCCGCAGCGCCTGCAGCCGCATGAAGGCGCTGCGCACCGGCATGTCGCTGGTGCCAAGTTCCTTGGCGAGCTTGCGCGAGGTCAGTTTCTGGCCGGGCGTGAACTGGCCGGACATCAGGGCCCGCACAAGCTCCAGATAGACCTTCTCATGCAAGGGAACGGTGTCGACGGCGCTCAACCCGAATTGTGTTCTGTCGGCCATGGGCGGGAGCGCTACTTCACTCGTTCTGAAATCTGGCCTGGCAACAACAGCCGCGGACGGTGCATGATAGACGCTTCAATCATCGACCGGCAAGCCAACTCGCGATGCGGCCGCAGGCGTATGACATCGCGGTTCTCGGCCGGCACCGACGCGATTTCCATGGTGCCGCTCGCCGGCCCGACAACGCTCATCGCCCAACGTCGCCGCTCTTTGCCGCCGCCAGGTGCGTCAGCAAATTCTTCGTGATCCTGCCGACGTCGTTCATGGCATCGCCCGCCGGCAAGGCGCCGCACCAGGCGACCGAACTCGCGCAGAAGATCAGACCGCCCGAAGGCAGATGGCGGAGCGTCATCTCCGCGCAGCGCCGCGATGCGTGCTCGTCCGCGCCACCCTCGTACCAGCGCGTCGCGTCGTGGACGAAGCTGTCCGGGAAGCCGGTCGCGCGGGCAATGACTATCGTATCGGGAGAGGTGCCAAGATGCGGGTCGGTGGCGTCGACCTCATAGCCGGCAGCACCCCCGAGCACGATGCCTTCGTCGCCGAAGGTCTCGCTGGCGACCCCGTCGAACAGCCAGGCGGCTGAAGCGTCATGGCTTTCCGGCGTGCGCGTGAAGGGCCGCGCGCCGTCGAAACCCATCAGCGAAATAGCGACGCCGGTCAGCGAGAATTCGCCGCGCCCGCTGGCGCGGAGATAACCGCCCGGCTGGTTGGTGATCGACAGCGACTGTTCGGCGATCGGCCCGTCCCAGGTTCGGCCCGCCTCGAGCGGCGAGCGGCGCAGTTCCATCAGATCGTCCTGGAACGCGACCTTGCCGGCAAAACCATTGCCGCCGAGATAGGCGATGCTGCCGCCCGTCGCCGCGAACTGGCGCAGCGCATGCTCCATGTCGACCGACATGTATTCGGGATGACTGCCGGTGACGACCGCCCGGTAGCCCTGCAGGCCAGCAACGCCCCGCTCATGCAGGTCGCGGTCGGTGATGAGATCGAAAGCGATGCCGTTGTTGTGGCAGAAGCGCAGAAAATGCAGGTCGACCGGTAGGTTGTGCGGGCAGCCGCACAGGGGGTAATTGTAATCGTCGCGCAGCGTCGCCTTCGGCTTCTTGTAGGAAGAGATCGACACGCCGCTGAGGTCGCTATGATAATCGTAGAGCGATTTCAGATTGTTATCGATCGCGAAGCGATGGCCACGGTCCTCGCACATCCATTCGTAGAGATGCGCCGGCAGGAATTCATCGGCATAGGCGAGATAGGTGGCGGTCGGCACCAGGAACAGCAACGGCGCCCGGCGTGCCGACGAGGTGATGAAGAAGACGATGCGCTCCGATCCACCGTCATGGCCAATCTCGAAGGCATAGACGGCGGCAGACGCCTCGGCCGGGATCTGCAAATGGTAGGAGGCCGGCCACTGCAACGCGCCCATATCGTCGTCATGGCAATGCACCGCGTCATAATGCGACGGCACCAGCCTTGGATCGAAGCTCGACCCGTCCCAGCGGCGCGAGGTCATGCAGAAGGCCGGCTGGTTGACTGCCTCCAGCAAAAGGACGCTGTCTCCGCCTGTCGAGGCGATCGGGCCGCTCGGCAGCAGGGTAGGGAAGGTCCAGGCAATGCGTCCGGTCTCGCTTTGCAGGGCGATCGACCCGAATTTGGCGTTGAGCGACCTGACATCGTTTGCCGCGCTGGCGCCGAAGATCATGTCGCCGGACACGGACCAAGGCAGGTCGAATTGACGATGCAGGCGAAACGGCGACAGGAGATCGTCGGAACTGATCTTCAGCACCGTCCCGCTGCCACCCGACGAAATGTCGACCGCCAGCCAGGTGTTTGCCGGCAAGCTCTGCCCGATTTCCTGCGGCTTGCCGTCAGCGCCTGACGTCAGCCGCCCGTCCTGCAATCCGAGACGCAGGTTTCCGCACTCGAAGAGCACGCGGGCGCCGTCATTGCGGGTCAAATACACTTCGAAGGCGACGCCGGTGATTTCCGCGGCCTTGGCCAGTTCCGACGCCGCGATCTTGAGGAAGGATCCATGATCGAAGTCGCGATGCGCAACCGCATCCGCGGTCGGCTCGACATGCCAGTCCATGAACTCGGCCGTGGGCGTGTCGAGCCGAACGATCCGCACAGTGCGCACTTGCCGCGACGACGAGACATGGAGAGCGATAGGCGTTCCGGCCGCTGTGTGCCAGGGAACCGTGTAGCCTGAAACGGCCATGGCGCCATGATCGACAGGACGTTTCATCGCCGCGATCCCGGCCTGTGCGCTCTCCTGGATGGCAAATTGGACAATTCTCTCGTACCCCTGTTTTTCGTAAGCAGCTCTACGACAAATGCAGCCTTCATCGCAGGCGGAATCGTTCGCGCTCATGATGCCGATCCTGGAACGGGCGACCAGCCAAATCCAGCAGCGCAAGGCGTCCTGAGGCTGCCGGATCGAGCGCGATCGCCCGGGGCCAGACAGGCCGGTCGCGCAAGGTCTGCCTGTTCATCACAAATCTTGACCTTGTCCGCACTTGCACGTCTGGCCGGTCTCTGGCTTTTTGGGGTACCCATCCGAACGGACTGATTCGCGTCATGCCGCTCGATTGCACTCTCGACAGGGGCAGTTGCGGGTGGGCCGTGAAGCGCGCGCAAATTGGCCAAGGAGAAAGCGGCATGGCGGAGTTCAAGAAGCCCGAGATCTCCGAGATGAGACCGAAGATCACCGTTATCGGCGTCGGTGGCGGCGGCGGCAACGCCATCAACAACATGATCGCGGAACAGCTTCAGGGAACCGAATTCATTGCCGCCAACACCGATGCCCAGGCGCTGACCATGTCGAAGGCGACGCGGCTGATCCAGCTCGGCGCTCACGTGACCGAAGGGCTGGGCGCCGGATCGCTGCCCGAGATCGGCCGTGCCGCGGCCGAGGAATCGCTCGACGAGATCATGGACCATCTGGCCGGCACGCATATGTGTTTCGTCACCGCCGGAATGGGCGGCGGCACGGGAACCGGCGCTGCTCCGATCATTGCCCAGGCGGCGCGCAAGGCCGGCATCCTGACGGTGGGCGTCGTCACCAAGCCTTTCACCTTCGAGGGCCGGCGCCGCATGCAGATGGCCGAGGAGGGCATCGAGCGGCTGCGCGAGGCCGCCGACACGGTGATCGTGATCCCCAACCAGAACCTGTTCCGGATCGCCGATGCCAAGACCACCTTCGCCGACGCCTTCGTCATCGCCGACCGGGTGCTTTATTCCGGCGTCAGCTGCATCACCGATCTCATCGTCAAGGAAGGCCTGATCAATCTCGACTTCGCCGACGTCAAGTCGGTCATGCGCGGCATGGGCCGTGCCATGATGGGAACCGGCGAGGCTTCGGGCGAAAGCCGGGCGATGAAAGCGGCGGAAGCCGCGATCGCCAATCCGCTGCTCGACGAGGTGTCGATGAAGGGCGCCAAAGGCGTGCTGGTTTCGATATCGGGCGGCCGCGACATGACGCTGTTCGAGGTCGACGAGGCCGCCACCCGCATCCGCGAGGAGGTCTATGAGGACGCCGACATCATCGTCGGCGCCATCTTCGACAAGAGCATGGAAGGCCGCTTCAGGGTTTCGGTGGTGGCGACCGGTCTCGACCGTGCGCTCGGCGTCGGGGATGCCGACGCCGGCATCGCGCATGACCATTCCATGCCGCCCGCCGCACGGATTTTACAGTAGGCTCTCTCAATTTTCGATTGACTGGCCGGTAGGGTGCCTGCGGAGCAAAGCAGGCACCTAGGCTTGCGTGCACTCCCTCCTTCCCGAGCTGAAATTCGAGACGCCGATACCCCTGAGTGAAATTTAAAACGTTTGCAATTTTGTGAAACGCGATTACAAACGTTTCAAACTCGCCTGAGGGAGGATCGGTGACGACCCGTGTCATCACGCTGAAGGAGCTTGCGGCAAGCCTCGACCTGTCGATCACGACGGTCTCGCGCGCGCTCGCCGGCCATGAGCAGATCGCGCAGAAGACACGCGAGCGCGTCGCGCAGGCGGCGCGCCAGGCCGGCTATGTGCCCAACACGGCGGCGCGCACACTGGTCTCCGGCCGCAGCGGCTTCGTCGGCCTTGTGTTGCCGATACGCGGACCCAACCTTGTCGATTCCTTTCTCGGCGAATTCGTCACCGGGCTCGGCGAAGGATTGGTGTCGCATGGCGCCGACCTCATCCTTGCCACCGCCGCACTTGGTCATTCGGAGCTGTCGGTGCTTCGCCATGTCGTCGAATCCGGACGCGCCGATGGCGTCGTCGTCACGCGCATCGCCGAGACAGACGAGCGCCTTGCCTATCTGCGCGAGCGTGGCTTTCCGTTCGTCGCTCACGGCCGGCTGCTCGACAGCGACTTCGGCTACAACTGGCTCGACACCGACGGCGCGCACGCCTTCGGCGAAGCCTTCGACATGCTCTATGATCTCGGCCACCGCCATTTCGGCCTGGTGACGATCTCCGAACCGATGACCTTTCGTCATCTCAGGCAGGACGGTCTCGCCGCGGCAATCGCACGGCGGGGCGACCCGTCGGTGCGGCTGGACGTGGTCACGGCGCCGCGTTTCGACCAGAAGGCGCGCATCGAGGCGGTCAACCGCATGCTGCAAGGTTCTGATAGGCCGACTGCCATCGTCGCCCTGTTCGACGAACTGGCGCTGACGGTGATGGAGGAGGCCGCGCGGGCGGGTCTTAGCGTGCCGCGCGACCTTTCCGTCATCGGTTTCGACAACATCGCCGCCTCTGCCTATGCGCCGCCGGGCCTCACCACCTTCGACGCCTCGATCCGCCAATGCGCGCGCGAAATCGCCGACATGCTGCTCAGGGTCATCGGCGACCGGCCTGCGGTGCCGCTGACGCGGCTGATCCAGCCGACACTGGTTGCGCGGGCAAGTCACGGGCCCGCACCGCGGACAAGAAACTGACGCCGCCATGACGGCGCAAATCCAGGGAGGAGATCATGATGAAAGCATTGAAGATACTGGCAGGCGCGGCGCTGGCACTGGCGGTCGCCGCTGGTGGCGCCGAGGCCCAGCAGGTGCTGTTCTGGTCGACGCAGGCGCGCCCGGTCGAAGAGACGCAGAAGATGCGCGACGAGGTGCTGAAGGGTTTTGAGGGCGCGGTCGACTACCAGGTCGCCGAAACCGGCCCTTGGCTCACCCGCCTGCAGGCCGAATTGCAGGCGGGCACCGGCACCATCGGCGTGCTTGGCGGCTTGCACGGCGATTTCTCCAGCGTCGGCGCCAACCTTGTCGACCTGTCCGGCGCCGATGTCGGTGGGGTCAAGATCAACGAGGCCTACAGGAAGCTCGGCATGCTCGGCACCGGCGAGCAGAAATACATGCCCTGGATGCAGGCCACCTATTTGATGGCGGCCAACAAGCAGGCGCTGCAATATCTGCCCACGGGCGTCGACCTCAACACCATCACCTATGACCAGCTCATCGAATGGTCGAAGAACATCGCCGAGAAGACCGGCTCGCCGAAGTTCGGTTTTCCGGCCGGTCCCAAGGGGCTGAGGCACCGCTTCTTCGAGGGTTTCCTCTATCCGTCCTACACTGGCTCGATGGTCACAAAATTCCGCTCGGCCGAGGCCGAGACGGCGTGGAACAAGTTCAAGGAATTGTGGCAGTACACCAACCCGAACTCGACCAACTATGCCTTCATGCAGGAACCATTGCTCTCAGGTGAAGTCTGGGTGGCATTCGACCATGTCGCGCGGCTCGCCGATGCCTTCAACAAGAAGCCGGACGACTTCGTCGCCTTCCCGGCGCCTGCCGGCCCTGCCGGTCGAGGCTTCATGCCTGTCGTCGCCGGTGTCGCCATTCCCAAGACCTCGCCTGATATCGACAAGGCCAAGGCGCTGATCGCCTACATGCTGAAGCCGGAAACCCAGATCGCCACGCTGAAAGCGACCAACTTCTTCCCGGTCGTCGACGTCAAGCTGCCTGATGACATGCCGGCCTCGGTCAAGGCCTTCGGCCCGGCGATCGCCACCATGACCGGGGCTCCCGATGCGGTGCCGGCGCTGCTGCCGATGGGGCTCGGCGATCTCGATGGCAAATTCAACCAGGTCTATACCGACAGTTTCGAGCGTATCGTGCTCGGCGGCGAAGACGTGCACGGCGTGCTTGGCGAGGAAGCGACGGCGCTCAAGGCGATCATCGATCAGTCGAAGGCGCCATGCTGGGCGCCCGACAAGCCATCCCAGGGCGCCTGCCCCGTCGACTAATATCCTCCCGAGGGGCGCCCGGAGTTTGTTGCACTCCGGGCGCCCAGGCCGCGGCGCTCGACCATGGCATCGCAAAGGACAAACACCATGCATGGCAAGGCTCTGCCCTATCTGCTGCTGATGCCGGCGACGGTGTTCCTCTGCCTCTTCTTCCTCTATCCATTCGTGCTGGTCGCCTTCGAGGCGGTCACCCGCGACGGCGCCTTCACCCTCGACAATTTCCGCACCATGGCCGGCAGCTGGAAATTCCCCGTCACCGTCCGCAAGACGCTGTTTCTTGCGGCGATCGTGGTGCCGATCCAGCTCACCATGGCGCTGCTGATGGCGAGCGTGGTGTCGCGGCTCCAGACCGGGCGCAGTGCCGCGCTCTATGTCTTCGCCATTCCGCTCGGCATTTCGGACCTCGCCGCCGGCCTGATCTGGCTCGCCATCTTCGATCAGTCCGGCTTCCTCAACACGCTGCTGTCGAGCCTTGGCGTCGTCGACAAACCGGTCATGTTCCTTGGCTACCAGAGCAAGCTGACCATCTTCATCGCCGTGGCGCTGGCCGAGATCTGGCGGGCCACCGCGATCATGATGGTCATCCTCGTCGCCGGCATGGGCCTGATCCCCAGGGAATATTACGAGGCGGCGGAGGTGTTCGGCGCCAGCCCGTGGCAGCGCTTTGCGCGCATCACGCTGCCGCTGCTTCGGCCCAGCCTGCAGACGGCGATCATCCTGCGCGTCATCCTCGCCTTCGAGGTCTTCGCCGTGGTCGCCGCCCTTGGCGGCACCAATCTGCCGGTGCTGATGGGCGAGACCTACAACTGGCAGTTCACGCTGCAGGACCGCAATGTCGCCGCCGCCTCGGCGTTGCTCATCCTCGCCATCTCGATCGGCTTCACGCTGTTCTTCCTCAGGGTGCTGCGCGTGCCCCGGGAGGCGCGGATATGAAGGAGGCCCGGATATGAGCGCTGTCGCCGAAGCGCCGCTCGCGGCCGCGCCCGCCGATGCACGCAAGGCCGGCGACTGGCTGCTGATCGCCACCGCCATCCTGCTTTGCGTCTGGGTGCTGCTGCCGATCTATCTCCTGATCGTCAACGCGCTGTCGTCGCCGGAACAGGTAACAGCCTTTCCAAAGCGCTTCTTCCCGTCCTTTGATCTTGGCAGTCTCTCATTCTTCATCAATTTCGCCGGCGTCGCCAGGGCACTGTGGAATTCGGTGCTCGTCGCCACGCTGACGATGATCCTGGCCATCGGCCTCGGCGCGCCGGCCGGCTACGCACTGTCGCGCTTCGATTTCCCGGGCAAGGGCACGTTCCGCTTCCTGGTGCTGATGACCCGCGCCTTCCCGCTGCCGCTCCTGGCGCTGCCGCTGGCGGTGATGTTCATTCGCACCGGCCTCGACGACACTGCCATCGGGCTGGCGCTGGTGCACACCACGCTGGCATTGCCGTTTGCCGTGCTGATCACCTTCTCGCTCTTCTCGGGCATTCCCGTCGAACTGGAGGAAGCGGCCTGGACGCTCGGCTGCACGCGTTGGCAGGCCTTTCGCAAAGTCATCCTGCCGCTGGCGCTGCCCGGCATCGCCGCCTCGGCGGTGTTTGCCTTCACCATCTCCTGGAACGAGGTGTTCGCCGCCGCCGTGCTCACCATCGAGAACCGCACGCTGACCGCCTTCCTGCTGCAAAGCCTTGGCGAGTCGCCGCTCTATCTCAAATTCGCGGGCGGTGCCGCATTGGTCGTGCCGGCGCTGATCTTCATCTTCGCCGTTCGAAAATATTTGTTCGCCATGTGGGGGATCGCCAACCGATGACGCGCGACACGGAGACGGCCCATGGCTGAAATCGCAATCAAGGGCGTGGCCAAGCGCTTCGGCGGCTTCACCGCGCTGCATCAGGTCGACCTCACCATATCAGACCAGGAATTCATGGTGCTGCTCGGCGCCTCGGGCTGCGGCAAGACCACGCTGCTCAGGATCGTCGCCGGGCTGGAGACGCCGAGCCAGGGCGAGGTTTGGATCGGCGGCCGCCGCGTCGACCATCTGCCGCCGCGCGACCGTGGCATCGCCATGGTGTTCCAGAACTATGCCGTCTTCCCGCATCTGACCGTGTTCGAGAACATCGCCTTCGGCCTGCGCATGAAGAAACTGCCGCAGCAGGAGGTCGAGCGCCGCGTCAACCGCACCGCCGAGCTGATGCATATCGAGCAGCTGCTGAAGCGCTACTCGGGTCAATTGTCCGGCGGCCAGCGCCAGCGTGTCGCCGTCGCCCGCGCGCTCACCATGGAGCCCGACGTCATCCTGATGGACGAGCCGCTGTCGAATCTCGACGCGCTGCTGCGGCTGGAAATGCGCGCCGAGCTCAAGGGCGTGCTCGCCGCCTCGAAGACCACAACCATCTATGTCACCCACGATCAGGTCGAGGCGATGAGCCTTGCCGACCGCATCGCCGTCATGCATCAGGGCCGCATCGTCCAGGCGGCCTCGCCGGTCGAGGTCTACCGCAATCCGGCCGCGCGCTTCGTCGGCTCCTTCATCGGCAGTCCGCCGATGAATTTTATCCCGGCGACCAAGGCCGAGAATGGAGACTGGACTGTTGCTGGGCTCACGCTGTCCGGCCCCAAATCAGACAGGCAGAAGCTCGAATTCGCCATTCGCCCCGAGGATGTCGATGCCGGCGACAAGGGCCTTCAGGCCACAGTGCGTGTCATCGAGCCGCTCGGACCGCACACGCTGGTCACCTGCGATGTCGAGGGCGGTCTGTTCCGCGCCATCCTGGACTCGGATGCCGGCGTAAAGGTCGGGGATCACCTGCGGCTGGCGCCCAAACCCGATCGCATCCGCTGGTTCGACCCCGAAACCAGCAATGCCCTTTGACGCCGAAAGTCCTGAAATGCCCATGACCGCTGCCGCCATCAATGAAATCATCGCCCGCGCCGTCGAAGTGCTCAAGGAGAACGACCAGGGCGACTACACCATTCCGACGAAGGGGCTTTATCCCTTCCAGTGGAATTGGGATTCCTGCCTGACCGCGCTCGGCCTTGCCCATTACGACGAGGCGCGCGCCTGGACCGAGATCGAGACATTGTTCGCGCATCAGTGGCCGGACGGCATGGTGCCGCACATTGTCTTCCACGTCTGGAACGACAGCTATTTTCCCGGCCCCGAGGTCTGGCGCACCGGCCGTCCGACCGCCACCTCGGGCATCACCCAGCCGGCGGTCGCAGGCTTTGCCGCGCGCCGCCTGTTCGACAGGGCGAAGGACAGGAAATTGGCCGCGGAGCGGGCCCGTGCATTGCTGCCTAAGATCGACGCCTGGCACCGCTGGTTCTACCAGAACCGCGACCCCAAGGGGGAGGGGCTGGTCGCCATCATCCATCCCTGGGAGTCAGGCCGCGACAATTCGATCGACTGGGACGACGCCTTCGAACGTGTGCCGACCGAGGGCGTCGAGCCCTACACGCGCCGCGACACCCTGCACGCCGATCCGGCGCACCGTCCGACACGCGAGCAGTATGACCGTTACATCTGGCTGGTGCAGCACTTTCGCGGGCTTGGCTGGGACAATGCCAGGCTGCACGACGCCTCGCCCTTCCGGGTCGTCGATCCCGGCTTCAACGCCATCCTGATCCGCGCCGCGACCGATCTTGCCGATCTCGCCGAGGCGCTCGGCGAAACCGAGATTGCCGCCATCAACCGCGCCCGCGTTCGAAAAGGCCTGGCGGCGATGGAGCGGCTGTGGAGCGATGCGCATGGCCAGTATCTCTGCCTCGACCGCATCACCGGCGAACTGATCGACAGCGCATCCGTTGGTGGCATCCTGCCCGCCTTCGCGGCCATCCCGCAAAATCGTGCCGCGGCGGTCGCCGCAAAGGTCGAGCGGCTGGCCGGCAAGGCACGCTATGTCGTGCCGTCGCATGATCTCGGTGATCTGCGTTTCGAGGCCAAACGCTACTGGCGCGGTCCGATCTGGCTGGTGGTCAACTACATGATCGCGGACGGGCTTGCCGCCGCCGGCCACGACCAGGTCGCACAACGCATCACCCAGTCCAGCCTCGACTTGATCTGCGAGAGCGGCTTTGCCGAATATTACGATCCGCTCACCGGCGAGCCGCTCGGCGGCGGCCGCTTCACCTGGACAGCGGCGATGGTCATCGAATTTTTGAGCGAAGCATAAGCGGCCTTTCTACGTCCGCAGCCCGTCGCGGCTCCTGACCGGGCTGCGCCAGGGGCCGGCCTTTCGCGGCGTTTGCCATGCACAGATGTCATTGGACGGCCAGGAGCCGTTTTGAACCTCCGCGACGACCCGGGGGAAGATCGTCGCTTGACTCTGATCATGCCTTGTGAAAAATTTTGCAGCAACTGATAAAAATATCAAAGGGTGGAAATGGTAGGGTTCGGCAACGGCCTCCTGCGCGACGATGAAAGCAGCATGGCGGCGCGTGCCGCCTGGCTTCATTACGCCGGCGGCATGACCCAGTCCGAGGTTGCCAAGCGGCTGGGGCTGACCAGCCTCAAGGCCCACCGCCTCATCACCAAGGCCAACCAGGAAGGGCTGGTGAAGGTCTATATCGACGGCGAAGTTTCCGAATGCGTCGAGCTCGAGGACGAATTGTCCCGCCGCTACGGCCTCGACTATTGCGAGGTGGTGCCGGACTTCGATTCCGAGGATCTGCCGCTGAAGGCGCTCGGCATTGCCGGCGCGCAGTTCCTCAAGCGCGAGATCGAACGCGGCGAGCAGGCGCTGATCGGTGTCGGCCATGGCCGCACGCTCGCGGCTTGCGTCGAATACCTGCCGCGCACCTCGACCGACCGGATCCGCTTCGTTTCGCTGCTTGGCGGCCTGACGCGCAAATTCTCGGCCAACCCCCATGACGTCATTCACCGTCTCGCCGAGCGCACCGGCGCCGAAGCCTATGTGATGCCGGTGCCGATGTTCGCCAACACGGCCGAGGACCGGATTGTGCTGCTCGGGCAGAAGGGCATCAGCGAAGTCTTCGATCTCGCCAAATCCGCCGACCTGCTGCTTGCCGGCATCGGCACCGCCGAACGCGAGGCGTCGCTGGTCGCCACCGGCATGATCGAGAAAGGCGAGATGGAGGAGATCCGCCGCAATGGCGGTGTCGGCGAATTGCTCGGCCACTTTTTCGACGAGGCCGGCAATGCGGTCGCCACCACCGTATCCAACCGGGCGTTGGCGCTGGCCCGTGAAGATATCAGCAACCGCCGGATTGTCGCCGTTGCCGGCGGCAAGGTGAAGGTTCGTGCCATCAAGTCAGTGCTGGAGGGGCGCTATCTCAAGGGCTTGATTTCAGACGAGCGGACGGCGCGATCGCTCGTGGAAGAAGAGACGCCGGTCGGGTAGCTGGCGTCAGTTCAGTTGAAACTACCCTGTGGAGGAGAAGACGAAATGCATGAGAAAGAGAAAGACCTCATCAATGCCTTCCTGCGCGGTCAAGTGGACCGTCGCGGACTGATCAAGGGCCTGGGTGCGATGGGCCTTGCCGCCGGCACCGCCGGCACGCTGCTCAACCTTGGGCAGACCCGCGCGCTGGCCGCCGATTTCGACTGGAAGGCGCATAAGGGCAAGACCATCAAGCTCCTGCTCAACAAGCATCCTTATGCCGATGCGATGATCGCCGATCTGGAGAACTTCAAACAGCTGACCGGCATGAACGTCGTCTATGACGTGTTCCCCGAGGACGTCTATTTCGACAAGGTCACGGCCGCGCTGTCGGCAAGCTCGCCCGAATACGATGCCTTCATGACCGGCGCCTACATGACCTGGACCTATGGTCCCGCCGGCTGGATCACCGATCTCAACGAATGGATCAAGGACCCGGCCAAGACCAACCCGAACTATGCCTGGGACGACTTCCTGCCCGGCGTCAGGAATTCCTGTGCCTGGAACGGCAAGCCGGGCGGCGCGCTGGGTTCGGAGGATGCCAAGCAGTGGTGCATTCCGTGGGGCTTCGAGCAGAACAACATCACCTACAACAAGGGCATGTTCGACAAGGCGGGCGTTAAGGTCCCCGGCAACATGGACGAGATGGTGGCCGCGGCGGCCAAGCTCACCAAGGATGTCGGCGGCGGCGTCTACGGCATCGGCGTGCGCGGCTCGCGCTCCTGGGCGACGATCCATCCGGGCTTCCTGTCGGCCTACGCCAATTTCGACCAGAAGGACCTGAATGTGTCGGCCGACGGCAAATTGTCGGCCGCCATGAACACCGCACAGTCCAAGGCTTTCCACAAGCAGTGGGTGCAGATGATCCAGGAGAGCGGCCCCAAGGACTGGTCGACCTACACCTGGTATCAGGTCGGTACCGATCTCGGCGCCGGCGCCTCGGCGATGATCTTCGACGCCGACATCCTCGGCTACTTCATGAATGGCGGCGACAACAAGATGGCCGGGAAGCTTGCCTTCGCCGCCTTCAAGGCCAACCCGGCCGCCAAGGCGCCGACACCGAACATCTGGATCTGGTCGCTGTCGATGTCCAACTTCTCCAAGGACAAGGACGCCACCTGGTACTTCATGCAATGGGCCTCGGGGCCGGAGCATGGGCTGTTCGGCGCCACCAAGATGGACTTCGTCAATCCGGTCCGCCAGTCGGTCTGGAAGGACGAGATGTTCCGCGAGAAGCTGAACAAGAGCTATCCGGGCTATGTCGAGATGTTCGACGCTTCGGCGCCGGGCGCCAGCATCAAGTTCACCGCGCAGCCGCTGTTCTTCGACCTCACCACCGAATGGGCGGCGACGCTGCAGAAGATGGTGTCCAAGGAGGTGCCGGTCGACGAGGGCCTCGACAAGCTCGCCGAAAGCATCAACGGCCAGCTCAAAGAGGCCGGTCTGGGTTAAGTCGCAACGAGGGCCGGCCTGCTTGGCGGGCCGGCCCTCGTCACACCTTTTCATGTTTGCGATGCGGTGCCTGGACATCGGACCCAAAAGTGGAATCCGGTTTTGGGAAAATCCGATGCTCGAGAAAAAGCGCCGCAACTTCGCCCGACCGGCCGCCTTGCTCCCTTGGGCGGCCGGCAGGGGCGAAGCGACAGTAACAACGGAGCAGCTCGATGACTGCGGTGGTATCGCAAAGGCACAAGCCATCCGGCTTCAGGATCAGCAAGCGGGTGCTGCCCTACGTTCTCAGCCTGCCGGCCTTGCTGGTCTGCATCGGCATCCTCATCCCGTTCCTGACCTCGGTCGTCTATTCCTTCCAGCGCTACCGGCTGAGCCAGCCCTGGGCGCGCCAGTTCAACTGGGGTGACAACTACATCTCCTTCTTCACCGACCCGAAGTTCTGGAACACGCTCAAGGTTTCGCTGCTCTATGCCGGCACCACGGTCGTGCTGGAGCTGCTTCTAGGCCTGGCCATCGCCTTGCTGCTGCAGAAGCGCTCGACACTGAACAACTTCATCTCGATCATGCTCTTGATGCCGCTGATGACGGCGCCGGCTCTTGCTGCGCTGATGTGGAAGCTGATGACCAATCCCGGCTTCGGCGTGCTGAGCTATCTCGCCAGCCTGATCGGGCTGCAGGATTTCCGCTGGGCCTCGTCGCCGTCGACGGCCCTGTTCACCGTCGTGCTCGTCGACATCTGGGTCTATACGCCCTTCATCATGATCCTGCTGCTCGCCGGCCTGCGCAGCCTGCCGACACAGCCCTTCGAGGCTGCGGCCCTCGATGGCGTGCCGAGGAGCTTCGTGTTCTTCCGCATCACGCTGCCGATGCTGACGCCCTACATCTTGACGGCGACGCTGTTTCGCCTGCTCGATTCCATCCAGCAGTTCGACATCATCTACGCGATGACACAAGGCGGGCCGGGCGACACGCTCACAGTCTTCCAGGTCGAGGCCTACCTCAACTTCTTCCAGTCGACCAATGTCGGCCGCTCGGCGGCACTGATGATCATCCTTTGGGCGATCACCTATTTCCTCTCCAACATCTTCATCAAGAACTGGCTGCGGCTGCGCGAACGCGCCCGCGGCCAGGCATAGGAGGCAGCAATGGAACATACGTCCTTGCTGGAGCGCATCCTGCGCGGCGCAGCGCTGACGCTGGTCGTGATCTTCTTCATGTTCCCGATCGTCTGGATCTTCATGATGTCGTTCCAGACCAATGAGACCATCCTGCGCATTCCCCCGCAGCTGGTCTTCGAGCCGACGCTCGCCAACTATACCGCACTGATCACCGGCAAGCTGATGACCGCCGCCGGCACGCTCGACATCGCCTTCATGCGCAATCTCTGGAATTCGGTGTTCCTGTCGGTGACCTCGGTTGCCGTCTCGCTGCTGCTCGGCGTGCCGGCTGCCTACGCCTTCGCGCGGCACAAGTTCCGCGGCTCGGAGGATATCGCCTTCACGCTGCTGTCGTTCAGGTTCGCGCCGGCGCTGCTGGTGCTCCTGCCGCTCACCCTCTATTTCCAGAAGCTTGGGCTGGCGAACACCTATGTCGGACTGATCTGGGTCTATCAGCTGATCTGCCTGCCGTTGATCCTGTGGATCGTGCGCGGCTATTTCGAGGATATTCCCGCCGACATCGAATATGCCTACCGCATCGGCGGCCATTCCTGGTTCGCCACCTTCCGCAAGATCGCGCTGCCGCTCGCCGGCCCCGGCATCGCCGCCGCCGGCCTGCTCGCCTTCATCTTCGCCTGGAACAATTTTGTCTTCGCGCTGGTGCTAGCCTCGGCCGACAAGCAGCCGGTGACAGTCGGCGCGCTCGCCTTTATCACCTCCTCGGGCATCCAGTACGGCCAGATCTCGGCAGCCATCGTGCTTTCGATCACGCCGACGCTGGCGCTCGCCCTCTATGCACAGCGCTACCTGGTCGAAGGCCTGTCGCTTGGCGCGGTGAAAGGATAGAAATGGCCAGCCTCGAACTCAGAAAAATCGTCAAGCGCTACAAGAGCCAGACCGTCCTCGACAATCTGTCGCTGACGGTCGCCGATGGCGAAACCCTGGTGCTGTTCGGACCCTCGGGCGCCGGCAAGACGGTGCTGCTGCGTCTTGTCGCCGGCGTCATCGACCCGGATGAAGGCAAGATCCTCATTGGCGGCGACGACATGACCGATGTCGACGCGGAATTCCGCGGCGTCGGCATGGCGTTCCAGAATTTCGCCCTGTTTCCGCATATGAGCGCGTTCGACAATATCGCCACGCCGCTGCAGGCCAAGCGGTCCTCGCAAGGCGCCATCAAGGCCGGCGTCGAGAGCGTCGCCAAGCTGTTGAAGATCGCCCATGTGCTCTCGCACAAGCCGCGCGCGCTCTCCAACGGCCAGAAACAGCGCACGGCACTTGCCCGCGCTTTGGTCGGCTCGCCGCCGCTACTGCTGCTCGACGATCCCTTGCGCAATGTCGACGCCAAGCTGCGCTTCGAGATGCGGCTCGAACTGCCGCGGCTGCTCGCCGATCGTGGCGCCACCGTCGTCTACGTTACCCAGGACTACAAGGAAGCAATGGCGCTTGGCGACCGCATCGCGGTGATGGCGCAAGGCGTCATCAGGCAGCTCGGCACGCCCGAGCAGATCTATCGCGAGCCGGCCAACATCGAGATCGCGCGGCTGTTCGGCGATCCCACCATCAACCTGCTCGACGTCAAGCCCGCGCGGGATGCCAGGGGGATTTATGTCGGTCTGTCGAATGTGCAAGTCTATCTCCCCGATGCTCCCGGGACCGCGGTTGGCCGCGATTGCATCATCGGGCTCAGGCCGGAGGCACTGCATTTCGTTGATGAAAACGAGCCTGGCGCCATTCCGGTGACGGTCGAGGCCGAGACGCCGCTCAACGAAAAGATCGTTACGCTGGTGCGCACCGTGCGCGGCCGCGAGATCCTGGTCTCGCGCCCGGCCGGGACGCCGGGCCGCAGCGAGGGCAAGGCCCATATCGCCGTCGACGGCAAGAGCGCCTTGCTGTTCGACCATGCGAGCGGCGAGCGCATCGGCTCCAAGAATGTCCTCAATTTGCGCAGCGGAGAAGCGGCATGAGCCCGAGCGCACTCACCATTTCCGGCGTCGACAAGTTCTATGGCCCGATCGACAGGGGCGTTCAGGCCGTCAAGAAGCTGACGATAGAGATCGGCAAGGGCGAGATCGTGGCGCTCCTCGGTTCGTCCGGCTGCGGCAAGACCTCGACGCTGCGCATGATCGCCGGCTTCGAAGAAGTCTCGCGCGGCACGATCTCGGTCGGCGGCCGGCAGGTGCACACCTTGCCGCCGGTCAAGCGCAATGTAGCGATGGCCTTCGAGGGCTATTCGCTCTATCCGCCGCTGACCGTTCGCGAGAACATGGCCTTCGCGCTCAAGGCGGCGAGGCTGCCGAAGAGCGAAGTCGAGGCCAAGGTCGCCAGCATCGCCAAGCTGCTCGAGATCGAGGACATACTGGAGCGCCATCCCAGTTCCATTTCAGGCGGCCAGCAGCAGCGTGCCAGCCTTGGCCGGGCGTTGATCCGCGAGGCCGACCTGCATCTTCTGGACGAGCCGATGGGGCAGCTCGAACCGCAGCTTCGCGCCGTGCTGCGCGGCCGCATCAAGCACTTCATCAAGGAGCGCGGCCTGACCGCGATCCTGGTCACCCACGACCAGACCGAGGCGAACGCACTTGCCGACCGCATCGCGGTCATGGAAGGCGGCGTGCTGCAGCAGTTCGACACGCCAGACCGGATCAAGGAACGCCCGGCGAACCTGTTCACCGGCACCTTTGTCGGCGAGCCGCCGATGAACGTTTTCGAGGCCTATGTCGGCTCCGCCGCCGGCAAGATCAATCTCAGACTGCCCGACGGCCTGTCCCTCGACTACGACAAGGATGCCTTCAGCGCTCCTGTTCGCGATCAGTTGCTCAGCCGCGAACGGGTCGTCATCGGCATCAGGCCCTACGCCGTGCGCCGCTCGAAGGAGGGCGTTCCGGCCAGGGTTTCGGCCAACCAATGGCTCGGCGACCAGACCCATATCGCCGCCGACTTCGCCGGCGGCTCGCTGGTCCTGGTCGAGCATGACCGCACCCGCCTCGACCTTGGCGCGCCGATCAACGTCAGCATCGATCCGAAAAACCTGCATGTCTTCGATCAGGCGAGCGGCGAGGCGATTTCGCACGGCATGGAGCTTGCTTGATGCGTGACATACTGATCGGCATCGACGCCGGCACCTCTGTCATCAAGTCCATCGCCTTCGACACGGCGGGCCGGCAGATCGCCGCCGCCGCGCTGCCGAACCACTATGAGACGCTGCCGGGCGGCGGCGCCGAACAGGACCTGACGCAGACATGGGCCGACGCCGCCACGACCCTGCGCCAGCTCGCCGACAAGGTGCCTGATCTCGCCAGCCGGACCGTGGCGATCTCGGTCACCGGGCAAGGCGACGGCACCTGGCTGATCGACGCCAAGGGCGAGCCGGTGGCGAAGGGCTGGCTCTGGCTCGACGCGCGCGCGGCGGCAATCGTCGAGGAGATCCGCGCGCGACCCGAGGACCGGCTTCGCTTCGAAAAGACCGGCAGCGGGCTTGCCGCTTGCCAGCAGGGTTCGCAATTCGTGTTCATGAAGCGCACCATGCCCGAAATGCTTGGCAAGGCGGCGACCGCGTTCCACTGCAAGGACTGGCTCTATTTCAAGCTGACCGGAGAACGTGCCACCGATCCGTCCGAGGGAACTTTCACCTTCGGCGACTTTCACACCCGCGACTACAGCGACGACGTGCTCGATGTGCTCGGCGTCGCCGATCTCAGGCATCTGCTGCCGCCGATCGTCGATGGCACCAGGCTCAGCACCGGGTTGTCGCGGGCGGCTGCCGACGCCACCGGGATGCTGGCCGGCACGCCAGTGGTGCTCGGCTATGTCGACGTCGTCTGCACCGCACTCGGCGCCGGCCTGCTCGACCGCAAGCGCAAGCCCGGCTGCTCGATCATCGGGTCCACCGGCATGCATATGCGGCTGGCCGAGACCCCGGACGATGTGCAGCTCAACGAAGCTGCGACCGGCTATACGATGGCGATGCCGGCGCCCGGCGTGTTTGCACAGATGCAGTCGAATTTGGCGGCGACGCTCAACATCGACTGGGTGCTCGGGCTCGCCTCCGGCATTCTCGCCTCGCAGGGCATTTCGCGCAGCAATGGCGAGATGATCGCGCTGGTCGATGCCTGGATCGCGGCAGCGCAGCCCGCCTCGCTGCTCTATCAGCCTTATGTGTCGGAGGCGGGTGAGCGGGGACCGTTCGTCGATGCCAACGCAAGGGCGGGCTTCGTCGGCATTTCCTCGCGGCACGGCTATGCGGACCTCGTCCGTGCCGTCTTCGAGGGGTTGGCCTTCGCCGCGCGCGACTGCTACGCCGCCATGGGGCCGCTGCCGCGCGAGGTCCGCCTCACCGGCGGCGCCGCCAGAAGCCCGGCCCTGCGCAAGATCCTCGGTGCCGCGTTGGGCGCCGATATACGCACCAGCGCGCGCGAGGAGGCGGGTGCCGCGGGCGCGGCGATGATCGCCGCTGTCTGCGTCGGTCTGTACCCGTCCATGGACGCGTGCGTCGGCGAATGGGTGACGCCGCTGCTCGGCGATGCCGAGCCGAGCGACCGCATCCTCGCCGCGATCTACGAGAAGATGACCCCATCCTACATGTTGGCGCACCAGGCATTGCGGCCGGTCTGGCGCGCCATGGCTTCAGTGCAGGCAAATTGAGAAGTCGAGTATGCGCAGGAAAATAGCGATCATCGGCGACAACTTCATGCTTCCGGAGGTGTTTCGCGCCAAAATCGAGAAGGTCGCGAGCGGCGACCTCGATATCAGGACATTGCAGACGGCCTGGCCCGACGAGCCGATGGAATTCGGCGATCCGGCGCTCGGCCTCGACAAGGTCAAGGAATATTTCGGCCACCCCGACGAGGTCGTCGATTTCATCGGCGATGCCGAGATACTGGTCACTCAGCTCGCGCCGCTGTCGGAGGGCATGATGGGCCGCCTGCCGGCGCTCAAGCTTGTCGCGGTTTCTCGCGGCGGTCCGATCAACATCGACATGGCCGCGGCGCGAGCCCACGGCATCACAGTGGTCAATGTGCCCGGCCGCAACGCGACCGCCGTGGCCGAATTCACCATCGGCGCCATCCTTGCCGAGACGCGGCTGATCCGGGTCGGCCACGAGGCCTTGCGCAAGGGGGAATGGCGCGGCGATCTCTATCGCGCCGACCGCACCGGCCGCGAACTCGGCGAAATGACCGTCGGCGTCGTCGGCTATGGCAATATCGGCACGAAGGTGGTCCGGCTGCTGCGTGCCTTCGGCTGCCACGTCCTGGTCAGCGATCCCTATGTGCAGTTGAGCGCGGAGGATCGCAATGCTGGCGTCGAACTGGTTGGGCTCGACGATCTCCTATCCCGCTCCGACGTGGTCACGCTGCATTCGCGGGTGACCGAGGAGACGCGCGGCCTGATCGGTAAGGACACCATTGCGCGGATGAAGCCCGGCGTGGTCTTCGTCAACACGGCGCGCGGGCCGCTGGTCGACTATGACGCGCTCTATGAGGCGCTGGTTTCAGGACAGATTGCCAGCGCCATGCTGGAGACGTTCGCGGTCGAGCCGGTGCCATCGGATTGGCCCCTGCTGCAGCTTCCCAACGTGACGCTGACGCCGCATATCGCCGGCGCCTCGGTGCGCACCGTGACCTATGCCGCCGAGCAGGCCGCCGAAGAGGTGCGCCGCTACATCGCCGGCTTGCCTCCGGTCAATCCATGCTGAGGGTGGCGGCCATGGCAGACCAATCCGGCATCGAGGCCCAGGCGGGATGAGCGGCGGCACCGAAATCGTCGACCTCTTTGTCGTCGGCGGCGGCGTCAACGGCGCCGGCATCGCGCGCGATGCCGCGGGGCGTGGCCTTTCCGTCATCTTGTGCGAAAAGGACGATCTTGCCGAAGGCACCAGCTCCCGCTCGGGCAAACTCGTCCATGGCGGCCTGCGCTACCTCGAATATTACGAGTTCCGGCTGGTGCGCGAGGCGCTGATCGAGCGCGAGGTGCTCCTGGAATCGGCGCCCCACATCATCTGGCCGATGCGCTTCGTCCTTCCGCACAGCCCCGATGACCGGCCGGCCTGGCTGGTACGGTTAGGCCTGTTCCTCTACGACCATCTCGGCGGCCGCAAGCGGCTGCCACCGACCCGCACGCTCGACCTGCGCACGGCGCCCGAAGGCGCGCCGATCAAGGACGCGTTCAGGCGCGGCTTCGAATATTCCGACTGCTGGGTCGACGATGCGCGCCTCGTCGTCATCAACGCGCTCGACGCCGCCGAGCGCGGGGCGAAGGTTTTCACCCGCACCGCTTGCACCGCTGCCCGCCGCGAGAACGGCCTGTGGGTTGTCGAGATGCGAGACGGCAGGAACGGCGCCAGGACGATGGTTCGGGCGCGCGCCCTGGTCAATGCCGCCGGCCCCTGGGTCAACGACATCGTCAACCGCGTTGCCGGCCAGAACTCGAGGCGCAATGTCCGCCTGGTCAAAGGCAGCCATATCGTCGTGCCCAAATTCTGGGAAGGGCGGCAGGCCTATCTCGTCCAGAACAGCGACAAGCGTGTGATCTTCATCAATCCCTATCAGAACGATCTCGCTTTGATCGGCACCACCGACATTCCCTATGAGGGGCGGCCCGAGGACGTGACGGCGGATGAGAGCGAGATCGATTACCTGATCAGGGTGGTCAACCGCTATTTCAAGCGCGGCCTTGCGCGCGGCGATGTGATCTATTCGTTCTCCGGCGTCAGGCCGCTCTATGACGACAATGCCGACAATCCGAGTGCAGTAACCCGCGACTACATTTTCGAACTCGACGCGCCGGACGCGCAGGCGCCGCTGCTCTCCGTCTTCGGCGGCAAGATCACCACCTTCCGCAAGCTGGCCGAACATGCGCTGGACAGGATCGCGCCTTTCTTTCCCCGGATGGGCAAGCCGTGGACAGCGAAGGCGCACCTGCCCGGCGGCGACATCGCCAATGCCGATTTCGAGCAGTTTCTCGGCGACCTCGGACGTGAGTATCCGTGGATGCCGGCATCCTTGGTCAAGCATTACGGCCGGCTTTACGGCACCAGGACACGTCTTCTGGTCGGTGCCGCCGGATCGCTCGCCGGATTGGGGCGATGCTTCGGCAAGGATTTCTTCGAGCGCGAGGCCAATTATCTCTTCGAACAGGAGTGGGCGGCAACCCCAGCCGACATCCTCGAGCGGCGTACCAAGCATGGCCTGCATCTGTCGGCCGAGGAGAGGGCGGCCTTCGAGCATTGGTGCGCGAACCGGCTGGCGAGGGCAGGCTGATGGCGGTCATCGCCAATGTCCCGCGACAGCGCTGAGAGGACCGCGACCGTGGCGTTCACGCTCTCCCTCAACACCAATCCGCTGGTCAACCGCTTCGCCGAGCCGGACGATCTGATCGACACGATTGCTTATGGAATCGGCATCCGGGACGTGCAGCTCACGCACGAATTCATCAATCCGGGCTGGCCGGCGGCGACGATCGTCAAATTCGTCCGCCTGTTCCGCAACGCGCTCGCCCGCACCGGCGTGCGCGTGACTTCAGGCATGACCGGCCCCTACGGCCGGCTCAACCATTTCGGCCATCCCGACGCCGATGTGCGCCGCTACTATGTCGACTGGTTCAAGACCTTCGCCGACATCTCCGCCGAGCTTGGCGCCAGCGGCATGGGCACCCAATTCGCCATCTTCACCCATCGCGACTTCGACGATCCGGAGCGCCGCGCGCGGCTGTTCGACATTGCGCTGGAATGCTGGCGCGAGGTCGCCGAACACGCCCGTGCGGCCGGGCTGAGCTACTTGTTCTGGGAACCGATGTCGGTCGGCCGCGAATTCGGACACACCATCGAAAACTGCCGGCAGCTGCAAGGCGCGATCGACGCCGCCGGCCTGGCCATTCCGCTGGAGATGATGGTCGATATCGACCATGGCGACGTCACGTCCAGCAATCCGGCCGACATCGATCCCTATGCCTGGGCCGAGGCCTTTCCCAAGAAATCGCCGATCATCCATATCAAGCAGTCGTCGATGAACAAGGGCGGACATTGGCCGTTCACATCGGCTTACAACAAGGACGGCCGTATCACGCCTGAAAAGCTGCTGGAGACGGTGCGGCGCGGCGGCGGCACCGACAACGAGATCTGCCTCGAACTGTCGTTCCGCGAGCGCGAGCCAGTCGACCATCAGGTCGTTGCCATGATCCGCGAGTCCGTCGACTATTGGGCGCCGTTCATCGAGACGGGCAGGGCAGGGATTTCACCAAAGGCCGAATGAAATCGGGCAGGAGCCGATGCAACTCCTGCCCGTTGAACGCGACCGGGTGAACCGCTCTATCCGAATTTCGGATCGAGACTGCCCGACTTGTAGCGCTTGGCCATTTCGGAGACCGGCAGCGGCTTGATCTTCGGCGCATTGCCGGCGGTGCCAAACTGTTCGAACCGCTCCCTGCAGAGCTTGCGCATGGCAGCCATGGCCGGCGTCAGGTACTTGCGCGGATCGAACTCGCTTGGGTTCTCGGTCAGCACCTTGCGGATGGCGCCGGTCAGCGCCATGCGGTTGTCGGTATCGATGTTGATCTTGCGCACGCCGTGCTTGATGCCGCGCTGGATCTCCTCCACCGGCACGCCCCAGGTCGGCTTCATCTGGCCGCCATATTTGTTGATGATCTCCTGCAGATCCTCCGGCACCGAGGACGAGCCGTGCATGACCAGATGCATGTTGGGCAGCCGCCGATGGATCTCCTCGATGACGTTCATGGCCAGCACCGCGCCGTCCGGTTTGCGCGAGAATTTGTAGGCGCCGTGGCTGGTGCCCATGGCAACCGCCAGCGCATCGACATGGGTGTCCTTGACGAACTCGACCGCCTGCACCGGATCCGTCAGAAGCTGGTCGTGGCTGATCGCACCTTCGACGCCGTGGCCGTCTTCCTGTTCGCCGCCGCCGCTCTCCAGCGAACCCAGCACGCCGATCTCGCCTTCCACCGACACGCCGCCCCAATGCGCCATGTCGACGACGCGCTTGGTGATGCCGGAATTGTAAGCGTAATCGGCCGGCGACTTGCCGTCTTCCTTGAGCGAGCCGTCCATCATCACCGAGGTGAAGCCATGCTGGATCGCGGTGACGCAGGTTGCTTCGTTGTTGCCATGGTCGAGATGCATGCAGACCGGGATGTCGGGGTGGATTTCGACCAGCGCGTCGATCAGCTTGGCCAGCACCACGTCATTGGCATAGGCGCGTGCCCCGCGGCTCGCTTGCAGGATGACGGGCGATTTGGTCTCTTCCGCCGCCTCCATGATGGCGAGGCCCTGTTCCATGTTGTTCATGTTGAAGGCCGGCACGCCGTAGCCGTATTCGGCGGCGTGATCGAGCAATTGTCTCAATGTGATGCGAGCCAACGAATAGTCTCCCGTATCTGGTTTCAAACCTGTGGTTGCGGACTGTCCGCGCATCGTCCAGCCCACCGATGCTTCTGGCCGGATTTCGGCGCAACCGCAACCGCCAGAGCCCGTCCAGGCAGCAATTCTTGTTACAGCGCAGCGATCAAAGCCAACGAAATGTCCCAAAAAATCATCCCATTATCACAAAAATACTGATACTTTTGCGACGATAGCTGTTATACTTAGGGTGCAATCAAGGGCCACGGTTCGGCGTTGGCGGGTCGGCGGCAATGAAGAGCGATATCCGGCGGCAAGGCATTATGGACTTTCTGGTGGACGCCGGCGGGGCGAGCGTCGACGATCTTGCCGTGCGTTTTGGCGTCTCCAGGATGACCGTGCACCGCGACCTCGACGAACTCGAGGAAAGCGGTTTTTTGCGCAAGGTGCGCGGCGGCGCCTCGATCCAGCCGAGCAGTCTGTTTGAAAGCGATTTCCGCTACCGGCAGAAGCAGGCGACCGAGGAAAAGCAGCGCCTTGCGGCAGCCGCGATGGCCATGATCGAACCCGGCCAGACTGTGATCATCGATGACGGTTCGACGGCGGGCGGCATTGCGCGCCATCTCGCCGAGCTGCGGCCGCTGACGGTGATCTCCAACAATCTGGCCGTCATCCAGGAGCTGGCTGGCGCCGGTGGGATCAACCTGATCGCGCTCGGCGGTCAATACAGCAAGAAGTTCCACGGCTTCTTCGGCCTGCTGGCCGAGGCTTCGCTCAAATCGCTGCGCGCCGACGTCGCCTTCCTGTCCTCATCCGCCATCCATGGCGCTGCCGCCTTCCACCAGGACCAGGAGGTGGTGCAGACCAAACGGCTGATGATGGCGGCGGCAACCCGCAAATATCTGCTGGTCGATCATGGCAAATTCGGCCGCACGGCGCTGCACTTCCTGACAGATCTCAGGGCATTCGACACCGTCTTCACCGGCCGCGCGCCCGAGCCGGGGATGCGCGCCGCGCTGGATGCCGCCGGCGTTTCGCTGACGGTGATCGACAAGGGAGCATGATCCCGAAAATCGGGAGTTCGTGGTCAACAAAGGTAAGGAGCAGTACGCGTGGTTTACTGGGTCGGTACAAGCTGGAAGATGAACAAGACGCTCGCCGAGGCGCTGGATTTCGTAGAGCGCCTCGCTGGATTCATCCCAGGCTTCGATGACCGCATCCAGCCCTTCGTCATCCCGCCTTTCACGGCGGTGCGCGAAGTCAAGCAGGCGCTGTCGGCAACGCGCATCAAGGTTGGCGCTCAGAACATGCATTGGGCCGATGCCGGCGCCTGGACCGGCGAGATTTCGCCCCCGATGCTGACCGACTGCGGGCTCGATCTTGTCGAACTCGGCCACAGCGAACGGCGCGAGCATTTTGGCGAGACCGACCGCATGGTCGGCCTGAAGACTGCGGCAGCCGTGAAGCACGGATTGGTACCGCTGATCTGCGTCGGCGAGACGCTGGCCGAGCGCGAAAGCGGCGGGGCCGATGCCGTGCTGACCAGCCAGGTCGAGGGTGCGCTGCAATTCCTCGAAGGCGAGGCGAAGGGCGCAAAGATCCTGTTCGCCTACGAACCGGTCTGGGCGATCGGCGACAAGGGCATTCCGGCCAGTTCCGACTACGCCGACAAACAGCAGGGACTGATCAAGAAGGTGGCCGGCAGCCGGCTGCCGTCCGTGCCGCCGGTGCTCTATGGCGGCAGCGTCAATTCCGGCAACGCCGCCGAGCTGATCGGCCAGCCCAATATCGACGGGCTCTTCATCGGCCGCTCCGCCTGGCAGGCGGATGGCTACATCGACATCCTCGGCCGCGCCTCGGCGGCGATCTGATTAATCGAACAGGAAGGACACGACCATGAAAATAGCCATTGGAGCCGACAGCGCCGGCAAGCCGCTGCTCGATGTCATCGCAGCCCATCTGGCAACGAAGCCCGGCCTTGCCGTCAGCGATCTCAGCCAGGCCGGCTACTATGCCGACCTGTCGCAAAAACTCGCCCAGACCATCGTCGACGGCGAGAATGATCGCGGCATCCTGTTCTGCGGCACCGGCATCGGCGTCTCGATCTCGGCCAACAAGGTGCCCGGCATCCGGGCGGCACTCACCCACGACACCTATTCGGCCGAGCGCGCGGCGAAATCCAACAATGCACAGATCATCACCATGGGCGCCCGCGTCATTGGCCCGGAACTGGCCAAGGCGATCGTCGATACGTGGCTCGCCTCCGAGTTCGACGAAAAAGGTCCCTCGGCCGGCAATGTCCAGGCGATCAACAGGCTCGACGCGGCGAAACCCGCATGATCCGCGCAAGCAAGCCGGCGGCATAGGCTGGCAGGTTCGATTCCTGGCGTAGCGGCGCCGAGCATGCCGTGATGCCGGCTCTATTTCTGCCTGCCAAGCCTTGTCGCGAGGGAACGCCGCACGTCCTCTTCCGCCCCGTCGAGCAGGTCGATCAGCACCTTGCTGGTGGCCGCCGGGTCGCGCTTTTCGATATTCTCGACGATCTGCCGGTGCAGGCCGAGCGAGTGGCGCTGACCGGCCGGATTGTCATCCGAAAGCCGGAAGCTGATCAGCAGCGCGGTTTCGATCAAAGCAGCGAGCGAACCGATCAGCTCGTTGCCCGACATATGCAGGATCGCCTGGTGGAAAGCCAGATCGGGTACGGCGAAGCGCTCGCCGTCATCACCGGCACGTTCCATCTCTTCGAGGATTGACCGCAATTCGGCGATCTGCTCCGGACTGGCGCGCTCCGCCGCCAGTGCGCCAGCCGTCGGTTCGATCGCGCGGCGAAGCTCGAACAGGGAACGCGCCTCCTCGGCCGTCGTCCGCGAGCCGAAGCGCCATTGCAGCACGTCGGGGTCGAGGAAATTCCAATCCTTGCGCGGCCGCACCCTGGTCCCGGTCCGGGGCCGCATTTCCACCATGCCCTTGCCCGCCAGGACCTTGACGACCTCGCGCAGGCCGGTGCGGCTCGCGCCATAGGAGGCGCTCCAAACGTCGCCGTTCGGCAGCTGATCGCCCGGAATCAGTTCGCCGCGCACGATGCTGAGACCGATTTCGTTGAGCAGCCTGGCGTGAAGGCCGGAATGGGACGAGCCAGCCATGCGCGACCTCATCCGGGGTAGGGCGGCTGAATTCTTCATACTATTCTCATTATTCATACGATTGTCACGTGCCCACCCTAGTGAGCACATCGTTGAACTCTCCGCCAGAGCGATCGACGAACCACAGCGCAGATAGCACCCGAAGAGCCATAAAACCTCAAATCTTGCCATCGCCGACGGCCGCCACCGTCGTTGGTCGATGTCGTGCGCGTCGAGCCGTCGATCATAAACAGCAAAAGGAACGCGTCAGAAAATGTCTCCCAAGATGATTGATCACGCCAGCAAAGCCACCCTGAAGGGAACGGCTTGCCTTCCGAAAACCATAACCTCCTGCATCTTCCTGTCCAGCGCGCTTGCCATGACATCGGTGCCGGCGCTTGCCGTCGAGCCCTGGATCATGGTCGAGAAGACGACCTTCACCGGCGACGCGATATCCTCAAAACAGCAGGGCGTGACCACGGACGGGACGAACTGGTACTTCTCCGGCACCAATATTCTCTCGCGCACGGACAGGAACTATAATCCGTCCCTGACCGTCTCGCCTGCCATTCCCGACGGTCTCAAGCTTCCGTCGCAATATTCCGACATCGGGCTGAACCACATCGGCGACATCGATTATGCCGACGGGCTTCTCTATATCTCACTGGATTCGAGCAAGCGTGACCCGGTCACCGGGGGCAAGTACGAGAACCCGGTTTTCGCGGTGTATCGCGCGAGTGACCTGAGCTTCACCGGCCAGGCCTTTTCACTCAATCCGCCTCACGGCATCCATGACATTGCCAGCTGGGTAGCTGTCGATGCCAAGAACGGCCTCGGTTACGGCATGGCCTATGAGAACGCGACGGAATTGACCGTCTACAATCTGTCGGACTGGAGCTTCAAGGAATACATCCCGCTGACGCAAACCATCGACCAGGCCCAGGGCGGCAAGCTCCTCAACGGCTGGATGTATTTTTCGACCGATAATGACGAGAAGATCATCTACCGGGCGAACCTCAAGACCGGCGAAGTCGAGAATCTCGGCAACCTGAAGATCGACCGCGAGCAGGAAGTCGAAGGTCTTTCCTTCAACCAGACGAAGGATGGCTGGTCGATGTACATCCTCAATCGGGAAGCCCTGGAGGGAAACCCTGACCAAGAGGCGGTTGGCTTCTATCGTTATCTGCGACCTTACGGAAACGCGCTCTCCGGCGAGATCCACGCCGATATCAATGGCGCGCTTGTCGAGGACAGCCGTTTCGGGCGGGATGCCGCGAACAGCCGAATTCGCTCCGCCTTCGACGCGGTCTCCGCACCGGTTCTGACAACCGCCAGCATCGACGCAGGCGGCGTGCACGCCGCGCCCGCCACCGCCGACGGCATCGTGATCTGGAGCGAGGCACTGGCGATGACGGGCGACGCGAACGCCTCCGGCGATGCCGCTGCCTTTGGCCGCAATACCGCCGGGTTCATCGGTGGTGCCGACGCACCTGTCGGAAGCTGGCGGCTTGGCGTGCTCGGCGGTTACAGCCATTCGAGCTTCGATGTCACCGACCGCGCTTCATCCGGCTCGAGCGACAATTATAATCTCGGCATCTATGCCGGTACGCAGTGGGGCGCGCTCGGCTTTCGCACCGGCGCGATCTATGGCTGGCATGACATCGAGACCAGGCGCAGCGTCGTCTTCCCTGCCTTCAGCGAACAG
The DNA here is from genome assembly GCF_018588885.1 of Mesorhizobium sp. dw_380. Taxonomy (GTDB): domain Bacteria; phylum Pseudomonadota; class Alphaproteobacteria; order Rhizobiales; family Rhizobiaceae; genus Mesorhizobium. Next base: position 187,764 of record NZ_JAFFIW010000007.1, read on the forward strand.
CTCTCCGCCGACTATGATGCCGCGACGGCGCAGGCTTTCAGCGAACTGGCCTACCGGTTCGATATCGGCCGCAATGCCTTCGAACCCTTCGCCAACCTCGCCTATGTCCATCTGACCACCGATGGCTTCGCCGAGACCGGCGGCGCGACTTCGGCGCTGACGGCACAGAAGATGACGACCGAAAACACCTTCTCGACATTTGGCGTTCGCGCTTCGACCCAATTCGACACGGGTGCGACCAAGGCCGCCCTGCACGGCATGCTGGGCTGGCAGCACGCCTATGGTGACATCGGTCCGAGCTCCGATCTGGCCTTCAATACCGGAGCCTCCTTTACCATCTCTGGCGTGCCGATCGCCAGGGATGCGCTGGCGGTCGAAGCGGGCTTCGATGTTTCCCTGTCATCCAATGCCACACTCGGTGCGTCCTATTCCGGCCAGATCGCCAAGGACACCCAGGGGCATGCCTTCAAGGTCAGCTTCGATTTGAAGCTATAGAGCCGACCCCAGGCTCTTGCGCATCGCGCCGATGACGGTGACGGCCGATGCGGCACCTGGATCGACGTGGCCAAGCGACCGCTCGCCCAGCCGGGCCGAGCGGCCCTTGGCCGCGATCATGTCCTTGGTCGCTTCCGCGCCACGCTCGGCGGCGGCAAGGGCGGCCCCAAGGCTCTCAGCCAGGGTCTTGCCGGCGACACTGGCTGCGGCGGCTGCTTCGGCCGCCGGCTGCCAGGCATCGACCATCGTCTTTTCGCCAGGTTCGGCCTTGCCGCGATCTCTGATACCCTGTGCCATCGCCTGGAACAGGGCAATGAATTCCGCGCCCGCCAGTGTCGCCTTGCCCTTGACCGCGGCGGCGGCACGCATGAAGGCCGTGGCATAGAGCGGGCCTGACGAGGCGCCGACGGCATTGAGGAACGATTTCGCCGCCGTGTTGAGCAGCGCCGTCGGCTCAGTCGCGGCCAGATCGAGCGGCGCCAGCGCGTCGCGCACGGCGTTGAAGCCGAGCGCCATGGCAATGCCGTGGTCGGCATCGCCAATAACGCCGTCCAGTTGGCAGAGCCGGTCCTTGTCGGCCTCGATCGCGACGGCGATTTCATCGAACATTCTTTTCAGGTCAGCGGCATCGATTGTCACAGGATCGCTCTTTCGTCAGCCGGCGCGGAACATGGCGCAGTCGCAGGGATGGTCGAGCATGGTCTGCAGCTCGCCATCGAGATGCATCAACGTCACCGAGGCGCCGGCCATTTCCAGGGATGTGCAGTAATTGCCGACCCAGGTCGCGTGGATGGAAACGCCGATTGCGTCGAGCCTCTGCTTGACCCGGCGGTTCATGATGTAGAGCTCCATCAGCGGCGTTGAGCCGAGCGAGTTGACCAGCACGGCGACTTTGTCGCCACGCGACGGCGCCATCTCGGCGAATATTTTGTCCAGCATCTCGTCAGTGATCTCGTCGGCCGTCCCGAGCTTGCCGCGCGCGATGCCGGGTTCGCCATGGATGCCCATGCCGATCTCCATCTCGTCAGCGCCGATCTCGAAATTCGGCCGCCGGGTCTGCGGCAGCGAGCAGGGCGACAGCGCGACGCCCATGGTGAAGGTGTGGTCATTGGCCTTGCGCGCGACGCGCTCGCATTCGTCGAAGGAGAGCATCCGGTCGCAGGCGGCACCGGCTGCCTTGAAGATGAAGAAATTGCCGGCGACGCCGCGCCGCTTGTGCCGCTGGTCGCGCGGTGCCGAGGCGACGTCGTCGGTGGTCAGCACTGTGCGCACCTCGACGTCGTCCATCGCCGCCATCTCGGCCGCCATGTCGAAATTCATCACGTCGCCGGCATAGTTGCCGTACATGAACAGGACGCCGGCGCCGCCGCTTACCGCCTTGGCGCATTCGAGGATCGGATCGGGTGGCGGCGAGGCAAAGACGTTGCCGATTGCCGCCGCGTCCGCCAATCCCTTGCCGACAAAGCCGAGAAAGGTCGGCTCGTGGCCCGAGCCGCCGCCGATCACCAGCCCGACCTTGCCGGGCCGCGGCCCGTCGCGGGCGATAATCGAGCGCGGGCTGCCGTCCGCGCTCCTGAGGTGGCGAGGATGCGCGGCGAGGATCCCTTCGAGCATCTCGTCGACGGAGCGATTACCGTCATTGATGATCTTCTTGGTCTGCACCGGCATTCTCCCGAACTCGATATTTTCCCTGAAACGCGTCGCGCTGAAAACGAATTCGCGCGACGCGTTTCAGGTCTTTGTTTTATGCATGTCGTTATCCCAAAACCGCTGCGCACTTTTGGGCGATATGCATCCGATACTACCGGCTGTTACCGCGATTTCCACCCGGCTGGGAATATTTCATGCCGCGAGTTTCTCACGAGCCGCGAGAATGTCCACGCAGGCCTTGGCCGCCTCTTTGCCCTTGACGGTGAAGTGCTCGAAGAAGAAGCGATGGTGCTCGGCGCTGTCGTGGTAATTGTGCGGCGTGAGCACCGCCGAAAGCACCGGCACTCCGGTCGACAGTTGCACGTTCATCATGCCATCGATGACGGCGCTGGCGACGAACTCATGCCGGTAGATCCCGCCATCGACGACGAACGCCGTGCCGAGGATCGCCGCATAGCGGTCGGTCTGGGCCAGGGTCTTGGCATGCAGGGGGATTTCGTAGGCGCCGGGCACATCGAAGACATCGACGGCGAAGCGGTCGCCGCCGATGTCAGCCAGTTCGGCCTCGAAAGCTCTTACGCACTGGTCGACGATATCGGCGTGCCAGCGCGCCCTGATAACGGCGATGCGGATTGTCTCGTAGTCTTTGTGGGAATGCTGATTCATGGGTCCATCCTTCCGTTTCGAACCAGAATCAGGACGCACGATACGGGATCCGGCCCGCCGAGGCGGTCCGTCTTCCGTTTCGTTCTCTTCCATCCGGACTGTGACCGTCGGCTCCGGAATCACACCGGATCTGCTGACCCTTCCGATTGTGTCGGAAAGCGCTCGCGGGCTTGGGCCTGCCGCATGACCCCGAAAACCGGAACCGGTTTTCGGAAAGGTGTCATGCGCACTTAAGGTGCCTTACCGCCGGTGGGGACTTTCACCCCGCCCTGAGAACATTAACGGGGTTTGTATGGAAGGGCAGGGTATTGCTGTCAACCACAGGGGGGGCGGTGGCCAATCATGTTCTGTCGCCTGGAGCAATTGCGTGAAAGAACCGCCTTATTGCGTGCGCCATGCCGCCGCTGAGGCGGCAACCAGCATCAGCAGCGCCGCGACCATAGCGCAGATGTCAAAACCGAAGCTGGAATAGAGCGGCCCGAAGCCGGTGGTGCCGACAAAGACCGCCAGATAGGTCACCGCGCTGTTCAGGCCCATGATCGTGCCGCGCCGCGAGGGATCGAGCGCCGAGAGGCGCATCACCAGGACATTCAGTCCGAAATGATTGGCAAGCCCCCACACCGCCACCATGGCGAGCGTCAGTCCAAAACTGTTGCTCGTTAGGGCAATGGCGACGTAGACGGCGGCGACGAGCAGATAGGCGAACGGCATGACGCGCCGCGCCCCCAGCCGATCGATCACGCCGTCGAGGAGAGCAGCCGCGCCGAAGCCGATGCCGTAGGCGAGCGCGGCCCACCCATTGGCGCTCACCGGTTTGCCCAGTCCGCTGTGAAGGTGATCACCGAGATAGCCATAGACACCGTAGAAGGCGGTCATGAAGGCCGCGCAGGCGACGAGAAGCGGCACAATGCCGGGAATACCCAGCGCGGCCAGCGGCGTTGGCGCCGGGCCGCTCTTCCTGATGTCGCTCAGAGACGTCATGGTAAGACTGGCCAGCGCAAGCATCGCAAGCACCGCGACGGCGGCAAAGACGGCGCGCCAATGCACGAGGTCGGCAAGCACGGCCGACAGCGAAACGCCGGCCACCATGCTGAGCGTCCATCCGGTCAGCACGACGCCGATCGTCCCGCTTTCACGGCCGGGCGCTGCAATGGCCGCGGAACTGGCGTAGATCGCCGGCATGGCGACGCCCGCAGCAATGCCGGCCAGCAGTTGCGCCGCGACAAGCATGATCACCGTCGGTGCGGCCGCGCTGGCCACCAGGGCTATGGCGAGCAACAGCAATGCCCCCTGAAGCATCCGGCGGGCGCCGAGCCTGTCGATGTAGCGGGCCAGGAACAGGGCGCTTGCAGAGGTCCCAAGACCGAACGCCGCCGCCGCAATCATCACGACCGGCACGCTTGTTCCGAACGAGGAGGCGACAGCCGGTGCTATCGGGCCCAGCACTAGCGAGTTCGAGCCGATCACGGCGATGCAGCCGGTCAGCAGATAGGCAAGCGCCGGGATCGGCGTCCGGGCACTTGCTGGCAATGATGCAGTTTGATCAGCGTTCGACATATCGTTATAATGGCCGTATTTTATTCAGCGGCAATTGGGAGATTTCGCTATGGATGAAGAAACAGATGGTATTCTGCAGAATAAGCCTGCGGCTCGCGACCTCGACGCAATTGACCGAAAGATATTAGGCGTGCTGGTCGAGGACGCGACGGTCAGCTATGCCGAACTGGGCGATCGCGTCGGTCTTTCGCCGCCTGCCGCGCATGAGCGGGTCAAGCGCCTTCGGCGCAGCGGCGCCATTCGCGGCACAGCTGTCATCATCGACCCCAAGGCGGTGAAGAAGCCGCTGCTCGCTTTCGTGCATATCGACACCAGGGGCTGGGGCAAGACCCCCGAGCTGATGGCGGTCTCGCAATACCCGGAGGTTGAGGAGATCCACACCGTCGCCGGCGATACCTGCATGTTGCTGAAGGTCCGCACCGAAGATACGAGAGCGCTGGAAGGCCTGCTTGCTCGCCTCTACGAAACGCCTGGCGTCACCTCGACGCGAAGCTATGTGGTGCTGTCGACCTATCTCGAGCGGCCGGTGCAGCCCGGCGTCACCGACAAGTGGCCAACGCCGGGCCATATGAGCAAGCCGCTGTACTAGCCGCCCAGCCGGATCGTCTCGAAATAGGCGTCGGTGCCGACCTGGCCGCCCTTCAGCGCGATTTCGAGGCCATCGATCTCGCCGCTACCATGGGCGAGACAGAGCGGCGAGCCGGGCGATTGCGGCAATGGCATGCGCACGGTCAAGGCATCGATGGACAATTGTCCCAGCGCGTGGCTGGACGTGTCGCCGCCGGCGATCACCGCGCGCTTGAGTTTCTGGTCGACGACCAGCCGCCGCAGAATGTCCCCCAACGCGCGGCCGAGCCTGTTTCGCGCGCCTTCGACATGGTCGATCTCGGCACTGCGATCGGCTTGGGGACCAAGGGCGGTGTAGAGGATGACGCTCCGCCCCGCCGCCAAGCTCGCCAGGCCGCTTGCGACGGCTCGCTCGATCGCCTCGCCGGCGCCGTCAGAGACCAGTTGCATCGCGTCCATCTGGATGCCGTCGAACCCATGGGCAAGCGCGAAGCGGATCTGCTTCTCCGTGGTCGGCGACACACTGCCCGAGACCACAGCGAGCCGGTCGACCCGGCCGGGTGCCGCGAATGACGCGTGCCCCCTGGCGATGCCTTTGCCGACCCACTCTGCGAGCAGGGCGTATTCGACGCCCGAGGATCCGACGACGAAACCATGACCTTGTTCGCAGATGCGCCAGATCTGTTCGCCGACGCGCTTCTGCGTCTGGCGGCTTTCGACATCGAACAGGACGATCTCCTTGTCCTGCAAAGCCTGGTCGACCTTGTGCGAAAGATCATCCGCCTGCAAATCCGCCAGGTCGACAAGGCCGGAACCGAGACTGGTCTGACGAGAGAGGTGGACGAGCAGATCGGCCTCGTTCATCGGCGTCACCGGATGCCGGCTCATGACCGGATGACGGTCGATGCGGAAATATTCACCGCGAAATGCGGCGAAGAGATTGCCGAACGCTGTGTAGCGCTTGAGCTGCGGCGCGCCGACGACCACCGGCACGGTTTTCTGGCTGAACACGCGCCGGCCGATCTCGATGGCGCGGCCGATGTTGCCGATCGTCGGGCTGGAATCGAAGGTCGAGCAGATCTTGTAGTGGCAAACCGATGCTTCGAGTCCTCTCAGCCATTCGAAGGCCGGCGCCAGATTGTCGTCCATCCATTGCGGCGTTTCGCTGCGGCTGGTGCCCGCCAGTCCGATGGCTCGGCAATGCGAAAATCGCGCCAGCAAGGGTTGCTCGGGCCGGCGCATGAACAGCACTGTCGGCACGCCGCCGAGTTCGAGTGCCTCCATGACGTCGGTCGAGCCGGTGAGGTCGTCGCCATAATAGCTGAGGAGCAGGTTCTGCATGGCCTTGCTCACGCCGCCTTGCCGTCGCCGAACTTTTCGATCGAGCGCGCCAGCTCGACATGGCTGCGGGCATAGTCGGCCAGCGGAATGCCCTCGACAGCGGCCTGCCAAGCCTGCTGGACGGCGCGCACGCCGGCACCCGGGCCATCCGGATGGCTGACGATGCCGCCGCCGCAGAGGTAGAGCAGGTCGACCGTGCGCCCGGTGCGCTGGTAGGTCTCGGGCGCCTGTCCGCCCCACTGGCCGGAACCGACGACGGGCAGGGCGCAATCGTCCGGCGAGAACAGGGGCGTCGTCACCGCCTCGAAGGAGCGGATGAACGATGCATCCGGCTCCCAGTATTTCGAGGCGATGCCGTTGATCTGGAACTGGTCGACGCCAAGCAACCGCCAGAACTGCTGCCAGACCCGAAAATCCATGCCGAGGCCGGGATGGCGGGTGAGGATGTCCCAGCCGTTGCGGTGGGCGTGCAGCACCAGGCCGGAGCGCTTTCTGAGGAAAGCCATGCCGCCGAAGCCGATGGAATTGATGTTGACCACGGCGCAATTGCCGCCGGCTTCGAGAACCAGATCGTGATTACGCATCATCTCGTCCGGATCGGCATGCGAGATGCCGAAGGCATACATCACCTTCTTGCCGGTCTTCTGCTCGTGGTCGAGGATCAGCGGCATGATCGCCTTCACCCGCTCCGCCAGCGGCGAGTAGGCCGGGCTCATCAGCTTCTCGTCGTCCTTGATGAAATCGACGCCGGCCGCGATCAATTCACCGACCATCGCGGCCGTCTCGTGCGGCCTCAAGCCCAGCGCCGGCTTGACGATGGTGCCGATGATGGGGCGGCCCTCGACGCCGGTCAGCCTGCGGCTGCCGGCCAGACCGAACTGCGGGCCCGGATGGGCGCCCCTGAATTGTTGCGGCAGCTTCATGTCGACGACGCGGATGCCCGACAGGCCCTTGATCGAATAGGTGCCGCCGATGGCGATGGTCATCAGTGCCGACAGGTCGGTGCCGATCGCATCGAACGGAAATGCAATGTCGACATCGGCGCGCCTGAAAGGCCCGGTGCCGGCTTCGGGAATGGACGGCTGCTCCGCATCGGGCAGATTCCGGATCGCCAGCACCCGCGCCGCCACGCGTGCCTTTAGCTCTTCGGTTTCGCCGGGCAGGGCAACGAAGGTGCCGGTCGACTGGTCGCTGGCGATCTTGGCCGCCAGCGCCTCGACATTTTCAGACGTTTCGATGCGATAGGTGAGGGTGATCATCGTGCGCCGGCCAGTCGAAAAGGGTCCGAAAAAAGTTTGGTTGCGTAGGAAATCTGGTATAATGAGTACATAAGTATTGCAAGCAATATCCCGACGTTGGCGCAACGGGGCGGGCAAGACGCGGGCATTCCGGGAATCCAGTCGGCAATGCTAAACAGGAACCGGGCCAGGGAGTGATTCGCCACGATGAACCGTTCGGAGCCGATCGTCCGCCGCAAACTTTCCGACGAAGTCTTTGCGAGGCTGAAGCTGCTGATCACCAGCCGCGAGCTGCAGCCGGGCGACGACATGCCGTCGGAACGCGAATTGATGGAGCGTTTCGAGGTTGGCCGGCCGGCGATCCGCGAGGCCATGCAGGCGCTGAGCAATATGGGCCTCGTCGCCATCTCGCATGGCGAGCGGGCCAAGGTGCTGCAACTCACCGCCAAGTCGATCATCAAACAGGTCGACGGCGCGGCCAAGATCATCCTGTCGTCGTCGAAGGACACGCTTGAGCATTTGAAGACCGCGCGCATCTTCTTCGAGCGTGGCATGGTCAGGGAGGCCGCTGAGAAGGCCACCGTCGAGGACGTGCAGCGGCTCAAGGCAACCGTCGCCGAGCAGCGCGCCGCGCGCGGCGATTCCGAAGCCTTCATTTCCGCCGATATGAAATTTCACACCCAGATCGCGGCGATATCGGGCAATCCTATCTATGTTGCCGTCAGCGAGGCGATGCTCGGCTGGCTGAAGGAATATCACACCGAGATGCTGATCTGGACCGGCAAGGAAAAGTACACGCTGACCGAGCACGAGGAGATCATCGACCGCATCGAACACAGGGATGCCGACGGCGCCGAGAAGGCGATGATCAAGCATCTGGAACGCTCACGTGCGCTCTATGTGATGAATTCCGAGAAGTAAGGCTTGCCTAACTGATCTTGGCAATCGCGTAAGGCGACATGACGAGATGGCCCTGACCAAGCTCGGAGGCGTCGACCGGCACTTCGTGCGCCGTCAGGTTCGCCAGCCACACGAGGGTCGCCCCAGAAGCGGACCTGCCGGCCAGCGCCAGAACCCGCGTCTCGTCGCTTGTTTCAGCGGCAACATGCGCAAGACCAGCCAATTCGCAGAGCGCATTGATGGCCTGGAAGATCGGCCGCGGTGATCCTTCCGTGGTTGGTTCACCGGGTGCCGCCAGCACGCCGAACGGCCCGGTGAAGCTGGACAGCGTCAGCATCTCCAGCCCGGCCGCAGCGACGCGCGCGGCATAGCCGATCGTCCATGCGGCGGCGAATTGCCCGGCATGGCGCGGATCGCGATTGGCCATGGCGATGCGCTGTCCCTGCGGATTGTCCTTGGTCGCGCCGCCATAGGGGTTCTGCCGCATGGCAATGGTCGAAGGCCCGATCCGGTAGGGCTTATCGCCGAAGATCGCCCGCGCCGACCGGGTGATGAATGGCAGTGCCTCCAGTGACTGCATGACGCTGAGATCGTCGGCTGCATGCACGATCGGACAGGTGCAATGGGTGACGAAATCGAGCAGCCCGGCCGGAGCGCGCTTGCGGTTGAGTTCGGTGAAATAGCTGAACATGCCGCCGCCGAGACGGAGATCGGGAAAGGCACGGCGCGCCGCGGCATAGACATCCTCCAGTGGCGGGCACGCCGGCCAGGCGCTGCCCGGCGGCGTCGACTGCCGGTCGACCGAAGGCGACACCGCGATGGCGTCGAGCCGCAGGCCTGCCCGGCGCACCATGTCGGCGACATCGCTGAGTTCGGCATCGAGGTCGCCGGTGCAGGCCACCACGCATTCGAGCGTTGTTGCGGCAGGGCAGGCGGCGGCGAGCCGGGCATGGGCGCGCAAGGCCTCCAGCCCATGGCCACGTGTCGGATCGTAATGGAGGAGGATCTGCTGCGGGCCGAACCTCGACAACATTGGCAAGTTCGCGAGCGCTGTCTCCACATCGCTGGGGTAGATCACGACGCCGATGTCGGGCAGTCTTGTTCCAGCCTCGCCGAGCTGGATGCGGACGGGTTCGTTGGCCGCGGCTGAGATCGAAGGTCTGGTGTCGCCCGCGATGCGCAGGGTGACCGTCTGGCGCACCGGTTCGCCGGCCGGCAACACATAGGGCCATGGCAGCGCCAGCGGCCGCACATAGGTCTTGTAGGAAGCGTCGGACCAATTGCGCTGGTCCTCCATTTCGAAAATGTCGCCTTCCATCCGGCATTCGGCGGCGACATCGGGCCGTATCTCGTGCGTGATGGCGCGCAAATCCTTGAAAGGCTGCCAGGGGTCGATCAGATCGGGCAGCTCGGTGTCCACGACGCTGCCGTCGGTATGCTCGACCGTCACCGGGCTGCCGGCGAGGCCGGCGATCGGATGCAGGATGCAGAAGCCGCAGCGGTTGGTCTCGAAATCGCTTTCGGGCAGCGCGCTGACTTCGAATACCAGCCGTCCGTCCGCCCACCCCTTGATGGTGGCGCGGAAGACGAGCCGGCTTTCGTCCGGTCCGGTGCAGCTTGCCGTGTAACTGACAGAGAAAGCATCGGCACCCTGGTCGATGGTCAGGTCCGTCAACGTCGGCTCATAGGTGCCCCAGTCGCGGTCGCGCACGACATAGGCGATGGCGCGCAGCACCTCGGTGCCGCCATGGCGGATGGTGCGCAGATTGCCGTTGACGAAATCGGCGCTGAGAGGGCCGGCGCTGAGCCGGACCGGTTTGGCTTCCGCCACGCGTGTGCCGCAGAGAAGAAAGCGATCCACAGTCATTTCAGAAGGTCGTCGATCCGCACCGGTTCCCGGCTCGCTGCACCGGAATAGGCCGCCTCGACCAGCGCGAACGTCTTGAGATTGTCGGCCCCCGAGGTTGCCGGCTCCTTGCCTGATGCAAGGCAGTCGACCCAGTGCCGCTGGATTGCCAGCACGCTTTCCTGGATGTTGTGCCATGGCCGCGATGCCCAGGGCAGAAGCGGCGGCGAGATGTCCTTGACCGTTGTGCCGCTCTTGCCGGTGACGGTGAGCTGGTAGCCCTGCGCCAGCCGGATCGTGCCGTCACTGCCGTCGATCTCGATCAGCGTTTCGGGGAATGGTTCGACGGCAAGCCGGGTCGCGTAGCTGCAATCGACGACGGAGGTGGCGCCGCTCCCGTGATCCATCAGCATCGTCGCGACATCCTCGCCGGCGATGGCGGGATTGATGCGCGCCGTGCGGGCGGTGAGGGTCGCGACGTCGCCCAGCAGAAAACGGGCGATGTCGAGGATGTGGATGCCGAGATCCTCGATGATGAAGCGTTTTCCGGTCGCCAGATAAGGCTGGCCGGAAAACACGTCGTAGGCGGAACGGAAGGAGATGCGTCCGAAGAAGGGCGTGCCGATCTCGCCACTGTCGAGCACGGCGCGCACCGCCTGGATCGGTGACTGCCAGCGGAAATTTTCATGCACCATCAGCGGCACGCCGGCCTTGGCGCAGGCCACGACCATCGCCTTGGCGTCGGCGAGCGTCGGCGCGAACGGTTTTTGGCAGATCACCGGAATGCGGTGGGCGGCCGCCATCTCCACCAGCGGCCGGTGACTGCTCACGGTGGTGGCGATGTCGACGAAATCCAGCGTCTCGCTCGCAAACATCTCAGCCGTATCGGTGTAGCGCTTGGAAATACCGAACTGGTCGCCGACGATCCTGAGCCGCTCCGGATCGCGGTCGCAAATGGCGACGATCGAGGCGTCTTCGATGTCGCGCCAGGCGTGCATCTGGTTGACGGCGAAGAAGCCGCAGCCGATCAGCGCTCCTCTTAAGCTCACCATGGTCAGCCCGCCTTTGCCATCTGCATCAGCGTGACACGCTGCTGGAGCCGGCGCTGCGCCTGGTCGACGACGACGGCGACGATGATGACGAGGCCCTTGATCACCATCTGCCAGAAGGAACTCACGCCCATCATCACCAGCCCGTCCGATAGGATGCCGATGACGAAGGCGCCGACGATGGTGCCGCCAATCGTACCCCGCCCGCCCGACATCGACGTGCCGCCAAGCACCGCCGCTGCAATGGCATTCAATTCGAAGCTCTCGCCCGTCGCCGGATGCGAGGCCATCAGCTCCGACGAGATGATCAGGCCGACGATCGCCGCGCAGAAGCCGGAGAACATGTAGACGAACATTTTGATCATGTTGACGCGCACGCCCGAGATGCGCGCCGCGCGCTCATTGCCGCCGACCGCGAAGATATGGCGGCCGAGCGGCGTGTATCTGGCGAGGTAGGCCGCTCCCAGCGCCACCACGACCAGGATCCAGATCGACACCGGCAGGCCGACGAGCCGTCCGGCGCCGAGGAAGCCGAAGCCGGTGGTGCCGAGTTCCGGTCTGCCGACAAGGTTGGGGAAGGTGCGCCCGTCCGACGACAGCAGCGCCAGGCCGCGCGCCACATAGAGCACGCCCAGTGTGGCGATGAAGGGCGCGACGTTTAATTTGGTGATCAGCAATCCGTTGACGGCGCCGATCAGTATGCCCACCACCAGCGTGATCAACGCGATCTCGAAGACATTGAAATAGATGGTGTAGCCGATCTGCAGGTCGATGCCGTTGAGCACGAGATAGCCGGCGACCATGCCGCACAGGCCGACGATCGAACCGACCGAAAGGTCGATGCCGCCGGTGATGATGACGAAGGTCATGCCCATGGCGAGGAAGGCGTTGAGCGCCACATGCTTGGCCATCAGGATCAAATTGGCGGCCGACAGGAAATTCGGCGCCGCGATGGAGAAGAACACCAGCACGGCAATCAGCGCGATGAAGGTCCTGAGCTTCATCAGCGTCAGCAGCGCGGAACCGCTGGAAGCCGAAGAGGGAGCCGCCCTGGCCGGAATGTCAGTCATCAGCGTTGCTTTCCATATGCCGGGCAAGATGTGCGGGGGCAGGTCCGTGGCCGAGCGCCGACGCTGCGATGATCGCTGCGTCGGTCGCCTCGGCACGGTCGAACATGCCGGTCAGTTTGCCATTGCTCATCACCGCGATCCGGTCGGACAGCGCCATCACCTCGTCGAGGTCGGACGTGGCGAAGAGGATGCCCAGCCCATCGCGTGACAGCTTGCGCATGGTGCGAAAGACATCGGCCTTCGCACCGACATCGATGCCGCGGCTCGGTTCATCCATGAGAAGCACCTTGGGTCCGGTGAGCAGCGCCTTGCCGATCACCACCTTCTGCTGGTTGCCGCCGGAAAGCGACGAGACTTCCTGTGCCGGATCGGCGACCTTGATCGCGAGTTCCCGCACCATCTGCATCACGGCCTGCCGCTCGGCGCTGCCGCGGATGTGGAACAGGCGCACGAAGCGCGACAGGCTCGCCAGCGTCAGGTTACTGGCAACCGAGAGGATCGACACCAGGCCCTCGCGCTGGCGGTCTTCCGGGATCAGCGCCAGGCCCCGCCGGATGCGCCGCGTCGTGTCGCGTTCCCTGATTTGTTTTCCGTCGATGAAGATCTTGCCGCTGGCATGGCCGTGGCGGCCCATGATGCAGTCGAACAGCTCGCTGCGCCCGGCGCCCATAAGTCCGTAGATGCCGAGGATCTCGCCGGCGCGCAGCGACAGCGAGACGTGGTCGACCGCCAGTCCGCCGGTCACGCGCGGCAGGCAAATCTCCTCGGCACGGAAGATCTCTTCGCCTGGCACATGGCCGTCGGCCTTGGCGAAATCCTTGGCGTCCGAGCCGATCATCTGCCGCACGATCCACTGCGTATCGACGTGTCTCATCTCTTCCTGGCCGGTGATGCGGCCATCGCGCAGCACGGTGATGTAGTCGCCGATGCGGATCAGCTCCTCGAGCCGGTGCGAGATGTAGACGATGGCCACGCCGCACGCCTTTAGGTCGGCGATAACCTTGAACAGGATCTCGACTTCGGCGGCACTCAGCGCCGAGGTCGGCTCGTCCATGATCAGGATGCGCGCGTCGAGCGAGACCGCCTTGGCGATCTCGACCAGCTGCTGCTGGCCGATGCGCAGATCCTCGACCAGCATGTCCGGCCGGATACCGGCTTCGAGCCGATCGAGGAATTCACCTGCCCGCCGCTCCTGCTCCTTGCGGTCGATCTTGCGAAACCGGTTGGTGAGCTCGCGCGTGGCGAAAATGTTCTCGGCGACGGTCATGTTGCCGAACAGGTTCAGCTCCTGGAACACCATGCCGATGCCACGGTTGACCGCGTCACCGGAAGACGAGAACGAGACCTCGTTACCGTCGAGGAGGATGCGCCCGGCCGTCGGCTGCTCGACACCGGCGATGATCTTCATCAGCGTCGATTTGCCGGCGCCGTTTTCGCCGACCAGCACATTGACCGCGCTCTTGCGCACCTCGAAATTGGCCTGCTTGACCGCGACGGTGCCGGCATAGACTTTCGAGACGTCTTCCAGCTTCAGGATGACGTCGTGACCGGCTGCCGCGCTCATGGCTTCGGCCCGATCTCGGCCTCCGCCGGGGTCACCAGCGGCAGGTCCTGGCCGCCTTCGATCGTGTAGGCGCCGAGCACCTTGGCGCTGCGACCCTCCAGCGCCTCGCGCGGCAGCTTGGACAGCACGGTCTTGTCGGCATAGGCGTTGAAGGCCTTGCCGAACTGGGCGAAGTCGATCTGGTTGGTGAAATCGTTGAACTGGACGAAGTCGAGGCTGTCGCGCAGCGCCGTTCCGCGCATCGCCGGCCCGACCTGGACGCGCGCATCCGCCTTGCCGTCACCATCGACGTCGATATCCATCGTGGCCGCGCGCGACTGCGTGTTGGCGGCGACGATCTTGCCCTCGACGCGAACCGCGAAGGTCCATGGCGAATTCGCCTGCTTCTTGGGATTGCCGTATTTGGCGCCGGCCGCCGCGGGATCGGTCTTCGCCAGTGCGTGCACCTCGGCGAACGGCCCGGCCTTCTGCCGCAGGTACGGAATGACCTTCGCAGCCCAGATGTCCTCGACCATCTTGTCGGGATTGAAAGCCGGCGCACTGCCCTCGCTTTGCGCCGAGGGCGTCGGCAGGATCTTGCAAGCGCCGAGGCCAAGGCCGGCGAGCGCGACAAGAGTCAGCCAGGTCAACTTCTTCGGCATCGCGGTCGAGCATCCCAGTGAAATGGAGGCGAGGGACGAACCCTGGGTTCGCCCCTCGCTGATTGCATTGCGCCGGCTCAGTTCTTCAGTGCGAAGGTTTCCAGCTTCTTGGCGTTGTCGCCATTGACGAGCACGCAGTCCATCAGCTGCTTTTCCTTCTCGGGCGACTTCTTGTTTTTGATGAAGTCGTTGGCCTGCTCGACCGCCATCTGCGCCTGGGCATAGGCCGGCTGCAGCACGGTGGCCTTGATGCCGCTGGAGGTGATGGAGTCGCGCACGTCGTTCGAGCCGTCGAAGCCGACGACGATGACATCCTTGCGGTTCGCGGCGGCCAGCGCCGCATAGGCACCCATCGCCATCGTGTCGTTGCCGGAGATCACGCCCTTGATGTCGGGATTGGCCTGCAGGATCGATTCCATCTTGGAATAGGCCTCGGTCTGGCTCCAGTTGGCCGACTGCTGCGCGACCATCTTCAGGTCCGGATAGTCGTCGATGACATCATGATAGCCCTTGGAACGGATGCCGGCATTGGTGTCGGATTCCTTGCCGACCAGCTCGACGAAATTGCCCTTCTCGCCCATCAGCTTGACGAACTCCTGCGCGCCGAGTTGGGCGCCCTGGTAGTTGTTGGAGACGATCTGCGCCACGGCGACGCCGGTGGCGTTGATCTCGCGGTCGATCAGGAAAGAGGGAATGCCGGCGTCCTTGGCCTTCTGCACGGCGGCAACGGTGGCGTCGGCGCCGGCATTGTCGAGGATGATCGCTTTGGCGCCGCGGCCGATTGCGGTGTCGATCAGTTCGGATTGCTTGTTGGCGTCGTCGTCATGGACCAGCACCAGCGCCTCGTAGCCAAGCTCCTTGGCTTTTGCCTCGGCGCCGACGGCCTCCGCCTTGAAGAACGGATTGTCGTGCGATGGGGTGATGATGGCGATCAGGTCGGCCGCGAAGGCCGGCGCCGCCGTGCCAAGTGCCAATACGCCGGCGAAAGCCGCAAGCGTCATTCTGCGTGTCAGTGTCATGAAGTCCTCCCGTTGAAAAACCGTGCCTCGATCGATCGAGGCCATTGTTTCATTTGAATTCGTCAGGCAGTGCGAGGCAGCACACGCTCGGTCAGGCAAAGCCGTTTGCCGACTTTCCAACCGAGCCGATTTTCGCTCCCGTTCCCGCCATCCTCCGCTCGTCCCGGCATCAATCGGAGCGCGGCATCAGCTTAGCCAACTGGTATGATGAGTCAATCACTAATTCAGATGATCTGTATCTGAGAGGTGGCCCGGTTTCCTTCTCCCTCTGTAGGAGAAGGGAAATGGGCGACCTCCTCAGGTAATGCGCTGGATGCTGGCGGCGATCTCTTGCGGTTCGAAGACACGCTTCCAGTCGTCGCGCATCAGCACCGGCTTGCCGAATTCGATCGCCTTGTTGCAGGCGTCGGAGAACACGCCCTTGGTCTCGCCGAAGATGACGGCGCCGAGCACATTCATGTGGCCGAGCAGGAAATCGAGCGCGGCCTGCCGGTCTACGCCACGCGCCACGACCTCGTCGAGGGCTTCCTTCATGACGACGAGCAGCGAAGCGCACACCGTCTCCGAAAGACCCGGCTCCAGCAACGCCATATGTTCGACCGTGACGCGGTGCGAGCGCATCACCGGCGCCCAGATGATCTGGGCGATCTTCTCGCCCTTGGCATAGTCCGCCTCCGGCCCCTGCATCAGGGCGCTGACGAAATGCTGCTTGGCTTTCACACCGCCGAAAAAGTCCTTCTTGGCGGCCATGTCGGTCTCGTCGTTGAAGATCGGCGGATGGCAGGGATGGGTCACGAAATAGGTAAGGTCGGGACGATCAGGCAGGTGCCCGGCGAAGGGGGCAGCCGCATCGAGCACGATCACCATCGTGCCCGGTGCAAGCTTGCTCTCGATGCCGGCGGCGACCTTGCCGATGTGGGTGTCCGGCACCGCGAGGATCACGGCCTCAGCGCCCTCGAGCGCCTCATCGACGCTGACCGTGTCGATGCCTAGCCCGGTTTTCAGCCGATCCTTGCCGGCCTCGCTGATCTCGACATGGCGGATCTTGTAGGGAGAACCGCGAAAATTGGTCGACAGGCGGTAGCCCATTTTCCCGCCCGCACCGAACAGTGCAATCGTTGTCATCTGGCCCTTGCTCCTTGATCAAACAGACGAGCGTCGCGCGATCGTCAACTCATATACTGGTATGATCACTCTACCATGGTTTGGCAAGAGCAATCGTGGATTCTGTGTTCGTCACTTCGGCAGGGGCGCGGCAGCACCTGGCTCCGTCTTTGCCGCTGCGGCGTCCGTGAGATCGACGGAGGCGCGCCGCGCCAACGCCTGCCGGCCCGCCAGCGCCAAGACGAAGATGACGACGATGCCCTGGACGATGTCCTGGGCGCCGGGAGGCAGCCCGATGATCTGCATGGTGGTGACGATGAGGATGAGCAGGATGCTGGCGAACAGGGTGCCGAGCGCGGTCGCCGAACCGCCGAAGATCAGCGTGCCGCCGAGCACCACCGCGGCGATTGACTGCAACAGATAGGGCTGGCCCATTTCGAGGAAAGCGCCGCCGATATAGGCGCCGAGCAGCAGGCCGTCGAGCGAGGCGAGCACCGACGAGATGATGAAGGCCGCCGCGATCACCCGGCCGTTCTTGATGGCGGCGAGCCGGGCGGCAGTGCGGTTCTGGCCGACCGCCGACAGAAGCTGCCCGAACACGGTGTAGCGCAGCACGAACGATGTCGCCGCCACACCGAGGATGGCGATGATTGCCATGATCGGAACACCCGAGATGCGGCCCGTTGCCAGGCCTTTCAGCGCCGGGCTGACGGCAAAGCCAGGGATTGCCTTGTTCGACAGCAGCGTCGCGGTCGCCAGCACATAGCCGGTCGCGAGCGTGGCGATGATCGCTGGAATGCCAAGGCCGACGACGAGCAGCGAATTGAGCAGCCCGACAGCGAGGCCAAGCAGGATGGCAGCCACGACGCCAATGGCAAGGTTGGCGTCCTGGCCCTTGATGGTCAGCAGCGCGACGAAGGCGCTGAGCGTGATCACCGAGGCGACGGAAAGGTCGATGTTGCCGCGTCCGGTGGTGACGACGAACATCTGGCCGATGCCGACGACGGTCAGGAACGAGGCCGACAGCATGATGCCCGACAGGCTGGAGAGGCTGAACCGGTTGGTGACCACGGAGAGCACAAGCCAGAGCAGGAGCACGCCGATCGCCGCCCAGATCCAGCGGTTTTTCTGGGTCCACAAGGTGAAGGCGGACAGCGCGTTCATTGTTCGCTCCCGCGGCCCGCGGTCAGGCCGCGCAGCGTCAAGAGGGCGATGAGGATCAGCCCTTGCGTGGCGGCATTGAAGTCGCTGCTCACATTGAGCGTGCCGAGCAACGCGCCGATCAGCGACAGCGTCACCGCGCCGGCAATGGCGCCGACCGGCGAGACGATGCCGCCGAGCAGCGAGCAGCCGCCCATCACCACGGCGGCGACGCTGAGCAGCGTGAAGGAATTGCCGGAATTGATGTCGCTTGCCGTGTTGATCGCCGTCAGCGACAGCCCCGCGGCCGCGGCGAACAACCCGGCGATGAGATAACGCACCAGCGCATAGCGTGTCGGCGACCAGCCCGAGCGGACCATCGCCGTCGGGTTGTTGCCGAAGCCGCGCAGCACGACGCCGAGCGGCAGCCGGTCGATCGCCAACACCGCCAGGGCGACCGCGGCGATGAGGATGATGGACGTGGGCAGAAAGCCGACCGACCAGCCGAACAGCGCCGTCAGCCATTCCGGGCTGGCGCCGCCCGGCGTCGGCTGCAGTGCATAGCCCAGCCCCACCCAGACGAAGGAGGCGCCGAGCGTGACCACGATGGCCGGGATCTTTCGTGCCTGGATCAACCCGCCGAGACCGGCATAGGCGGCGACCGCCGCTGCCAGCGCCAGCGCGCCGAGCCATGGCTGATCGTAGAGCAGCGTGGCGCTGAGAACGCTGATGAGGCCGGCGAAGGCGCCGACGCCGAGATCGATTTCGCTGCCGCCGACGACGAACATCTGCGCCGCCGCCACCAGCACCAGCGACAGCGCCGGCATCAAAAGCAGGTCTAGCCCGAAGATCGAGGCGACCGCCGGATTGGCCGAGATCATCACCGCCAGCACGGCGGCGAGGCCGATGAAGGGGGCCGCGTTCACCAGCCTGCGGCCAAGCCCGGCCGCGCCAGCCTTGTCATGCGCGGCGTCCCTGCGCTTGTCGGCTTGCTGGGCGAAGGACGCTCCGACGATCGCCGCTTCGGTGATCGCAGCGCCGGTGAGTTCCTTGACGATCCGCCCGCCGGAAAAGACCAGCACGCGGTCGCAGGCCAACAGCTCGGCGTCCTCGGTCGTGTGCCAGACAAGTGTTCGTCCGCTGCGCGCGGTGTCGTTGCAGAGCCGGTAGAAATCCTGCTTTGTGGCGATGTCGACGCCGCGCGTCGGATCATCGAGCAGGATGATCGGCGTATCGGCGACGAGCGCCCGGGCGACCAGCGCCTTCTGCTGGTTGCCGCCGCTCAGCTCCAATATGTTGGACCCGAAGCGGTTTTCGTCGAGCCGCAGCCGGCCGGCGGCGTCGGCCGCGGCCTCACGGTTGAGCCGATCCGAGACCAGGCCCAGCGCCGGGCGGCGCGCGAGGCTGCCGATGGAGATGTTTCCCAGCACGCTCCACAACGGGAACACGCCTTCCTTCTGCCGGTCGCCGGCAATGAAGCCGGCTTCGCCGGTCCTGCTGACGGCGGCATCCTTTGCGGGGCTGGGCTTGAAGATGGCATGCAGTAGATCTTTCTGGCCGCTGCCCTCGAGCCCCGCCAGTCCGACGATCTCACCGCGCGCGATTTCGATGTCGCTGCCCAGTTGGGAGGTCAGCGTCCCGGACAGCCGCACCAGCGCGCCCCCAGTGCTGGCGACCGCGGTTCCATGCTGATGGATCGAGTTGGCGTCGCCGCCCATCAGCTCAACCAGCTTGCCGATCGACGTATCCGCCACGTCGCCGCGCCAGGCAGTGCGTCCGTTGCGCAGCACGACCACCTGCGCGGCGATGTCGATGATTTCCTGCAGCTTGTGGCTGATGAAGATGAAGGCCAGGCCGGCCTTGGCCCGTTCGCGGATGAAAGCCCGCAACTGCCTGGAACGATCGAGATCGAGCGAGGAGGTCGGTTCGTCGAGAACGATGAGCCTGACGCCGGGTGTCGCCGCGGCGCGCGCGATCTCCACC
This sequence comes from Mesorhizobium sp. dw_380, assembly GCF_018588885.1. GTDB lineage: Bacteria > Pseudomonadota > Alphaproteobacteria > Rhizobiales > Rhizobiaceae > Mesorhizobium. The sequence continues at coordinate 207,594 of NZ_JAFFIW010000007.1, forward strand.
ATCTGCCGTTCGGCGATGGAGAGCTGGCCGACATCGGCATCCACATCGATCTCGTTGCCGGGAAAGACGGCGTCCAATGCCAAGCGCGCGCGGCCTCTGTAAAGCTTCCGCCAGCCCGGCCGGCTTGCCGCGTCTTGCGGCGTCTCCAGAAAGAAGTTTTCGGCGACGGAAAGGTTGGCGCACAGCGACAATTCCTGATGCACCATGCGGATCCCGCGCCGTTGCGCTTCCGCAGTGTCATAGCCGGCGAAGCTCAGCGCCTGGCCGGCGAACGAGATCGAGCCCAGCGTCGGCCACATGGTGCCGCAGAGAATGCGCATCAGCGTCGACTTGCCGGCGCCGTTGCCGCCAACGAGGCCGATGATCTCGCCGGCCGAAATTGCGAGGTCGATCTCGGCATTCGCCAGCGTCGGCCCGAAACTCTTGGTGATCTGTGAAAGCGAGACGATTTCCTGCCGGATCGACGCGGCGGGCGCGGTGGCGGCTGCACCTTTCTCGGCAACGGCAAGATGGGACATTCGTCCTCCGTTTCTTCACGGCCAAGGATCGGGCGCCATTCGGCGTCCGATCCATCGTGCTGGTCGCGTTACTTGCTCAGCAGGTTCTGCTTGACCCAGTCCAACGAATAGCTGGGGCTGATGATCTGGCCACCCGGCAGCTTGGCGTATTCCTTGAGGTTGCTGGCATCGACGGTCGCCACAGGCATGATCATCATCTTGGGCGCCTTGGCGCCCTTGAGCAGGGACAGGCCGAGCCAGAACGCGGCGCCGCCGATGCCGGGCGTCGTGTTCATCGAGACCGTCTGATAGCCGTTCTTGGCATTCTCGTCGGCCCACCATTTGACGAAATCGGTGCCGCCGCCGCCTTCGATGACCGGCATCTTGCCGGCATAGTCGCCGCCATACTGGACGAAGGCCTGGGCGATACCGACGTCGTCGCTGCCGCCCTGGCCGAGCACCGCATCGACATGCGGCAGCGAGGGCAGGACATTGGCGATGGCCGCCTGCGCGACCGAGGCGGTCGCCTGGCCATAGACGGTGGCGACAACCTTGATGTCGGGATATTTCGCCAGCACCGACTGCTGGGCGTTGAACATGTCATTGTCCGGGGCCGAGCCCTTGACGCCGCGCACCTGGATGACGTTGCCCTTGCCGCCGAGCATCTTGAAGACGGCCTCGGCCTGTGCCGCCTTGTAGCCCTTGAAGTCGAAGTTGAGCTGGTAGTTGCAAGGCGCCGACGCGACCGAATCGAACGAAATGACGATGATGCCGGCCTTGCAGGCTTTCTCGATGATGCCGTTGACCGCGGTTTCCGAGGCAGCGTCGACCGCGAGCACGTCGACCTTCTTGAGGATCAGTTCGGCGATCTGGCTGTTCTGCTGCGCCACCGATCCATCGCCGTTCATGACGATGTAGTCGGAAATCTGTCCCGCGGCCTTTGCTTCCTTGGCCGACGCCTCGAAAGCCTCCACCATCTGATGCCGCCAGGTGTTGCCGTAATAGGCATTGGCGAGCGCGATCACCGGTGCGTCCGCAGACGCTGCCGCCGGCAGCACCGCAACACTCATCAGCACGGCGCTGGCAAGCGCCGACACAGTCACAAACCTCATGATGGTTCCTCCCAGAACACGATGGGCCGAACCCTGCCGGTCCGGCTTTGCCACTAGACCACGGCGCCATGAAGGACACCATACCAGGTACATATTATACCAGCATACCAAATGCGCAAGCAACCCTGTGTTGAGCGGGAAGGGAGCTTCCCGCGCTCAGGGCGTTTTTATGTCGGGAGACTGGGTGGACGCCGGCTCGCGAGGCGCGTGTGAGCGTTTGCAGGCCGCAAGGTTCAACGACCCCCGAAGGGGATGCCAGCGCAAAGGAATTCTGGTTCCGGCGACGCCGGCAGCAAGGCCGGTCGAACGCTATCCCCGCTCGGGGAACATTGCCTTCAGGGCCTCGCGCGAGGCCTTGGCGACGCCGCGTTCGGTGATCAAGCCGGTGACCAGCCGCGCCGGCGTCACGTCGAAAGCCGGGTTCGCCGCGGGCGTCGTCTCCGGCGAGATGCGCACCTGGGCGATCTCGCCACCGGCGGTCTTGCCCCAGACCAGCGAGACCTCGTCGGCCGAGCGCTGCTCGATCGGTATTTCTTGGAGGCCGTCATGCGCCGTCCAGTCGATGGTCGGCGACGGCAGCGCGACATAGAACGGCACGTCATTGTCGGCGGCGGCGAGTGCCTTGAGATAGGTGCCGATCTTGTTGCAGACATCGCCGTCGGCGGTGGTGCGGTCGGTGCCGACGATGACCATGTCGATTGCGCCGCGCTGCATCAGATGGCCGCCGGCATTGTCAACGATCAGCGTATGCGGCACGCCGTGCCCGGCCATCTCCCAGGCGGTCAGCTGGGCGCCCTGGTTGCGCGGCCGCGTCTCGTCGACATAGACGTGGACCGGAATGCCGGCCTCGGTTGCAAGGTAGATCGGTGCTGTGGCGGTGCCATAGTCGACGGTCGCCAGCCAGCCGGCATTGCAGTGGGTGAGGATGTTGACCGTCTCGCCCGGCTGCTTGCTGGCGGCGATCGCCTTGATGATGGCAAGACCGTTCTCGCCGATGGCGCGATTGAGGCCGACATCCTCGTCGGCGATCTCGCTGGCGCGCCGATAGGCGGCCTCGGCGCGTTCTTTCGGTGCGAGCGGCTTGAGGAAGCGTCGCATCTCGTCGAGCGCCCAACGCAAATTGATCGCGGTCGGCCGCGTCTCATGCAGCGTTTCCCAGACGGCATCGAGTGCTGTATCGGACGGGTCATCCGCCATCTGCATGGCGACGCCATAGGCTGCGGTGACGCCGATCAGCGGGGCGCCGCGCACCCACATGTCGCGGATGGCGGTGGCGATGCCGGAAACGGTGCGGACCCTCTCGATGCGGAATTCATGCGGCAGCCAGCGCTGATCGATGATCTCAACCGAACGCCCGTCGTCGCTCAGCCAGATGGTGCGGTAATGGCGGTCGCCGACGTTCAAATTCTGTTCTCCTGTTCGATCAGCGTGGCCAGAGTGTTGACCTCGTCGATGCTGTGGATCCGGCGCCGGTTGACGGCGATGTGACGGCCGAATTTCAGCGCCTTTGCCTCACAACTGGCGCGCAAATCCTCGTCGGCAATGGTCTCGAAATCGGCATTGTGGGCGAGGCCGAGGATGCGCCTGTGCACCTCGATGCCGGCAAACCCGAGCAGGTCGGTCCAGATCTGGTGCAGCACATGATCGAGCGCCTGCTCGGCGGCAAGCATGTCGCCTTGATCCTCGAAAAGGCTTTTTTGATAGAGCATGCCGGTGCGCTCGGTGCGCCAAAGATGCGAGAACTCGGCGCGGAAAACGGCCCAGGTCTCGGCCGTCACCCCGAGCAGATAGGCGCGCATGGCATCGCGCTTGCCCTTTTGCTCCTGGCCGCGCTGCGAGAAGAACGACATCCAGAAATTGGCAAGCAGCATGCCGACATCGAAGGCCATCGGACCATAGAAGGCGAATTCCGGATCGATCATCCGCGTTTCCTGGTCGGTGACCATGATCGAGCCGGAATGCAGGTCGCCATGCAGCAGCGTTTCGGCATTGGCGGCGAAGATGTGCTTCAGCCGTTGCGCCTCGACCTTGAGGTCGCGATCGGCGCGCAGTTCGGCAACCAAGGCGTCGAGCTGAGGACTCGTATGGCGGTTCATCTTGGCGTCGAAATAGGGGTCTGAGAACACCAGGTTCTCGGTGATGTCACAAAGCTCGACATTGTCGGCGAACAGCGCCAGGTCGGCCTTGCGATCCTTGGTCACCATCGACAGGTCGGAACCACGAAACAGCGTGCGGGCCATGAACAGGCCGATATCCCTGGCGATGTTGGGCAACTGCCGGCCTTCGATCAATGCGCGCCGCAAGATGATGTGCGGCGACAGATATTCCATGATGATCAGCGCCTGGCCTTCGTCGAAATGATAGATCGCCGGCACCGAGCCGGGCGCGCGCGCCTCCTGCCTCGTTAGCGCATGATATTCGAAGAAGGAACGCTTCAAGGGCAGCGGCCAGCTGTCGCCGACGAGACGGACATAGGGCAGGGCCTGCTTGACCACCGCGGCACCGCCGGCGCCCTCGACAATGAACACCAGGTTCAGATTGCCGTCGCCGACCTCGCGGACCTTCCAGGCGCTGGTGTCCTTGCCGATCTTCGCGCACAGCGCCTCGTTCGTGCTGAGGCGCGTTGCAAGCGTCTCCACCGACAATGCTTCGAACGGCAATTTACCAGTCATTCTTCTTCCTCCCGCCTGTGTGCTCCGATCATAAGGGAGCCTTAGCGGCTGGGCCAAGCTAGGAAGCTGCCTGGCAATTGTCAATCGTGTTGACAATTGCCGACATAGACCATAGCGTCATGGTCAGGGAGGAACGCATGGTCGGCAATGCCGTGTTCCGCGTAGAGGGACTGAGGAAATCCTTTGGCCGCAACGAGGTGCTCGGCGGCGTCTCGCTGGACCTCCATGCCGGCGAAGTGACCGTGCTGATGGGCGCCAACGGCGCCGGCAAATCCACCCTCGTCAAGATCGTCAGCGGTGTCTACGAACGCGGTGGCGGCACCATGACGCTTGCCGACCAGGATTTCGCGCCGAATACCCCCGCGGAAGCGATCCGCGCCGGCGTCGTCACCGTCCATCAGAACATCAATGATGGTGTCGTGGCCGATCTCGATGTCGCCACCAATCTTACGCTGGACAGGCTGAGCGGTCGGGGCGTGCCGACCCTGTTCAATCCGGCCCGCGTGCGCCGTGAGGCCAAGGCTGTCGCCGACCGCATGGGACTGGCCATCGATTTGAAGGCGCGCGTCAGCGATCTTTCGCTGGCCGATCGCCAGATGGTGGCGATTGCCCGTGCCTTGGCGCACCAGCCGAAAGTGCTGATCCTCGACGAGCCGACTTCCTCGCTCTCCAGCGCCGAAGCCGACCGGCTGTTCACGCTGATCGACAGGTTGCGCGAGCAAGGCGTGGCCATCCTCTACATCTCGCATCGCATGTCTGATATCAGGCGGCTTGCCGACCGCATCGTCTCGATGCGCGACGGCGTCATTTCGGGCGTCTTCGACACCAAGCCGCTCGACTATGAAGGCGCGGTCAACGCCATGCTCGGCCGCAAGATCCATCTCGACCAGATCGTCGCCAGAAACTCTGCCAAGGCGGTCCTGACTGTCGAAGGCCTGCGCATCGGGCAGGGCGCCAAGCCGATCTCGCTGACGCTCGGCGACGGCGAGGTAGTGGCCATCACCGGGCTCGTCGGTGTCGGCAAGACGGCACTTGCCGAAACGCTGTTTGGCGTGCGCAAGCCGCTCGCCGGCACCATGACCATGAACGGCAAGTCCTATGCGCCGCGCTCGGCCAGCGAGGCAATCGCCGCTGGCGTGTTTCTCGTCGCCAAGGATCGCGCCACAAGCGGCATAGTCGGTGGCTTCAACATCGAGCGCAATGTCAGCTTGCCGTTCCTGAAGCGGATGTCGAATCTGGGCGTGCTCAAGCGCCGCCTGGAACGCGCCACCGCGCGCCGGCAGATCGAGCAACTCAGCATCGTCTGCCGCTCCGAGAAGGATGAGATGTCGGCATTGTCGGGCGGCAACCAGCAGAAGGTGATGGTCGCCCGCTGGATGGCGCAGAATGCCGCGCTGTTCATCCTCGACGAGCCGTTCCAGGGCGTCGACATTTCGGCCAGGCGCGACATCGCCGCCAAGCTCAGGGCAAGCGCCAATGGCCGCGCGACGCTTTTGTTCGTCACCGAACTCGACGAGGCGCTGGAGACAGCCGATCGCATCCTGGTGATGTCGGAGCACACAATCGTCGGCGAACACCGCAACGCCGAGGTCGATCTCGATCGCCTGCTGGCCGAGGTAGCCGGCGGGCCGCTGCACAGCGCTGCCTGAGCGTGGCGGTCGATGGAAATGGAACGGAGAGACCATGGTTTCGAGTTGGGTAAAAACGAAAGCGGCGCCGGGGAGCGCTGCATGACGCTGCGCGACCACGCCATCCGCTATGGATTCATCGTTCTCCTGTTCGGACTCGTCGCCTATTTCGCGATCGCCGCCGACGGTTTCGTCTCGCCGCAAAGTGCCGTCTTCATCTTCCAGTCGGTCGCCATCACCGGCGTGCTGGCGCTCGGCGTCACCGCCACGCTGGTCGTCGGCGGCTTTGACCTGTCGATCGGCTCGGTCGCCACCTCGGCCATGATGGCGGCCGCCTATGTGATGGTGGTGCTGGAGCAGAACGCCGTCGTCGCGGTCGTCGTCTGCCTGCTCATCGGCGCCATTGTCGGCCTGATCAATGGCTGGCTGATCGTCTATATGCGGGTGCCCGACCTCCTGGCGACGCTCGGCATGATGTTCCTGCTTGTCGGCCTGCAGCGCATCCCGACCGAGGGCCGCTCGATCGCCACCGGCATGACCATGCCCGACGGCTCGGTCGCCAATGGCAAATTCGGCGATGCCTTCCTTGCGCTTGGTCGCCACCGCTTCGACTTCTTTATCCCGAACCTCATCCCGGTGTCGGTGGTCGTGCTGCTCGTGCTGGCGGTGCTGATCTGGTTTTTTCTTGAATACACACGCTTCGGCCGCATGATGTACGCCGTCGGCAGCAATGAGCGCGCCGCCGAACTCGCCGGTGCGCCTGTCAAGGCCTACAAGATCTGGGCCTACGTCATTTCAGGAGTTTTTGCCTCGATTGGCGGCATCTTGCTCGCCGCCCGGCTTGGACGCGGCGACATCGCCTCGGGTAATAATCTGCTGCTCGATGCGGTTGCCGCGGCGCTGATCGGCTACGCGGTGCTCGGTGCCGCCAAGCCGAACGCCTTTGGCACCGCCGTCGGCGCGCTGTTCGTCGGGATCTTGCTGCAAGGCCTGACGATGATGAACGCGCCTTACTACACGCAGGATTTCGTCAAGGGCGTGGTTCTGGTCGTCGCCCTTGTCTTCACTTTTGCCCTTTCCGGCAGGGGCAGGGGATAGTTTCGGCCGGACAGGATTTGGGTTCAACAAGAGTGGAGGAAAACAAGGTGAACATCACAAGAAGACTTCTGGGGAAAGCGGCGCTCGGGCTGGCCGGCGCAACCATGCTGATGCAGTTCCCGGCGTTGGCCGCTGACAAGCCGGCGCCGTTCGACAAGCCCGGCGTCAAGATCGCGCTGGTGCGCTATCTCTCGACCGGTGACTTCTTCCAGGCCTATCTCTCGGGCGTCGAGGCACAGTCGAAGGCGCTCGGCATCGACCTGCGCGTGCTCGACAGCCGCCAGGATGCCGCCCTCCAATCCGACATGGTCGACCAGGCCATCGCGCTCGGCGTCCAGGGTATCATCATCCAGCACGGCCTGACGGAATCGATGAAGGACGCCGCCCAGCGTGCGGTCGACGCCGGCATCAAGGTGGTGGCTTTCGACGTCAACGTCGAAAACCCCAAGATCCCGCAGATCGAACAGTCCGACCGCGACCTTGCTCGCCTCGCGCTCGAACAGGCGGTCAAGGACAATGGCGAAAGCTGGAACGCCGGCTACGTCTATGTCGCCGGCATCGCGCCGCTCGACCGCCGCAACGAGACCTGGGTGGACGTGAAGAAGAAATATGCCGGCATCAAGGAAGTCGCGATGTTCGGCACATTGGACAATCCCATCGCCAACTCCGTCGCCAACCAGGCGCGTTCGGTGCTGTCGGCTCACCCCGACATCAAGGTGATGTTCGCCCCCTATGACGAATTCGCCAAGGGCGTGAAGATCGCGGTCGACGAGGCCGGCCTGAACAAGGGCATCAAGATCTATTCGGCTGACATTTCGACGTCCGACATATCAGCGATGCGCGAGTCCGACAGTGCCTGGGCCGCGACCGCGGCGACCAATCCGGCTGTGGTCGGCCAGGTCTCTGTGCGCGCTCTGGCGCAGCTGCTCGCTGGTGAAGATCCCGGCCACAACGTCATCGTGCCGCCGACGCTGATCACCCAAAAGGAGCTGATCGACAAGGACATCAAAAACATGGAAGACCTGTCGGCCAAGCTGCCGCAGTTCGCCCATGCCGATGTCGCCATGCCCGCCTGGATGCCGAACCCGAACGCGAAGTAAGTGCGGGTCTGATGACGGCGAAAGGGCGGCCACGAGCCGCCCTTTTCATATGGCCTTTCAATTTTACAGCCAGTGTTCCGGATCGCGCATTCCGTGGACAATCGCCACGACCAGGACGCCGTTCGGCTGCGGTTCTTAAATGACGATATAGCGGCCTTCGATGAGCACGCGGGCCGTCACGCTCAATTCCGGCCGGGCCGTCCCCATTTTGGGCTGTTGGACCGCCAGTTCCAGCTTGTCAAAGATGCGCATCAGCAGCTTGTCCGCTGCCTTTTCATTGTCGATTGCAATCGTATCCCAGATGTCTCGCAAATCCTGCGAGGCGCGAGGTGTGAGCCGATATCTAGCCACGGGCGCGGCGTTCTGCCTTCAGACTGTGTAGAAACTCGGCGGGGTCGACTTCCACCGGCTTGCCGCTGGTCATGCCGTCGGCATAGGCGCGCTTCAGGTGCTCGAGCTCCAAGGCGCGCAATTCCTCGCGCTGCTCCCAGAGCCGCAAGGCGTCTCGAACAATCTCGCTGTTGGAGGCATATCCGCCGCCTTCAATGGCGCTTTGCAGGCGAGCGGCCTGTTGCGCGGTAAGGGAAACAGTGAGGGTGCGCATCGGTTCGGCTTTCATGCCGACTATATAGCGCGCCTAACAAGAACTAACAAGATTTGTTAGGATTCTAGCGTTCGTATCATTATCCCCTGCCTCGCGGCAGGGGATAAGAAGATAGGGATTTGCCCCTACCGCAGCGCCGCCGCGATGTTGCCGCCATCGACGGTCGTCACGTCGGCGGTGGTCCGTTCGGCCAGCGCGTGATGCAGGAAAGCCTGCGCCACGTCCTGCGCCGTCACTTCCTGGCCAAGCAGATTGCCGGACATGTATTCCTTCTCCGAGACACCGCGCGCGCCCGAGCGGCTGGCGATCATGGCGTCCGTCAAAAGGCCGGAGCGGATGCGGTCGGCGTTGACGGCATTCGAACGGATGCCGTGGGCGCCGTAGTCGAGCGCATATTGCCTGGACAGGAACAGCGTCGCCGCCTTCGGCACGCCATAGGCGCCGAATTTCGGGCCCGGATTGACCGCCTGCTTGGAGGTATTGAACAGGAGCACGCCGCCGGTGCCCTGTTCGAGCATGATGCGCACCGCGTTCTGCGCCACCGACTGGTGGGCGAAGAAGTTGAGCTCGAAACTCCTGCGCAGCAGCGCGTCGTCGAGTTCGCCGATCCGGCCTTCCCAGGCCGCCCCCGCATTCGACACCAATATGTCGACGCCGCCGAAGACGGCGACCGCTCTGTCGAAGGCGGCACGCACTTGCCGCGGGTCGGTGATGTCGGCGGCGACGCCGATCGAATTGTTGCCGGCCTTCTTCGCCGCCTCGGCTGCCTTGTCCGCATCGAGATCGACAACGACGGCATGAGCGCCGTTGTCGGCGAACAGTTTTGCGGTTGCCGCACCGATCGCGCCGGCGCCGCCGGTGATCAGCACCACCTGGCCGGTCAGCGGCTTCGGCTTGTTCGAGGCGAGCTTGGCCTGTTCCAGCGACCAGTATTCGAGCGGGAACAGGTCGGCCTTGGACAGCGGATGGAAACGGCCGACCGCCTCGGCGCCGCGCACTGCCTCGATCCACATTTCGCCGACATCCGACGCGATCCTGGCATCCTTCAGCGTGCGCCCGTGGCCGAACATGCCGAGCCCCGGCACCAGCGTCAGCCGCGGCATCGGGTCGAGCATGGTGCGCCTGACCTCGTCGAGGGCGTCATTGGTCTCGAAATAGGCGCGGTAGTCCCTGGCGAAGGCGTCGACATGGCTCTTGATCACGGCCTTGTATTCGCCGACCTTGTCGGCGTCGGGTGCCGGCAACGCCATCGGGCCGGTCTTGATGCGGATCGACAGATCCGGTGTCGACACGCCGCGTCCGGCATAGTCGGCGATCTCGGCCGAATTGATGAAATCGACGATCGCGTCGGAGGTGCGGAAGTCAGAGATCATGCGGTCGAAGCGGCCTTCGCCGCGCGCAAACGCAACAGCGCCGCGCAGCATCGGTGCGATGGATGCCGGCGTTGCGAGCTTTGCCGGGAGTGCTGCCTTTGCCGCTTTCGGCTTGGCGTGCTTGGCCACATACTCCTCGGCGACATTCACATAGTGGATCATCCGGTCGTAGGCCTGTTTGGCATCGTCGCCGAAGGTGAAGATGCCGTGCTTGTCGAGGATCAGGCCTTCAACTGTAGGGTCGGCGTCAAAGACGTCGGCCGCCGCCTTGGCGAGATCGAAGCCCGGCATGATGTAGGGCACGTAGCCCATCTTGTTCCCGAACACCGTCTTCACCAGCGGCTTGCTGTCTTCCTGGTCGACGATGGCCAGGATGGCGGTCGAATGGGTGTGGTCGACGAATTTGTGCGGCAGGAAGGCATGCAGCAGCGTCTCCACCGACGGGTTGGGCGAGGCGGGGTCGATGAGGTTCGCCCGCTGCAGCGCGACCATGTCCTCGTCGGAGAGTTTTTCCAGCGCGCGCGCCTTGAGCAGAGCGCCCATCTTGACCGCCGGCAGGCCTTGCGGCTCGATGACGGCCATGTCCCAGCCGCTGCCCTTGACGCACAGCACATCCCATTCGTCGCCGACGAGGTCGGTCGCCTTGGTCTTGCAGGACGTGTTGCCGCCGCCATGCAGGACCAGCTGCGGCACGCCGCCCAAAAGCCGCGTCGTGTAGACACGTAAGGCGAGGTCGCGGCCGACACCCTTCTTGGCGTAGTCGGCAACGAGTTTCTCGGCCGTGTCGTCGTTCCACAAATTCTTCATGTTCGGTTCGTCCAGTTGCTGTCTTTGGATGGTGAAACAGGAATGCGGCGACGCCCTGATGACGATGCGCCGGCGAAGGGTTGCTTTCTCAGGATGCTTTTTTAAGCGCCGCTCCGGCATGATCGAGCAGCCGCTGCGCCATGTGCGCGCCGACCACCAGATGCGTGCAAAGTCCCCCAGTGATCGCCGCCAGCAGCGGTTCGAACTTGCTGTCCTCCTGCACGACCATCAGCCGCCTGGCGATGGCGCGCAGCGAGGCCAGTTCGGCGGAGATGACGCGGCGGTTGTAGCTGCAATCGAGCACATTGCCATCGGCGTCGATGATCTGCCCGGCAATGACCCCGGCGGCGCCTCGACTGCGCAGTTCCGCCATCTCGCCTGATGTCAGGGCGCCGCATTTGACCAGATGGCTGTCGGCATCGACCGCGCCGACCGAGTAGAGCGCCAGATCGCAGTCTCTGATTCCCGACAATTGCTCGCGGATCACCGGTTCGTCCCGTAGAGCCCGTGCCAACTCTTCCGTCGACAGCACCAGCGGGGCGTAGAAGTTGAGGCCCTTGGCATTGAGCCGCCGCGCGATCTCCATCGTGCACTGGTCGGGCCGGTAGGAGTAGGGCGCGCCGAGATTGCCGCAGAGCTGCACCACCGTGACATCCTGCAGGTCGGCATAGGACATGATGTCGGCGATCGTGTAGACGGTGCGGCCCCAGGCAACGCCGATGCGGTCGCCCTTCTTCACCAGTTCGAGGAAGACGCTCGCCGCCAGCACCGCGATGTCCGTCGACGGGTCCGGTATGTGGCCGTTTTCCGGTGCGATCCAGACCGCGTCGAGCCCCAAGGCGTCCTCGAGCTGGCGCGCCATCACGTCGTCGGTGAAAAGCTGGGTCGAGGTCGAGATGTTGACGATGCCGGTCTCGCGCGCCTTGCGCAGATACATGGCCACCGAAGCCCGGGAAATGTTAAGCTGGCTCGCCACCTGGTCTTGGCGCAGGCCGTGCGCATAGTAGAGCCAGGCGGCCTTGTGGATGAGCTGTTCTGCCGGTCGGATCGCCATGCCGTCTCCTCGGCTGACATTAGTCACGGCTCTCGACAAAAGTCAAATTGCGATGCGTGGACGCGATCGCCTCTCAGCAAGGCTTACGCGGGATAGCCGTTCTACAAAGCCTGCATAGCATAGCATTTTTCGGCCATTCAGGGGGATAGCCTGACGAGGTCCCTAAGGTTAGAAAGCTCGAAAAGGACTTTGGGGAGGCCGGGATGGGAAATCCCTACGAACAGGATCTCGACAGGAACGCGGCCAACCACCAGCCGCTGACGCCGCTCACCTATCTGGAACGCGCGGCCAAGACCTATCCGGACCATATCGCCATCATCCACGGCCGCCAGCGCATCAGCTATCGCGATTTCTGGCTTCGTTCGCTTAAGCTCGCCTCGGCGTTGCACAAGCGTGGCATCGGCAAGGGCGACACGGTCACCGTCATGCTGTCCAATACGCCGCCAATGCTCGAGGCACATTTCGGCGTGCCGATGACCAAGGCGGTGCTGCACTCGCTCAACACGCGCCTCGATGCCGCGGTCATTGCCTTCCAGCTCGACCATGCCGAGACCAAGGTGCTGATCGTCGATCGCGAATTCTCCGGCGTCGTCCGGCAAGCGCTCGATCTGGCCAAGGTCAAGCCGCAGGTCATCGACTACGACGATCCCGATTACGCCGCCGACGCGCCCTATCCGAAGGGGGAGCGGATCGGCACGATTGATTATGAGGGTTTTGTTGCTAGCGGCGACGAGCATTTCGCCTGGTCGATGCCAGACGACGAATGGGATGCCATCTCGCTCAACTACACTTCGGGCACGACGGGCAATCCGAAGGGCGTCGTCTACCACCATCGCGGCGCGGCGCTGATGGCCTACACCAACACCATCCATGCCGGCATGGCAAAGCATGCCGTCTATCTTTGGACGCTGCCGATGTTCCATTGCAATGGCTGGTGCTTTCCCTGGACGCTCGCCGTCCAGGCCGGCACCCATCTCTGCCTGCGCTGGGTGCGGCCGAAGCCGATCTACGACGCCATTGCCGACCATGGCGTCACCCATCTCTGCGGTGCGCCGGTCGTCATGTCCGTGCTGATCAACGCGAAGGATGAAGACAAGCGCGCGTTCGCGCAGACCGTCACCTTCAACACCGCCGCCGCCCCGCCGCCGGAAGCGGTGCTGTCGGGCATGGCCGATGCCGGCTTCGCCGTCACCCATCTCTATGGGCTGACCGAGACCTACGGCCCGGCGGTGGTCAACGAATGGCACGGCGAATGGGACGGTCTCGCAAAGGGCGAGCGCAGCGCCAAGAAGGCAAGGCAGGGCGTGCGCTACGCTGCGCTCGAAGGGCTTGCCGTCATGGACCCTGAGACGATGCAGGTAACGCCAGCCGACGGCGAAACCATCGGCGAGGTGATGTTCCGCGGCAACATCGTCATGAAGGGCTATCTCAGGAATCGCAAGGCCAGCGAAGAAGCCTTTGCCGGCGGCTGGTTCCACTCCGGCGATCTCGGCGTCATGCATCCCGACGGTTACATCCAGCTCAAGGACCGCTCCAAGGACATCATCATTTCGGGCGGCGAGAACATTTCTTCGATCGAAGTCGAGGACGCGCTCTACAAGCACCCGGCCGTCGCCTCTTGCGGCGTGGTGGCGCGCGCTGACGACAAATGGGGCGAGGTGCCGGTTGCCTATGTCGAGCTGAAGCCCGGCAAGACCGCGACCGAGGCCGAGATCATCGAGCATTGCCGCGCGCTGCTTGCCCGCTTCAAAGTGCCGAAAGCTGTGATTTTCGCTGAAATCCCAAAAACCTCGACGGGCAAGATCCAAAAATTCCTGCTGCGGGAAATGGCCAAGGTCGCCTGAAGGCCAGGCCTCCTCATCCGAAAATATTTTTTGAGCTGCCTGCATCCTTGGGCCGCTTGGTGACGTCTGTGGAATGTCACTATCTGTCACTATCTTGTACGCGTACGTCGATTTTGCGTTGACATCTCGCATTCTACGATTTACGAGTGACGAAAGTTGAAATTCGTCACTTATAAAACAACAGAGAATCATGTCCGAAGCCGCCAACCTAGTCGCCGATGCCGCCAGACAGGAGAATGTGACGCGCATTCTCGACTGCGCCGAGCGCCTGTTCCGGCACTATGGCTACGGCAAGACCAATGTCGCCGACATCGCCCGCGAACTCGGCATGTCGCCCGCTAACATCTACCGTTTCTTCGCTTCCAAGGTTGAAATCCACCAAGCCGTCTGCGGCCGCATGCTCGGTGCAAGCTACAAGATGGCTTACGAGATTATGCACCTGCCGATCAGCGCGGAGGAGCGGCTTCGGCGCTACATCCATGCGCAATACAAGATGACCATGGAAGTCATGCTCGACGAGCAGAAGGTCCATGAAATGGTCATCATCGCGCTCGAACGGGACTGGGGCGTCATCGACAAGCATGTCGACAGCATCCACGATTTGTTCGCGGAGGTGATCCGCGACGGCATCGAGGCCGGTGAGTTCAGGCAACAGGATCCGGTGATCGCGTCGCGCTGCTTCGGCGCCGCCACCGTCATCCTGTGCCATCCGCAAATGGTGGCGCAGTGCCTTGCCAAGACCAATCGGGCAATGCCCGACGACCTTATCGATTATGCAATCAAGGCCCTGAAATAGTCCCCTGCCAGCCGGTGTCGACCATTCATCTCCAGTCGGAGTACCAAGATGTCTTTGTCCAATTCCATCCTTCGTAAGCTGCCAGTTGCCGGCCTGATCGTCGCGGCGCTCGGGCTGGCCGGCTGCTCGCAGGAAAAAGCCGAAGTCAAGGATATCATTCGCCCGGTCAAGGTCGTCGAGATCGCCCAGGCGCATGACACCCGCACACTATCCTATTCCGGATCGGTGCGGGCCCGCACCGAAAGCGCCCTGGCTTTCCGCGTCAACGGCAAGATCACCGAGCGCCTCGTCGATATCGGCCAGCATGTGGTGCCGGGTGATGTGCTCGCCCGCATCGACCCCACCGATTACGACCTTTCGGTGAAGAGCGCGCAAGCAGCCCTCGATGCCGCCGAGCGGCAGGTCGAGACAACAGAGCTCGCCCGCAAGCGCGCGGAGCAGCTCTTTGCCAAGAACTTTGCGCCGAAATCGCAGCTCGAGCAGGCGACGCTGACCTATGACCAGGCTGTCGCCACGCGCGACTCCGCCCGCTCGTCGCTCGACCAGGCCAGGAATCAGGTCGGCTATACCGATCTCAAGGCTGACAGGGACGGCATCGTCACCGCGGTCAACGCCGATGTCGGCCAGGTGGTTGGCTCCGGTACGCCTGTGGTCACCGTCGCGGTCGACGGCGAAAAGGAAGTGCTGATCGCTGTGCCGGAAATGGAGATCGCCGAGTTCAAGCCGGGCAAGCTCGTCAAGACGGGGTTCTGGTCCGACAACAAGCTGACGCTCGACGGCAAGGTCCGCGAGGTTGCCGGCAGCGCCGATCCGCAATCTCGCACGTTCGCCGTCCGTGTCAGCCTGCCCAACGACCAGCGCGTGCTTCTCGGCATGACCGCCAATATCGAGGCATCCGCGGCCAATGAAAAGCAGCTCGTATCGATCCCGCTCAGTGCGCTCGCTGAAAAAGACAGTCAGTCGATCGTCTGGACCGTCGACCGTGGCGCCGACACCGTTCATGCCCGCCCAGTCAAGGTTGCTGAGTTCGCCGCCGATGGCGTGCGTGTCGCCGAGGGATTGAAGCCCGGGGATGTCGTGGTCGCTGCCGGCACGCAGTTCATGACCGAAAATCTGAAGGTGAAACTCGCCGGCGGCGTGGCACAGCAGTCCGCCTCCGCCGGCGGCGATGACGCCAGTCGGCTGCGCTGACGACAGACAGATCGGCCGCGCGTTTCCGCGGCCGCAGGTTTCCGGGCGGCGTGCGCCCGAAGGTCGAGACGTCTAGGCCGATGTACCCCCACATCGATCTTCGCGTCCCACCGCGATGAGTGTCTCTCCGCTCGGAAAGCCTCGCCGCCCGGAAGCCAGTATCGAACGCAGATGATTTCGTTTCGCGCGCCGCGCTTCTTCGCAGCACCAGGCGCCGGCAACCAAGCAAAGTGGACCACTACCGATGACGACCTCCACTGAAGAAAAGCGACCCTTCAACCTTTCGCGTTGGGCCATCGGCCATCCCTCGATCGCGCGGTTCCTGTTCGGGCTGATCATCATCGCCGGCGCGCTCGGCCTGATGCGCATGGGCCAGAAGGAGGATCCAGACTTCACCTTCCGCGTCATGGTCGTGCAGGCGATCTGGCCGGGCTCCTCGATCCAGGAGATGGAAGACCAGGTCGTCAATAAGATCGAACGCAAACTGCAGGAGACGCCGCATCTCGACTTCGTGCGCTCCTTCACCCGCGCCGGCAGCGCCATCATCACGGTGCAAATCAAGGGCGACACCAATACCGCCGAGGTGACGGACGCCTTCTATCAGGTGCGCAAGAAGGTCGGCGACATATCAGGCGACCTTCCGCAAGGCCTGCTTGGCCCCTATTTCAACGACGAGTTCGGTGACACCTTCATCACGCTGCATTCGATCAGCGGCGACGGGTTCTCCTATCCCGAGCTGAAGAAATTCGCCATCCAGGCGCGCGACATGCTTTTGACGACGCCCGGCGTCGAAAAGGCTGTTATCATCGGCGACCAGCCCGAAAAGCTCTATATCGACGTTTCGTCCAAGGCGCTGGCCGAACGCGGCCTGACGCTTCCCGACCTGCAGAACGCGATCAAGGGCCAGAACAATGTCGATCCGGCCGGTTCCGTCGACACCGGCATCAATTCGGTGCGCATCTCGGTCGAAGGCGACGTCACCAAGGCCGCCGACATCCGCGAACTGCGCCTGCGCGCCGGTGGCCAGGTCACCAGGCTCGGCGACATCGCCACCGTGACCTCCGGGCTCGAAGATCCCTTCCAGCGTAAATACCGTTTCAACGGCCACGACAGCGTGCAGCTTGGCGTCGTCATGGCCAAGGGTTTCAAGGTCACCGATGTCGGCAAGGACGTCGAGGCGACCTATAAGCGCTTCGAGGAGACGCTGCCCTATGGCGTGTCGGTCGACCAGATTTCCGACCAGCCGGGCGTCGTCACGGATGCGGTGGCCGAATTCATGCACGCGCTCGGCGAAGCGCTGCTGATCGTGCTTGTCGTCTCCTTCCTGTCTATTGGCTGGCGTTCGGGCCTGGTCATCGCCATCGCCATTCCGCTGGTTCTGGCCGCCACTTTCGCCATCATGTACGAACTCGGCATCGACCTGCAGCGCATTTCGCTGGGCGCCCTGATCATCGCGCTCGGCCTGCTCGTCGACGACGCCATGATCGTCGTCGAGATGATGGAACGAAAGCTGGAGGAGGGGCTGGTCAAGGTCGAGGCGGCGAGCTTCGCCTATTCCTCGACTGCCTTCCCGATGCTGACCGGCACGCTCATCACCACGGCCGGCTTTATTCCCGTCGGCTTTGCTGCCTCTACTGCGGGCGAATATGTGCGCACGCTGTTCTATGTCGTCGGCATCGCGCTGATCGTGTCGTGGTTCGTCGCGGTGTATTTCACGCCGTGGCTCGGCAACATGATCCTCAAGCAGCGCAAGCACGCCGGCAGCCATCATGATGCCTTCGACACGCGCTTCTATCGGCGGCTGCGTTCGACCGTCGGCTGGGCGGTGCGCCATCGCATCATCGTCCTGGCGATGACGCTGGTGACCTTCGCCACCAGCCTGTGGGCGTTCCAGTTCATCCCGCAGAACTTCTTCCCGCAATCGTCCCGGCCGGAAATCCTGGTCGACCTCTGGCTGCCGGAAGGCACCAGCATCAAGGAGGTCGAGGTGCAGGCCAAGGCGCTCGAGGCCAAGATGATGGACGACAAGGACAAGCGCTTCATCGCCACCTATATCGGCGAAGGCGCGCCGCGCTTCTTCCTGCCGCTCGACCAGCAACTGCGCAATCCGAACTTCGCCCAGTTGCTTGTCATGGCCAATGACGAGCCGGCCCGCGAGCGGCTGATCGTCAAGCTGCGCACCGTTCTGGCCGAGGATTTCCCCTCGGTTCGTGCCAAGGTCGACCGCCTGTTCCTCGGCCCGCCGACCGGCTGGCCGGTGCAGATGCGCGTCATGGGGCCGGATCGCCAGGAGGTGCGCCGCATCGCCGACCAGGTGAAGGCGAAATTCCAGAAAGATCCGTTGCTTGGCGCCGTCCATGACGATTGGCTCGAACCCGTGCCGGCGATGAAGCTGGTCATCGACCAGGATCGCGCCCGCGCGCTCGGCGTCACCTCGCAGCGCATCCGCCAGATGCTGCAGACGGCAATGTCCGGTGCGCCGCTCGACGACTTCCGTGACGGCGAGGAGACGGTGTCCATCGTTGCCCGCGAACCGGACGCGAGCCGCAGCCTGCTGTCCTCGGTCGACTCGGTCTACATCCCGACCGATTTCGGCGGCTTCGTGCCTCTGTCGCAGGTGGCCAAGGTGGTTCCGGTGCTGGACCAAGGCATCGAATGGCGCCGCGACCGCTTGCCGACCATCAGCGTGCGCGCCACGCTGCCCGACGGCGTGCAGTCCAACGATGTCGTCACCAAGATGTACAATGACATGAAGGACCTGCGCGCGGGCCTGGCGCCCGGTTACAAGATCGAAATCCAGGGCGGCGCCGAGGATTCGGCGGAAAGCCAGGCTTCCATCGCCGCCAAGGCGCCGATCATGCTGGCCATCATCGTTGTGCTGTTGATGATCCAGCTGCAGCATTTCGGCAAGGCGATGCTGGTGCTGGCCACCGGTCCGCTCGGCATCATCGGGGCTGCCGCGGCATTGCTGATCAGCGGTGCGCCGTTCGGCTTCGTCGCCATCCTCGGCGTCATCGCGCTGCTCGGCATCATCATGCGCAACTCGATCATCCTGGTCGACCAGATCGACCAGGACATCGCGCGAGGCATGGAACGCTCTGAAGCGATCATCGGCTCGGCCGTGCGCCGCTTCCGGCCGATCGTGCTGACGGCGATGACGGCGGTGCTGGCGCTGATTCCGATCTCGCGCGGCGTGTTCTGGGGCCCGCTCGCCTACGCCATGATGGGCGGCATCCTCGTCGCCACCGTGCTGACCATCCTGGTACTGCCTGCGGGCTACGCCCTGTTCTTCGGCCGCGAGCCGAAGAAGCGTGACGTGGATGCCGCCGAAGCAGCCATGACGGAACAGCCGGAAAGGCCGCGACTCGCGCTGGCAGCCGAATAGAACGGCTCTCCATCGGATCATCCGTCTCGCCACCGGTCGATGGCGGATGATCCGGCGTGGCGGTTGGGTCCGCCGCGCCGATGAAAAATGCTCCCCGATAAGGGTTTCGCAAAACAGAATTCCTTCCCAGTGCCGCGAAGGCGTCCCATCCTGAGCGACATCGGAGCGGCAACGCTCGTCCTCATCAGGATGTCTTCCCATGACAGAAAAACGGCAACTGCGGCTCGGCGCCTTCATGCGCCCCGTCAGCTTGCACACCGGCGCCTGGCGCTATCCGGGCGCCTATCCCGATGCCAACTTCAACTTCGCCCATCTGAAGCGGTTCGCGCAGACGCTGGAGGCAGCGAAGTTCGACGCCTTCTTCATGGCCGACCATCTGGCCGTGCTCAACATGCCGATCGAGGCGCTGCGGCGCAGCCATACGGTGACGTCGTTCGAGCCGTTCACGCTGCTGTCGGCGCTTGCCGCCGTCACCGACCATATCGGGCTGGTTGCCACCGCATCGACGACCTTCGACGCGCCCTATCACATCGCCCGCCGCTTCGCCTCGCTCGACCATATCAGCGGCGGCCGCGCCGGCTGGAACATCGTCACCACGTCAAACCCCGATGCCGCGCTCAATTTCGGGCTGGACGAACATGTCGAACATGACGAGCGATATCATCGGGCGCGTGAATTCTATGATGTCGTGACCGGCCTGTGGGACAGTTTCGCCGACGATGCGTTCATCCGCGACGCCAAAAGTGGGCTCTATTTCGATCCGGCGCGGCTGCATGTGCTGGACCACAAGGGTGAACATTTATCGGTGCGAGGTCCGCTCAACATCGCGCGCCCGGTGCAAGGCTGGCCGGTCATCGTCCAGGCCGGCGCATCGGAAGCGGGGCGGCAGCTGGCCGCGGAGACGGCCGAGGTGATTTTCGCCGCCCATGGCGATCTTGCCGCCGGCCAGCGCTTCTTTGCCGATGTCAAAAGCCGCGCGGAAAAACTCGGCCGTTCGCGCGACGACATCAAGATCCTGCCTGGCGCCTTCGTCATCGTTGGCGACAGTGTCGATGAAGCGCGGGACAAGCGCGCCAAGCTCGACAGTCTGGTTTATTACGAGAGCGGCATCGCCTCGTTGTCCATCGCGCTCGGCCACGATGCGTCGGCCTTTGATCCCGACGCCGCCTTGCCGGAAATACCGGAGACCAATGCCTCCAAGAGCAGCCGCGAACGCGTCATTGAGCTGGCTCGGAACGAAAATCTCACTGTGCGCCAGCTTGCCCAGAGACTGGGCGGCTATTCCGGTCTCGCCTTCGTCGGCACGCCGCAAACCATTGCCGACGAGATGGAGGAATGGCTGGTCGCCGAAGGGTCGGACGGCTTCAACATCATGTTTTCCTATCTGCCCGCCGGGCTCGACGATTTCGTCGAGAAGGTGGTGCCCGAGCTGCAGCGGCGCGGCATCTTCAGGCGGCAATACGAGGGATCGACGCTGCGCGAGAATCTCGGCCTGAAGCGGCCGCCGAACCAGTTCTTCGACGACGCGAAAGCGACGATCCGCAAGGCCGGCTGAGGCTCACCGCGAAAAGAAACGGGCGCGCCGGAGCGCGCCCGATCCTTTTCTTGCGAGCACGATGTCAGATGACGAACAGCCAGTTGGCCAGCAGCATCACCGCCACGCCGGCGACCAGCGTCAGATAGGGCAGCATGCCGGCCTTCCTGACCTTGAGATCGGCCGAACTCATGCCGAGATCGGCCAGCATGTGGTCGGGGAACTTGCCGCCGTCCTGGACGTAGTGGCGGAAGCAGAACACCGGGATGATCAGCGCCGCGGTGATCAGCCCGGCCCACAGCGCCATCGGGTTCCACACCTTGGCGCCGGCGCCCATGAAGATCGCATTGACGTAGGCGAAGATCGCCCCGATCCCCAGCAGCCAGCTCGGAGCTTTCCATGGCCGGGCGATATGGCCGTTGTCGATGCGATGGATCCAGCCGGCATTGAGGTTGAGGAAGTTGAAGATGATATAGCCGCAGTTCGACACGGCGAGGATGAAGAAGAAGCTCGTCGCATCGGCCGAGGCGATCGCCAGCACGATCAGGTTGAAGACGAGATCGGTCCACATGGCCCGCGTCGGCGCGCCGTGCTCGTTGACATGGCTGAGATAGCGCGGCAGCCAACCGTCGACCGAGCCCTGGTAGAGCGTGCGCGAGGAGCCGGCCATCGCCGTCATGATGCACAGCACCAGTGCCAGGATCATCAGCATCACCAGCAGGCTGTGGATGAGCCTGCCGCCACCGACCATGCCGGCCAGCGCATCCGCCACGCCGGAACCATCGACGATCGGCGTCGCCAGCATGCCGTTCAAGCCCAGCACGCCCTGGAAGGTGAAGGGCACCAGGATGAACAAGAGCATGCAGAGCAGGCCGGAATAGAAAATGGCCTTGAAGGTGTCGGTACCGGGGTTCTTGAACTCGGAGGTGTAGCAGACGGCGGTTTCGAAGCCGTAGGTCGACCATGCCGCGATAAACATGCCGCCGAGCACGAGGGTCCAGCCGGCGATGTTCCATGAGCCGGGCTCAGGTGCATAGGCGGCGGCCAACGGCACCAGCGGCGAGAAGTTGGCCCAGTTGATCTGCCCGGTGAACATAGGCACGACGCCGACGATCAGCATCGGGACGATGACCAGCAGGCCGATATATTTCTGCACATTGGCAGTGCCGAGGATGCCGCGATGCTGGATCGAGAAGATGATCAGCATCAGCACCGCGCCGATGAAGAAGGTCGCGTTGAGCGTGAAGGAGACCGGACCCAGCGTGTGGCTGAACAGAGTCCAGTTGCGGATCGCCGGCGTCGCGGCGGCCGTCACCGCCGCGATGGCGTCGGCTGGCGCCGTTCCGGCATGCGCCGCGATATAGGCGATGACATCGGGCGACGTCTCGGTGAACAGCGGCACCGGCGCCAGCGCGTTGAGGATATAGGCGGCGGCGATCGAGCAGCCGAGCGACAGCACCGGCGACCAGGCGAACCAGTTGCACCATACCGACAGCGGCGCGATGAACTTGGAATAGCGCAGCCAGGCCGTGGCGCCGTAGATCGAGGCGCCGCCGGACTTGTTCGGGAACAGGCCGGCGATCTCGGCATAGGTGAAGGATTGCAGGAAACCCATGATCATGGACACCGTCCAGATCAGGAAGGCCAGCGTTCCCGTCGTGCCGGCGATGCCGCCTATGGAAAACAGGACCAGTGCCGGAACGCCGCTCGCCACCCAGAAGGCGCCGCGCCAGTCGATATGCCTGAGCAGCTTGCTTTCGGCAGGCTGCTCGAGGACCGTGCTTATGATGCTCATGTCAGTGACTTCCCCTTTTTTCGAATGTTCCCCGCCGGCGATGCCTCGGCTTTGCGAAGCTTGCCCCCGGCACATGACCGCACGACTCCGGTGTTTCCACTCAGTCGCATTTTTTTCTTAAGAGTGAAGATCGATCCGTCGCGCTTTCACGTCAAGCGTTTTGTGAAGCCGTGCACATCACGCTTGCGCGCGGGCACAACAACACGCTCGACGGGTTTCGCCGACAGGCGTCGTCGCGTGCCAGGTTCGGGTAGTTAGGAGCGTGGTCTTGTCTTCTGCGGATCGTAATGGGCGAAGCCAACGACATGCGCCGGCAGCCGCTTGGCATGACCATCGAGCTTGCCGATCTCGACCTCGGTGCCGATGGCCGCATGGGTGACGTCAAGCCGCGCCAGCGCGATGTTCTTGCCGAGCACCGGCGAGCGCATACCTGAGGTGACGACGCCGATCTGGGCACGGCCGACATGCACGCAGTCGCCATGGCCGACCGCGACATTGCTGTCGATGTCGAGCCCGACCAGCTTATTCTGCGGGTTTTCCTTGCGCCGGATCAGCGCCTCGCGGCCGATGAAATCGTCGGTCTTGGTCTTCAGCGGCACGGTGAAGCCGATGCCGGCCTCGAAGGGATCGGTCTGGTCGGAAAACTCGTAGCCTGCGAAAATGAGCCCGGCTTCGATGCGCACCATGTCGAGCGCCTGCAGGCCCATCGGCTTCAGCCCATGCGGCTGGCCGGCTTCCCAGATCGCGTCGAACACGTTCTCGGCGTCGCGCGGGTGGCACCAGATCTCGTAGCCAAGCTCGCCGGTATAACCGGTGCGCGAGACGACGACCGGAATGCCGTTGCCGCCGCCGATGCGGGCGACGGCGAAGCGGAACCATTCGAGCTCATCGATCGACGGCTGCAGCGGCGAGGTCCAGATCACCTCTCGAAGGATGTCGCGGCTCTTCGGACCCTGCACGGCGACATTGTGCATCTGGTCGGTCGACGATCGCACGAGCACATTGAGCCCATGCTTTTTGGCCGTTTCGCGCAGCCATTCGCCGGACAGATCGTCGCCGCCGACCCAGCGGAAATTATCCTTGCCAAGCCTGAGCAGCGTGCCGTCGTCGATCATGCCGCCGTGCTCGTAACACATGGCGGAATAGACGACTTGGCCGACGCCGAGTTTCTTGACGTCGCGGGTCAGCGTGTATTGCAGCAGCGCCTCGGAATCCGGGCCGGTGACCTCGAACTTGCGCAGCGGCGACAGGTCCATGATCACGGCGTCCTGCCGGCAGGCCCAATATTCGGCGATTGGCCCGTCCTTGGCGAAGGAGTTGGCCAGCCAGTAGCCCCTGTACTCGACGAAGTTGCGGGTATGCTTGGCAAAGCTCGAATGAAAAGCTGTCTCGCGGGTCATTTTCGGTTCCGAATCGGGCGTCATGCGTCTGGCGATCGCTCGCGAGAATTTGTGCTGGCCGGAATAGGTCCGCACGTGGATGTCGGTCAGGTCCCAGCCATTGGCCGGTGTCGTGTCGTCGGGGCAGGCCGAGGAGACGCAGACGATGTCGGTCAGTGCCCTCAGCAGCACATAGTCGCCCGGCCGCGACCATGGCTCGTCCGACACCATGACACCATGCGCGTCGATCGCCGTGTTGAAGAAGAAGTTGATGGCCATCCAGCCGGCGCGGGGATTGACGCCCTTGTCGGCCAGCGCCCGATTGAAATTTTCCGAGCAATTGGTGTGCCCGGGATAGCCGATATCGTCATAATATTTAGCGGCACAGGCGAGTGCGAAGGCGTCGTGCCGGCCGCATGTGTCCTGCACCACCTCGACCAGCGGCTCCATGTCCTGGTCGTAATATTTCGAATGCAGACCGGGCATCGGATAGCTCGCGCCCATCAGCGTGCGCGTCGTCGTCACGTCGAGCGGATGGCCGAGGCCCTTGTCCAGCTTGCGCGCCGAAAAGCACTGGAAGTCGGTGCACTGGCGGCCGTCGACATCGATGATCTGCAGATAGTCGCCCGCCTTGACGAAATAGGATTCCGCCGTCGCCGAATGGACGCGCAGATCGAGCACCGGATCGGCGAGCGGATCGGCAAGCTGTGATCGCGCCGCGGGGCGGATCGTGTTGCGCCGGACGATGATCGTAAGCGGCGTCGTGGTGTCGTGGCCATCGACCAGCATCGGCCCGCCGGGTGCTGCAATCAGCATCGAGCCGTCGCGCGCGACGGTAAAACTCTGCTCTGACCCAACGGGTGTCGCACTGCCGAACACCCGCACCGCCTTGGCCTGATCGAGCTGAACCTGCCGGCGTGCGAGGCCACGGCGCACCGAAGCGAGGCTGTCGCCGCCATCGACCAGCAGCGCCTTGATACCAGCGGCATTGCTGTTCGAAATTTCAGCGAAGATGCCTGGATCGGTCCCGCCCGTGCTGTCCCATGCCAGCAGCTCGCAAGCCTGGCCGCCCTCGACATTGCGCACCGTGATCGTATCGCCGGCCTCGACCTCGATCAGCACAGCGCCGTTGCCTTGGATCGTATAGCGCTCCATGCCCGACGGCAGCGCGATCTGCCCAGGCCTCAGGATGAGGCTTGGCCGGGGCGGTCCGGCTGCGACGGCAGGGTAGGGCGACTGGCTCATCTCAGCCTTGCGGTTCGAGAAACAAGTTTGCCTGTGTGTAAAATTATTTTAGCAGCAAGAATAGCAGGGGGATCGCGTTTGGCAAGGCTGAGGTGGCGGCCCGGATGTGAACACAGGGATGAATTCGCTACTCAGCTTCATCTTCCGAACGTCAGCGCTGCCCCTCATCTGGCTGCCGCCATCTTCTCCCCGTAAACGGGGCGAAGGGCGCTGTCGTGGCCGGTTTCGCCAATCGCCAACGTTGCAGAACCAGCGCCGAGGAGTGCGGCCAGCGTCTTTCTCCCCGTCATTATACGGGGAGAAATGCCCGGCAGGGCAATGAGGGGCGGCGCCGAGATCTACAATTGTCGAACTAAAGTTCCTCTGAATGTTTGATGTCGACGCCATACTCGGCAGCCGAGTCGAGGATCGAGTGCCAAAGGCTCTCGGCAAAGGTGGCGAACACCAGCAGATTAAACACCGCCTGTCCATCCGTTCGGTCATTGCCGCGCCAGAGCGTGACGCTGGTGTGATCCATCGAAGTAGCGGCGGCCATGCCAACAGGGAACGCTGCCGGGTGCAAATCGATCGATGACAGCTTGGCCAGCATCGTCCGCGCCTTGGCGCCCGAAATGCTGATCAAGACCCGCGCATGCGATTGGTCGGACAGCGACGCCGATTGCGCGAACGTTTGGCCGAGCGCGCCAATCCTGTGCTTGCCGCCCCTCGACAGGACGAAGAACTGATCCGGCCCTGACCAGATCAGCGTGGCATCCTGCGCCTGCACGGCCTTGGGCGCATCCGGAGCGGCAACGCCGAAACGCTCCTTCGCGGCATTAGCCAGGTCGACCGCCTTGCCGCGCCGCGCCATCACCTGGATCAGGTCGAAATTGCGGATTTCGGTCAGCGAGACGCCGGCCTCGCCACCGCGAGCGCCATGCGCACCGGCGACAAGCGCATGCTCCAACGGACTGCGGGAGACCCAGGAAAACTCAGCCACGCTGGCGCCCTCCATCCGGATCGTAGAAGACGGGATTGCACAGCTCGACATCATAGTCCTCGCCGCGCAGCGGATCATGAGCATGGACGATCTCGCCGATGCGTTCGCGGCCGCGCTCAACCAGGGCAAGCCCGATCCATTGGTCTGATGTCGGCGAGAAACAGACCGAGGTGACGTAGCCCTGGTCATTATCCGGTCCGGGCGTCTGCCCCTTCGGGATGATATGTGCGCCGGAGCGCAGCCGGCGGGCCTTGTCGGTCGGCTTGATGCCGACCACGACCTGCCGGTCCGGTGCGACCAGCGCCTCGCGGCCGGCCATGACGCGGCCAATGAAATCCTTCTTGGTCGACATCATCTTGCCCAGGCCGAGATCGGCGGCCGTCGTCGTGCCGTTCAGTTCCGGTCCGGCGATGTGGCCCTTTTCGATACGCATGACGCCGAGCGCCTCGGTGCCGTAAGGGGTCACGCCAAATTGTTTTCCGGCCAGCATCAGATTGCGCGCCATGGCCTGGCCAAAGCGCGCCGGCACCGAAATCTCGAACGCCATCTCGCCGGAGAAGGAGATGCGAAACAGCCGCGCCTTGATGCCGCCGCGCAACGCCACTTCCCGTGCGCCCATGAACGGGAAGCCCTCGTTGGAAAGGTCCTCCGCCGGATCGACGATCTCCTTGAGCAGGTCGCGGGTCCTCGGTCCCGCGATCGAAAATTGCGCCCACTGGTCGGAGACCGAGGTCAGCTGCACGTCGAGTTCGGGAAACAGCACCTGCCGGCAGAATTCGAGATGCTGCATCACCAGCCCGGCCTTGGCCGTGGTGGTGGTCAGGAAATAATGGTCTTCGGCCAGCCGCGACGTCGTGCCGTCGTCATGGACGATGCCGTCCTCGCGCAGCATCAGACCGTAACGCGCCTTGCCAACGGCGAGGTTGGAGAAGGTGTTGATGTAGACACGGTCGAGGAAGGCGCCGGCATCCGGGCCATGCACATCGATCTTGCCAAGCGTCGAGACATCGCAGAAGCCGACGCCGCCACGCACCGCCTTGACCTCGCGGGCCACCGATTCCAGCCAGTCCTTCTCGCCCGCGCGGGGATACCATTGCGCCCGCTTCCACAGACCTGTGTCGACGAAAACAGCGCCCTGTTCTTCCGCCCAATGATGTGACGGCGTCAATCTTGTGGCGTGGAACGTCTCGTCGCGGTGATGGCCGGCGAAGGCGCCGATGGCGACCGGCACATAAGGCGGCCGGTAGATCGTCGTGCCGGTCTCGGGAATGGATCTGCCGGAGACTTCAGCCATGATGGCAAGGCCGGCGACGTTCGAGGTCTTGCCCTGGTCGGTCGCCATGCCGAGCGTGGTGTAGCGCTTCAGGTGCTCGACCGATTCAAAACCTTCGCGCTGCGCCAGTTCGATATCGGAAGCGGTGACATCGTGCTGGTAGTCGACAAACGCCTTGCCCTTGCCGGCGACGTGCCAGAGCGGCGTCAATGAGAAGGCCTCGTCATCGGCGATAGGCGCGGTGCCTGCCTTGCCATTGTGTCCCGCATCACGTGCCGCTACAGCGCCGGCGGCAAAACCCTGGCTCAGGCAAGCGCCGAGGCCGAAGGCGCCGGTTGCGGCTCCGGCGGCGACCATGCCGGGAGGCGCGCCATCGGGAACGAAGGCGGCAATGTCGTCGCGCCATTTCGGCCGGCCGCGATGATAGGAGGTGAGCCCGACCGCCGGGTTCCAGCCGCCCGAAACCGCAAGCCCGTCCACCTCGACCTCGGCGCGCGCGCCGCCGGCCAGCGACACCGCGATTTTTCTCACGCCATCCTTGCCGCCGTCGACGCCGCTGACGGCGCCATGCAGCACCGGAAAGCCGCCCTTGGATGCCAGTGAACGGTGGGCAGGTGAAACATCGGCCCGTGCATCGATAACCGCGGCGATTTGCAAGCCCGCGCCGAGTGCCGCCTCGACCGTGCGCCAGCCATCCTCATTGTTGGTGAACAGTGCGATGCGTTTTGCCGGCGTCGCCGCATAACGCGCGACATAGGTCCGCATGGCGGACGCCATCATCACGCCGGGCGTGTCGTTGCCGGCAAAGACGATCGGCCGCTCGATGGCACCGGCGGCCACCACGCAGCGTTTTGCCACGATCCGCCACAGCCGCTGCCGCACCTGATGTTCGGGCGGCGAGGGCAAATGGTCGTTGACCCGCTCGATCGCGCCATAGGTGCCGCCATCATAGACGCCGAACAGCGTCGTTCGGGTCATGATGCGGACATCCGGCATTGTCGCCAGTTCGGCCAGAGTCCGTGAAATCCACTCGGCTGCCGGGAGCCCGTCGATCGTGCCGCCATCGGACAGCAGGCGGCCGCCGAGCGTAAAATCCTCTTCGCACAGGATGACACGGGCACCCGCGCGACCGGCGGCGAGTGCCGCCGCCAGGCCGGTCGGGCCGGAACCGGCGATCAGCACGTCGCAATGCGCCCAGGCCTTGTCGTAGCGGTCGGGATCGGCAACGCCGGCGGCGCGGCCGAGACCGGCGGCGCGTCGGATCGCCGGTTCGTATATCGCCTCCCAGAACTTCGCCGGCCACATGAAGGTCTTGTAGTAGAAGCCGGCGACGAAGATCGGTGAGAACAGCTGGTTCACCGACATCACATCGAAGCGCAGCGACGGCCAACGGTTCTGGCTGGCCGCCTCGAGCCCGTCATAGAGCTCGGCTGTCGTCGCCTTGGTGTTCGGCTCGCGCCTCGCGCCCGTGCGCAGTTCGACCAGCGCGTTCGGCTCTTCCGAACCCGCGGTCAGAATGCCGCGCGGGCGGTGGTATTTGAACGAGCGGCCGACCAGCTTGACGCCGTTGGCGACCAGCGCCGACGCGAGCGTGTCGCCCTGGAAGCCGTAAAAGCTCTTGCCGTCGAAGCGGAAGTTCAGCGGCGCCGAGCGATCGATGAGGCCGCCGGATTCGAGGCGATTTTCCTGGAAGGATGTCACGATGCAGCCTCATACCAGGACGTCGCGCTGCCCCTCATCGCCCTGCCGGGCACTTCTCCCCGTATAGTGACGGGGAGAAGGACGCTCTCGTTCACGATTTCGCCAATCATTGACGTTGCAAGAAGCGCGCCGAGGTTCCGGCTATCTCCCTTCTCCCCGTCACTATACGGGGAGAAGGTGCCGGCAGGCGGATGAGGGGCGGCACTGACCTGAACAGAAAAACTCATCTTGCAGCCTGCCTCGCCCCAACGCCCGCCGCTGGCTCCACGGCCGAAATCTCGTGCGTCAGCGTGTTGCGGGTGACCTTCAGCCAGGCCCGGCAGCCGCCGCCATGATACCAGTATTCGCTGGTGTCGCCGGCGACATTGTCGCGCAGATAGACGTAGTCGAAGACCTCGTCTTCCGAAGCGCCGGCCGCCGGCCGCACCGGCTTGGCGTCGCCGAGATAGGTGAACTCGCCAAGTTCGCGTTCGCCGCAGAAGGGACAGACAATGCGCATGTGACCGTCCTCAGTGAAGGTTCGGTTGGGCGCCCTGGCCCTTTTCGTCGATCATGGCACCCGTCCGGAAGCGGTCGAGGCGGAACCGCGCCGCCTCCGCATGCGATTCGTCGCGGGCCAGGAGGTGCGCAAAGACAAGGCCCGATCCCGGCGTTGCCTTGAACCCGCCATAGCACCAGCCGGCATTGAGGTAGAGCCCGTCCACCGGCGTCTTGTCGATGATCGGCGAGCCGTCCATCGACATGTCCATGATGCCGCCCCATTGGCGTAAGAGGCGCACGCGGCCGATCATCGGCATCAGCGCCATGCCACCCTCGCAGACGTCCTCCATGACAGGCATGTTGCCGCGCTGGGCGTAGGAATTGTAGCCGTCAATGTCGCCGCCGAAGAC
Organism: Mesorhizobium sp. dw_380; assembly: GCF_018588885.1. Lineage (GTDB taxonomy): Bacteria > Pseudomonadota > Alphaproteobacteria > Rhizobiales > Rhizobiaceae > Mesorhizobium. The sequence continues at coordinate 237,551 of NZ_JAFFIW010000007.1, forward strand.
CAGCCCGCCCTTGTCCGACTGGCTGACATAGAAATGGCCGGCGCCGAAGGTCATGACATTGGGGATCAGCGGCTTGATTGCCTCGGAGACGAAGGCTTGCAGCACATGGCTTTCGATCGGCAGGCGCAGGCCCGCCATCGCCGCGACGCGCGAGGAGGAGCCGGCGACCGCCATGCCGACCTTGCCGGCGCCGATCCTGCCGCGCGAGGTCTCGACGCCGGTCACCTTGCCGTTGGCGTCCCTGACAAAGCCCGTGACTTCGCAGTTCTGGATGATGTCGACGCCGAGCGCACTCGCCGCATGGGCATAGCCCCAGACCACGGCGTCATGCCGTGCCGTGCCGCCGCGCCGCTGCAAGAGTCCGCCCTGCACGGGAAAGCGCGCATTGTCGAAATTCAGGAACGGCATCATCTTCCTGACCGCGGCGAGGTCGAGCAGTTCGGCATCGATGCCGTTGATGCGCATGGTGTTGCCGCGCCTGGCATAGGCGTCGCGCTGCGCATCGGAATGGTAGAGGTTGACGACGCCGCGCTGGCTGACCATCGCGTTGTAGTTGAGGTCCTGCTCCATTCGCTCCCACAGCTTCATCGACAGTTCGTAGAAGCCGGTATTGCCGGGCAAGCCATAATTGGAGCGGATGATGGTGGTGTTGCGGCCGGCATTGCCGGAGCCGATCCAGCCTTTTTCCAGCACCGCGACATTCCTGATGCCGTATTCGCTGGCAAGGAACCAGGCGGTGGCCAGGCCATGGCCGCCGCCGCCGATGATCACCACGTCGTAGCGGTCCTTCGGACTGGCATCGCGCCAGGTGCGCTGCCAATTCTTGTGGCCGGAAAAGGCAGCGCGGGCGAGCGAGAAGATCGAGTATTTCATTCAGTTCATTCCGAGCCGCTCGCACCGCTAGACAGTTAAATGTCCAGCGTGTGGTCGCGCTCCCACTGCGTGAAGTGCGAAGCATAAGAATTCCATTCTTGCTGCTTCAGCTTTAGATATGCCGACGAAAATTCCTCACCCAGCGCCGCCTTTAGCGATTTGTCGTTGTCGAACTCGCGCAGCGCGTCGAGCAGGTTGAGCGGTAGTTTCGGTGCGTCCGTGACGGTATGGCCGAGCTGGTACATGTCGATGTCGTAGCGCTTGCCGGGATCGGCCTTGGAGCGGATGCCGTCGAGGCCGGCGGCGATGATGACGGCCTGCAGCAAATAGGGGTTGGCCGCGCCGTCGGGCAGGCGCAGCTCGAAGCGGCCGGGGCCGGGCACGCGCACCATGTGGGTGCGGTTGTTGCCGGTCCAGGTCACCGTGTTCGGCGCCCAGGTGGCGCCCGAAATGGTGCGCGGGGCGTTGATGCGCTTATAGGAATTGACGGTCGGATTGGTGATCGCGGCAAGGGCCGAAGCGTGCTTCATGATGCCGCCGAGGAAGTTTTTGCCCTTGGCCGACAGGCCGAGTTCCATCGAGTTGTCGGCAAACACATTGGTCTTGCCGGTCTCGTCCCATACCGAGATATGGGCGTGGCAGCCATTGCCGGTCAGCCCCTGGAAGGGTTTGGGCATGAAGGTCGCGCGCAAGCCGTGTTTTTCCGCGATCGACTTGACCATGAACTTGAAGAAGGAGTGCTTGTCGGCGGTCGCCAGCGCATCGTCGAAGGCCCAATTCATCTCGAACTGGCCGTTGGCATCCTCGTGGTCGTTCTGATAGGCGCCCCAGCCGAGCGCCAGCATATGGTCGCAGATCTCTGCGATGACATCGTAGCGGCGCATCACCGCTTGCTGGTCGTAGCACGGCTTCGAGGCCGTGTCGTATTCGTCCGAGATCGTCTTGCCGTCCGGCGAGATCAGGAAGAACTCGGCCTCGACACCGGTCTTGACGTGCATGCCGGCGCTGGCGGCTTCCGCGATCAATCGCTTCAGCGTGTTGCGCGGCGCCTGGTCGACCTCCTTGTCGTCCATGATGCAGTTGGCGGCGACCCAGGCGACCTCAGGCTTCCACGGCAGCTGGATGACGGAGTCCGGATCCGGAACCGCCAGCATGTCGGGATGCGCCGGCGTCAGATCGAGCCAGGTGGCGAAGCCGGCAAAGCCTGCGCCATCCTTCTGCATGTCGGCGATCGCCTGCGCCGGCACCAGCTTGGCACGCTGGCCACTGAACAGGTCGGTGTAGGAAATCATGAAATATTTGACGTTTTTCGCCCTTGCGAATTCTGCAAGATCAGCTGTCACGGAAGTTCCCCATTTTTTGTTGGCCCTAAAGCATATGGCCTTCGGCCCATCGTTGATTAGAAGCCGTTCTTCCCTGGTATCCAGTTGGTGCCGGCCAGCGGGACGCCGGCCATGGCGGCTGCCTCGATCGTCAGCGCGACGAGGTCCTCGGGTTCGAGATTATGCAGGCTGTTCTTGCCGCAGGCTCGTGCGATTGTCTGCGCCTCCAGCGTCATCACCTTGAGGTAGTTCGCCAGCCGGCGGCCGGCGGCCACCGGGTCGACCCGCTTCATCAGTTCGGGATCCTGCGTGGTGATGCCGGCCGGGTCGCGGCCCTCGTGCCAATCGTCATAGGCGCCGGCCGTGGTGCCGAGTTCGTTGTACTCCGCCTCCCAGCGCGGATCGTTGTCGCCGAGCGCGACAAGGGCCGCCGTGCCGATCGAGACCGCGTCGACGCCGAGCGCCAGCGCCTTGGCGACGTCGGCGCCGTTGCGGATGCCGCCGGAGACGATCAGCTGCACCTTGCGGTGCATGCCAAGATCCTGCAGCGCCTGTACCGCCGGCCTGATGCAGGCAAGCGTCGGCTGGCCGACATTCTCGATGAACACTTCCTGCGTGGCGGCGGTGCCGCCTTGCATGCCGTCGACGACGACGACATCGGCGCCGGCCTTCACCGCAAGCGCAGTATCGTAATAGGGGCGGGCGCCGCCGACCTTGACATAGATCGGCTTTTCCCAGTCGGTGATTTCGCGCAGTTCGAGGATCTTGATCTCGAGATCGTCGGGGCCGGTCCAGTCTGGATGACGCGAGGCCGAGCGCTGGTCGATGCCTTTGGGCAGCGTGCGCATCTCGGCGACGCGATCGGAAATCTTCTGTCCGAGCAGCATGCCGCCGCCGCCTGGCTTGGCGCCTTGGCCGACCACGACTTCGATGGCGTCGGCGCGGCGCAGGTCACGCAGGTTCATGCCGTAGCGCGACGGCAAATATTGATAGACCAGTTGCTTGGAATGGCCACGTTCTTCCTCGGTCATGCCGCCGTCGCCGGTGGTGGTCGAGGTGCCGGACAGCGTCGCGCCGCGGCCGAGCGCCTCCTTGGCCGGGCCCGACAGCGAGCCAAAGCTCATGCCGGCGATGGTGATCGGGATTTTCAGCTCGATCGGCTTCTTGGCATGGCGCGAGCCCAGCACCACGCTGGTGTCGCAACGCTCCCGGTAGCCTTCGAGCGGATAGCGCGAAATCGAGGCGCCGAGGAACAAGAGATCATCGAAATGCGGCAGCTTGCGCTTGGCGCCGGCGCCCCGGATATCATAGATACCGGTCGCCGCCGCGCGGCGGATTTCGGAAAGCGTGTAGTCGTCGAAAGTCGCGGATTTGCGCGGCGTCGTCGGCGGGTTGCGATAGGTCATGCTGCCTCAATACGCGTCGGCGTTGTCGATATTGAAATTGTAGAGGGTGCGCGCCGAACCGTAGCGCTTGAACTCCGATGGCTTGGCGCCGGTGACGCCGGCGCGGTCGAGCAAGCCCTGCAGCAGTTCCAGATGCTCGGGCCGCATCGCCTTTTCGATGCAGTCGGCGCCAAGGCTGTCGACCTTGCCGCGCACGAACAGCCGTGCCTCGTAGATGGAATCGCCCAGCGCGTCTCCCGCATCGCCCAGCACCACCAGATTGCCGGACTGCGCCATGAAGGCCGACATGTGGCCTATATTGCCGTGCACGACGATGTCGATGCCTTTCATCGAAATGCCGCAACGCGACGACGCATTACCCTCAATGACCAGCAGCCCGCCCTTGCCGGTGGCGCCGGCATACTGGCTGGCATCGCCTTTGATCGTGATCGAGCCCGACATCATGTTCTCGCCGACGCCGGGGCCCGCCGAACCATGCACGGTGATGGCGCTGCCGGAGTTCATACCGCCGCAATAGTAGCCGACGCTGCCGCGCACATCGATGGTGACAGGCTGGTCGACGCCGACGGCGACCGAATGGCTGCCTTTCGGGTTCAACACTTCCCACGCGGTCTCGTTCGAGCCGGGGGTCAAATTGTGCAGCGCCTGGTTGAGCTCGCGCAGCGACATCTGATCGAGGTCGAACACCCGAGAGGCGTGATCGCTCGCCGCCGTCTTTGAAAGGTTAATTGCCGGCATGAATTCAATGCTCCCAGAAATAGACGGTTGCGGGTTCCGGTTCCCAGACCCTCGCATTGTCTATGCCGGGCAGTTTGGTCAGCGCGCGATACTCCGAGCCAAAGGCTACATATTGGTCGGTCTCGGCCATCACGGCGGGCTTGCAGGCGATCGGATCGCGCACCACGCCGAAACCGTTCTTGGTGCCGACGACGAAGGTGAAGAAGCCGTCGAGGTCCGACAGCGTGCCTTTCAGCGCTTCGCCGAGGTTCTTGCCATGCGCCATCTGCGAAGAGAGATAGGCGGCCGCGACCTCCGTGTCGTTCTCGGTTTCGAATTTCATGCCTTCGCGGATCAGCTCGCGGCGGACATTGTTGTGGTTGGACAGCGAGCCATTGTGCACCAGGCACTGGTCGGCGCCGGTCGAGAACGGATGCGCGCCCATCGTCGTCACAGCCGATTCCGTCGCCATGCGGGTGTGGCCGATGCCATGCGTGCCGGTCATCTTGCGGACATCGAAACGATCGACGACCGCCTCCGGCAGGCCGACTTCCTTGTAGATCTCGACAACATCGCCGGCCCCCATGATGCGGATGTCGGGGCGCAGTGTCTGGATGGCCTCGCGGGCCTCATCGATCTTGTCGGGGCGGGTTCTGACGACGGCATGGGTCGATTTCACCGCAATGCCCACCGGTGCGCCGATCGCCTTGGCAAGCTCGGCATCGAGGCCATGAAAATCGCGCGCCGGCTTTGCCGACTGGATAGTGATCTTGGCCTCATTCTTGGAGGCGGCGCCATAGATGGCAATGCCTGCACTGTCCGGACCGCGATCGCTGAGCGAGACCAGCATCTCCGACAGCATCGCGCCGAGCTTCGGCTCCAGCGACTTGTCCTTCAAAAAAAGTCCGACGATTCCGCACATGTCAGCCTCCCGACGTTTGTGGCTCCGAAATGATGTATCGAATGAACGTCCTAAATTCAATCGTATGAAAAAAATTTTCCTCTAGTTACATATGCGGCGCAATGCCGCCTTGCGAATTGTCACTTCCATCGTGGGCCTTGTGAACCCATAGCGCATGGCGGACGCGGGCGAGCTTATAGGCGTCGAGGATCGATAGCGCATAGATCAGGAAGCCGCCGGCATGACGGCCGATGAAGCTGGCATCGGGCGGCGCGATCTTGGCGGTGACCCACGCCAGGATCACCATGAAGAAAAGAAACTGCAGCCCGCGCACAGGCACGCCGAGAATGACATGGCCGCTGGCCGGCAGCACGATTGCCGCACCCAGGACGAGATAGGGGTTCGCCGGTGCCGGCGAAGTGTTTGAACTGGTCATGCGGCTCGCCGTTCGCTTTGGTTGATGGCGTCGCGGAGTCCCGAGAGAGAGGTGAGCAGCCGCTGGATCAGCGCCGGATCGATCTGCATGTCGCCGAACGCGGCTTGCCGGAAAACGCCGTAGCGTGCCCGCTCGGCTTCCGCCAGCAGCCAGACGATGCGTACACCCTTCGGCGTGATCAGCAATTCCTTGGCGCGCCCTTCTGAAAAGGGTTCCAGGTGATCGGCGATGATGCCTTGCGGGAAGCGCGTCCCTCTACGGTCGGTTCGCAGCACCGCCTCGGCTGGAAATCCCGGAGCCTTCGGCAGCGTATGCTGGAGATGGTCGAAATTGGAGAAGGTCGTCGGCGAGCCCGGCCGCATCATCATGTCGAAGGTGGCGGACACCGCGACGCTTTCGGTGATCGAAACGCTGAGCCAGCGGGCCGGGAGCTTTCGCGTCGCCAGCGTATCGACGATGGTGCGCAGCTGGACGCGCTGGCCGTTCCACGTACCCTCCCAGGTGATGACACCGGCGGTGCCGTCCGAGACATTGGCCGCGTCGGCAATGACGGCGCGAATGCCGGCCTCGTCGGCGGCGAGCGCCGCCGAAACCCTGTTGCGGCTGCGGCGCGCCAGCAACGCAAGATGAAGGACGAGAGCGAGGACAATCGCCCCGGCAAGCAGTGCTGATGTCACCTCGGACATTTTGTCATGTCCGGCCCGCCAATGATCTGGGCGGGCCGTCTCCCATCAATAGCCCTGCGGTTTCGGCCACGGCATGGTGAACTGGTCGCCGCGCCGCACGAATCTGTAGCGATAGAAGTGAAACCACAGGGAGATCAGGAAGTAGAAGGCGACCATGGCGATCAGCTGCGAGCCGAAGCCGAGGAAGATGGCGAAGAAGGTCACCACGCAGAGGCAGAACAGCACGATCGCCGGCAGCGGATGGAAAGGGTGGGTGTAACCACGGCGGATCGAACCCAGCGGCCACTTCTTGCGGAACATCATGATGTTGATGCTCATGAAGGTGTATTGCAGCACGCCCGACAGGATCGAGAAGGTGATCGCCTGGTTGAGGTCGGCGATGAAGGCGAAGGCGAGCGCGATCGGCAGCAGGAACAGGATCGAGCGGTAGGGTGTGCGGTACCTCGGGTGAACCGCCGAGAACCAGCTCGGCAGGTAGCGGTCGCGGCCAAGCGAGAACCAGGCGCGCGCCGCATCGTTGATGCAGCCATTGGCGGAGGCCAGTGCGGCAAGCAGCGTGGCGACGAACAGCAGGTTTTCCAGCAGCGGGCTGCCGGTCAGCTTGCCGGCGTCCCAAAGCGGGTAATAGGTGATGCCGAGATATTCCCAGGGCATCAGCGAGGCGCAGACATACCAGGTCATAGCGGCGGCGATCAGAAGCGTGATCATGCCGGCCATGGTCCCGTAGGGCAGCGAGCGGGCAGGCGAGCGCACTTCCTCGGCGGCCTGCGTGGTGCCCTCAATGCCGAGATAGTACCAGATGCCGAACTGGAAGGCGGCGATGACACCGATCCAGCCATAGGGCAGCGCGTTGCCGGGCGTGACCAGCTCGTTGAGCTTCAGCACCGCCCCTTGCGTCCACGGGCTGACCGAGAAGAACAGGATGACGATCGAGATATAGGCGATCGCGGTGATGACGAAATTGACGTTGAGCGTCATCAGAACGCCGCGATAGTTGAGCCATGCCAGGACCACTATGGTGGCGGCGATGAAGGAATTGTGGGTGAGCCCTTCGACGCCGGCCTTGGCGACGATCGTATCGCCGAGCAGGATGGCGTCGGACACTTCGAGCATCGTATAGGCGAAGACCAGGAACAGCGCGACATTGAAGGCCATCAGCGGTCCGACGATGTGCTTGGCCTGCGCATACTGGCCGCCGGCGGCGGCCACCGTCGACGTCACCTCGGAATCGATCATGGCGACGGATGTGTAGAGCAGGCCGACGATCCAGCAGACGATCAGGGCGGCAAGCGCGCCGCCCTTGTCCGCGGAGAAATTCCAGCCGGTGAACTCGCCGACCAGAACGATGCCGACCCCGAGCGCCCAGACATGGGCAGGGCCAAGCACCCTGAGCAGCGATACCCGGTCGCCGTGAATGGTGGTGGTGATGGTATTCTCAACCGCGACGGTCATCGCTCAATCCCCACTCAGATCCGGTGTTTTTCGGAGACGGCTTCAAGCTCGCCTTCGCGCGACGAGGTCAGAACGTCCTCGGAGTAGGTCGTGTCGACCTTGAACCAGTCGTAGAGCATCCACAGCGCGAGCACGATCGAGATGCCCCAGCATGCGTAAGAGAGTGCTATCCACATGATCTTGCCCCCGGATTACTTGTCTTCGAACTTCTCGTTAATGACATCGCGATACTCGCGATCGGATGCCCGGAACAGGAACACGAAATAACCGATCAGGACGGCTGCCATGATGATCAGCGTCGGCCAGTCGATGATGTAGTGGAAACGGTTCTGGATGATGTCGTGCGCGGTCTCCGGCGTATAGCCGAGCTTTTCCCAGATCGACGCCATGGTCGGATTCTGGCCGAGCGCTTCCCATGTCTTGGCGTCGAGCGCGTCGATGGATTTCGCGGCACCCGCCAGACCGAGCTTCAGCGGCAACCAGAGTGCCACGAAAATGGCGACGACAACGACGGCGATATCGAAGACTTGCCCGGCCTTGCTCTGCTCCGGCGGCGTATAGCGGGACATGGTTTTTCCCCTCAGGACTTGCGGTTGCGGGATGCGTCGGCGTTCTTGATGTCGAGGCCGTAGATGAAGTCCTTGTCTTCCTTGTAGTGCTTGACCATCGCCAGGATCGCGGCCGTGTTGAAGATCAGCACGGCGGCGGCGGCAATCGCGACCACGGCCTTGATGCCGCCGTCCGGAATGTAGGGCCATGTCATGAAGAGGACGAAGAGGATCGTCGCCCACAGACAGATGATCAGCAACGCTGATCCGCGCAAATCGGAACGGTACAGCGCTTCGATGCGCCGCTGCAGGTCTGACATCGGTTTTCCCCTTTTCCCGGCACCCGGTTCCGAATTCACCGCGCGCCGCCCTCTTTCAAGAGAGTGAAATTTTTTTCATAAATTCGGGCCGATTTCCGCAATTGTCAAGTCGAATTTACGCTGAGTTAACTGTTTGGTTAGAGCGGTCAATTTTGCCTGACAATGAAATTATTTGCTTTCAGGGGATTGCGGCTCCCCCGCGTTTACGATCAATATTCAACCCAAAGCTCCGGCCCTTGCGCCAAGGAGCAGGGAACAATGGATTTTGAAACGGAGGACGAGCGGATGACGGCATCCTGGAGATTTTCGACCTTGGCGGATCGCCACCGCGCGCTGGGTTCGAAGCTCGAAGACTGGAGCGGCATGGGAACCGCCTGGACCTACGACAAGGATGCCGACGAGGAGTACATCGCCATCCGCACCAAAGCCGGGCTGATGGATGTGTCGGGCCTGAAGAAAGTTCACGTCACCGGGCCGCACGCCTCGCATCTGATCGACCTCGCCACCACGCGCGATGTCGAGAAGATTTATCCCGGCAAGTCGGCCTATGCCTGCATGCTGAACGAGGCGGGAAAATTCACCGACGACTGCATCCTCTACCGCACCGGCCCGAACGCCTGGATGGTGGTGCATGGCTCGGGTACCGGCCATGAAGAGTTGCAGCGCGCGGCGATGGGCCGTGACGTGTCGCTGCGCTTCGACGACAATCTGCATGATTTGTCGCTGCAAGGGCCGGCCGCGGTCGACTATCTCGCCAAACATGTGCCTGGTATCCGCGATCTCAACTACTTCCACCACGTGCAGACGCAGCTGTTCGGTTTTCCGGTGATGATCTCGCGCACCGGCTACACCGGCGAGCGCGGCTACGAGATCTTCTGCCGTGGTCAGGATGCCGGCACGATCTGGGACAGGATTCTTGAGGAGGGCAAGGGCGCCGGCATCATTCCATGCCGCTTCACCACGCTCGACATGCTGCGGGTCGAGAGCTATCTGCTGTTCTATCCCTACGACAATTCGCAAAAATATCCGTTCGAGAATGAAGGCCCCGGCGACACGCTGTGGGAACTCGGCCTCGACTTCACCGTCAGCCCCGGCAAGACCGGTTTTCGCGGTGCCGAGGAGCACTACCGTCTCAAGGGCAAGGAGCGCTTCAAGATTTTTGGCGTTCTGCTCGACGGCAAGGAGCCGGCAGACGAGGGCGCGCCGGTCTACCGCGACGGCAAGAAAGTCGGGGTGGTGACCTGCGCCATGTATTCGCCGCTGGTCGAGAAATCGATGGGCATCGCCCGCCTCGACGTCGACTGCGCCGTCAAGGACACCAAGCTCGAAATCCGCAACAAAAGCGGATCGATCAAGGCGACGGCGCAGCCATTGCCGTTTGATGATCCGAAGAAGACCAAGCGCACAGCGAAGGGCTGAGGCATAATCAACAGCGAGGGGTTCGAGGCACGAAGATTTAAATGGCAGCCAAAAGCATCATCAGCCGGCCGGTCTATGGAACGCTCTCTCCGCAGCCCGGCAAACACCATCTTTTCATCGCCGATGCCGAAGGGGCGCTCGCTATTTCAGACATGGCCGCAAGAGCCCCAGCCGGCTTTTTCGACGGTGCGGAAATCGTCTTCATTCCCGGCCCTGACGGCAAGCATGTCGGCATGCTCGAAGCGCTGAGGCCGGCGCAGTTTCATCAGGCGCCGTCCTTCGCCAGCCTGCTGCCGCGGTTGAAGCAGACGCTGACCAACGCCCATATGGGTCTGCGCCTTTATCTCTCCGGCACCGAAGGCCTGATCGGCCAGGCGATGCAGGTCGCACTTGAAGCCGGCATCGATCACACCTCGATCCAGACCGAGCATCGCGGCTCGCTGGCGCGGCGCATGCAATGCGTGCACTGCAAGGGCATCACCGAGAACGTGACGACACAGCCGGCCACCTGCGCGCATTGCGGCCTGCTGCTTCTGGTGCGCGATCACTATTCCCGGCGTCTCGCCGCCTTCCAGGGCGTCTGCATCAATGCCGAGGACCGCACTGAAATTCCTCCGATCGAGGAGGCCTTTCCATGAGCACCGGCACCACCAAGCTCGATGTCGTGGTCAGCGATGTCGTTCCCGTCAACGACCTCGTCACCCGCTTCCATTTCCGCCGGCGCGACGGCGAGCTGTTACCGACCTTTTCCGGCGGCGCCCATGTTGTGGTCGAGATGCGTGATGGCGAGCGCACAAGGCTCAATCCCTATTCGCTGATGGGCTCGCCGCTCGACACCAGCGAATACACGATCTCGGTGCGCCGCGACGATATCGGCCGCGGCGGCTCGCTGTTCATGCACCGCAACGTCAGGCCGGGCCTGGAGATGGTGATCAGCTATCCCGTCAATCTGTTCTCGCTCGACCTCAGGGCGAAGAAAAATCTGATGCTGGCCGGCGGCATCGGCATCACGCCCTTCATGGCGCAGACCGCACAGCTGGCGGGGCAGGGCGGCAATTTCGAACTGCACTACACCTGCCGCACCGCTTCGCTCGCTACCTATGCCGACGTGCTGCGGGAGCGTTACAACAGGCGCGTCAGGCTCTATCATGACGACCGTGACGAGCGCATCGATCTCGACCGGCTGCTGTCGACACAGCCGCTCGGGACGCATCTCTATGTCTGCGGTCCGTCCGGTATGATCAACTGGGTGCGCGATCGCGCAGCAAGCTTGGGTTGGCCGTCGGAGGCCGTGCATTTCGAGCATTTCGCGGCACCCCAGCCCGGGCTGCCTTTCGATGTGACGCTGGCCGTCAGCGGCAAAGTGATCCGGGTCGGCGAGCAGCAGAGCCTGCTCGAGGCGATCGAGGCGGCCGGTGTCGATCCGCCCTATCTCTGCCGCGGCGGCGTCTGCGGCCAGTGCGAAACCAATGTCATCTCATCCGACGGCAAGTTCATCCACAACGACCACTGGCTGAGCGAGGAAGACCATCGCTCCGGCTGCAAGATCATGCCGTGCGTGTCGCGCTTCGAGGGTCGGTCGTTGGTTTTGGAAAGATAGGAGGCGAAGATGGGCATCACCTTTCGCAAGGAAACGTTCCGCGACGATTTCACCTTCAAGAACAGCCCGGAGCACATCAGGCGGTTTCCGTTCCCGTTTCACGAAGACGCCTACATGTACGCCGTCAACATCGAGCCGCATGTCGTCGGGCCGAAAGGCAGCGTGCTGGAAAACCTGATCGACGTCGACGAACACTATGTCGCCGAGATGCAGGACCGCGCTTTGGTGCTGGCCGAGGATCCGCTGCGCTGCCAGTCCTTGCCGCACATGACGCTCGCCGGCTGGGACCTGCTGGAGCTCCTGATGGAGCAGCAGGCGCTGGGCTATCCCGAGCATTTCACCTTGACACGCGATGGCGACCGCTGGCGTTGGATCAACCGGCCGCTCGGCATCGACGACACTTTCACTTTCGGCGACACCTCGACGCTGCCTTACGGACCGATGGAATACATTACCCGGCAGAGCCAGGGCGATTTCTGCATCCTCGACCAGCGCGACGGCAATCTGTGGATGGACGCCGGCATGGTCACCACCCAGGCCGACTGGTCGCTCGACTTCGACATCGGCATGAACTTCTTCGAGTGGCACGCGCCGGTGCCGCTGGCGCATGAGAAGGGAATCTTCACCCGCGCGCTGAAATTCCTCACCAACATCCAGCAGGGCAAGCCAGCGCGGCGGCTCAACTGGACGATGACCATCAACCCGCGCCTCGACACCAGTCCGGAAAACTACCACAAATGGGGCCCGGACCGGGCAACTGTGACGCCGGAGAATGTCGGCGACAAGGTGCATCTTCGTGTCGAACTGCAGAGCTTCTGGCGGCTGCCGCGCTCCAACGGCATCGTCTTTCCGATCCGCTGCTACCTGATCAAGATGGACGAACTGGTGACGCAGCCGAAATGGGCGCGGCGCCTGCACCGCGTCATCCGCGACCTGCCCGAGGAACTGGCCAACTACAAGGGCCTGACCCGCTATCGCCCGACGCTGGTCGAGTGGCTGTCGAAGCTCGATGACGGGAGTGCGACGTCACCGGGATTTGGGCCGGATTGAATAACTGATGTTGGCGCTGTCCCCAAAACA
>NZ_JAFFIW010000070.1 GCF_018588885.1 Mesorhizobium sp. dw_380
CTTAGTCGGTCCAATCAACCCGCTATGAGCGACGAACCCCTTAAATTGGCGGATGGCATGACACCGGCGCGGCGAGACCGCGCCAAGGCGCTTGGCCACACATGCGAGCAGACGGATGCGGCAAGGTCGCCGGATGGGGCTTCGCACGCCCGCGCAGGGAATCGCACTGGTTTTGCTTTGAACACCGCGGCGACGGCGATCAGTGCCTTTAGGAGAACACGATGTCCGACTATGTCCTGCCCGGCCAGAAGAAGCCTAAGCTGATTGTCGTTGTGGCATTCGACCGCAGGAGGATGGAGAACTGTTCACCGCCTACGGTCCAACCGATCAGCAAAGCGAGGATCGGGCCATCCGAACGGCCAAGGGACTAGCGGGAAACCATGTCGGCGTCATAGCCTGGAGCCGTGACGCCGACCCGGCGCTTGGGGACTACGGGCCGCCGACCCTGCTTTTCACCAACGGCGAAGTGCCGGACATGGAGTGACGATGATCGACCCGCCTAGGCACCAGGACGAATATCAAGATCGATCGATTGTCAGGGGGCCATAGAACCGGGCTTTCAAGCGATCGTGGATGCATGATCAAGGCGGCATGGGCGCGCGACGAGATCATCCATGCGCTTCGCCGACTGACCGCCGCAGACAACATGACGCAGAAAGAGAACGCCAAGATGGAAGCTGAGTTTGCCATTGCTCGGGCCATTATGCGCAGCCGGCAAAGCCGCTTTAGACGAGCGGGTCGCTCACCCCGGCTTCGTCGACCTCCGCCTCCATCTCGTCGCTGATCGGTCTGGCCTTGCCGGCAACGGCGATAGGCACGCCGTCAAATCCTTGAAGCCAATCTTCCGCGAACTCCTGCCAATACTCGGGCACAAGGCGCTCCTTCCCGTCTTTGCGGGCCTGGGCGCCATACATCCACGCGTAGCCGGCGCGCTCCTGGTCCTTCTTGGTAACGACCATTGTCACAATCCCGTATCAGTAAATCTGAACGCCAAGCCTCTCGTTCTTTCTCCACCGCACCACGGCCCGATATTCCACATCATCTGCATGGACGTGCAGAACGAACCGATCAGGAACAGCCACGCCGGGATCCACTCGTAGCTCCGCGCCATGAGCGTGCTGATTTCTGACGGAGCAACCGATCTTCACATCCCCGGCGATGATAGTGCCATCCTTTAGAACAGCCATCCGAAGATGCGAGCGTCGTTCAATCGGCGGATCATCGGGGTTGCCGCTCATCGCATCATTCCTCCCGAAAATCCTGTAGCGAAGCGTGCCGTAGCCTGCGGCGTCCGCTCAGCCGCAACCCTAACCAGGATCTTGTCGAATGGGGCGTGCTCGGGCCAGCCGCGAGATCCGTCTCCGACACGAATGGCGACATTCGGGAAGCCAAGACCCTGCAGCAGAGCCTCGGCATGGCTTGCGAATTCCTCGATGATTTCGACGCTCCAAACTTGTCCTGCGAGTTCCGCGAGGATCGCGGATTGATAGCCCAGACCAGTCCCGATCTCGAGCACCGTTTCGTGCGGTTGGGGAGTAAGAAGATCGGTCATCAAAGCGACAATGAAGGGCTGCGACACGGTCTTATCGAAGCCGATCGGCAGCGGCATGTCCTGGTAGGCATAAGGCGCGACCGCAGCTGGCACGAAGAGATGTCGCGGGACCCGCCGCATCGATGCCATCACCCGCTCATCGAGCGTTGCCTTGCCGAGTTCTTCGCTTGCAAGGTTGGCATGGATCGCAATCATCTCGACCATGTGCCTGCGTAGAACCGCCAGATGCTCTTCGTTCATCGGTTTCATGACGGTGAGGCTTTCCTCGACCAGTTGCCGCCAAATAGCTTTATATCCTGTTCGTCTCGTCACAGTAACCGACAAGGCCGCTGCGCTGGGCGTTTGCCCATTTGATGCACACGGACTGGTTTCGCGAGGCCTGCATTAAGGCGGAAAGCTGCTACCGCAAGGGGGCTTTTGCTAACGCACCGGCGCAATCTGAACGCGAAGTTCCTCGATCTGGACAATGTCATCCGGCACTCCCTTAAGGCGTTCAGCATCCGGTTGAGCAAGGTCGGGCGCGCGGCTTTCGAGAGGGCGGTGCACGCGGCGGACGATCCGCTGTCGGCCGAAACCGGCGCTTCATGGCGATCCCCTGTCGGGCCGGTGACAGCGCTCTCATTCGTGACGGTGGCCGACGACCGTCGCGCTTCCGCCGCGCGGGCGACGTCGCGGCCTACTTCGGGCTGACGTCGCGACGCTGGCAGTCGGGCACCTCGATCGACAGGGCCGCATCTCGAAAGCGGGCGACGCGGACGTGCGGCGCGCTCTACGAAGCGCCGTCAGGATTGCTGACGCGCTTCAAGGGCAAGGACAGGGTCAAGAGCTGGGGCCGGGAGATCGCCAAACGCTCCTGCCACCGCAAGGCCTGCGTCGCGGTGGCGTGCAAGCTGACGGTGGTCATGCATGCCCTCTGGAGCGACGGCACGTTCTATGTGGGCGATGCGGCCGCGCATCGGGCCACTGCGCGCAGCGCGCGCATGCCAAGGCCCGCAAGCTTCTGGGTGCGCATTGATGAGCGGTGCGGCAGTTCGAACGCATGGCGTCCGCAGTTTGACGGACGCCAACTGAGACAAAGGAAATCCGCCCCGGCGGATGAGGACCGACGCAGACCAGGAACGACGGAACGGACGTTATCCTGCCAGCGGCCGCGCCGATCGCGAGACGGCCGGACGCGCTCGATTGCCTGTGGCGATGCTCCGTCAGTCTGATGGAGGAATACGCCGCGACGGCTCGATCGCTGCAAATAGGCGTCTGAGCTCGTGCTGAAGCGAGATTGCGGAGATTTCGACGATCCTTGCCCTGACCGCGCAGATGCGCGTCAGCTATGTCTCGATCGGGAAGGCGACCTTTCATCGCTCGCAGTTGCAAACGGGAACCAATATTTCAGGCGGATCGTAAGAGCGGCATTCCCGCAGATCCCGATGCTGGAAATTTATAATCGACACGGTAAAAAGAACCCAAACACCGCAAGAAAATGGCAACTGGCCGGCCACTGTTGAAGCTTGCAGATTTGCGCACGCAGCCCGCTGCCTCGGGGGGGCGGGCATTATTCTCTGACAGGAACCTTACGCAGCTGCTAGCCGTTGAGCATTCACACCAAGGAGTCTCACAATGGCCAATGACCAAAATGAAGGCGTGACACCGAGACCGACGCAGCGTGAAGCTCAGGAAGCCTTGGAGAAGCAAGTTGCTCAGTTGAAGCGCGAAATCAACAAGATCAATCGGACGCTGGCAGAGCGCGCAGAAGAGGTCGTCGAGCAAGCCCCGGGGTGGTATGACAGCGCTGCCGATCAGGTGGGCCGTACAGCTCAGACGCTTCGAACCGGGGCTCAATCTGTTTCCGGTGCGGTCCAACACAATCCCGGTACGGTGTCGACCGCCTTCATTCTCGGCGCCGCATTAGGTCTGCTCTTGGGGGTCACTCTCTACGCCAGTGGGCCGAGTCGGGATCGCTGGTTGTATAAGTGATCTTCAGGCCCTGCTCTCCCGACGAAGTCAAAGATGCGCCGGTTAAACCCGACGCGAAAGAAGGCCACCTGTTTGCCCGGGCCTGTGGGCACGACTTCATCCATTCGAGGGATGCGACATACACCGCCATCTGGAAACCTCTTCCCGATGTTCGCCATTGTTTCATCGCAACGACTAAGTCAGCACGGGATCTGCGCGCGCGTAAAATGCGCTCGCGGGTTCCGTGGCCGAGTGGTTGCAAACCAATGGTCTTGCATCGATGTTCGACCACGTCAGTCATCACCATGTTTCACTGCCGTCGATTTGTTCGATCCGGCCAGAATCAGCGTTGCGGCGTTGACAGTCGCACACGGGACTAGAGTTCTCTCACCCACTCTTACCGACCGGCAGCTCCAATGAATGTGTTGGATAGAAATTTCAGATTTGACCTACAGGAGAAATCCGATGAAACAAGGCAGATGAGCGACCCAAAGCCAGATCAGACGTCAGGGTCGATCATCGCCAAGCCGACCAATTACGATGCCGAGGTCGCGGCGTATGAAGGCGGTACAAAACACCGGTATCAAAATCCGAGCTTCGCGAGCCGGTACCTGGATGGATATGCGGGCCGCCTGAAGCTGTCGACCTTTGCATCCTATGTCATCGCGCGACGGGAGCAGAAGTGCATCGCCAAGGCGATCGAGAGGTGCTCCCCGCTTCCAGCTCAGGTGCTCGATGTCCCATGCGGGACCGGGAAGCTGGCGGAGGTGCTGGGTCGGCACGGTTGTCAGGTTCTTGCCGCCGACATCTCACTTGAAATGATGGCCCTGGCCAAGACAGCATATGAGAGCCAGTCTGGATTTCAGGGTTTCATCCGGTGCGACGTAACCCAGCTGCCGTTCGGCGACGAAAGCTTTGACACGGTGATCTGCCTTCGCCTCATTCACCTCATCCCGCCGCATCTCAGGCGCGACATTATCAATGAGCTGGCGCGCGTTGCCAGCCGCCGTCTAATCGTCTCCTACGGCCTTGCTACCCGCTTCCAGAAAATACGATTGAGCCTGCGAAAGATGATTACCGGGAGGATGTCTGCGCTTCATCCCGTGAAATTCAACGTCGCACGACAGGATTTCGCAGAGGCAGGGCTCAAGCTGGTAGGCTCTTTCAGCGTCCTCCCCCTCCTATCCTGCGAGCAGTTGTTCGTGCTTGAAAAGACAAAGGCTTAGCTAAGAGTAGACGATCATGCGGCGACGGTTGCAAGTTCGTTCGTCCGTCAGTTATTTCTTGGCGGCAGCAGGGCGTGATCGCCGACCGGTTTTCTTCACATGCGTTCCTGACTACGAAGGTCATCAGCGGGCGCACTACCGCGATTGGAAGCCGACCTTCGATGCGTGACAAGCCGAATTGCAAACCTGAGCCGACCTGAACATGAGCCGCCCCTAAAGATTGGTGCATGCGGCCGGTGGTGCCTTCCAGCGCGCCGATGATCGGCCCTCCCATCGGACCGCGCCCTCCGCCAGAGGCGCGGGCTTTCAAATCTGTCCTCTGCGGAAGGAGATCCCCGAAGCGGGCCACAACCTACATCGTCAGCGTGTTTGAGAAGCCGCATTGGCGCACGGTGCTGACGACCAAGGACAAGGCCAAGGCGCTGGCGATGGGAAGGAGATCGGCGACGAGCTCCGGATCGAGGAGATTACGCCGAAGGTGAAGATGTACTAACGAACAATCCCGGCGATGCGGACAGCGAGCGCATCAAGTCCGCCGTTGTAAATTCTCGTCAGGACCTGTTCCGCAGCTGCAGCTCTTTGGGCCGTGCATCCGAGAAGGTCGCTGCCGCCTAACCTTGCCGGCCTATTGGCTAGGCGATCCCAAACACCCCACGATCCGTCGGCTTCAATGTGGCAGTAGAATCTGTGCTGATGATTTCCCATACAACCGAAACCCTCAGCTTGGGCTTTCGGGTCCACCTTATCGATGAAGGTGGTTAATGGCGCCGTGGCCGGCACTACGCCGCAAGCAGCCTGCGAGATTGGAGAAACATGGGTTGCGCCAGTCGGGGTGGATGGGCTTGGGGAAGGCGCCGGCCGGGTGGGCTGAATTCGCAGGGTTGACGAATGGCCGATTTGTCGGGGTCCGCAACGAGCGGCCGAGCTTTGCTTTTTGTAAATTGCCCCCGGCTGCAAAGATAGTCCGGAGACCAGTTCCGTCACCTGGGCAAGCCGTCATCGGAGTGTGGTGCGGCGAGCGACTGGGTCAAGGAGAGCGGAATGTCATTTGCAGGCTCGTTGCGAGCGTGTATCAACATTCCCCCTTACAGTCGAGACACCTTCATGGGCTTTGAAGAGCGGGCCAACCACGCAGCAGGAGCTGAGCTGCTTGCAGTTATGGGGAACAAAAAAGACGTTGGCTCTTATGATTTTGGCCGAAGGCGAATTGCTGCTCGGCGACCTGGCGAGGGTTGTCGGTCAGCTGTTGGTTGTCATGATAGTCGAAGGGGTAAATCGGCATGTGGCGAAACGCCTGGCGCCTCTCAGGGGTTGCGGTACGAATCGAACCAATTCAGAAGCTGGGTAGCGCCTAAGTTGTTGATGATCCAATCCACTAAGCCAGCTTCGATCCGCTAGACCCGGTAAATGGCGCCGGTCCGCCACGGCTGAGTTGCGCCGGTCGTGGCGGCAAGCCGATCTAACATGCGGGATTTGGCGATTACGCGCCGCGTCTCTTCGATGGTCGAAAGCATGTTGTCAGCATCATCGACCGCTCGGCGTTGACGTTGGCGCGCGGCCATAATGAATAACTCAAGAGCCGTGTCCTCGTCCATCGGGCGGCTCGCGTATTAGCTGGAACGTGACCTTTACAGCAAACAGCGGGATGCTGCCATCGGAACATGGAAGGCGACTTCCCGGCGTGCCGTCCGGCATCTGGCCTTTTGCTATTTCGAGCAGCGCCCTCGCTGCGATCTGAGTATCGAATTTCGCAACTTTTGGACTCGGACAGACGCTGGTTCAAGTTTTGCGCGCAATCCTACGGAACGTTCAGGCCATAAGTTCGTTGTAGTGCGTGAAACTCTGGAGATAATCGTGAAGAAACTCATAATCGCATCCATGTTCGTTTTTGCATCCATGGCGACTTTCATCTCGCCTATTAATGCAGCAAGCATTACAATTCAGTCGGACAATGGCGAGTCCGACTATTCCCAAACCAATGACGACCACTATTTTCGCCGCCATCATCATACTCAAGGTTATTTCGGCGACGGACAATACGGTGGCAACAAATATAACAGCGATCAGTCCTGGCGTCACCACAGACACCAGCGTTGCCACATTGAGGTGATCAAGCATTGGCGCCATCACCACAGTGTCATCGAACAAGTGAGGGTTTGTCGCTAACGGCCGCGTGAAGGAAGAACGGCCGGCGAGATCTGCCGGCTTTTCGAGCATCGGGCGAGACGACCATTTTGCCGGCACAGGGTGCATATCTCTGCAAAGGGCCGTATTGCGCACAACAGTAAGCAGAATCGATGCACGATACGCTATGAACCGGCTAGAAGCTTGGACGGAAAGAAGGATCGTGATGAACGTCAAGGATATGACGCGTCAGGACTGCATTTCCCTATTGAAGTCGGCGCGGCTTGGCCGTTTGGCCTGTGTCAGGGACAACCGGTCTTATGTCGTGCCGGTTCATTTTGCCTTCAACGACAATTTCATCTTCAGCTTTTCGCTGCCCGGCAAGAAGGTCGAGTGGGATGCGCGACAATCCTCGCGTCTGTCTCCAGGTCGATGATGTCGGCAGCGCCCACGGCTGGAAGAGCGTTGTCGTCGAAGGAGTATTCGAAGAACTTTCGAAGGGTCCAGCCCAGGACCCCGCGGCTCCCGCGCTGGGGCAGGCCCCGGCTGAGGACCATGACCGTGAATTTGCATGGTCGCTGCTGGCGCGGCACGCGAACTGGTGGGAGCCAGGCGCCCTCAAGCCGAGCGCCGCCCCGGCCGCTTCGGGAAACCATCTTTTCTACCAGATCCGTATCGAGACGGTTTCCGGAAGACAGGCATCCTATGCTGCCGCATGATCGTGCGCGGGACGGCTCCGTTGCCGGTCATGGTCAAACAGCAGAAAGAGCCCCCCGATCCTGTGGGGATTGGAACAGTCTCTACGCCGCCCGCGGCACTTTTGAGATGAATGTCGCCCTGGTTATTGACACGCTGGTGCCGGCGGTGTCGCTGATCACGTCGACCTTGGCCTCCAGCTGTTTGACTAGGGCCTCGACGATTGCCGTTCCGAGACCGGTGCTTGGCACATCGTTGGCGATTTTCCCGACGCCATTGTCTGAAACCGTCAGTTTCCAGTCGCTGCCGGCGGTCTCATAGGTCACCTGGATGCGCGCCTCGGCCTTCTCTTTTGGGAAAGCATATTTGATCGCGTTGAGGACGAGCTCTGTGACAATCAGGCCCAGGCTGACAGCCCGTTGTGAATCTATCCTGCCGCCTTGGGTCGTCACCGTGACTGTGATCGGCTGGGCCTCACCGACCATCGACGAGGCCAGGCTGCTGCACAATTTCGGAAGATAGGAGCCGACCTCGATCTCTTCGATACCAGAAGAGGTGTGGAGATGACGCTGCACTTCGGCGACCGACATCACGCGCTGATGCGCGTCCTTGAGATGCTCGCGTGTCTCGCTGGATGTTACGGAGCGGGCCTTCAACAGCAATATGCTGGCAATGATCTGCAGGCTGTTGGCCACCCGGTGCTCCATTTCGCGCAGCAGCACATCCTTTTGGTGAAGTAGTTCCTCGGTGCGGCGGAGCAACTCTTCCTTTTCTTTCTCGATGACGCGCCGGGCGGTTATGTCATTGAAGGCAAGAAGAATGGTAATGGCTGAACTGTGATCGTAGAGAACCTTGCGGGCATTGAGCAGCATGGTGCGGCGGCCGATCCGCGGAAAGTCATGCTCGACCTCGAAGCCGTCCATGGCGGTCTTCTCGGGGATGATCGTCTCTAGCAAGAGGCGCAGTGCAGGGATGTCCCATTGGCCGTCGCCAAGTGCGTAGAGTAGAGACCCGCGCGTCTGTTCGGGATCGACCTCGAAGGTGCTGTAGAAGGAGCGGCTGGCTTCCAGAACGCGGAACTTTTCGTCAAGCACCAGAAATGGTTCGGCGATCGTATTGACGATGGCCTGCGCCAGTGTCTGCGCGTCTTCGAAATTAGCCATGGGGTAGAACATGGGCGTGAAGCCGATCTTAGGCGTGTGGCCCTCTTGCCTCGTTGTTACAGGATTGCGGGGGGAATGTCGCGATTTGAATTTGCGGACACGGCGAGGCGATCCAGACCGCTCCCGCCGTTGCCTGTGAAGCAAGGATCACGAATGCCAGGTGGCGAACAGTCCGATCGCGGCGATCGCCATCACCGCCGTCGCCAGCCAGCCGACGATCGTCAACCCGATATGCAGTTGAAAGTCGCCCATCGCAGCACGCTTGCTGGACAGGTGCATCATCATGGCCATCACCGGAACGGCCACCACGCCGTTGATCACCGCACTCCAAAACAGCGCCTTGATCGGATCGATCGGGCTGAAGTTTAGGCCGACGCCGATCAGCGTGGCCACGGCAATCGCCCCGTAAAAGGCCTTTGCCAGATGAGGCTTGCGCGCCAGCCCGACGTGCCAGCCGAAGGTCTCGCCCAGTGCATAGGCCGAAGACCCTGCCAGAACCGGCAGCGCCAGCAGACCGGTGCCGATGATGCCGATGCCGAAAATGAAGAAGGCGAGGGGACCGGCTATCGGCCGTAGCGCCTCGGCAGCCTGGGAGGACGTCTGAATGTCGGTCACACCGTGGGCGTTCAGCGTCGCCGCGGTGGTTATGATGATGAACAGCGCGACCATGTTCGACAGGGCCATGCCGAGATATGTGTCGATGCGGATGCGGTTGAATTCGGGCTTCGCCTGCTCCGGAGCTCGTTTGAGTGGCTTGGAGCCAGCGTCTTCGCGCACCTGCTCGACTTCTTCTCCGGCCTGCCAGAAGAACAGATAGGGGCTGATCGTCGTGCCGAGAATGGCGACCACTGCGGTGATGGAGGACATCTCCAACTTGATGTGCGGAATGACGAGATTGTAACCGACCGTCGCCCACGGCACCTTCACCACAAAGACAATGCCGACATAAACGAATAGCGACAGCGTCATCCACTTCAGCACGGACACGTAGCGCGAATAGCGAGAGTAAACCTCAAGCAGCACGGTCACCAGGCCAAATAGCGCAACGTAAAGCAGCGCCGGCCCACCGATGATCAGCTTCAATGCCGCGCCCATCGCGCCAAGGTCGGCGCCGATGTTGATGATGTTGGCGATAACCAGAAGTGAGACGATGGAGATCCCGAAGCTCGCCGGGTAATGTCTTCTCAGATTGCCGGCGATTCCCTGTCCGGTGACCCGGCCGATCCGCGCGCTAATCTCCTGGATGGCGCACATCAGCGGCCAGCTGAACAGCAGGACCCAGCCCATACCATAGCCGAACTGCGCGCCGGCCTGTGAGTAGGTGGCGATTCCGCTTGGGTCGTCGTCCGACGCGCCGGTGATCAGGCCCGGTCCGAGTATCTTCAAAAGCTTGTGCGTTTCCGTCTGTTTTACAGAGATCGGTGTCTCTGCGGGTGCGGTCTGCAGCGATTGCGACATGTTGCTCTGTGGCTGGGCCGCACGCCTGCCGTGCGCTTGTATGTCCCTCAGCTAAACAACATCCGATCAGCCCGTTCGTTCCGTTACCGCAGCGGTGCTTTTCGCTGTGGTATGTCGATTTTGAATGACAATGCGTCAACAGTAGTGCGATCCGTACCCGGGCGCTCGCCACGGCCGGCTTTTGCATCTGCAAAGAAACGAAAGTTGCACGCCAGCCTAATATACCTGATCATGGTGGTTGGCCGGGCGGAGATATCAGTGGCGTACAATCGTCGAAACAGCATGCATCCATCGAGTTCCGGACTGGCGAGCATTCTTTCGTCGGCCGCCGCGCACCCGCGCACGTCCTTGCCCACTGTCGCAACTGTCGTGACCACAGTGGCCGCCCTGTATTTCGGGCGCGAGGTTTTCCTGCCGATCGCAATCGCACTGCTGCTGACTTTCGCCCTTGCCCCGGTGGTTTCCGCGCTCAAGCGAGCCGGTATTCCACGCCTTCCCGCTGTCATCGGCAGCGTGCTCGGGGCCTTTGCGGCGCTCGCCCTGTTTTCCTTCATCGTCGCCACGCAGGTCAGCGAACTGGCCCAGAGCATCCCAGTCTACCAGACCAACATCCTGACCAAGATCCGCTCGCTCAAGGAGACAGGGGCAGGAGGAGGGATTGTTGCCAGGTTGAGCGGGGCGATCGAGCGCGTCGGCCAGGAGATCGATCGGCAGGAACCGTCGACGCCTGCCGCCGGCAAGCCAAGGTCCGAGCCGGTGCCCGTCGAGATCGTGGCGCGCGAAAGGCCGCTCGAGGTTCTCCAGAACTTGGTCGGCCCGCTGATCAGCCCCCTGGCGTCGGCCGGACTGATCATCGTCGTCGTCATATTCATGCTGCTTGAGCGCGAGGACCTGCGCGACCGTTTCATACGCCTTGTCGGCTATGGCGATCTTCATCGAACCACCGAGGCACTCCAGGATGCAGGCAAGCGGGTCGGCCAGTATCTGCTGACGCAGTTGGTCGTGAACACCGTCTACGCCATACCGATCACCATCGGGCTTTGGGTTTTGGCCATACCCAATGCGCTGCTGTGGGGATTGCTCGCGCTGGCGCTGCGCTTCGTTCCCTATATTGGCCCGGTCATAGGCGCGCTGTTACCGTTGTTCCTGGCGCTCGCCGTCGCTCCGGGCTGGGCGCTGGTGTTGTGGACAGCTGCGTTGTTCGCGGGAATGGAGTTGATCACCGGGAACGTCGTAGAGCCCTGGCTTTACGGCTCGAGGACGGGGCTCTCCCCGTTGGCCATCATTGTTTCAGCGATCTTCTGGACCTGGCTATGGGGTCCGCTGGGCCTGGTGCTGTCGACGCCGCTCACCGTTTGTCTTGTCGTGCTCGGCCGGCACGTGCCTCAGTTCGAATTCCTCGATGTGCTGTTCGGCAACGAGCCGGTGCTCGAACTCCATGCACGGCTTTATCAGCGTCTACTGGCCGGTGATCCAGGCGAAGCCACCGACCACGCTGAGGAGATGCTGGAGGAAAAGTACCTTTTCGAATTCTATGGCAAGATCGCCATTCCGGCACTTCTGCTTGGCGAGCAGGACCGCGTCAGAGGGGTAATGGGCGACCAGCAAAGGCGGCAGGTGGCTGCCAGCGCCCAGACGCTGGTGGCAAACCTCGAAGACAGCGCCCAGGCAGAAGCGGCTGAGGAAGATGACGTGCCCGTGGCCGATGACGCCGGCTCGCCGGAGGACAGGGAGGCGGAAAGCGAGGACAACCCCGAGCTGCCGGACGGCACCGATTTCTCGGTGCTTTGTGCCGGCGGGCGCGGCGAACTCGACGATGCCGCTGCCGCAATGTTGGCGCAGGTGCTCGAAGTCCAGGGAGCGACCGTGTCAAAGGCGAGCTTTGCCAATTTCGAACCGGCAAGTGTTCGCCACCTCGAGCTCGCTGCTATCGACACCGTTGTGGTCGGCTTCCTGAACCGAGATTCCGTCAAGCACGCCCGCTTTCTGGTTCGCCGGCTGAAGCGCGCCAAACCGGCGTTGCGGGTCGGGATCGTGTTCTGGTCGGAGATCGGCAGTGACGACAAGGAAGCAGGAGCAGCGCCGGCCACCGATATCAATGCCGATTTCGTCGCACATGGGATGGTCGACGCCGTGCTCGGCGCGCTGTCGAACGATCCGCCGGTCGTGCTTAAAGCCCCTGTCAAACGCCGTTTGCGCCTTCGGCCGCCGGCCCGCAAGAAAGTGTCGCTTGCGGTTCCGGTTGCAAACTGAGCGTTGAGCAGAGCTACCGCGGCGAGCATAGCCGAGGCCCTGCCTTCTCGTAGGTGATGGGCGGTAGCGTCTCAGCTTGAAATTTGACGAAATGCAATATGCATTTCCCATATCGGCCCGGCCTCCTATATGCCTCGCAGAAAGCATGGGAGGCGTCGTCATGGCCAAGCCGACAAATGCTGCCGATATGGCTAGGTCCATTGGTGTTGATCCGAATGCGTTCCGACAGGCATTGCAAAACGCGCAGTTCCCCTGGCAGCACCAGCTCAACGAGCATTGGGAAGTGGAGCTTGATAGCGCAGAGCATTCATTAATGCGGACCGTGCTGGTAACTCTCCTAAAGAAGCGGAAGGCCAGAGGCGCCCCGCCGACGTGATCGGTAATGCCGTCCGCGTCATGCGCATTGCCACTGGCGAAAAGCCGACGATGGGATTGACGACGGCAAGAACGCCGCCGCCAAAGTTCTTGGCCCCCGGCAAGAAGCGTGCCGCAAACATGACACCAGAACGACGCGCCGAAGTCGCGCGCGAGGCCCCCAAGGCTAGATCGCGAAAGACTTCTGACGCTTGACGTAGAACCGGTCAAAAACGTCCTTGCGAAGTACGCCATCCTGCAGCTTCACGGCAACTAAGCAAAAGTACGTCGCGGCAACGAAAAACGCCGTTGGCGGCGCTGGCGACACATGGCTAAGCAAGGGTAGCAGAGCCGGCACTTTCGGCCAGTTCAAAACGCCACCATTATTCCCCGGCGGGCTGAGAAGCCCGCGCCTCTGGCGGAGAACGCGGGCCGATCGGAGACCGATCTTCGGCAGGTGATGGTGGCACCATCTGCCGCTCACAAGCATTGAGATGTGCCTGACGTTCCGTCAAGGCGGTTCAGCTTGGCCCAAAGGTGACAGGTGCTCCGGTGACCGGCAAAGGCGCGGCCTAAAATCTTGCAGCGAGACGTGCCGCAAATCTTCCTCGTCACGCAGGTGTTTGACACGGGCAATGATCCCCGGCTGACCTACTGTGTCGCTGGCCGCCTCATGCCCTTCGGCGAGGCTGGCCAGGATGCTCGGGTTCAGCAGTGTAGACAAGATGCGCGAGGCCCTCGAATCGGGCGGCGTCGAGTTCATCCCTGAGAATGGCGGTGGCGCCGGGGTGAGGCTGAGGAAATGAAAGACGCGCGGATTTGACTCGCTAATCCCTGACTAAAGCGTACTGAAGGAAAGTCGCTGGCCAATTTGAACGGGCGCCTAGCGCTTGGAAGAGTCGATCATGCTTTCGCCCCACAAGGGAAAAGCAAAATGCCACACGACGACGCTCCCCTCGATTCCAAGCAGCTCTCAATGCTCGCTGCCGTACTCAAAGAC
>NZ_JAFFIW010000071.1 GCF_018588885.1 Mesorhizobium sp. dw_380
CCAGCCCTTTCTCCCCGTCACTATACGGGGAGAAATGCCCGGCAGGGCAATGAGGGGCGGCGCCAACTTCGGCAATTGGCTGCTGCCAAATCCGAACCGCTGAGCACCATGAGCCTCGAGAAGCACTTCCTTAACCATAGCGGTTCAGGATTTGCCTTTGATCAACGGGGACCCCCTGTTTGAAAAGGACGGCGCGCCTCATTCGCCGCACAGCGCTTCTCGCCTTGGCGGCGACGATGGCGCTGGCGATGGCGGCAAAGGCTTCGGATTTCTCCGAACCATGGAAAAACGCGGACCGCGCTCTGGTCGTCGACGCCTACGAATACAATTCCATCGACTGGGCACAGCTTGCCACCGACAAGCGCATCGTCGGCTTCATCAACAAGGCGTCGGACGGCATGCCGCCGCCCTATTTCTGTTTCGGCGGCGACACCGAGGTGAAGCTGTGCAAGGCACTGTGGAAACGCCATGCGGTGACGCGCGAGCTGTTTCAGACACGCAGGGTCGTCGCCAAGGCGCTCGGCCTGAGATGGGGCGCCTATCACCTCGCCCGTCCAGGCAATCCGGTCGAGCAGGCCAACAACTTCATCGATTTCGCAGATCCCGCGCCGGACGATCTCGTGGCTCTCGACATCGAGGGCAACGATCCCTCGCAATGGATGTCGCTCGACGATGCCGAGGAATTCGTGCGCCAGGTGCACAGGCGGATCGGCCGTTTCCCGGTGCTCTACACCAACGGCAAGACGGCGCAGTATATTGCCGACAACCGCTACAAATACCGGCTCTTGTCGCGGCTGCCGCTCTGGTATGCGCGCTACAAGACAGACATCGACGTGCATTTTCCGATGGGCAACTGGCAGGGCTATGCGCTCTGGCAATTTTCGGCGCAGGCCAATTGCGGCCGCTTCCGTTGCCCCTACAGGGTAGCCGGCACGCCTGACAACATCGATGTCAACGTCGTGCCGACGGATGCCGCCACGCTGCGCCAGCAATGGCCCTTTGGCGGGCTGATCGACGTGCCCGCCGATTATCTTGCCAGCGTGCCGGTGCCGGTCTCGCGGGAAGCTGCTCTCGCCGGCAAGGCCACCATCATCTATGCCGATGTGGCAACGCCGCCGACCTTCGAGGAAATGGTCGCGGTGCTCGGTTCGCGCTGGTCAAAATTCCGCGACGGGTTCCGCATGCCTGTCGTGAAGACGGTGCCGCGGCGGCCGGGCTTCGGCATTGCGCAATATGTCGCCTGGAAGCGGACCGGGCAGCGCTCACCCGAGCAGCTCGACGCCGCCTTTGCCGCGGCCGACCCGGTCAGCACCGCTTCGACCGAACGCGATCACAGCCAGCACTAAAGCGCGTCGCGTCTAATCGGACCCATGCGACGCGCTTTAGTCATGCATGTCGTTGTCCCAAAACCGAGATCACTTTTGGGCGACATGCATTAAGGCTGCTGGCTTGCCTGCTCGCGCGCGACGGCCTGCCAGCCGATGTCGCGGCGGCAGAAGCCGTCCGGCCAATCGATCCGGTCGAGCGCGGCATAGGCGCGTGCCTGCGCCTCGCCTACCGTGCCGCCGGTCGAGGTGACGTTGAGGACGCGGCCGCCATTGGCGACCAGCGCGCCGCCATTGATGGCGGTACCGGCGTGGAAGATCTGGACGCGGTCGCCCGCCGCGTCCTCAACGCCGCGGATGACGGAGCCTTTTTCCGGCGTGCCGGGATAGCCTCTGGCCGCCATCACCACGGTGAGTGCCGCCTCGTCGCGCCAGCGCACCGACATATGCGCAAGCTGGCCGTCGGTTGCCGCGTTGAGCAGCACCAGCAGATCGTCCTTCAGTCGCATCATCAGCACCTGGCATTCCGGATCGCCGAACCGGGTGTTGTATTCGATCAGCTTCGGCCCATTTTCCGTGATCATCAGCCCGGCGAAGAGAATGCCGGCGAAAGGGGCACCAAGATCGGCCATGCCGCGCATCGTCGGCTCGATGATCTCGCGCATGGTGCGCTCGACCATTTCCGGCGTCATCACGGGGGCTGGCGAATAGGCGCCCATGCCGCCGGTGTTCGGGCCAACGTCGCCGTCACCGACGCGCTTGTGGTCCTGCGCGGTGCCGAAGGGAAGTGCTGTGGTGCCGTCGCAGAGGCAGAAGAAACTCGCCTCCTCGCCGGTCATGAATTCCTCGACCACCACCTCCGCGCCGGCGGCGCCGAAGGACCCCTCGAAACAGGCATCGAGGGCCGTCCGTGCGTCATCGAGCGTCATGGCGACAGTCACACCCTTGCCGGCGGCGAGCCCGTCGGCCTTGATGACGATCGGCGCGCCCATTTTCTCGACATAGGCCTTGGCGGAAGCCAGATCGCTGAACCGGCCATAGGCGGCGGTCGGGATGTTGTACCGGGCGCAGAGATCCTTGGTGAAACCCTTCGATCCTTCCAGCCGCGCGGCGGCCTTGGAAGGCCCGAAGACGCGGATGTTTTCGGCACGCAGATCATCCGCGATGCCGGCGACGAGCGGCCCTTCCGGGCCGACCACGACGAGGTCGATTTTTTTCTCGCGGCAGAAGGCGGCGACGGCGGCGTGATCGCTAGTATCCAGCTTCACCAGTTCGGCCTCGGCGCCGATGCCCGGATTGCCGGGAGCCGCATAGAGCCTGGTCAGCAGCGGCGACGCGGCAATCTTCCAGGCCAGCGCATGTTCGCGGCCGCCTGAGCCGAGAAGAAGAACGTTCATGGCCACCTCTTGATGCCTGTATTCCCTTGGAGCACCCGCTATTGCTCTCTGCACGATGGGTCAAGGCGTCAAGGGGTTTTGACCGGAATTGCGCACGGGAACGTGCCGAAAATCGGCGGCGGACACCGCCATCGATTTCTGGCTCCAGCTCAACCGGGGAAAACGACCGGGAACCAGTCTTCGCGCAATTTCTGGCCCGGCTGCATGCCGTGGCCGTGATAGGGCGGCGAGGTGCGGCCCGGCCGCTCGACATAATGGGCATCGTCGCCGACCCAGCGCAGCGACAGCGCCCGGCGCCGTGCCGCGGTCAGGTTGCCGCGTGCGCCATGCGCGGTCCGGAAGTCGAACAGGATGGCGTCGCCCGGCTCCATCCCCCATTCCAGCACCTTCATCGAAGGATCGTTGTCGGGATCGGGCACAGGCAGATAGTCGCCCTCGCCGGCGTAGAAATTGCTGTCGTCGAGCCAGCGCACCGGCAGGATCATCTTGTCCCATTTGTGCGATCCGGCGATCAGGCGCAGCGTTGCCTCCTTCACCGGGTCGATGGGAATCCAGAAGCTGACCGTCTGCTGGCCATCGACGAAATAATAGGGGATGTCCTGATGCCAGGGCGTTGGCTTCTGCGTGCCGGGTTCCTTGACCAGCACGTGATCGTGGAAGAACTGAGCGGTGCGCGACTGCATCACCGCTGCCGCCAGTTCGGCAGCCGGCGATTCCCGCACCACCCTGACGAATTCCGGGATGCGCTCCCAGTTGCAGTAGTCGTCGAAGAAACTGCCGCGGCCATTGGCAATGTCGGACGCGCTGGCGCTGCGGTTCTCAATGTTGCGCTCGATGCCGGCGGCAATCGTGTCGACCCAACCCTTAAAGGCGCCGCGGATGCAGACCGCGCCGTCACGCTGGTAGTCGGCAATCGTCTCGGCATCGATCAGGTCGGTATCGATTGAACGGGCAGCAGTCTGGGAAGCCATGGTGTCCTCCTTTCAGGATCGAGGCGACTATCGCAACATCAATTCATTCAGTAAAATAATAACTTCTCATCTGGCATATAGGCCTGAACTATGAGCCTGACCCTCACGCAGTTGCGTTATCTGGTCGCCGTCGCCCGCCATGGCAGCGTCACCGGTGCGGCCAGGGCGCTGAACATTTCGCAGCCATCCATTTCGGTGGCGATCGACGCGATCGAAAGGGATTTGGGTCAGAAGCTGTTCGTGCGCCAGCGCGGAAGCGGTGTTTCGCTGACCTCCTTCGGCCGTGTCGTCGTGGCAAAGGCAAAACAGGTTCTTGCCGAGACGGACGAACTCATGAGCCTTCGTTCGGGCAATTCAGCTGTCGGCGGCGAGCTGGTGCTTGGATGTTTCGAGGACCTAGCGCCCTATTTCGCGCCGGGCCTGATCCGTGCTTTCTCCGAACGCCATCCAAGCGTCGCCGTGATCGTTCGCGACGAGACCTTCGAGACGCTCGGGCGACGTCTGGCGGACGCCGCCATCGACCTCGGCCTGAGCTACGATCTCGGCCTGCCCTCGCATTTCGCCCGCATCCTGCTGCACGAGCTCAAACCGCATGCGCTTTTGCCGGCAGGCCATGCGTTGGCGGACCGCGCCGAGGTCAGCCTGACGGACATGGCCGCCTATCCGCTGATCACGACGGATCAGCCGCACAGCTGGCAGCACATGCTCGACCTGTTTCGCAGCCGCGGCCTCTCGCCGGTGGCCGACAGGGCGACAAGTTCGTTCGAACTCCAGCGCAGCATGGTGGCGAATGGCTTCGGTGTCGCCGTCAGCTACACGCGGCCGCATGGCGACCGCAGCTATGACGGGCTGCCCTTGATCTGCAAGCCGTTATCGGATCCGCTGCCGATGCAGCGGATCATCCTCACCTATGACACGCACCAGCGTGTGTCGAATGCAGCACTGGCATTCGTCGAAACGGCGAAAGCCTGGTTCTCCACACGCGACATCTTCACCTCATGATGGGTTGACGGGCGCCGAGCATGCTTGACACTTGACGGTTTCCGTCGCTGCTGCCACTCCATGGACATGGAACCTGTCCAGTCGAAAGCGGCCCAGGGCCGTGTCGCCGATGCGCCGAACGGCCATTGGGTCTACCGCGTGCTGCCGCGCCCGGTTTGGCCCTATGCGCAGCTTGCGCGATGGGACAGGCCGATCGGCTGGCAATTGCTTCTGTGGCCGTGCTGGTGGTCGGCGGCGCTCGCCGCGAGCGCCTATCCGCGTCCGGGCGACCCGCTCCTCTCGCTGCTGCCCGCGCCATTCTATCTCGTGCTGTTCCTGGTCGGCGCCATCGCCATGCGCGGCGCTGGTTGCACCTACAACGACCTCGTCGACGAGGACATCGACAACCAGGTCGAACGCACCCGCTCGCGGCCACTGCCGTCAGGCCAGGCCACGCGCCGCCGGGCCTGGCTGTTTCTCGTGCTGCAGGCCCTGGTCGGCCTCGCGGTGCTCATACAGTTCAACAGCTTCGCCATTCTGCTCGGCATCTGCTCACTGGCGATCGTCGCCGTCTATCCATTCATGAAGCGGATAACCAACTGGCCGCAACTATTTCTCGGCCTTGCCTTTTCCTGGGGCGCACTGATGGGATGGGCGGTCGAGTTCGGCGATCTCGACGGCCCCGCCATCATGCTCTACATCGGCTCGATCCTGTGGGTGATCGGCTACGACACGATCTATGCGCATCAGGACAAGGAAGACGACGCCATTGTCGGCGTGCGCTCGACGGCGCGGCTGTTCGGCGACAACACCAAGGCGTGGCTGGCAGGGCTTTATGGCGGCACGCTGATCTGCTTCGCCATCGCCTTCGCGTCCGCGCAGGCCCCGGTGGTGGCGCTGGCGGGCTTGATCGCCGCCGGCGCTCATATGGCGCGGCAGATCGCGGTTCTGGATATCAACGATCCGGACCAATGCCTGCGGCTGTTCCGCTCGAACAACCAGGTTGGCTGGCTGATCTTCCTCGGCCTGATCGGCGGCGCGCTATGGGTGGCGCTGAAGCCGCTGGTCTAGCGGCTTCAGACAACTCCGGGGACCGGATTGTTCAGTCCCTTGAAATGATCTCCTGGCCATCAATGACCAGCCTGAGGCCGAGGTCGCCGGCCCTGCGGCGGGCGAGGAAGCGCGGACGGCGCGTGGTCGAGATGCGACCCTTGCGGCGATCCTGCGGCGGCAGCGTTTTGATGGCGGCGCCGAGTGATTCTTCCAGGGTGCGGGCAACGCCGTCCGACTCGATCAAGAGCATCGGCAGACGGTAGGCGTCGGCCCAGGCGCGCCAGTCGGCGGCGACATCGTCGAGGTCGTCGGCCACCAGCAGCGGCACCGACAGCATTGGATCGTTGTGCAGGAGTTCCAGGGTCACCGTGACATTGCCGTCCGGATCCTCCATCGCGCGGGCGGCAACGCCGCGGAACGCGTTGGCTGGCAGAGCGATGATCGCCGGCACGCCGCTCATCTCGAGCAGGCGGCGGATCACGGCGCCACGGTGGTCGATGGTGAACGTCACGTCGCCATAATCGTCGCGCGTGGCGTAGCTCACCATCTGGGGCAGTCGGAATGGGTCGAGGCGCATGTTGCGTCCCGCCCAGACTGGCTTAAGTCCGGTGTTCATAGAGTGCCTTCCTGTCTGTCTCCTGAGAGCCGGTGTCCGGTTCTCTCCGGGCCAGTTTTCCCGGCCTCGTTATGGGGAAACAGTAGCGCGGGCTCCTTACCGCCCCGCTTAAGAAAGTCGGTTAAATTTTGCTGATCTCAGGGATGGTTATCGGAATGCCACCGACCACAAGATATTGAAAGGATCAGATAACCTTACCAGGATTCATGATGCCAGCCGGGTCGAAGGCCGCTTTCACCCGGCGCATCAGGTCGATCGCCATCGGCGGGGCGGTGGCGATCAGTTCGTCGCGCTTCAGCTGGCCGATCCCGTGCTCGGCCGAGATCGATCCGTGCAGGCTGCGCACCACGTCATGCACCACCTTGTTCATCGGGTGATAGAGAGCGAGAAACGCCTCGTCGTCGCCATCCACGGGCCGCGAGATGTTGTAGTGGAGATTGCCGTCGCCCATATGGCCGAAGCAGACCACGCGGGCACCGGCACTCACCGACGCCACCGCGCCGGCGGCCTCTTCAATGAAACGCGGGATCGACGCGATCGGCACGGAAATGTCGTGCTTGATCGAGGCTCCTTCCGGCTTCTGCGCTTCAGGCAGCAGTTCCCGGAAGTTCCAGAAGGCATCGCCCTGCCCAAGGCTTGCCGCGATGACGGCATCGCCGACGAATTCCTGCTCTAGGCCCGCCGAGAGCACCTCCTCGATCAGCGCCCTGGAATCTTCCGACGAACGTCCCGACGAAATCTGCATCAGCACATACCAGGACCAATCCTCCAGCAGCGGCCGCGTCACGCCCTGGGCGTGCGCCAGCGTGAAGTCGTATGGCCGCTTGCCGATCAGTTCGAATGCGGTGAGCGCTGGGCCGGCGCGATCCGTCGCCAGGCTGAACAGCGACAGCGCGGCCTCGGGCGAAGACAGGCCGACGAACGCCACTTCACGCCCCTTCGGCTTTGGAAAAAGTTTGAGCACGGCGGCTGTGATGATGCCGAGCGTGCCTTCGGCGCCGACGAACAGGTTCTTCAGATCGTAGCCGGTGTTGTCCTTCTTCAGCTTGCGCAAATCGTCGAACACCTCGCCCGTCGGCAGCACCACTTCGACGCCGAGGCAGAGTTCGCGCGCATTGCCATAGGCAAGCACGCCGGTGCCGCCGGCATTGGAAGAGAGGTTGCCGCCAATCTGGCAGGAGCCTTGCGCGGCGAGCGACAACGGAAACAGCCGGTCGGCGGCATCAGCTGCCTCCTGCAGCGTCTGCAGGATGACGCCGGCCTCTGCCGTCACCGTGTTGGACAGGACATCGATCTCGCGGATGCGGTTCAGCCGCGACAGCGACAGGATGATCTCGCGGCCGGATCTGTCCGGCACCTGTGCGCCAACCAGCCCGGTGTTGCCGCTTTGCGGCACGATCGGCGTTCCCGTCTCGGTCGCCAGCCGCATGATCCGGCTCACCTCGTCGACGCTGCCCGGCCGCAGCACCAGCGATGTCGCGCCATGCCAGAGTCCACGCCGCTCGATGAGATAAGGCGCAATGTCCTGCTCGTCGCGCAGCGCATATTTGTCACCGACGATCGCGGCGAAGCGGTCGATGAGAGCGGGATCGAGTTTCTCTGAGATTTCGGTCATGGCGAAAACTATGTTGTGGGCTGTGTATTGTCACGAGGAGCGGCGGCGCGCGAGAGCCGGTCGTTGATGGCTTCGCCGAGCCCGTCGAAGGGAATTGTCTCCACCGCGATGGTGCGTGCACCGCTGCGATCAAGTTCCTGCATATAGGCGAAAAGATTGCTCGCCGCTTCACGCAGGTCCCCTGATGCGGACAGGTTGCGGAAGGCGGCTGCATGGCGCCAGCCTTCGGCCCGTTGGCCACCGAAGGCAAGCAGCGCCTCGCCCTCACCGACCGTTTTGGCATTGAGCCGAACAGCGGCGTCAGGCGCGTAGTGCGAGGCTAGCATGCCCGGCGCCTCGACACCGGCGGCATCGCCGCGCAACAACCCCATCCCAACAGCCGCCTCGATTTCCTCGGCTGCGATGCCGCCGGGCCGCAGCAGCCGCAATTTTTCTCCTTCGGCCTTGACGATGGTCGATTCCAGGCCGACCGGGGTCGCGCCGCCATCGACAACCAGCTTGATGCGTGCGCCGAGATCGGCCGCCACCGCTTGCGCCGTCGTCGCGCTGATCCTGCCGGATGAATTGGCGCTGGGCGCGGCAAGCGGCCGGCCAAGTTTTGCGATCAGGCCGCCGCCAAAGCCCCTCGGCATGCGCAAGGCGATCGTATCGAGCCCCGCCGTGACCAGCGGGTGAATGCCGTTGCCGGGCCGCTGCGGCAGCACCAGCGTGAGCGGACCCGGCCAGAACGCCTGTGCCAGCCTCCGCGACAACGGATCGAACACAGCGATGCGCTCGGCCATGTCCATGCCGGCGACATGGGCGATCAGCGGGTTGAAGCGCGGCCGGCCCTTGGCCTCGAAGATGCGTGCCACGCCAATGCCATTGGTGGCATCGCCGGCAAGCCCGTAGACGGTTTCCGTCGGGATGGCGACGATATCGCCGCCCTGAAGCAGTGCCAGCGCCCGCTCCAACGCCTCGCCTGCGGCAAGTATTTCAGCCACTCTCGTCACCTCACAGATGAAGCGGTGCGTAGTACGATGGCGGCTGTTGGGCAAGTCGGCTGTTGGCAGGAGAGGGTCTTGGCGATTTATCAATCCCTAAAATGCTAGGTTTCTGCGAAAGCCGGCATCAATTCCGGCCTGCTATCGAACAGCTTCTGGGCAAAGGGGAGC
The DNA here is from genome assembly GCF_018588885.1 of Mesorhizobium sp. dw_380. GTDB lineage: Bacteria > Pseudomonadota > Alphaproteobacteria > Rhizobiales > Rhizobiaceae > Mesorhizobium. The sequence continues at coordinate 9,113 of NZ_JAFFIW010000071.1, forward strand.
AATCAGTGTCCGTACGTGTATTGCTGGGAATTACTCTGGCCGCGATGGCCGGCGGAGCACAGGCCTCGTCGCTGGTTTTCCCCGGCGCGCCGACCTCGACGCCCTCAATTCTTACGCTTAAGGCAGCCGACACCCAGGCAAGCGATATGGTGTCCGTCGTTGCGCTCGGCGAGCCCGACGTCACCTATGAGAAGGTGGCGGCGATCCCCAACGCGCCCGAGGCACGGCACGGTTTCATGCCAAGCCCGATGATCATTCGCGGCGGTATCGTCGGCGGCGACTTCTCGACGCCGACGCAAGCCAAGGCACCAGCCGCGGCCGCCACCCCTGCTCCTGCTCCAGACAAGGCGACCGCCTCGGCCGCTCCTGCGCCCGGCACGCAGAAGAAGCCCGCCGCACCGGCGGCCGCACCGGCACCCGCTCCCGGGGTGGGCAAGGTCAAGTAGGGGTCCGCCAATCTGTGGGCTCGGCAGGTCGACGACAGCTTGACGACGCTCCGGTGCTTGCCGCGCGAGCTCGGGCTGGCATATCTGGGGGGTCCGGCGCTGCCGCCTGAGTTTGGTCAAGCGGCTCTGCAGACGAGATTCGTTGTTCAAGGGGGTTGATCATGAGAATATCCAAGACCGTTACCGTGGCCGGACTTCTGCTGGCGTCGCTGCTGGGCGCCAATGCTGCCCATGCCGATGACATGCTGGGATCCTATGTCGCGCGAATTTCCGATCGCGACCATCAGGCGAGTGACGGCTATGCGCTGGACGGCGCCGCGCAGATGGTGCGGCAGGACCGCGCCAACTGGCACAAGTTCCATCGCCGCGACAGAGACGATCAGGGAGATGACTGGTTTCGAACCAACGACGAGCGTGCCGATCTGCAGCGCATGCTGGAGCGCCCCGGCGCCATGAGTTCCTCGACCAGACGCGCCATCGTCAATGGCGAGCCGCTGATCCAGGTCGATGTCTACGAGAACAGCGTACGCGTCAGCATTTTGGAAGACTGACAAGTCGGCATACGGAAAACCGCTCCGGATAATCCCGGAGTCAAAAAAAGGGCGACGCTGATGCGCCGCCCCCCTTCGACAGAACCGGTTTGAAATCTCAGGCCGCCTCTTCCTTGTCGTCGTCTTCGGATTCTTCGTCCTCGGCGTCGTCGCCTTCGGCTTTCACGCTGTCGTCGGCGGCGTCGTCCTCGTCCGACTCTCCGCCGTCCTCATCGTCGCCTTCTTCGTCATCGCCGTCCTCGTCGTCGGCCTGATCGGCGGCTTCGACCGTGGCGGCGGCGGCATGATCGAGGGCGGTTTCGGAAGCGGATTCAATCGCCTCAGGCTGGCCTGAGGTTTCTTCAGTCACTTCGATTTCGTGATCGGAATTCATGGAAGCCTCCGTTGGGGTTGGGGAACATGTCCCTTTTGCCACGGAGAGATCATCGTCATATGACTGTAAGCCGGCTCGAACGCCCGGCTGGAAGATATTTTTCCTGTGTTTTCTAGCCAGCGATTTTGGAGAAATCCGCGACCTGACCGGTGGCCGCACGGATGCGCGCCAGCAGCGCCAGGCGGTTGGCACGCACGGTCTGGTCCTCATCATTCACGAGAACATGCTCAAAGAATGAATCAACCGGTTCGCGCAACGCGCTAAGCGCCAGCATGGCGGCGGAAAAGTCTTCGTTTTGAATCGCTTCGCCGGCTTGCTTCTCGGCCTGATTCACCGCCGCAAACAGCGATTTCTCGGCATTTTCTTTAAACAGGGCCGGCTCAACTGTCTCGGCGACCACTGTTTTCTTCTTCTCCTCGGCAGCCAGAATGTTGGCCGCACGCTTGGTACCGGCAAGCAGATTTTTGCCGTCCTCGGTGTCGAGGAAGGAGCCAAGGGCTTCGACGCGGCGCACGATTTGCAGCAGGTCGTCGTTCGGCGATTGGCCAATCTCCCTCCTTGTGGGGGAGATGGCCGGCAGGCCAGAGGGGGGCGCTTCGCGCTGAGAGGTCGGCGGGACAGCGCCCCCCTCTGTCGGCTCCGCCGACATCTCCCCCACAAGGGGGGAGATTGGGCGCGAACCCGCCGCCAACACAGCATCGATCAGGTCATGCCGTGCGCCTTGGTCGCGCAGATAGGCCTTCAAGCGATCCAGGAAGAAGGCGAGAAGGTCCGACACAACTATGCGTTGCTCCGCCGCTAGGACCGCCCAATGTGTCATGTAAGCTGTCTTAATCGCCCAATTCAAATCGAGCCTAACGTTATTCTCCGTCAGGATTCTAGCCACCCCAAGCGCCGCTCGACGAAGCGCATACGGATCCTTCGACCCCGTCGGCTTTTCATCAATGGCCCAGAAACCAACGAGCGCATCCAGCTTGTCGGCGAGAGCCACCGCAACCGACACTGGATCGCTCGGCACATAGTCGGACGGGCCTTGCGGTTTATAGTGTTCCTCGATGGCCGCGGCCACGGATGGATGCTCGCCCTGGAGCAGCGCGTATTTACGGCCCATGGCACCCTGCAGTTCGGGAAATTCGCCCACCACTTCGGTGGTGAGATCGGCCTTGGCGAGGACAGCGGCGCGACCTGCGAGTGCGGTAATCTCCCCCCTCAAGGGGGAGATGTCGCCAAAGGCGACAGAGGGGGTCGGTACGATCGGGCGCGACTCAACTGCGCCGACAGAGGATGCCGGCGCTTCACGCGAGGCGACTGGCCTGCCGGCCATCTCCCCGTCAAGGGGGGAGATCGAGCGCGCCACGATCGGCGCCAATTCCTCCGCCAGTCGCTTGATCCGCTCCACCCGCTCGCCCTGCGTGCCGAGCTTGGCGTGGAAGGTCACATTGAGATGGTCGAGCCGGGCCATCCGCTGGTCGAGCGGCTTCTTGAGATCGAGTCCGAATTTTTTCGCCGATGCCTCAAGCTGGCCGAGATCAGGCAAATCGCCCTGGTCGGTCGTCCAGAAATACAGCGCATCTGACAGGCGCGCGCGCACCACCTTGCCGTTGCCGTGCGCGATCTCCTTGCCGCCGTCGGTGGCCTCGATGTTGGCGGTGAGGATGAAGCGGTTGGAAAGCGTCTCGCCCTGGCCATGCGGCCGCGTCACGAAGCATTTCTGGTTGGCGCGAATGGTCAGCCGGATCACTTCGGCCGGAATGGCCAGGAAAGCCTGCTCGAACTCGCCCATCAGCACCACAGGCCATTCGACCAGCCCGGACACTTCCTCCAGCAAGCCCTCGTCCTCGACGAGATCGAGCCCGTTGGCGAAAGCCAGATTGCGGGCGTCGGCGAGAATGATCTCCTTGCGCCGGTCGGCGTCGAGCACGACCTTCGCGGCTTCCAGCTTGCTCACATAGTCGTCGAAGCGACGCACGATGATTTCGCCCGGCGCGAGGAAACGGTGGCCGTAGGTGATGTTGCCGGAGCGGATGCCGTCGATCTCGATATCGACCACGACAGGCTCCTCGGTCTCCGGGCCGAAGGTGCACAGGATCGATTGCAGCGGCCGTACCCAGCGCAGCGACCCCGGTTTGGCCGAGGCCGGCCCCCAGCGCATCGACTTCGGCCAGGGGAAATTACGGATGATGCCCGGTACCAGTTCGGCGATGATCTCTTCGGCCGCCCTGCCCGGCTTCGAGATGTGGGCGACATAGAAATCGCCCTTCTTCGGGTCGGAATGGACATGCGCCTCTGCGGCCGAAGACAGACCGGCCTTGCGCAGGAAACCCTGGACCGCCTGCTCGGGCGCTGTCGTCGACGGCCCCTTGATCTCCTCGCTTATATCCTTCGAGCGCGCGGTCAGGCCCCTGATATCGAGCGCCAGACGCCGCGGCGTCCAGTATTCGCGCGCCGCCTCATAGGTCAGCCCGGCCTCTACCAAACCGTCGGTCAGCATCTTCCTCAGATCCCCCGCCGCCTTGCGCTGCATGCGGGCAGGGATTTCTTCGGAACGAAGTTCTAGAAGCAAGTCAGGCATGGTTAGCTCCTCACCCTCCCCTTGATGGGGAGGGTCGGCGCGTCAGCGCCGGGGTGGGGTGGCGGCGTCTCAGCCTGGAGCGCCTTCGGTGTCTCGCGGGCCAAGGTGTGATTTTCGTTCTTCCACCGCCGCATAGATCGTATCGAGCACGGAATCCAGTTCGTTTTTGATTTCGTGGTTCCAGAAGCGGATGACACGATAACCCTGGCTCTCGAACCATTTTGTTCGACGGTCGTCGTGGCGCTGTTGGTCGTCGAAACTGTGATGGGCGCCGTCGACTTCAATGATCAGTTTCAGCCGGTGCGAGATGAAGTCGGGGAAGTAAATACCAACCGACGCCTGCCTGCGGAAATGAGTGCCTTCGACCGGAATGCGCCAGAGATGCCGCCACAAGACGCGCTCCTCGTCGGTCATTGCCGCACGAAGCCGTTGCGCGGACTTCAGCTTGAACCGATCGAGTTTCGGCATAGGAAACCGCGCTAGCACCCCCACCCGCCGCTGCGCGGCGACCTCCCCCATCAAGGGGGAGGTGAAAAGGGCATAGCAACTCGGCTGGCCGCTGTCACCCCTGCGGAAATTTTGGCAGCCCTGTCGGGACGAGGCGATCCGGCCCGTCCTTGGTCTACAGCTTCCCTGTTACCGAACCCGCCCCGCATCCACCCCCCCCCCACGCCGGATCGTATCGCCGACCACTCCCGT
>NZ_JAFFIW010000072.1 GCF_018588885.1 Mesorhizobium sp. dw_380
ATCGCGACCACTCCCGAAAGGTGGCCCCACAACAGCGCTTACCCACTACCGGCGGGGACCAGCAGGGCACGCAGCCAACCCAGCCGGCGTCGCCCAAATCGCCCCGTGGTTAAGCCCCGTTGCCTCTTGCGTTTTCGGATGCCATGACGCCGCCGAGAACATTGCCTTCCATTTTTCCTGGTGAAAAGAAAAGCTTCTCCGGGTTTTCAGCCGCTTCCTGGTCTCAGCCAACGATTCTTACGGGAACGGCTTTGACGGCCGGAACATGGGAATTCTTGGCGCGATGCCACAGGGGCACCAGGGGATTGAGTTCCGGATAATAGCCGGCACAGTTGCCCTGAGGCACGGAATAGGGTGTCACGCGCAAGCCGCGCACGCGCCGCTCCACACCGTCGTCGGCATGCGTTTCGAGATCGACTTGTTGCCCGGCGGTCAATCCGAACTGCTGTATGTCGGCCTCGTTCATCAGCAGCACCATGCGTGTGCCATGGATGCCGCGCAGCCTGTCATTGTAACCGTAGACCGTCGTGTTGAACTGGTCGTTGGAACGCACTGTGATCAGCGTCAGGACCTTGCGCCCCGATACATCGATGTCGGGGTCTGTTTCCAGCGTTGTCGGCAGTTTGAAATTAGCCTTCTTGTTCGGCGTCTCCCAGATTCGCTTCGATGCCTTTATATCGCGGTGAAAGCCTCCGGGCGTCAGGAACCGCTGGTTGAACTGGCGGAAATGCTGCGGAAAGCAGCGCTCGATCTCATCGCGGATGCGGGAATAGTCGGCGACCCACTTGTCCCAGGGGATGGAGCTCATGCCAGGAACGGTGGCCTTGGCCAGTTCGGCGACGATCTTCGGCTCTGAAAGCAGATTTGGCGAAGCTGGTGGGCGCGATCCAAAAGAACCATGAATACAGGCGGTTGAATCCTCCACGGAAACGGTCTGATCGCCGCTTGCCTGCCTATCTCTTTCCAGCCGCGACAGGCAGGGCAACAGATAGGTTACCGCCCCCGGATGAAGGTGACTGCGGTTGAGCTTGGTCGCAATCTCGACATGCAGGCCAAGTCCCCGCCAGGCCTTCTCGATCAGGCCGGTTTCGGGTACGGCGCGGACGAAATTGCCGCCCAGGCCGACAAAGCCCTTCACCGAACCGGCAATGACGCCTTCGCAAGTCTCGACCGTGTCGAGGCCTTTCTCGCGCGGAGGCTCGAAAGCATAGAATTCCGCCAACTTGTCGAGTGGAACGAGTTCAGGCTTTTCAGATATGCCGACGGTGCGCTGGCCCTGGACGTTGGAATGGCCCCGCAGGGGCGAAATGCCGGCGCCGGGTTTTCCCATGTTGCCGCGCATCAGCAGCAGATTGCACAGCATCTGGACGTTCTCGGTGCCATGCCTGTGCTGCGTCAGGCCCATGCCATAATTGCCGATCACCGCGTTGGAGCGGCTGTAGACTTCCGCGACATGCTCCAGATCCGGTCGCGCGATCCCCGACCGTGTGACGATGTCGTCCCATTCGGCAGCGCGCAAATAGGCTTCGAATTCAGCGAAGCCATGCGTATGCTCGGCGAGGAATTCGACATCGAGAACGCGTGAACTTCCGTGCTCCCGAGCCGCGTCGTCGAGTGTCAGAACCGCCTTGGCGATGCCGGTCATGGCAGGGATATCGCCGCCGCTGCGGACCTGGAAGAAGTCGCTGGACATCTTGGTGCCCGGCCCCGGTGAAAGCATATCGACCGGATCCTGCGGGTTCTTGAAGCGTTTGAGCCCTCGCTCCGGCAAGGGGTTGAAGGTGAACACCGGCACGTCGCGCTGGCGAGCCTCCTGCAGCGGGTGCAACAGCCGCGGCGCCGTCACGCCGGTGTTGTGGCCGAAGAAGAACATCATGTCGCATTTGGAAAAGTCTTCGAGCTGCACGGTCCCAACCGGCGAGCCGATCGACTCGGGAAGCCCGACCGAAGTCGATTCGTGACACATGTTGGAAGAATCGGGCAGGTTCGACGAACCGTAGATGCGCGCGAAGAGCTGATACATGAACGAAGCTTCCAGCGAGGCCCGGCCGGATGTGTAGAAGACAACCGACTTCGGATCGAGGCGCCGAAGTTCCATGCCGATCTCGGCAAACGCTTCATCCCAGGACATCGGCTCATAGCGATCGGAGACGGCATTGTAGCGCAGCGGATCCGTGAGCCTGCCTTGCTTTTCCAGATCGCGATCCGGCCAGTCGAGCAGTTCGGTGACCGAATGCCGCGCGAAGAAATCGGGGCCGCAACGCAGCTTCGTCTGATCCCACATGGTGGCCTTGGCGCCGTTTTCGCAAAACTCGAAGGGGCGCGGCTCGGCTGGCTTGGCCCATGAGCAGGAAACGCACATGTAGCCGTCCGCCTTGTTCTGCTTGAGCAGCGTGCTCCATATCCCCGACATCAGCAGGCCCTCGCCATATGCCTTGCGGATCAGGGAGGACAGGGATCCCCAGCCGCCCGTCGGGTGGTCGTATTTCTTGATCTCGACATGATCGGTAACGGCAGGTTCCATGACAGGTCGTCCTCGCGAATGCGAATACCAAACCTCGCCCCTTCTTGTTTGTTCCGAAGTCGGCGAAGGAAACGTCGCAGGTGCAATCCGGGCCGCGCTCAATCCTGACTTTGCCGGGCTGGCGCGGGCGGCAACCGGTCCCCGGCATCGGCCGCGCCTGCTTGTGGAACTATTTTCGTCATCGGCTGTTCGGCAAGGGAAAGGAGCCGGACGATGGAGCGACGCAACGCTGTAATCTCGCTCCTGCTAGCCGTGGTCATCATCGTCGGTTTCGTTGTCGGCTTTTTCTACGTCGATATGGGCTGGCGCACCTCGCCGTTGAAGCGGGCGCCTGAGCAGAACCAGGGCGGCAACGCCCCGGCGGATACCTCACGGGCTGCGGGCGTCCAGAAAAATCCCAAGCAAAATACCGAAATGCCGGGGCAGCAGTGATTGACGGCTCTCCGATAGAAGCAGATTAGGGGGCGTCGTGCTGTCAGATCCCACCGTGCTGGTCCTGATGTATTTTCTGCTTCCGGTCTGGTTGATCGCTGGTTTTGCCGACTGGCTCTGCCATCGCGCTTCCCATATCGAATCGACGACGGGCGCCAAGGAATCGCTGATCCATCTTCTGATGTTCGCCGAGGTCGGCGTACCGCTGCTGGCCGCCATGTTCCTCGACGTGAACGCCCTGATCATCGCCGTCATGATTGTCAGCTTCTTCATTCATGAGGCGACTGCGATGTGGGACGTGCGCTACGCCACCACGGCGCGCACGGTAATGCCGATCGAACAGCATGTGCACAGCTTCCTTGAGATGATTGATCCCGCTGATGGGGCTGGTCAGCGTCGTTTCCCTCCATTGGGGACAGTTCCTTGCGCTGTTCGGGGCAGGAGCGGAAACCGCGCGCTTCGACATTGTCTTGAAATCACAGCCGCTGCCGGTGATCTGAAACGATCACCTCTTAAGATCTTCAGCCGATCAGAGCGCAGTTCCTACACGGAACATCTCTGCCGGACCAGTCATTAACAGGCCGGGAGAGCACAGATCTGGAGCTTGATGATGGGCATCCTTTCCGACCTCGACAAAAAGCTGACGGACAACATGTATGAACATGCCAGCGAACTCACCGATGCGGTGGCGGACCTTCCGCCAGCGGTCGTTGAAACCGTCGACCGGCTGATGCCTTTCATCCAGCCCGAAGCGCGCGAGACAGTGAGAAGCCAGGTTCTCGGCCTGATCCACGAATACAGGATCGAGAAACCTCGGGACCCGGCCGAGCAGAATTGAATTACCCGTTCTGGTCTATCGCATGAGGCGCAGGCTGGCTCCCGCCATTATTGCTCGCTTTATGGCCGCCGAACCACAACCAAGCCGCGATGATCATTACTGCCACGATCGCTATCCAGGCGATGAGACGAGCCATTGCGGGATCCTCCGTGCCAGCAGTCCATTCACGTCGTCGATGCGGTGATCAGGACGGGATTGAGCCGGCTCCGCCGTGCTCTTAATCCCGCAAGCGATCCTTTGTTCCGCTTCCGGTTGAGTTCGCTCGCAACCCGTGCTGTCGGGGCCTTCCGTTGACGGGCTCCCTGATCGCTCTAGATCAACTCAAATCGAGCACCACTGCTTCGTTCGGCTCGGGGGAGACCTTTCTTGGCGCACCAGACGCCGGCTTTGACCTTCAGTGGCCGTCACCTCAGGCTGGATTTCTTGTGCTTGCTGTTGCTGCTGGGTATGTCAGCGGGATGCTCGTCTTCCGATCCGATCGAGCAGCAATCACGAACAGCGGCCTCTGCGGCGCAGACCGTATCGATGTTGCTCGATGCTTGGATGGGCGGGGCGGCGCCGTTTGCCTACACCGCGGGCACGCTGCAATCGGTCAGCAAGACGCTGGCCGATGCCGAGGCGCAGATCCGATCAGCCGGGACGGCTGAACCCGCCAAGCAAGCTGCCTTGACGGCAGCGGTCAAGGATATGTCGGTCGCGGTGGCTCGCGCCCAGGCGGGATTGCAGGCCGGCAATCGGGCAGAGGTCCAAAACGCGCAGCAGGATCTTCGGTTGGCTTCGCGCTCGCTGAGCACGGCCTATTCCAGATATTTCGCGCCGAAGCCATGAAGAAGCTCGTGGAGATATCGCTCGGCGTCGTTACCAGCGTTGGCGGCTTCCTCGAAGTCGGATCGGTGGCGACGGCGGCGCAGGCAGGCGCGACTTTCGGCTTCCAGCTGATCTGGGCGGTGGTTCTCGGCACCATCTGCATCATCTTTCTGGTGGAAATGGCCGGTCGGTTCGCGGCTGTGAGCCATCACACGATCTCCGACGGCATCCGCGAGAGATTTGGCTTCAATGTCTTTCTGTGGCCGTTGCTTGCCGCCTTGCTGGTCAATTTCATGGTGCTCTCCGCCGAGATCGGCGGCGTTGCCATTGCACTCGAACTTGCCACCGGCATCGGCTTCCAGTGGTGGGCGCTGCCGGTGGCTTTCCTGGCATGGCTGCTGCTCTGGAAAGGCACGTTCGGCTTCATCGAGAAAGGCGTGTCGATCCTCGGCCTGGTGACGCTGTGTTTCGTCGTCGGCGCCGTGATGCTGAAACCCGACTGGACCGCGGTCGCAGCTGGCGCCGTGCCTTCGCTGCCAGCCCACAATGCCGCCAATTACTGGTTCATGGCGGTCAGCATTCTCGGTGCCTCGATATCGCCCTACCTGTTCATGTTCTATTCCTCGGGGGCTATCGAGGACCAGTGGGACAAAAGCTATCTCGGCGCCAATCGGGCCATAGCGGGACTAGGGATGACCTTCGGCGGCGCCATTTCGATCGGCGTGTTGATCGTGGCCGCTCTCGTGCTCGCCACGCACGGCATCAACCAGGTGAACGACTATCACCAATTGCCGTTGATGCTGATCTCGGTATTCGGCTTCTGGGGTTTCGTTCTGTTCGTGGCCTCTCTCGCCATTGCCTGCTTCGGTGCCGCGCTCGAGGTCGGGCTGCAGCAGGCTTATCTCGTGGCTCAAGGTTTCGGCTGGAATTGGGGCGAGGATCGCAAGCCGTGCGACAATCCGGGCTTCAGCGCCGTCTACACAGTGTCATTGTTGCTTGCCGCCATCCCCATCACGCTTGGTCTCGATCCGCTGAGGCTCACCATCTTCTCAATGGCGCTGACGGCGGCCAGCCTGCCGCTGACGGTGGTTCCATTCCTGTTTCTGCTGAACGACGAACGCTATGTCGGCGAGCATCGAAACGGCATTATCTCGAACACCGCGGTCATCCTCATCATCGCGCTTGGCTTCGTGCTGGCCGTGGTGACCATCCCGCTGCAGATATTCGGAGGCACATGATGAAGTTGCTGCGTGATCTCCTCGACAAGCAGGTGGTCGATCGCGAGCAGGTCAAGATCGGCAAGGTCGACGGATTGGTGGCGGAGCTGCGGCCAGGCAAGCCGCCAAGGATTGTTGCGATTGAACTCGGCTCCATCACTTTGGCGCGTCGCCTTGGCGAACGGCCTGGGCGATGGATGGCGCAACTTGTGGCAAAGCTGGGTGGCAGGCGCCATGGCGAGCCGCATCGGATCGCCTGGCAAAAGGTCAGAGATATCGGCGTCGACATCGAATTCGACATCGATGTGCGCGAGACGTCGATTTTCGCATGGCAGGACTGGCTGCGCGATCATGTCATCGGACGCATTCCGGGAGCTTGATGATGACCACCGTCAATCTCGAGCGTCTGGCTGGGCGACGCGTGCTCTCGCAGCGGGGCAAGAACATCGGCTATCTTGAGGAAATTTGTGCCGAACGGGATGGCGACGACTTCGTCGTCACCGAATTCCATGTCGGCGTCTACGCTGCTTTCGAGCGTCTTTCGGTCTCGGCGATAGGCGTGGCGATGCTGGATCTTTTTAGGCTGCGTCGCCGCGACGGCCTATATCGCATCCCCTGGGACAAGCTCGACATCTCCGACCCGGCGCGGCCGCGGCTGCTGTGTCCGATGACCGAACTCTCAGGCATGAAGAGCGCACCCGACCTTCGGGATTAGGTCATTCGCCGTATCGTCGTGAACACTTTCAGCGCAGCATGCTTGCCGCCAGAAAAACCGCGGCTGCTATCAAGACGACAGCTGCAATCACCAAGAGCGGCCAGTTGCTGCGAGGCCGCAGCTCTGGTTCGCTCTCGACCGGCCGCATCGCATTGGCGAAGCTGGCGTCGTTTTCGAATTTTGGGTGCGAGCGTGGCGGACTTGTCCTGGCAATCGGATTTTGGGTGTCCGCTGCCTCGGCGTCGGTCTCCAGCGGCGCAATGGCGGGATCGAAGCCCGGCGTTTTGTCCTGCATCGCTCCCGCCTGAATCTCGCCTCTCGCGGAAGCAGGCGTAGGATTTGACACCTTGGCCATGGTCTCTCTCTCTTTCAGATCGGACTCTGCCAGATTTTGCAGGTGCCGGCGAAGCCCGGGCGTGCTGGGCGCCAACGGCTAGATCTGGTCGCCGAGCAAAATCCGGGCATCCTTGGCCGCAACGATAAAGGCCTGTCGTGCAACCCTGGGAGGCTTTTCGCCTCGCATCACGGCAAGACACGCCCTGATCGCGGCAAGACGCCTCTCGGATGTCGGCTTTGGCCAGTCCCGCAGCAGCACTTCGGCTGCATCGGACACCGAAACCACAACCCTGTCCCGGTCTATGCGGCCAGGTTGAATGACAATCGGCTTTCTGAAATGTCCCGTACGCATAGGCCTCTCCAAGCGGAACGCGCTTTAGCTGACACATCGCTCCAACGTTTAGAGTGCGGGCAGGACCGGTTACGATGCGCCGCCTTTAACTCCGCAATCGTCGATTTGTTCCCGAGCGCCGGGCGCTTGAAAACAGTTAGCTCGATCCAATCGGGCCATCCTATGCGCGCCTGTCCAATACCTACAGCAGGTCCTTGCGAAGGAAGATGCGTGCGTACCCTGGAATTCCGAATTCGACTTTGCCGAATTCCTCAAACCCGTGCTGCAAATAGAATAGCGGCGCCTGGAAACTGCTTGTCTCGACGACGGCTTTTTTGCAGCCCCGCCTGATGACTTCTTCCTCAATCGCCCTGAGAAGCTGCGATCCAAAGGATCGGCCACGCAATTGCTCAGGCACGAAGAACATGTCGAGAAACAGGAGTCCGAGTTCCGTTCTGCCCCAAAGCCCACCCCAGACCTTTCCTGAGGCGTCCCAAAGCTCCGCTCCGATAACAGCTCGGTCGTCGATCCCGGTCTGTGCAATGTTGTGTTGATAAAGCGCCGCGGCGGCCTGTGCTCTTGCATCCCCGGTATAGGCCAAAGCGATTGTAAATCCCTTGGGTCGAGATGGCATGCGTTGTCCTCCTGTGCCGGGACATTCAAGCGCCAGGATGAAACCATGGCGATGGGTACGGTTCCGGCGCTGCTACCGCGGCTGTATCTGTATTTTACATCGTGCAGATTGCGCGCTGGGAATGGTCCGACAAGCAAGGCCGCCACGGATTTGGGGCTGACGGGTCCGCCGGCATGTCGTCCCTGGCAACGGAACAATGCATATCTTGGCTTGTTAGGACGCATCTGGATTCGAGCACTCTGACAAGGACAAAGCCGATGAAAGCACGAAACCTTCCCGCAGCGCTCGCAGCCGCTTCCACACTTCTGGCAATGCCTGCTTTCGCTGCCGACAGCGCCCAGGATTTTGTGGATAAGGCTGCCGTGGGCGGCAAGTTCGAAGTCGACTCGAGCCAGATTGCGCTGAGCAAGGTCCAGGACCAGAGCATCAAGGATTTTGCACAGATGATGATCCGGGACCACGGCGCGGCCAACGCCAAGCTGCAAACGGTCGCCGGCGAACAAAAATTGAAAGTGCCGCCAGCGCTTGATGCCCAGCACCAGGGCGATCTGGACAAGCTGAAGAACGCGCCGGCGCCGATCGATCCAGCCTATCTCGACATGCAGGTCAAGGCGCATGGCGACGCCGTCAAGCTGTTCGAAAACTATGCCAGCGGCGGTGACAACGTGGCCCTCAAGACATTTGCCCAGCAAACGGTCGATACGTTGACGATGCACCAGCAGACGATCGAAAAGATCGCCGCCCGGCAAGATGCCGTCACGGGACCGACAACACCGGCCGTGAAGACCGACAATATTCCCAACGCTGCCGCCCTCGTCCCCGGGGCAAACAGCTTCAGCGAAGCCCAGGCCAAGAGCCGTATCGAGGACGCGGGCTATTCCAATGTATCGAAGCTCATCAAAGACAAGCAGGGCATCTGGCGCGGCCGGGCGACCAAAGCAGGCGAAAACCTCGACGTTGGGCTCGACTACCAGGGCAACGTCGTTGCCGCCGGCAAGTGAGCACGGATCAGGAGAAATCAGATGAAAACGGTAGCTGGACTGTTCGAGAATTATGACGACGCGGCCGATGCGGTCGGCGAGCTGGAAGCGACGGGAGTCCCGCATTCGAACATCAGCATCATCGCCAACAATTCGGATGATTGGTACGACGCAAATCGTTCCGAGGCGGCTGCAGACGCGGGGAGCGGTGCGGGAATCGGAGCCGTGGTCGGAGGTGCCGGCGGATTGCTCACGGGACTGGGCGTCATGGCCATCCCGGGTGTCGGCCCCGTGGTCGCGGCCGGATGGCTCACCGCCACCGCCGCCGGGGCGGTCGCCGGCGCGCTGGCCGGCGGTGCGGTCGGAGGCATTGTCGGCGCTCTGACGGAGTCCGGCGTGCCCGAGAACGATGCACACGTGTATGCGGAGGGCGTGCGCCGTGGCGGCACCTTGGTGACCGCCAAGGTGGACGACGAACTTGTTGCGAATGCCGAGGAGATTTTGGGTCAATCCAGATCGGTCGACCTGGCCGAGCGCCGCAGGACCTACGAGGCCGGCGGCTGGACCGGCTTCGATCCCAATGCAGGCGAATATGTCCCTGAGGGGCTCGATCGCGACGGCGCTGGCGCAGTCAACCGGCGTTGAACGACAAGCCCTTCCAACGCAGAACCGGATATTGCCGCAGAGACATCCGCCGCTCAGCGCCACCTTGGCCTCGGCCCTGCTGATTTGCGACCGCATAGCCTCTCCAACGACTTCATACGAGCGCCTCGATGCATCTCAGCGGAAACGTCGACCGCCTGCGTCGGTTGTTGCGCCTTCAGGAACGAACGCTTTCACGTGGCGTTCCGTATCTTTGATGGCAACGCGAGGGATCATGACAAGACACTGCCGGGCGAGTATCCGCTGATGTCGATGCCGGATCTGGCATACGGTCGCTTAGGCAACCGGTGCATGCATATCTGTGTGGATATGCAGCAGCTGTTTGCCGAACCATCACAATGGGCAACACCCTGGATTACCCGCGTCCTTCCTCGGATCGAGAGGCTGGTGGAAAAACGGGCGACGCAGACCGTCTTCACGCGCTTCCTGCCCGCCCAGAAGCCGGGGCAGGGCGTCGGATCGTGGAAGCGCTATTACGAGCGCTGGGCCTCGATGACGATCGAAAATATTGGCGCCGAAATGGTCGGATTGTTACCGGCATTGGCTGGTTACTGTCCGCCGGCGGCGGTCATCGACAAGCATATTTATTCCCCTTGGTTCGAAGGCCGTCTGAGAGCTTTTCTGGTGGAGCGCAACATCGATACGCTGGTCATTACCGGCGGCGAAACCGATGTGTGTGTTCTGGCCACAGTGCTCGGAGCCATCGATTTCGGCTATCGCGTGGTTCTGGTCACGGACGCGCTGTGTAGTTCTTCCGACGCAACACATGACGCTCTGCTGACCGTGTATCACCAACGCTTTGCACAGCAGGTCGAGACGGTCGAGATGGAGACGGTTCTCTCGAGTTGGACTTGAAACCCGCTTCTGCCGGCCGGCTTCAAGCATCCAGATCGATCAAATGCGACACCGGCCGTTTGCTTCGGCGCAGGTGACCGGGCGCTTCCACCAGAGTGACTTCAAGCGTCGGCCGCACGATCCCTTCAAGCAGATGTCCACCCCTGGTGCTGCTGTCGCTCAATCCGAGCACCGCATGAACGTGAAGGCTGGGCTTGCCGTCATCATCCAGCGCGACGTCGCCGATTGCGCTCAGCACCTCGCATTGTTCATCGATCGGGATTTTGCGGGAGGCATTGCCGACCTTCTGGTCGACCGCGAATGCCGTGAGCGCGGCGAATGCTTCTTCGCCGGGATCGAGCCCCAACGTTCGTTGTCCGCCGATCTCGTTGACGAGCTGCGATTTCATGCCTTTGTTCCGGCCGCTTGTCTTCCAACTGCTTGTGTTCCGGTCGTCATGTTGACCCGTCAATGAGCATGGTGCTCGGCGTTCCGCTTGCGGGTTGCGGCGGCCTTCTTCGCCGATTCTGAGCGGCTCGCGGTTGAGCGTGAAGCCGCTGCCTTGCCACCGCTTTTGCCGCCCTTGTGGGCGGCGGGATTGCCGGTGTGCTTGCCGCGACCGGAGCCGCCCTCTTTCTTGCCGCCGCCATCGTCCTTGTTGACGGTCGCCCATGCCCGCCGCTCGGCCTCCTCGTCGGAGATCCCGCGCTTCTCGTAGCCTTCGGCAATGTGGTCGGCTTTGCGTTCCTGCTTGTCGGTGTATTTCGATTTCTCGCCTCGTGGCATGGCCATTCTCCTATTGGGCCGTTTCTCCTGTTGGATAGGTCTGAACGGAAAGCCAACGAGAGAGTTCCAAACGGCTATTCAGAAACGATCTGGTCCCACGAAATTGCTTGGTTATGGCATGCGGAGATCAGCCATCGTCGTTCCCGCATTGATAATCTGCCAGGCCGCCGATTGTCGTCTGGGGTCTCGTTATCATCGTGCGGAGTCGAAGATGGCTCAATGATGTGAGATGTCTTCGGATTGCGACGTCAGTAACCTCCGATGACCGGCAAAATCTCGCCGGTGATG
>NZ_JAFFIW010000073.1 GCF_018588885.1 Mesorhizobium sp. dw_380
GGCGCGCCCAAGTGCCGCCGGAGCGGGCGGGCGGCGCCGGGCGGGGGCGGCGGCGGGGGCCGTCCGCGGGATGTGGGGAGGGCGCACGCGCGGGCCTGGCGGCCGGGGGGGGGGGTGCGCGCACCCGCACCAGGAATTCGGCGCCCGCTTCGGTCAGCGACACGCTGCGCGTCGTGCGATGGAGCAGCCTTACCCCCAGCCGCTCCTCCAGCGATTGCAGGCGCCGCGACAGGATGGTGGCGTCGCGGCCGACACGCGCCGCCGCCCTGGTGAAGGAGCGCGCCTCGGCGATGGCCGCGAAGGCTGCCATTTCGGCAAGGGCCGCCGGTTCGTGGGATTGCTGCATGATCCGCAATACTCAAATGTAAATGGCAAGGATTATCCAGGGATAGCGCAGCAGCTAGGTTCACTCAACCCATCAATCGTCACCCAGGAGTGAAACCATGAAAGCCATCGAACTCAGCCAGGCCAGGCTGGACGCCTTCCGCAAAGCCACCGTCGCCACCCCCGAACCGCAGCGCGGCGAGGTGCTGATCCGCCAGCGCGCGGCGAGCCTCAATTTCGTCGATGTCGCGGTGGCGAGCGGCAATTATCCCGGACCGACCTTTCCGCTGATCCCGGTCGCCGACGGCGCCGGCGAGATCGTCGCGCTGGGCGAGGGCGTTACGACATTCACCACGGGCGATCGCGTGATCGCGCATGCCAAGCCGCACTGGATCGGCGGTCCGCCACGGCCTTACGAGATGAGGCAGATGCGTGGCATCTCGCTGCCGGGGTCGCTGGCCGAATATGTCGCCCTGCCGGCCAATGCGCTGGTGCCGGTCCCGGCGCATCTCTCCTTCGAGGGGGCGTCGACGCTGCCGATCGCCGGCACCACCGCCTGGAATGCGATCCGCGCCGCCAATGTCGGGCCAGGGTCGGTCGTCGTGCTGCTCGGCACCGGCGGCGTCTCGATCTTTACCCTGCAGCTTGCGAAAGCCGCCGGCGCCACCGTCATCATCACCTCCTCATCGGACGAGAAGCTGGAGCGGGCGAAGGCACTCGGCGCCGATCATCTGATCAACTACCGCGCGACATCCGACTGGGACGACAAGGTGCTGGAGCTGACCGACGGCCTCGGCGCCGACCTCGTCGTCGAAACCGGCGGCACCGCCACCTTCGCCCGTGCGGTCAACGCCACCGCGCCCGGCGGCACGCTGTTCACCATCGGCTTTCTCACCGGCGCCGAGGCCACGGTCAATCTGCTGCCGATCATCATCAAGGCGCTGAAGGTGGTCGGCAACAACACCGGATCGGTGTCCGACCTCCGTGACGCCGCCCGCGCCATCGGTGCGGCTAGGATCGAGCCTGTCGTCGACAAGGTGTTTTCACCTGATGAAGCGGCCGAAGCCTACGCCCACATGGCCGCCGGCGGCCTGCATTTCGGGAAATTGGTGTTTGGGTTGGAATGGTGAGGAAAGGGTGAGGTTTGCGCCTGGCCGCCCCCCTCTGGCCTGCCGGCCATCTCCCCCTCAAGGGGGGAGATTATTCGCTTCATCGTCCTCGCCAATGATCAACGCTGGAAAACTGGCGAAGCGCCGACGCTACCAATCTCCCCCCTTGAGGGGGAGATGCCCGGCAGGGCAGAGGGGGGCGCCTCGCACCATGCCTCTGCCTAAATCAGCTTCTCCAGCGTAATCGGCAGATCCCGCACCCTTTTCCCCGTCGCATGGAACACCGCATTGGCTATCGCCGGGGCGACGCCGACGATGGCGAGTTCGCCGACGCCCTTGCCGCCAAGGGCCGAGGAATGCAGGTCGGGGATGCCGACCGAGATCACCTCGATGTCGGGGATGTCGGCATTGGTCGGCACGAGGTAGTCCGCGAGGTTGTCATTGACGATACGGCCGTGGCGGCGGTCCATGACGCCTTCTTCAAGCAGCGCCTGGCCGATGCCCATGATGATGCCGCCCTTCCACTGGCTTTCGGCGAGTTTAGGGTTGTAGAGCCGGCCCGAATCCAGCGCCGACACCACGCGCGACACGCGCACCGTGCCGAAATCCTCATCGACGCGCACCTCGATGAAATGCGCGCACCAGGAGTGGCGGGAATAGTTGCCCTCGGTGTGCGGCAGCGCCATGGCGATGGTGGTGTAGTTCTTGTAGCGGTCCTCGGCGGTCGAATTGGCCGGCATGGTGTCACCGGTCGCCTCGATATGGTCGCGGCCGACGCTTTTGAGCAGTTCGGCGATCGAGACTTCGGGGCCGTCGCCGCGCGGCGAGCCGATGCGGCCGTTGCTCACCACCAGAGTGTTGGCCTGCAGCGTATGGAAAGGCGAGCGCGGATCGCTGATCGCCAGACCGATCAGCTGGTCGAGCGCCGAGGTCGCCGCCTTATGGACCGCACCCGTCATCACCCCGGCCAGCCGCGAGCCGCCGGTGACACCGGCGCGGGGAAAGCGGGAATCGCCCAGCTTCACCACCACGTCGTCGGCAGGCACGCCGACCGTCTCGGCGGCGGTCTGCGCCAGGATGGTGTAGGTGCCCTGGCCCATGTCGATCGAGGAGCTTTCGACCTCGACCGAACCGTCGGCCAGGATGCGCACGATCGCCTCGCCATAGGCGCGCCGCACCGGATAGGTGCCGGCGGCGACGCCCCAGCCGATCAGCTGGTTGCCGTCGCGCATCGAGCGCGGCTCGGGCGTACGCCTGGCCCAGCCGAAGCGCTCGGCGCCCGCGGCAAAAGCTTCGCGCAACTGCCTGGTCGACCAGGCTTTTCTGGCGTGCGGATCCTGCTCGGCATAATTGCGCAGCCGGATCTCGAGCGGATCGATGCCGACCTGATAGGCGAGCTCGTCGATGGCGCTTTCGATGCCGAAGGCCGACGGGTTTTCGCCCGGCGCGCGCATGGCGCCCGGCACCACCGAATTCACCCGCACGACATTCTGCTTCGAGGAGAAATTTGGCGTCGCGTACATGATCGAGGTGACCGAGCCCAACGGCTCGACCCACATGCCGTCGATGGATGTCTCGTTGACGCCGCGATGTACGATCGACTGTATCACGCCGTCATGACCGGCGCCGATGGTCACCGTCTGCCGTGTCGCCGCGCGGCCGCCATAGCCGGTGAAGGTCTGCGGCCGCGTCATCACCAGCTTCACCGGCCGGCCGAGCATCTTGGCGGCACTTGCGGCAATCGCGCCGTGGCTGAGCGCCAGCGCCTTGGAGCCGAAGCCGCCGCCAATATAGGGCGAGACCAGCCGCACATTCTCGAACGGCAAGCCGAACCATTCGGCGTAGGTGCGGGCCATGCCGTCCAGCCATTGGCTCGGCTCCCACACGGTGAGATGGTCGCCCTCCCAGCGCGCGATCAGCCCATGCGGCTCCATCGGTGCCTGGTATTCGCGCGGCGTGTTGTAGGCGGCGCAGATCCGCACCGGCGCCGAGGCGAAGGCGGCAGGCGCATCGCCCCATTCCTTGGTCATGGCGTCGACCGGAATGCCGTCGCCGGCCTTGGCGTCGCTGAGGTCGACGATGGAAGGCGTCTCGTCATAGCTGACCTTGACCAGTGCCGCCGCGGCAACCGCCTGCTCGAAGGTCTCCGCCACGACAGCCGCGACATGCTGGCCCGAGAAGGTGATGTCACGCGCCAGCGGACAATAGGGTTTGTCCGGCGGCGGCGTGCCGAACCAGTCCGACGCGCTCCTGAGGCTGATGATGGTGTCGGGGGTCAGCACTTGCAGCACGCCCGGTGCTGCCTCGGCCTGTGTCGTGTCGATCACGCGCACCTTGCCTGACGCAATCGTGCTTTCGACCAGCGCGGCATAGGCAAGGCCCTCGAGCTGCTGCTCGACGGCGTATTTGGCCGCACCGGTGATCTTGGCCGGGCCGTCGACGCGCGACAGCCGGCCGCCGACGGCTTGCGCCAGCGCGCCGTCCGAGGCGTCACCATGTCTTGTGTGAACGGTCATACCGTCTCTCCCAATTTGAGGATGGCGCGGGCGACAACGCGCGGCGCGAGCTCGATCTTGTAGTGGTTGGCGCCATGGTCGACGGCGCCTTCGACGGCGAGCCGGCTGGCGGCGCGAACGGCGTCCGGCTCCAGCACCTTGCCTTTCAAGGCGTCTTCCACAGCTCGCGCCCGCCACGGCTTGGTGGCGACGCCGCCGAGCGCGACACGCAGGTCGCGGATGGTGCGCCCATCGGCCTCGAATTCGATGCCGACAGCGGCACTCGCGGCGGCGAATTCATAGGACTGCCGGTCGCGGATCTTCAGATAGGTCGAGCGGCGGGCGGCGGCGGAGCCGGGGATTTCGACGGCGGTGATCATCTCGCCCGGCTCGATCGCATGCTCCCTGTCGGGCGTAGCGCCAGGCCGCAGGAAAAAGTCGTCCACCAGAAGTTTACGTTCGCCGAGATGGACTGTCGCATCGAAGGCGACAAGGGCCACCGCGAGATCGCCGGGATACATGGCGATGCAGGCGTCGCTGGCGCCAAGCACCGCATGGCCCCTGGTGACGCCGCCGATCGCCGAACAGCCGCTGCCGGGTTCGCGCTTGTTGCAGGCCGGAAAATTCGACGGATCGCGGAAATATGGGCAGCGCGTGCGCTGCATCAGATTGCCGCCGATGGTCGCCATATTGCGGAGCTGCGCCGAGGCCGCCTGCCACAGCGCCTCCGAGACGGCGGGGAAGCGGCTCTTGATGCCGGCGTGATCGGCGACATGGCTCATCCTGGCGAGCGCGCCGATGGTGGCGCCGCGCTCATTCACTTCGATCTTGTCCAGCCCCTTGAGATGGGTGATGTCGACCAGCGTGTCGGGCGCGGCGACGCCGCATTTGGCGAGGTCGATCAGCGTGGTGCCGCCGGCAAGCAGCATGGCGCCGGGCAGGGCGGCCGCCTGGCGCGCGGCATCGGCTGACGTGGCGCGGAGATAGGAAAAATCCCTCATGATGCGGCCTCCAGGGCGGCTTGGCGCACGGCGGCGACAATGTGCGGATAGGCGCCGCAACGGCAGAGATTGCCGGCCATGTATTCGCGGATCTCTTCGTCCGAGCCGGCATGGCCTTCGCGGATGCAGGCCACCGCCGACATGATCTGGCCCGATGTGCAATAGCCGCACTGGAACGCGTCCTGCTCAAGGAAGGCAGCCTGCACGGGATGCAGTTCGCCCTCCCGTGCAAGCCCCTCTATGGTGGTAATGGTGCGGCCCTCGGCTTGCGCCGCCAGCGTCAGACAAGCCAGCACGCGCTCGCCATCGACATGCACGGTGCAGGCGCCGCACTGGCCGTGGTCGCAGCCCTTCTTGGTGCCGGTCAGGCCAAGCCGCTCGCGCAAGGCGTCGAGCAGCGTGACACGCGGCTCGAGTTGCAACTCGTGGCGATGGCCGTTGATATCGAGATGGATGGGGATTTTCGTCATGGGCGTCTGGCTCCAGTTGCTTGACGCGGATGGGAAGGAATTGGGGTGGGGGCGGGCAGGGGCAAGGCGGCGACGAGCGTAATCTCCCCCCTTGAGGGGGAGATGGCCGGCAGGCCAGAGGGGGTCGCTTCTCGTAGAGCGCTAACCTGCAGCCGTCGCAAGAGGGCGCACCCGGTCGAACCGACCCCCTCTGTCGCCTTCGGCGACATCTCCCCCTCGAGGGGGGAGATAACGCTCTCCGCCCTTTTCGCCGCCAGCCTCCAGGGATCTTGCAGGTTCGAAAGACGTGACATACGGGGTTCCCTGCCTATATGATGAAGGCACTCCACTTAAGCGGAGGTGCCTCCGTTTACTACGTGGGGGCTGGCCCGGCCGGGTTCAAGCCCCAAATTCGACGTGGAGAAAAAATTGGCCACCGAGCCGTCCGCAATCGCCGAAACGAAGACCGCCGCGGAGGCGAGGCCGTTGCGCGTCGATGCGCAGCGCAACCGCGACCGGCTGGTCGAGGTGGCGGCGGCGGTGTTTGCCGAGCGCGGCATCGATGCGTCGCTGGAGGAGATCGCGCGCCGCGCCGGCGTCGGCATCGGCACGCTCTACCGGCATTTCCCGACGCGCGAACATCTGGTCGAGGTGGTCTACCGCCGCGAGGTGGAGGCGCTGTGCGCCGCTGGCGGGGAGCTTGCGGCAAGACATCCGTCCGATGTCGCGCTGGAAGAATGGATGCGGCGCTTCGTCGATTACATCGCCACCAAGCGCGGCCTGGCGACCAGCCTGCGCATCCTGCTCAACACCAACTCGACGCTGTTTTCCGACACGTCGGGCAGGGTGTCGCAAGCGTTGCGGCAACTGGTCGAGGCGGCGGTGGCCGATGGCACCATCCGGGCCGACGTCGATGCCTCCGACGTGCTGCACGCGCTGGGCGGCATCTATTCCGCGCCGGATACGCCGGAGTGGCGCGACCGCTCGCGGCGGCTGGTCAAACTGCTGATGGACGGGTTGCGGTTCGGAGCTGTAAAGGCACGGTGAGCGCGACCGGATATCGGCGGTGAGACAGCCAAGGCTGTCCATGATTTGAGGGGAAACCGATGTATGTAGGCCGTTCCTACAAGGTGATTGATTTTGCGCTCTGGTCGCGGCGCAGCGTCATCTACATGGTGGTGGTGAGCGGACTGGCGGTGGCGGCCTACCGCCTTCCGGGCATTGCAGGGTTCTCGGTGCCATGGTCGGTGGTGCTCGTGCTCGGCACCACCGTGTCGCTGGTTGCCGGCTTCAAGAATTCGCAGGTGTTCACCCGCAGCGGTGAGGCGCTGCAGGCGTTCACGCAGATCACGGCCAGCAGCCGGGTGTGGTCCAATTTCTGCCGGGACTTCCTCGACGCGCCGACAGCCAGGCAACTTATCTACCGCCACATCGCCTGGATGACGGCGCTGCGCTTTTCCCTGCGGCGGCCGATGCCCTGGGAATCGATGGGGAAGGCCGCCAACATCGAGTACCGGCGGCGTTTCCGCGTCCAGGAGGATACCGCCTCGGTCGCCGATGAATTGCGGCCTTTGCTGGCCGAACAGGCCGACAAGGTCCTGAAGTCGCCGCAGCCGGCGCTGGCTTTGCTCGAAATGCAATCGATCCAGGTCAACGGGCTGTTCAAGGATGCCAAAATCCCACCGCAGGTCTACGCTGAGCTGGTAAAGCTGATCCGCGATTTCCACGATCAGCAGGCACGCTGCGATCGCATCAAGAACAATCCCTATCCGCGGCAATACGCCATCGTCAGTGCCATGTTCGTCATGATCTTCTGCACGCTGCTGCCGTTCGGCGTGGTTCCGGTCTTCGCGGAGATGGGCAAATTGGGCGGCCCGCTCGGCACGATCGGCATCTGGCTCACGATCCCGTTCAGCACGCTGCTGGGCTGGGCCTATATGTCTCTCGACCAGGTCGGCGAGAGCAGTGCCAACCCGTTCGAGGGCAACGCCAACGATGTCCCGATCTCGCAGATATGCCGCGACATCGAGATCGAGCTGCGCGCCGGGCTTGGCGAAGCTGACCTTCCCAGACCATTGCTGCCGGTGAACGATATCGCGACCTGAGTGCCGGACTTGGCGCGGCTACGCCTTCGCTTCGACCAGGATCACCAGCGACTCCGGCACCACTCCATCGTGGGCCATCGCGTCGGCAGCCGCCTTGCTCTGCATCAGCGCGGCCATCTTATCCATGTCTGGCACGTCCATCATCACGGCCACCCGTTTCGGGTTCTTCGGATCGACGAAGGTGCGGATGTTGGTGATTCCAAGCGAGCCGAAAAGCTCCTTGCGCTTGGGCGAACCGAGCCAGTGCTTGGTGTCTTTTGTGATGTCGTGATGGCCAATGACTGTCGGCATGGAATCCTCCCCAGGTGACGCCGGCGGCCGAAATCGCCCGCCTGTTGCTGCGATCCACCTGTGCAAGCCAATGAGCGCTGTTTCCGTCGGCCTGTCAATTAGCTATCGCTAATGGAACATCGTGATGTCGGGCAGGCATGAAGCGAGGTAGTCGGTGCCGCCACGTCGGCGGGAAGCGCCTAAAGCTCCAGGCAAACCTTGCCGAAGTGCTTCCGGGCTCCGTAGTGCTTGAAGGCGGCGGCAATGTCGCGCAGCGGCAAGCGGCGGTCGATAATGGGCTTCAAGCTGATAGCCTCTATCGCGCGGATCATGTCCTCCTGGTCCGCCCGGCTGCCGATGGAAATGCCGCTGATCCGGATCTGGTTCGAAAACAAAGCCGGGATCGACACTTCCGCGGTAAAGCCGGTCAGCACGCCGATCAGGGCGATGTGGCCGCCTGTGCGGCAGGCGGTTATGGACTGCGCCAGCGTCGCAGGGCCGCCGACCTCGATCACGTGGTCCACGCCGCGTCCGCCTGTCAAATCCCTTGCCCTGCGGCCCCAATCCGGCACGGCCTTGTAGTTGATGGTGGCGTCGGCGCCAAGGCGGCTGAGGCGATCAAGCTTTTCCTCATCGGACGATGTGGCGATGACCCGGGCGCCGGCGGCCTTGGCGAATTGCAGCGCGAACAGCGACACGCTGCCGGTGCCGAGGACCAGCACCGTGTCGCCGGGCTTCACCTTGCCGCACACGACCAGGCCCCGCCAGGCGGTGACACCGGTGCAGGTGAGCGTTGCGGCTTCGGTATGCGTGTAGCCCTGAGGTGCCCTGGTGAAGGCCTGCGCCGGCAGGCAGACATATTCGCTCGCCAGGCCGTCGAAACTTTCGCCCGGCACATCCCGCCTTGTGGAAGGCGTCATGTCGCCGTCGAGCCAAAAGGGGTAGAAAACGCTGACGACGCTGTCGCCGGGCTTGAACGCATCGACACCATCACCGACGGCAACCACTTCGCCGGCGCCATCGGACAGCGGCACGCGGCCGTCGGCGGTCGGCGTCTTGCCCTGCACCGCGAAATCGTCGCGCATGTTCAACGAGCAGGCGCGGATCCGGACCAGCACGTCGCCCGGCCTCGGCTGGGGCGGATCTTCCTCGATCAGGTCGAGCTTGTCCAAGCCACCGGGCGCTCTCAGCCTGACCAGCCTCATTGTCTTCTCCGATGGGTGTGGATGTTGTCTGGCGGCGGCGGGCCAGGAGTTGCTATCGTGCTTGCCGGCCGGAAATCACCCGCAGCCAGGGTGCGAGGTGGAAGGCGCTCATCAGCAGATACATGGCTGCCATGCCGGTGAGCGGTGAGCCGCCCATGCACAGCATGGCCGCGTCGCCGCTTTGAAGGCAGGAGAGCAGGGCCATCACGGCGAAGGTCGGAGCCGCGGCGAGGCACAGCCAGTCGGCGACGCCAGAGGTCGTCGCTTCGGTGCTTTCAGGGACGGCGCCGCCGGTGCTTGAATGGATATCGCTCATCGTCTTTTCCTTGATGGTTGCGACCCGTCAGGACTTGGGTTCCTCGCCCTCGCCAAAGGCGGCGGAGAGGTGGTCGCGAAGCGGCCGGAGAGGGGGCTTTCGTAGGGCGCAGCCCCTCTCCGTCTCGGCTTCGCCGAGCCACCTCTCCCCACTTTGTGGGGCGAGGAACCCAAGCTTGATGGCCTCGCCCTGTTACTGCTCAGCCTTATCCCTGAACGCGGCTTCGCCCGCGGCGGACACTTCGGCCCATTTCTTGTCGGCTCCGGCTTCGTAATTGTCGTGCCAGTTCCACCAGCTGTAGAGCGGGGTCTGGGGATAGCCTTCGGGCGAGTCTTCCCAGATCTCCTGGCGGCCGAGCGGTGTCACGTCGAGGTAGCTCCACACCGTGCCCAACGCTTCGTCGCCGCGGGTGTTGATGAAATAGGTGCGGAAGATGCGGTCGCCGTCATGGATGAACACGTTGTGGCCGTGCCATTCGTCGACGCCGAAATCCTTGTCGAAGCTGTCGGTGATCGTGTACCACGGCATCTTCCATTCCATCCGCTTCTTCAGCCGCGCAATGTCGGCCTGCGGCGCGCGCGAAACATAGGCAAGCGTGGTGTCGCGGGCGTTGAGATGGGCGAGATGGCCGACCTGGTCGGCGCCGAGCGAGCAGCCGCGGCAGGCGTGGTC
Organism: Mesorhizobium sp. dw_380; assembly: GCF_018588885.1. Lineage (GTDB taxonomy): Bacteria > Pseudomonadota > Alphaproteobacteria > Rhizobiales > Rhizobiaceae > Mesorhizobium. The sequence goes on from NZ_JAFFIW010000073.1 coordinate 9,947, forward strand.
GGGCCAGCCATAGACGCCGGGCTCGAAGAAGGCGCGGTAGACGATCAGCTGGCGGCGGCCTTCAAACAGGTCGAGCAGGCTTACCTTGCCGTTCGGGCCCTCGAACACATAGGCCTTGTCGACTTCCAGCCAGGGCATGCGGCGACGCTCGGCGGACAGCGCGTCCTTGGCGCGCATCGTGGCCTTTTCCTTCACCAGCATCTTTTCGTACGCGGCGTCCCATTCCTGCCTTGAAACGATCGGCGGGGTCTTCATCGTCATGTTCTTGGTCATTGGTCTTCTCCTTTGCCAGTGGTGCCGTCGCGGCCTGTTGTCGTCTGGGCATCCTGAGCCAGTGTAGGGCGGTGGAGCGCAGCGCCAGGAGTTACAAATGCGGCGGGATTTGAATCATCCGGCCCGGCGCAGCAGGGGTGGCGAGGCCGCGCGGCATTCTCGAAGTCGTCGGTTGCAGGCATTTTCAATCACCTCCGATTAAGATGCTTAATACTCATACCTGAGATGCTCAGGCTAGTGAATGCCGGTATTGGCGTCAACGGCGGCCAAGGCGTCCTCAGCCATATGGCTAGGTCCCCTTGGGGCGATGCCGCTTGCTGACCGGCGGTGGTGATTTAAGTTAGGGCGCTGAAGTGCCGGGGTGGGAGTTACAAGTGTGACGGGATTTGAATGGACTCGCTGATTACAGCGGCGGCACTGGCGCTGGCGGCGGGCGATCCGCTTGGCGCGCTCGACCGCGTCGCCCTGCGCGAGGACGCGCCGGCGCTGGCGCTGCGCGGCATCCCCCTGGCGCAGCCCGGCGACTTCGATCGCGCCAACTCGCGGGTGCGGCGGCGCGCGCCCCCGTGCCGCCCGAACGAGGCTGCCCCGCCCCCGCAGCGCGCGCGCCGCCGCCCCCGGACTCCGCCGCGCCCGCGTCGCCCGCGCGCCGCCCCACCGCGCCCCGCGCGCGCGCGCCCCGCCCGGCCA
>NZ_JAFFIW010000074.1 GCF_018588885.1 Mesorhizobium sp. dw_380
CCGCCGGCCCGGCCCGCGAGCAATATGTAGCCTCAGACTTATAGTCTCGGACCGGCCCGGCCGGAGGCAACCGACTGGCAAAATCATCGTTTAGGGCCATTCCAATCTTATGATGCACTATGAAATCCTTGCGCATGAACAGCCCACTTTCGTTCTCGCCATCGCCATTGATACGGCCGCGCCCTTTGCCGGCCTGGCCTGGCGCTTCGGATGGTGAAAGACCGATGAGCCGTTTTTTACCGCTCACCATCCGTTTCGTCGGCAGCGGCACCAGGTGGTCACCACGATCGCCGAGGCCAAGAAGGCGCTCGACGGCACCTGGAAGAACAAGGAGGCGCCGGCCTATCTCGAAGCGGTCCGGCTGGTGGACGACACGATAACGGGCACCTGCCGGCCGGCGATCGCCTTTGCCGCGTTTAAGAAGGTCGCCGCGCAACAAGGCCTCTTGAAATCTACCCGGCCCAGCGCCGCGCTCACCACGCTGGACCAGCTGTGGTCGCGCTCCAAGATGCCGCCCGGCTGGATTCCTATCTCGGCTCGCGCGTCATGCTGAGGTAAGTCGGATCGAACTCTGCGATCTCTACCAGCCGCTCCCAGTCGAGGATCGTGATCATATGGCTTGTCCAATTGATCACGTTCATGCGGCGCAGCGTGCCGATCACCCGGTTCACGTGAACCACGGAAAGGCCGAGCACATCGGCGAGCTGGGCCTGCGAGAGCGGCAGATGGAAGCTCATGTCGCGGGTCTTCTTGACCACCTGCAGCCTGACGAACAGCTCACAGATCAGATGTGCCAGATGGGACGTCTTGGAGCGGCGGCCCATGGCCACGATCCACTCGCGATGGATGGCGCCGTCGACCAGCGTGTCTAGCCACAAAAGCCGGGTGAGATGCGGCGCCTGTTCAGTAATCATCTTGAGCTTGCCATGCTCGGCCGCGGCCACGTGGCAGGGCGACAGCGCGACGATGCCGTGGTCCATGGTTTTGAGCAGGAAGGCATGCAGGTCGACGAAATCGCCCGCGACCTGCAGCGAGGTGAACTGGCGCCCGCCGTCCTCTAGCACTTTATAGCGGGCGGCAAGCCCGTCGATGATCAGTGTGCTGTAAGTCGGCCTGGTTCCCTCCGAAACGATGTCCTCGCCGACGCCGACATATTTCTCGATCGATAAGGTGGTGGTGAGAAGGGCCTTCTCCTCGTCCGAAAGGGCGTCATGCTGGCCGAGGTTGAGATAAAGCGATTCCAGCATCCGGCGTCCTCCATTCGCAATCGCTAACGCAGCAGACCGAGGCTGGTTGCAGGCAGCCTGTGACGCAAGAGCCGGCGCAGAGCAGATTTTCCCTCGGGGTCAGCCGCTTGGAACCATGATCGCGCTGGCGAATTGAACGTCGGAATTGCCGGGGTGCCGATGGAACGTTTCTATTTCGACCTCTACAACAGCGAACATACCCAGAGGGATGCGCAAGGCCAGCGCTTTGCCAATCGCGAGCGCGCCGGCATGGAAGCGCTGCGCATCCTGCACGACGTCGCCCGCGACGAAATGCCGGGTGGCAGGCATCTGACGATCACAGTGAAGGTTCTGGACGAAAACGTGACCAGATCTTCGAGGCGTCGTTGACACTGGATTCCGCCTGGAGCAGAGGCGGTCGGCACTTTCCGGACGCCAGCAAGATCGACACCGGCGCAGCAAGAATCTTCGCCCGCCGCGCCGGCAACGGGCCCGGTCTGCTTTTGCTGCACGGCTTTCCGCAGACGCATCTGATGTGGCGCGACGTGGCGCCCAGCCTGGCGCGGGATTTCACCGTCGTCTGCGCCGATTTGCGGGATTATGGGGGCAAAGCTCCTGTCCGCCTTCGACCGCCGATCATGCGCCCTATGCCAAGCGCGTCATGGCCGCCGACTTTGTGGTGCTGATGGAGACGTTTGGCTTCAAGCGCTTCCTGGTCGCCGGCCATGATCGCGGCAGGCGTATCGCCTAGTCAATCGAGACCACCTTCGTAAGCGCACGCCGCCTTCATGTAGCGGTCTCCCGCTACCGCCTTAAATCAACTGCTCGACCTAGTCGGTTCGGTGATCCGGCGGCCTCTGCAACTCAAACCGGTCGCCCCATGCCCGGCCATCTGCCGCTCCGCTCGATAGCCAACGTGACCTGATCATGCCGCCTGGTGATCTGCGGCGCGGTAAATCCCATAGCCGACCTTGATCAGCAGGCCCTCGTTGCACATGCGGGTTAGGTAGCGACGGGGAATGCCGATGTTCGTGAGGTCGCGCGTTCGCACCACCCCTCGCTCTCGGGCGAGCGCGACCGCCCGTTGCCTGAGGGAAGGTTTTGGACCGCCGGTCAATTGGATGCGCTCGGCGCGCTCGCGATCACGCTTACGCACCTTGGTGGAGAGCTGCGGCGCAGGTTTGAAAGGGATCGGCAGCTCATAGTTCGCAGCTTCGTCCGGCCCGGGGAGCCAGTGTCACATCAAACTGCGAACCCCGCATGTGGCCGCCTGCGCTCCATAGTCCCTATAGCTGCGACGAGCGTCTGGAAAGCCTTTAATTCGATCGCCTAATTCCAATTCGTCGACTCCCACGTCGAACCAAAGCACGAACGCGTGGAGGGGATGGTGCCGGACATCGCCCTCCTCATTTCCGGCTGGCCCGGTCGACTGACCTTGCGCACTTTGTTGGCAGTCGATCCGATTTCCATCCAGGCATATCCGCTGTTTCTACTCCCTCGTTCAGCGGCTTCTATTTCTGAAGCGGTCAATATCGTCGGAAGAAGAGCCGTCCGAAAAGGGCTGTCGGCGGCTCGGTCGGCCGCACCTCGACGTGGCTGACCCGAAGCGGACGTCAGAGCGGTCAGCTCTGACGTAGACTGGAGAGTTGAACCAATGGTGCCTTAGCTATTCGCGGAGATCGAAGGCAATGGAAGCCCAAAGCGATCGCAACGGTCACGATAGCCTCGGTTAGCTTTTCATCTGTTTCCAGCGAATGTGGTGCAGCTTCCCGGGTTTGATTCATGCCGCTTTGACCGAAACGATGTTGCCACGAACCGCACTTTGGAGGAGTACGACAGCCACCTGTTTCGCCGTAAGACCTGAGCCGACGCTATGGATTGTCGTGCGATGCACTCTCAAAGGCCGCTAACGACATCCAATCATCATCCTCCGCGTGAACGAAAACAATCAGATGTTCGAGACCGTGTCGAATTGGCTGTCGGATTGGTTGATGAATTGTCGTGGCGAGAGCCTAAGTATCACCCCGCTGTTCCCGGTCGCGACAGTTTAGAAGGTCGACCAGATCGTCGGCCTCCTCGATAGGCATGTCGATCAAAGGGACGCCCACTTCCATCACCGGCAGCCCGGTGAATACGTCGACGATATCCCACGTGCCTTCAGGGGTCTTCTTTATGTCATAACGCTGGGGCATGGGGCGGCTATTTAGGGCAAGTCAGAATGTTTGCTAGTAATCTCTGAGCGGGACATCGGATAACCGGCTCGCGCGAACCCCCTGCCCCATTCGTTTCCCTCAGGTGCCGGTTTGCACAGCCTTGCTATGTGCCCTTGGCAACGTCCTCGATCAGTTCCGCTATTAAGGTGCGGAACCGTAAGTCGGACCTATCCCCTATGTCTCCCACATCTTTAGTCACGATCCCCGGCGAAGACACCGACACCGCCCCGCTAATCCCAACGCTGACCGTGAAGGTTCTTGTAGGCGCCTTCTCCGATTCTCGCTTCCTGTAGATTTGGAAGCGAACAGTTGGTGTTGAGGCTTTGACGTGCCGGCGTGGCGCGGTGTCGATGTCGATAGTCACCTCACCCGCCACGTCAGCCTTGGCCGCCTCCAATGATGCTATCACGATGTCGTTAAGCCAAGCCTTTGCTTCCTCGCTGAAGTCCGCCATGGGTGCTTCTCGCTCCGCCGCCTCCACATTCCCGACGGGCTCCTCCTGCTGACGGCGAGCTTCCTTCCCGCGCTCAAGGGCCTCTTTGAACTTAGACATCCTAGTTGCCTCCGATTTTGCGCAATAGCCACCCGTCAGATCGGTTATGGCCCTCCTATTCAGTAGAACGCGCGCTATCGGCGTACGTTGCGTTAGCGGAGCCGTTGAGTTTGCGCTACCATGGTAGCATTAGAAATCATACATAAGCGTTGGGGTGAGACAGCCCGCGACGGCCAGTGCTGGTACTCGGGGCACGTCCAGCGATGATCAACCCACAATTAAGCCTAATGGCTTACCTGGGAATCCTGCAACGAGGTCCAATAAATTTGCACGCCAAGGCGTTCATTCCTGCGCCATCGCACCACCGCACGATAGCCTCCGGCTGACCCTTTGCGCCTGAGTACCGGGCGGGAGCCACAGTGCTGGCTGCTTGTATGGACGTGGACGTTGGAAAGTCTGCTCGTCCGCCTGCCTATCCTTCGGCTTTGAAGTTCTTGGCTTCCTTCTCCACCTTGGGACTGTCCGTGCCGTGCGTTTTCATGAGCTCCTTCGCCTGCCGCGGCGACACGTCGGTGGTCTCGGCCAAACGCTGTGCTTTCTTATCTTTGCTCTTGGTCTTGTCCTTTCTGGCCGTCATGGTTTTTTCAGCTCCGTTGCAGCTTGTCCGTGATCGTTCTCGATGTGCGGTGTGATGCCTTGAGCCTCGGCTCCGACAACAATCAACGACCCTGCGCCCGGCAGGTTCCCCTTTGGCAAACGGCTAACGGTGAAGTCTTTTGCGGAGCTTCGGGTGGGACCCGGTGCCAAAGTTCCCGACCGTTCCTCGCTTCACGTCCATATGCGTGCTGATTGCATCAACTGGTGGGTCAGTAGGACTCATCGCTTCACTCTCACCAGGACGGGGACTCAAGGCATGAAGTCTCACTGGGCTCAGGAACATCTTAGCTCCGTGGAATGTTTCCGTCACCGCGATCAAAATGAGCGATAGAAGGCGCGAGCAGTCTGCGGGCGAAGTCACTGGCAGCGGCGACACCACGCAGCAAAACTGGGACTAGCGCCCGCTGTTCGTCCTTGGAACATACCCCCTATCACCCGATAGGTAGAAGCGGCCAACGGCAGCCTGAGTCCACTAGCCGAGGACTTGGGTGCACGTCGATGCGGCAGGCCTAATTCACCATTCATTTACGATATTAGCGCAGGCTGACGTTCGGACATGGTGGTGTAGCTCGTGCATGGCCTGAGCCCCGGTGCAGACCCAAGCGCCGGGGCTTTTCCATCCCCTACGGCTGGGTAGATCGAATAAGCAGCCGCGCTTCCCGCAATAGCGATGACAAGCTGCCGCCGCTGCTATCCCCTTCATCGCAACGAAGGACGACATGCTCGATCATCCGCAAGTATCTTGTCGCATGGAAACCTTGATCGTGTCGGCAAAAGAGATTGGCGCAGTGCTGAGGGGCTTCTGATGGCCCGGCGGAGCAATGAGGAAGGCGCGCCGTGAGCGAGCAATTCAAATGCGGAAGCCGCGCCAACGGTGTCCCGACCTTCATGGCTGACACCTTTGATCATTGGGAGATGCGGCGGGGACCGCACTTGCTCCTATTGCGGATCACTGGTTACCAGCAAAGGCGCCAGGAAGATCAGCGTTGACTTCGGCCAAGGGAATGGTGGTGAAGGCGTAGACGCTGAGCACGCCCGAGGCTATGCTGGCCAGGCGCGGGCCTGCACGGCCCATGGCCGCTTCATACGCCAGAAATCGCGCCAGCGCTCGCCCGCCGGGCGGGTAAAAAACAGGAAGAAGCCGGCAAACAAGGTCGCGAAGAAGTCGATCTCGAAGACGGTGAACTGCCCGCCAAGGCTCTTGATAACCGCGTCGCTGCCCGAATAGCTTGCGTAGGCGATCAGGGCGAGCAGAACTCCGTTCGGTTTTTTCATTCCGGAGAGAGAGTAGCGTGAAAATACTGGCGCTCGGTGCGCATCCGGACGACATCGAGATCTTCATGTTCGGTACGATGGTCGCCTATGCGGCGCAAGGCGCAGAACTCACTTTTGCCGTGGCCACGGATGGTGCCAGGGGCGGCAAGAGCGACCCCGCGGTCCTCGCTCGTCTCCGCCGCGAGGAAGCGACGGCGGCGGCCGCGCTGCTTGGCGCGACGCCGCGCTTCCTCGACTTTCCCGACGGCGAACTGATGGCCGACGCCGCGCTGATCGGCGCGCTGAAAACGCTGATACGCGAGACCCGACCGAACCTGGTGATCACGCACGCGCCCAACGACTATCATGCCGATCATCGCGCGCTGTCGGACGGCGTGCGTATTGCGGCCTCTTTCGGGGTTCCCGTGCTGTATGCCGACACGATGGGCGGCACCGGGTTTTCACCAACGCACTACGTCGACATCTCCGCCCACCGGGATATCAAAACCCAGGCGATCCGCGCGCACCGGTCGCAGCGGCCGGAGCAATATGTCGACAGGGCCCGCATCCAGAACGAATTCCGTGCCGGCCAATGCAACGGCCTCCCCGGTTCACTGGCCGAGGCCTTCCGCTTCGAGCCGACATTCCCCTTCGCTGACATACGCGCCTTGTTGCCGCCTCCGCCGCCTCTGCGGCCGGTAGCGCCGAACACGAGCGAGGCTGGCTGAGCGACTGCCGGCGGTCATTTCCCAACAATTTCAATAACCCGTTTCGGCGACGCCATGTTTAGGCCCCTGAGGAGGGGGGAAGAGGGTTTTGAAACCGTCATCCGGGCGCGTTTCGCAAATTAGGACGATTTCCTCGCGATCCTCGAAGCCTATGCCAATGGCGACGCGGGCTATTATTTCGACCCAACCAAAAGCGCTATGCCAACCGCTCAGGCGTCGGCAACCCATGGGAGGGCGGGATCAAGCTGGCACGCAGATCAGACGCCCGGTCCTCGTTGGGGTCGGCTGCGACGTCGTCGAGGGCGGTTCGTGGTTGAAGACGGGAAGCTGTTTACATTTGGTCCCGCGACTGGCGGCTTGAGGCAGCTCTTCTCGTTTTGTCTCGCCTTCGTAGAGAACATGCCGCCAAGTTGCAGGAACTGAACGTCGAATACCACCCTAAGGCAATCTTCGGCGTCGGCACGGCAGAATTGGCGGGGCCGGAGCTTACGGAAGAAGTCAAAGCTTTCGGCGACGGAGCCAGGACAGATAGTCCGAGGATAGTTCCCAGAACTGAGCCAGACCGGATTTGCTGACTGTAAATAGCCGACAGCACATCGACCACTGCACATGACCTCGGAGCATTTCGTGGAGCGGTATTTCTACAACTCCGGCCAACCGATAGGTAATGCGACCAAACCCCATAGTGGCTGATGGGATATGCTGGTGAACATCTGCGAGGGAGCGGTCAATGCCGTCGGTGCATATAAAGCGTTCTCGGAGGCTCTTTCGGGAGAACAAAAATGGAAGAGAAGGAGAACATTCGTGTGCGGTTTGCACACGATCTTCCATAACTACCTGATTTTGCCCGCCTATCGTCCACATCCATCAATGCCTCGATGGCACGGCGAACGCTTCGGGAATGCGAACACCGGCACGACATAGAGCCAGTTGCGCCGCCACCTCTGCGATCGCCGGACAACGTTAGCCCCAATAGCCGGCGTCGAGGGCATCGAGCGCGGCCAGCGTGGCAGCACAGAGGCGTACGAATATCGGGTGCGCATTGCCTGACGAACGACACCTCGATCGTTGGCTGAAGTATTTTGCGAGCAACTACTCGGCGCGTGAGCAGACAGAGTATCAGGTAGGATTGTTCCGTCAGAAACGCGGAGTCGTCAGAACTTCACGCTGAGGTCGACCTTGGCGCCATTGTCGACGCTGCCGCCGCCGAACTGCCCTGAATAGGACAAGCCGAGCGTGGCGTTGGAGGCAAGCGACAGGTCGAAGCCGGCCTCGACCAGGGCGCTGTCCCTTGCGATCGGCACACCGGCGATGGTGAATTGATCGCCGCCAGCAAAGGCGAAACTGGAGGTCGGCGTGACGTCGCCGAAGGCATGGCGCCAGCCGAGCATGCCGCGCGCGGTGGCGTTGATGCCGCCGAGTGCAAAGTCGGTCGAGCCGCGCAGGCCGAGCGTGGTGAAGGTGGCATCGGTGGTCGAGCCGGCGCTGGTCAGCGCTGCGGCACCACCGGTTTCGGTGAAGCCGTCGGTGTGCACGCTGACATAGGCAAGGTTGGCGAATGGCTCGAACTTGAAGGTGCTGCTGGTCTCGGCCTTGTAGGCGAGTTCGCCGAACACTTGCGCGGTGCCGGCATCGTAGTCGGCCGACAATCCATCGGTGAACCCGTTGAAGGCGACGGAGCGATGTGTCGACAGGCTGCTCCAACTGTAGGCGGCGCCGCTGCGGAAAGCGATGGCACCCCAATTGGTGCCGCCATAGAGGCCGAGATGGTAATTGTCGGCCTTGCCTGATGAGTTGCGATCGTCAGCGTTAAAAGAGGAATGGCTGTAGCCGCCGAGAACACCGACGCGCCAGCCGCCGACCAGCGTGTCGGCGCCGGCCAGCAGGCCGCCGGTCGAGCGGTCGAAGGCGGCGGCATTGCCGTCGCTGTCGGTCTTGCCCCAGGAGCCGCCAGCGCCAGCTACCTTGGTCTGCTGGGCGATGATGGCGGTGTTGCTGGTGGAGGTGACATCGCCCGCGTTCACCGTGACATTGCCGTCGGTCGCCAGCGCGAAGATGCCGTTGCCGTTGGTCACGGTGACCGGGCCGACCGTGGTGACCGTGGTCGAGCCAGAGCCGAAGTTCTCAGCGTCGATGCCGAAGCGGGCGTCGAGCGAGCCGTTGGCGGTCACGTCGATGTTGCCGCTCGCCGAAATCCGGCCTCGGCGTCAAGGATAGCGACGAGGCATTCTCACTTGGTGTGACAGTGATGAAGCCGGCCGAACCGGAAGAAGTTGTTCGCCTCTTCAGAGAGCTGATCGCCGGTCAGCAACCGAGGATGACCGGGTAGCTGCACCCTTTGGTGTGGCGCTTGCGGACTTACGTGGGGGGCCGGCATGAGGTGCGTGGCGATGTCCGTTTCTTCCGTTGCCCGCCGTTGCTCGGGTCTCTGTTTTCTGGTTCCTTTTGGCAGCGCGGAGACAAAGGGCGCGCATTTCCTCGACTTCGGCCTCGGTGAGATGCTCGATTCCGATGAAATCATTCTTTCCGCGGCCCGCCCTGATCAGTTCGTCAAGTTTGGCCTGTATGGCCGCTCCATCCCGATTCTGTATGTTTTGAATCAGGAATACCATGAGGAAGGTGATGATCGTAGTGCCGGTGTTGATAATGAGCTGCCACGTCTCGGAGTACTGAAACCTAGGCCCCAGGGCGGCCCACAGGATAACGGAGGCGACGCAGAGGGCGAAAGCCCAAGGTCTTCCGGTGGCGCGGGCGACGGCCCCGGCCATTCTGGTGAACGATCGTTCCAATAAGCCCTCTTGCATGGGAACCCTGACGATCATCAAGGCGCCGGATAGGCGGGAAGGCCTTCCTAAGCCGCTTCAGCGCACCATGCGGACCTGGGCCTCTGAACTTGGCCTGACCGTGGACGTTGCCAAGTCGAGGACCTTCTTTGTTGGTTCCATGCGATAACTCCTCCAGTGCCAGACGGTTCCGGCAAGCCCGTGGCGCCAAAATGAGCGGACCTGCGCCACGGCGAAGGCGTAGGGCGGACTCTTGCACGCCGCCACTTTCGGCGTCGACCAGGACACTCCTCGCGAGCTGTCGGCCGCTGGTACGGAGGTTGGATGCGGTGCGCGAGGAGTGCAGGCGATCGGCTCAACTGAAGGTTGGCGACGTTCATGGACTTCTATCTTTCACGTACGCCCCAGGCTGCCTGCCCCCCTTCGGGGCCTTGGCGTCCTTAGAGTGCTCGGCGATCGATGGGCCGGCCCCCGAGGTCTTCTGCGGTGCCGGGGACGGTGTTGCTTGTTTTGTTGAGGGCCGCTTAGCGGCTTTGGGATCAGCATCGGGACGCGCCATGGTCATGACTCTCCGTTGAGGACGCTGAATAACTTTCCGCACAGGCCAAGGTTCCAGACGCGCCGGTGTGCATGCCCGGTACGAGGGCAAGCACTGGCCTTCCTCGTGAAGGCCCTTGTCGCGGCTGAACTCCAGGGCACAGGTGTTCGCGTACAGGCACCTTGTCCTGCGATCGTCAGGACAGAATGCCATGACATCGATGGCAAGCCGGTCCTCAGGCCAATGTACCAGTGATGGATCCGGCGGATGTCGTCAAGGCATCCTTGGCCAGCCTCCGGCAGGGAGACACGATTTGCATCCCGGCATTGGAGGAAAGGGACAAGCTCTCCGCCGTCGCGGACGCAAATCGCGCCCTGTTCGATGCCGGTCGCGGGGCCGAACTCGCGTCTCGCTATCGCTGAAGCGAAGCGCGATCAACCAACGTTGCCAGATCCGACCGTCCCTCGACGCTGACGGCACTTGCCAGTCTCTCTCGCGATCATTCCCTTGATGAGGTTCAACACCATGCCGACATTGCCGGGCCTCTTTGGCGGCGTGGCGCCTTCCGGCCACTCATGACGGAAATGAAGCAGGCGTAGAAGAAGTAAGGCCTTTCCAGCGCGGCGGTCGCGCCTCTGGCCATCGTGCTGCCCACGATCTGCAGTCAGCGTCGTATCGACGATTTGGTCGAAAGTTCGCCTCTATGTTGGCGCAGCCGAACACCTCCGTCGTTGGCGAGGTCGTGGTCTGCCACGTCGCGACATTTCTCATCCAATGGTGGGTTGGGGGCAGGCCACACACGAGCAATCCATAATTCCGGACTGGTAAACTCCGTGGAACGCCAGATATTCCGGACGCCACAACAAATTCCGGTCTGCCCTTTTATGCGCCGAGCACAAAAGGAGAACATGGCGTAGCGGCTTATTTGTTTTCGACGTCAACAGCTCTGGCTCCGTTCGGCGACCGACGGGCTTGTGAATGGCTGGACG
>NZ_JAFFIW010000075.1 GCF_018588885.1 Mesorhizobium sp. dw_380
ATTATCTTCCCTGCGGATCAGCCGCCGAAAGGCTTCAGCAGACACCTGTTCTGTTTTGTGGAACTCGGGCACAGTTGTCCTTTCCAGCTCACATCGACCCTGAAGATCGAAACTCGCGCGGGAATGGTTCCTCAACGTCCATCGCCCACGAAGAGCTGGCACAGTTCGGCCTAAAATAGCGCCCTCAGCCGGTCGGCGGATTGAGGGTCACCCTTGGCCTCGAAGCGCGAGTACAGTGCGGAGGAACTTTCACTATTCTTGCTTGGAAGATAGAAGCTTCCTGTTGGTTTCGCCCCACAGCTGCCGGTCTGGAACGCGCCTCGTTCGCGACGTTCAGATTGCGATCGGCCCTGCCTGAAAGCTGCCTTCCGCTGCGGTCCGACGCGCAATACAATGCGTCGAAATGCATATGGATTCGCCCCCTCAACTGTTTGTTGCCTGGCTGCCATTCCGTTAAAGGCAGTTCGCAGTCAGAGGGAGACCGATAGACCCCCGTCGACCGCCAAAACATGTCCGTTGACGTAGGCGGCAGCGTCGGACGCGAGAAACACCACGGCTCCGCCGAGTTCCTCAGGTTGAGCCCAGCGGCCAGCAGGGGTTCGCGCCTCGACCCATTTGGTGAAGGCCTCGTCGTTGATGAGCGCGGTATTTAGCTCGGTGGCGAAATAGCCAGGGGCGATCGCGTTGATGGTGATGCCGTGGCGGCCCATCTCGGCGGCGGTCGAGCGTGTCAGTCCATGCAACCCCGCCTTCGCCGCCACATAGGCGTGAATGGTGGGGCGGCCAAGGATCGCCGCAACGGATCCAGTGTTTATGATGCGCCCGAATTTATTCGGCAGCATCAGGCGCACCGCCTCGCGCATCATACGGAAGCAGGCCGAAAGATTGACCGCAATCACGCGGTCGAAGTCCTCGTCCTCCCATTCGACTAACGGGCTGCGATGCTGGATGCCGGCGTTGTTTATCAGGATATCGAGGCGGCCGTGGCGTTCGACGATCCCCTCAAGCGCCGCCCTTGAAGTCGCCGCGTCCGCAACATCGAACGGCAGGGCTTCGGCACCGATTTTTTCCGCCGCCGCGGAGAGGGGGTCCATGTCGCGCGCGTTGACAATCACCGTTGCGCCGTTTTCCGCAAGCGCCTTGGCCATGGCAAAGCCGAGGCCACGCGAAGCACCCGTCACCAATGCGACCCGGCCCTTGAGCGAGAACATTTCCGACATTGAACCCCCTGGAGCGAGATAAGATGATAAAGCAGCAATCTAACCGCACCTCGCTCCAATGAAAGGGCGGGAGTTTCCTCCCGCCCTAAAGCACTATTTGGCGACGCAGGTATCGGCCGTCTGCGGCGTGCAGACGTCGAGGCCTGTGTAGGTCGGGTCAGCCGGGGGCGCCTTGCCGTCCTTCATGTCCTTCAGTGCCATCATCGTCTTGTAGCCCATTTCGAACGGCCGTTGACCGACCTGGCCAAGCGAAAGCCCTTCCTTCATCTGGTCGATCTGCACGGGAAGCGTGTCGGCGACGACAAGGGCCAGCGCTTTCGAGGCAATCTTGTCCTTGTACGGTGCGACTGCGGCGCGGTTGGCATCAGGAATGAATTGCGGGAAGCCACCCGTTGGGATGAATGCGTCAAGGTTTGGATTTTTCGCCATGATGTCCTCAAATTGCTGCACCGAAAGCGGAAAATCATCATTGGTGTAGAGCGGACAGCCTTCGATTTCGGTCCAGCCGTTCTGGCCCGTCAGCCGGTCCCCGGGCGAGGCTGCCGATTTGGTGCCCGAAAGCGTATCGCGAATGCCCTGCATGCGTTCATTGTGGTTGGCCGCCGCCGCGCCGCCCGACTGGATGCAGATCGTGCCGCCTTTAGGCTTGACCTGCATGGCAAGCTTGGCAAGGTTCACGCCGATCTCATAATTGTGGGTGCCGATATAAGCGACGCGAAGCTCCTTGTTCTCGGGCAGCAGGTCGGAGTCCCAGGTGAGGACCGGGATGCCGGCTTCCTTGGCGGCCTGCAGCGCAACCGCCATCGCCGCGGCGTTCGATGGCGACACGGCAATGCCGTCCACCTTCTTGGCCACGAGATCCTGCACGATCTGCACCTGCTCGTCGCCGCCGCCATGCTCGCCGGGGCCGATATACATGCATTCCAAGGCGCCCTTCGATTCGGCTTCGGCCTTCTTGCAGCCGTCGCGTGCCTGGTCGAAGAAAGGATTGTTCATGTTCTTCGGTACCAGGGCGAAGGTATATTTCGCCTGGGCGCCGGAAACGGCGAGCACCATTGCGCCAAGCGCCACGGCCGCCATCAGCAGATTTTTTTTCATTTTGACGTTCTCCTCCTAGGTGGAATGCCCCGCAGGCCTCCCGCCGGCGGGGTTTTCTAGCGGCTTTTTTTGGGCATCAAGACTGCCAGCCAAGCGGCGAGAATCGATTTGCCGCCGGTTTGCATGCCCAAAAGAACCGCGAGAACGATGAAGCCGCCGACGAAGGCGCCTTGCCAATTTGAATCGATGCCGGCCATCAGCAGCGCATTCCTGATCACTTCGAGGAACGCCGAACCGATGATCGCGCCGAAGGCCGTGCCGGCTCCGCCCATAAGGCTGGCTCCACCGATGACCGTCGCGGCGATCACGCGCAACTCGTAGCCTTGGCCCATGGCATTGATGGCCGAGCCGTTGTAGCCGAGGAGCAGGAGTGAGGCGACCGAAGCGGTGAACGCCGAGAAGACATAGGCCTCGAATTTGATCCAGTCGACCGGCACACCAGTCAGCCGTGCCGCCTCCTCATTGCCGCCGATAGCGAAGAGATGGCGGGCCCAGGCCGTGAAATTGAAGACGAAACCGACGATCAGGGCCAGGATCACCATGGTCCAGAACTGTGATGACAGTTCTGGTATCCAGTGCGGTGCCCAATCCTGTGGCCCATGCACCGGCCATTTCGCCTGACCGATGGCCTTTACGATCGGAGCATCGGGCCCGAATTGGTAGAGCATCTGGTTGGCGGAGAATACGACCGCCAGCGAACGCGCCGCGGATAGCATGCCGAGGGTGACCACAAAAGACGGCATTCCGATATAAGCGACGAAGAATCCGTTGACCGCGCCGCACGCCATACCGGCGAAAAGGCCGGCGGCGAATGCGATGTACCAGGGATAGTGCCAGGTCAGGAACAGGCCGGCGACGATGACCACCAGGCCCATGATCGAGCCGACCGACAGATCGATGCCGCCGGTGATGATCACCACCGTCATGCCGAGCGCCATGATGCCGAAAGGTGCGAAGTTGCGCGTGACGTTGGCGGCGTTTTCGGAGGTGCCGAAGCTCGGCTCCATGGCCGTCATCAAGGTGACGAGGGCAATGAGCGCGATCGTCACCCAGAACGGCTGACTTGAAAACACATGTTGAAGCGCCGTCTTTTCCTTGGTCGGGACGAAGTCCGACATGGCCGATCGGCCGGTTTCCGGGGCCGACTCCCTAACACTAACCGACTCCTGAGCACTATTCGCCACGGATGGCCCCCGTTATCAGTCCGGTGATTTCCTCGGGCGACGTATTGTCGACATCCTTGTCGGCAACCTTCGAACCTCGCCTGAGCACAATGATACGATCTGCAACGGCGAAAACGTCAGGCATGCGGTGGCTGATCAACATGACGCCGACACCTTGCGCTTTGAGGCGCCGGATCAATTCGAGCACCTCTGCCACCTGGCGTACCGAGATGGCGGCGGTCGGCTCGTCCATCAACACCAGCTTGGCGTTTGAAAGCCGGGTCCGCGCGATGGCTACCGCCTGGCGCTGCCCACCCGACATCTTCCTGACGAGGTCGCGCGGCCGGGTTTCCGATTTGAGTTCCCTGAACAGCGCTGCCGAGCGGTCGATCATCGCCTGCTTGTCGAGCACTCTGATCGGCCAGAAGCCCTTCTTCATCTCGCGGCCAAGAAAGACATTTTGCGCGGCCGTCAGATTATCCGCGAGCGCCAGGTCCTGATAGACGACTTCAATTCCCTTGGCACGGGCCTGAACGGGTTTATGGAAGTGACAAACCTCGCCGTCCACGACAATTTCGCCGTCGTTCGGCGGGAAATTCCCGGCCACCGTCTTGACTATGGTTGACTTGCCGGCGCCGTTGTCGCCCATCAGGCCCACGACTTCACCCCGCTCCACCTGGAAGCTGATGTCGGTCAGGGCCTGAATGGCCCCAAAATTCTTGGAAACGTGACGAACCTCAAGCACCGGCATCGCGGTCCTCCCCGGACAACACTTGTCAATTTTGTCCCGGTGTTATGCAAGGCAGCTAATCAGCGAAACGCATTCAACACAATGGTTATTAGATCTGCCTTATAAGATGGCAATCTTCCTCAGCAACGGCAGACGAGAAGCCGCTGGGCCCTACATCAATTGCCATAATGGAGCAGGGAGTCCTCATGGAGGAGAAGCGTGAACTGAAATTCGCTGACGATATCGTTAGCGCTCTGGACAACAGTGGCGATCGTCGGTTGCCGACACATGGGGAGTTGACAAGCCAACAGAGGAACCCTCAAGGACAATGACATCAAGCTGACAGAAGCCCATACTGCTTCGACCGTAATGAGGTCGGGAGTTGAATGGCAGCTACCCTTGAATCCGCCCCTTAAACCGGACCGCCCGCTTCCGGCCCCCGAACCCGACGTTAGAGTATCTGCTCGACAATGACGGTTTCTGGCCCACTTGCCCGTTCCGAGGGAAGAGGCGAACGACGGCCTTCTACCTGCTGGTGTCATTTAGCACTCTCTTATGGATGAAGGGTCCTTCGTGGTCATCGTCAGACGCTCACCCGACGGGCGCAGCCATTTCCAGAATGGTCGCCAATTCCCCGTCTTCGAGGCGCTTGCGCTCCGCGATGAGATACGCAGCGATATACACGAGCTTGCTGATGGACTCCTTGTGGTCGGCCGGCCGATACATGATCACCTCGCGCCGCGCCATCGCCTCTTCGGACACCCGCCGCCCTTCCCTGTCGAGGACGACGGCGGATGCTTTTTGCGTCGCCATATGTCGCCCGGTCACGGCAGCCAGGTTCAAGCCAATGGCCGATTCCTCTGGTGCCGCTTCTGCCGAGAAGCGCCCGGCTAGTGGAGATGGCCAATCAATCAGGTCATCAGCGGATGGATCAAGCGTAGATATTCCTAGGCTCAGCATGGCTTTGTTCCTAGTAAATCGACCACCGCCCCGCCGCGACCATTCGACTGATACCCACCAAGGAGCGAAAAAAAAGGGGTGACAGCCCCCCTATTTTTCAACCATAGAGGGTGTAAACCCGCCCCAAGAAATAGGCAGCGAGGTTCTGGAGACATGTTTCGAGCGTTGGTCGTCGAGGACCAAAACTTGATGCGACTGGCCCTGATGGAGCAAATTCGCTCGAGCCTGGGCGATTGCATGGTGCTTGGCGCGGAGACGTTGGAGATCGCCACCCGAGAGCTCCAGCGAGACGATTTCGATCTTGTTGTTATCGATCCTGGCCTACCTGGCTTTGATCCTACTGCTCAGGCCGATCGCGTATCTGTTGTGGATAAGATCATCGAAGCGTCACCGAGTGCCATCCATGTTGTCGTGACTGGTTCTGACAGCAGCGCGGAAGCCGAGGAATTTCGGCAGATTGGCGCAGCCGGATATCTTGGCAAGACCGGTCTGGAGCCCGGCGTGTTTTCGGATGTGCTGGAAGACATCTCGACCAAAGGCTTTTCCATTCGGCTTTCGCGTGTCGGAATGACCATTCCCGACTATCGATATTCCGGCCTCACTCCGCGCGAACAAGAAATCATCGACATGATGACCCGTCGAGAACGGGGCATGAAGCGGAAGCAAATTTACGAACTGATGTCGCAACGCCTAGGCATTGACGTTGGCACTGTTGAAAAATACTATAAGCAGGCGCGGGCTAAACTCATGAGGCAGGGTCATAAGCTGCCTAAGGGACTATAGACCGCATGGCATCACTGACAATTCATGGCATAAAACTTCCCCTCCTTCCTGGCGATGTATCGCCGATCATCTGGCAAGCCCTCGCCAACGGCAGTTACGAGGCCAAGGAAGCCCGTTGGGTTCACAAAGCAGTCAAGCGCAACGATCGCGTGCTTGAACTCGGTACCGGCATCGGCGTCATCACCTCAGTCATCGCGAAAATTCCCGGTGTTCAGGTGTGGGCGTTCGAGGCCAATCCGACGACTGCAGCGCTGGCGAAGCGCGTCATTGACGCAAACGGCATCGACAACGTGGTGTTGTCGCAGGGCATTCTTGCCGCGGGAAAACCTCGGAGTTTCCGCTTCTACGTGCGCAAGGATCTCTGGATGTCATCGATGGACCCCAACCAAGGTCCCTACGAGCACGAGATCTCCATCAGCTCCACCAACATCGACGAGTTTTTGACCACTCACGATATCAATGTCTTGGTCATGGACATTGAGGGTGCAGAGCGCGACTTGCTGAAGCAAGCCGTTCTACCAGGCGTTGAACGCATCTTTCTCGAACTGCACGATCATCTCTATGGTCTGGAGGGCATTCTGGACATCACTCAGGCGTTAGCGGCCAAGGGATTCGCCTATGATCCGAGAGGATCACGTGGACCATGCGTGCTGTTCTCCAAGGACGACGGCCCAAGGGAATATGAAGCGGAGGCAGCCGATGCGGCATAACATTCTCACCCTGACACTCTCGTCAGTTTTCGCGATCGCCTCTTTGTCGGCATCGGCGGCGAGTTACGACAACCCGAACATGATCTCCGTTGAGAATGCTTCCGGCCAAGCGCTAAAGACCTTCTCGAGCGAGCAGCTGAAGGCCGAGTTCCCTCAGCAAACCTACGACACTCGCACTCCCTGGACGAAGGATAACGAAACAATCGTCTACCGGGGACCCAAGTTAAAGGACGTGCTTGCAAAGGGCGGCATTTCCGAGAATCCAGGCATCAAGATCGTCGCCTATGACAATTTCGTTTCCGAGATCCGCGGCGACGAAATTGAGCAGTTCGAACCTATCCTCGCGGTTGAACGGAAATGCACGGACGACGACCGTGCCAAAAGCCTGTGCAAGGGCGGCCAGGAGTTTCGCCCCATAAACATGCTGGAGAAAGGCCCGATCTTTGTTGTCTGGCCCTACGACCGCTTGCCGAGTGATTACGTCCCTGCCCGCAATTCGATTTGGGTGTTCTTCCCAGTAGCCCTTCGATCGGTTCAATGACGTTCAGGACCAGCAGCGTCTTTGCTATCCTTCCCTATGTGGGGCTGTGCGTCGCGCTGGTCCTGAGTACCTGGGCGTTTCTGCAGTCGGAGCAATATCGACACGATACCGACGAGATTCTTAGCCAGACCTATGAAATCCAATGGCGCGCTACGCAGGTCAGGGAACGGCTTTTGCGAGTCAACGGCTATGTCCGCTTTGCCAGCGAAGCGGGCAAGCTTGAGCCCGACATCAGCCGACAAATCGCTCTCGTCAGCGTCAACATCGAACAATTGCTGGCGCTCTCCTATGTCGACCGGTTCCTGCCGAAGAAGGATGCCAAACTGTTGCAGGATGTTCGCCAGATCATCGAGCAAAAAGTCACGCCGATCATCGTTGCGGGGTCGAACTACGCCCAAGCTCTCCCCTACATGGATCGGCTCGAGCTGGATATGTTCGAAGTGTCCAGCGCCACGGTTAATCATAGTGCCACCCTGCAGGAGACGGCTCAGATCGACATTGCTGCATCGCGCAACTGGTTCCTATTCGCGATAGCCCTTGGCCTAGTCGCGATCTTCTACCTCATCATCCATCAGCGCTACGCCTTCATCAGCCGCCGCGATCAGCACTTGCGCTCATTTGCTTCGCTGTTTGCTCACATGACGCGATCGCGCGTCACCGCGCTTCGGCTCTTTCTGGACAACACAGGCCTAGGCCAACCACTCAGCGAAGAAATGTTGAAGGCCGCCCGCGGCGCGGCAAACGAGCTCGAATCCATCAACAATGGCCTGCTTAAAATCGCCTATAGCGAGCGGGATCCTCGATCCGAAGAACTTGGCAAAATTCTTCGAAAAGTCGCCGAGCGGCGAAACGGTCTCGTCAGGCTGGATATCGACATTGACACGGTCCACCTCCCCGTCCCCGCGACACAATTTCAGTTGCTCGTCGACGAGCTGGTCCAAAATGCCGAAACCGCCGTTAACGGCAGGCAGAACCCTAGGATCACCGTTCGCACGGCGCTCAGACGGCTCCGGTTTCTCGGCCGTACGAACGTCATTCTGGAGGTATCCGACAATGGCGTGGGAATGACACCCGAAATTGCCGAAAAGGCCACAGTGCCTTTCTTTTCGACGAAGGCTGGCAATCATGTCGGACTTGGTCTCACGGGATGCGCCCAAATGGCCGCAACCCTGCGCGGCAAGCTCATTGTCAACAGCAGTCCGGACAACGGCACTGTTGTGCAAGTGCGGATTCCAATCCAGCCGTTGCCGGCGGCAGCCAGCGGCTAGGCGGCCGCCTTATCGACCGGCGCTGCCTGCTCCATCACTGTATTGCATCGATGTCAACGGGGAGAGCCTACGAAAGCAACGTTCCTTGCATCTTGCATCACCGGCTTCACCCGGTTGACCTTCGCTGCTTAATTGACGGATAGCGGAGTTGCTGCGTCGCCTCCGAGACCCCGTGCTTGCGGGCCAGATCGCCCGCCTTCGCACCCGCCTCATGCTCGCGCAGAACCGCGATGATCTGCTCTTCCGTAAACCGCTTTCTCTTCATCAGTCCGTCCTTCAATCAAGGCCCAGACTCTAATCTCAGATGGAGGAAATTCTCAGTGGCAGGTCACCGACCATGAGCTTCCGCCAGTGACTCGTCCTCTTTCTCCTCGATCTCAAAATGAAGAATTACGTAGCCTCTCGGATCGGTCTCCAAGATAAGAACGCCCCTCGATTGCCGAACGTATCTTTGTGAATTTCATTCTTATCTCCTTTCAGTCTCAGAGAGTCCATGAAAGGGCGATAGTATTGTGACTTCGTGCGGCTGATGGCGGCGAGTTCTAGGGAACGTTATAGTTAACTCTTTTTCAAGAGTGCAGCAAACCTGTTATAGTACCTTTTGGGGAGGTCTGAACCATGCCGAAATCGGTTGGCCGAAACCCCACGACTGCGGCCGGAAATCTGGTTGTCATCAGGTCCTCCTCTGCGGGCGCCAACATTTATCGAATTGCTAAGAATGAGCCAATGAAAATACTGGCCATGCTACGGCAATCAGAACAGAGATCGGGACAGCCAGCAGCAATGCGAGCTCTACAATTCGGGATTCTTTGTCGTTGAACACAGTTACCACTCTCCTTATTAAAGGGTTTAGGGTTCGCCGCCTACGGAGAGGACGAGCGAACCCTACCGGCGCGGGAAGGGACCGGGCTGCGCCGATCTTTACTGTGCTGGTCACCCCAGCACTGTTCCAATTGCCTGTCATTCAGAAGTCTGGCCAGAAGATATTTCGGATCACTAAAGCACGAACATTCGGCTTGGCTAAAGGGCGGAACATTCGACAGACAAGTAGGGAACTAAAGGTGTACTTTCTAACCGTTTCTTTATTTGGTCGCGCTTGATCTGAGCGAAACCAGCGGAAATGGCCAGCGAGTGGTCTTTCTAAAGGCGACAATTCCTGATGTCGGCCGCCACGGATTTTACGCGGTGACCGCTCGGCGGTAGGCAAATGCCCGATCCCAGAATGACGAGTCAGAAGCCGGTTACGAGCCACGGATTGGTGTCGTATCCCAAACGCGGCTTTGATGACTGTCCACTTGTGGCTGGCGACGTGGCCGTTCCGGTCAGACTGCAGTCCAGCTCTGGAATCAGCTTTTTTGTCGAATGCTTCGTAGAGCACAAAGCAGCAGCATCACTCACGACCACTTTCTTGTCCTTGGCAACGGCGACACCGCCCCCAACCAAAACAAACGCAGTGCAAAAGATCACCATTTTCATTGCAATTCCCTCCATTGCGGCCCCCAGATGTGCGTAATGACGTAACGTCACCTTTAATATTAGCATTGTCAAATATAAAAGATGGCGGCAATCTGCGGAGTTCGCAACCGGCCGGGCGTTACCGTTGGGCTTCAAATGCTCCAGTGACGCGACCTCATCTATTCGCGACGCGGCGAAGTCGTCATCGTGATCGCGAGGGCCTTGCTTCTTGCGCTAGTGGCACCTATGGGCAGCCAGAAGGCCATTATGTTCGCATCATTGGTGATATCGCCCGGGCTTGAGCGTCGAAAGCTTCCTGCCGATAGCCTGAACACATGCCCTCTAAGAGTCCATTTTGAAATTCACGGATGAGCGTTTCGGCGGATGAGATTGCCGCCCATTGCGACAAGGATCATGGCGTGGTGAGGTTGACCATCAACAG
>NZ_JAFFIW010000076.1 GCF_018588885.1 Mesorhizobium sp. dw_380
AGGGCGCGGAAGGGCCGGGAAACAGGCCAATCGGGCCCGGGGGATTTCCGGGGGACAAAGGGCCTCGGGGGGGAAGGGGACGCGGAGTAGAGTGCCCGGAGTCGCGGCTAATCGACGAAGCCGGCGCCGCCCCTCACCTGCCTGCCGGCATCCTCTCCCCGTATAGTGACGGGGAGAGGGGCGCTGTCATCGCTGATTTCGCCAATCACCAGCGTTGCAAGTGAGGCGCCAGCGTTGCGGCCAGTTCCTTCTCCCCGTCACTATACGGGGAGAAGTGCCCGGCAGGGCGATGAGGGGCGGCGCCGGCTTCGGCAATTAATATCTCGGTTGTAAGGTGAAAGTCGTCGACTGAAGCCACTCGTTCTCCCCTTCATCCTTGCCAATTGGCAAATACATGCTATATCTGTGCCAATAGGGTGAGTAAAAATGCAGCTTCAGTCCATAGTCACCACGCCGGCCGCGGTCGGCTCCGCCATTTCGGATGAAGAGGCGGGCGCCTTGGCGCGCACCACGGTCAACCTGTTCAAGGCGTGGGGCCTCACCGATCTCGAGGCCTGCATCCTGCTCGGCGGCATGTCGGCGCGGACCTGGGCGCGGTGGAAGGAGGGCGGCATCGGCAGGATCGACCGCGACCTGCGCACCCGCATGGCGCATCTGATGGGCATCCACAAGGGCCTGCGCTATCTCTTCACCGAGCCGGCGCGCGGCTATGCCTGGATCCGCAAGCCCAATGCCACCTTTGGCGGCCAGTCGGCGCTCGACCTGATGCTGCGCGGCGAAATCTCCGATCTTGCCGCAATGCGCGAATGGCTCGATGCGGAGCGTGGTGCATGGTGAGTGGGCTCGCGGTCCGGCGCCGCGTCCACTGGCACCAGACCTTCCGCATCATCCGCTCCATCCATCCGCCGATCGACCTCTTCGAAGACATTGCCGACCCGCGCGACTGGGAGGCGCTTGCCGCGGTCGAGGAGAAGACCAACCCGCGCATAAGGCTCGAACTCGGCGACCTCGGCAAGGTGCCTGCCGCGAGGCGGGTTTCCGGTCCCGGTGCGAGCTTCGTGATGGCGCCCTTCGTGCATTGTTCGACGCTGCGGCCCGGCCGTTTCTCCGATGGCAGCTACGGCCTCTATTATGCCGGCGACAGCGAGGATGTGGCGCTGGCCGAAACCATCCACCACCACCAGAATTTTATGCGCGCCACCAGTGAGGATCCGGGCTGGACGGCTGACTTTCGCGTGCTGATAGGCAGCGTCGACCGCGACCTCGATGACGTCAACGCCGTGCCCGGCGTGCTCGACCCAGACGACTACACCGCCTCGCAGGCGGAAGGGCGGGCGCTGCGGGCGCAAGGCAGCGACGGGCTGGTATGGAACAGCGTGCGCATGCCGGACGGGCAATGCGTCGGCATCTTCTGGCCCGATGTCATCCCGGTTCCGGTGCAGGGCCGGCACTACAGCTACCACTGGGACAGCAAGCGCGTGGATTTCGTGCGCCAGCACGATACGGGCAAGGTGCTGGCGGTTACATGATGATCTAGCGGCCCATTCCCTTGGAAAGGTTGGCGCCCGGCGGCGTTATTCCGGTTTCGTGCCGCGTCCAGAGGGCAACGTGCTCCGATCGCCGGCAAAAATGGCATGGATTTCCTGCCATATCGTCTCTATCCGATCTATATATCGGTTGAGATCGATGCAGGTGAAGATGGACCACGACATCATATTGAAGGCGCTGGCGCATCCGTTTCGGCGGGATGTGCTGGCGTGGCTGAAGGAGCCTGAACGGCACTTCGCCGCGCAGGCGCATCCGCTCGAGATGGGCGTCTGCGCCAGCCAGTTCGACCATCGCGGCCTGGCTCAGTCCAGTGTTTCGGCGCATCTGGCAACGCTGGCGTCGGCCGACCTCGTTACGACGCGGCGGGTCGGCCAATGGGTGTTCTACAAGCGCAACGAAGAAACCATCGCCGCCTTCCAGGCTGCCTTGTCCGATCTCTGACGATCCTCCCCATTCCCCCAAAATGCATGAAAGGCATTTCTCATGGCTACCCTCTTTGATCCCTTGCGGGCCGGTGACCTGGCATTGGCGAACCGCATCGTCATGGCGCCGCTGACGCGCAATCGCTCACCCAATGCGGTACCCGGCGACCTATCGGTCACCTACTACGGCCAGCGCGCCACGGCGGGGCTGATCGTGACGGAGGCCACCGCCATCAGCCATCAGGGCCAAGGCTATGCCGACGTGCCCGGCCTCTACGGGGCGGATCAGCTTGCCGGCTGGAAGCGAGTCACGGACGCGGTTCATAAAGCCGGCGGCAAGATCGTGGTTCAGCTCTGGCATGTCGGACGCATCTCGCACAATTCATTGCAGCCTGGCGGCGGCAAGCCGGTGGCGCCATCGGCGATCAGGGCAAAATCCAAGACTTTCCTGGTCAAGCCGGATGGCAGCGGCGAGTTCGTCGAGACGTCCGAGCCGCGCGCGCTCGACGCGGCCGAAATCCCCGGCATCGTCGATGATTTCCGCCGCGCCGCCAAGGCCGCGATCGAGGTAGCGGGTTTCGACGGCGTCGAGATCCATGGTGCCAATGGCTATCTCGTGGACCAGTTTCTGCGCTCGGGCACCAACCATCGCAGCGATGATTATGGCGGCTCCATCGAAAACCGGGCGCGCTTCCTGTTCGCGGTGGTCGACGCGGTCACGGACGCTGTCGGCGCCGGCAGGACCGGGATCAGGCTGTCGCCGGTAACACCCGCCAACGACGCTTCGGACACCGATCCGCAGCCGCTTTTCAATCATGTGGCGGCGGGCCTGGGCAGCCGCGGCCTAGCCTATATCCATATCGTCGAAGGCGCGACCGGTGGCGCTCGCGATTTCAGCCAAGGCGAAAAGCCGTTCGACTACACGGAACTCAAAGCCACCTATCGCAAGGCTGGCGGACATGGCGCCTGGCTGGTGAACAATGGCTACGACAAGGAGTTGGCTGAAAAGGCCGTCGGGGACGGCTATGCAGACCTTGTCGCGTTCGGCAAGCTGTTCATCGCCAATCCCGACCTCGTCAGTCGCCTGAAGCGGAATGCCGGACTGAACGACCCGGACAAGGCGACGTTTTATGGCGGCGACGCCAAGGGGTATACGGACTATCCGACGGCAGCCTGAGTCCGGACGGTTTGCCCTTTCGCCCGCGGCGGAAGGGCAGCCGGT
Organism: Mesorhizobium sp. dw_380; assembly: GCF_018588885.1. Lineage (GTDB taxonomy): Bacteria > Pseudomonadota > Alphaproteobacteria > Rhizobiales > Rhizobiaceae > Mesorhizobium. Next base: position 3,193 of record NZ_JAFFIW010000076.1, read on the forward strand.
CGCCTGGGGCGACGATCCGGACTGAACATTCGGCCCGAACGGCCGTTGCACCGCAAGCCCAACGGCCGCCGGACAGACTGACGGGATGCGCCGAGAGGGGCTCCTGTCGCCGCGCTCAGTGCCTGAGAATCTTGCTTAGAAACGCGCGGCTGCGGTCGGTCCTGGGGTGCGAGAAGAACTCGTCTGGCGTGCCGCTTTCGACGATGGCGCCGGCGTCCATGAACACCACGCGCTGGGCGACCTTGCGGGCAAAGCCCATCTCGTGCGTCACCACCATCATGGTCATGCCTTCCTCGGCGACCGCCACCATGACGTCGAGCACTTCCGAGATCATCTCGGGATCGAGGGCCGAGGTCGGCTCGTCGAACAGCATGACCTTGGGCCGCATGCCGAGGCAGCGCGCAATCGCCACGCGCTGCTGCTGGCCGCCAGAGAGCTGCGCAGGATAGGCATCGACCTTGTCGGCGAGACCGACCTTGGCCAGCAGTTCGCGCCCGGCATGCTCGGCCTCGGCGCGCGGGATTTTGCGGACATGGATGGGGGCGAGCGTGACGTTTTCGAGCGCGGTCTTGTGCGGGTAGAGGTTGAACGACTGGAAGACGAAGCCGATCTCGGTGCGCAGCCGCGTCATGTTGGTGGCGGGATCGCCGAGGCGCTGTCCGTCGACGACGAGATCGCCGTTCTTGATTGTCTCCAGCCCGTTGATGCAGCGGATCAAGGTGCTCTTGCCCGAGCCGCTCGGGCCGCAGACGACGACCACTTCGCGCGGCTCGACGCTCAGCGTGATGTCCTTCAACACGTTGAGCGCGCCGAACCATTTGTTGACGCCACGAAAGTCGATCATGCCGGTTTTTGTCAGGCTCGGCTTGGTCATATCTGTTGGGCCCTTCGCGTTCGATGTCAAAGCTGCACCTCGCCATGGGCGGCACCCATGCGGCGTTCGAGCCTGCGGGCGAGCATGATCAAGGGATAGCAGACGATGAAATAGCCGACGCCGACGAGGAAGAAGACCAGCAGGCCGTTCGGCACACGCTGCACCACCAGCCAGCCGACCCGGGTGAGGTCGGTCAGGCCGATCGCCGAGACGACGGAAGAATCCTTGATCAGCAGCACATATTGCCCGACCAGCGGCGGCAACACGATGCGCATCGCCTGCGGCAGCACCACCTGGCGCATGCGTTGCCAGCGCGACAGGCCCGATGCGAGCGCCGCCTCGACCTGGCCTGATGGCACCGAGCGAATGCCGGCGGCGACGATCTCGCAGATGAAGCAGGCGGCGAGATTGGTCAGCGCGATGATGCCGGCGGTGAAGGCATCGAGCTCGATGCCGAATTCCGGCAGGATGAAGAAGATCAGGAAGATCTGCACCAGGAACGGAGTTCCCCTGATGAGGTCCACCCAGGCGCCGATGACGCTGCCGACCAGCCGGTTGCCGCCGGTTCGCAGGATGCCGAGGCCAAAGCCGAGAGCCGTGCCCAGCACCAGGCTGATCAGCGACAGCACCACCGTCATGCCAAGGCCGCGCAAGGCGAGGGGATAGCTGCCGGCGAGGCCGAGGAACTGTTGCCAGATCATGTCCGCGCCCCCGCCGTGCCGAGCCAGCGGCTGGAGAGACCGGCCAGCCCTTTGAGGCCGTAGTAGAGCAGCAGGTAGAAGGCCGCGATGGTGAGAAAGCCTTCCGCCGGCATGAAGCGGTCGGAGGCGAGCAGCTGGCCGGCGCGCGTCAGCTCGGCAACCGAGATCAGCGACAGCAGCGCGGAATCCTTGACCAGCACGATCGCCTGGCCGAGCAGCGGCGGGATCGTCACCTTGAAGGCTTGCGGCAGGATCACCAGGCGCATGCGCTGGGCATAGGTCATGCCCGAAGCGACGCTTGCCTCGACCTGGCCGCGCGGGATCGACAATATGCCGGCGCGAATGATTTCAGCGACATAGGCGCCGCTGTTCAGCGACAGCGCGAGGATGCCCACCGCCAGTTCGGGCAGGACGAAGCCGAGCCGGGGCAGGCCGAAATAGAGGAAATAGAGCTGCGCCAGCAGGGGCGTGGCGCGCACGGCGTCGATATAGGCCTTGGCCGGCACGCGAAACAGCCATGCGCGCTGCAGATTCGCAGCGCACAGCACGATGCCGACGACAAGCGCGCCGACGAAGGACAGCGCCGACAGCCAGACGGTCGTGACCAGGCCCTGCCCGAACAGGGGCAGGTATTCGACGATGGTGCGGAAACTGAAGTTTTCGAGCATGGCCGCGCGGCGGTGAAGAGGGAATGGTGAATAGCGAATAGCGAATAGCGAGTAGCGAGTAGGGGGGTAGGGAGTAGGGAGCAGCAAAGCTTGGCCGGAACGGCCATTCCCTATTCGCTACTCCCTATTCGCTACTCGCTAATTCCTCAGTGATCCTTCTTCCAGGCGTCGGAATTGACCCAGTAGTCGAGGTTCTTCTGCAGGCGGCCGTCGATCGTGACCTGGTTGAGGAACAGGTTCATCCAGATCAAGAGGTCGGACTCATCATAGCGCGTGGCGAAGGCGAGCGGCTCCTTTGACAGGAGATCCGGCATGATGGTGAAGCTGCCGGCCGGATAGGCCGTCGACTGGCCCTTGACCGCCGAGACGTCGTTGACGCCGCAATCGGCCTGGCCGTTGTTGACGGCGTCGAGCAGCAGCGGGCCGCCGCCCTTGTAGCTCTTGATGTCGGCATCGGGGAAGGCGGCCTTGGCTTCCTTCTCGCCGGTAGCCCCTAGCAGCACGGCGATCTTGGTGCCCTTGGCCTTGCAGTCCTCGGTGGTCTTGAACTTGCTGTCGGCCTTGGTGAAGACGGTGCTGCCCGTATACATGTAAGGCGTGGTGAAGGCGACCTTCATGCCGCGCGCCAGCGTCGGCGTCATGTCGGCGACCAGCAGGTCGGCCTTGCCCGACAGCAGCGCCGGGATCAGCCCGTCCCAGTCGAAGTCGAGGAAGGTGATCTTGACGCCCATTTCCTTGGCCATCAGTTCGGCGAGTTCAACCGAGCTGCCGGTGCGTTCGCCATTGGCGCCGACCAGTGAGAAGGGCGGTCCCTGTGTTTGCACGGCGACGCGCAGTTCGCCGCGCTTGGTGATGTCGTCCAGCGTTCCGGCACTGGCAGCCGTGGTGAGGCCGGCAAGTGCGAGTCCGGCGATGAAAAGTTTGGCAATCTTCATTTGGCATTCCTCCTTGTTTTATTGTTCCACGTTGTTGTTTCACCCTTCAGGGTGCTTTTTTGAACGGCGGCGCCGTTGCCGGCGGCAGCCACCGTTCGAAAATTCTCAGTCCCAGGCCACCATCTCGGCAACCTTGATGCCGCGTTTGGCCAGCTCATCGAAGAAGGGACCGTCAGGCACGTCGAGCAGCGGGTTGAGCAGGCCAGCCTTGGTGATTTCACCACGCGCGAACATCTGCGCCACGATGCTGGCGGGATAGCCGACGCCCAGGCTCATGCCGAACAGGCCGGAAGCCAGGTCGCGCTCGATGATCAGGTCCGACGTCACCGTCTTGGCGCGGCCGCCTTCGAGGCCGGAGAAGACGTTGCGCATCACGCAAAGGTCCTTTTCGCCGGGGCCATATTGCAATTGCGGGCCGAGCAGCCGGCCGAGAAACTCGCGCGGGCTGGCGCCGGTGCCGGCAACCTTGTCCTCGGACAGGAATCCCAGCTCCTTCAGCGGTGCCCAGAACGCCGACCATCCGGGCCAGCGCAGCGTGTAGCGGCCGGAGCGGCGCAGTCCCTTGGCGGTGGCCAGCATCTCGACGTAATGCAGGGCGTCGCCATTGGGAAAGGCTTCCAGCCTGCCGAGACCGTCGACTTCGATTTCGTGGATGAAAGGGTTGTCGTGCTGGCGGGCGGCCGGCACCGCGACGCGTTGCCCGTCCTCGATCATCACGCTGTCGCGGTTCTGGCTGACCAGGACCATGTCGAAGTTCCAGCTCACCTTGTAGCAGAGAGGCTTTGCCATCGCTTTCGGCTCGGGGATGCCGCCGCAATAGGAATCGATTGATGTGATTGCGTCGAACTGGCGGGCGGCGCGCGCGTAGAGCACGAGGTCGATGCCGGGATCGAGCCCGCACTCGGTCATAACAGCCACGCCGGCCTGTTCGGCGGCCGGCGCCAGGTCGGCGATCGCCTTGCCGTAGTTGGTGGTGACCAATGGCGTGCGTGTCGCGATGGCCGCCTGGACCGCGTCGCGCATCAGCGGCTGCGGCAACAAGTCGATGACAGCGTCGACATCCGTCAGCACGTTGGCGAGCGCCGGGCCGATCGCCCCCTCGGGCACGACGAAGCGCACGCGGGCAACGTCGGTCAGGCCGCCAAGCCGGGCCGCGCCGTCCGGGGCAGCATCGACGCAAACTACCTCCTCGACACCGCTGGCGACGAGATCGGCAATCGCCGCCCGGCCTTGCAGGCCGAGGCCTCCGAGAACCGCGATCTTCATGCCGGCTCCTTGCGATCTTCCGACCAGCAGCCTTCCGGCAGGCTGACCCATTTGTTGCAGGACGCCATGACGACGAAGGTCTCGCTGCGCACGACCTCGCCCGGCTCGCCGGCGCCCGGGATCAGTTCGCTGGTGACGCGGTAGAGATCGGCGACGTCGCCGGCCACCGTCACGTCGACGATGATGTCGAAGCGTCCGGTGACGACCGAGGCCGAGTTGACGAATGGCAGTTCGGAAATGCGCTGCGCCAGTTCGCGCGCCCTGCCGCGCCCCTGGGCGTTGATGCCGACAATGGCCGAGATCAGCTCGGGACGCTCGGTCAGGTTCAGCAGGCCGACGATCTTGAGCAGGTTGCGGTCAAGCAGGTTGCGCAGCCGCGAGCGCACCGTCGGCACCGAAATCGCCAACATCTCGGCAATCCGGTTGATGCCCGGCTGCGCGTCTTGCGACAGCTGTTTGACCAGCCGCCGATCAGTCAGATCGAGATGTTCCCGCAAAGTCCCCGTCTTTCATAAAAAGAAAAAAATAGGCGTGTTTTTTTGTCTATGTGTAAACAGGCTACTTTACGGCTTTTTGAAAAGCAAGGGATTGATTCCGCGCGGCTGGGAAATGTCGGCGCCGTGCGGCTGACCCGCTCCTATGGCCATGTCGCTTGCGTGGCGGAACTGGAAGCGGACGCGGCACTTTCCGGGACGATGGCGATGCCCTGCGGGACCAGCCGGCAGACATTGTCGAGGCCGGGCACGCGGATGCGGATGTGCGGATGGCCGCCGAGGCGGACTGCTATGAGGCCTGGGCATCGCCGCTGGTGGGCGTGGCAACCGGTCTGGTCACCGGCGCCACCGGCGTCTTCGTCATCCCGGCGGTGCCTTATCTGCAATCGCTGCGGCTGGAGAAAGAAGACCTCATCCAGGCGCTCGGCCTGTCCTTCACCGTGTCGACGGCGGCTCTCGCCATCGGCCTGCTCAGGACCGGCGCCCTGGTGTCGCCGACGGCGCAACTGACGGGGTCGATGCTGGCGCTGCTGCCGGCACTGGCCGGCATGTGCATCGGCCAGCGCTGCGCCGGACCATGAGCGTCGAGACCTTTGTGTTCTTTGTCGGGCTGCTGGCGCTGGGAGCCTATCTCGTGCTGGAGATCGCGTTCTAGGCACTCTGGCCTTCCGAGAGTGCTTACGGGAAGGTAGTCAGCCGAGGCACGCGCCGAGGTCGGCGAGCGTGATCATTAGCGTCAGCGGCTCGACTGGTGAAGGCTCGAATCCGACAGCCATATAGAAGGCTCGGGCATCGTCCGATATCGCTTGCACCAATATGCCCCTGATTCCCAGTATTTCAGCGGCCTGAAGGATCCGCAGACCGGCATCCCTTACCAGCGCGCGGCCGATGCCCCGGCCGTGATGGGCTCGGTCGACCGCCAACCTGCCCAGCACCACAACCGGGATCGGGTCGGGCATGTTGCGCCGGAAGCGACCAGGAGCTTCGACCATCCTCACGCCGCCGCTGGCAATGGCGTAGTAGCCAACGACACGGTTGCCGATGCAGGTCACATAGGTCCGAGATGCGCCGCCCGCCTGGTTGGCGCGTGCCCGTTTTTTCAACCAGTCGTCGAGTGAGGGTATGCCCGACGAAAACTCATTGAGGTCGTGATGATCGGCGAGCGGAAACGGAGCCGACAGACTCACGCAGCGTCCCACGGAGCCTTTGTGGCCATCGTGCGCTGCAACCGCTCGTTCGGTTGCGGCGGCGTGTCGAGACGCGCCAGAAACGCAGCGTAGGCATCCGGCTCGGCGGTAAACACGAGACGGTTGAGCAGCGCGTCCTCGGCGGCCCGTTGGGACGCGTCCAGCATAAAGTCGGTCCGGTTCTTGCCGAGGAGTTCCGCTGCCCGGTCGATCAGATTGCGGACCTCGGGCTTGACGCGGATATTGAGCGGAACGCTCTTCGGCAATCGCTGATGTGAGGCTGGCATCGATAGCTCCTTCTCGTGCAAATCTAGCATGGCGTAACGATATTGTCATTACGCCATACCGTACGGGTGGCCGATGTAGCTGTGATCCGAGGCAGTCCTATCGCACCACCAGCACCGGGATCGCGGTGTAGGACAGCACTTCCGCAGTCTGGCTGCCCAGGAGCAACCGGCCCAGGCCGCGGCGGCCGTGCGAGGCCATCACAATCAGGTCGCAGCCTTGCGCCTGCGACAGTTCCAGGATCGCTTCGGCGGGCCGTTTGTCCTCGACATGGATCACCTTGGCGGACACGCCGGCGGCATCGGCTGACGCCTTGCACTTGGCGAGAACCTCATTGCCATATTTGCGCGCTTCTTCCTGGTAGACGGTCAGTTCATCGCCCGCCGCATAGCCGGCCATGGCGCCGCCCCAGGCGAAGATCGGGAATTGTTCGGAGACGGTGACGAAGGTGACCGTAGCGCCGATGCCCTTGGCCAGCGTGAGGCCATGGGCGACGCCCTTGTCGGCCAATTCCGATCCGTCGGTGGCGATAAGCAGATGTTTGTACATGATGATCTGACCTGTTGTGCAAGGGCCGAAGCCCTTGAGGTGGCGGGAGCCTTGGAGCGGCTTGTCCTGATATAGTTGCGCGGTTGGGCTCCTCACAGGGCCAGCGCTATGTGGATCAAGGATAGGTAGAGATGGACCAATGGCCGGCCTTGGCGCCGCCCCTCATTGCCCTGCCGGGCAT
>NZ_JAFFIW010000077.1 GCF_018588885.1 Mesorhizobium sp. dw_380
CTCGCTCGGCTTCCAGGGTGAATTCTCGGGGAATGTCCAGAGCTATGCCGGCAAGGCGAAAGTCGGGATCAGCTGGTAAGCGATCAGGATCAGCCTATAGTGGAAAGGCCGTCGTCACCTCGGACCGCTTGGGAGATTTCAGCGTCGTAAGCCTCAGCAGCAATGATGCTGGGCCGCGGCACCGGACTGCCGCTCTCGCTGTTTGGGCGGACACGGACAATCGCCGTAAGAGCAGAATACGCAGCAATCTCCCGCCAGCGGCTTGAGGAGAGTTTTGCAGCTTTCGCATTCATAGAAATACTGGCAGGCATCGGTAGGCATTGTCTCGGTTCTGCGGTGGCCGCAGGCTGGACACGTGACGGTGCTGGTGAGTTCGATCATTGCTCTTTCACCAAGGTTGCCACGTAGCCGGCGTTGGTGGAAGCATCAGCGATCGCGGCGGTACTCGTCTTGCTATCGTCGAAGATCACCGTTGCAGTCTTGGCGTTGACGTCGGTTGCAATGGAGACGATGCCGTCGAGGTGCCTGATTGCGGTCGCGACGGTGACCGGGCAAAGCGGACACGTCATACCGGGTATCGAGAATGTGCTGGTACGCTGTGCCGCGGCGGCGGGCAAGGTGGCCAGGAGCGAGATGACAATTCCAAGGACGATGCGCATGACGAAACCTCTTACGGGTTGAGCCGTCCGAAGACATCGACAGCGGCCGCCGACGCGGCAATGAGGCTCGCGGCCAACAGGATGAATCGGGTGGAACGGCGATAGACGGGACTGGCACAAAGCGAACCGGGAAGGCAGGCGGCCTCGATGCGGCGATGGCGCCAGAAACCGAGACCGATGGAGACGGCCGCGAGTGTGAGGAAGTACGGCTGGTAAGGCGCCAGCGCGGTGAGGCGCGCAATCCAGGCGCCGCTGATCCCTGCGACGGCGAAGACGAGCGGAAGGATGCAGCAGGCGGAGGCGAAGAGACCTGCCGAGAGTCCACCAAGAGCCAGCGAGAAGGCGGCTCGCGATGTCGTTGGGTTGCCGATTGGCGATGGTCCGATCATTGCGGCATCTCCACGCGGTTCGACACCAAGAGGTTGATGACGCCGCCTGACAGCATCATCAACAGTGCGGTGCCAAGATTGAACATCAGAATCTCGATGCTGGCGTCGAGTGGATGAAACAGGGTCAGCGCCGCCGCGGTGATTCCAGCCACGGAAAGACTCGCGGCGAAGATCACCGGCGCCGGGTTGAAACTGGCGGCGTGGCGAAGCATGAGGCCCATGGCCAGCGATAAAGGCAGGCTGGTCAGCCCCAACGTGGCGATGCACGAAGCCGTCTCACCGGGAGACGCGCCGTCTGGAAGCATTGGTGTCCAGAAACTCAGGCACTGATAGCCGATCGAGACAAGCCACAGGGCAAGTGCCGGAAAGGGCAGCCAGAGCCAGTGACGCGAACGGCCGGGAAGGCTGACAAAGAATGCCGCGACCGCGCCAAGGATTCCGGTGAGGACAGCCCCTGCGAGGCTCAAGGCGAAGCGGATTTCCGTCAGGCGAACGGAAAGACCCGGCCGCCAGCCATGGGCAGCGGCGATCATGACGAGGATCAATGCCGCCAGGAGAAGGAAACCGGTAGCGCGCAGCAGTGGCGGACGGAGCCGCCTGACCGGCCTCATATTGGCCGCAAGCGCGACGATAAGGTCGTCCGTGGGGATCATGTTTCGCTCCCGCCAGAGAAGAATTGGCGCAGATGCCGGATGGCGCGGTGGGTGGCGATCTTGAGCGCCGCCACGGTCGTGCCGCTCGCCGCCGAGGCCTCCTTCAACGACAGTCCTTCAATCTTGGTGAGCCGCACGGCTTCGCGCTGCCTGGAGGGAAGGCGCTCGAGGGCGGCTTTGATGTCATGGATATCTGTCATGTCCTCAAGGTTCGCGGATGGATCGGCAAAGGTTTCGTGGTCGGGTTCAATTTCCGTTTCGTGGGCCTGGCGGCGACCCTGGCGGCGCAGTCTGTCGATCAGCCTGCGTCTGGCAATGGCCGTGAGCCAGGGGCCGAAGGGCCGCGCCGGATCATAAGTCGCACGCACGGCATGCAGGGTAAGCAGTATATCCTGGATCGCGTCCTCGACATCGCTGGGATTGCGATGACAGCGCGCAGCGTGGGCGCGCAGATATGGCGTGATGCTCTCGAGGAGCCGCCGGTAGGCATTCGCATCGCCATCCTGGGCCCTTGCCATCAGGATCGACCAATCCACCTCCCGCACCCGTGGCAACGGAGCAGCCGACCCCTTCACAAGTTTCAACACGGGAGTGGTGGTCATCGCCCATGTCCCTCCGAACTAAATCGCAGGGCCATCAGCCGATCAAGGGAAATAGGCCCCGCGCCAAGAGCGATGATGGAGATCGCCATGGCAGCCCAGGGCAGATGGAAGTTGGCCCAGCCATCGGGCACCACAAGCTGGATGACGCCGGTCATGACAAGCATTGCCAAGGCGGCGAAGCGGGTGGCAAGGCCCAGGACAAGCAGCACAGGCAAAGTGAGCTCGGCGGCAGCAACCAGATAGGCCACGGCATCAGGCATGGGGAAACCATACTCGGCACCGAAGATGTGCAGCTTGAACTCCTCTTCGAACAGATAGATGGTGCTGTCCGAGAGCTGCAGGAAGCCGTCCCAGCGGGTGAGGCCGGAGCGGAAGAATGGCACAGCGAGTGCCGCTCGCAGAAACAGCGGCGCCACAGCCATGGCGACGTAGGAAAGCCACCTTGCCAGTGTACGGACCAGTTCCGGCGCCGAAATCATGATGGTGCACCGTCGGTATCCTGTTCTAGGCTCCAGCCGATGAAGGCGCCGGCTTCGATCAGTCCGGTCAAAATCGCCCTGAGATCGAAGCATGGCGCGGCTTCCAGTGCGGCGATAGCCGCGGCCACCACCGGCTTACCGGCACCCAGGGTCCTGACGAAGGCCGCAGCTCCCATCGGCAGTTGGTGCACGACAACGTCCGCGCCCGGTCGGACGATGAGGGCATCCTCGCCACCGGCTTCGAGATCCACGGCTGCGGGCTCGCCGTCGGCGACGTTCATGCGCCAGATGGTGAGGGCGGGAAACTGTGATTGCGTCACCCGGAGCGAAGGATGGAGCGCCAACCGCACGCGGGCAAGGCCGTCCTGATCGATGGCGAGAAGGTCATTTGCGGAAAGCGGCTCCGCATCGGCCGCGTGATACGCCTCGATCCAGGCGCGCTCGATCCTTGCCACGTCGGCTAGATAGGGAAGTGTCACCGCAGGCTCGAACCCGTCGATGAATTCGGCGAAGCCTGCGCCGTAGTCCAGCATAATGGGCGACCGCGGCGGATTGGCCGTTGCGAATTGCCCCGCCATGGCACGGAAGAATTCATCCCCGACGATCCGGTGAACCGCCGGGCAATTTTCCTTCAGGGTCTCGATCAGACCGGCCACCACATTGTTGCGATAGACCGCAAAGCGACGCGGACTTGGTAAGCCATCGGGCCCCACAAGGCCCGGCGGCGCGGCGCGAGCAGCATCGAGCAGGGCCAGCGCGAACTCCTGTTGCCGTTCAGACAGTCGTTGCAAGGCGCATCTCCTGCCGCGGCGCGCGAGACTTCATACACGCTTCGGCCCGCATGGCCTCGGCGTGCAGCTCGTTCCATGACGGCAAATCGGCATCCCATTCGATCAGCGTCGGCGTGGGACCGAGTTTGTCGATGACGTAGGCGTAGAGCTGCCAAACCAACCGGTCGACCGGCCGGTTGTGAGTGTCGATAAGCAGTGGCCTCTGTTGCTCATCGGTTTCCGGCGTGAAGCCGGCAAGGTGTATTTCCTGTACGGCGCCGAGGGGGTAGGCGTCTAAATAGGCGAAGGGATCCCATTGCTGATTGGTCGAAGCGACATGGACATTGCTCACGTCGAGCAGCAGGCCGCAGCCGGTGCGACGCTGCACCTCGGCGATGAAATCAGTCTCGGCATAGGTGCTTTCGGCAAAGGCGATGTAGGTGGAGGGATTTTCCAGCAGCATCTGGCGGCCGAGCGTTGCCTGCACCTCGTCGATGTGTGAGGCAATGCGCTGGAGCGTTTCCGTGGTGTAGGGCGTCGGCAGGAGATCGTTCAGAAACGCATCGCCATGACTGGACCATGCAAGGTGCTCGGAGAAAAGGCCCGGCTGGTAGCGGGCGATCAGATCTTTGAGGCGCCTCAAATGGTCTCGATCGAGGGGCTTTGCCGCGCCGATCGACAGGCCGACGCCGTGCAGCGATAAAGGATAGCGCTCGCGCACCGCCGCGAGGTAGCGGTGCGACGGTCCGCCCGCCCCCATATAGTTTTCGGCGTGGACCTCGAAAAAGCCGACGTCCGGGGCGGTTTCCAAGACGTCACGGTAGTGCTGCGGCTTAAGTCCCACTCCGGCGCGCGGAGGTATCTCCATGATCGGCCTCCCCGAAAGCAATCGATATGGGGCGGATGGTAGGGCCATCCGCCTGGGTTCATCGAGATCAAGTGATCGGCGTCAACGATCCGTGGCCCTTGGGGGTGGTCATGGCAGTGCAGGTCCCCTTCGCCACCAGTTTGAAGGCATTGCCCTGGTAGTTCTTGGTGGCCGTGCCCGCACAGGTCGTTCCAGCGCCTGCATAGCAGTCGTTATGACCCTTCAGGGCCACGCCGAAACACTTCTCCATCTTGCCGGAAGCGACCTCCTTCTTGGTCATCTCCCGCATTTTCATCATTTCTGCCTCGCTCATCGCTGCGGATGCGGAGCCAATGGCAGCGGCACCAATAGCCGCAGCAAAGGCACTGGCGACGGCGGCGGAAATCAGGCGGTTTGACATGGATGTCCTCCAATGGGCGTTGTTGCAAGAACCCTTCTCCCCCGGCGACGCTGGAAGCGGCGGGTTCTTCTGAAGGTTCGCCGCGGCATCGGCGGAGGTTACGGCGGTTCAGATCGTCGCGGTTCACGAATCTGTGTAGTGTGGCGGTCTGGCGCCGGGCAACGCCAGCACGGCTCCGGGCTCCGCCTTCAACCCGGATGGGAACGCGGGAACACACTGCGCGGGCACCCAGCCTCAGAACTCCAAGAATCCGAAGAGCGTATCTCAGTACGACGTGGCCGGCTTCCAGCAGTCCCATAAGTGATGGAATGCCGGATCGTTCATGGTCCAATCCGACCGGCCAATTTCCGTTTTCAAAGGCCTGCTGCTTTTCCCGGAAGCGGGCCGTTTTGTGCTAACCGTCCAGCCAATCCCACCAATTCCGCCGTCGACCCTTCTGAGCCTTATGCCCCGCCCCGCCATCGTCATCCGCACCCCGCAAGGTCAGCAACGGAGAAGCTGATCGATGTCATGGGAGAATTCAGGTCGTCCATATCCGCGTCACCCGACGTTCCTTACACTACCTGGCGGAGAATCCGTCTTCGTGATCACCGCCACCCGTAGCTCAGCGTAGCGCCACTACCGCCATTGCCGTTCTGCAGGACACTTGTGCTGGTGTGCCCTCCGAACTGGAAAATACCATAGGCGTTGTCGTTGCCGTTCTGCTGCAGGGCGGCGGAGTGACCGTTTCCCTCCTGCTGGATGATGCCCAGATTGCCGCGGCCGTCCTGGGCGATGCCAGCGGTGTTGTCATGTCCGGACTGATGGACGCTGGCGCCGCGCAGGCCGCGGTATAGCGAATAGAAGCGCAGTCCGGTCGCCAGGGCGCTGCCGTCGCGCGCGTTGGCCGGGGCATAGGTCACCGAGACCCATCCTCCTGCGAAGGACTGTGCGGACAGCGCCGCCTGGCCGATGCTGCCGGCCACGAGAGCGATGGTAAGGGTCTTGAGTGTCATCATGGTTCTCCATTTTCCGGTTGCTTCAGCCCACGGCCAGCTTTGTCATTTCGCGGCTGAACCCCGCTGGAATCGGCCGTTCAGCTGTCGCTCAGTCATTTTCCCCGGGCCTGACGCAGATGAAAAGGCGCAGATCGCCGACGCTTTCTTAAACCTGGCGTGCGATCAGGTCGCGCCGCCGACCCGCTCAGTGCAGCCGACGCTCTTGCCGTCGGCCGTGATCTCGAGTTTGGCATCGTAGTCGGCGCCCTTCGCATCGAGCGTGACGGTGCCGAGCGTAGCTGGCTTGCCGGGCGCGGCACTAAAGGCGCTGCTCTGCTCGATATTGGTACCGCCGGTCTGGCCTGCGCTTTCGACATGGAAGGAATAGGTGCCGCTTATGCCTCTGTCGGCGTGGGCGAGCGCGTCCAACGAGACCATCCCGCCGTCCGGCGTGACGCGGATCTCGCAGCGCACCGGCCCGACGGACTGGCCGGCAATCGCAATGGTTGCCAGAGCGCCGACGGGTATCAGAACGAGGGCGAGTGCCGCCGTGACACGGCAGGGATGCTTGATGATGCGGGACATGGTTTGTCTCCTCACATTGAATTATGGCGGTCGCGGACCTTTCCGCGACCGCCGGCCGTTGGTCCGCTTACGGACAGGCCTGGACAAAGGCTGCGACGTTGCCGCTGCCGCCCTGGCTGACATTGGCGTCGCAGCCGTGGCCAACCTGCACGCCGGCAGCGATGTTGCCATTGCCATCCTGGGTCAGAATTGTGGTGTGGTTGGAGCCGAACTGGCCGACGCCAGCCACGTTGTGGTTGCCGTTCTGATAGGTGGCGCCGTAGTTGCTGACGCCTTCCTGGCCGATGGCCGAAAGGTTGTGGCGGCCACGCTGCTGGCCGATTACGGTGTTGAAGCGGCCGTTCTGGTAAACTCCGATACGGTTTCTGAAGCCGTTCTGGGCGCCGCCAGCTGAATTCGACCAGCCATATTGTTCGATGCGTACATCGTTGGCCATGGCAGGAGCGGCGGCAGCAATGCCGACAAGGGCGGCGAGCGCGGTTGCGATGAAAGAATAGCGGGTCATGAGAGCATCTCCTGTGGCGGACGGGACCGCGGGTTGAACGGCTTCCTTTTAGCAGATGCCGTTCGAACCGATGCTGAAGGCACCATTCAGCCGAGGTTCAGGGACGCTTGTGCGAACCGTGGCGGTTGGCCCGGTCGATCACGACGACTAGGTCGCCATCTGTCAGAAAGCCAAACCGCTCAAGCTCGTGAAGAACGCTTGGCCCCTGGCTATATCGGCCGGATGGCAAAGGGCTGGACGTTCTCCAATCTCTGATCACCCGCGGTACTCTGGCATGTCGCGAGGAGCGCGGCGAGTCGACACCGCAGACGGAGAATCGTGGCGGCGTTGGTTGATCTCTGCAGGGTGGGCCCGACGCCGCGGGAACAAGGAGAAACGCACATATGGAAACCACCACGCTCATCGCGTGGCTGGCGCGAGTTGGTATGTTGCCCGCGGCGGCTGCGCTCATCATCGCTGCGCTGCCAGCACGAGCCGACGAAACGGTTGGCGTCACTTTGGCCGACAAGGGCATGCAATCCATGCGCATGGACCTGAGTACAGAACAGGTCAAGGCCGGCAATGTGACTTTCAACGTGACTAATACTTCCCGGGCCTTGGCTCACGAGTTCGTGGTCGTCAGATCTGACAAGCCGATCGAGACGCTGCTTTACAACGAGCCTGAAAAGGAGGTCGAGGAGAGTGCGCTCGAGGTCGTAAGCGAGATCGACGACTCGATCCCGGGAAGTCCGGCGCGCTTGCGGTAAAGCTTGAACCCGGCTCCTACATCCTGCTTTGTAACAAGGCGGGCCATTTCAAGCTTGGCATGGTCAATCACATCGCCGTCACAAAATAGGATCTGGGGCATCCTAACGCTCCCTCGTCTACGGCGCGGCACTCGACGTGGATGGCGGCTCGACCTCGCGTAGCGCCAATTGCGCGCCGCGTCGGAGCCTGCAAAGTACTTCAGGAGCGATCGAGCGTGTCCTTCTGAGGCGATGCGCCTGGCAATATTTTATTTCGTCCGCGCCGGGCCGCTGTGCTGCCACGCCTCGATCTGAATCACCCAATAGGATTGGTGCATTGTTCTCGAAAATGTCTCAGATTCACACGCGATCTCACGAATATCGGCATTCCCCGCTGCTTCTAACCCGGATGTGCAACGAGGGCCTGCTCATCAAGGTTCGTTATGGAGTCTATCGCGCAGCAGAGGAGGAAGCGGCATGATCAGCTCTTGCCCTTCCGAAGCGGCCAGACAGTCTGCTGGGCTGGCCAGTCCGCGTCGGCCGCAATAGAAAGGCCGCCCCACGTGAATGGCAGATGGAACGGCCTTCTCATGGGCACGGGGCTCAATAGGTCTTTTTGGGTGCCGCAGCCTTCGCAACATGCTTCCTGTGCTTCACCGGGCACTTGTGCTTCTTGGTCGGCTTGCAAACCTTCTTCTTCGCTACGTTCTTCTGGTGCGGCTTCGCAGCCGTGGTTGCGGCCGTCGTGGTCGTGGCAGCCGGAGCGGCCGTTTTGGTGGCGGCGTTGCCGAGAACCGGCATCGATAAGGCCAGAGCAACGGCGAGGCTGAGGGCGGAGAGGAGGGACTTCTTCATGGCTTTTTCTCCTTGCTACGCAGGTCGGCTTTAGGTGGCACTGCATCGGGATCGATCGGCGTCACGCCAAGCAGCTTCAAAGCATTTGCGAGCGTCCGGATTCCCTGCGCCTCCTTCTTCTTGGCGCAGAGCCGGTTTCCCCTTCTTTGCAGCGCCTTCGCCGCGGCGACCTGCGTTGCCGCGGGATGGGTCTCGAGGGCTTCGTCAACTTGGCCGCTGAGATTAGAGCAGCGCTCGGTTCGGGTCGTCGCAACCTTTGTCCTGCCAGCTTCAATTGGGCCGGTGACGAGCGAAATGCCGAGCAACGCGCCCATCAAGCTGATCGAGAACCTTTGCATCGCTTGTCGCCAATCCGAACAAGTGCTGCAGTGCAGCAGCCGATGATGACCCTCTCCGGGGAATTGTACGCCTGAACCGTTTCTGGCGTTTTTCTGGTTTGTTTCTGAATTGTGTCTGAGCTTGCGCGTAAGCTTCGCCCCCGAACGCGCAGCAACCGCAAGATCACAGGGCTGCGGTAATGCAATCAGGTCGGGACGGCGACGCTGGAAGCGGTGGGTTCTTCTGAAGGTTCGCCGCGGTCAGCAAGCCCTGAGCGGTTCGGCCGCGAAGCCGGTACCTGACGGTCAGTCGGGTATGTTCGGCCTTTGGCCGTCCTGTACGATACATAGCGGACGCCTTATCGCATCTGCCGGCAATGGAACCAGATAGACCCGAGCCGCCTCCCACGAAAGCGCCGCCCCAGGGGTGGCCGCCGAAACGGAAGGTCACTCCAGCCTGGCAACCTTCAATTCGGGGAGGCAGCCGATAGCGTGGGACGAACCCTGTTTGGCGAAACGTATGGAATAGGCAGCGCGAGATCTGGCCTCCAACGGCAGCGCCGGTGAGCAAAAAACTCCTTCTGCTTCGGCAGCAGCGCGAAGCCAGGGTGAATTCTCGGGCAATGTCCAGAGCTATGCCGGCAAGCGAAAGTCGGGATCAGCTAGTAAGCCCTCCTACGCTGAAGCTTCGGAGGGCATCCTGCTTCGCGCGAGGGCATTGCCAATCCTGCGAAGCAGGATGAGCGACCCGAGACATAGGTGACGTTTTGTACCGGACACATGGGTAACACTTTTGGCTTTGCCGGAGGTGTTGATGCCGTGGAGAGAGTGTTCGGTGATGGAGGAACGTCTTCGTTTTGTAGCTCGCCTTCTCGACGGGGAAGGCATGAGCGATGTGTGCCGGGAATTCGGCATTTCGCGCAAGACGGGC
>NZ_JAFFIW010000078.1 GCF_018588885.1 Mesorhizobium sp. dw_380
AAGGATGAGGGGAGGAACGAGTGGCTTCAGTCGACGACTTTCACCTTACAACCGAGATATTAATTGCCGAAGCCGGCGCCGCCCCTCATCGCCCTGCCGGGCACTTCTCCCCGTATAGTGACGGGGAGAAGGAACTGGCCGCAACGCTGGCGCCTCACTTGCAACGCTGGTGATTGGCGAAATCAGCGATGACAGCGCCCCTCTCCCCGTCACTATACGGGGAGAGGATGCCGGCAGGCAGGTGAGGGGCGGCGCCGGCTTCGGCGATTAGCCGCGACGCAGGCGCCTCTACTCCGCCGCCTCATACCCCGCGATGCCCTTGATCTCGAGGAAATCCTCGAGGCCGTATTCGGCGTATTCGCGGCCATTGCCGGACTGTTTGTAGCCGCCGAAGGGCAGGCCGGCGTCCCAGGTCGGGTAGTTGATGTAGACATTGCCGGAGCGCATGCGTGCCGCCACGTCGCGGGCCTTTTGGATGTCCTTGGCCTGGATGTAGGAGGCAAGGCCGTAGACGGTGTCGTTGGCCTGCTCGACCGCCTGTTCGACCGTGTCGTAGGGCATGATCGCCAACACCGGCCCAAAGATCTCCTCGCGCGCGATGCGCATGTCGTGGCTGACGTCGGCGAACACGGTCGGCCTGATATAGTAGCCGCGGTTGAGTTCGGCGGGGCGGCCGGGGCCGCCGGCGACCAGCGTCGCACCCTCGTCGATACCGGCCTGGATCAGGTCCTGGATCTTGTCGAACTGGACCTGGCTGACGACCGGGCCGAGTTTGGTGCCGGCCGCGTCGGCCGGCCCGACGGTGAACTTTTCCGCCGCCGCCTTGGCGTAGGAGGCCGCCTCGTCATGACGGTCGCGCGGCACGAACATGCGCGTCGGCGCGTTGCAGGACTGGCCGCTGTTGCTGAAGCAGCCGGCGACGCCCTTGGTGACCGCCTTTGCGAGGTCGACATCCCCGAACAGGATGTTGGCCGACTTGCCGCCAAGCTCCTGATGCACGCGCTTGACAGTGTCGGCGGCCGCCTTGGCCACCAGGATGCCGGCCCGGGTCGAACCGGTGAACGACATCATGTCGATGTCGGGATGGCTGGAGAGCGCCTGGCCGACGCCTGGGCCGTCGCCATTGACGAGGTTGAAGACGCCCTTCGGCACGCCGGCCTCGTCGATGATCTCGGCGAAGATGATGGCATCGATCGGCGCGATCTCCGACGGCTTCAGCACCATGGTGCAGCCGGCGGCGAGTGCCGGGCCCACCTTGCAGGTGATCTGGTTCAGCGGCCAGTTCCACGGTGTGATCAGGCCGACGACGCCGATCGGCTCCTTGACGATCAGCGAAGAACCCTTGACTTGGCGAAACTGGAAGGTCTTCAGCACTTCCGCCATCTTGGTCAGATGCGCGAGGCCAATGCCGACCTGGCTGTCGAGCGCCATCTGGCGCGGCGCGCCCATCTCGCGCGACACGGCCAGCGCCAGGTCCTTGCTGCGCTTCTTGTAGACCTCGATCACGCGGTTCAGGATCCCAAGGCGCTCTTCCACCGAGGTGAAGCCGAACGTATTGAAGGCGCGCTTGGCGGCGGCCACCGCCTTGTCGACATCGGCCTTGGAGCCGAGCGAGATCTGCGCGAAGGCATCCTCGGTCGACGGATCGATGACATCGAGCGTGTTGGCCACAACAGGATCGACCCACGCGCCATCGATATAGAACTGCAGATTGTGTGACATGGTTCTCTCCTTGGCCGCATCCGGCCGTGATATGGGATCAGACATAACGATGCTCAAACGGCGCTGTCAAACGCAACCCTCGAAGTGGTTGAACCAGGGCGCCAGTCGTTGAGCCAGACAGGTTGGGCCAGCAACGGCTTGGTGAGGATGGACTACAGCAACGTATGCCCAGCCTCGACCAGGAACCGCCTCGCCGCGGCATGATCCGTCGATTTCACCAGCAGGTGATCGCCATCGAAGGTGGATACCAAGAAGATGCCCAGCCCGTTTTCCGACACCGGCTTGATGACCGACAGCACGATGCCGGTTTCGTCGAAAGCAAAGGGCCCTTGCAATTTGAAGGCGACCCAGCCGCCATCTTGTTTGACCGTGCCTGGAACGCGATCCTGCAGGCAGGTGATCGAAAGCTCGTCGTCGGTCCTGGTGATGCTGACGAAGCCCGGCCCGTCCGCCCAGCCGGGAATGCTGTCACCCGCCTCGAGCCGCGAAATCGCGTACAGCCCGGAGAGCTGCTTCAGCCTGACTCTGGCGCTCATTGTCGAACTCCGATTGCCGGTCCGGCAAGCCTCTTGCTCATATAGACGGTCGTGCCGTTCATGAACGGCTCCTCCCGATCGACGACATAGCCATGTCTCTTGTACAGCGAAACATTGGCCTCGAAGGCGCCATTGGTCAACAAGCGGAGCTCGCGGCGGCCCGCTTCAAGCGCCTTCTGCTCGGCTCGATCCAGCAGCAGCCGCCCGATGCCCCTGCCCTGCGCATCCGGCGCGACGCAGACATTCTCGATCCAGAGATGGTCGTCGGCCAGCATGGTTTCGAGCATGCCGACGATGCGGCCGGCGTCGACGGCGAGGTCGAACGGATGCTCGGCAACGGCCTTGTCATAGTCGGCGCGCATCGTCAGCGGCTCGCGGCCGATCACCGGCACCCATCTGGCATAGGCTGATCGCACGATGTCCCTGATGGCGGCGGCGTCAGCGGGTTCGGCAGGCCGAAACTCGATGGTCATGACAATGCTCCAGACATGGAAAACCCCGCCGGCTGATGTCGCGGGCGGGGCTGGAAACGAACGAACCGGATCTATCCTGCCGGCCTTCGTCGTGGCGCAATGCCGCTCCGCAGTGTGCAGGAACGGCGTCGCTGGCTATTGGTAGCGAAAACGAACATGGCACCAAGCTGAGGCAGGAACCGCGGCGCTGTCAAGGCGAGGCTTGTCGCAGAGACACCAATAGCCGAAGTTGGCGCCGCCCCTCATCGCCCTGCCGGGCACTTCTCCCCGTATAGTGACGGGGAGAAGGACGCTGGCTGCAACCTCGACGCCCTTCTTGCAACGCTGGTGATTGGCGAAACCATCGACGACAGCGCCCCTCTCCCCGTCACTATACGGGGAGAGGATGCCGGCAGGCAGGTGAGGGGCAGCGCCAGCGTAGCCGTTGCTGGCGCTGGTGATCACGACGACCTTTACCCCTCGGTCATTATGATGCCCTTCTGGTTGGCTGTCGGATCGAATGGGCAGTCGAGTTTGTCAGCGGGTTCGACCAGTGCGCCTCAGCGATCGATCCTTGCCGCTTGTTGCGGCGAGTAGCGCTCTCCCTGCACGGCAATCGCCGAGACCGCGTTGTCGATGTCGGCAAGATCGTCCGCCGTCAGCGCAATGGTGGACGATCCGATATTCTCCTCGAGACGGTTGAGCTTCGTGGTGCCGGGGATCGGAACGATCCAGGGTTTTTGCGCCAGCAGCCAGGCGAGCGCGACTTGTGCCGGGGTCGCCTTCTTCTCGGCCGCGATCGCGACGATGGCGTCGACCAGCGCCTGATTCGACTTTCGGGCTTCCTCCGCGAAACGCGGGACGATGTTGCGGAAGTCGCTGCTGTCGAATTTCGTGTCGGCATTGATGGCGCCAGTGAGAAAGCCCTTGCCCAAGGGGCTGAAGGGCACGAAGCCGATGCCCAGCTCTTCGAGGACCGGCAGGATCGCCTCCTCGGGTTCACGCCACCAGAGCGAATATTCGCTTTGCAGTGCGGCGACCGGCTGCACTGCATGCGCGCGCCGGATGGTGCGCACGCCGGCCTCCGAGAGGCCGAAATGCTTCACCTTGCCGTGGCTGATCAAATCCTTCACCGTGCCCGCCACTTCTTCGATCGGCACGACCGGATCGACGCGGTGCTGATAGAGCAGGTCGATGTAATCGGTCCGCAGCCGCTTGAGCGAAGCTTCGACGACCTCGCGAATATGCTCCGGCCGGCTGTCCATGCCCTGATGTCCGGCCGTCCCAGCGATGTCGATGCCGAACTTGGTGGCGAGCACCACCTGGTCCCGGATTGGCTGCAGAGCTTCGCCGACGACCTCCTCGTTCTTGAACGGTCCATAGACCTCGGCGGTGTCGAAGAAGGTGATGCCGCGCTCGAACGCCGAGCGGATCAGGCGGACCGCATCCGGCGTCTCCATCGGTGTCCCGTAGGACTGGCTCATTCCCATGCAGCCGAGCCCGATGGCCGAGACTTCGAGGCCGCTGTTGCCAAGTGTGCGTTTTTGCCCAAGTGTTTGTTCTGGCATCGTCATTGTCCTTGTTGCTCGGCGTCGGCCTGTTCGAAAACCTTCCGGGCAATGCCCAGAGCCGTGGCTGCCGCCGGCCATCCGGCATAGAAGGCGAGATGCATGATGGTTTCGATGAGCTCGTCGCGCGTGAGGCCATTGTCGAGCGCTCGCTTCATATGCGCCGGCATTTCATTGATCCGGTAGCCTGAGACCAGGCTGGCAACGGTGACCAGGCTGCGGTCGCGCGGCGAAAGGCCGGGCCGCTTCCAGACATCGCCGAACAGCACCTCGTCGGTATATTTGCCGAGGGCGGGGGCGATATCCGAGAACGGATTCGTGGGAGCCGCTTGTGCATCGGTCATGGTTGTTTTCCTTCGTTGGAGTATCGGTTCGGGCGGAACCGCCCGGTCTTCGGTCAAGCCCCGTATTGTTCGTCGGTAACCTTCTCCATCCAGTCGACGACCTTGCCGTCGAGCGCTTCGGCGATGGCGATATGGCTCATCGCCGTGGTTGGTGCCGCGCCATGCCAGTGCTTCTCGCCGGGCGCGAACCAGACGATGTCGCCGGGGCGGATCGGCTCGATCGGCCCGCCTTCGCGCTGCACCAGGCCGGCGCCCGACAGCACGATCAGCGTCTGGCCGAGCGGATGGGTGTGCCAGGCCGTGCGCGCGCCGGGCTCGAAGGTAACGGTGGCGCCGCCGACCCGGGCGGGTTCGCTGCCCTTGAAGGGCGCATCGATGCGCACCGTGCCGGTGAAATACTCCGCGGGCCCCTTCGCCGAGGCTTGCGAGCCGTTTCTCTGGATATCCACTGTTCTTGTCCTTCTTGACGCTGGGCAGCCAAGACCGCCGACTTCGGGCTGCGTGATTGTGAGAAATGCCTATTTAGGGCCTGCGGCGGCCATGGGTAGCTGCTGGTCAAAGCTTTGCGGCATCGACGCTAGCGCAATCAAGCTGGACTGCATTCGGGACCGTCCTATCTGGTTTTTGATCCTCTCAAGGACAAAAGCAGGGAGCCATGCCGTGACCGACACCGACCTTGCCGACACCTATCGTGGCTATATCGCCTGCCTCAATGCCCAGGACTGGCAGAGCCTCGACCGCTTCGTGCACGACGAGGTGCACTATAATGGCGACCGGATCGGGCTGTCGGGATATCGCGACATGCTGGAGCGGGATTTCCGGGAAATTCCGGATCTCTATTTCGACATCCAGCTGCTGATTTCCGATACGCCTTTCATAGCCAGCCGGCTGCAATTCAACTGCACGCCGAAGGGAAATTTCCTCGGCCTCCCCATCAACGGCAGGAAAGTCTCTTTCAGCGAGAACGTCTTCTACGAGTTTCTCGACGGCAAGATCAGGCACGTCTGGTCGGTCATCGACAAAGCGGCCATCGAGGCGCAGCTTTAGGTGGCAGTCGCGGCGCGTGGCACCGCCGCTTTCCCGGCTAAGGCGTCAGAAGAGTGCAAACGTTTCGTCGTCCTTGCCGCCGGTGGTAAACTTGCCTACCTTGTGTATTCTAGGAGAACACACAGATGGCGAATGTCGAAAAAGTGAGCGTTGCCCTCACGCCTGAAATGGCAAGCATGATGCGCGAGGCCGTCGCGGCGGGAGAATACGCCTCTGCGAGCGAAGTCATGCGGGAGGCATTGCGGGAGTGGAAGTTTCGCCGGACGCAGCGCGATCAGGCTGTCGACGAGTTGGGCCGGCTTTGGGATGAAGGCATGGCAAGCGGCGACGCCGTCGATGGACGCCAAGCCTTCGCCAGAATAAAAAGCAAGCTCGATGCGAGGATCGCCGATCGCAACTCGCAATGACGCTGCGCCTACGGCCGGAAGCCGAAGCGGATATCGAGGCCATCGCGCTCTATATAGCCGAGGATAGCCCCTCTGCCGCGCTGAGTTGGTATGCGGAAATCCATGCCCATTGCCATCGCATCGCTGACATGCCGGGAATAGGCGTTGCTAGGCCGAACGTGCGAGCGGGCTTGCGCACGTTCCCTGTAGGAAACTACCTGATCCTCTATCGCCAGACAGAGGACGGCGCGGAAATCGTTCGCGTCGTCCATGGCGCGCGGCAATGGCAAGATTTGTTGTAACTCTATCGTTCGCTAAAATCGATCATTTCAACAACAACAATTCGTTGGAAAGATCGGTTGTGAAATGGCATTCCACGGGCATGCACGCCTGGAGAATTGCATTGCCTTCCGCCGCCAGCATCACGAACGATATTCCGAAAAGCACGATTTCAGCCGATCTGGCAGCAAGTCGCAAGCGCCTCGATTCGGTGTGGAACGGCGTCATCCCTGGCATCGTGCTGGTGGCGATGATAACAGCCGTCGCCTTCTCGGCCCACAATGTCTCCGGCTTCGCCTTGTTCAGTCCGATGATCCTGGCCGTCGTCGCCGGCATGGTCTATTCCAACGTGCTCGGCACGCCCGCCCACGCCAAGGCCGGCATCGCCTTCTCGCAAAAGCGCCTGCTGCGCTTTGCCATTGTGCTGCTCGGCTTCCAATTGACACTCGGCCAGGTCGTCTCGATCGGCGCCGGCGGTGTCGGCATCGTGGCGGCCACCCTTGGCGCCACCTTCGTCTTCACCATCACGCTCGGCCGGCTGATCGGCGTCGACCGCAAACTCGCGCAGCTGATCGCCGCCGGCACCTCGATCTGCGGCGCCTCGGCAATCGTCGCCACCAACATCGTCACCGGTGCGCGCGACGAGGACGCCACCTATGCCGTCGCCTCGATCACGCTGTTCGGCACCGTCGCCATGCTCGGCTTCCCGCTTCTGGCGCCGCTGCTCGGCCTCGACCAGCACGCGTTCGGCCTCTGGGCCGGCGCCTCGATCCATGAGGTGGCGCAGGTCATCGGCGCCGGCTTCCAGAACGGCACCCAGTCCGGCGAGATCGCCACCGTCGCCAAACTCACCCGGGTCGCCATGCTGGCGCCTGTTGTCATCGCGCTCGGCCTCATGGCGCGCCGCAAGATGAGCGGAGACCAGTCGAATGATCAATCTGGGGCGCGGCCGCCCATGCCATGGTTCGTCGCCGCCTTCGTTGCCGTCGTGGCTCTGAACAGCCTGGTCACCGTGCCGGTCGAAGTAAAGGCGGCGATGGCGCTCGCCACCACCATCATGCTTACCATGGGGCTGGCCGCCATGGGCCTGCAGGCCGACATCTCGCAACTGCGCTCGCGCGGCCTGCGCCCGCTGGCGCTCGCCTTCTCGGCCTTCCTGTTCATCGG
The DNA here is from genome assembly GCF_018588885.1 of Mesorhizobium sp. dw_380. Classification (GTDB taxonomy): domain Bacteria; phylum Pseudomonadota; class Alphaproteobacteria; order Rhizobiales; family Rhizobiaceae; genus Mesorhizobium. The sequence goes on from NZ_JAFFIW010000078.1 coordinate 7,502, forward strand.
CTGCTTCAGCCTGATGCTGGTGAAGTTCGTAGGCTGATTAGTCTTCGAACGAACTCGCCCCGACATAGATCGCGGCCAGCGTCTCGATGCCGGCCTGGTCGGCCTTGTCGAAGCGGCCGGGCAGCGGGCTGTCGAGATCGAGGACCCCGAAGACGCCTTGATCGTCTTCCAGAAGCACGACCAGTTCCGAACGTGAATCAGCATCGCAGGCGATGTGGCCAGGAAAATCGTGCACGTCCTTGATCAGCATCGAGGTGCCGAGTTCGACCGCCGTTCCGCAGACGCCCTTGCCGACCGCAATGCGCACGCAGGCCGGCTTGCCCTGGAACGGCCCGAGCACCAGTTCCTCGTCCGACGCCAGGAAATAGAAACCCGCCCAGTTGAGGTCGGGCACCATCTGGAAGATGAGGGCAGCCGTGTTGGCGGCGTTGGCGATCGAGTCGCGCTCGCCTTCGAGCAGCGCCTTCAGTTGTGCGGCGAGGTCGCCGTAGAACGACGCCTTGTCCGAGGTGTCGATGGCCTTGGCGGCAAACATGGCTTGTCTCCATATCGAGAATCGCGGTTCCGTTTCCGCAAGCTCCCTGCACCAAACGACCACCGGACGATACTAGCGTGAATCCCAGTCACCGCGAAAGTCGGAGAAGATGCCCTATCCGACACTCGGCAGCACGGCACGTCCATCGAACCGTGCTGCTTTGATCAACAAGGCAAGTCCATCAGCCGGCGGGTTTGTAAGCGCCAGCAGCCTTGTTGGCAGCCGCGAGCACTGCCTTCATGTCGAGTTCTTCCAGTACAACCATCTCGGTCAGTGAGCCGCTCGCTCGCACCGCAAGGGACATGCCCATCCCTGCGGACTGGTCCGGCACCTCGCCATTGACGACGACGTCATAGATGCCGCGCGTGAACATCATGCCGGTCACCTTGCCGCCAACGCTTTCAAAAAGCGCCTTGACCGCAGCTTGTCTGTCTGAGCCTTGCATCAATCCTTTGGCGGCATGAGGCGCATAGTTTGCCAAAATAGTCACTTTCATGGGTATTCCTCCAAATGTCGTTGTCTCGTGCTGCTCAATAATTCGAGCGGCACGGAGTCATTTTTTTCACTGACGATTGCAGGCGCCCTTGGAGGCCTTGGCGGCCAAGGGCCCGCTGCCGAAGAAATATGCGCCTTGGCTAATATAATAACAATACGGGACAGGCTGATGATAGCCACCGGGATCGAGGAGATGATCCGGCTGGATCCCCGCTCAGCCAATGGCATCGAACTCGGGCTGGAAAGTAGCGGCGGCGCCGCAGATTCACGTCGGGCGTTTGGGTTCGCTCTTTGACAGCGCTGCCGTGTCGGAATCGGATTTCTTGTGCTTGTCGGCGGCAATCCTGCGGATGCGGTCGAAGCGGCTTTCCTCGGTGGCTTCGGTCGTGACGACCGTCTCTGGCTTCTGCACGAACGTGATCATGGATCCGTCTCCTGGGCTAGAGGCCTGTGCGCCGGGAAAGAACCCCTCGGCGGTAATCATCCTGGCTCTTGCGAAGAACCGGCGTGGCGAGATTCAGGTCAGGCCCGGAAGGTGGTCTCTGAGAAACCACCTTCCGGGCCGGCTGAATCTTTAGTAGCCGCCCATGCCGCCGCCACCACCGCCCGCGGGTGCCGCATCCTTCGCCGGA
>NZ_JAFFIW010000079.1 GCF_018588885.1 Mesorhizobium sp. dw_380
CAGCAGGCTGGCAGCTTTCGCCGCGAGGACTGTCAAAACGGACATTCATTTCCGCACACAGATGGTCTGGATCTGACCCGGTGACGACCTTCTTGAGGTCACGGTGCAGGGTCTGCACAAGGGTGGAAGCTGCCATTCGAGCCGGAAAGCGCGCCATAGGGGGAGATGAACCGAGTTTAGCGAAGGCTGGCCTTCATTATGCGGTTGCATATCCGCTGCGTGCTTCCTGGCGCGAACCGTCCGCTGTGAAAGGGCCGTTTGACAGCCACACCCGGAGACGTTGGTCCTGATCGGTTAAATCTTGCTTGGCGACGCTTCATCTGCCGTAAGGGCGCGCGCTCGCGTGCCGGAGACAATAATCTCCAGGACCTCGTGCTCGTCGGTGTTCCTGATGTAGCGGTCGCCGACGTTTTCTCCGCGCTTCAGCACCATCACGCGGTCGCCGACCGTGAAGATGTCTACAAGGCGGTGCGAGATGATGATCTGGGCGACGCCCTGCTTCTTCAACTCCAGCATGGTCTCGAGCAGGCGCTCAGTGGCCATGACAGAGAGATTGGCGGTCGGCTCGTCGAGGATCACCACGCGCGGCTGGAAGGAAATCGCGCGCGCAATCGCCACCGATTGCTGGCGGCCGCCCGACAGGCTCTCGACCTTCTGATAGACGGAGTTCACGTCGACCTTGAGCCGCTTCAGCACGCTGTCGGCTTCCGCGTACATTTTCCGCCGATTCACGAAAAGGCCCTTGCGCGGCCAACGGCCGAGGAAGATGTTCTGGCCGACGTCCATGTTCCCGCAAAGCGCGAAATCCTGGTAGATCATCTCGATGCCGGCGTCGCGGCTCTCGTGCGGGCTCCTGAAGTGGACCGGTTGTCCGGCAACGAAGATTTCGCCGGCATCGCGCTGATAAGCACCGGTCAGGATCTTCATCAGCGTCGACTTGCCGGCCGAGTTATCGCCGACGAGGCCGAGGATCTCACCCGGATAAAGCACCAGGTCGACGTTGCGGAGCGCCTGCACCGCCCCGAAGACCTTCTCGATGCCCCGCATTTCCACGATCGGTGCAGGCTTGGTCGTGTCACGCATGGGTGGTTTCCGCCATTTTTTTGCGCCTCGCGAGGCGCGCCCGCAGGCGGCCGAAGATGTTGGCTTGGCGCACCCAGATGTCGATCAGCACAGCGACGATCAGGATGCTGCCGATGAAGACGTTGATCCAATGCTGCGGCATGGTGAAGCCCTGGACGTTGAGCTGCAGAAGCGCCCGGACCAAGGTGATCACGGCCGCGCCCGCGAGCGCGCCGATGATCGTGCCGTAGCCGCCGAAGATCGACCCGCCGCCAATGATGACGGAGGCGATGGCGTCGAGCTCGCGGAACTGGCCGGCGACCGGGTTGAAGCTGCGGAAGTAGGCGACGTTGATGATTCCGGCCATGGTCGCGCTGAGCGCCGCCAGCATCAACGAGAGGAAGCGCACCCGGCTGGTGTTGATGCCGGCGTAGGCGGCGGCGCGGATGTTGCCGCCGGTGGCGTAGACCTTCTGCCCGAACGGCATGTAGGCGAGCACGACGCCGGCAATGAGGGCGACGAACAGCATCCAGATGGTCTGCACGCTGACCACCTCGGCCACCGTGCGGAAAATTCCATCTGGAAGCGAGATGTCGAAGTGGAGGAGGATGTCATTCACCTTGCGGCCGAGCAGGTTGTAGCCCTCAGGCCAGCCGGTCAGTTGCTGGCCGGCGACGAACCAGGCCGCGAGGCCGCGGGCGATGTAGAACATTCCGAGCGTGGCGATGAATGCTGGCAGCTTGAGGCCGACCGTGACGGTCGCGTTGACGAGCCCGGCGACCATTCCCGCGAGCAGGCCCATCGCCACCGCGGTGACTGGGTCGGCACCGAGCACCTTCAGGAAGTAGGCGGCGGTGCTGCCGGCGAGGGCGAGGACCGCCCCGACCGAGAGATCGATGTCGCCGGCGGCGATGACATAAGTGAGCCCGATCGTGATCAACGCCAGTTCGGTGTAGTTGAGCAGGATGGCGAAGGTGTTGGACAGGTTCCACCAATAGTCGGGCCTGAGAGCGAGGCCCGTCAGCCACAGCACCGCGGTTAGTATGATGGCAAGCGCGTCGCGTCGGGCGAGGAACTTGCCGAACCCGGCGGCCGACAGCGCTATGTCGGTCGCCATCGCGCCCTTGGTCTGCACCCCCTCGATCGCGATGCCGCCGATCTCGTAGGCCGGTGGCGGCGGTCGGCCGCGGACCCAGGCCCAGAGGCGCCCGGCCACCTGGCGTCGGATGAGATAGGGCTCGATGAGCACTGCGACGATGAGCAGCAGCCCGAGGAAGACTGGCACCGCGCCGACCGGCAGCGAGAAGACGGCGTTGACCGTGATTTCCTCGTCGCCGATCTTGATGGTGCGGGTGATCGGCCAGCCCTCGCGCAGCAGCTTGTCGAGCAGCACCACCAGCATGGCCCCGAGGCAGGATCCGGCGACGCGGCCACGGCCGCCGAGGATCGAGGCGCCGCCGATGATCACCGCGGCGATCACGGTCAACTCGCCGCTGACGCCGTAGAGCGGGGTCACACCCTTGTCCTGGGTAGCCGACAGCAGGCCGGCGAGGGCCGCGCATAGCGAGGAGATGAGGTAGGCCCGGATGCGCACCCAGTTCGTCGGGATGCCGGCATAGACCGCCGCCTGCTCGTTGCCGCCGGTGGCGAAGGTCTCGTAGCCCCAGCGCGTCTTGGCAAGCACATAGGCGCCGACCACAGCGATCGCGGCGAAGACCACGATCTGATTATTGAAGCCGAAGACATTCGTCTCGCCAAGGTGGAAGAAGAGCGGATAGTCTTTCGCTTTGGCGGGATAGTAGATTGCCTGGCCGTGAGTGAGCGCGAGCACGAAACCGCGGCCGATGAGGAGCATCGTCAGTGTAGCAATGAACGCCGGCACCTTTAGGATGGTGACGAGAACGCCATTGATGAGGCCGATCACCGTGCCAAGGAACGCGCAGAGGATCACCGAGGTGACGATGTCGAGATCAAGAAAGCTGGGCGCGAACAGCCTGGCGAAGGCGACGGCGACCAGACCATAGGTGGAGCCGACCGAGAGATCGAGATCCTTGTTGACGATTACGAAGGTCATTCCGACCGCGATGATGGCAACCCGCGAGGTATCGCGCAGTAGCGCATGGAAGGCCTCCGTCGACCCGAAGAATGCCGGGTTGACGAAAGCGCCGCCGAGATAGAGCAGCAAAAGCAGGGCGAGCAACCCCGCCTCCCAGCCGCCGACAAGCTGAGGCGGCGCACGGCCGGACGATGTGGTCGCGATGGGCGCCATGGGTCCCCTATGATCGTTGCCGTCGCTGCGGGGGAGCCAGCGCCCTTCCGCAGCGATTTCAGATGTTCCGAGCCGACCTCAGTTCTCGAAGCGCTTGCCGACTTTTCCCACAGTCTCCTTCGTCACGAGTTGGGCGCGCGTATCGAGATTGGCAGCCGCGATGCCGCGATCGATCTGCAGATAGAGCTGCATGACGGGCCAGAAACCCTGCAGGAAGGGTTGCTGCCCGAGCGCCCCGGTCAGGTCGCCAGTCTTCAACGCATCCTGCTGAGCCGGACCGAGGTCGAAGCCGTAGGCGCAGATTTTGCCGGTCTTTCCGGTCTGGGCGACGGCCTTGGCGAGCGCCGGCGTGAACACGTTGTTGCCGGCGAACGCGCCGACGACATCGCCGCGCGATTCAAAAAGCGTGACGATGCCGTTCACCGGATCGTTCGGATTGGTATCGATACCGGTGTTCTCGGGACCTGCGTCAACCTTGAAGGCGTCAAGCTTGCCAGCGGCCTTCAAGCCCTTGACGATCGCATTGAAGGCCGAGGTGACGCGATTGTTCACCTCGATATTACCCATTGAGGTCGACGACGGCAGGACGATCGAGCCCTTCTCGATACCCTTGTCCGCCAGGCACTTGACCAACGCCTCGCCGGCAATCGCGGCAGCGGAAGCCTCCTGGCCAGTGTGGCCGATGCTGCTGCGGTCGAGGATCGTGGCGTCGAAGGAATTGGTCGTGGCTACCGGTATGCCCTTCGCCTCGGCCGCCTTGACGATGTCGTTATAGGCTCCGACCTGGGGTGTTGTCATGATCAGCCCGTCGATCGTCGGATCCTGCACGATCTGGTTCAGGATTTCGATCTCGCGGGCTGGGTCGTCGGTCGGCGATTCCGAGCCGAGCAACAGGACCTTGGCGCCGATCAGGTTGCCGGCGACGGTCGCGCCGACATAGACCGGATCGAAGAAGCCATTGCCGGCCGTGTGGGTCACGATGGCGAACGTGAGGTGCCCGTCAGCGGAGTGGAAATTTTTGGTGCCGGGCGCCTCGGCCGCAGCGTCCTTGAAGCTGTAGCCGCCGACCGCCTTATCGACGCCGCCCGATTGTGCATAGGCGTTCGACACGCCAAGCGCTAACGCCGCGGCGCACGCCGCGAGCGAGAAAATGCGTTTCATGATCATCCTCCCTTGCAACCAACGGTCGGAAGCCGTTCGGCGCATTATTCAGGGGATTCCGAATGCTTCCTCCCACCCGTAATATTCTACCCAAAGCCTGCCCACGTAAATAGTGCTCCCACTTTCACCGACGAATTGGTTTAGAGCGGAAAAGCATCCGCCGTCGAAAGGTCACCTGACGCAAGTGAAGGCCGGCTAAGAGTTCGGAAGGCTTTTGGCCGGCGAAGCGCGATCCCGAACGGCAGTCAGCTCGACATGACGGTGTTCGAGAAGAAGATCGACGCCGGGGCAGCGGCGATACGGGAAGCGATGACTCATTCAGTGGACGCCGATCCGCTACTCGCAAGCGAGGATGGATACAGCACAATCGTCGCCAGAAGTCGGCCAATGCGAATGACCGCAATTGTATAGTGACACGCCTTTGGCTGTCCCACCTGGGAAGGACCGTTTCTGGCGCGAGTACGACGTTGGTGATGGATCCTGCAATGTCCGCTTTCGAGAAGCCGGAAAAGCAGTTTCTATGACCGACATTGCGGCGCGAAGCAGACGCTAACAGGTGGAGCCCCGAACGTCGTTCTTGGTCAATTGCCGGCATAGACGAACGAACTGTTGGGCGCGTTTCTGACTCTCAGTCTTTGACCCGGAATTGCGAGCCTGACTCATGCACCGCGCGATAGGTGCAACACATTTTTTGGCCTGAAATCGTCGATGGCACTCGCCCGTATCCACAGCCATCCGGCCAGCCAAGCGATGGCTATCGCAAGAACTACCAAGCCCAGGTCAAGAGCCAACTCCGGCACGAACGCACGGAGCGCGATAGGCACCGCGCCGATGAAATAGAGAGCGAGTGGAATGCGCGACACGCCTTTTCCAACGGCAAGAGAGATCACAAACGCCAGCGTTCCAAGCAGAAAAAGCAACGAACTGGCGACTAGAGCCAGTCCGAGCGGCCCGGCTCGCAGGTCCATGATGGGGGTTGGCGGAAGTTTCGAAAATACGAGATTGATCACCACTTCCACACCTTCCAAACTCGCAAGCGCAAAGAAATTGATGACAAACGCGATAGTGCCGAATAGGCCCGTACGCCGGCCAAACGCAAGAAACAAGGCTATGACAAGACCAAGCGCCAATATCTCGGCGAGCGGCGCGAGAAGTTGGGTTAGATCAGTGGTCGCGATGAGCGAACTGCGTTTAGCCGCGTTGACCAAAAGAACAAGCGCGCTTCCCACTCCGGCGACGGCGGCAAGCCGATAAAGCGTGACGCTGGGTACAACTGCGCTCGACTGAACAGTCCGGAAATTCTCCTTATGCTGAGGCTCTTCGGCTGGCCCCTGGGACGACGTGAGCGATTGCGGACGGCGAGATTCGGCGTTTCTGGCGAGCATGTTCGTTTCCTCCATTTGGGTATTTGGCAGCCGCGAAGACTGCAGGCCTGTTCCGACCCCATCTGTAATCGCTGCTTACATGCCTTAGTGCGAATTGTAAACAGTGATTACATTTTTCGAGATTTCTTGGTATAGAGGCGAAAATCCAGCTCGATGGAACGAGGGACGAAATGCCAAAAGCCAAGACGCCTCATCGCACCGGTTACCATCATGGCAATTTGCGGGAGGTCCTGATCGATGCCGCGGTTCAACTTGTCGAGGAAGGCGGCCCCGGCAATGTGAGCGTGCGCGAAGCCGCAAAGCGGGCGGGCGTTTCTCCCGGCGCACCCTTCCGTCATTTCGCCAACAAGACCGCATTGATGACTGCTGTCGCAGAGCAGGCAATGAGCCGATTCCGCTCGGAGATTACGAATGCTGTCGAGAACGTAGCTACGGATGACCCGATTGAGCGCTTTGCCGCTGTTGGAATCGCCTATCTGCGCTGGGCAATTCGAAACCCCACCCATTTCCAGATCATCTCGACGCGGAGTCTTATCGATTGGGACAGTTCGGAGTCACTGCGTAACGATAACGAAGCAGTGCGTTCGCTGATGGAAAAGTCGATGGTAGAAGCGCAGCAACGAAACATGCTCCGGTCGACCGACATCGTAGAGACCCAGATAGCCGCGAGGGCGCTCGTCTACGGGCTCGCACGCATGTGCATTGACGGTCACTTTGCTCAGTGGGCGGTGGCTGGACATACTGCGGAGCGAACTGCGCAGAACGTATTAGAGCACTTCGTGACACTCATTGGAAACGACGCGCCCTAGTGGGATTAACTGCCGCTGGCCAACGTCTGGAAAGGCGGCGCATTGCTGCTCGGCAGCCTAGTGGCCCGAGAGCGGACTGGCAGCTCCTAGGTGTGGATCACGGAAAAGTTCGCGTTCGACGATTAAGAGCTGGATGACTGCTACCGACCTCTAGTCCGCCGTTCAACCGGAGATCGGGCTTGCCTGCAAGGCGTCGCTGGCAGGCACCCGTCGATCTATGCCAAATCGCAAGATCGGTCGAGCGCGACATATTCGGAAGGGCCTATCTGGTGTTGCCACGGAGGAAGAATACGATGAAGGCGGCGCTTGAAAACTACCCTGCCCGAATGCAGCGGGTGCTGGACCACATAGACCACCATCTGGACGACGATCTGGGCCTGGAAGTGTTGAGCGGCGTCGCGGCGTTCTCGAAATACCATTTCCACCGGCAGTTCACGTCCACCTTCGGGTTGTCCGTGCATCGCTATGTCCAGCTCGCCCGCATGAAGCGCGCTTCGTACCGGCTGGCCTACAGAGACGCCGAAAGCGTCACGGACATAGCGATGGATGCTGGCTACGACGCACCGGATGCTTTCGCCCGCGCCTTTCGGCAACGGTTCGGACAATCGCCTTCGTCGTTCCGAAAGTCTCCCGAATGGGAACCGTGGCTTGCGGCTTTCGGGCTTCTCGACAACGCTAGGAGCAAGCTCATGCAGAAGACTTATAGCCATGAAGATGTGACGATCCGTGATGTGGCCCCGACGACGGTAGCGGTCATGGAGCATCGGGGCGACCCCGCGACGATTGGCGATACCATCCAGCGGTTCATCGCCTGGCGAAGGGCCGCTGGCCTATCTTCCCCAAAGACCAGCCCAATCTTCAATGTCTTCCGTTCCGAGCGGCAGCCAGCATCCCCGGCCGAATACCGGATGGACCTGTGTGCGGGCATCGATTTCCCGATAGGACCGAATGACGAGGGCGTGGCGGCGGGCTTTATCCCCGGCGGGCGCTGCGCTGTGCTGCGCGTCGTTGGCAATACCGACAATCTGGAGCCGGCCGCTCTCTATCTCTATCGCGACTGGCTGCCGGCCAGCGGCGAAGAGCCGAGGGATTTCCCTCTCTACTGCCAACGCCTCGCCTTCTTCCCGGATGTGCCGGAGCATGAGACGGTCGCGGAGCTGTTCCTGCCGTTGAAATAATCCGCTGGACGGCGGCTTGTCCCTTCTGATCGTCAGAAGCGGACAGGCCGTTGTCCACCCATAGCCGGCCATCCCTGGCACCCTGGGCGAATGGCAGCTTCGGGAGCGGATGGCGTTGTGCGGGACGTCAGAGATGGGGCGCATACCAGACATTCAGTAGCGGACCGTCTGCACACCAGTCGTCTCATCCTTTCACGCGTTGAGAACAGCCTGCATATGCTCTGCGAGGTCAAGTTCGCCGCGCGCCTCGATCTCTAACAGATATCGGGCCTTGGCCAGGCGATCCACTTCCCTGACCGCAGGATGGCGAATTGGCCAGCGCCAGCAGACAAGCCTGCGGTCGGCCGCCGTCCTACGGCCGACGCTGGCGACGTTGGCTGCGCCGAGCCTGTAGACCAGAGGTCACCGAAAGGCCCGCGTCCCCCTCCGAGAACTGGGTTTTCTGTCGAGCATCTCGCTGCCGTCTCTGACTGCGCGCCCCTTCCCGGCCCAAGCTTCCTCAACTGCCGCCGAGCCGCCGCACACTGCATTAAGACACGGAAATGGTGGAGAAATCACGATACTCGCAATGTGCAGTAAACATCCACACATTGCAAAATCATCCTCTAAGTTATTGAAAAAACCACCACCCAACCGGTGCGCAAAGCCGCGCGCCCGACCTTGCTCAACCGGACGCTGAACGCCTTAAGCGAGTGCCGGATG
>NZ_JAFFIW010000008.1 GCF_018588885.1 Mesorhizobium sp. dw_380
GCGCCGTAGAGCACGGCATCAACGATTGGTCTCGCCATCATCAATCGCCCTCGTCCTCATACCCCACCAGATGCAGCGGTCTCGCCGCGATGCCTTCCAGCTCGCACCAGCGCACCAGCGCTTCCTCGCGGCCATGCGTGACCCAGATTTCCCCGGCGCCGGTCTCCTTGATGGTGGTGATCAGTTCGTCCCAGTCGGCATGGTCCGAGATGATCAGCGGCAGCTCGACGCCGCCTTGCCTGGCGCGCTGGCGGATGCGCATCCAGCCTGACGCGAAGCACGAGATCGGATCGGGAAAGCGCCGCGCCCAGCGGTCGGCGAAGGCCGCCGGCGGGCCGACGATGATGGCGCCTGCGAAATCTTGCCTGCCGCCCTCCACCGTCGCCGGTTCGAGTATCCCCAGGTCGATGCCCTGGCTCTGATAGTACTGGCTGAGCTTGTCCAGCGCGCCATGGATGTAGAGCGGCCTGTCGTAGCCGGCGTCTCGCAACAGCCGCATCACCCGCTGCGCCTTCCCCAACGCGTAGGCGCCGACCAGATGCGAGCGCTCGGGAAACTGCGCCGCCGATTTCAAAAGGCGTGCGATCTCTTCGGTGTCGGGCGGATGGCGAAACACCGGCAGGCCAAAGGTCGCCTCGGTGATGAACACGTCGCAGCGGATCGGTTCGAACGGCGCACAGGTCGCATCCTTCTGCCGTTTGTAGTCGCCGGACGCGACGATGCGCATGCCTTGGTGTTCGACCGATATCTGCGCCGAGCCCAGCACATGGCCGGCCGGGTGGAAGCTGACGCTGACCTCGTTGAGGACGATCGTTTCGCCGAGCCGCGCCGCCTGGCTTGTGCCGGCAAAGTCCTCGCCATAGCGCAGGCCCATAATGTCCAGCGTCTGCTGCGTCGCCAGAACCGAGCGGTGGCCGGAGCGCGCATGGTCTGAATGGCCGTGCGTGATCAGCGCCCGGTTCACCGGCCGCACCGGGTCGATGAAGAAATCGCCCGGCGGGCAATAAAGGCCCTCGGGTCGGGGATGAAGCAGGTCGCTGGCGCGCATCGCACCAAGATAGGATATAATTCCGCTGCGGGAAGCCTGTTGTCGGAGACTGCTGACTCCCGGGCATGCTTTGCTTTACAGAGATGACAGCCCGGCTGCCTGCGCCGGCGGAACCCACCATCATGAAACCGCTTCAGACCTCGTCGGGCGATTTGAACGCCGATCGCCGTGCCGACTATGCCGAGATGCTCTTCGCCTCCGGCGACCACACGGAGGCGGCCGATCTGCTGCTCGGCGCGCTGGAGTTGGCGCCGCAATGGGCGATGGGCTGGTTTCGCCTTGGCGAGATGCAGGAGGCATCAGGCAGGCTCGACCTGGCGGCGCAGGCCTGGACGATGTCGCTGAAACTGGATCCAGCCGATCGCCAGGGCGCGGCCCTCAAACTGCAGCTGATCGGCAAGGGTCCAGCTGCTGCCGCGCCGCCCAGCGCCTTTGTCGAAACGCTGTTCGACCACTATGCGGAAACGTTCGAGGCGGCACTGGTCGGCAAGCTTGATTATCGGTTGCCCGAGTTTCTTGAACAAGAGATTCGCAAGGCAAGGCCGGGTCGTTTCCGCCTGGCGCTCGACCTCGGCTGCGGCACCGGGCTGATGGGCGAGAGGCTAAGGCCGATCGTCGACCGGCTGGAAGGCATCGACATCTCGGCCAGGATGCTGAGGAAGGCGCGGGCGAAAGGCATCTATGACACGCTGACAAAAGCGGATCTGCAGGGATTTTCCTATTCAGCCGACAAGCCCGATCTGGTGACAGCAGCCGATGTGCTGATCTATGTCGGCGCGCTCGAAGGCCTGGTCGAGATGGTCGCCGGCCTGCTTGCCGGCGGCGGCCTGTTTGCTTTCTCCGTCGAGCGCCTGGCAGGCGAGGGCGATTTCGCGCTGCAGCCCTCCCGGCGCTACGCCCATTCGGACAGCTATGTCAGGCGGACGCTCGAGGCCAACGGGTTTTCGATCCTGGCGCTTGAGCCGACGACCATCCGGCAGGATCGTCGCGAGCCCGTCAAAGGGCTGACCGTCGTGGCACGGAAAGCACACGCCGCTTGAAGTGTGGGTGACCATGACGCCGTGGCCCTTGCTCATCCGTATTGCTGCGAAAAAGTCCGATTTGCGTGCGCGACTGATATTTGCGATCTGGTCGCATCAGGGCGGGATACAGGAGGAGCATATCGGATGCGCTGGAACATGATGATCTTGGCATCTTGCCTGGCAACGGCCGGCTGCGTCGGCAATTCGATGTCCGAGCGCCAGGACGCCAACATAGAATCCTCGCTGCAATATGACACCGTGCCATGCGATCAGCTGCTGGCGCAGCGCAATGGATTGGCGCAGCAATACAACCTCCCGACGACCGCGAAGCCGACCTTCTCCAATCCCGCCATGGGTTTCGGTCCGTTCACGCCGGACATGCGCTCCAAGGCCCAACGCGATAGCGACAAGGCGTCAGGCGAGATCGATGCCATGAACCGGTCGATCGAGCGCCGCGACTGCGGCAAGCCGGACAAGCAGAAGAAGTTCGCGCTGCCTGGCTAGATCGTGCGGTCCGGCTAATACCCCGCCTTGCGGTCCACCAGGTTCTCGAGCTTTTCGCCGCGCTCGAAAGCGTCCATCTGGCGCAGCATGATCGGCGCCAGGTGCATGGGATCGGAGGTCGCCGCGGCGTGCGGTGTCACGAACACTTTTGGATGGCTCCACAGCGGGCTGGTCTTCGGCAGCGGTTCGACCTCGAACACGTCGAGGCTCGCCTCCTTCAGCGTGCCGTCATCCAGCGCCCGCACGATGTCGGCGTCCTTCTGCAGGCGGCCGCGTCCGGCATTGATCAGCACCGAGCCGCCGAGGCCGTTGCGCTTTCGCAATTCCTTCAGCACGCCATAGTTTATGATGCCCTGCGTGTCCGGCGTCAGCGGCAAAAGCACGACCAGTATATCGGTCGCCTTGAGGAAGGGGATCAACCCGGCCTCGCCGGCATAGGTCGCCACTCCCTGCATCGGCCGGTCGGTGCGCGACCAGCCATTGACGGCAAAGCCGAGCGACAGCAGCACCGAGGCCGCCGCGCGGCCAAGATTGCCAAGCCCCATAATGCCGACGGAGATGTCGCCGGCCGGCCTCTGCTGCGGCTCGTGCCAGATCTTCTTTGCCTGCTGCTGCCGGTAGAGCAGACCCTGGCGGTGGTGATCGAGCACCCGCCAGACGACATATTCGGTCATGTACTGGGTGAGGTTCTCGGCGACGACCTTGACGATCGGCACGTCGGGCAGGCCCGGGTCGGCGAAGATATGGTCGACGCCGGCGCCGATCGAGAAGATGGCGCGCAGATTGGGCAGCGAGGACAACAGGTTCGGCTTCTGCTTCCACACCACGGCATAGGTGATCGACGGATCCTTGGCGCCGTCCGGCTCCAGCACCACCTCGCGCTCGGCCGACAGCAGGTCGCGCCAGCGCTGCGGGTGAAAGCCGGTGACGGCAAGCAGGATGCGGCCTTTTTCCATCGCGGTATTCTCGTCCCTTTTACGCAAAATCACTCGCTGACGATTCCGACCGGCGCCGTCTCTATCTTGAAGGCGGCCGAGATCAGCGCCCGAGTATAGTCGGTTTGCGGATTTCCAAAAATCTGTTCGGAAGGACCGGCTTCGACGATCTGGCCGTTGCGCATGACGATGACATCGTTGGCCAGCGCGCGGATGACCTTGAGGTCATGGCTGATGAAGAGATAGGCGAGGTTGTGCTTGGCCTGCAGGTTGCGTAGGAGGTCGACAACCTGCGCCTGCACGCTCATGTCGAGTGCCGATGTCGGCTCGTCCAGCATGACGAAGCGCGGGTTCAGCACCATGGCGCGCGCGATGGCGACACGCTGGCGCTGGCCGCCGGAAAACTCGTGCGGATAGCGGTTGCGGGTCGCCGGATCGAGCCCAACCTCCTTCAGCACGGCCGCCACCTTGTCGTCGCGCTCGTCGGGCGACAGCTTCGGCTCGTGGATCTTCAGGCCTTCCTCGATGATCTCGGCGATCGACATGCGCGGGCTGAGCGAGCCGAACGGATCCTGGAAGACGATCTGCAATTCGCGCCTGAGCGGCCGCATGGCGTTGAAGGTGAGCTGATTGATGTCACGCCCGTTGAACTGGATGGTTCCGGTCGACGAGATCATGCGCGCCAGCGCCAGGCCGAGCGTCGTCTTGCCGGAGCCGGACTCGCCGACGACGCCCAGCGTCTGGCCGGCGCGCACGGTGACATCGATGCCGTCGACCGCCTTCACGTGATCGACGGTGCGCCGGAAGAAGCCCTGCTTGATCGGGAACCAGACCTTGATGTCCTTTCCGGTCATGACAGGCTTGGCACCGGCATTGGCGGCCGGCGGCTTGCCTTTCGGCTCGGCGGCCAGCAGATGCCGCGTATAGGCATGCTGCGGCTTGGCGAAAATGTCCTTGGTCGGCCCGGTCTCGACGATCTTGCCCTTGGTCATCACGCAGACCCGGTCGGCGATCTTGCGCACGATGCCGAGATCATGGGTGATGAACAGCATTGACATGCCCTTGCGGCTTTTGAGGCCGGCCAGCAGTTCGAGGATCTGCGCCTGCACGGTGACGTCGAGCGCCGTCGTCGGCTCGTCGGCGATCAAGAGTTCCGGTTCATTGGCCAGTGCCATGGCGATCATGACGCGCTGGCGCTGGCCGCCGGACAGTTGGTGCGGATAGGCGTCGAGGCGCTTCTGCGGATCGCGGATGCCGACCTCGTTGAGCAGGGCCAGCGTGCGTGCCTTGGCCGGGCGGTCGGCCATGCCCTGATGCAGCTTCAGGATTTCGACGATCTGCTGCTCGATCGTGTGCAGCGGATTGAGCGAGGTCATCGGCTCCTGGAAGATCATGGTGATCTTGTTGCCGCGCACCTGCCGCAACTGCTTCTCGCTCATGGCAAGCAGATCGGCACCCTGGAACAGGATCTTGCCCGACGGGTGGCTGGCGCTGGGATAGGGCAGGAGCTTCAGCACCGACAGGGCCGAGACAGATTTGCCGGAGCCGGATTCGCCGACCAAAGCCACCGTTTCGCCCTTGGCGATGTCGAACGAAATATGGTCGACGGCGACAGACTGGCCGCCGTCCTGGCCGAAGGCGACGCTGAGGTCGCGAACGGAGAGCAAAGAAGCAGTCATGCATCAATTTCCGCTATGACTTTATCAACGGCAGAAATCTCCGGTCGTATGATCGAAATTTGCGCTGTCAATTGGGGAGGGACAAGCCGATTTGGCGTGACAGAATAGGCATCCTTCAATCTGGTATCGGCAGTCAGAAATTGTGTGCACCCGAAATGCATCGCCGTCGAAGGATGAATAGCATCCGGCAGCCTGAGAGAAATGAACTGCGAGCGAAGCTGTGCTGCGTGCCAGAGAACCTCGCGAGTTACCGCCCCAATCGAGACAAAGGCGTTACCAATCGAGATATTGTCATAGAGCTCAACAAGCGGCTCATTGCTCTTTTTCAGAGGGTCAACCATCAACTCCGCCAGCACGAGCTCGCTTGTCGCGAGAAAAGGCTGCTTTCTGCCCTCGTTCAGTGAAATGAGCTGAAGCAGTTTTTTTGCCAGAGCATCGTTATTTTCGAAAGCGTAGATGAAAATGTTCGTGTCGACGTAAAGCCGGAAGGCGGCCATCAATCCTCCCACTCATCGCGGAGGGCACGAACACGCGCAACGGCCTCTTCGAGACTTGTTCCCGCCGCGTTGGCCTGCGCATTCCGCATAAGTTCAAGCAACTGTTTGCGGCCGAGAGGCCGTTTGGCTTCCTCTTCTACCGTCACCTTAACCGAGGCACTCAAAGCTATACCCTCTCGCAGCTCATCCGGGAGTTTGGATGCAGGGTAATGCTCAAGGATGACCTTATTCACAACTCTGTCCTTTCGTGGGGTACGATATGAGGAACTGCTGTTTGTGATCCGCCCACTGACCATGGCCATCAGTCGTTTCGACAATTGATGCGCCTACGCTCATTTTCGTTCGGACAGCCACACTGAGAATATATCATGCTGAATGCCGATCCGCATCGCTGTCATCGGAACGTCTTGCGCGGATCGAAGGCGTCGCGCGTCGCCTCGCCGACGAAGACCAGCAGCGACAGCATCAGCGAGATGACGATGAAGCCGGAAATGCCGAGCCACGGCGCGTTGAGGTTGCGCTGCGCCTGTTTCAGCAATTCGCCGAGCGAGGCGGAGCCGGGCGGCAGGCCGAAGCCGAGATAATCGAGCGAGGTCAGCGTCGAGATCGAGCCCGAAAGCAGGAACGGCAGGAAGGTCAATGTCGCCACCATGGCGTTGGGCAACAAATGCCGGAACATGATGGTGCGGTTGGGCACGCCGAGCGCCCGTGCCGCGTTGACATATTCGAAGTTCCGGGCGCGCAGGAACTCCGCCCGCACCACGCCGACCAGCGCCACCCAGGAGAACAGCAGCATCAGGCCGAGCAGGATGAAGAAGCCCGGCGGCAGGATGGCGGCGACGATGAGCAGCAGATAGAGCACCGGGATCGCCGACCAGATTTCGATGAAGCGCTGGAACAGCAGATCCGTCCAGCCGCCGAAATAGCCCTGCAGGGCGCCGGCGCCGACGCCGATCAGAGCCGAGCCGGCGGTCAGGATCAGGCCGAACAGCACCGAAATGCGGAAGCCGTAGATGACGCGCGCCAGGACGTCGCGCGCCTGGTCATCGGTACCGAGCCAATTCCAGTTGCCGACAGTGCAGGCCGGGTCGGCGGCGCCCTGCGGATACTGGTTGCAGCGCGTCTTGGCGTCATACCGCCAGGACGGCTTGGCCGGTGCGGCTTCCGGAATGGCGTTGTTGACGGTCTGGTAGGAGTAGCGCACCGGCGGCCAGATCATCCAGCCATTGGCGTTGATCTCGTCCTGGATCACCGGGTCGCGATAGTCGGTGACGGCATAGAAGCCGCCGAATTTTTCCTCGGGATAGGCGACCAGGACCGGAAACAGGATCTCGCCCTTGTAGGAGGCGATGATCGGCTTGTCATTGGCGATGAATTCGGCAAACAGCGACAGCACGAACAGGACGAGGAAGATCCACAGCGACCAGTAGCCGCGCCGGTTGGCCTTGAAGTTCTGCAGGCGGCGCTTGTTGAGCGGCGACAGGAAAGGCCGCGGCATCCGCTCCGGCACCACTCCGGCAGTAACGCTTGCCTCCGACATCAGACGTCTCTCCGCTCGAAATCGATGCGCGGATCGACCCAGGTGTAGATGAGGTCGGACAGCAATCCGATGAACAGCCCAAGCAGCGAGAAGATGTAGAGATTGGCGAATACCACCGGATAATCACGCTCGACCACCGATCGGAAGCCGAGCAGGCCAAGGCCATCGAGCGAGAAGATGTTCTCGATCAGCAACGAACCCGTGAAGAAGGCGGAGATGAAGGCGCCGGGAAAACCGGCAATGACGATCAGCATGGCATTGCGGAAAACGTGGCCGTAGAGCACCTGCCGTTCCGACAGGCCCTTGGCGCGCGCGGTCACCACATACTGCTTTCGGATCTCTTCCAGGAACGAGTTCTTGGTCAGCAGCGTCGTCGTGGCGAAGGCCGACAGCACCAGCGCCGTCAGCGGCAGGGTCATATGCCAGAAATAGTCGACGATCTTGGCCGGCCATGACAGCTGGTCCCAATTGTCCGAGACGATGCCGCGCAACGGGAACCAGTCCCAGAACGAGCCGCCGGCGAACAGCACCATCAGCATGATGCCGAACAGGAAGCCCGGAATGGCATAGCCGACGATGACGACGCCGCTGGTCCAGATATCGAACGGCGAGCCGTCCTTCACCGCCTTGCGGATGCCGAGCGGGATCGAGATCAGGTAGGACAGGAGCGTGATCCACAGCCCGATCGAAATCGAAACCGGCATTTTCTCGAGGATCAGGTCGAGCACCGAGATATCGCGGAAGTAACTGTTGCCGAAATCGAACCTGGAATAATTCCACAGCATCATGCCGAAGCGCTCGAGCGGCGGCTTGTCGAAGCCAAACTGCTTCTCCAGCTTCTTGATGAATTCCGGATCGAGCCCCTGCGCGCCGCGATATTTCGAGCTGACATCGCCGGCGGCATCGAAGTTGGCGCCACCCGCGTCACCACCGCCGCCACCGCCGAGGCGGTCGCTGCCGCCCTGGTTCGTCAGCTTGGCGATGACCTGCTCGACCGGGCCGCCCGGCGCGAACTGGATGACGGCGAAGGAGATCGCCATGATGCCGAACAGGGTCGGGATCATCAAAAGGATGCGGCGCAGGATATAGGCGCCCATCAGGCGTTGTCCTCCCTGAGGACGACTGCTGTGTCTGGGGGTAGCCCCAAGGCAATGGCTTCAGACCGGTCGACGCCGGCGCTGCCCCTCATTGTCCTGCCGGACATTTCTCCCCGTATAGTGACGGGGAGAAAGGGGCTGGCCGCAGTCTCGGCGCTTTTATTGCGACGCTTGTGATTGGCGAAACCATCGATGAGAGCGCCCCTCTCCCCGTCACTATACGGGGAGAGGATGCCGGCAGGCAGGTGAGGGGCGGCGCCAACGCCCGCAAGAAATTCAGCCTTTGCCAATTTTTGCCGCCTTGCCCTTATCGAACCACCACAGCGTCTCGACCGGAAAGCCGAAATCGGGCTTTTGCTCGACAAAGCCGAACATGTCCCAATAGGCGACGCGGTGATTCGCCAGATAGTATGTTGGAATCCAGTCTAGCCGCGCGCGCAAGACCCGGTCGAGCGCTCTGAGGGCGGTGACGAGTTCGCTTCGGCTATGCGCCTTGCCGGCCGCCACGATCAGCGCATCGATGGCCCTGCTTTCCGTGCCGGGATAGTTGCGCTGCCCCGGCGTTTTCGCCATTCGGGAATCATAGAGCATCTCAAGGCTGTCGTCAGTGGGCGTCGCCCCGATCGACCAATGCAGCACGGTAAGATCGAAGTCGAAATCGCTGTGCCGCTGTTCGTACTGCGCCGAATCGATTTGCCGGATCGAGGCGTCGATCCCGATCGCCTTCATATTCTCGGACCATGGGGTGAAGATGCGAACGATGCCGTCATCTTCCGCCAGCATTTCAACCCGCAGCCGCTCGCCCTTGTCATTGACGACGAAACTGCCGGCGCGCTTCCAGCCGGCTTGCGCGAGCAGTCTCGAAGCCTCGCTCAGCAGCTTGCGGTCATGGCCCGAACCGTCGGAGAGGGGCTGCGTCACCGCTTCACCAAAGACCTCTGGCGGCAACTCGGCCCGGAACGGCTCCAGCAGGGCCAGTTCCCCAGGCGAGGGCAGGCCTTCGGCCTTGTAGTCCGACCGTTCGAAGTTTGATTGCGAGCGCTCGTAAGAGCCGTAAAAGAGGGCGCGCTTCATCCATTCGAAATCGAAGCATCTGGCGATCGCCCGCCGCACCCGCTCATCGCGGAATTGCGGACGACGCTGATTCAGCGCGGCACCCTGCATGTCTGGCGCTTTCTCACCGGGAAATTCCCGTTTGACGACCTTGCCGTCCTTCAGCGCCGGAAAGTCGTAACCGGTTGCCCATACCCGCGCGGTAAATTCCTCGCGAAAATGCGTGTCGCCTTTCTTGAAGGCCTCGAATGCCGCCTGCCGGTCAAGGTAAAAGTCGATCCGGATGCGGTCGAAATTGTGCAGGCCGCGGTTCACGGGTAGATCACGGCCCCAATAGTCCGCGACGCGTTCGTATTCGACGGTCTGTCCGGCGGCCACCCGCCCCATCTTGTAGGGTCCCGAGCCGAGCGGCGGCGTCATCGTCGAGGCATCGAAAACATTGGCCGTATAAAAGGCTTTGGACACGATCGGCATCGCCACGATCGCAAGGATGTTTTGCGCGGATTGTTCGCCGTTGAAGGTGAGGTTGAGAGTGGCAGGATCGACCGCGACCGCATCCGTCATGTGCCGCAGCGCTTTGGAAAGGTTCGGATGGCCCTGTTCTTTGTAGAGTTTCAACGCGAAGGCGACGTCTTCGGCGGTCAGCGGCGAACCGTCGTTGAACCGCGCTTGCGGTCGCAGGCTGAAGCGGAAGCCATTGCGGTCTTGCGACAGGGTAACGGACTCGGCGAGCAGGCCATAGACCGCGTCCGGCTCATCGAGCGCGCTTGCCATCAGGGCATCGAAACAGAGTTCTGTGCGCGGTGGCGAATCTCCCTTCAACACCAGGGAATTCAATGTGTTGAAAGTCAGGAAGCTCTGGTTGAGGGTGGCGTTAGGCGGCGCAAAATTCATCTGGCCGCCCTTGGGCGCATCGACATTCACATAGTCGAAATGGGTGAAATCCGGCCTGTATTTGAGGTCGCCGAAGGCGGAGAGCCCATGCAGTTTCACGCCAGTCGCAATGTCGGCGAAGGCCTTGCCCGGCAGCATGGCGGCGGCAGCGGCGGCAGTGCCCAGGGCGAGAAAATCACGGCGGGGCAGCACCGCCATCAATTGCTGCCCCTGTATTTCGCCGCCAGCGCCTTTTCCTTGTCGAGGTCGATCCACCAGGAGTCCGGATCGTATCCCGCATAGGCAGGCTGCTTGTCGGGGATGCCGAATTTGTTCCAGTAAGCCACCCAGATCGCCGAGCGGTAATATTGCGGCACGACGTAGAAATTCCACAACAGCACGCGGTCCAGCGCATGGGTGGCGGCAACGAGATCCTCGCGGTCGGTGGCGAAGATGATACGGTCGACCAATGCATCGACGGTCGGATCCTTGATGCCCATCAGGTTTCGCGAACCGGGCGTGTCGGCGGCCTTGGAACTCCAGAAATCGCGCTGCTCGTTGCCGGCCGAATCCGACTGGCCGAACAGACCGGTGACGACATCGAAATCGAAATGGTTGACGCGGTTGATGTATTGCGTCTGGTCGATGATGCGCAGCGTGGCGTCGACGCCGATCTTGCGCAGATTGGCGATGTAGGGGCTGGCGATCACCTGATCGGTATCGTTCCAGCCCAGGATTTCGAACTTGAACGGAGCGCCGGTCTTGGCATTGACCATCTTGCCGCTCTTGATCACCCACCCAGCCTTGGCGAAGAGGTCGACGGCCTGTTTCAGGTATTTTCGCTCCGCTTGCGGCGAATCATAGACGGGCAGCTTGAACTCCTGGGTGAAGAGTTCGGGCGGCAGCTTGTCGCGGTACTTTTCCAGGATTTCCAGCTCTTTACCCTGTGGCAACCCGCTCGATGCCAGGTCGGTGCCCTGGAAATAGCTCGAGGTGCGGGTGTTGGAACCGAAGAACAGCGTTCGGTTCATCGACTCGAAATCGAACGGATAGGTCAGCGCCTCGCGCACCAGACGATCCTGGAACAGCGGCCGCCGCTGGTTGAGCACGAAGCCCTGCATCGGCTGCGGCGAGTGGCTCTGGAAAACCTTCTTGATGACGTCGCCGGCCTTGATGGCCGGGAAATCATAGGCTGTCGCCCATTTGCGCGAGCTGAATTCGCGGTTGAGGTCTTCCAGTCCGCCCTTGGTGAAGGCCAGCCATGCCGCATTGTCGTCGAGTATGTAGGTGAACCGCCGGGTGTCGAAATTCTCGCGGCCGACCTTCACCGGCAGCTTGGCTGCCCAATAGTCCGGCACGCGCTGCCAGACGATTTCCGAACCGGGTTTGAAGCTGGCGATCTTGTAGGCGGCCGAGCCGAGCGGAATTTCCTGCGTTGGCTTGGTGATGTCGCGCTTCTTGCCGTTGGCGTCGGTACCTTCCCACCAGTGCTTCGGCAGCACGGCGAGGTCGCCGATGATCTTCGGCAGTTCCCGGTTGCCCTTCTGGTTGAAATGGAACTCGACCTCGCGGTCGGAGATGGCCACCGCATCGGTGACGTTCTCGAAATAGCGGCTGTATTGCGGGCTGTTCGCCTTTAGCACCTGGAACGACCAGATCACGTCGTCGACCGTGATCGGCTGTCCGTCATGCCATTTCGCGCGCGGGTCGAGCCGGTATGTCGCTGAGGAATAGTCGGCCGGATATTTGTAGGCATCGGCAATCAGCGGGTGGCTGACGCTGCCTTCATCGGTCGCCTGCTCCATCAGCGTGTCGTAAAGCAGGCCGCCGCCGAATCCGAACAGGCCCGCCGCCGGCGTCCCCTGGACGATGTAGGGGTTGAAGCTGTCGAATGTCCCGAGCACCACGGAATTCAGCGTTCCGCCCTTCGGCGCGTTCGGGTTCACGTAATCATAGTGCTGGAAATTGTCGCCGTATTTGGACTGGCCGATCAGCGATGAGGACGTGCGCCACTCGTCGGCCTGGCTCACTTGCAGCCCCGCCGTCAGCAGGATCGCGCCAAGCAGCGACTTGAGAAGCGTTCGGCCAACCGTCATGCACTATCCTCTTCGCGATGCGTGCCAGATCATTCCGCAAGTGCAATCCTAGATGATTTGACGCTCGTGAAAACCGCCCTGCGCGGCTTTGTCGCCGCGCATGCGGATTTCCCAACGAAAAAAGCCGGGCTGAACCCGGCTTTTTCAAGGTCATGGAGACGATATCTCTGGTTATTTGGCCGGAGCAGCCGGAGCAGCCGGCTTTGCCGGTGCGGCGCCGTCAGCGGGCTTTGCCGGCGCGGCTCCATCGGCCGGCTTGGCGGGCGCGGAGGCGTCTGCGGCGGCACCAGGTGCCGGCAGCGGCTTTGGATTGTCCGACAGCGTGCGCAGATAGGCGATGACGTTGGCGCGGTCCTCGTCCTTGGGCAGGCCGGCGAAGCCCATGGCCGTACCCTTCACGAATTTCTTCGGCGAGGTGATGAAGTGGTCGATGTTGTCATAGGTCCACTTCTCGGCGCCGCCCTTGGAGAATTCCTTCATGCCGGCCGAATAGGCGAAGCCTTCATGTTCGGCGACCGGGCGGTCGACGAGATCCCAGAGGTCCGGGCCGACCTTGTTCGGGCCACCCTTTTCGCCGGAATGGCAGGCCTGGCATTTCTTGAAGACGGCCGCACCCTGCTCGACATTGGCGGCTGCCAGACGGTCGGCGATCGGCTTGGCCGCGGCGGCCGGCGCGGCCGGGCCGCCTTCGGCGGGTTCCGCGGCCTCGATGGCGAAGCCGGGCTTTTCGGGGGCCGGCGAGGCAAACAGCGCGTCCGACACAATGCCGACCGAGAAAACGACGAAAACGGTCCCGAGCAATCCGGCGAGCAGTTTGTTGACTTCGTTGGAATCCATACGCCCCTTGCTCCCTTTTCCGGCGGACCGAACCGTCCACTCCGTCCGTCGGTATCGAGACCTGCCCCTCCGGAGGCGGTCAAATCGCGCGGAAACTAGGTCTTTTGCTCGGGCGTTGCAACACCTATAAGGGCGCTGCCAGTGAGACCTTTTGCCACTTTTCCTTGTCCTCTTTTCGAACGCCTTGCCATAGCGATGTCCACCCTGATCCTGATCCCGGCCCGCATGGCCTCGACCCGCCTGCCGGGCAAGCCGCTGGCCGACATCGCCGGCGCTCCGATGATCGTCCATGTCGCACGCCGTGCGGCCGAGGCCGGCCTCGGCCGGGTGGTGGTGGCGACCGACACGCAAAGCGTCGCCGAAGTGGTGCGCGCGCATGGTTTCGAGGCGGTGATGACCCGCATGGATCACGAGTCGGGTTCGGATCGCATCCACGAGGCGCTGGTCGCGCTTGATCCCGGGCGCAAGGTCGAAACGATCGTCAACGTGCAGGGCGACCTGCCGACCATCGATCCCGGCATCATTGCCGCCGCGCTCAGGCCGTTCGAGGATGCGGCCGTGGATATAGCCACGCTCGGTGTCGAGATCGTCCGCGAGGCGGAAGGGACCAATCCCAACGTCGTCAAGATCGTCGGCTCGCCGCTGTCGGCCACGAGGCTGAGGGCGCTCTATTTCACCCGCGCCACCGCGCCATGGGGCGAGGGGCCGCTCTATCACCATGTCGGCCTCTACGCCTATCGCCGCGCGGCACTCGAGCGCTTCGTCGCGCTGAAGCCGTCGCCGCTCG
Organism: Mesorhizobium sp. dw_380; assembly: GCF_018588885.1. Lineage (GTDB taxonomy): Bacteria > Pseudomonadota > Alphaproteobacteria > Rhizobiales > Rhizobiaceae > Mesorhizobium. The sequence goes on from NZ_JAFFIW010000008.1 coordinate 13,969, forward strand.
AGCGCCGCGAGCGGCTGGAGCAGTTGCGGGCGCTGGAAGCCGGCATGCGCATCGATGCCGAGATCGTCCAGTCGCTGCCGCTTGGCGTCGACACGCCGGAAGACCTCGATCGCGCCCGAACCATCCTTTCACACTGACAAATCCCTTCGAACAGAGACACCGTGAATCGAGACTTGGCCATGCCCGAAAAAACCAACAGAATATCCTTCCAGGGCGAGCCCGGCGCCAATTCCGATACTGCCTGCCGCAACGTCTATCCCTCGATGGAGCCGTTGCCATGCCCGACCTTCGAGGATGCGTTCAACGCCGTCGAGACCGGCAAGGCCGATCTCGCCATGATCCCGATCGAGAACACCATCGCCGGCCGCGTCGCCGACATCCATCACCTGCTGCCGGAATCCAGGCTGCACATCATCGGCGAATATTTCCTGCCGATCCATTTCCAGCTGATGGTGCTGCCCGGCGTCAGGCGCGACGAAATCAAGACCGTGCACAGCCACATCCACGCGCTTGGCCAGTGCCGCAAATACGTCCGCAAGAATGGCTGGAAAGCAGTCGTCGCCGGTGACACCGCGGGTGCGGCCAAGATGGTCTCCGAGGTCAAGGACCGCACCATGGCGGCGCTGTCGCCGGCGTTGGCCGCGACGCTCTACGGGCTCGATATCATCGAGGAGAATGTCGAGGACACCGATTCCAACGTCACCCGCTTCGTCGTCCTGACCAAGAACAAACAATGGGCAGAGCGCCCGTCACCAGACGTCAAGATGATGACGACCTTCATCTTCCGCGTCCGCAACGTGCCGGCCGCGCTCTATAAGGCGATGGGTGGCTTCGCCACCAACGGCATCAACATGACCAAGCTGGAGAGTTACCAGCTGGGTGCCTTCACGGCGACGCTGTTCTACGCCGACATCGAGGGCCATCCCGACGATCCGCTGGTCAAGCTGGCGCTGGACGAGCTTCGCTTCTTCTCACGCGAAATGCGGATCCTGGGCGTCTATCCGGCCAGCGAGTCGCGTGAACAGTGGAAGGTGGCGGACTAGCTTTCTTGTTTGGGTAGGATTTCTCGGACAACACCTTGGGCCGGCGGATTGCGGTCAACTCTAAGTGTCGAAGGCTCGATCCGAACCAATGAGTCGTGCGATTCTGTCGATTGTCGCGCGCACCTCCGGCAATTTGCGATCATCGCCGTGCACCACCAGCCATTGTTCATGTGACAGCTCCTCTATCACATCATCGGTGCGAACCAGATCGTTGTGGGCATCACCAACAAAGCAGGGCAACACCACATGGCCAGCGCCAGCAAGCGCGAGGTCAAGGAGCGAGCGCGGCTGGGTGACTTCAATGCGTATTTGATCCCGTTTTTTGGCGCGCACCCAGATTGCCGATGGCGTATTCACCATCGCCGCAATCCAATCAGCTTTTCGAACAGCATTCGGATGTGCATAGGGAGCAAATGCTACGATCTTTGTTCTACGAGCCGCGAGTCCCGGCTCGGACGGACGCCGGTTCCGAATTCCGATCAAGGCCTCGCGCCTGCCTATATTCTGCACCTCTTCAACGGCGCTGAAGACAATGTTCCGGCCGGTCACTTCCAGTTTTTCAATGTTGCGCGCCAGATACCACGTCATCCAGGTGCCCGCGGATACACGGATGGGTGCCGACACGTTTCGCCGTGAGAACTCCCTTGCGATATCCAGGAACCGCTGATCGATGATCTCCGCCTGAGATGTCAGCGCTCGACCTGCTGCCGTCAACTCATAGCCGGATGGCAGCCGAGAGAACAACTCGGCGCCCAACGCCCGTTCAAGGTCGACGATATGCCGGCTCAGCGTTGCCGCGCTCTGACCAACAGCCTTAGCTGCGGACGACAGGCTTCCATCGCGTGCGACTGCCAGAAAGATTCGCAGATCCGACCAATCCATGGCTATTTCATTCATGCGCTACTCCTCTTCATTTTTGTCGACTCACATCTGAAGCCGATCCGGAGCATATCAAGACCGGGCATTCAGCGGAGAACGGCAATATGGCAGCGCAAATTCACTTGGGATCGCGGATTGGCATGGGCTGCTGGGCAATCGGCGGCCACTTTTGGTCAGGCGAGGTCCCCGTCGGATATTCCGGCGCCGACGACAGCGAATCCGTCAGGACCATTCATGCGGCATGGGATGGTGGAATTCGGCTCTTCGATACGTCGGCGGTGTATGGTGCGGGGCACTCAGAAGCGCTTTTAGGCGAGGCCCTATCAGGCCGTTCGGAAGCAGTTATCGTGTCGAAATTCGGCCATTCGTTTGATCCGGTTTCCCGCCAGATGACTGGCCCGAGGTTCGACCCCGACTATGTGCGCTGGTCGGTTGGTGAGAGCCTTCGCCGACTAGGTAGTGATTGCATCGACGTGATGTTGCTCCACCTGAACGATCTCTCGATCGAACACGCGGAACCGGCGTTTGAGGTCTTGGAGCAATTTGTCCAAGCTGGAGATATTCGAAGTTATGGCTGGAGCACTGACTTTCCGCCAAACGTCGGTGCATTCGCTGACTGGAGCAGCTTTTCCACGGTCCAGCATTCGATGAATGTCTTCTTCGATGCGCCGTCAATGTGCAAAACTGCACATGACAACGGGTTGGCGCAGCTGATCCGGTCGCCGCTCGCCATGGGCGTGTTGACGGGCAAATTCTCGGACGGACGGGCGGTTCCACCAGACGATGTCAGGTCGGTTGCCGCAGATTGGCAGGTATACTTTGAAGCATCGCGCGCCCGTTCCGAGTTGACCAGGCAGATCGACGCAATCCGCGAGTTACTCACCGCTGGCGGGCGGACGCTCGGTCAGGGGGCGTTGTGCTGGCTGCTGGCGAAAGGCGGCAACATTCACCCCATCCCGGGCGCAAAAACCGCCAAACAGGCTGTTGAGAACGCCGCAGCCATGGAGTTTGGGCCACTGCCAGAGACCGTGATGGCTGAGATCGAAACCATACTGCAAAGACCGCCAGAAGGTGAGTTTCGCTCCCGATAGCCGCCGCTCCGTCGTGGCTTCACAACGGCCGCTTGGGGTCGAACGCGGTTTTTCGGAATGACTATCCCCAGCCCAGCGGCACGTAATCGATCTCCATGAACGTCTCGACCTCCGGCACCCAGCGGTCGCGCACGAAGGCGACATGGTCCGGATGGTCGTTGTACCTGTTGTAGGCAGCCTGGTCGGCGAACTCCATGGAGAAGCCGAACTGGTAGTCGTTCTTGGGGCTGACTTGCCGCAACTGTTCGAAATGGGTGACGCCCCGGATCGCCGAGAGGATTTTCCTGGCGTCGACGAGGAACCGCTTTTCGTCCAGCGAATGCGGCGCATGCTTCAATGTGAACACTACGGTGTGACGGATCATTTTCTGCTCCTATTCGCTGTCGACCCAGGCGCGGATGAGGTGATGCGCGATGGCGCCTTTCGGCGGCGTGATCAGATTGCCGGCATGCTCCCGGGCCAGCATCAGGCGCACCTCGTCGCGGCCAAACCAGCGGCAGTCTTCCAGCTCGGTCAGATCGGCCTGGATGTCTTCGTTGAGCGGCTCGCCGAAGCAGCCGATCATCAGGGAATAGGGGAACGGCCAGGGCTGGCTGGCATGGTAGACGACGCGGCCAAGCCGGATGCCGGCCTCCTCCAGCGTTTCGCGGCGCACCGCCGCCTCGATCGTCTCGCCCGGCTCGATGAAGCCGGCAAGCGCCGAATACATGCCCGGTGCGAAATGCCGGCCGCGTCCAAGCAGGCATTTTTCACGGGTCGCCGTCAGCATGATCGCCACCGGGTCGGTGCGCGGGAAATGCTCGGTGCCGCAATTCGGGCAATGACGTTTGTAGCCGCCCGCCCGCATCTGCGATTCGCTGCCGCATTTGCTGCAGAAGCGATGGCTGGCGTGCCAGGCGAGCAGGGCAGCACCTTGCGCCATCGCGCCGGCGGCGGCCTCGTCAATCAGCCCTTGCATGTAGACCGAGCGATAGTCGATCGCCTTGACGGTCTCGGGCAGTTGTTCGGCGTCGATCCCGACCGGCACCGCCAGCACCGGCCCCTGTTCGGAAAAACCGAGCAGGACACCCCCGGCGAAGGAAGGGCTGAAGCGCTCGCTCTCGCCGGCGCCGAACCACGGGTCGAGGCCGCCGCCCTCACCAAGCTTCAGGTGGAGCCGGCCGCCATTCATCAGCAGCAGCCGCGTCGCCGGATCCGCCAGCGCCTTGTCGACCGAATCGTCGGCGCGGTTCTCGGATTGCCGGTCGATCGTGTTGCCGGCAAAGCCGACAAACTGGCTCGGCTCGCGCAGGGGCGCGTCAAACAGGCTGAAGCTCATGCGGACTCTGGTGCTTTGGGATGGTTATGTTTGGGGCGAACATGTTTTGGGACGAACACGGGGAAGGCTTATAGCGCCGCCCTTATCGTTTCGGCAAACCGGCGCAGGTCGGAACGCTCATAGGGCTCGCGCAATCCGTACCCCCACACCGGGCCGGGCCAGCCGGGATCGCCTTCGGACCGTGCGATGATATGGATATGCAGTTGGCGCACGATGTTGCCGAGCGCGCCGGTGTTGATCTTGGTGCAGCCGCTCACTTTCTTCAGCGCCTGCGCCACCATATTGGTCTCGAAGGTCAGCATGGCCTGGTCGAGCGGCGTCATGTCGTGGACCTCCTCCACGCCCGGACGCTGCGGCACCAGGAGCAGCCACGGCCAGCGGCGGTCGTTCATCACCCGCAATTCGCACAGCCCAAGCCACATCAACTGCTCGCTGTCCGCCTCCAGCCGGGCATCCAGCGTGAATCCGGCCTTCAGGCCCGGCAACATCGGCGTTTCCCTTGCTTTTCTTGGTTTCCTCAAACTCGTGAGGCTAGAGCGGTGGCCTGGGGGCTGCAAGCGAATCATTGTTTCCCTTACGGTTTGGTGCGCCGAATCTCGTGCGCACTTGCATTTCATCGCGCAATTGCCGATATGGACAGCGGGAGGTTGGTGGTGGACGATCCACTCGCCAACCGGGTCAGGTCCGGAAGGAAGCAGCCCTAACGAGCCCGGAACGGGTCATTGTTCCAGCCTCCCACCTCATCGGCCCTCCTCGCGACATTGACGACGCATTGCAGCGCGGGCGAGACTATGCGCAGGAATCGGCGCCTTTGGGCGCGGCCTTTTGGAGCTTAACGGGCGAATGAGCGAAGCCGGAAATTCGGGGCCAAAAAGCCCGGAGAATGGAAAGGCCGCTGCCTACCGCGTGCTGGCGCGCAAATACCGTCCGTCGAACTTCTCCGAACTGGTCGGCCAGGAGCCGATGGTGCGCACCCTCACCAACGCCTTCGCCACCGGCCGCATTGCGCAGGCCTGGATGCTGACCGGCGTTCGCGGTGTCGGCAAGACCACCACCGCGCGCATCCTGGCGCGGGCGTTGAACTACAAGACATCAACCGTGGATCAGCCTTCGGTCGACCTTGCCGTGCTCGGCGAGCATTGCCAGGCGATCATGGAAGGCCGCCATGTCGACGTCATCGAAATGGACGCCGCCTCGCACACCGGCATCGACGACATCAGGGATATCATCGAGCGCGTGCGCTACGCGCCGGTCTCGGCCCGCTACAAGGTCTACATCATCGACGAAGTGCATATGCTGTCGACGCAGGCCTTCAACGGCCTCTTGAAGACGCTGGAAGAGCCGCCGCCGCACGTCAAATTCATCTTCGCCACCACCGAAATCCGCAAGGTTCCGATCACCGTCCTGTCGCGCTGCCAGCGCTTTGATCTCAGGCGCATCGATGCCGGCGCGCTGGTCGCGCATCTCTCCTCGATCGCCGGCAAGGAAGGCATTTCGGTCGACGATGACGCGCTGGCGATGATCGCGCGCGCGGCCGAAGGCTCGGCCCGCGATTCGCTCTCCATCCTCGATCAGGCGATCGCCCATGGCGCCGGCTCCGTCAGTGCTGAGGCGGTGCGGGCCATGCTGGGGCTCGCCGACCGCGCCCGCATCGTCGACCTCTTCGAACATGTGATGAAGGGCGATGTCGCAGCGGCGCTGGCCGAGTTCCGCGCGCAATACGACACCGGCGCCGATCCGGCGGCCGTGCTGACCGATCTTGCCGAGTTCAACCACCTCGTCACCCGGCTGCGCTTCGTGCCGACCGCCATGGACGATGCATCGCTGTCGCAGGACGAGCGCGAGCGCGGCGCCGATTTCGCCGGGAAGCTGTCGGTCAAGGTGCTGTCGCGGACCTGGCAGATGCTGCTCAAGGGCATTCCCGAGGTGCAGTCCTCCAACCGGCCGGTCAGCGCCGCCGAAATGGTTCTGATCCGGCTGGCGCACGCCGCCGACCTGCCGACGCTGGATGAAGCGCTGCGATCGCTGGAGGGGGCCGCACCGGTCCAAAATGGCGCGCCGCGCCCGAATGGGACGACCACAGGCCCCGGCAACGGCAATGGCACCAGCGCAGTGGCTCAGACGCGTATGCCCTCCGGGCCCGGTGGCGCGCAGACCATGCGGCTGGTCGAGGCCACATCAGCCCCTGCCGCCTTCGTCTCGCCTCCGCAGCCGGCGCCGGAGGTTCAGCCGGTGCCTCTCAAATCGCTGGCCGATATCGTTGCCCTTGCCGACGCGCAGCGAGACATCGCCTTCAAGGTGCTGGTCAAGCGCTGCATCCGTCTCGTGCGCATCGAGCCCGGCCGCATCGACGTCAGCCTGACCGACGACGCGCCGAAGCTGCTGCTCAACGATCTGACGACGAAGCTGCGCGCCTGGACCGGCCGCAACTGGCTGGTGTCGCTGTCGAAGGAAGAGGGCGGCCAGACGCTCGCCGAAATGGAATCGACCAAGCGCGAAAACGCCTTCCTCGATGCCAAGAGCGATCCGACCGTTGCCGCCATCCTGGCGCGCTTTCCCGGCGCCAAGATCATCGATGTGCGCATTCCCGACGCGCCGGAGGCAGAGGCCGCCGAGGCCGAAGTGCCGATCGAGCCGCCTGCCGATGACGACGAGACCTGACAAACCAAGACAAGGATCGGACCATGAAAGATCTTCTCGGCCTGATGGGCAAGGCGAAGGAAATGCAGGCCAAGTTCCAGGCCATGCAGGATGAGATCGCCACGCTGGAAGCGTCTGGCCAGGCCGGTGGCGGCCTGGTCAACGTGACGCTGACCGGAAAATTCGAGATGAAGTCGCTGAAGATCGACCCGTCGCTGTTCAAGGAGGACGATGTCGAGATCCTCGAAGACCTGATTCTCGCCGCCCACAACGACGCCAAGGCCAAGGTCGAGCAGATCATGCAGGAAAAGACCAAGGCGCTGACCGCCGGCCTGCCGATCCCGCCGGGAATGAAGCTGCCCTTCTAACCTTGGGTGGCAGCAGGCCCATGACCGACGAGCCTTCCGAAAGACTGATCGAGCAGCGCGTCCGCAACAGGATCTACGAGATCCTGGAGATACTCGCCGACGGCGATGCCGGCGTCGATCTCGTCGGCATCAAGGGCTATTTCAACCTGTTCGAGGATTTCGTGCACCGCCCGTCCATCGAGGCCGGCACGTCGGCGCTGTCGCGGGAGGAGCGCTCGGTCGTGCTGGAGATCGCCGAGTTCCTCGAGGCGGCCTCCGAAACAAATCCCGATTTTACCAAGGCCGAATTCATCGACAGCGACTGGCCGGGAAGGATCGCACCGGCGGCCAGGGAGGCTCGTGCGCTTTTCCTCAGGCGCGGCCTGTTTTCGGAGAAAATCGAGGAGCTTGAGCCCGGCCAGCCGGCCGCGGTGGCTGCAGGGCGGTAAAGCGGTCCAGGAAACGCGCGACTCGGGTTGCCCGAGAGGCAATTGCGGCGAAACCAAGAGAGGGCGGTCATCGGGTTTGTGAAACGACGGCTCGATCTATCTGAAAAGCCTCGAAATTGTGCCAATTTTGCAACAGTACCCTGCTAATAACGTTTTGGCCATCATTTTGCCCGAAAGTGTCTCATTCTTGCCGCAGCCTGGGGGCGGGCATCGAAGTGAAGTGAGAGGGTTACCTGTTGATTGTCACGCGATGGAAGGCGCCGCTGTTGCTCGGCGTCGTCACCTCTCCGCTGTTCCTGGCCGCTTGCAGCCAGACCACCTCGCACGGCATGTCCGTCGCCAGCCTGACCGACGCCATCACGCCGAGTTTCCTGAACTCGCGCGCCTACAGCCACACGCCGAAGGATAGGGAATGCCTGGAAAGGGCGATGTTCTTCGAATCCAACCGGTCGAGCCGTGACGGCATGATCGCGGTTGGCACGGTGGTGATGAACCGGCTGCGCTCCGGCCAGCATGGCAATACCATCTGTGAGGTGGTGGGCGAGCCCGGGCAGTTCGCGCCGGGCGTCATGACCAGGCCGATGAATTCACGCGCACTGCCCGATGTCGAGGAGGCCGCCGACGCCGTGCTCAAGGGCGAGCGCAAGGCCAAGCTCAAGAACACGATGTATTTCCACACGGCGGGCCTGCGCTTCCCCTACAACAACATGCATTACACCATGGTTGCCGGCGGCAATGCCTTCTACGAAAAGCGCGGCCGCAACTGGCAGCCGCTGCCCGATGAGCCGATGGTTGCGTCAGTGGCGCCCGAAATGGTGAAGCCGGCCGCACCGGTGACGATGGTCGCCTCGGCGGAGCCGGCGCGCCCGGCCAACACCGCTGTTCGCACCGCTCCGGCGCAACAGGTCTACATGACCGCCGCTGCGGAACCGGCACGTCAAACCAAAACGAAGATCGCCCCGGTTCAAGACGCCTATGTCACCGGCGCCGTGGCGCCCACGGCAAAGTCGGCGCGCGTTACGGCAAAACCGACCATGGTCGCGATGCAGGAGCCGATGGAAGAACCGGATGCCGCCCGGTTCGGCGGAACCTTGAACACAAGGGTCATCAGCTCGGTTCAGGGTGCGCCGCAAGAGGCATCGATGGGATTCCAGTCGACGCCCGAGAACACCGACGCCATTGGTGCGATGATCGTCAGCCAGGGTCGGCCGCTCGAAACCAACTGATCCGCGTCGCCACGCTTCCTATGGCAGCATGGCGGACCATGCGCGGACTGGGATGTTTCAAAGCGCTCTGAAAAATCCTGGAGCGGTTCACAGTTTCGCGGAAACGGTGAACCGCTCCAGCTTTTCGTTTTGGCACAATTCCGGACGGAAAACCGCTTCGCACTTTTCCTGGAATTGCTCTAGATCAGTGCGATGTCCAAGCGAATCGCCGGTCCCGAGATCGAACGCCTGATCCAGCTCCTGGCCAAGGTGCCGGGGCTTGGTCCCCGTTCGGCCAGACGCGCGGCACTGCACCTGATCAAGAAGAAGGAGCAGTTGCTGTCGCCGCTCGCTGTCGCCATGGGCGAGGCCGCCGACAAGGTGCGCATCTGCACGACCTGCGGCAATGTCGATACATCGGACCCCTGCATGATCTGCACCGACCCGCGCCGCGATGCCGCCACCCTTATCGTTGTCGAGGATGTCGCGGATCTCTGGGCGCTGGAGCGCGCGGCGGCGATGAACGTACGCTACCATGTGCTCGGCGGCACGCTGTCGCCGCTCGACGGCATCGGCCCCGACCAGCTCAACATCCGCTCGCTGATCGACCGTGTCGCCGGCGGCGAGGTCAAGGAAATCATCCTTGCCGTCAATGCGACGGTCGAGGGCCAGACCACCGCGCATTACCTCACCGACCAGTTGTCCGGCTTCGACATCAAGGTGACGCGCCTTGCGCACGGCGTACCGGTCGGCGGCGAGCTCGACTATCTCGACGAAGGTACGCTCGCCGCGGCGCTGCGCTCACGGACGGCGTTTTGACGCAACTGGCGGACGGGGGCGGATTCATGATTGTTGCGCGTCCTTCGAAACTGGTGCCAAGCGCCCCCCTCTGTCCTGCCGGACATCTCCCCCTCAAGTGGGGAGATCGACTGTTGTCTCTGCTTTCGCCAATCTCCAATGCTGGAGAAGAAACGCCGAGCGCGAAACTGCCAATCTCCCCCCTTGAGGGGGAGATGTCCGGCAGGACAGAGGGGGGCGCTATAGAACGCAGCCTTCGCCAGTTTTGTCTTGCACTCTTCCTGGCTGCGCTCTCTTTCCTTGTTCTCGTCCTCCCCGCCTCCGCCGCCAAGATCGACGACCAGTTCCGCGCCTGGCTGCAGAACGACCTGTGGCCGCAAGCCAAGGCGAAAGGCATTTCGAAGAACACTTTCGATGCCGCCTTCGAGGGCATCAAGCCCAATCTGAAGCTGCCCGATCTTGTCATGCCCGGCGAGAAGCCGAAGACGCCGCAAAAGCAGCATCAGGCCGAGTTCGGCTCGCCGGGTGCCTATTTCGCCGAGAAGACGGTTCGTGCGGTGACGGCAGGCGGACGCGCGCGTGAAGCCGCCAATGCCAAGACTATTGCCGCGATCGAAAAGCGCTATGGCGTGCCCGGCGAGATCCTTCTGGCGATCTGGGGCCGCGAGAGCGGCTTCGGCGCGGCGAAAATGCCTTATGACGCCTTCGAAGTGCTGGGCACCAAGGCGTTCATGTCGACCAAGAAGGATTTCTTTCGCACTGAGCTGCTTGCGGCGCTGGAAATCGTCGAACGCGGGCTGGCCCCGGTTGGCGCCATGAAATCGTCCTGGGCCGGTGCGCTCGGCCAGCCGCAATTCATGCCGACCTCGTTCCTCAAGCATGCCGTGGATTTCGACGGCGATGGACGCGTCGATATCTGGAACTCGACGCCCGACGTGCTCGCCTCGATAGCCAATTATCTCGTCCACTATGGCTGGGTGAGGGGACGTGGATGGGGGTTCGAGGTGACCGTGCCTGAGAACGTCTCCTGCTCGCTGGAGGGCCCGGATCAGGGCAAGAAGATTTCCGAGTGGGCTGACATGGGCATCAAGCGCGTCGGCGGAAAGCCGTTTCCGGCGAGCGAGCTGAAGGCCGAAGGCTTCCTGCTGATGCCGGCCGGCCGCAGCGGGCCGGCTTTCATCGCCACGCCCAATTTCTACGTGCTGAAGGAATACAACACCAGCGACCTCTACGCGCTGTTCATCGGCCACGGCGCCGACCGCATCGCGCATGGCGATCAGAACTTTTCCGGCAGCTGGGGCCCGGTCGGCGATCTCCACCGCTCCGACATTGCCGCCCTGCAGCGGGCGCTGCAAGCCAAGGGCTATGATGTCGGCAACGCCGACGGCCTGCCCGGCTTCAAGACCCGCCGCTCTATCGGCAAGTGGCAGGCCAAGAATGGCGAGGCCGCGACCTGCTTTCCCGATGCCGGCCTGGTCACCGCGCTGAAGTAACTGAAACATTGGCGCATTTTGCCGCATCGGCGGGGCGGATGGCGGAGTTCTGTGGGTGTCGCATAAATGCCCGTTGCCGGCTGTGAAGCCGCCCGATATGGTGTTGACCAACTGGACAAAAACCACGACGGTAAGTGGTCAGAGGGCCCGCTATCGGCCCCAAAGAACGCCGCAATCCTGGGCCGGGAACTCAGGTCAACAAAACAGGGAACAACTACAATGATGATGGAAAAGTTTGCTCTACGCTCTCGTATCTTGCTTGCGGGCGCGGCGATGTCGGCGCTGCTTCTGGCTGGAGCGCCGGCTGGCGCGGTCACCCCCGCCGACACGCTGGTCGAAGGCTTCGCGATCGACGACATCATCTCCATGGATCCGGGCGAGGCGTTCGAGCTGTCGACCGCCGAGGTCACCGGCAACACCTATGACCTGCTTGTCCGCCTCGATCTCAGCGACACGTCCAAGGTCAAGCCCGATCTCGCCGAAAGCTGGACCGTATCGGACGACGGCCTGACCTACACTTTCAAGCTCAAGCCCGGCCTCAAATTCGCCTCGGGCAACCCGATCACGGCGGCCGATGTCGCCTATTCCTTCGAGCGCGCCGTCAAGCTGGACAAGAGCCCGGCCTTCATCATCGGCCAGTTCGGCATCAGCGGCGACAACGTCACCGAAAAGGCCAAGGCTGTCGACGACACCACATTCCAGTTCACCGTCGACAAGCCCTATGCGCCGAGCTTCGTGCTCAACTGCCTGTCGGCCACCGTCGCTTCGGTCGTCGATGCCAAGCTGGTCAAGGAACATGTCGCGGCGGCGACGCCGAGCGCCGACTACAAATGGGACAATGACTTCGGCAATGCCTGGCTAAAGACCGGCTATGCCGGCTCCGGTGCCTTCAAGCTGCGCGAATGGCGCGCCAACGAAGCCGTCGTCATGGAGCGCAACGACAATTACAACGGCGAGAAAGCCAAGCTCGCCCGCGTCATCTACCGCAACATGAAGGAGAGCTCGGCGCAGCGCCTGGCGCTCGAAGCCGGCGATATCGATGTTGCCCGCAACCTCGAGCCTAACGACCTCGACGCCATCGCCAAGAACGCCGATATCACCACCACCAGCGCGCCGAAGGGCACGGTCTTTTACATCAGCCTCAACCAGAAGAATGCGAACCTCGCCAAACCCGAGGTTCGCCAGGCCTTCAAATACCTTGTCGACTACGATGCGCTGAGCTCGACCATCCTCAAGGGCATCGGCGAGATCCACCAGACCTTCCTGCCCAAGGGCGTGCTGGGTGAGCTGGATGAGAACCCGTTCAAGCTCGACGTCGCCAAGGCCAAGGAACTGTTGGCCAAGGCCGGCCTGCCGGACGGCTTCAAGGTGACCATGGACGTGCGCACCGGCCAGCCGTACACGGGCATGGCGGAATCGATCCAGCAGACTCTCGGCCAGGCCGGCATCAAGCTGGAGATCATCCCGGGCGACGGCAAGCAGACGCTGACCAAATACCGCGCCCGCAACCACGACATCTATATCGGCCAGTGGGCCAGGACTATTTCGATCCGAATTCCAACGCCCAGACCTTTGCCTCGAATCCGGACAATTCGGATGCCGGCAAGTCTCATACGCTTGCCTGGCGCAATAGCTGGGACATTCCGGACCTGACCAAGCAGACCGAGGCTGCCTTGCTCGAGAAGGATTCGGGCAAGCGCGCCGACATGTACAAGGACCTCGAGAAGAAAATTCTCGATACCAGCCCCTTCGTCATCATTCACCAGCAATTGGAAGTGGCCGGACTGCGCAAGAACCTCAAGGGCTTTGCGCTCGGCCCGAGCTTCGACACCAACTTCGTCGGGCCGGTCTCGAAACAATAAACGCCGGCGGACGCGCAGCATGAGCGCAGTTGAAAACGAGGGCGGGCGCGGCGGCGCCCGCGCCTATGCCCTCGCGTCGTCGCTCGGCCGTTTCCTGGTCATCGCGGTGACGACCTATCTCGGTCTTCTCGCGGTGACCTTCTTCATCGGCCGTGTCATCCCGATCGATCCGGTGCTGGCGGTGCTCGGCGACCGGGCGCCGGCCAATGTCGTCGAGCGCACGCGGCGCGAAATGGGTCTGGACCTACCGTTGGTCGAGCAGTTCTACATCTATGTGAAAAATGCCCTGAGTGGCAATTTCGGCACTTCGGTGCTGACCACCAATGCGGTGATGACCGACATCCGCCGCGCCCTTCCGGCCACCACGGAACTGGCGACGCTGGGAACACTGATCGGTGCGCTGTTCGGCGTGCCGCTCGGCGTGCTGGCCGCCGTCAGGCGTGGCAGCCTCATCGACCAGATCGTGCGCGTCATTGGCCTGATCGGCTATTCCGTACCGATCTTCTGGCTCGGCCTGCTCGGGCTTGTCCTGTTCTACGCCAAGCTGCAATGGGTGGCCTTTCCGGCGCGGCTCGATGTCGTCTACGAATACACCTTCACGCCGATCACCGGCTTCTACCTTCTCGATGCCGCGATGCAGGGGCAGTGGGATGTCTTCTGGGACGCCTTCCGGCACATTGTCCTGCCGGCCTCGCTGCTCGGCTATTTTTCGCTCGCCTATATCAGCCGCATGACGCGCTCGTTCATGCTCAACGAACTGGCTCAGGAATACATCGTCGCTGCGCGCGCCAAGGGGCTGTCGGAAACCCGCATCATCTGGGGGCACGCGCTGCGCAACGCGGCGGTGCCGATGGTCACGGTGATCGCCCTTTCCTATGCCGGACTGCTTGAAGGCTCGGTGCTGACCGAGACCGTGTTCTCCTGGCCGGGCATCGGCCTCTACATCACCAACTCGCTGCAGAATGCCGACATGAACGCCGTGCTCGGCGGCACCATCGTCATCGGCTCGGTGTTCATAGCCATCAATCTCCTATCCGACCTGCTTTACCGCCTGCTCGATCCGAGGACGAAATCCGCATGAGCGTCGAGGCGATCCAGAGCCGTCGCGACTGGCTGCTCAGCGAGCGGCCGGCGTCCCGCGCGCAGGCGAGGCTCGGCCGCGCCTATGTTGCGTGGCGGCGGTTCTCAGCCAACAGGCTGGCGTTTGTTGGCCTGCTCATCATCATAGCGCTGCTGGTTGTTGCCGCCTTTGCCGGCGTGCTGGCGCCCTATTCGCCGAGCTTTGGCGACCTCAAGAACGCTCGTCTGCTGGCGCCGAGTGCGGAGCACTGGTTCGGCACGGACGATCTCGGCCGTGATATCCTTTCGCGCATCCTCTACGGCTCGCGCTGGACGCTCTACGTGGTCATCCTTGTCGCCGTCATCGCCGCTCCCATCGGCCTGCTGGTCGGCACCGTCGCCGGCTATGCCGGCGGCTGGACTGACGCCATCCTGATGCGCATCACCGACATCTTCCTCGCTTTCCCCAAGCTGGTGCTGGCGCTGGCCTTTGTCGCCGCTCTCGGCCCCGGCATCGAGAATGCGGTGCTGGCGATCGCGATCACCTCCTGGCCGCCCTATGCGCGCATCGCCCGTGCGGAGACGCTGACCGTGCGCAATTCCGATTACATCAAGGCGGTGCAGCTGATGGGCGCTTCGCCGTTCCGCATCGTGCTGCGCCACATCATGCCGCTCTGCATCTCCTCGCTGATCGTCCGGGTGACGCTCGATATGGCCGGCATCATCCTGACCGCTGCCGGTCTTGGCTTCCTCGGCCTCGGCGCTCAGCCGCCGCTGCCGGAATGGGGCACGATGATAGCGTCGGGTCGTCGCTTCGTGCTCGACCAATGGTGGGTGGCCGGAGCGCCGGGCTTCGCCATCCTCATCGTCAGCCTCGGCTTCAACCTGCTTGGCGACGGCCTGCGCGACGCACTCGATCCCCGCAGCGGTGACCAATGAGCACACTTCTCGAGGTCGAGGACCTGCGCGTCACTTTTCCGACCCGCACCGGGCTGATCGAGGCGGTGCGCGGCGTCTCTTTTTCGCTTGGCCGCGAGCGCCTTGGCATCGTCGGCGAGTCGGGCTCAGGCAAATCCCAGACCGGCCGCGCCATTATGGGGCTGACGCCGCCCCAGGCCCGGATATCGGCGAAGAGACTGGCCTTTGACGGCATCGACCTGCTCAGCATCTCGCCGCGCGAACGCCGCGCACTGCGGGGAAACCGCATCGCCATGATCCTGCAGGACCCAAAATATTCGCTCGACCCGGTGATGAGCATCGGCCGCCAGATCGTCGAGACGCTGCGCACGCATGAAAAGGTCGGCAAGGCCGAGGCGCGCGAGCGGGCGCTGGCCATGCTCGAAGCGGTGCAGATCCGCGACCCCAGGCGCGTCTTCGACCTGCATCCGCACGAGGTGTCGGGCGGCATGGGCCAGCGTGCGATGATCGCCATGATGCTGATCGCCGGGCCGGAAATGATGATCGCCGACGAGCCGACCTCGGCGCTCGACGTCACGGTGCAGCTCGACGTGCTCGGCATTCTCGACCGGCTGGTCAGCGAGCGCGGCATGGGGCTGATCTTCATCTCGCACGATCTGCGCCTGGTCTCCTCCTTCTGCGACCGCGTCATCGTCATGTATGCCGGCAAGGTGGTCGAGCAGCTCAAGGCCTCGGAATTGAGCCAGGCCCAGCATCCCTACACGCGCGGCCTGCTCAACTGCATGCCCAAGATCGGCGCCGACCGTCACCCGCTGCCGGTGCTCGACCGCAAGCCGGAGTGGGCGGCATGAGCTCTGCGATTGCCCTCGACAGGCTGGAGGTGATCTTCGACCGGTTTCGCGCGCTCAACGGCGTCAGCCTCGATGTACAGCCGGGCGAATCCTTCGGCCTGGTCGGCGAATCCGGCTCCGGCAAATCGACGCTGCTGAGGGCAATCGCCGGCTTGGCGCCGGTCGCCTCGGGCAACATCACCGTCAACGGCAAGACGCTTGGCACGCGCCGCGACAAGGCCTTTTACCGCGAAGTGCAGATGGTCTTCCAGGATCCGTACGGCTCGCTGCATCCGCGCCAGACAGTCGACCGCCTGCTGCAGGAGCCGCTTGCCATCCATGGTTTTGCCGACGGCGAAAAGCGCATCGAACGCGCACTCGACGAGGTCGGCCTCGGCAACGGTTTCCGCTTCCGCTACGCACATCAGCTCTCGGGCGGCCAGCGCCAGCGCGTGGCGATCGCGCGCGCGCTGATCCTCGAACCGTCGATCCTGCTGCTCGACGAGCCGACCTCGGCGCTCGATGCCTCGGTGCAGGCGGAGGTGCTCAACCTCCTGGAAGAGGTCCGCCGGCGGCGCAAGCTGACCTTCCTGATGGTCAGCCACGACCTCGCCATCATCACCCACATGTGCGAGCGGCTGATGGTGATGCAAGGCGGCGAGGCAGTGGAGAATCTGGCGGCGGGCGACCTCGTCGAGCGCCGCGTCACCAAGGATTATACGCGCAATTTGTTACGAGCCAGCGACGGGTTTGTGAGAGTGTAGCTGAATTTTCGACGTCGAGTTCCTTCGCGCCCCCCTCTGGCCTGCCGGCCATCTCCCCCACGGGTGGGGAGATCGGCTGTCATCTCGGCTTTCGCCAATCACCATCGTGGCATGCTTGAGCGTGGCGCGGAAGCCGCCGATCTCCCCCTTGTGGGGGAGATGTCCGGTAGGACAGAGGGGGGCGCACGGAACGCGACGCTGATCGCAACTTGTCTTCAAACCCTGCCGCTTTCCGGGATGATATCATCGGCCGGAGCGGTGCGCTCCTGCCTCTCCTTCGGCTCCTTGATCCTGAACCAAGTCACATAAAGCGCCGGCAGGAACAGCAGCGTGATCGCCGTACCCGCGATGATGCCGCCCATCATCGCATAGGCCATCGGCCCCCAGAACACTTCGCGCGCGATCGGGATCAGTGCCAGACTGGCGGCGGCCGCCGTCAGCGCGATCGGCCTCATGCGGTGTTCGGTCGCCTCGATGACTGCAGCCCAACGGTGCTTGCCGTCCCGGACGAGGTCCTCGATCTGCACGATCAGGATGACCGAGTTGCGGATCAGGATGCCGATCAGCGCCAGCACGCCCAGGATGGCGACAAAGCCGAGCGGCGCGCCGCTCGGCACAAGGGCCGCCACCACGCCGATCAGGCCGAGCGGTGCCACGGCAACGACCAGGAACAGGCGCTGGAAGCTTTGCAACTGCACCATCAGGATCGTCGCCATGACGAACAGCATCAACGGCACGACGGCGGCGATCGGTCCCTGGCTTTTGGCACTCTCCTCGACCGAGCCGGCGGTGGCGATCGAATAGCCTGGCGGCAACTTGGCGATGAAGGCATCGACCGACGGCTTCAGTTCGTTGACGACCGTGGCCGGCAGCACGTCGCCGACGAGGCCGGCCCGCACGGTGATCGTCGGAATGCGGTCCCGCCGCCACACCGCCGGCTGTTCGAGGTCGTAGCGGAAGTTGGCGACCGCCGCGAGCGGGATCGCTTCGCCGGTGCTGGTCGGCAGCTGCATGTTCTGCAACGTCCCGATCGAGCCGCGCTCGGCCTCACGTGAGCGCGCGACGACATTGATCAGATAGGTGGCGTCGAGCACTTGCGTGATGGTGGCGCCGCCGACCGTGCTGTTCAGCGCGCTGGCGATGTCGGAGGAGGTGATGCCGAGCTGGCGTGCCTTGTCCTGCAGCACGTCGACCCTCAGCACGCGTTGCGGTTCGTTCCAGTCGAAGGTCGGCGCGGCGAGCTTGGGATTGGCCGAGATGACGCCGGCGAATTGCTGCGCCAGCCCGCGCACCGTCTGGATGTCGGGCCCGCCGACGCGGTACTGCACCGGACGGCCGACCGGCGGCCCGAGCTCGAGCGGCTTGACGAAGGCGTCGGTGCCGACGAATTCCTCGCGCAGCAGCTTCTCCAGCGCCGGCTTCACCCGGTTGCGCGCCTCGATGCTCTTGGTGACGATGACGGTCTGCCCGAAATAGGGGTTGGCCGGCTGCACGTCGTAGGCCAGTACGAAGCGCACCGCGCCCTGGCCGATATAGGACGAGAAATGGTCGATGTCGGGATTGCCGACCAGCGCCCGCTGCTCGAACCGCTCCATCTGCTCGCGCGTGTCGGCGATCGACGCATTCTGCGGCAGGTTCCAGTCGACGATCAACTCCGGCCGGTCCGATGGCGGGAAGAACTGCTGCTGCACCAGGCCGAAGCCGGCGATCGAGGCGGCAAACACCAGCACGGTGACGATGATGGTCAGCCAGTGATGGCGCACCGAGCCGACAAGCACGCGCCGGAACAGCGAGGTGAGGCGGCCCGGCTGGTCGTGATGCTTGGTCTTCATCGTCGCCGGCAGGATGGTGACGCCAAGCAGCGGCGCAAACAGCACCGCAACGATCCATGACACCAGCAGCGACACGGCGATGACGACGAAAAGGGTGAAGGTGTATTCGCCTGCGGCGCTGTTGTTGAGGCCGATCGGGATGAAGCCGGCGACCGTCACCAGCGTGCCGGTCAGCATCGGGAAGGCGGTGGAGGTGTAGACATAGGTCGCCGCCTTGCGCAGATTGTCGCCGACCTCCAGCCGCGCCACCATCATCTCGACCGCGATCATCGCGTCGTCGACCAGGAGCCCGAGCGCGATGATCAGGGCGCCCAGCGAAATGCGCTGCAGCGAGATGCCGAGATAGGCCATGACCGTGAAGGTGATGGCCAGCACCAGCGGGATCGACAGCGCCACGACGAAGCCGGCGCGCATGCCGAGGCTGATGAACGACACGGCGAGCACGATGGCGACAGCCTCGAACAGCGCGCGCGTAAAGCCCGAGACGGCCTCTTCGACGATGACCGGCTGGTCGGCGACCAGATGCACGCCGACGCCGACCGGCAGGTCGGCCAGCACCTTGTCCATTTCCTTGTGCAGTGCCTCGCCGAACTCCAGCAGATTGGCGTTGGGCTTCATGCCGATGGCCAGCCCGATCGCGTCCTGGCCGTTGAAGCGGAACAGTGCCGTCGGCGGATCGACGTAGCCGCGCCTGATCGTCGCCACGTCGCTCAGCCGGAAGAAGCGGTCGTTGACGCGCAGATTGATGGCGCGAAGGCTTTCCTCGGAGGTGAACTGGCCGCCGACGCGCACGCTGATGCGCTCAGGCCCCGACTGGATGACACCGGACGGCGTGATCGCGTTCTGTGCTTGGAGACTCGCCACGATCGCCTGCTGGTTGAGACCGAGCGCTGCGATCTGGCGGGTCGAGAATTCGAGATAGATCGCCTCGTCCTGCGCGCCGACCAGGTCGACCTTGCCGGCATTGGGCACGGTCAGGATCTTCGTGCGGGCATCCTCGACATAGTCGCGCAGCTGGCGCGGCGTCAGCCCGTCCGACGTGAAGGCGTAGATGTTGCCGTAGACGTCGCCGAAGCGGTCGTTGAAGAACGGCCCCTGCACGCCTTGCGGCAACTGTGCCGCGATGTCGTTGACCATGTTGCGCACCTGAATCCAGTTCGGCACGACATCACGCGCCTTGGTGGTGTCCTTCAGGTTGACGAAGATGACGGTCTGCCCGGCGGTGGTGACGGATCTGGTGAAGTCGAGGCTGTCGAGCTCCTCGAGTTTCTTCTCGATGCGGTCGGTCACCTGCTGCACGGTCTCCTTGACCGAGGCGCCGGGCCAGTTGGCCTGGACGATCATCGTCTTGATGGTGAAGTTGGGGTCTTCCTCGCGACCGAGATTGAGGTAGGAGAAGATGCCGGCCACCACGAAGACCAGCATGAAATACCAAACCATGGAGCGATGGCTGAGGGCCCAGTCGGAGAGATTGAAGCCCTTCATCAGACGCCGCCCTCCGGCACTTTGACCTTCTGGCCTTCACTCAGGCTGTGGACACCCGCCGTGACGACGCGCATGCCGGCCTCAAGCCCTTCGGTCACCGTGAAGGTGCCGCCATACTTCGACGCGATCTTGATGTCGCGCGCGCTCACGCTCGATGTCCGCGGGTCGACGATCCACACCTTGTCGGAACCATTCTTTTGGAGCAGTGCCGACATGGGCAGTTCGATCGTCGGCGCCACCTTGGTCATGCGGGTCGCTGTTACCGTCGAGCCGAGCCGGAAGGCCTGCGGCGGATCGGTGAGCGCCAGCTTGACGCGCCGGGTGCGGGTCGAGCCCTCGGCCTGCGGCGCGATCTCGCGCAGTTTGGCCTCGGTCTGGATCGTCGGCAGCGATTGCAGGATGACCTGGAACGGCGTGCCGGCGCTGAGATCGCCGGTCAACTGATCGGGAATATCGACCACCGCTTCGCGCAGGTCCGAACGCGCCACGGTGACGACCGTCTGGCCCGCCGAGACCGTCTGGCCGACCTCGGCGCCGACGGCGGTAACGACGCCGTCGAAATCCGAGAACAGCCTGGCATAGCCAAGCTGTTCCTGTGACTTGGCAAGCGAAGCCTTGGCCCGCTCCACATTGGCCTCGGCCGCCTTCCTTGCCTGCTGCGCGGCATCGAAGACAGCCTGCGTGGCATTGGCGGCGGCAAGCAGCTGGCGCTGGCGCTCCTCGCTTGCGGCGGCGTTGGCGAACTGTGCCTCGGCGTTGGAGAGTTCCGCCTTGGCCGCCTGGACAGCGAGATCCAGCGCGGTTGGATCGAGCGCGGCGATCGTCGTGCCCTTGCTGACGATGTCGCCGACCTTGACGTCGCGCGAGACAACCCGGCCAAGCAGGCGGAAAGCAAGGTCGGCGCTGACCTGCGGCTCGACCGAGCCGGCAAAGCCGAAAATCTGCGTGGTGCGCGGCTCGACCACCACTGACAGCACCGGCCGGATGATCTCCGGCGGTTTTTCCTCCGATTTCGAGCAGGACGCGAGCGCGCCAAGCATGAGCACGCCGAACAGGATATGTGGCAGCCGGCTCATTGGCCCGCTCCCGATATCTCGATCGTCTGTCCAGGACTGAGCAATTGTCCGCCTGACGTAACAACGCTTTGCCCCTCGTCCAGTCCCTTGGCGATCACGACCGTGCCCGAATCGAAGGCCAGCACCTCGACCGGCGCCATCGTCACCGCCTTGGTCGACGGATCGACGATCCAGACCGCCGGCTTGCCGGCGCTGGACGTCAGCGCCTGCCAGGGCAGCAGAATCGCCTTCGCCGGCTTGGCACTGACCGAGCCGATGACGGCCGCACCCAGCGGCATCCCCGCGGGCGTGTCGGAAATGCCGACCTTGACCCGGATCGAGCCCGAAGCCGGATCAACCGCCGGCGAGATTTCGCGCACCTTGCCCGTCGTCCTGATCTGCGGGTCGGACAACAATGTGATCGTCACCGCCGGAGAGGCCGGTGTCCTGGCGACCAGCGTCTCCTGGACGTTGAACACGGCGTCACGGTCACCGTCCTCGGCGACAGTAAAGACGGTCTGCGCCGCTTGCACCACCTGGCCGGTTTCGACCTGGCGGGCGGTGATGACGCCGGCGGCACCCGCCTTGAGCTCGGTGAAGGACAGGTTCTGCTGGGCGTTGGAGAGGGCGCTCCGCGCCGCATCGACGCTGCCTTGCGCAACCTTCAGCGCCTGGTCGGCCGCGTCATAGTCGCGCCTGGTGGTGAAGCCCTGCGCAAGCAGCGTCTTCTGCCGCTCGAAGGCGGCGGCGGACTGGGTCAGCTGCGCCTGCGCTGCGTCAAGGTCGGCCTGTGCGGATCGCAGATCGGATTCCTGCTCCTGCGGATCGATGCGGGCAAGCACAGCACCCTGCTCGACATGCTGGCCGACATCGACAAGCCGCTCGGCGACGCGGCCGCCGACACGGAACGACAGATTGTTCAGCGTGCGTGCCGCGATCACCCCGGTCAGCGAGGTCCTCGGTGCATAGTCGGCCATCGCCACAGTCTCGGTGCGCACCATGATGGGCAGTTTTTTGGCTGCCGCTTCCTGCTTCTGACAACCGGCCAGCAGCAACGCGGCCGTGCAGACGCATATTGCCGGGATGGCTGGAAAGGACGAAAGGCTGGAGATCTTGACGGATGGCGGCGAGACGGACGATGTCGCGTTCCTGCTCATGGGCTCCCCCAGCCGCAGGCTGCTCGCTGATCGCGATACCGCGCGGACATCAGAAGGATAGTCGATCCCCCGAAAAAGGGAACCGGTCTCGCACGCGTATCGCCCGTCTGGTTGAGGGCCGGGATGATCCGCCTGTCGCAGGCCCAATCGCCTGCCGGTGGTGCCGACTTGAGCAAAACGTGAAATAAGGTCAGAAGACATCTGATCAACGAGAACGGGCGCCGGCCCGATGAGGGATATCATGAAGAATTCAGCCATTTCGG
The DNA here is from genome assembly GCF_018588885.1 of Mesorhizobium sp. dw_380. Lineage (GTDB taxonomy): Bacteria > Pseudomonadota > Alphaproteobacteria > Rhizobiales > Rhizobiaceae > Mesorhizobium. Next base: position 36,457 of record NZ_JAFFIW010000008.1, read on the forward strand.
AACGCAAGAACCAGTCGATCTCGCGCGGCGTCGGCATGACCACGCAGATCTATGCCGACCGGGCTGAAAACTCGGAGATCTGGGATGTCGAAGGCCGCCGCTATATCGACTTTTCCTCGGGCATCGCCGTCGTCAACACCGGCCACCGCCACCCCAGGGTGATCGAGGCGGTCAAGGCGCAGCTCGACCGCTTCACCCATACCTGCCATCAGGTTGTGCCCTATGAGAGCTATGTGCGGCTGGCCGAACGGCTGAACGCCATGCTGCCCGGCAAGTTCGAGAAGAAGACGATCTTCGTCACCACCGGTGCCGAGGCGGTCGAGAACGCCATCAAGATCGCCCGCAGCGCCACCGGCCGTCCGGCGGTCATCGCCTTCGCCGGCGGCTTTCATGGCCGGACCTTCATGGGCATGGCGCTGACTGGCAAGGTCGTGCCCTATAAGGTTGGCTTCGGCGCCATGCCGGGCGACGTCTACCACGCGCCGTTCCCGGTGCCGCTGCACGGCGTTTCCACAGCCGATTCGCTGGCCGCGCTCGACCGGCTGTTCAAGGCCGATGTCGATCCGGCCCGCGTCGCCGCCATCATCGTCGAACCGGTTCAGGGCGAGGGCGGTTTCTACGAGGCGCCACGCGAATTCCTGACCGCGCTGCGCAAGCTGTGCGACCAGCACGGCATGCTGCTGATCGCCGACGAAGTGCAGACCGGCTTTGCCCGCACCGGCAAGATGTTCGCTATGGATCACCATGAAGTGGCGGCCGACATCACCACCATGGCCAAGAGCCTGGCCGGCGGCTTCCCGCTGTCGGCGGTCACCGGCCGCGCCGAGATCATGGATGCGCCCGGCCCCGGTGGGCTCGGCGGTACCTATGGCGGCAGCCCGATCGGCGTCGCCGCGGCACACGCCGTGCTCGATGTGATCGAGGACGAAAAGCTCTGCGACCGCGCCAACGCGCTGGGCGCGCGGCTGAAGCAGCGCCTGCAGTCGATCCGGGACGACGTGCCCGAAATCGTCGATATCCGCGGCCTCGGCTTCATGAACGCCGTCGAGTTCAACGACGTCAAGAAGGGCTTGCCGTCGGCCGAGATCGCCAATGCCATCCGCTTGAAGGCGCTCGACAAGGGCCTGATCCTGCTGACCTGCGGCGTCTACGGCAACGTCATCCGTTTCCTGGCGCCGATCACCATCCAGGACAATGTCATGAACGAGGCGCTCGACATCCTGGAAAGCTCGATCCGCGAAGTCTGCGCTGCGTAGCGCCCTACCTCCCCCTTGTGGGGAGGTCGGACCGAAGGTCCGGGTGGGGGGCCTGGCGCCCCACCCCGCTGCTTCGCCTTGAGGGTAGGCACGTACTAGCCCGCAGCGCGGGCAGGTTCATCTTGCTGGAAAGCGGCCAGCGCCGCTTTCAGCCCATCCGGCCCGGCCGCAACGGTCTGCGGTTTCGGCGAGAAGCCGGCGCCCAGCATCTTGCGGCCAAGCATGTGGTCGCCGGGGCGGTTGACCGATTCGATGCCGAGCAGCCGGTCGCCGGCATAGTGGTAGATCGAGAACTTGTTGTCTGGCAGGTCGCCCAGCACGACATGGCTGTCGCCGCCGGCGGTCAGGCCGACCATCTGCAGCTTCATGTCGCCGATGTCGGACCAGAACCAAGGCACGGCCGAATAGGCATCGGCGTGACCGGTGATGGTGCGCGCCGCAAGGCGCGCCTGGTCGGTGGCGTTCTGCACCGATTCCAGCCGCACGTCGCCGCCGGTGAACCAGTGCCGGTAGGAAGCGGCGTCGCCGATGGCCAGGATATCCGGTGCCGAACTGCGCATCTGGTGATCGACGCGAATGCCGTTGGCAATCGTGAGACCGGCTTCCTGCGCCAGTTCGACATTCGGCACGGCGCCGATGCCGACAATGATCATGCGCGCCGGCAGCTTTTCGCCTGACGAGGTGATCGCGGCCGTGACATGACCGTTTTCGCCTTCGAGCCTTGCAATCGAGGTGCCGGTGAGGATGCGCACGCCTGTCGCTTCCAGCCGCTGGCGGACATGGCTCGCCACCACCGGCGCCACGGCGCGGCCAAGCAGCCGGTCGACTGCCTCGACGACTGTCACACTGCGGCCGGCCGCCCGCAACGTGGCCGCGATCTCCAGTCCGATGAAGCCGCCGCCGAGGATAACGACATCTTCGCTGCGGGCGCTCAAGTCCCGGATCAGCCGCGCATCGGCCAGCGATCGCAGCGACAAAACGCCGGCCAGGTCCGAGCCCGGCAGCGGCAGGAGCCGCGGCCGCGATCCGGTCGCTAGAATCAGGTTGTCGAAGGCAAGCGCGCCGCCGCCAGCGATCTCCAGGCTAGCGCGGCGGGCATCGATACGGTCGATCCGGATGCCCGGCCGGTAGTCGATGGCACTGCCGGTGTAGAAGGCTTCGCCACGCAAAGGTTGCGGTTTGGCCTCGGCATCCTTGATGAAGGTCTTCGACAGCGGCGGCTTGTGGTACGGCAGTTCATTTTCGTCGCCGATCAGGATCACCGGCCCGTCATAGCCGTCCTCGCGCAGGCTTGCCGCCGCTTGCACGCCCGCATGACCCGCACCGACAATGACCACGCCGTTCTTCATCGCATTCCAATCCCGACTTGATTCTAGAATGTCTCGCCAAGTGGCAATTGTCTGGCGCCGCCGCAAGAGTGGGCTTGCGGGTCGCACCCAGGACGCCGGCTGTCAATCGTACAGTTCCACCGCAACGCCGGTGCAGCTCGGTCGTAAAGTTGACTGTTGTAGTTTAGAATAATTCTAAATTATTGTTTCGATTGGCTTTTCCCGTCGATTTTCGTTGACTTCCATCGGCGTCGAAGCTTTATGGGGCCCTGCGCGCTAGCGCATCCCTTTGATGTCTGGGCCTTGAACCCGTTCGATTGGAGGCATTTTGGTGTCTTTCTTCCGCGAACCGCGCGATGGCGCGGCATATCTTGCGCCTTATGGCATCGACGTGGCCTGGCGCCGGTCGCCGCGCGCGCCGTTTACAGAATTCCCGAGAAACTGGAGAGCGATAATGACAGCACGACACGGCGGCAGGTTTGCGGCGATTGGTGCCACGGCGCTGCTGACGGCGGCGGTGTTCGTGCTGCCGGCCAAGGCCGAAACCGATGCGAAGGCGGTCATCAAGACCTATTCCGACATCGCGCTTGCCAAATACGAGGATTCGCTGACCACGGCGCAGGCCCTCGACAAGGCGGTCGACGCGCTGCTGGCCAAACCGTCGGCGGATACGCTCAAGGCAGCCCGCGATGCCTGGAAGGCGTCGCGCGTGCCTTACCAGCAGACCGAGGTCTACCGCTTCGGCAACAAGATCGTCGACGACTGGGAAGGCAAGGTGAATTCCTGGCCGCTGGATGAGGGCCTGATCGACTACGTCGCCAAGAGCTACGGCACCGAATCGGATGCGAATGCGCTCTATACGGCCAATGTGATCGCCAACAAGGAAATCGAGATCAACGGCAAGAAGGTCGATGCCTCGAAGCTTTCGCCGGAATTCCTCTCCGGCACGCTGCAGGAGGCCGGCGGCATCGAGGCCAATGTCGCCACCGGCTACCATGCCATCGAGTTCCTGCTCTGGGGCCAGGACCTGCACGGCACAGGCCCGGGCGCCGGCGAGCGCCCTTACACCGACTACGATCTCAAGAACTGCACCGGCGGCAATTGCGACCGCCGTGCCGAATATCTGAAGTCCGCAAGCACCCTTCTGGTTTCCGACCTGCAGGAGATGGTCGGCAACTGGAAGCAAGACGGCGCGGCGCGCAAGAACTTGGCTGACGGCGAGCCGAACACCGCCATCTCGACGATTTTCACCGGCATGGGCTCGCTGTCCTACGGCGAACTGGCCGGCGAGCGCATGAAGCTCGGCCTGTTGCTGCACGATCCCGAAGAGGAGCAGGACTGCTTCTCCGACAACACCTACAAATCCCACCTCTATGATGCCGTCGGCATTCGCGCTGCCTACCACGCCAGCTATACCAGGATCGACGGCACCGTCGTCTCTGGGCCATCGGTGCATGATATGGTCAAGGCCGCCGATCCGGCGATCGACAAGGAACTCTCCGACAAGCTCGATGTCACCGTCGCCAAGATGGAGGCGATCAAGGCGCGGGCCGAGGCCGGCGAGGCCTATGACCAGCAGATCGCCGAGGGCAACACCGAGGGTAATGCCACCGTCCAGGCGGCGATCGATGCATTGATCGACCAGACCAAGTCGATCGAGCGCGCCGTCAGCGTGCTGAAGCTGAACGCCATCGCCTTCGAGGGATCCGACAGTCTGGATGCGCCCGACAAGGTATTCAAGTAAGCGCCGAAACCCGGAGCCTGACAATCGGCTTCGGAAGGACCTCCGGGAGCAAACCAGCCATACGGCGCGGGAGGCGCCGTCAGCCAGGGCAAGTCAATGCTGATCTGTCATTGCAACATCATCACCGAGAAAGAGATCGAGCAGACGATCATCGGACTGCTGGATCAGGATCCTTGGCAGCTCATCGTGCCGGCAAAGGTCTACCATGCCATGCACAAGCGCGGTCGTTGTTGCGGCTGCTTCCCAAATGTGGTCGAAACGATCATTCGGGTCACCGAGAACTACCACGCCCGCTCGCAGGCGAGTGGGATGGACATCGTTTCACACCTGGACCGCGTCAGAGACCTGCGCGTCCAATATGGGAGCAGAATCCATGAAAGGCGAACCGCAGGTCATCGAGCGGCTTAATGAAGCTCTGTTCCTCGAACTCGGAGCGGTCAATCAGTACTGGGTGCATTTCCGTCTGTTGGAGGATTGGGGGTATGCCAAGCTGGCCAAGAAAGAGCGGGCGGAGTCGATCGAGGAGATGCACCATGCCGACAAACTCGTCGCCCGCATCATCTTCCTCGAAGGCCATCCGAACCTGCAATCCGTGGCGCCGTTGCGCATCGGGCAGAACGTCAAGGAAGTGCTCGAATCCGATCTTGCCGGCGAATACGACGCGCGTACCGCCTACAAGCGCTCACGCGAAGTCTGCGACGAAGCCGGCGACTATGTGTCGATGAAGCTGTTCGAGCAATTGCTGGCCGACGAGGAGGGGCATATCGACTTCCTGGAGACGCAGCTTGATCTGCTGGCCTCAATCGGCGAGGAAAAATACGGCCAGCTCAATGCCGCTTCGGCGGACGACGCGGAGTAAGGATATGCGGGAATGCGGCGCCCCCTAGTCGTCTTGCGCCGCGCGGGGCGGGCCAAGGGCCTGCTGCCCTTTCAGAAAGCGTCAGCCAAATCGGCTGGCCGGCGCTGCATTGTTCTCACGCTGGCGCTGACCTCTTCCGTGATGGCCGGCGACCTTCAACCCGCTGGTCTCACCACCACACGGACCGACCTCGATCCGAAGGACCAGGCGCGCGTCATCGCCGTCGCCAGGCCGACCACGGATTTCTCCAAACCCGAGCCGTTCGAGCTGATGCAAGGCGGCGGCGGAACGTCGCGGAAGGACGTCAGCCGCGATTCCTTCTCGCAATCCTCGGCCAACATCACTTTCGAGGAAGAGGGCACTTTCAAGCTCGGCAACGCCCTGTTCCGCAAGAACTGGGTGTCGTCGCCATCCTCGACGCAGGCCTCGGACGGGCTGGGCCCGCTGTTCAACGAACGTGCCTGCCAGAATTGCCATGTGAAGGATGGTCGCGGCCATCCGCCGGAAGGTGACACAGGCACCACCTCGATGTTCCTGCGGCTGGCCCGCGAGGCCAGCAGCGCGGAAGAGAAGGCCGCGATTGCCGGCCACCAGGCGCTCAACTTCCCCGACCCGGTCTATGGCACCCAGTTGCAGGAGCTGGCCGTGCCCGGCCTGCGCGGCGAAGGCAGGATGCGTGTCGACTATCAGGAACGTGAGGTGGAACTGAGCGACGGCACGATGGTTCCCCTGCGCAAGCCCAGCTACTCCGTCACCGATCTTGCCTATGGACCGCTCGATCCGCGCACCACACTGTCGCCGCGCCTGACCCCGCCGATGATCGGGCTAGGCCTGATCGAGCAGATCGCGCCGGCGGACATCCTTGCCCGTGCCGATCCGGATGACGTGGACGGTGACGGCATTTCCGGCAGGCCCAACATCGTGCCCGACGGCCCAGATGGAAAGCTGACCATTGGCCGTTTCGGCTGGAAGGCGCAGACGGCGTCGATCCGCCAACAGGCGGCGGATGCCTTTGCCGGCGATATCGGCATCTCGACGCCGGAAGAACCGAAACATTGGGGCGACTGCACCGCCGCACAGGCAAAATGCCTCGCCATGCCGAATGGCGTGCAGGAGCGCCTCGGCCCGGTCGAGGCACCGCCGCCGGTAATGGACCTCGTCACCTTCTATTCGCAGAACCTGGCCATGCCGGCGCGTCGCGACCTCGACAAGCCTGATGTGCTCGCCGGCAAGAAGGTGTTCTACGAGATCGGCTGCGTTTCCTGCCACACGCCGAAATTCGTCACCCGCCGCGACGCGCCCAACAAGGCGCAGGCCTTCCAGCTGATCTGGCCCTATTCCGACTTCCTGCTGCACGACATGGGCCCGGACCTGGCCGATGGCCAGGCCGTGGGCGAGGCGACGGGCAGCGAGTGGCGCACCCCGCCACTGTGGGGGATCGGCCTCGCCGAGACCGTCAACGGCAATTCCTTCTTTCTGCATGATGGCCGCGCGCGCAGCCTGACCGAGGCGATCCTGTGGCATGGTGGCGAGGCGCAGAAGACGCGCGACCGCTTTGCCGCCGCCAGCGCCACTGAGCGCGATGCCCTGCTCAAATTCCTGGAGTCACTTTGATGCTGAAGCGCTCTGCTCTGGTTCTCGTTCTTCCGCTGGCCCTGCTGGGCGTGGTCCCGGCATCCGCGGCGATAAAGGCATCCGAAATCATCCAGCGGGCGATCGACGGCTTTGTTCGTCCGGCCTATGCCGGCCTGCATGAGCACGCGGATGCCCTGGCGAAAGCGATGCACAAACTGTGCGAGGCGCCTTCGCAAGAAGAACTCGATGCGGCGCGGGCCGAATTTTCGGCCACGGTCTACGCCTGGTCGTCGGCCGAGATCATCGGGTTCGGGCCGATCAAGGAGAACAACCGGCTGGAACGCATGCTGTTCTGGCCGGACCGCAAGAGCATCGGGCTGAAGCAGGTGCAGGCAGTGTTGTCGGCCAAGGACCCGGCCGCGACCGATCCGGCACAACTGGCCGGCAAGAGCGTTGCCATGCAGGGATTGGGCGCGCTGGAATTCGTGCTTTACGGCGATGGCGCCGACGCATTGGCGGGCAAGGGCGACCCCTATCGCTGCGCCTATGGCGCGGCGGTTGCCGGCAATGTCGAGACCATGGCTGGCGAGGTCAGCGCGGCCTGGAACAAGCGGGACGGCTTTGCGGCGCTCTGGGCCAATCCTGGACCGCAGAACGCGCTCTACCGCGATGGCAACGAGGCGGTGACAGAACTGGTCGGCGTCTTCATCAACGAGCTGGAGATGGTTCGCGATGTCCGCCTGAAGGGGTTTCTGGGCAAGCCCGATGCCGACAAGCCGAAACAGGCGATCTACTGGCGTTCGCAAAACACCACCAATTCGCTGGCCGGAAATCTTGCCGGCATCGACGCGCTGTTCCAGGTCTCGAAACTTGGCGATGCGCTGCCGCCCGATGCGCGCTGGTTGGCGGAATCGATCCATATCCAGCTGGTCAACGGCGTCGCCACCGCCAAGGCGGTCAGCGGTCCGATCGACAAGGCGCTCGCCGATCCGGCGATGCGCGACAAACTCGAGCATTTCGCCTTGATCACCTCCAGCCTGTCGACCCTGATCGGCACCAGGCTGACCGCCGAATTCGGCCTGACCGCCGGCTTCTCGTCGCTGGATGGAGACTGAGGCATGCCAACGCCGCTCATCGACCGCCGGGATTTCCTTAGAGCCGCGGGTATCGGCTTTGCCGCCATGATGGCGCCGTCGGCCTGGGCAAAGACCCTTGCGGTGGATGCCGTCTTCGCCACCGCCTTCGTCAAGCGCGACGGCAGTTTCGGCGCCGCCATCCTGTCCGAGGCCGGCAAGGTGCTGCATGCGATCGACCTGCCCGATCGCGGCCATGACGTCACCTTCGATCCCATCTCGAGGCGTTCGGTGGTCTTTGCCCGCCAGCCCGGCATCTTCGCGGTCGTCTTCGATCACACCGGGCGCGACGCTCCGCTGACCATCGCCAGCATCACCGGCCGGCATTTCTTCGGCCATGGCGTGTTCTCGCCCGACGGAGCGCTGCTCTATGCCACCGAGAACGATTTCGACAACGCCGCCGGCGTCGTCGGCGTCTACGATGCGCGGGCGAAATTCAACCGCATCGGCGAATTCCCGACCTATGGCATGGGACCGCACGAACTTCTGCTGCTGGGCGACGGCAGGACGATCGCGGTTGCCAATGGCGGCATCGAGACCCATCCGGACTATGGCCGCGCCGAGCTCAACATCGCGACCATGAAGCCGTCCTATGTGCTGATCGACCGCGTCACCGGCGACCTCATCGAAAAGCACGAACTGCCGGCGGCACTGCACCAGTTGTCGATCCGCCACATGGACGCCGATCAGGCCGGCACCGTCTGGTTCGGCTGCCAGTACCGGGGTCCGGGCACCGATCGTCCGCTGCTGGTCGGCCGTGCGGCGCGGGACAAGGAGTTGCAGCTGCTCGACATGCCGCGGGACATATTGTCCGGCTTTCGCAACTATATCGGCTCGGTCGCCGCCAATCCTTTAGCCGGCACCGTCGCGGTCTCGTCACCGGAAGGCAATTCGCTTGTCGTGATCGATGCGGTGAGCAGCCGAGTGGTCTCGGCCAGCGCGCTGGTCGAGGTCTGCGGCCTGGCACCGGACGGATCGGGCTTCATGGCAACCACGGGTGCCGGCGAGATTATCGAGGGCAGCGGTGCGACCCGGTTGGAACCGGACTATGTCTGGGACAACCACATGCTGCGCATTGAACAGGTCTGATAGCTCGCGGGCAGAAGCGAAGCCGCTTAACAAATTATGCTTGCGGTGGCGCGGCGTGGCAGGCACAGGGAAGTGTTTCTCGGAACCGGTCGCTTCATGAAAGTCCTTGCCATCGACTGTGCCGCCAGCCTCTGTGCCGCCTGCGTCTACGACGCGGCGGCTGGGCTGGAGCTTGGCCGCTCGGTGCTCGATCTTGGCAAGGGCCATGCCGAGCATCTTATGGCGGTCATCGCGGAGGCGCTGACGGCGGGCACGACCGACTATGCCGGTCTTGGGGCCATCGCCGTCTCTGTCGGTCCCGGCTCGTTTACCGGGCTGCGCGTCGGTGTGTCGACCGCGCGTGGACTTGCACTGGCGCTCAAGGTTCCGGCGATCGGGGTGACGACGCTCGAGGCGCTGGCCGCCGAGGCAGCGGCGGCATTTCCCGGCCGCACCGTGCTGGCGGCGCTCGATGCCGGCCGCGAGGAAATCCATGCCGCTCTCTATGATGAAATGTCAGCTTTGACTTACGGTCCGGCAGTGACGACACTCGCGGACGCCGTGGCCATGGCGACGGAGCGGTCTTCGGTGCTGGCCGGTACAGCGGCCGCACAGATCGCAGCCTCGGCCGGGCGCACCTTCGACATCGGGCCTCGGACGGCCACCGCCGACATTCTCACCTACGCCCGGCTGGCTGTCGCAAAGGGGCAGGACGAAAGGCCGAAACCGCTCTATCTGCGCGGTGCCGACGCCAAGCCGCAGGCTGGGTTCATTTTATCAAGGCAACAAAATTAATGCGCATACCTTTTCTTCAGCCACGCCGCCGGGACTATGCACTCGAGCCGCTCAAGGTGACCGACAGCCCCGCGGTCTCGTTGCTGCATAGCGAGGACTTCGTCCGTCCGTGGACCGACGGCGAGTTCGCCGCCTTGCTCGAGCAGGATACCGTATTCGGTTATGCCGCGCGTGAAACCGGGCAGGGCGCCAAGCCGCCGGTCGGCTTCGTGCTGGCGAGGTTGGCCGCCGGCGAGGGCGAGATCCTGACCGTCGCGGTGGCGCGATCGCATCGCCGCCAGGGACTGGGCTGGCAGTTGATGGATGCGGTGCTGCGCGAACTGCACGCGCAACGCGCCGAAGCATTGTTCCTCGAGGTCGACGAGACCAATGTCGCCGCCATCGCCCTCTATCGGCGGCTGGGCTTCCGCGAGGTCGGCAAGCGCCCGGACTACTACAGGTCGCCCGATCGCGGGCCGACTGGAGCGCTTGTCATGCGCCGCGATCTTCGATAGCCAAACGCCGCATAATTAAAGTGTTACAGCGTCCTTTGCGCGTCCAAGGGGACGCGCGGCGCTGTAATGATAGGGCCAGGACGTATGATCGGAAAAATCAGGATCTTCCTGGCACTAGGCCTCGTCGTCGCCGGTTCGCTGGTCCTCGTGCCGCTGCAGATCCTGTCGATGAAGACCGGCTGGTGGCCGGAAACCTTCATCCTAAAAATTTGGCACAGGCTGATTCTGAGGGCTCTCGGCATGCGCGTCCATGTCAAGGGGACGCTATCGGCCAAGCGCCCCTTGCTGGTTGCCTCGAACCACATCTCCTGGACCGACATCATGGTGCTGGGCTCCATCGTCGATGTGAAATTCATCGCCAGGGCCGATATGGAAGGCTGGCCGCTGATCGGCATGCTGTCGAAATTGCAGCGCACCGTCTTCATAGAGCGCGAACGCAAGCGTTCCTCGGGCGACCAGGCAAGCGAAATCGCCAATCGCATGGCCAAAGGCGACGCCATGGTGCTGTTCGCCGAGGGTTCGACCGGTGACGGCAACGTCGTCCTGCCCTTCAAGAGCACGTTATTCGGCGCCGCCTCGATGGCGATTTCCGAGGGTGCGGCCGAGCAGGTGTTCATCCAGCCGGTGGCGATCGCCTACACGCGCCTGCACGGCGTGCCGCTCGGCCGCCGGCACCGGCCGATTACGGCCTGGATCGGCGATGAGGATCTGATGCCGCATCTCAAGGTGCTGATGGCGGAAGGCGCTGTCGACGTCGAGGTGCATTTCGGCGAGCCGATCGCTTTTTCCAAGGGCTCGAACCGCAAGGAAACGTCCAAGCTGATGGAAAGCCAGGTGCGCGGGATGATGCAGGCGGCACTCGCTGATCCGCGCCCGAGCCGCTAATCCCGCCCTGCGCCTGCAGGCGCAGGGCGAGAATGGTCTGTTTTTTGCCACGGAAAGGCGTTAGAAGCCGCCAGATGGACTTGAATACGATCGAGAGCGACGACATCGGCACGGTGGCCGGGCAGCCGGCTGTGAGTGCCACGGCAGCCAAGAAAGTCTTCATCAAGACTTATGGCTGCCAGATGAACGTCTATGATTCACAGCGCATGGGCGATGCGCTGGCCGCCGACGGCTATACCGCGACCGATGCCATCGACGAGGCCGATCTGGTGCTTCTCAACACCTGCCACATCAGGGAAAAGGCGGCGGAAAAGGTCTATTCCGAGCTCGGCCGCATCCGCGACATGAAGGCGGAGCGCGCCATTGCCGGCCGCGAAATGCTGATCGGCGTCGCCGGTTGCGTGGCTCAGGCCGAAGGGGCGGAGATCATCAGGCGTTCGCCGGCGGTCGATCTGGTCATCGGCCCGCAGACCTATCACCGTCTGCCCGACGTGCTGGCGAGAGTCCGCAGCGGCGAGAAGATCGTCGAGACCGACTACGCCATCGAGGACAAGTTCGAACATCTGCCGCAGCCGAAGCGCGCCGAGGTCATCAAGCGCGGCGTGACAGCTTTCCTGACCGTGCAGGAAGGCTGCGACAAGTTCTGCACCTTCTGCGTCGTGCCCTATACAAGAGGCTCGGAAGTGTCGCGGCCGGTGGCGCAAATCGTCACCGAGGCCGAGCGCCTTGCCGAGGCCGGCGTACGCGAGGTGACGCTGCTGGGCCAGAACGTCAATGCCTGGCATGGCCAGGGCGACAACGGCGGGGAATGGGGCCTTGGCCGCCTGCTGTTCAGGCTGGCCGAAATCCCCGGCCTGGCGCGGCTGCGTTATACCACCAGCCACCCGCGCGACATGGACGAAGAACTGATCGCGGCGCACCGCGATCTGCCGTCGCTGATGCCCTACCTGCATCTGCCCGTGCAATCCGGATCCGACCGCATCCTGAAGGCGATGAACCGCAGGCATACGGCGAGGGATTATCTGGCGCTGCTCGACCGCATCCGCGCCGCGCGGCCCGATATCGCGCTGTCCGGCGATTTCATCGTCGGCTTCCCCGGCGAGACGGAGGCCGATTTCGAAGCGACCATGGAATTGGTGCGCCAGGTGAACTACGCCTCGGCCTTCTCGTTCAAATATTCGCCGCGCCCTGGCACGCCGGGCGCCGACATGCCCGATCACGTGCCGGAAACGGTCAAGGACGAGCGCCTGCAGCGCTTGCAGGCGCTGCTCTTGAAACAACAGCAGGATTTCGGCTCGAGCCTCGTCGGCAGCACCATCGACACGCTGATCGAGAAGCCCGGCCGCCAGTCCGGCCAGAAGGTCGGCCGCTCACCTTGGCTGCAGCCGGTTATTGTTGATGAAAAGGCCGGCGAAATCGGTGACATTATCCAGGTGCGAATCACGAAGACGGGCTACAACAGCCTGTTCGCCGAATTGGCCTGATGGTCTCGGCAGATGAGGAGAGACGGTTGAGCGCAGCGGAGCTGAAGAACCTGCCCCCGGTACCGGCATCCGGGGCTTCTGACATGGCGCACATCGTTCTGACTTTCGACAACAACAAGCTTGCCAGCGCCCTTTACGGCCAGTTCGATGAAAACCTCGCCCGGCTTGAGCAGAAGCTGGGCGTCGACATCCGCTCGCGCGGCAATCAGCTGACCATCAAGGGGTCCGCTTCGGCCGCCGAACAGGCGCGCCGCGCCTTGGACAATCTCTACGCCATTTTGCAAAAGGGCGGCGATATCGGCCAGTCCGACGTCGATGGCGCTGTGCGCATGGCGATCGCCGCCGACGATCAGCTGACGCTGCCGACGCTGGAGCGCAAGGGCAAGGTCTCCGCCGCCCAGATCGCCACCCGCAAGAAGACGATCTATGCCCGCTCGCTCAACCAGGACGCCTATATGCGGGCGCTGGAGCGGTCGGAACTGGTGTTCGGCATCGGTCCGGCCGGCACCGGCAAGACTTATCTGGCGGTGGCCCATGCGGCGATGCTGCTCGAGCGCGGCATGGTCGAGCGCATCGTGCTGTCGCGACCGGCCGTCGAGGCCGGCGAGCGGCTGGGCTTCCTGCCCGGCGACATGAAGGAGAAGGTCGATCCGTATCTGCGGCCGCTCTATGACGCGCTCTACGACATGATGCCGGCCGACAAAGTGGAGCGGGCGATCGCCGCCGAGGTGATTGAAATCGCGCCGCTCGCCTTCATGCGCGGCCGTACGCTGGCGCATGCCGCGGTCATCCTCGATGAGGCGCAGAACACCACGCCGATGCAGATGAAGATGTTCCTGACGCGTCTCGGCGAGAATTCACGCATGATCGTCACCGGCGATCCGACCCAGATCGACCTGCCGCAAAACACCAAATCCGGCCTGGTCGAGGCGCTCAGGATCCTCGACGGCGTGACCGGCATGGTGACGGTGCGTTTCAACGAGGGCGACGTCGTAAGGCATCCGCTGGTCGCCGAAATCGTCAAGGCCTATGATCGTGACGGCAAGCTCGCACGCGGCCTGGGGACCGAAGGCTGATTTGACCGAGAGGTCCCATGATTGAGCAGGAAGGGTCTGGCGGCGTGGGTCTGCCACTTCCCGTCGATATCGACCTGATGATCGAAGCGGGAAATTGGCCGGAAGAGGCGGCGCTTACCCGGCTTGTCGACAGGGCCGCCGCCGCTGCCTTCGCCGAAACTGGTGCGACAGGACACTCCGAACTCAGCGTCGTTTTTTCCGACGATGCCCATATTCAGAAGCTGAATGCCGGCTGGCGGGGCAAGGACAAGCCAACCAACGTCTTGTCTTTCCCGGCTTTTCCACCTGTGAAAGATGGTCCGCTGCCGCCGATGCTCGGTGACATCGTGCTCGCGGCCGAAACGTTGGCGCGCGAGGCGGTACTGGAAGACAAGCCCCTGGAGAACCATATCTCCCATCTCGTCATCCACGGCCTGCTGCATTTGTTGGGCTACGATCACGAGACCGACACCGAGGCGGAGGAGATGGAAGCCGTCGAACGCGCCGCGCTTGCAAGGCTTGCCATTCCCGATCCCTACGCGTAACTACTTCTGATCAATTGACCGGACGACGATGAACGACAAACCAGAGACTGCCGCCCGCCCCGACGCCGGCAGTGTGCCCAAGGCTTCCGACACCTCGGAAGAAGGATCAAGTCCGAGTACCGTTACCCCTGGTGCTGCCAGCACCGGCAGCGTTGCCAGCGAGTCTTCGCCTGCCGGCCCCTCCCTGTTCGACCGTGTTTTGGGCCTGTTCCGGCAACGCAACGGCACCAGCCTGCGTGAGGAAATCGCCGGCGCGCTGGCCGAGACGGCCAGCGATGCCGGCGCCTTCTCGCCTGGCGAGCGCGCCATGCTCAACAACATCCTGCGCCTGCGCGAGGTGCGCGTCGAGGATGTCATGGTGCCGCGCGCCGATATCGAAGGGGTCGAGATCACCACGACGCTCGGCGACCTCCTGGGCACTTTCGAACAATCCGGCCATTCCCGCATGCCGGTCTATTCCGAGACGCTCGACGATCCGCGCGGCATGGTGCATATCCGTGACGTGCTGGCCCACATCACCAAGCTCGCGCGTGTCAAGAAGGGCCGCGCGACCAGGAAGACGCCTGCCGTCACACAGCTCGACCTTGCCCAGGTCGACCTCGCCCGCACCATCGCGGACCTCAACCTGATCCGCCAGGTTCTGTTCGTGCCGCCCTCGATGCTTGCCTCCGACCTGATGGCCCGCATGCAGACGACGCGCACGCAGATGGCGCTGGTCATCGATGAGTATGGCGGCACCGACGGCCTTGTCTCGCTCGAGGACATTGTCGAAATGGTCGTCGGCGATATCGAGGACGAACATGACGACGACGAGCCGATGATCACTCAAAGCGGCGACGGCGTGTTCATCGTCGACGGCAAGGCCGAGATCGACGACGTCGCCAAGATGATCGGCGAGGACTTCGCCGCCGGCGAACACGGCGAATATGTCGACACCATCGGCGGCATGATCTTCAACACGCTCGGCCGTGTTCCAGCGCGCGGCGAGGTGGTGCAGGCCATTCCCGGCTTCGAATTCCATGTGCTCGACGCCGATCCGCGCCGCGTCAAGCGCGTGCGCATCGTGCAGAGCCAGAAGGGCGAGCGCCGCCGCCGGGCCACAGCCCGTGCCGAACAGGCGTAAGCGTCTCGCTCGCCCGATGGCGATCGATGATCCGTTCAAGCACGCGAGCCTGGGATCCGGCGTCTTCTACAAGGATCCTCTTGCCGCGCTCACGTGGCTCGAAGCGGCTTTCGGCTTCGAGCGCAGCATGGTGGTCAGCGACGCCGACGGAAAGCTCGTCCATTCCGAGATGCGGTTCGGCGATTGCTACATCATTGTCGATTCCGAATGGAGCGACCATATCGCCAGTCCAGCTTCGGTCTCGGGCAAGAACACGCAGTCGGTCTATATCAGGCTGAAGGACGGCCTGGACGCACATTGCGAGCATGCGCGGTCGGTTGGCGCTGAGATAATCCAGGAGCCGACAGACCAATTTTACGGCGAACGCCAGTATCGGGCCCGCGATCCCGAGGGCCATGTCTGGACCTTCACCCAGCCCATCCGGTCCGTTTCCCGCGAAGAGGCCGAGCGGTTGAGCGGCCTGCGCATCGAGGGTTGGCACCGGTAGAGCGCGGCCGGGCAACCGTCCGGCGTTTGGAGCACGGACCGCGGCCTGTTAAATCTTGGCTCCTGATTCGCGACTCGGAAGTATGTATGGTGCGCCTTGCCGGCCGGATAATTCTGCTTTGGGGTTGGCGGCGCGCGCTCGTGGCCTTTCTTGCCGGAGCGCTGGCGGTGCTCGGACAGGCGCCCTACGATTTCTTCGCCGCCTGCTTCATCTCGTTTCCGCTGCTGGTCTGGCTGCTCGACGGCGCGACCGGTGAAGCCTCCGGCAGCCTGTTTCGTCGCCTGCGACCGGCTTTTGCGGTCGGCTGGTGGTTCGGCTTCGGCTATTTCCTCGCCGGTCTCTGGTGGATCGGCTCGGCACTGCTGGTCGAGGCCGACGACTTTGCCTGGGCGCTGCCCTTCGCCGTGGTCGGCATTCCCTTCGCGCTCGCCTTTTTCTACGGCTTCGCGACGATGATCGCCCGGCTATTGTGGAGCAGCGATATCGGCCGTATCGCCGCCCTTGCCTTTGGCTTCGGACTGATGGAGTGGCTGCGCGGCTTCCTGTTCACCGGTTTTCCCTGGAATGCCATAGGCGACGCGGCAATGCCGGTGCCCCTTCTGATGCAAAGCGTCTCGGTGACCGGCATGATCGGTATGAACACGCTTGCCGTGTTCCTCTTTTCGTTGCCGGCACTGCTGGTGGCGCGCCGTCATCTGCGCTTGGGCGCGGCGCTGTTCGTCGTGCTTGCCACCGCCCATATCGGCTTTGGCTATGTCAGGCTTGCCGCTCCCGAAAAGCCGGCGGCGCGCAGTCTGGATGTCCGCATCGTCCAGCCGGCCGTCGACCTGTCGGAAAAGTGGGACGCCTCGGTGCGCGACCGTATCTTTGCCACCTTGCTGGGTCTGTCCGCCAAGGCGCCTGACCCCGGCCATGGCAAGCCGCAGCTTATTCTTTGGCCGGAAACCTCCGTGCCGTTTCTCTTCACCGAACGCCCGGACGCGCTGACGGCGCTGGGTGACATGCTGTCCGATGGCCAGATGCTGGTCGCCGGCGTCGTTCGCGAGGAAGGCGGCTCGGCGGCCAGCGCCGACAGCCGCTACTACAACTCGGTGGTGGCGATCGACGACAAGGGCGAAATCACCGATGCCGTCGACAAGGTCCATCTGGTGCCGTTCGGCGAATACCTGCCTTTTGCCGACCTGCTCGGCCGTTTCGGCATCGAGCAGCTCGTCGCCGGACCAATGACGTTCACGGCCGGCAACGAACGCCACGCCCTCACGCTGCCGGGCGGCATCCGTGCCCTGCCATTTATCTGTTACGAGGTGATTTTTCCCGAGCTGGTGGCAGTTGACGCTACGTCAGCGCAGCTTATTGTGAACGTTACCAATGATGCGTGGTTCGGCGACACGCCGGGGCCGTATCAGCATTTCAGGCAGGCCCAGATTCGCGCGGTGGAGAACGGATTGCCCTTGTTGCGTGCCGCCAACAACGGCATCTCGGCCGTCGTCGATCCACGCGGCCGCATCGTCGATGCGCTGGCGATCGACGCGCGCGGAGCGATCGATGTGAAGGTTCCGATTGCCGAACAGACGGTCATTTCGCCCCGCCAGCGGCGCATTAACGGAATGCTGATCATGTTGCTGTTTGCGCTGGTGGGTGTGTTGTTGAATGTAAGGCAAAGGCTACGGGTGAATTGACAGTCGACACATTAGAAACTCATACTGTAACGCCTGAAAATTTCTCGAAGCCGGTGGATCGTTCTGTTGGGGCAGTCGCCTCCGGTTTTGTTTGGGCGGGAAAAAATCACAAAGCCGAAAAAATTCGGCGAGGAAAAAATGACAGAAGAAAACAAGAAGAAACCGAATCCCATCGACATCCACGTTGGAAGTCGCATCCGGCTTCGCCGCAATATGCTCGGAATGAGCCAGGAAAAGCTGGGCGAGAATCTCGGCATCACATTTCAACAGATCCAGAAATATGAAAAGGGCACCAACCGCGTCGGCGCCAGCCGGCTGCAGGCGATAGCCTCCATACTTGGCGTGCCCGTCGCCTTTTTCTTCGAGGATGCGCCGGGCCAGGAGTCCACGGCCGGCCGCGGCTTTGCCGAGGATGCGTCGATGGCTTTCGCCGTCGAATTCTGCGGCAGTCCCGAAGGCCTTCAGCTCAACCGGGCCTTTGTCAAGATCGCCGATGTCAAGGTGCGCCGCCGGATCATCGACCTGGTGAAGTCGCTCGCCGCGGACGATCTCGACTGACCCGGAATGCCTCTCGAACCGGCGGCATCCGTCGCCGGTGGCACAAGATATCGACATCGACAGTCGTGCCAGAACGGCGGCAACGCTTGACGAGCGGCGCTTTGCCCCGCTAACACGTGGCGCGCCAAAATCGGCAGCCTGCCGATCGTTTTTCAAGAGGGGACACCCGTGACGCGGCAGAACTACTTCTTTACCTCGGAATCCGTTGCCGAGGGCCATCCGGACAAAGTCTGTGACCGGATCTCCGACGAGATTGTCGATCTGGTCTATCGTGAAGCCAAGAAGACCGGCATGGATCCGTGGAAAGTGCGTGTCGCCTGCGAGACCCTGGCGACCACCAACCGCGTCGTCATCGCCGGCGAAGTACGCGTCCCGGAGACGCTGCTGAAGAAGGACAAGGCCGGCAATATCCTCAGGGATGCCGCGGGCCATCCTGTCGTGAACCCGGCGAAGTTCAAATCCGTCGCCCGCAAGGCGATCCGCGAGATCGGCTACGAGCAGGCCGGCTTCCACTGGAAGACGGCCAAGATCGAGGTCCTGCTGCACGGCCAGTCGCCCGACATCGGCCAGGGCGTCGACAATGCCGCCGACCGCCAGGGCGAGGAAGGTGCAGGCGACCAGGGCATCATGTTCGGCTATGCCTGCCGCGAGACGCCGGACCTGATGCCGGCGCCGATCTACTACAGCCACAAGATCCTCGAACTCCTGGCTGCCGCCCGCCACGAGAACAACGGCGAGGCCGGCAAGCTCGGCCCAGACGCAAAGAGCCAGGTCACCGTCCGCTACATCGACGGCAAGGCCGCCGAGGCAACGCAGATCGTGCTGTCGACTCAGCATCTCGACGCAACCTGGGATTCGAAGAAGGTCCGCAAGGTCGTTGAACCCTATATCCGCGAGGCATTGGGCGACCTCAAGATCGCCGACGACTGCATGTGGTACATCAACCCGACCGGCAAGTTCGTCATCGGCGGTCCGGACGGTGATGCCGGCCTCACCGGCCGCAAGATCATCGTCGACACCTACGGCGGTGCGGCACCGCATGGCGGCGGCGCCTTCTCCGGCAAGGACACCACCAAGGTTGACCGTTCGGCCGCCTACGCGGCGCGCTACCTGGCCAAGAATGTCGTGGCGGCGAAGCTTGCCGACCGCTGCACCATCCAGCTCTCCTATGCCATCGGCGTCGCCCAGCCGCTGTCGGTCTATGTCGACCTGCACGGCACCGGCAAGGTCGACGAGGCAAAGCTCGAGGAAGCGCTTCGCAGCGTGATGGACCTGTCCCCGTCGGGCATCCGTCGCCATCTCGACCTCAACAAGCCGATCTACGCCAAGACGTCGTCTTATGGCCATTTCGGCCGCAAGGCCGGCCGTGACGGATCTTTCTCCTGGGAAAAGACCGATCTCGCCAAGGCGCTCAAGGATGCTGTCGCGGCGTGAGCGCCGCGACAGACCTGCACCATCAGATGAGCCCGCAAGACAGGCCAAGCCGTTCGACCGAAGCCTTCTTCGGTCGTCGGCGCGGCAAGCCCGTTCGCCCGCAACAGGCGGCGGCCCTGGAAAGCGGGCTTGGCGCCTACGGGCTCGACCTGACGGCGGAAGCGCCGCCGGATCTGCGCACCCTGTTTGAAGCCGATGTCTGCGCCGTTCGGCTGGAGATCGGCTTTGGCGGCGGCGAACATCTTCTGCACCGCGCCATCGAGGCGCCGACGGTCGGCTTCATCGGTGTCGAGCCCTTCGTCAATGGCATGGCCAAGATGATGATGGCCGTGCGGGCAAGGCCGCTGGCCAATCTCAGGGTCTTTGATGACGATGCCACCCGCCTGCTCGACTGGCTGCCCCCGGCCTCGCTCGACGGCATCGATCTTCTCTATCCCGATCCCTGGCCGAAGAAGAAGCACTGGAAGCGGCGTTTCGTCAGCCCAGTCAACCTCGACCGTTTCGCGCGTGTCCTGAAGCCGGGTTCAAGATTCCGCTTTGCGTCCGATATCGACACCTATGTGAACTGGACCTTGCTGCACTGCAGGGCGCATGGCGCCTTCGCATGGCAGGCCGCGGAAGCGGAGGACTGGCATCGCCCCTACGATGGCTGGCCAGGCACGCGTTACGAGGCAAAGGCCATGCGCGAGGGCCGGCGGCCAGCCTATCTCACCTTCATCAGAAAATAGGCGCCTTACGGGCGGCTGCTTCCAAAGTTAGAAACGGCCGATCCTGTTGAAGACGGCCGGATCCATGCCGAGCCTGCGCAATTCGTCCGCGCGCGGCTTGCGGCCGGGTTCCACGGCGCGTGAGGCGGCGACCGCGCTGCCGAATGCGGTGAACAGATCGCCTATGGCGGACAAAATCTTGCGGTTGCTCATGGTAATACCCTTTCGCTGTCGCGAAATATCTTTGTCTTTATGCGATCCCACCTAGATGGGGACGCGGCGTTGGCGCTCACAGGGCTCTCGCCGCATGGAGCCCATGCGCCTCGCGCAACGCTGGCGCCTCGGCCTCATCCAATGCCGCTTCGGCACGGCGGGCTTGAAACATGGGCCGCGTTCGTCTATATCAGCCTCAAATTCTTGGTCGGTATGACGAAGAGTGGGTCCACCCGGTCCCGCTCTTTTTTATTACCTGCCGATAGGTTCGAAACGAACGACGGGTAATCGATGACTGCAACAGCAAGCGAAGGTGACGATCGCATCATCCGCGAAAGCGGCATCGATGCGCGCATCGCGCTGATTATCCAGCCGGTGCTGCGCGGCATCGGTTTTCGCCTGGTGCGTGTGCGCCTGTCCGGCCAGAATGGGCTGACGCTGCAGATCATGGCCGAGCGCGAGGACGGCACCATGACCGTCGAGGATTGCGAAGAGGTCAGCCGCGCGGTGTCGCCGGCGCTGGATGTGGATGATCCGATCGAGAAGGCGTATCATCTCGAAGTCTCTTCTCCCGGCATCGACCGGCCGCTGGTCCGCAAATCGGATTTCACAGCGTGGACGGGCCATATGGTGAAGATGGAGACATCGGTCGTCGTCGCTGATCGCAAGCGCTTCAAGGGCAAGATCGCCGAGGCCGGCGAAAATGACGTGCTGATCGAGCGCGACAAGGCGGCCTATGGCGAGGAGCCGACGGTGAGAGTGCCTTACGATACGATCGCCGAGGCGCGCCTGATCCTGACCGACGACCTTATCCGCGACGCGTTGTCAAAGGACAACAGGGCGCGCAAGGAAGCCAAGAAACGCCGCGGCGAGCCGGACGACGACATTTCCGAGGATGCCACGGAAGAAGACGAACAGGAAAGTTGATTGAGCTGCCGGGCCCGAAGGTCCGGCAAACAGGCTCGGGAGAAAGAACATGGTTGTAAGCGCTAACAGACTTGAACTGCTGCAGATTGCCGATGCGGTCGCGCGTGAAAAGTCGATCGACAAGTCGATCGTCATCGCCGCCATGGCCGATGCGATCCAGAAGGCGGCGCGCTCGCGTTATGGCCAGGAGACCAACATCCGCGCCGACATCAACCCCAACACCGGCGAGATGAAGCTGCAGCGGCTGATGGAAGTGGTCGAAAAGGTCGACGACTATGCCACGCAGATCGCCATCTCCTCGGCGCGCGAACGCAATCCCGACGCTCAGCTCGGCGATTTCATCGCCGAACAGCTGCCGCCGATGGATTTCGGCCGCATCGCTGCCCAGTCGGCCAAGCAGGTCATCGTGCAGAAGGTGCGCGAGGCCGAACGCGACCGCCAATATGACGAATACAAGGACCGCATTGGCGAGATCGTCAACGGCACCGTCAAGCGCGTCGAATACGGCAACGTCATCGTCGATCTCGGCCGCGGCGAGGCCATCATCCGCCGCGACGAATTGATTCCGCGCGAGAACTACAAATATGGCGATCGCGTCCGTGCCTATGTCTACGACGTGCGCCGCGAACAGCGCGGCCCGCAGATCTTCCTGTCGCGTACCCATCCGCAGTTCATGGCCAAGCTCTTCACCATGGAAGTGCCCGAGATCTATGACGGTATCATCGAGATCAAATCGGTCGCCCGCGATCCGGGTTCGCGCGCCAAGATCGCCGTCATCTCGCGCGACAGTTCGATCGATCCGGTCGGCGCCTGCGTCGGTATGCGCGGCAGCCGCGTCCAGGCCGTCGTCGGCGAACTGCAGGGCGAAAAGATCGATATCATTCCGTGGTCGCCTTCGGCCGCGTCCTTCATCGTCAACGCGCTGCAGCCGGCGGAAGTCGCCAAGGTCGTGCTCGACGAGGACGCCGAGCGCATCGAAGTGGTGGTTCCCGACGATCAGCTGTCGCTGGCCATCGGCCGCCGCGGCCAGAACGTGCGTCTCGCCTCGCAGCTCACCGGCTGGGACATCGACATCCTGACCGAGGCCGAGGAATCCGAGCGTCGCCAGAAGGAATTCGTCGAGCGCTCGGCGCTGTTCATGGAAGCCCTCGATGTCGACGAGATGGTCGGCCAGGTGCTGGCCTCCGAAGGCTTCACCAGCGTCGAGGAAGTCGCCTATGTCGATGCCGGCGAGATCGCTTCGATCGACGGCTTTGATGAAGACACCGCGTCGGAAATCCAGACTCGTGCCCGCGAATATCTCGAAAAGATCGAAGCCGAGCACGACGAGAAGCGCAAGGCGCTTGGGGTCAAGGACGAGCTGCGCGAAATCCCAGGCATCACCACCGCCATGATGGTGACGCTTGGCGAGGACGGCGTGAAGACGATCGAGGATTTCGCCGGCTATGCCGCCGACGACCTGACCGGCTGGAAGGAACGCAAGGACGGCGAAACCAAGGTCTATCCGGGCGTGCTGGCCAATCATGGTGTTTCGCGCGCCGACGCCGAGCAGATGGTGCTCAATGCCCGTCTCAAGGCCGGCTGGATTTCCGAGGACGAGCTTGCAGCCGAAGAAGCATCGGCTGACGAAGCCGTTGGTGCGTGAGGTGAAACCGCATCGCACAGAACCCGCCCTCGGACGAGATGAACGATCGCACCTGCATCGTCACCCGCAAGCAGGCCGAACCGGATAAACTGATCCGTTTCGTCGTCGGCCCGGATTCGGCCGTCGTTCCCGATCTCAAGAGAAATCTGCCCGGCCGTGGTTGCTGGGTGAGCGCCGACCGCCTACATATCGACAAGGCGGCGGCCAAGAACCTTTTTGCCCGCGCCTTCAAGGCACAGGTGGTCGTGCCGCCGGACCTCGGCGGCATGGTCGACGGACTGCTCTCCAGATCCGCGCTGGGCATGCTGGGCCTCGCCCGCAAGGCCGGCGCAATCGCGCTGGGCGCAACCAAGGTCGAGAGCGCGGTGCGCGGCGGCCTGGCGCTTTTCGTGCTCCACGCGACCGAAGCGTCCGACGATGGCGTGCGCAAGATCAGCCAGGCGCGGCGGGCGACCGTCCATATCGGCGGCCCGTCCATCCTTGCCTACAAACTTTTCTCCGAGGCCGAGTTGAGCTTGGCATTGGGGGGTACAAATGTGATACATGCTGCCGTCCTCGCGGGAGACGCGGGTAAGGCGGTCCAGAAGCGCATGGTTGCGCTCGACCGATATCGGGGCGGTACCCCGGACGATCTGGCAATGCTTGCGGCCGTTGCTGACGAAGATGATGCCGCAGAGGATATGGAATGAACGATACGAAATCGGGCGACGACAAGACGTTGAGTGTTACGCCGAAGAAGACCTTGACGCTGAAGCGCCCCGGCATGGAACAGGGCACCGTGCGCCAGAATTTCTCGCATGGCCGCACCAAGTCGGTCGTGGTCGAGACCAAGAAGCGCAAGTTCTCGCTGCCTGGCGACAAGCCGGAGCCGGCGGCCGCTGCCCCTGTGCCCGTGTTCACCCCGAAACCGGCGGTTGCGGCAGCACCTGTGGTGCAGGAAGCGCCCAAGGCGCCGCCACCCCCGCCGCCGGCTCCGGTCGAGCGCAGCGGCATGGTGCTGAACGAACTGTCGCGCAGCGAGATGGAAGCGCGCCGCAGGGCGCTCGAAGGCTCCAAGGTGCGCGAGGTCGAGGACCGTCAGCGTGCGGCCGAGGAAGCCAAGCGCCGCGCCGAGGATGAAGAGCGCCGCAAGCGTGAGCGCGAGGAATCCGCGCGCCGTCAGGCCGAGGAAGAGGCGCGCCTTCAGACCGAAGCCGAATCGCGCCGCCGCGCCGAGGAGGAGGCCCGCCGCCGCGCGCCGCAAGCCGCGGAGCTGGCGACCGCCGACGAAGAGGAAGAGGTCAAGCCGAAGCGGACCGGCGCCGGTGCGCCTGTGCGCCGTCCGGTCACGCCCGAAGTGGCGCGTCCGGCCAAGCCGACCAAGGGCGAGGAAGACCGCCGCCGTGGCAAGCTGACGCTGAACTCCGCGCTTTCCGACGAGGATGCCCGAGCCCGTTCGCTGTCGTCGATGCGTCGCCGCCAGGAAAAGTTCAAGCGCGCGATGCACAATGAGCCGCGCGAGAAAGTCATGCGCGAAGTGATCCTGCCCGAGACCATCACCATCCAGGAACTGGCGCAGCGCATGTCCGAACGTGCGGTCGATGTGGTCAAGTTCTTCATGAAGCAAGGCCAGATCCTGAAGCCGGGCGACGTCATCGACGCTGACACGGCCGAACTGGTCGCCACCGAATTCGGCCACACGGTCCGCCGCGTTGCCGAGTCCGACATCGAGGAAGGCCTGTTCAACATCGCCGACCGCCCGGAAGACCTCGTGTCGCGTCCGCCGGTCGTCACCATCATGGGTCACGTCGACCACGGCAAGACCTCGCTGCTCGACGCTATCCGCAATGCCAATGTCGTCTCCGGCGAGGCCGGCGGCATCACCCAGCATATCGGCGCCTATCAGGTCGAGAAGAACGGTCAGAAGATCACTTTCATCGATACGCCCGGCCACGCCGCCTTCACGGCCATGCGCGCCCGTGGCGCCCAGGCCACCGACATTGCCATTCTGGTGGTGGCGGCCGACGACAGCGTGATGCCGCAGACGATCGAATCGATCAGCCATGCCAAGGCGGCCGGCGTTCCGATCATCGTGGCGATCAACAAGATCGACAAGCATGACGCCGATCCGCAGAAGGTGCGCTCCGAACTGCTGCGCCATGAGGTCTTCGTCGAATCCATGGGTGGTGAGGTGCTGGACGTCGAAGTGTCGGCGACCAAGGGCACCAATCTCGACAAGCTGCTCGAGGCGATCCTGCTGCAGGCCGAAATCCTCGACCTGAAGGCCAATCCGGACCGCACCGCCGAGGGCGTCGTCATCGAAGCGCAGCTCGACAAGGGCCGTGGTCCCGTCGCCACCGTGCTGGTGCAGACCGGCACCTTGATGCCGGGCGACATCCTCGTCGCCGGCAACGAATGGGGCCGGGTGCGCGCGCTGGTCAACGATCGCGGCGAGCAGATCAAGGAAGCACCGCCGGCGATGCCGGTCGAGGTGCTCGGCCTTCAGGGAACCCCGCAGGCCGGCGACCGCTTCGCCGTGGTCAACAATGAGGCCCGCGCTCGCGAGATCACCGAGTATCGCCAGCGTCTGGCGCGCGAGAAGGCGGTGGCCAGGCATGCCGGCCAGCGCGGCTCGCTCGAACAGATGATGTCGCAGTTGCAGACGAGCGGGCTGAAGGAATTCCCGCTGGTCATCAAGGGCGACGTGCAGGGTTCGATCGAGGCGATCAACGCCGCGCTCGACAAGCTCGGCACCGACGAGGTGCGTGCTCGCATCGTCCATGCCGGCGCCGGCGCCATCACCGAAAGCGACGTCTCGCTGGCGGAAACGTCGGGTGCGGCAATCATCGGCTTCAATGTCCGTGCCAACGTGCAGGCACGTGCGGCGGCCGTGGCCGCGGGCATCGAGATCCGCTATTACTCGATCATCTACAACCTCGTGGATGATGTGAAGGCGGCTCTGTCGGGCCTGCTGTCGCCGGAGCGTCGCGAGACCTTCATCGGCAATGCCGAGATCCTCGAGATCTTCGACATCACCAAGGTCGGCAAGATCGCCGGCTGCCGGGTCACCGAAGGCAAGGTCGAGCGTGGCGCGGGCGTACGCCTGATCCGCGACAACGTCGTCATCCACGAAGGCACGCTGAAGACCCTGAAGCGCTTCAAGGACGAAGTTTCGGAAGTCCCCGGCGGCCAGGAGTGCGGCATGGCCTTCCAGAACTACGAGGATATGCGCGTCGGTGACGTCATCGAGTGCTTCCGCGTCGAGATGGTGACCCGGACACTCTGAGTTCGAGTGACTTATCGGTACCGGGCGGTGGTCATCAGACCGCCGCCCCAAGCCTGTTGAGAATGACCGTTTGAGACATGCGGCACGGTCCTATCCCGCGCCTCACGCTTTCAGGATTGAGAAAAAATGCCCCGTTCCACCACATCCGGCCCATCCCAGCGCATGCTGCGCGTTGGCGAACAGGTGCGCCATGCGCTCTCCGAAACCTTGCAGCGCGGCGAGATCATCGATCCGCTGATCGAGAACGCCGTGGTGTCGGTCTCGGAAGTGCGCATGTCGCCCGATCTCAAGATCGCCACCGCCTTTGTTTCTCCGCTCGGCGCCAAGGATGCCGGCGCGGTCATCGAGGCGCTGAACAAGCATGCCAAATTCGTCCGCGGCCGTGTCTCCGGCGCGCTCAGGCAGATGAAGTACATGCCGGAGTTCCGCTTCCGGCTGGACACCTCCTTCGACAATTTCGCCAGGATCAACGATCTGCTGAAGTCGCCCGAAGTGGCGCGCGATCTCGATGGGGACGAACACGACAAAGACGACAAGGCCAAATACGACAAGGACGGGGAATAATGGGGCGTCGCGGCAAGAAGAAGGGTCGGCCGGTCTCAGGTTGGGTGGTGTTGGACAAGCCTGTCGGCATGGGTTCGACCGAGGCCGTCTCCAAGATCAAATGGCTATTCCAGGCGGAAAAGGCCGGCCATGCCGGCACCCTCGACCCGCTCGCCTCCGGCATGCTGCCGATCGCGCTCGGCGAAGCCACCAAGACGGTGCCCTACGTGCAGGACGGCGCCAAGGTCTATCGGTTCACCGTTGCCTGGGGCGACGAACGCTCCACCGACGATCTTGAAGGGCCGGTGACCAAGAGCTCCGACCTGCGTCCCGGGGAAGCGCAGGTGCGGGCGCTGCTGGCGAAATACACCGGCGTCATCATGCAGACGCCGCCGCAATTCTCGGCCATCAAGATTGCAGGTGAACGCGCCTACGACCTCGCCCGTGAAGGCGAGACGGTCGACATTCCCGCGCGGGAAATCGAGATCGGTCGTCTGGACGTCATCGAGCACAATGCCGATCACACCGTTTTCGAGATCGAATGCGGCAAGGGCACCTATGTGCGCTCGCTGGCCCGTGACATGGGCCGCGACCTCGGCTGCTTCGGCCACATTTCCGAGCTGCGCCGGGTCGAGGTCGAGCCGTTCACGCCTGAGGATTTCGTCACCATCGCCGAATTGGAAGCGGCCCGCTTCGGCATGAAGGACAAACCGGAGCCTGCCGGCGACGCCGAGCCGATGGAACTCCCCGTCGACTTCGATGCCATCGATGCGCTTCTGGTCGACACGTCGGCGGCACTCGACTGCCTGCCGCAGATCGCCATCAGCGACGATGCGGCGACAAAGATCCGTCTCGGCAATCCGGTGATCATTCGTGGCCGTGATGCGCCTGTGGAGGCGGAAGAAGCCTGCGCGACGGCACGCGGCAAGCTGGTTGCCATCGGCGCGATCGAACAAGGCATGTTCAAGCCCAAGCGGGTCTTTGCCGGGTGACGGCTCTCGTCTAACTTCAGTTGGACTTTAGGCTCGAGGGGCACATGGCAAAGGCCGAGGCGGTGAAAAAGCGGGCGCCCGTGAGGACGCGGCGGCCGCCGGTCGGCGCCTCGCCGGGCACGCTGATCGCAGATCCGGCAGCGCGCCGCTCCGAATTGCGGCTGACCTTGATCTCGCCGCAGAAGTTCAAGACCATCGACAATGCCAGCATCGACGATGTCGAGGCCAATTGCCACAAATGGCCTGTCATCTGGCTCGATTGCACCGGTCTCGCCAACATCGCGCTGATCGAGGAGATCGGCCGCATCTTCAGCCTGCATCCGCTGGCGCTGGAGGATGTCGTCAACACCGGCCAGCGGCCGAAGGTCGACTTCTTCGAGGATCATGCCTTCGTCGTGGTGCGCATGATCGACGATATCACTTCGCACCGCTACGAACAGATCGCTCTCTTCCTCGGCGAGAACTTCGTCGTCACCTTTCAGGAACGCGAGGGTGATCCGTTCGATCCGGTGCGCAAGCGTATCGAGAGCTCGGCGCCCAACCGCTTGCGCACCCGCGGCGCCGACTATCTGGCCTATGCGCTGGTCGACGCCATTGTCGACAGCTATTTCCCGCCGATCGAGGCCGCCGGCGACCTGGTCGACAGCATCGAGGACCAGATGCTGCATTCTCCGCACAAGTATCAGATGCGCCAACTGCACGGATTGCGGCGCGACGCCAATGTGCTGAAGGGCGTGCTGTGGCCGATGCGCGATGCGCTGGCGACGCTGATCCGCAACGACGTGCCCTATCTGAAGGCCGAGACCAAGGTCTTTCTCAATGACACGCTCGACCATTCGCTGCGGCTGATCGAGCTGGTCGAGACCCAGCGCGACATGCTGACCGGCCTGATCGAGATGCATCTGTCGCTGAGCCAGGCGCGCACCAACGACGTTATCAGCTATCTCACCATCGTCTCAGTCATCTTCATGCCGCTCACCTTCCTGGTCGGCGTCTGGGGCATGAATTTCGATCCCGGGAGTTCGCCCTGGAACATGCCGGAGCTGAAAGCCTATTACGGCTATCCGTTGTCGCTCCTGTTCATGGCCGTTGTCGCCGTCGGGTTGATTGCCTTCTTCAAATGGAAGAAATGGCTTTGACAGAGATAAAACTTGCCATCTGGGGCTGAAAAGCCGGCTTCGTGAATTGGGCTGGTGTTTTCTGGGGAATTGCACTATATGCGCCGCAGCAAAGCGCCACGTCGCTTAGCCTACACCGGCCCCTGCTGGACGACATCCCGGCTGAGGGCGACCCGTTTCCTCGAACAGATAAGGAAAAACACGATGTCGATTACTGCCGAGCGCAAACAGGAATTGATGGGTGAATTCGCAACCGCCAAGGGCGATACCGGGTCACCGGAAGTCCAAGTGGCCATCCTTTCCGAGCGCATCAAGAACCTGACCGACCACTTCAAGGACCACAAGAAGGATAACCATTCCCGCCGTGGTCTGCTCGCTCTCGTGTCCCAGCGCCGCAGCCTGCTTGATTATCTCAAGCGCAAGGACGACGCGCGCTATCAGACACTGATCGAGAAGCTCGGTCTGCGCCGTTGACGAATTGACCGGCGGGCTCTTTCAAGGAGTCCGCCGGTCGCGCATTTGAGCACCGGACCAATCCGATCTCGAATGCAGGACTGGAGCGCCGCGCACCCCATCCGGATGCCGGACGGACGCTCCAAAAATGAATTTGCGCATGATGCGTTCCGCAAGCCGTGGTTTTCGGGGTCATGCGCAAGCCAGTCGATCGATTGGCCATATCCGGCTTCAAGCGCGCAGAGGGCCACTTGAAGCCACCCATGGACGGTCATGGGGCAGGATTGCAGGACGCTCGTATGGCCACCGTGCCGACAAACCCGAGCCTCCCGTTGTCTTGCCCGTGGCTGCCCGAGAAAGGAAGCCAGAGGAAAGGGAATCCGCGCACGCTGAAACGGCGCGGCCCTTCCTCATATAAAGGATAAGACATGTTCAATCAGCACAAAGTGGAAATCGAATGGGGCGGCCGCCCGCTCATCCTCGAAACCGGCAAGATCGCGCGCCAGGCTGACGGCGCCGTGCTCGCCACCTATGGCGAGACCAAGGTGCTTGCCACGGTCGTTTCGATGAAGGAGCCCAAGCCCGGTCTCGATTTCTTTCCGCTGACCGTCAACTACCAGGAAAAGACCTATGCCGCCGGCAAGATCCCGGGCGGCTATTTCAAGCGTGAAGGCCGTCCGAGCGAAAAGGAAACGCTGGTTTCCCGCCTCATCGATCGCCCGATCCGTCCGCTCTTCGCGGATGGCTACAAGAACGACACCCAGATCGTCGTCACCGTCGTCCAGCATGACCTCGAGAACGATCCGGACATCCTGTCGATCGTCGCCACCTCGGCCGCGCTGACGCTGTCGGGCGTTCCCTTCATGGGACCGATCGGTGGCGCCCGTGTCGGCTACATCAACGGCGAATACGTGCTCAACCCGCATGTCGACGAGATGCAGGAATCCAAGCTCGATCTGATCGTCGCCGGCACTGCCGACGCTGTGCTGATGGTCGAATCCGAAGCCAAGGAACTTGGCGAGGAGCTGATGCTCGGCGCAGTCATGTTCGGCCATCGCGGCTTCCAGCCGGTGATCGAGGCGATCATCAAGCTGGCCGAAGTCGCCGCCAAGGACCCGCGCGATTTCACCGCCCCGGACTATTCCGCGCTCGAAGCCGAGATGCTGAAGATCGTCGGCGACGAACTCCGCGAAGCCTACAAGATCACCGACAAGCAGAAGCGCTATGCCGCCGTCGACGCCGTCAAGGCGAAGGTCAAGGCAGCGTTTGCTCCGGCCGAAGGCGAAGACGCCAAGTACACCTCCGAGCAGATCGGCTCGGTGTTCAAGGAACTCCAGGCCAAGGTCGTGCGCTGGAACATCCTCGACACCGGCTCGCGCATCGACGGCCGTGACCTGAAGACGGTCCGCAAGATCGTGTCCGAGGTTGGCGTCCTGCCGCGCACCCATGGTTCGGCGCTGTTCACCCGCGGCGAGACCCAGGCGCTGGTCGTTGCCACGCTCGGCACCGGCGAGGACGAGCAGTATGTCGATTCGCTGACCGGCATGTACAAGGAGAAGTTCCTCCTTCACTACAACTTCCCTCCCTACTCCGTCGGTGAAACCGGCCGCATGGGCTCGCCGGGCCGCCGCGAAATCGGCCACGGCAAGCTCGCCTGGCGCGCCATCCGTCCGATGCTGCCGAGCGCTGACCAGTTCCCCTACACGCTGCGTGTCGTCTCGGAGATCACCGAGTCCAACGGTTCGTCGTCGATGGCCACCGTCTGCGGCACCTCGCTGGCGCTGATGGATGCCGGCGTGCCGCTGGCCAAGCCGGTTGCCGGCATCGCCATGGGCCTGATCAAGGAAGGCGAGCGCTTCGCCGTGCTCTCCGACATCCTTGGCGACGAGGATCATCTCGGCGACATGGACTTCAAGGTCGCCGGCACCGCCAGCGGCATCACCTCGCTGCAGATGGACATCAAGATCGAGGGCATCACCGAAGAGATCATGAAGATCGCGCTCGACCAGGCCAAGGACGGCCGTCAGCACATTCTCGGCGAGATGTCGAACGCGCTCTCCGGCGCACGTTCGGAACTCGGCGAGTTCGCGCCGCGCATCGAGGTCATGCACATTCCGACGGACAAGATCCGCGACGTCATCGGTTCGGGCGGCAAGGTCATCCGTGAGATCGTCGAGAAGACCGGCGCCAAGATCAACATCGAGGACGACGGCACGGTCAAGATCGCTTCCTCGAACGCCAAGGAGATCGAGGCGGCGAAGAAGTGGATCCACACCATTGTCGCCGAGCCGGAAGTCGGCGAGATCTACGAAGGCACGGTCGTCAAGACCGCCGACTTCGGCGCTTTCGTCAACTTCTTCGGCCCGCGTGACGGCCTCGTTCACATCTCGCAGCTTGCCAACGACCGGGTCGCCAAGACCTCGGACGTCGTCAAGGAAGGCGACAAGGTCTGGGTCAAGCTGATGGGCTTCGACGAGCGCGGCAAGGTCCGCCTGTCGATGAAGGTCGTCGACCAGGCTACCGGCAAGGAAATCGCTCGCGACAAGAAGGTCGAAGGCGAAGAAAACGCCGCCTGAGCTTGTCTGACAGAAAGATCGAAGCGGGCGCGGCTTATGTCGCGCCCGCTTTCGTTTGGAGCCAATTCCAGGAAAGATGTGAGCGGTTTTCCCGGGAAAAGCGTAGCACTTTCCCCACAGGAATTGCGTAAGACTCCGGGGAGCAAAGGCATGGCCGCTGAGGCATTGAAGACGCTTTTCCATCCGTTCGAGGCCGAGGCGCTTTCCCTGCCGCGAAAGGGTGAGCGCATCCTTTTCCTGGGTGCCGAGCCCGGCCTGCGCCCGCCGCCGGGCTTCGAGGCCACGCTTCATCTCGTACAGGGCTTCCGGCCGCATTTCCGCGCGTTGCAGGCGGCGGGATTCACGGTCGCGCCGCAAGCCGAGGGCGACGGTTTTGATGCCGCGCTGGTGCTCGCGGGCCGGCATCGCGGACAGAACGAACTGCGCATCGCCGAGGCTCTCGAGCGCGTGGCGCCGGGCGGATTGATCGTCGTTGCCGGCGGCAAGGATGACGGCATTGCCAGCCTGCGCAAGCGCATCGACGAGCTTGTGCCGCTCGACGGCCATATGCCGAAATATCACGGCATCGCCTTCTGGCTGCGCCGTCCCGCCGATCTGGAAGCTGCGGAAAAACTGCGCGCCGCCAATCCTGCCCTGCTGGTTGAAGGGCGATTCCACACCGCCCCAGGCATGTTCTCTTTCGATAAGCTCGATGCTGGTTCGAAATTGCTGGTCGAGACCTTGCCCGGTGATCTCAGGGGGAACGTTGCCGACTTTTGCGCCGGCTGGGGTTATCTGGCTGCCGAGGTCGCCGCACGCTCTCCTGGCATAGCAGCGCTCGACCTCTACGAAGCGGACTTCGCCTCGCTCGAAGCGGCGAGGGCCAATATCGGCAACATGGCAGCCGCCCCCAGTTTCTTCTGGACTGATCTACTGACTGAAACGGTGGATCGGCGCTATGACGCGATCATCATGAACCCGCCGTTTCACCGCAGCCGTGCGGCCGAGCCCGAGATCGGCATCGGCATGATCCGGGCAGCGGCCAAGGCCTTGAAGCCCGGTGGGCGGCTGTTCATGGTCGCCAACCGCCAGCTACCCTACGAGCCCGTGCTGTCGGCCGCCTTCTCAAGCCATGCGGAGCTTGCCCGCGACGGCATGTTCAAGGTGTTGTCCGCGCGGCGCTGAAACGATGCAGTTCAGTGCAGACTGGCGACGCGCCGCACGTCCTCGCTGGCGTGCTTGCCAATCCCGATCTTGAGCGGCGCCGGCCGGCCGAACAGATAGCCCTGCACCACCTCGCAGCCGGCTGCACGCAGCAGCGTGGCCTGGCTCTCGGTCTCGACGCCTTCGGCAATGATGCTGACGCCGAGCGCACGCGAAAGCCCGACGATGGTCGAGACGACAGCGCCGGAACTGGAATCGGTATCAATGCGGCTGACGAAGGAGCGGTCGATCTTCAGCTTGCCGAACGAGAAGTCGATCAGGTAGCTGAGGTTGGAATAGCCGGTGCCGAAATCATCGACGGCGACCGAGATGCCCATTTCGGCAAGCTCTTTCAGGATGGCGGCCGCGCGGTCGCGGTCCTGCATCATCGCCGTCTCGGTCACTTCCAGCTCCAGCCGTGACGGCTTGATGCCGGTTGACCTCATCGTGTCGCGCACGATGCCGATGAAGTCCTTGGTCATGAATTGGACAGGCGAAATATTGACCGCGACGAAGCAGTCGTCCGGCAAATGGCGGGCGTCGCTACAGGCCTTGCGCAGAACCCATTCGCCGATCGGGTTGATCATCCCGGTTTCCTCGGCGATCTGGATGAACTCCATGGGCGGGATCATGCCGCGTTCGGGATGATTCCAGCGGATCAGCGCTTCATAGCCGACAATACGGCCGGTCGGCAGATCGAGCTGCGGCTGATAATGAAGGTCGAAGTCCCCGCGCTCGAAGGCGGTGTGCAGCTCGGATTCGACCCATTGGCGATAATCGGCAACGCGCCCCATCTCGCTGTCGAACACCGACCAGTTGCCGATGCCGCTGGCGCGGGCATTCTGCAGCGCCAAATTGGAGCGGCGCAGGATAAGGACTGGATCGACGCCATCCTTGGGCATGGCCACGATACCCACGGACAGGCTCACCGATTGCTGGTGACTGCTGAGTTCGTAGGGCTCCATCATCTCGTCGATGAGCCTTTCGACCGTGCTTTCCATGGTTCCCTGGATCTGATGATCCGGAAGCAGCACCGCGAACTCGCCGGCGCCAATGCGCCCGATCAGCGCGCGTTCAGGTACGCTGCTCTGCAGCCGCTTGGTGAAGGCGCGGATCAGCTCGTCGCCCTGGGTGTAGCCGATCGCGTCGTTGATCTGTTTGAACCGGTCGATGTCGATGTCGATCAGGAACACCGGTTCCCCGGTCCGACTTGTCGCGCATGCCGCCTCGGCGATCTTGCCGACCATTGCAGGGCGCGCCAGCAGTCCCGTCAGCTTGTCGAAATGGGTTTCGTTGAAGACGAAATCCGCCGATTCATCGACGCCGGCGAAGAACGACATTGCCGCCACCGACGCCGCCAGCGCGCAAAGCGCAGCCATGACCGCGACCATCATATCCGTCGATATGCCGGCGAACTCGTCGCCGAGACCGTGCTTCAGGCCCCAGATGCCGAGGATGAAACTGCCAATGCCCGAACTTGCTATGGTGAGCAGTCGGAACACCGGTGTTCGCTTCGGGTTGCTGACGGCAGGCATTCAAAAGTCCCCAGACTGCGGAACTCTATAGCGGAAAGCTCCTTAAAATGAGTTTCCGTGAATGCATCCAATTTTACTGGAGAGGATTTTATTTCTTTACTGGAAAAAGGACGATTTTCCCGACACTGTCTTATGCCGTCGCCCAAAACATGTCGCCTTGATCCGTTTCCGTTAGCCGTCCGTCTGCTTCAACTCATCGAGCGTCGGCATCGAGACGATGTGATAGCCGGAATCGACGTAGTGGATTTCGCCGGTGACGCCGGAGGCGAGGTCCGACAGCAGATAAAGCGCGGAGCCGCCGACCTCGTCGATGGTGACGGTACGGCGCAGCGGCGAGTTGCGCTGCTGGTAGGAGAACATGTGGCGGGCATCTGAAATGCCGGCGCCGGCGAGCGTGCGCACCGGTCCCGCAGAGATGCCGTTCACCCTTATGCCGCGCGGGCCGTAATCGTTGGCGAGGTAGCGCACGCTGGCCTCCAGGCCGGCCTTGGCGACGCCCATGACATTATAGTTCGGCATGACGCGGACCGAACCGGCATAGGTCAACGTGATCATCGAGCCGCCGTCCGTCATCAGTGCCGCGGCATTGCGGGCAACCTCGGTGAAGGAGTAGCAGGAGATCACCATGGTGCGGACGAAGTTGTCCCGGCTGGTGTCGGCGTAGAGGCCCTTCAACTCATTCTTGTCGGAAAAACCGATGGCATGGACGACGAAGTCCAGCCCGCCCCAGGCGTTGCCAAGCGTCTCGAACGTGGCGGCGACCGAAGCGCTGTCTTCAACGTCGCAGGGAACGACCAGCGAGGCGCCGAGCTTGTCGGCCAGCGGTTTGACCCGGCGGCCGAAGGCCTCGCCCTGGTAGGTGAAGGCGAGCTCCGCCCCATGTTCGGATAGCTTCCGGGCGATGCCCCAGGCGATCGAATGATCGTTGGCGACGCCCATGACAAGCCCGCGCTTGCCCTTCATCAATCCGTCCATGGCCGCCAAATCCTTATAAAAATGCTGGCCTTACACAAAAACGCTGGGCTTATGCGGAATAGCGCTGGAAAACGAGCGTTGCGTTGGTGCCGCCGAAACCGAAGGAATTTGACAGGACGGTGTCGATCTTGGCGTTGTCGATGCGCTTGCGCACGATCGGCATGCCCTCGAATTCAGGATCAAGTGTCTCGATATGGGCGCTTTCGCCGATGAAGCCGCCTTGCATCATCAGGATCGAATAGATGGATTCCTGCACCCCGGCCGCGCCGAGCGAATGGCCGGTCAGCGATTTCGTCGAGGTGATGAACGGCATCTTCTCGCCGAACACCTCGCGGATCGCGCCCATTTCCTTGGAATCTCCCACAGGCGTCGAGGTGCCGTGGGTGTTGATGTAGTCGACAGGCGTGGAAACCGTCGCCAGCGCCTGGCGCATGCAGCGGACCGCACCTTCGCCCGAGGGGGCCACCATGTCGTAGCCGTCCGAGGTCGCGCCATAGCCGACGATCTCGGCGTAGATCCTGGCGCCGCGCGCCTTGGCATGCTCCAGCTCTTCCAGCACCAGCACGCCGGCGCCGCCGGCAATGACGAAGCCGTCGCGATTGGCGTCATATGCGCGCGAAGCGGTCGATGCCTTGTCATTGAACTTCGATGACATGGCGCCCATGGCGTCGAACAGGTCCGACATCGTCCAGTCGAGATCCTCGTGGCCGCCGGCAAAGACCATGTCCTGCTTGCCCCATTGGATCAGCTCGTAGCCATTGCCGATGCAATGCGCCGAGGTCGAGCAGGCCGACGAGATCGAATAATTGACGCCGTGGATCTTGAACCACGTGGCCAAGGTGGCCGAGGCCGTCGACGACATCGCCTTCGGCACCGCGAACGGGCCGATACGCTTGGGGCTGCCGTTCTTGAGCGTGGTTTCGGCCGCCTCGACGATGGTGCGGGTGGAAGGGCCGCCCGAGCCCATGACGATGCCGGTGCGCTCATTGGTGATGTCGCTTTCGCCGAGGCCCGCATCGGCGATCGCCTGGTCCATGGCGACATGGTTCCAGGCAGCACCTTGCGACAGGAAGCGCATCGCGCGGCGATCGATCATGGCGGAAGGGTCGAGCGTCGGAGCGCCCCAGACCTGGCAGCGGAAGCCGTGCTCGGCGAAGGAATCGGAAAAGCTGATGCCGGATCTGGCGTCATGCAGCGAGGTTTGCACCTCGTTGGCATTGTTGCCGATCGACGACACGATGCCGAGGCCTGTGACTACGACACGTCTCATTCGCGACTCCTTCCAGGGATGCTGACCAGTGGGTCGGCCAGGGCTGCGGTCAAGCGACCGGCGACTGCTTGGACAGACCGACCTTCAGGTCCGTCGCCGCATATATGGGCTCGCCATCTGCCTTCATCCAGCCATCGGCGATGCCCAGCACCAGCCGGCCGCGCATCACACGCTTGAAATCCACGCCATACTCGACCTTTTTGACCGCCGGCGTGACCATGCCCTTGAACTTGACCTCACCCGTCGACAGCGCCATTCCCTTGCCGGGTTCGCCGAGCCAGCCGAGATAGAAACCCGTCAATTGCCACAAGGCGTCGAGGCCGAGGCATCCTGGCATGATCGGATTGCCGATGAAATGGCAAGCAAAGAACCACAGGTCCGGCTTGATGTCGAATTCCGCGCGGATGAAGCCCTTGTCGAAGGCGCCGCCGGTCTCGCTGACCTCGGTGATGCGGTCGAACATCAGCATGGGCGGGTAGGGCAGCTGGGCGTTGCCCTCTCCGAACAGCTCGCCGCGGGCGCAGGCCAGCAATTCGTCGTAGTCGTAGCTGGATTTCGAACCCGCCATCAATCTCTTCCCCATATCGTCCGGGCGGTAGCGCGCCCTTGTCGTTGGTGTCCTAACACAATCTGTTTCAGGCCGGAAACCGGCGTTTGCGCTTAACCCGCCAGTCTGCCCGGGTCAATGCACGCTATTGATCGCATTCGGACGACAGAATATATGTCCAACAGGGGTCCGGTTTCGGCAGACAATCATTTTTTTGCCATTCTGGGCGTGTCTTGAAGCGGGACTGTGTGCTTGGAAGACCAGATGGACCGGGGCTGCCGGAAGGAAAATGTCGCTGTGGACAAGCGGGTGCGTGAAGCCGGTCTGAGACCGACACGCCAGCGCATCGCGCTGGCCGACCTGCTTTTTGCCAAGGGCGACCGCCATTTGTCGGCCGAGGAGTTGCACGAGGAGGCGCTGGCCGCCGGCGTGCCGGTGTCGCTGGCCACGGTCTACAACGCGCTCCACCAGTTCACCCAGGCGGGACTGCTGCGCATCCTCGCCGTCGAGGGTGCCAAGACCTATTTCGACACCAACACCTCCGATCATCACCATTTCTACATCGAAGGCGAGAACCGGATTTTCGACATCGCCAACGGCCCGGTGACGGTCACCAACCTGCCGGATCCGCCCGAGGGCATGGAAATCGCCAATGTCGATATCGTGGTGAGGCTGCGCCACAAGCGTCAGGAATGATCGGCCCGGCCCGAATGATCGGTCAGGCCCGAATGATCGGTCTGGGATGAAACCCCTCGACCTGATAATCCGGCTCGAATGGGCTGTGGTGGCCGCCGCCGCTGTCGCCTTCTACGCTTCGTCAGGCGTATCCTGGTGGCTCTTCGGATTGCTCATCCTGGCGCCCGACCTGTCGATGTTGGGCTATCTCGGCGGGCCGCGTATCGGCGCCGTTGCCTACAACGCCTTGCACATCCTCATCGTACCGGTGCTTCTGCTGCTCGCCGGTCACCTGTCCGGCAATGCG
This sequence comes from Mesorhizobium sp. dw_380, assembly GCF_018588885.1. Classification (GTDB taxonomy): domain Bacteria; phylum Pseudomonadota; class Alphaproteobacteria; order Rhizobiales; family Rhizobiaceae; genus Mesorhizobium. The sequence goes on from NZ_JAFFIW010000008.1 coordinate 74,889, forward strand.
GCTGCCATCGCGGTCGCGTTGATCTGGATCGCCCACATCGCCATCGACCGTGCGCTGGGCTACGGCCTGAAGCTGTCAACCGGTTTTCAGGACACCCATCTCGGCCGAATCGGTCGCAAGCTGAACGACGTCAGTCCTTGACCCGCTCGCCTGGATAGGCGCCCCACACCGCGGCCTGGGCGAGCCAGCCGGTGTGGCCGTCGAGCGTCATTTCGCACCATTGGCCGTCGCAGGTCTTGATCGTGCCCATGACGCCCGGCTCGACGATCGCTACCACGCTGGCATCCTTGTCGGGGCTTCTGAGCATATTGATTTGAGCGCCCTTGCCGCGCTGCCATGGCGCGATGATCGCGGTGCGCCGGCCCGACAGCAGTGACTGGTTGATCCACCCCTCCGAACCATCGGCATCGCGAACGCGGCGCCACGTATCGAACTCCTGGATGATCTCCATCGGCAGGCCGGCCTTCATATACATCCAGTCGACCGAGTAGTTGGCGCCGGGGCCGACGCGCGAGTTGACGCGGCCGGATTTCAGGCTGACGAATCGCGGCAGCGGCAGGCCGCTCGGCCCGAGCGTGACGGCGCTCTGGGCGGGTGCCGCCGCGCTCTGCGCCGCGGCAAGCGGGGAATAAAGGAGAGCGCCGAGAAATGCTGCGCTGAGGAGCAGGCGAAGCGACGCGAAACCAGACACTTTCGTTCCTTTCGGCGCCGGCCCGGTGGCCGCAGCGCCCCTTTTTCTTTGTCTTCGGCGGCACCGCTTGTTACATGAGTAAATCGGCTGCCGCGACCGGCTTTCAGTTTCGCCGGTCTTGGTTAAAGAGGTCTCAACGAGGGAAACAATGGTAGGCAAAAAGAAGCCTCTCGTGGTCATCACGCGAAAGCTGCCGGACCCGGTCGAGACCCGCATGCGCGAGCTGTTCGACGCAAGGCTGAATGTCGAGGACAGGCCGATGACGCAGCCGGAACTGGTCGCGGCGGTCAAGGAGGCCGACGTGCTGGTGCCGACCGTGACCGACCACATCGACGCGGCGCTGATCGCCCAGGCCGGCGACAATCTCAAGCTGATCGCCAATTTCGGCAATGGCGTCGACAAGATCGACGTGGAGGCGGCTGCCAAGAAGGGCATCACCGTCACCAATACGCCCAATGTGCTCACCGAAGATACCGCCGACATGACCATGGCGCTGATACTGGCGGTGCCGCGCCGGCTCGTGGAAGGCGCCAACGTGCTTACCGGCGACAAGAAATGGGCGGGCTGGTCGCCGACCTGGATGCTTGGCCGGCGCATCTGGGGCAAGCGGCTCGGCATTGTCGGCATGGGCCGCATCGGCACCGCCGTCGCGCGGCGGGCCAAGGCTTTTGGCCTCTCCATCCACTATCACAATCGCCATCGCGTGCTGCCGGCGGTAGAGGATGGGCTTGAGGCGACCTATTGGGAAAGCCTCGACCAGATGCTGGCCCGCATGGACATCATCTCGGTCAATTGCCCGTCGACGCCCGCGACCTTCCATCTGCTTTCGGCGCGGCGGCTGGCGCTGTTGCAGCCCACGGCCTATATCGTCAACACTGCGCGCGGCGATATCATAGACGAAGAAGCGCTGGTCAAGCTGATCCAGGACGGCAAGATCGCCGGAGCCGGCCTCGACGTCTACGAGCACGAGCCGGCGCTCAATGCCAAGCTGCTCAAGCTCGCCGCCAAGGGCAAGGTCGTGCTTCTGCCGCATATGGGCTCGGCGACGCTCGAGGGTCGTATCGACATGGGCGAGAAGGTCATCATCAATATCAGGGCCTTCGTCGACGGTCACCGTCCCCCGGACCGTGTGCTGCCGCTCAGAACCTGATGGCACCCAAGTGAAAGCTAACGCTTACGAAAGAGCCTTGCGCATGGTGATCGAGGTGGGCCTGGTGTAGCCGTCATGCGCCGTCCGTTCGCTTTCGTGAAAGCCGAGACTGGCAAAGGCGGCATGATTGGCGGTGAGCTCGATCCGCGTCTGAAGCTCCAGCACCGCTTTGCCGCGGTCGAGCGCAAGAAGTTCGACCGCCCGCATCAGCCGCCGGCCGATGCCTTGCCCCTGGCAGTCCGGGGCGACGGCAAGCTTGCCGACATAAAAGTCGTCGGCCCTTTCGAGAGCAAAGACGCAGCCGACGATCCTGTCTCCGTCGAGGGCCACGAAACCGGTCTCGCGTCTGGCCTTGTCGCGCAGCGTGTCGGCGGTGAGCAGGTGGGCCGAGGACGGCGGGTCGATGACGCCGTCCATGAAGGCGAAGGCATGCATGATCAGGGCCAGCACGTCATCCCAGCGGCCGAAATCGGCCTGGATGCGGGCGATGGAGAGGGGCATGGGCTGCTTCAAGGTCAGCGTCTGGCGTAGCGGATCGTTTCGAAGCGCGCGGCGAGCGCATCGTAGAGCAGCAGCCGGCCAACCAAGGGTTCGCCTATGCCGGTGATCAGCTTGATCGCCTCCATCGCCTGCAGCGTGCCGACGACGCCGGTCAGCGCGCCAATTATCCCGGCCTCGGCGCAGGACGGCACCAGGCCCGGCGGTGGGGCTTCCGGAAAGAGGTCGCGATAGCCAGGGTTCGGCTTGCCATCCTTGCCGTCCTCGAAAGGCTTCAACACCGTCACCGAGCCGTCGAAGCGGCCGACGGCGGCATGCACCAGCGGCTTGCGCTCGCTCGCGCAGGCGTCGGCCACCGTATAGCGGGTCTCGAAATTGTCGGAACCGTCGACGACGATGTCATAGCGGGTGACCAGGGCAGGGGCGTTGTCCGTGGTCAGCCGCAATGTGTGGGTTTCGACCGCGGTATTCGGATTGATGCGGGCGATTGCCGCCTTGGCGCTGTGGGTTTTCAGCATGCCGACAGTTTCGGTGCCGTGGATGACCTGGCGTTGCAGGTTGGAGAGCGACACGGTGTCATCGTCGACAATGCCGAGCGTGCCGACGCCCGCCGCCGCAAGGTATTCGAGCACCGGCGCGCCCAGGCCGCCGGCGCCGATCACCAGGACCCGCGCTTGCTTGAGCTTCTGCTGGCCCGCGCCGCCGACCTCCGGCAGCACGATATGGCGGGCATAGCGTTCGATCTCGTCGGTGGTGAGCGCATTGGTCATATCAGGACCATATAGCGGCTGAAAAACCTTGACGACATCCATGCAACAAGAATCTAAACGGTTGGCCCAACTGTGCCATGGTCGACCGTCAGGAACTGTGCGCGGCCCTGCAGGCTGGAAAACAGCGCCGCATCGGTCCCCGTCATGAAAGCCTGGCAGTTCAGCTCCTCCAGGATGGAAAACAGTGCCGCCCGCCGTCCGCCGTCGAGGTGTGCTGCGATCTCGTCGAGCAGCAGGATCGGCGTCAGGCCCGACATCTCGCCGGTCAGCCGGGCATGCGACAGGACGATGCCGACGAGAAGCGCCTTCTGCTCGCCTGTCGAGCAGAGCTCCGCCGGCATCGCCTTGGGCCGGTGCCGGACCACGAGATCGGAACGGTGCGGCCCCTCCAGCGTGCGCCCGGCGGCGCGGTCGCGGTCACGGCCATCGGCAAGCGCCCGCCGGAACCGCGCCTCGACATCGACGGCTGGCGCCCTGGCGAGGTCGGCTTCGAGGTCACCCGAAAGGCCGATGTCGGCTTGCGGGAATGGTCCTGCGTCGGGCAGCCTGTCGATCATTGCGGCCAGCAGGCGCACCAGTTCGGCGCGTGCCGCGGCGATCGCCACGCCGGTCTCTGCCATCTGTGTCTCGATCGCCTCGAACCAACGGTCATCCCTGGAGCCTTCAGTAAGCAGGCGATTACGGCCACGCATCGCTTTTTCGTAATCAAGCGCCCGCTGACCATGGCCGGGATCGATCGCCAGCACCAGCCGGTCGAGAAAGCGCCGGCGATCCGCGGCCGGTCCGGTGAACAGCGCATCCATGGCCGGCGTCAGCCAAACAACGCGCAGCCATTCCAGCATATCCTCGGCCGACCGCGCGGTGGCGCCGTTGATGCGCACCCGCCTGCCGACTTCGCCCTCGCCACCGGAAATGCCCGTGCCGATCTCGATCTGGCCGTCAGGCCCGTCGAGCCGGGCGTGCAGCGCAAAGCCGCCATCGCCGCCTTCGCGCGCGACATCGGCGTAAGGGGCACGGCGCAGGCCGCGCCCGGGCGTCAAAAAGGAAATCGCTTCGAGGAGGTTGGTCTTGCCGGCGCCGTTGTCACCGGAAAAGACCACGGGACCCGCGGCGAGGTCGATCGCCAGCGCCGCGTAGTTGCGAAAATTCGTAAGTGTTAGCTTACTTATATGGGTTTGTGCCGGCAACCGCTATCCGCCTATAGAGCAGTTTGTCGTTTCAACGAAACGCCGGACCGTTCTATCTCTTTGTTTTGACGCAATTTCGAACGGAAAGCCGCTTCACATTTTCCTGGACTTGCTCTGGAAGCCGCCTCAGCCATAGTTTTCGTTGCCGTCGTAGCGCGAGGCAACGCCGCGCCGGCTATACCCGCATCGGCATCAGCACGTAAAGCGCGGTCTCGTCGGCCATGTCGTGGATCAGCGTCGGCGAACCGGCGTCGGCCAGCATGAATTTGGCTTCCGTGCCGGTCAGCTGCGCGGCGACATCGAGCAGATATTTGGCGTTGAAGCCGATCTCGATCGGGTCGGCAGAATAGTCGGCCGCCAATTCCTCGGTAGCGCTGCCTGAATCCGGGTTGTTGACCGCAAGCGTCACCTGGCCTTCGCTGATCGAAAGCTTCACCGCGCGGCCGCGTTCGGAGGAAATGGTCGAGACGCGATCGACCGCTGCCGCGAAGCTCTGGCGGTCGAGGATCAGCTTCTTGTCGTTGCCGGTTGGAATGACCCGCTGATAATCGGGGAAGGTGCCGTCGATCAGCTTCGAGGTCAGGACCACGCTGCCGATGGTGAAGCGGATCTTGGTGTCAGACAGTTCGGTGGTCACGGCGATATCAGGATCGTCGACCAGCTTCTGCAGCTCGCTCACCGTCTTGCGCGGAATGATGATGCCCGGCATGCCCTCGGAGCCCGCCGGCGCGTCGATTTCGGCGCGCGCCAGGCGGTGGCCGTCAGTGGCCACCGAACGCAGCTTCAGCTTGCCGCCGACCTCGTGTGTGTGAAGATAGATGCCGTTGAGATAGTAACGCGTCTCCTCGGTGGAGATGGCGAACTGCGTCTTCTCGATCAGACCCTTCAGGGCAACCGAGTCGAGCCGGAAGATATGCGAGAAGGATCCGGCCGAAAGCTCGGGGAAGTCGGATTGCGGCAGGCACTGCAGGCGGAAGCTCGAGCGGCCCGACGTCACCGTCATGGCGTTGCCGTCCTCATCCGTCTTCAGCATCACCTCGGCGCCGTCCGAGAGCTTGCGCACGATGTCGTAGAGCAGATGCGCGGGAACCGTCGTCGCCCCGCCGCGCTCGACCTTGGCGGGCGTCGCTTCCGTGACCTCCAGGTCGAGGTCGGTGGCCTTCATTTCGAGGCTGGCGCCTTCGGCACTGAGCAGCACGTTGGACAGGATCGGTATGGTGTTGCGCCGTTCGACCACGCGGTGGACGTGGTTGAGCGACTTCAGGAGATTTGACCGTTCCAGGATAACACGCATGACGAAACAGGCTCGCTTGAAAGAATGAGCGGGTCTCCGGCTGGCGGCGCCCCGCGAAAGGTCTGAACAGGCTCAGAATCTGCGTAAACTGACAGGAAAAAGCCCGCAAACGCAAGCCCGCGCCACCGGTTCGGGCCGGCTGCACGGGCTTTCTGGGGATAAAGCGCGCTAAGATCGCCAGCCTGGGTGCCGAATCCGGAATCCGGATCGTCGCCAAGCAATGCCACGAGCCCATTTTGGGCTCACGGCCGGGCAGGCAAGCCATTGAATTCAGCGCAGTTCCAACCGTTGCCGGGCCGGTCAGGCCTGGTCGTTGATCAACCGCCTCAACAGCTCGAGCTCCTGTGCCAGCGTGTTGTCGTTGCCGGAAAGATCCTCGATCTTGCGCACGGCGTGCAGCACCGTTGTGTGGTCGCGGCCGCCGAAGCGCCGTCCGATTTCGGGCAGGGAGCGCGGCGTCATCACCTTCGACAGGTACATGGCGACCTGCCGCGGCTTGACGATGGTGCGCGTGCGCCGGTTGGACAGCAATTCCGTCTTCGACACGTTGTAGTGGCGCGCCACTATGCGCTGGATATCCTCGATGCGGACCCGCTTCGGCTCGCCCGTGCGATAGATATGGCCAAGGATCTCGTCGATGCGGTCGATGGTGATCTGCGGCTCGAACGACTGGCGAAACAAGAGCTGATTGAACGCGCCTTCCAGTTCGCGGCCGCTGCCGGTCACGGTGCGGGCGACGTGGTTGAGGATTTCGTCGGAGATGTCGAGCGATGCGTCGTCGATCCTGGCTGTGGCAAGGCGCAGTTTCAGCATGCCGAGGCGCATGACGAAATCGGGCGCCGACATTTCAAGCGCGACGCCGCCATTGAGGCGCGAGCGCACCCGCGGTTCGAGCGATTCCAGTTCCGACGGCGGCCGGTCGGCGGCGACAACCACCTGCTTGGCACTGTCGAGCAGCATGTTGATCAAATGGCAGAATTCATGCTGGATCGACTTGCCCTGCAGGAACTGCATGTCGTCGATGATCAAGAGGTCGATGTCGCGCAACTGCTCCTTGAGCGTCAGCGCGTTGTTGTCGCGGATCGCGGTGGCGAAGCGCCACATGAAATATTCCGCGGTGAGATAGACGACGCGGGATTTGGGGTTCTGCTTCAGCGATTCCGCCGCGATGGCCTGCAAAAGGTGTGTCTTGCCGAGCCCCACGGTCGCGTGCAGGAAAAGCGGATTGAAGCGCACCGCGCTCGACTGCGATTCCGCCACGGCCTTGGCGGCGGCGAAGGCCACCCGGTTGGACGGCCCCTCGATGAAGGAGCCGAACGTGTAGCGCGGATCAAGCGGGGAACCCAGCACGTTGTGGCGGAACTCGCTCTCGACCGCCGCACCCGGGCGGGGCACAGGGGGCCGTTCCACCCTGCCGGGGCTCACCGTGCCGGCGGCCAGTGCCGTCTGCGTCTGCCGTGTCATCTTGCGCGCCGGCGCCAATTCCGGCTCGACATGGCTGCGCCCCTGGCGGGTGGCCGTGCGCACCACGATCTCGATCTTGAGGAGATCGGCATCCTCCTGCTTCCACAGTTCTGAGATGAGATCGAGATAGTGACCGTTAATCCACGAGCGCAGGAACGCGGTGGGCACCGAGATACGGACAATGCCCTTGGACGCCTCCGCGACCTTCATGCGGCCGAACCAGCTCGAATAGACTTCAGCTCCCAGACGCGCCTTCAACTGGGTCTTGACCCGGTCGAACTTCTGTTCCGCGTCGCTGGAGACCGCCATCTCGTTTGCTCCGATCAAAGTTCCAGGAAATGGGAGGTCGCCCGTAAGCTCCCTTTCGATGCCGCTCTGCATGATCGAGTTCCTTGCCTTTCTGTACCTGTTTTCCGCTGGGGATGCGCCTCCTGCATCCGTGTTCCAGCGACTATGTCTTCGCCACGATGCCCGTTGCCGCCGCCGGCAATGAACCTCGCCCATTATCTCGGGGGACCGGTGCCGGCCCATGGAAGCCAGTCCGCGTTGGGTATGTCAGCGCAATACAACACCGTCCGGCGAAAACGCCGGTGTGCTGCAACCTGCCATGTCTAGTTACGCCAGTCCCCTACCGTACCGAAAAAGAGCAAACCAAACCGTCCGCGGACTTGATCCGCGTCGCAAATCCCGCCGATTTAAGCTGGCCGCGTCAGGCTGGGTTAAGGACCCAGGGCCCCGTCCCTTTCGATAGATCGACATTACCGAAATCGCTGTGGATAGGGCAAGGCCACGTCTAACGGATTTTTAAGGAATCTGGTTACCTCGGGCGGGTTGGGCCGCGATGCCTCATCGGCATATTTTGACAAAGCCATTGTGATTCAAACCCTTTTCCGGCGAATATGAAAAAGCCGGGCCGCTGCGAAATTTTCTGAAATAATTCGCTTGACAGCCAGTTGTTCTACCGTCCCTTCGGGACGCTGTGGACAGGCTGTGGATGACCATAGGCAAATACTTGAAAAATATTGCTTATTTCTGATGGGAGCCGGTTTCGGAGCCGACGCTTTTCAAGCAGGCCGACCATAAGCGGGGATACATATGCCGGCAAATCAATCCGGAGCCTGGAATCCGCTTTGATTGTTGTTTTAGAGTATTCTTTTTAAGTACTTGCCGGCAAACGAAAAAACCCGGCGTGATCGGCCGGGTTTTAGAGACGATCAGTCCGGAAAGGCGATGTCAGGCCGACAGCACCTTGAGGCGCTGAGCCAGGCGCGACACCTTGCGGGAAGCGGTGTTCTTGTGAATGACGCCCTTGGTCGCGGCGCGCATCAATTCCGGCTCGGCGGCCTTGAAGGCGGCTTGCGCGGCAGCCTTGTCGCCGGAGGCGAGTGCCTCCTCGACCTGGCGAACATAGGTGCGGACGCGCGAGCGGCGGTTCTTGTTGATCGCCGCGCGGCGGGCGATCTTGCGCGTAGCCTTTTTGGCCGAGGATGTGTTGGCCATGATGCCTCTCTTCTGATCTGGTCGGCGCACGCGGCATGCCGCAGGGCGCAAAAAACAAACGGGCAGCCACGGGGCCGCCTCGGTTGGTGCGGCTTATAGTTCAGCTTTTCGGGCGCGTCAACGCTGCCTGGCGTTCTTTTTGGCCGACGCCATAGGGTTTCGATCGCGGGCCGGCGACGCTCTACCGATTGGTGAAATTCGGCTTCCGCTTCTCGGCGAAGGCGGCCATGCCTTCCTTCTGGTCGTCAAGCGCGAAAAGGGAGTGGAACAGGCGGCGTTCGAACCGCAATCCCTCGGCCAGTGTCGTCTCATAGGAACGGTTGACGGCTTCCTTGGCCATCATCACCGACGGCAGCGAGAAATCCGCGATCTTGGCTGCCGCCCTGACCGCCTCCTCGATAAGCTCGCTGGCAGGCACGACCCGCGACACCAGGCCTGAGCGCTCCGCTTCCGCTGCATCCATCATCCGCCCGGTCAGGCACATGTCCATCGCCTTCGATTTGCCGACGAAGCGGGTCAGGCGTTGCGACCCGCCCATGCCGGGAATGACGCCGAGCGTAATTTCGGGCTGGCCGAATTTGGCCGTGTCGGCGGCGATGATGAAGTCGCACATCATCGCCAATTCGCAGCCGCCGCCCAGGGCATAGCCAGCTACGGCCGCGATGATCGGCTTGCGGGCCCGCGTGAACTCCTCCCAACCAGCGAAGAAGTCCTGGCTGTAGGCGTCCACATATGAGATCGCCTGCATCTCCTTGATGTCGGCGCCGGCGGCGAAGGCCTTGTCCGAACCGGTAACAACCATGGCACCAATGCCGGGGTCGGCACCAAAACTGTTCACGGCTGCGACGAGTTCAGCAAGAATCTCAGAATTCAGCGCATTGAGCGCCTTTGGCCGGTTCAGCGTGATCAGTCCGACCTTGCCGCGCGTCTCGATGATGATCGTTTCATAGGCCATGGCTGCTTCTCCTCGCTTGACCTCGGTCTATCTCTTTGTTTTGGCGCAATTCCCAAGGGAAAACGCTACGCGCTTTTCCCGGGAAAACCGTTCGCACTTTTCCTTGAATTGCTCTAACTCAGCTCTGACATGTCCGGCAATAGAAGGTCGAGCGTCCGCTCTGCACGATGCGTTCGATGTGACCGCCGCAGCCAGGCTTCGAGCAAGGCTTCCCCTCGCGGTCGTAGACGGCGAAGGAATGCTGGAAATAGCCAAGCGATCCGTCGGTTTGCATGTAGTCGCGTAGCGACGAGCCGCCGGCGGCTATAGCATCTGATATAACCGAGCGGATCGCCTCGGCCAGGCTTTCGCTCTGTAGCCTGGCCTTCTTGCCTAGGTTGGCGATGGTGCCAGCCTCGCGCAAGGGCGACAGGCCGGCGCGCCAAAGCGCCTCCGAGACATAGATATTGCCTAGTCCCGCGATCAGCCTCTGGTCGAGGAGTGCTGCCTTCAGCGGCGATCTGCGGCCTTTCAGCAGCGAGGCGAGCAGCACGCCATCCAGCGCGTTGCCCGTAGGCTCGACGCCCAGCCCGGCCAGCATCGGATGCGTCTCCGGCGATCCTTCCGCAAACAGCATAAAGCCGAAGCGGCGCGGGTCGTTGAAGATCACGCGGGACCGGGCCCCGGCCGCCGAGACGACGTGGAACACGACATGGTCGTGCGCCGTGCTTTTAGAACGTTCGTGGTGAAAAACACCTGGTGTCTCGCTATCGTCGTCGGTCTCGATGCGAAAGGAGCCCGACATGCCCAGATGGCAGATCAGCACCGGACCGTCCTGCGAATGCATGGTCAGATATTTGGCCCTGCGGCCGAGCGCCGTGATCGTCCTGCCGGTCAGCCGTTCTGAAAACCGTTCGGGAAAGGGAAACCGGAGATCTGGCCGTCGCGCCTCGACCTTGGCCAGACGTGCACCTTCCAGCACCGGCTGCAGGCCACGCCGGACCGTTTCGACTTCGGGCAATTCAGGCATGGCCGGCAATCATAGCATGGAAAGAAGTGCCGTGGCGGCCGGGCGCCAGCCCGAGATGTTCGGCGACGGTCTCGCCGATATCGGCGAACGTTGTTCTCAGTCCGATGTCGCCACCTTTGAAACCGGGCCCCACGCCGATCACCGGAATGCGTTCACGCGTATGATCGGTCCCTCGCCAGGTCGGATCATTGCCGTGGTCGGCAGTCAGGATGAGAAGGTCGCCCTGCCGCAGCCTGGCGAACGCTTCCGGCAGCCGCCGGTCAAAGGCCTCAAGCGCGGCGGCATAGCCGGCGACATCGCGGCGATGGCCGAATTCGGTGTCGAAATCGACGAAATTGGCGAAAACGAGATCGCCGTCGCCGGCATCGTCCATCGCACCGAGCGCCTTGTCGAACATGGCCATGTTGCCGGCGGCCTTGCGCACTTCCGAAATCCCGCGATGAGCGAAGATGTCGCCGATCTTGCCGACGGCGATGACGCGGCTTCCCCGCGCCGTCAGCCGGTCGAGCAAGGTGGGCTCCGGCGGCGGCACGGCGTAGTCACGGCGGTTATATGTCCGTTCGAAGGTGGCGGCGGTCTCACCGACGAACGGCCGCGCGATCACGCGCCCGATCCGCAGCGGATCGACCAGCCGGCGTACCACCTGACAGAATTCATAAAGCCGCTCCAGCCCGAAATGGACCTCATGCGCGGCGACCTGCAGGACCGAGTCGACGGAGGTGTAGCAGATCGGCTTGCCGGTGCGGATGTGTTCCTCGCCGAACCGTTCGATGATCTCGGTGCCCGGCGCATGGCAGTTGCCGAGAATGCCGGGCACCTCGCCCTCGCGGATCATCGCCGCGGTCAGGTCCGCCGGGAAGGCGGGAACCGTATCCGGGAAATACCCCCAGTCGAAGCGCACCGGCAGAGCCGCGATCTCCCAGTGACCGGAGGGGGTGTCCTTGCCGCTCGAAACTTCCTGCGCCGCGCCATGGAAGGCATTGGCGAGCAGATCCGTCCCGAAATGGGCAAAGCCCAATCCTGTTGCCGTTTCGGCTGCCCTGCCGAGCCCGAGCGATGCCATGTGGGGGACAAACAGCGGCCCTTGCCGAAGCCGCTCGCGATCCGCGCGCCCTTCGGCGCAGGCTTCGGCGATGTGCGCGAGCGTGTTGGCGCCGGCGTCGCCGTAGCGTTCGGCGTCGGCCGCGCCGCCGATGCCGAAAGAATCCAGGACAAAGAGGAAAGCACGCGCCATCGGGTCATTGTTGCCAGTATGAACCACCAGACATAGGGTTCCAGGGCGGCATTGGCAATTCGGAAACCAAACGGCAACGGCTTGGCGCGATAGTCGGACCATGTCGCCCAAAAGTGCGCAGCGGTTTTGGGACAACGACATGGACAAACCAAGAGTGCATGTCGCCCAAAAGTGCGCAGCGGTTTTGGGACAACGACATGGACAAACCAAGAGTGCATGCCGCCCAAAAGTGCGCAGCGGTTTTGGGACGGCGACAGGCACAATCCTAGGTATAACTAGGTATAACTAGGTATAAGAAGTGTCGCTGCGCACCGGGCATCGGACATGGGTCGAAGGAAACGCTGGATCGTTTTGTCATGAACGCTGCGCTCAAGGCATGTGCCGCCCTCTTGGTCGTCAACGGTACGCTCTGGTGCGGTCCGGCGCGGCCCGACTGGCGCGATGATATAGGCACGTTTCGCATAGGTATCGTCGCCGAGCCTGGTGCCGGCAACACCGTTCCGGGGCTGGCGCTGTTGACGCAAGCCTTTACCGATGCGCTTGGCATGAAGGTGGAGTTCGTCGTTGCGCGCGACTATGCGGCACTGATCGAAGCGCAGGCCGACGCCCGCATCGAGTACGCCATCTATTCGGCGACAGCCTACGCCACGGCGCTACGGCGTTGCGGATGCGTGGAGCCGCTTGTGGCACCGGTCGATTCCGACGGTGCGGCCGGCATCCGCTCCGTGCTGCTGACCAGGGACGGCAGGCTGCCCGACCTGGCGGCGATGGAGACGCACCGGATCGCCATGCCGCCGCCGGATAGCGCCGGGGGCTCGCTTTTGCCGCTGGCAGGGCTGGCCGCCGGGCACGTCAAGATCGCCGAAGATGCCTCCTTTCTGATCCATGCAGACTCGGCGTCCGCGGCGGAAAAAATGCTCGTCGACGGCCAGGCTGACGCCTTGTTCGGCTGGGTGAAGGCAGCGGCCGACGGTCAGCCGCAACTGCCTGGCGGCACGCAGGCAAGGCTCGAGGCTGCCGGCCTTTCCGCGCCGGCTCTCCAGGTCGTGTGGACGTCGGGTTTGCTGAGATACGGTCCCCATGCCGTGCGCAGCGATCTCGACCCTGAAGCCAGGCGTCGGTTGACCGTGTTCCTCACCAACCTCAAATCAACGACGCCGGATATCTACGATCTCCTGGAATCGAAGCATGCCGGTGGTTTTGTCGCAGTGGCCCCCAGGGACTACGCGACGGCGGAAGCCATCGTTCGCATGGTGGCCACCGATGGTGGGCAGAAATAGAACCTCTTTAGCAATCGCTGCAGGGGATCGTCAGGCTTCTGCGGGGACGCAGATAGTAGGTCTCGCCCATCGAGATCGTGCTGGCAAAGGCCGAGGGCATACCAAGTTTTTGCTGGCTGTCCGCCGACCAGGTGATCATCGGTTGGTAGGCGAGATTGCTCTCGGTGCGAATGAGGAAGGTGCCGGCGACTTTGAGGGTTGCCGGAACCGTGGTGGTCGCCGGCAGCGTGGTGCCGATACTGTAGACGCCGTTGACCACTTTGCGCGACCACACCACCTGCACCTTGGGTGGCGTGTCGGTGGTGACCTGTATTGCCGTGATGGTGATATTCGGCGTCGAGCGGTTGTAGGGCTGAATGGTGGAGGTGCCGATCTTCATGATGGCGTCGAGATCCGCCTTGACGATGGTCGGCTGCTGCGTGACCAGGTCGGCGACCATGCTGCCGATACGGCTGACCTTCTTGCTGGTCTCGATGGCCTGCGAAGCTTCCATGGTCACAAAATACATGACCAGCAGAATCGGCACGATGAGCGCGAACTCGACCGCCGCGACGCCTCGGCGGTTGGACCAGAACCCGGCTGCCTTGCTCCAAATCCCCGCAATTCCAGGATGTGCCCCCGCACGCATCATAGTCATCGCCTTTGTTGTTGGTGATTTCGAACTCAATTGTCGAACGGTTCGTTCTGCCAGGTCACCGACGCAAAATGCAGCGTCCTGCCACCATTCAGATTGGCCATCGACCTGGCCATCAGATCGGTCATGACGGGCCATTTGTAGAAGACCCGCAGCATATTCCTGGTTTCCGTAGGACCCGGTGAGTTTGCGAAAGTCTGTGAACTTGTGCCCTGCATCAGCACGACGTCGCCGTTCTGGATCTTGAAACCGGCCAAGGCCGCGTCGGCGAAAGTCTGATATTGGCGAAGATCCACGAGCAGCTGATTGGGACAATCCGTCGAGACGATGATCTGCAGTTTTCCGCAGATCAGGGTCGTCAGTTTGCTCCCGGCGACATCGGCCGGCCTCAACTGCCCCGTGCGCAACTGACGCGCGACGTCGTCGGTGATGTTGGCCATCACTTCCTGGCCGGCAAACGAGATGCAGCTTTCAAGGATGGCGAAGACGAGGAGGGCGAACGGCAATGCGAGCAGCGCGAACTCCAGGGCCGTGCTGCCACGCCGGTCGCGAACGAAGCGCCTGAAAAACCTGGCGCGCTCCACCTTTTGCTGACCTGTCGAACCGAATTCGTCGCTCATGCCTTGTTCCTGCCATCCCGGGACGGTCCTGGCAGGTGCATTAGCGCAAACCAATTGAGGTCCGGTTTGAATGATCGTTAAAGTCGGCGCCGACGTCTTAACCGGCCGATAACCTGGACGGCTACCGAGCCGGCGCAGCCTATTTGCTGACGCTCATCTCGGCTTCGGAGGATTTCTCCGCCTCGCTCTTGTAGGAGCTCTCGCAATAGGGCGTGCAAGACATGGTCTGGACCTCGGCGCGCCGGTAAATGCGAACCGACGAGGCCGCCTGCCGCACGACGGTGACCTGCGCGTCGACGATCGGGCTGCCTTCCTGGTCGAGAACGACGAGATTGGTGACACCGAAACCCTTGCCGGTGAGTACGACGGTCGAGGCGTCCTGGACGGAGGCATCGGCGATTGCCGGGTTGCCGACGACGATGGTGTCGGCGGGGCGCGACAGCTTCACGATCTTGGCCTGGTTCATGGTGACTTCGATATCGGCGCCGGCCTTGGCTGGCGCGATCAAGTCCGTGGCGGCAAGAAGCACGGCAATCAGGATTGAAGATCTCTGCAGGGCCATCGAGGCGCTCCACCCAAGCAACTGTTCAACGGAACATGAACGAGATTGGTGAACCAACAGTTAAGTCGGCCTGCTGGCGCTGGATGCAGCCACCCGCATGGCTGCCCGCGCGGCCAGATCCACGCTGGGTGCAAGCCTCCTTAAGTCCTTGCCTTTTGCGGCGTTGGCTTGGGAAACGGTACTTTAGCCGGCGCTTAGCATGGAGTTAACCACGCACTGTGTTCGAACCGGGAAAGGAATCGGTAAGGCTGTTTATTAAGCCGATCGAAAGAGCTTCTCCCTAGATTGGCAGCATCCGATCAACCATCACAGAAGTTGACGGAAGTGCTGTAACACGTGGAGTAGGAGCTCTCGAATGTCTAATCTTTTCGCACGTTTCGTGAAGGACGAATCCGGCGCGACCGCTATCGAATATGGTCTGATCGCCGCTCTCATCGCGCTCGCCATCATCACCGGCGCCGGCGCCCTCGGCAATGCCCTCAATGCCAAGTTCACTGCCATCGGATCAACCTTGAACTCCAGCGGCAGCTGATCTGCTTATTGCTGGGTATTCAGATTGCGTTCTGAAAAAGGGCTGCCGCGCGGCAGCCCTTTTTCAATATCATAGCGAATGTAGGCGTCTTGCGGGTCTCATCAAACGCTGATCGAACAAGCCTAGATTGAGCACTGTGGAATTCGCACAATAGGCACAACCCGATGCTTGAAGCCCTGATCTTCGTCGTCTTTCCGTTCTGTATGCTGTTTGCCGCGATCTCCGATATGCTGTCGATGACGATCGCCAATCGCGTGTCGGTGCTGCTTGTCGTCGTCTTCGCGCTGGTTGCGCCGCTGACGGGCATGGAATGGGCAGCCTATGGTTGGCATTTTGCCGCCGGCGCCTTGGTCCTGGCCGTGACATTCGGCCTGTTCGCAATGGGTGGCATGGGTGGAGGCGATGCCAAGCTGCTGGCCGCCACGGCGGTGTGGATGGGCTTAAACATCAACCTCGTCGAATACCTTGTTGTCTCGACAATCATCGGTGGCCTGCTGACGCTCGCCATCCTGCTTTACCGGAAATCGCCGCTGGCGGTTGTTACCGGCCGCAACGCATTCCTGCGTCATTTCGCGGAAGAGGCCAACGGGGTTCCCTACGGGATCGCGCTCGGCCTTGGCGGGTTGTTGACCTATCCGGATTCGCCTTTGATGGTGTGGGCGCTGGCCAGGCTGGCAAGCTGAGCACAATTGAATTTCTTTTCCTGATTGGGATCGTTGGACTGGGCCTTGAAGAGGGGCAAGCCGTTGCCGTTGCTGGGTTGCGGCGTGATCCAGCTAATTTATGTAAACGTTAAATTAATCACGATCGTAAGCATTGCATTAACCTTGTTTTGACGATTGCCGCTGCAAAGTCCGGCTTGGCTACGTGGTTTGCCAAGGGCGAGGGTTCGGACAGATGCCAGCATCCCGACTGATTATTCTGAGCGTGGCGGTGGCCGCGGCGGGTGGCGCTGGCTATGTCGCGAAAAACATGGTCGCCCCGCCGCCCCAGGTCGTCGTCGATGCCGGCCCCCAGGCACCCGCCGTACCCTTGCAGGAGGTGCTTGTGCTCTCCGGCGACGTCGCGATGGGCAACGCGCTCGCGAACAACATCACGTGGCAATCTTGGCCGGCCGACGGCGTCAACGCGAATTTCATCACCAAGGCCACCGCTCCCGACGCCCTCGAGAAATTGAAGGCGTCGATTGCCCGTGTAGCGATGTATGCGGGTGAGCCCGTGCGGCGTTCCAAGCTGATCGGCGAAGGGCAAAGCTTCATGTCGTCCATCCTGCCTTCCGGGATGCGGGCGGTCGCCACAACCATATCGGCCGACACTTCCGCCGGCGGCTTCATCCTTCCCAACGATTTTGTCGACGTCATCATGACCCGCAGGGCGGATGCCAACAGCGGCAGCACCGGTTTCAACACCGAAACCATTCTCAAGAACATCCGCGTCCTGGCAATCGATCAGACGATCCAGGAGGACGAGGAGGGCAAAAAGACCAGGGTGGGCCAGACCGCCACGCTGGAACTCACGCCCAAGCAGGCGGAGATCATCACCGTTGCCCAGCAGATGGCAGATCGCCTGACGCTGGCGCTGCGGGCGATCACGGACACCCAGGAAAAGAATGTAGGCGAGGCCGACTATCTCGTTTCCGGCAACGGCCGCAAGGGAACGGTGAGACTGATCAAGTCGGGCGAAGTTTCCGAAGTAGGGGCAAGGAAATGAGGCTAAGCGGTAAACTGCCGGCAATCGTAGCCACGGCATTCAGCCTGCTGCTCGTCGGGACGAATGTGCAGGGCGTTGTCGAGGCGAAAAGCACGCAGGTGACGGCCACGACAGCCACGCAGCGCGTCAAGCTTGGCCTCAACAAATCGGTTGTCATAGACCTGCCGAGCGATGCCTACGACATCCTTGTGGCCAACCCGACGGTTGCCGATGCGGTGACCCGCACCGCACGGCGTATCTACCTGTTCGGCAAAGCGGTCGGTGAGACCAACATTTTCGTCTTCGGTCCGAACGGCGAGCAGATTGCCAGCCTGGATCTGGCCATCGAACGCGATGTCGCCGGCCTGGAGGACTACATCAAGCGCTTCATTCCGACCTCGGAAATCAAGGTGGAGCTGCTCAACGACAATGTCGTCCTGACCGGAACCGTCGACACGCCGCTGGACGCGAAACGGGCGGTTGATCTGGCGACGATCTTCGTCTCGGGCGGTGAAGCAACGACGGGACAATATTCGCAGACCGCGGCCGGCGGCTCGGCCCAGAGCGGTGTCGACATCAATAACCCGGACCAGGAGCGCCGCGTCTCGAAGATCGTCAACCTCTTGCAGATCATCGGCGACGACCAGGTCACGCTGAAGGTGACGGTCGCCGAAGTCAGCCGCTCCGTGATGAAGCAGCTCGGCGTCAACATGGTCGGCAGCGGCGGCAGCAATGGCATAAGCTACGGCGCGATCAGCGACAATTTCACCGGGCTTGGCAAACAGCTCTCGAATTCGGGCTTCAATATCGGCGCCTCCGGGCTGCAGGCCTATATCAACGCCATGGAGCAGTCCGGGGTCATGAAGACCTTGGCCGAGCCAACCTTGACCGCCGTATCCGGCGAGAAGGCGACCTTCAAGGTCGGCGGCGAATACAACATGGTGAGCGGTGTCTCCGCGAACGTGTCGACTGACAACCAGACCGGCCTGAAGACCTACACCGTTGAAAAGATCGAGTACGGCATCGGGCTGGAATTTCAGCCGGTGGTTTTGTCGCCCGGACGCATCAGCCTGAAAGTCAGAACCTCAGTCTCCGAGCCGACAACCGAAGGATCCGTGTCACTGTCCGAGGGCGTGACAAGTCCCGGTATGAATGCCCTGTCGTTGCGCAAGCGTCTTGCCGATACCACGGTTGAATTGCCCTCAGGCGGCTCCATGATGATCGCGGGCCTGGTGCGAGACGATGTCAGGCAAGCCGTCAACGGCTTGCCCGGGCTGACAAAAATCCCCGTGCTTGGCGCTCTCTTCCGCAGCAGGGATTTCGTGCGCAACGAGACCGAGCTGGTGATCATCATCACGCCCTATCTTGTGAAGCCGGTGGCACGTAACGATCTCGCCAAGCCGGATGACAATTTCAATCCTCCGAGCGACGGCGCCGGCATGTTTCTTGGCCGCGTCAATCGTGTCTACGGCACCATGCAGACCAACAAGCCCAACGGCCGCTACCACGGCGTTGTCGGCTTCATCTACAAGTGAATGGGGAAGCGGACATGTCTCAGGCAGCGTTGAAGACAAGGACCATCGCCACGACGGCACGCACCAGCCGTTCGCGGGCCGGCCTGCGGGTGCTGCCGATCCTGGCGGTGGTGGCGACGGCGTTGCTGGCCGGCTGCGCGCAGCGCGACAGCGTCACCGTGGGTGCCATTCCGGACGACTATCGCACCAACCATCCGATCGTCATCGCAGAGAAGAACGAGAAGATCGACCTTCCCGTAGGCGCCGGCGATCGCGGCATGACCGGTTCGCAGCGCGACACCCTCCTCGGTTTCCTCGACAGCTATGACAAGAGTGCGGCTCCGGCATTGACGATCCAGGTTCCCAGCGGATCGGCCAATGAGGCTGCCGCGACGGCGGCCGCGCGCGATTTCGCCCGGCTCGCGGTCGCCAGCGGCGTCAAGCGCAACCGGATCGTCCTGGTTTCCTATCAGGCCGGCTCGAGCGAGATATCCGCCCCGGTCCGCGTCTCCTATATCGCGGTGAAAGCCCAGACCGACAAATGCGGACGCTGGCCCGATGATCTGGTCGAGACGTCGGAAAACAAACACTATGCCGACTTCGGCTGCTCCTATCAGAACAATCTCGCCGCTCAGATGGCCAATCCGGGCGATCTGCTCGGGCCGCGCAAGCAGACTACCATCGACGCGGAAAACCGGGGCAAGGTGATCGACGTCTACCGCAGCAGGGGCATTTCGGATGAGTTTCTCGGCTCTTCGGAAGTGACCTACTGAGCCGCCCTTGGGAAAGAGAAGCCACGGAAAGAACAGGCCACGGAAAGAGCATGACCATGAGCAACCTCGCCTATGACGCTATCGTGGACAGCGGTGACACCTCGCCGCAGGACATCGCCGCGATGCAGGCGTTGCGGCCGGTTCCGCGCATCTCGATCCAGGCATTCTGCGAGACCGAGGGCGTTGCCAATCCGGTCGAACGCGCCGGCGAGGACCGCCGCATGACCAAGGCGCATCTCAAGGTCCATATGGGCGGCGTCCCCACGGCAATCGAGTTCTATCAGTCGGCGCCGACGCCGAACCTGATCCTGCTGGAGTCACGCAGCGAACCCAAGCAATTGCTGGAGCAGCTTGCCCAGCTCTCGGAATACTGCGATCCATCCTCGAAAGTGGTGGTGATCGGCCATTACAATGATGTCGGTCTCTATCGCGAACTCATCCGCTCCGGCATCTCCGAATATGTCATCGCGCCGGTGTCCATGGCCGACATCGTCAGTGTGGTGTCGTCGATTTTCGTCGATCCGGAGGCCGAACCGATCGGCCGTTCTATCGCCTTTGTTGGCGCCAAGGGAGGCGTCGGCTCTTCCACCATCGCCCACAACGTGGCCTGGGCAATGTCGTCCCTGTTCAAGTCCGAGGTCGTCGTTGCCGACCTCGACCTCGCCTTTGGCACGGCCAACATCAATTTCGATCAGGATCCGGCACAGGGCATCGCCGAAGCGGTGTTCTCGCCTGAACGCATAGACGAAGTCTATCTCGACCGGCTGCTGACGCAGTGCGCCGAGCACCTGTCGCTGCTCGCGGCACCCTCGACGCTGGAACGCGTCTATGACTTCGACCCCGACGCCTTTGCGCAGCTTGTCGACACCGCGCAGCGCAGCGTGCCGCTTCTGGTGCTGGACGTTCCCCATGTCTGGACGGGCTGGGCCAAGAACACGCTGGTCAAGGCTGACGAGATCGTCATCACGGCGACACCCGAACTTGCCAATCTGCGCAACACCAAGAACCTCGTCGACATGTTCAAGCGGCTTCGCCCCAACGATCCGCCGCCGAAGCTGATCATCAACCAGGCCGGCGTCCCCAAGCGACCGGAAATTTCGCCGTCCGATTTCGCCGAGCCGCTCGGGCTGACGCCGATGTCGGTCATTGGCTTTGATCCGGTGCTGTTCGGCAATGCCGCCAACAACGGGCGCATGCTGGGCGAGATGGACGCCAAGAACCAGGTTGTCGCGACCATCAACGAGATTGCCCATGTGCTGACCGGGCGAAGCGAGATCCGGACGAAAAAGAAGGCTGGCCTGGGCAGCCTGCTCGGCAAGCTCTCGCGCAACAAGAAGTGACGCTTTGGAACCGGTAGTCGATCATGTTCGGTAAAAGAGGCAACGACGACGGCAACCGGTTCACGCCGGAATTTCGCCAGCCAGCATCGCCGCCGGCCGCGCCGCCGGCCGCGGGTTCGACGGACACGGCAGTTCTTGCCCGGCCCGCGGCAACGCCGCAGCCGAGCGCGCCTGTCGCGCCACCGGCTCGCCGCGCGGTCGAAGCACTGCCCATCGCGCCTGAGCAGAGGCGTGGCCCGCGCGAAAAGAGCGAAACCTACTACGACACCAAGAGCCAGGTTTTTTCCGCGCTCATCGACACGATCGACCTGTCGCAACTCGCCAAGCTCGACCCCGAAAGCGCGCGCGAGGAAATCCGCGACATCGTCAACGATATCATCGCGATCAAGAATTTCGCGATGTCGATCGCCGAGCAGGAGGAACTGCTCGAGGACATCTGCAATGACGTGCTTGGGTATGGGCCTCTCGAGCCATTGCTGGCCCGCGACGATATCGCTGATATCATGGTCAACGGGTCCAAGAACGTCTACATCGAAGTCAACGGCAAGGTCGAGCAGACCAGCATTCGCTTTCGCGACAACCAGCAGCTTCTCAACATCTGCCAGCGCATCGTCAGCCAGGTCGGCCGCCGTGTCGACGAATCCAGCCCGATCTGCGACGCCCGTCTCCCCGACGGCTCTCGCGTCAACGTCATCGCACCGCCGCTCGCCATCGACGGCACCGCGCTCACCATCCGCAAATTCAAGAAGGACAAGCTGACGCTCGATCAGCTGGTCAAGTTCGGCGCCATCTCGCCGCAGGGCGCCGAAGTCCTCAAGATCATCGGCCGTGTTCGCTGCAACATCGTCATCTCGGGCGGCACCGGCTCCGGCAAGACGACACTGCTCAACTGCCTGACCAACTACATCGACCGCGAGGAGCGCGTCATCACCTGCGAGGACTCGGCCGAACTGCAACTGCAGCAGCCGCATGTCGTGCGCCTGGAAACCCGTCCGCCCAACCTCGAAGGCGAAGGCGAGGTGACGATGCGCGACCTGGTCAAGAACTGCCTGCGCATGCGGCCGGAGCGCATCATCGTCGGCGAAGTGCGCGGCCCCGAAGTGTTCGATCTTCTGCAGGCGATGAACACCGGCCATGACGGCTCGATGGGCACGATCCACTCGAACAGCCCGCGCGAATGCCTGAACCGTATCGAATCCATGATCGCCATGGGCGGCTTTTCACTGCCGCAGAAAACCGTGCGCGAGATCGTCGTCGGCTCCATCGACGTGATCATCCAGGCGGCGCGTCTGCGCGACGGTTCGCGCCGCATCACCCACATCACCGAAGTGATCGGGATGGAGGGCGACGTCATCATCACGCAGGATATCGTCCTCTACAACATCAAGGGCGAGGACGCCAACGGCAGGCTGCTGGGCGAGCACGTCTCGACCGGCATCGGCCGCCCGCATTTCTGGGACCGGGCTCGTTACTACGGCGAGGAGCAGCGCCTCGCCACCGCGCTCGAGGCGATGGAGAAACGCGCTGACTGACGCATCCGCAGGCGTGAAGGTTCTGGTCGATGTTTGGAATTGACGGCACCGTATTGGCGTTTGTCGTACTCGCCGGCTTCAGCGCCGGCGCGGTCGCCTATGCATTCCTGTTCAACCAGATCAGCAATGAGAAACAGGCCGGCAAGCGCCTGGAAACGATCAAGGCCGCGGAGACGGACCGTTCCATCGTCAATGCCACGCGCGACCGCGCGGCGGACGCGGCCAAGCGCCGAAAATCGGTCCAGGATTCTCTGAAGGAACTCGACGCGAAGCAGAAAACCAAGGACACCGCCGTCAAGAAGCCGCCGCTGAAGGCGCAGCTTCGCCAGGCCGGGATGAAGGTTCCGATTGAGCGCTTCTATGTTTATTCCGCCATATGCGGCCTCGCGCTGACGATTGTCGCGTTCGTGGCCGGGGCGCCGCTGATTGTCTTGCCCGGCGTGCTGCTGGCGGGTGCGCTCGGCCTGCCGCGCTGGTTCGTCTCGTTTCGCCGCACGCGCCGCGTCAAGGCATTCCTCAACGAATTTCCAAACGCGCTCGACATCATCGTGCGCGCGGTCAAGTCGGGCCTGCCGCTGAACGATGCCGTGCGCCTGATCGCCAACGAATCCCCCGAGCCGGTGAAGACCGAGTTTCGCCGCATCGTCGATTCGCAGCAGATGGGCCTGTCGATCCCCGATGCGACCTTGCGCATGCCCGAAACCATGCCATGCACCGAGGCGAGCTTCTTCGGCATCGTCATCCAGATCCAGTCGCAGGCCGGCGGCAACCTGTCCGAGGCGCTGGGCAACCTTTCGCGCGTGCTTCGTGATCGCAAGAAGATGAAGGCCAAGGTCCAGGCGCTGTCGATGGAGGCGAAGGCATCCGCCGCCATCATCGGCGCGCTGCCTTTCATCGTCTCCTTCCTCGTCTATCTCTCCAGCCCCAATTACTTGATGCCGCTGTTCAACACGAGTGTCGGCAATCTCATTCTCGGGTGTTCTGCCGTCTGGATGTCAATCGGCATCTTGGTGATGCGCAAGATGATGAACTTCGACGTCTAGGATCGTGGCATGACCGAGCAAGTCATCAAATCACTGACCGACCCGACCCTTCTGATCGCGCTGCTGGTCGGCATCGCCGTGTTCGCGACGGTCTTCACCCTGCTGCCGGCGTTTGGCGGAAACCAGCTCAAGGCGCGCATGAAGTCGGTCGCGCTCGAGCGCGATGAGCTTCGCGCCAAGCAGCGCGCGCGGCTCGCAAACGAAGCTGATCGCCGCCGCAAGGGCCTGCGCGAAGAACAGTCGGTCGGCATGCGCAACATTGTCGATCGGCTCGACCTGCGGCGCGCTCTGGCCGACGAGGGCACCTTGCAGAAACTCAAGGTCGCCGGCTTCCGGGGACAGAATCCGCTGACGCGGTTTCTCTTCTTCCGTCTCGTGCTGCCTTTTGTCGGCTTTGCGCTGGGTCTGGTCTACATATTCGTGCTGGGAGGATTGCCTGACAAACCCCTGGTCATCCGGCTGTTCGTCTGCATCCTCGTCGCCTATGGCGGGTTCTACGCACCGATCATCTATGTCAACAACCGCGCCACCAAGCGCAAGCAATCGATCCAGATGGCGTGGCCGGATGCGCTCGACCTGATGCTGATTTGCGTGGAGTCAGGCATGTCGGTGGAGGCCGCGCTGCGCAAGGTCGCCGACGAGATCGGCGCGCAGTCGGTTGCGCTGGCGGAAGAGTTCATCCTGACCAACGCCGAGCTTTCCTATCTGCAGGAACGCAAGCAGGCCTATGAGAACCTGGCGAGCCGCACCGGGCTGGAATCGGTCAAATCGGTGTCGCAGGCGCTCGTCCAGGCCGAGCGTTACGGCACACCGGTGGCGCACGCGCTGCGCGTGCTTGCCGCTGAAAGCCGCGACATGCGCATGAACGCCGCCGAGAAAAAGGCCGCCGCCTTGCCGCCCAAACTCACAGTGCCGATGATCCTGTTCTTCCTGCCTGTACTTTTCGCCATTATCCTGGGCCCCGCCGGCATCCAGGTCAGCCAGCGCGGCGGCATCTTCGGCGATCAGCATAGCACCAGCAGCAAGTAAGCAACGACGGTTGCTCCAAGAAGAAGGCCGCGTGACTGACACCACGCGGCCTTTCGATGTCCGACGATCCGTCCGCTGCTTGCCGACGGTCAGTTGGTGGCGGCCTTGCCCTTGCCCTTGTCCTGGTCCTTGAGCTGGCTCCAGGCATTCTGCTGGGCCAGCATCTGCCTGAGATAAGCGACGTTGGCCTGCGCCTGTTCGGGCGAGAGCTCCTGTGAGGCGATCTTCTCGGCTTCGTCGAAGCGGCCCTGCAGGCCAACCACCAATGCCAGGTTTTGGCGCACACGGCTATCGGCGTTGGGCTGCTGGGCAGCCGAACGCATATAGGTTTCGGCGGTGCGCAGATCCCCTTCCAGCACATAGGACATGCCGAGATTGGAGAGAACCGACGGCTCGTTCGGCTTGAGTTCGAGGGCCTTGCGGTAAAGCTGGCGCGCATCGTCCTTCTGGCCAAGCTGGTCCAGAATGGCCGCTTCCGCCGACACCAGCCTCCAGTCTGGATATTCCGGCGTCTGTGCGCGGCGCACGGCATCGAGCGCTGCCTCGAACTGGCCATTGGCGGCCAGCGCCTTGCCGTAGGCCGCGAGCACGTCGCGGTCCTTTGGGTAGGCGATCGCCAGCTTGCGCATCACGGCAAGCGACTGGTCGGCATCGCCGTCCATCTGCAGCGCAGCCGCGAAATTGGTCGCGATTCGCTTGTCGTTGGGGTTCCTGGCGTAGGACTGGCCGAGCGCGGCCGTGGCACTGTGCAGCTCTCCCGCCGACATGGTCTCCAGCGGCTTGCCGCCGGTGCGGCCGATCGAGCCGGTGGTCATCCTGCTGGTACCGCAACCCGCGACGCCCGCCGCGAGCGCCAGCATGAGGGCCGTGGTGACAAGCCGTTTGCTCCTGGCATTCACTGTGCGGTTGGTCGGCATCGGCACCTAAGCCTCCATTCATGCGCGTGGCCATTGCGTGGCCATCTTCCCTCCCGCAGAAATATTCTGTTAACCCTAACGGAGGGTTAACAAATGCCGACTCGGCTTGGGCTCGGCAAGGAGAACATCGAATGCCTGTCGAACTCGTCGAGAAGAAATTGCAAGGTGCGTTGCCGGTGCATCTCGTGGCCCGTGACGGTCTGGAGGCCTCAGGCCTGGCGCCATCCATGGTCGCCTGGGCCAGGGCCAACGGCTTTTCCGGCGAGGCAGGCAGGACGCTGGCCGTGCCCGGCGAAAACGGCGCGCTCGCCGGCGCCCTGTTCGGTGTTGGCGACGGCGAGGGCGCGCTCGCTCTCGGCGCGCTGTCGAAAACGCTGCCAGAAGGCGACTGGCATTTCGCCTCAGTGCCTGCCGAGCCGGAACTCGCGGCAATCGCGCTGGCGCTCGGCGGCTATGTCTTTACCCGTTACGGCAAGAAGCCAGGCAAGGCGCTGCGCTTCGACCTGCCGGCCGGTGTCGACGCGGCCCGCGTTCGCCGGGTCGCCGATGGCGTCTTCCTGACGCGCGACCTGGTCAACACGCCGACCAGCGATATGGGGCCGGACGACCTGGAGAAGGCAGTGCGGACCCTGGCCGAGGCCCACAAGGCCGAAGTCTCCGTGATCAAGGGCGACGACCTGCTTGCCCAGAACTTCCCGATGATCCACGCCGTCGGCCGGGCATCCGTCAGCGCGCCGCGCCTGATCGACATGATTTGGGGGCAACAGGGCGCGCCGAAGGTGACGCTTGTCGGCAAGGGCGTCTGCTTCGACACCGGCGGCCTCGATATCAAGCCGTCGTCCGGCATGCTGTTGATGAAGAAGGACATGGGCGGTGCCGCCAATGTGCTCGGCCTGGCTTCGATGATCATGGCCGCGGGTTTGAACGTGCGGCTGCGCGTGCTGATCCCCGCGGTCGAGAATTCGATTGCCGGCAACGCCTTCCGGCCGGGTGACGTGCTGGCGAGCCGCAAGGGCATCTCAGTCGAGATCGGCAACACGGACGCTGAGGGGAGGCTCGTACTTGGCGACGCGCTGGCGCTGGCCGACGAGGAGGAGCCTCGGCTCCTGGTCGATATGGCGACGCTGACCGGGGCTGCCCGCGTCGCGCTCGGCCCTGACCTGCCGCCTTTCTACACCGGCGACGAGGCGCTGGCCTCGGATCTGGCGGCGGCATCGCTGGCGGTCGAGGATCCGCTATGGCGCATGCCGCTGTGGCGGCCCTACGATGCGAAACTGTCGTCGAAGATCGCCGACATCAACAATGTCACGACGGACGGTTTCGCCGGCTCGATCACGGCGGCATTGTTTCTCAAGCGCTTTGTCGAGAAGACGGTGAGCTGGGCGCATTTCGACATCTTCGCCTGGAACCCGGCTGACCGCCCGCACGGTCCTGCCGGTGGCGAAGCACAGGGCATCCGCGCCCTGGAGCGAATTGTCACAAAACGGTTCGGCTGATGGCCGCACGCAGTGCCTGCAAATTGCTGAAACTGAAACGGAACCGAAACAATTTGCCGGCATGCTGGCGCGATGTCGATTACGATGCGCCCGAGCCAGGCCTTGCGACTGTGGCAGCAAGTGATGCTGTCGCAGGTGCGCGACGACGCGCCCGACCTGACCATGCGCCAGACCGCGATCCTGTTCACCATCTATCTCGATCCGCCGCCGCACACCGTGCGCGGCCTCGCCGCTCGCCTCAACGTCACCAAGCCGGTCATCACGCGCGCGCTCGACACGATGGGCGCGCTGAAACTGGTGTCGCGTCATCGCGACGAACTCGACAAACGCAACGTGCTGATCAAGCGCACGGTCGAGGGTGCACTCTTTGTCGAGCGTTTCGGCGATGTTATCATCGCCAAGGCCCACGAACTGCCGATCTGATCAACCAACCTTGACCGAGTAGCTGATTTGACTGCCCACGACGCCCGCCTCCACGCTTTCCGTTCCGACCTTGCCGATGCAAGGCTGCGGGGAGAGGTCGTTGCCGACCGCTTCGTTGCCGGCCGGCCGGCGCGGATTTCGGTCGCTGTAGCCGACATCCGCAAGGCGCCACGGGCGGATGCCGGCATCAACACGCAGGCCCTGTACGGCGACGACGTCCTGGTTTTTGAGGATGCCGAAGGCTGGGCCTGGGTCCAGGCCGAACGAGACGGCTATGTCGGCTATGTCGCCGACACCATGCTGGGCGGACGAGACCATGCGCCCACCCATATGGTCACAGTACCCCGCACCTTTCTCTATCCCGGTCCCGACCTGCGCTTTCCGATCGCCGGACAGCTGTCGATGGGGTCGACGGTGACGGTGGCTGGGTCTGCCGAAACGCGCGGCACGCACTATGCAATCCTGCCTTCCGGCGAGGCCATCATATCAGGCCACCTCCGGCCGATTGGTGACACGGCAGCGGACTATGTTTCGGTGGCCGAGATATTTCTCGGCACGCCCTATCTCTGGGGCGGCGTTTCCGGTTTCGGCATCGATTGCTCAGGCCTGGTGCAACTGGCTATGCGCATGGCCGGCAGAAACGTGCTGCGCGATTCCGACATGCAGGCTGCAAGCATCGGCGAGCCGCTCGATCCAGGGCCGGACTATGCCGGACTGCGCCGGGGCGACCTCGTCTTCTGGAAGGGCCATGTCGCGGTCATGACCGACGCCGAGACCACGATCCACGCCAACGGCCACACCATGCTGGTCTCGCGCGAAGGGCTGAAGGACGCCATCGCCCGCATCGGCTATCTCTATGGCGGGCCGACAGGGTTTCGGCGACCGTGATCCTTTTCCTTCTCCCCGTCACTATAGAAGGTGCCCGGAGGGCGGATGAGGGGCGGCGCTAACGATTGGAAGTTCGCGCCGCCCCTCACCTGCCTGCCGGCATCCTCTCCCCGTATAGTGACGGGGAGAGGGACGCTCCCCAACGTCCCGATCCCCTTTTGTTCCGATTCTGCTTGGCGATTGCCTGCCTTCGCGCTACCTCTGGCGCGTGACAGAGCAGCCGCGCCTTGCCGATCAGAATGCCACTGTGGCCCTGCCCGAACCGTTCGTCAGATGGTTCGGCGAGAAAGGCTGGTCGCCGCGCGCCCATCAAATCGAATTGTTGGCGAAGGCTCAAAGCGGGCAATCGGTGCTGCTGATCGCGCCGACCGGCGCCGGCAAGACGCTGGCTGGTTTCCTGCCGTCGCTGACGGAATTGGCCGTCTGGCCGAGGCGAAAGCCGGGCCAGGCGCGCCGCGGCATCCACACGCTGTACATCTCGCCGCTCAAGGCGCTGGCTGTCGATATCGAGCGCAATCTCGGCAAGCCGGTCGAGGAGATCGGCCTGCCCGTCACCATCGAGACGCGCACCGGCGACACGCCTTCCCATAAGCGCCAGCGCCAGAAATTAGCACCGCCCGATATCCTGCTCACCACGCCAGAGCAACTGGCGCTGCTGATCGCGGCAGGCGATGCCAGGCGGTTCTTCGAAGATCTGCGCTATGTCGTGCTCGACGAGTTGCATTCGCTGGTGACGTCGAAACGCGGTCATCTGCTGGCGCTCGGGCTGGCGCGGCTGCGCAGCTTTGTTCCTGGCCTGCAGATGATCGGCCTGTCGGCGACGGTGGCCGAGCCGGACGAATTGCGGCGCTGGCTGGTCAGCCAGAATCCGCCCAAAGGCGCAACAAGCCCTGACATGGCCGAATTGATCGTCGTCACCGGCGGTGCGAAGCCCGAAATCACCATCCTCGATTCCGAGGAGCGCGTGCCATGGGCGGGGCATTCGGCCCGCTACGCCACGCCGGAGATTTACCGCGAGATCAAGCGCCACAAGACCACCCTGCTGTTCGTCAACACCCGCAGCCAAGCGGAGCTGCTGTTCCAGGAATTGTGGCGGGTCAATGATGACACTCTGCCGATCGCACTCCACCATGGTTCGCTCGATGTCGCGCAGCGCCGGCGTGTCGAGAAGGCGATGGGCGAGAACGCGTTGCGCGCCATCGTCGCCACCTCGACGCTCGACCTGGGCATCGACTGGGGCGATGTCGACCTGGTAGTGCATGTCGGCGCGCCGAAAGGCGCCAGCCGGCTGGCGCAGCGTATCGGCCGCGCCAACCACCGCATGGACGAGCCGTCGAAGGCGATCTTGATCCCGGCCAACCGTTTCGAGGTGCTGGAATGCCGTGCCGCGCTCGACGCCAATTATCTCGGCGCACAGGATACGCCGCCGCTGGTCAATGGCGGCCTCGATGTGCTGGCCCAGCACGTCTTGGGCTGCGCCTGTGGTGCGCCGTTCCGTGCCGATGATCTGTTCGAGGAAGTGCGAACGGCGGCGCCCTATGCCTACCTCGACCGGCCGACATTCGACCGCGTCGTCGATTTCGTCGCCACCGGCGGCTATGCGCTGAAGAACTATGAGCGTTACGCCCGCATCCGCCTGAACAAGGATGGGTTGTGGCGCGTCTCCAATCCGCGCGTTGCCCAGCAATACAGGCTGAATGTCGGCACCATCATCGAAGTGCCGGCGCTCAACGTGCGCTACGTGCAAGCTGGCAGCAAGGGCTCGGCCTCACGCGGCGGCCGGGTCCTCGGCAAGATCGAGGAGGCTTTTCTCGAAACCTTGACGCATGGCGACACCTTCATGTTTGCCGGCAAGGTGCTGCGCTTCGAAGGCATCCGCGAGAGTGAATGCTTCGTGTCGAATGCGCCCGGCAGCGATGCCAAGGTACCCTACTATGGCGGCGGCAAGTTCCCGCTTTCGACCTACCTTGCCGAGCAGGTCCGTATCATTCTGGACGACCCGCAGCGCTGGAAGAAGCTGCCGGAGCAGGTGGCCGACTGGCTGCGGTTCCAGGCCGACAAGTCGGTGCTGCCGAAGCGCGAAGACCTGCTGATCGAAACCTTTCCGCGCGGCAACCGCCATTATCTGGTCGCCTATCCCTTTGAAGGCAGGCTGGCGCACCAGACGCTCGGCATGCTCCTTACCCGGCGTCTCGACAGGGCGGGCGCCAGGCCGCTCGGCTTTGTCGCCACCGACTATGCGCTGGCCATATGGTCGCTGGGCGACATGGGCGCGATGTTCAAGGCCCGGAAACCGTCACTCGGCGCGCTTTTCGACCAGGACATGCTTGGCGATGATCTCGAAGCCTGGCTGGCCGACAGCTGGCTCCTCAAGCGCACCTTCCGCAATTGCGCGCTGATTTCGGGATTGATCGAGAAACGCCACCCGGGCCAGGAGAAAAGCGGCCGCCAGGTCACGGTCTCGACCGACCTGATCTATGACGTGCTGCGCAGCCATGAACCGGATCACATCCTGCTGCAGGCGACACGGGCCGA
The DNA here is from genome assembly GCF_018588885.1 of Mesorhizobium sp. dw_380. Classification (GTDB taxonomy): domain Bacteria; phylum Pseudomonadota; class Alphaproteobacteria; order Rhizobiales; family Rhizobiaceae; genus Mesorhizobium. Next base: position 105,448 of record NZ_JAFFIW010000008.1, read on the forward strand.
TGCGGCCGCCGGTCTGCTCGATGTCAGCAGACTTGCCGACATGCTCTCGCGCATCCAGGGTCGAATCATGCATAAGAATCTTGAGCAGATCTCGCCGCTCGCTGTGCCGATCATGCTCGAGATCGGCAAGATGCCGGTGAACGGCGAAGCCGATGAGACATTGCTGATGGACGCGGCCACGCTGGTAGCGGAGGCCATGGGGCCGGAGATGGTCGAGGAATGAACTTTTCGCTGGCGCGCGCATCGCTGATTGCCGAAGCCGATCTGGTTGACGTCGCCGGCGAGAGCGCGGTCTGCGATCGGCGCGGTGTGCTTTATTTTCCCGAGTTCAGGTTGCTGGCGGTGTCCGACCTGCATCTGGAAAAGGGTTCGTCGCTGGCAAGGCGCGGCACGCTGATCCCGCCTTACGACACCGGCGCGACCTTGCTGCGGCTGCAGGCGGTGATATCGGATTACCAGCCGTCGATCGTTATCAGCCTTGGCGATAGCTTCCATGATGGCGGCGGCGCCGAGCGCATGCATGCGAGTTTCCGCGAGCGGCTGGAAGCGTTGATGGCAGGCCGCGACTGGTTCTGGGTCGCCGGCAATCATGATCCGGAAGCGCCTGCGGACCTGCCTGGCGATACGGTGCGGGAACTGGCCATCGGTTCGCTGCTGTTCCGGCACGAGCCGTCCAAGGTGCGCGTCGAAGGCGAAATATCGGGCCACCTGCATCCTTGCGCGCGCATCGTGCAACAGGGCCGCTCGGTGCGCAGGCGCTGCTTTGCCGGCGATGGTGGCCGCATGATCATGCCGGCCTTCGGCGCCTATACCGGTTCGCTCAATGTGCTCGACCACGCCTATGCCGGGCTGTTCCGCCTGGAATCGCTGATGGCCTATATGCTTGGCGCCGACCGCATTTTTGCGATTTCACGGTCAATGCTGCGGCCGGGTTGATCTCAACGTCCGTAGTAGAGGGTAACCGTGTGCTTGGCTTCGGCGAAGAATAGCCAGCGCTCGACCAGCATGCCGGCGAATTGGACGATCGCGGCGAGCGCTGAAGGCACGGCCGCATAGGGCCAGGGCGGGGCAAAGGTGACGGCGAGAAGCAGGATTGGCAGGACAAAGGCCAGCACCTGCGCGATCTGGCGCAGGCGTACACTGTGCTTGCGCGCAATGCGAAAGCCCATTTCCTTAAGCAGATAGTTTTCCTCGGTATGCGGCCATTCCAGCGACCGAACCGTGCCGCCGGCAAGGCCGGTCGCGGTGTTGGCGTTGCTCGGGATTTCCAATTGGTCGTTGTACCGCCAGGTCGCCAGCTTCCAGCCCCAGCCGAGCAAGGTCAGCAGCATGCAGGCAGCCACAAGCATTTTTGAGCCGACAGCGAAACCTTGGCACAGCGCGTTCAACAGAACGCTGCCGGTCATCGCCGAGAAGATGAGATAGCCGGGCAGGGTGAAGCGACTGTGCCACTGGGCGATCGGCTTCAGCGAGGCGTAAATCATGCCGGTGGTGCAGACGGTGACCACGGCGCCGATGGCCGCAAGCAATCCGGCGATGCCGACCCAGCCGCCAGTGCGGCCGAAAAACACCCATCCGATGCCGAACAGCCCCGCCGGGATAAAGGTGATGACCGAGGCCACGCCCTCACGCGACAGCCATGAACTGCGCCATTGCGAGAACGCCCGCCAGGCGCGTTCGGGTCTGCCGAGATGGCCGGTTGACGACAACAATCCGGCCGCAATCAGGCCGAGCGCCAAACCCAGGCCGACGAGCCCCAGCCAGAAATCGGCGGGGATGATGTGAAACCCGCCGAGCATGCCAAGCAGCGCGAGCAGCCCGTAGCCGGCGCCGGTGGCGGTGGTGAAGAAGACGACGGAGAAGGCGGGATGCATGGGTTAGTTCGACAACATGCGATCGACCCAGCCGAGGAAGCCGCCTTCGGCCCGTATCGGCTCCAGCGCTTTCGCCGGCACCGATGCGGCGCGTTGCGTGTGGGCGCGCGGCGGCAGATATTTGTTGGTCGGGTGATAGCCCATCTCAGGCATCAGGTCGACGCCGCCGCGCTCCGCCACCAGTTGCGACACGGCCGACTGGGGATCGCCGAGATCGCCGAAATGCCGGGCGCTGGTCGGGCAGGCGGCGACGCAGGCCGGCACACGGTCTTCTTCGGCCAGATTGTCATTGTAGATGCGGTCGACGCACAGCGTGCATTTCTTCATCACGCCGACATCGGTATCGAACTCGCGCGCGCCATAGGGGCAGGCCCAGCTGCACAGTTTGCAGCCGATGCACTTGTCCTCGTCGATCAGCACGATGCCGTCCGATGCCCGCTTGTAGGAGGCGCCGGTCGGGCAGACGGTGACGCAGGCCGGCGTCTCGCAATGCAGGCAGGAACGCGGGAAGTTGACCGTGCGCCCACCCATCTCGGTGGTGTGCTCGTAGCTGTGCACGCGGTTGAACCAGACGCCGTCGACATGGCCGCCATAGGGATCGATATCGGTGAGTGGTGCCATGTGACCGCCGGTGTTCCATTCCTTGCAGGCGGTGACGCAGGCCTGGCAGCCGACGCAGGTGTCGAGATCGATGACCAATCCGAGCTTCTTGTCGGTGTGGGTGGGAAGGCAGGTCATTCGGCGGCCTCTCTTGCCCTGCGGAATTCGGCGCCGAAGGTCAGCCTGTCGGGCGAGGGCTCGAAATGCGGCGGCTGGTGGAAACGCTCGAATTGCGGTTCGGTGAAGCCGGCTTCCTCCGCCCTGCATTTGACGATGCGCACGCGCAGATCGAACCAGGCCGCCTGGCCGGTGACCGGGTCGGAATTCGAATAGCGTTTGCCCTGCGCGTCGGCCGAGGTCTGGTCGCCGATGACATGGTTGAGCAGGAAGCCGCGATTGCTTTCGGCGGCGTCATCCTTCAGTCCCCAACTGCCGCGACGCTTGCCGATCGCATTCCAGGTCCACACCGTGCTTTCGTTCACCCCGTCGACCAGCTTGATCTGCCCTTTGACCCTGCCATTGATGCTTTCGATCCACACCCAGTCGTCATCGACCAGGTTGAGGCCGGCGGCGGTCCGGTAATGCACGAACAGCCGGTTCTGACTGGTGATCTGCCTGAGCCAGGCATTTTGCGACCCCCAGGAATGATACATGTGCATCGGCCGCTGTGTCAGCGCGTGCAGCGGATATTTTTCCAGGTCGACGGCGGCTTCCTCGAACGGCGTGTACCAGAAGGGCAGCGGGTCCATGTAGGTCTCGATGCGCTGGCGCTCGCCCTCTGGCGGTAACACACTGCCATGGCCCCGCGCGGCAAGCCGGAAGCGCTGCATCGGCTCGGAATAGAGCTGGAAGACGATCGGCTCGGCTTTGGGGATGAAGCCCATCTGCTCGGCGAAATCGAGATAGGCGCGATTGGCCATCTTGTAATAGCGCCGATCGTCGGCGAAGTCGTGGTGCCAGAAGCCGCCATTGTCGATGTAACGCTGCAACTGGTCGGGATTGGCCTCGCCCTTGCCGAATGAGGCGCCATCCTTGCCGCGCCAGCCGGCGAGCGGGCCGATACCGGGCGTGCGCTCATGGTTGACGATGTAGTCGGCATAGTCGGCATATTTGGCCGAGCCGTCGTCCTTGACGAAGCCGGGCAGGCCGAGCCGCGCACCCAGTTCGATCAGCACCGACTGGAACGGCCTGACGTCGCGGTCCGGCTCGACGACGGGATGGCGGATGGCGTCGCCCGGACCGTCGGCATCGCTGATCGGCCGGTCGAGCAGGCTGATGCAATCATGGCGTTCGAGATAGGTCGTGTCGGGTAGCACGAGGTCGGCGAACGGCACGGTCTCGGAGTAATAGGCGTCGGAATAGATGATGAAGGGGATCTTGTAGTTGCCGGCCTCGTCATGGTCGGTCAGCATACGAATCGTCTCGACGGTGTTCATCGAGGAATTCCAGGCCATGTTCGACATGTACATCATCAGCGTGTCGATCTTGTAGGGATCGCCGGCCCAGGCATTGCGGATGACGGTGTGCATCAGGCCGTGAGCCGCGAGTGGCGCCTCCCAGGAATAGGCCTTGTCGATGCGGACCGGCGTGCCGGCTTCATCGACCAGCAGGTCGTCCGGCCCGCAGACGAAGCCAAGCGCCATGCCGTCGAGCGGCGTCATGGCCTTGGTTGTCTTGCCGGCGGGTTTCGGGCCTGGCGGTGCCGATCTGGGATAGGGCGGCTTGAAGCGGAAGCCGCCGGGAACATCCACCGTGCCGAGCAGCACCTGCAGCAGGTGGATGGCGCGGCACGTATGAAAACCGTTCGAATGGGCGGAGATGCCGCGCATGGCATGCATCGAAACAGGGCGCCCCTTGATCGTCTCGTGCTGGCGCCCGGCCCAGTCGGTCCACGCGACCGGCAGTTCGATCGTCTGTTCGAAGGCAACATGGGCAAGCTCGGCCGCGATCCCGCGGATCGTCCCGGCCGGGATGCCGCAGCGTTCGGCGACCGAGTCCGGCGCATAGTTCTCGTCGAGGTAGCGGTCGGCGATGAGTTGGAACACCGGCGTACAGCGGCGGCCAGCGACTTCGAAGCTGCCGGTCAGCGCCGGCTTCGCCTCCGGGTCGATCGCCTTGACGGAGGTTTTCGCCACCCTGTCCCAGGCCAACGGATTGCCGTCGGCGTCGCGGACGAACAGACCGTCATCGGCGGCGTCAGGCTCTTGGATGACCAGCATATGAGCATTGGTGTAGCGCAGGAGATAATCGAGATCGACGCGGCCGGCCTTCAGCAGTTCGTGGATGAGGGCGAAGACGAACAGGCCGTCAGTGCCCGGCCGGATGCCGATCCAGTCGTCGGCAATGGCGTTATAGCCGGTCCGGCATGGATTGATCGACACCACCTTGGCGCCGCGCGCCTTGAGCTTGCCCAAGCCGATCTTGATCGGGTTGGAATCGTGATCCTCGGCGACGCCGAACAGCATGAAGTATTTGGTGTTGTCCCAGTCGGGCTCGCCGAATTCCCAGAACGAACCGCCGATCGTGTAGAGCCCGCCGGCCGCCATGTTGACCGAGCAGAAGCCGCCATGGGCGGCGAAATTCGGCGTGCCGAACTGGCTCGCCCACCAGCCGGTCAGGGATTGCGACTGGTCGCGGCCGGTGAAGAAGGCAAGTTTCCTCGGATCGGTGCGACGAACCGCCGAAAGCCGTTCGGTCGCGATCGAAAAGGCTTCCTCCCACTCGATCTCGCGGAACTCGCCGGAGCCGCGCGGGCCGGTGCGCAGCAATGGCTTCTTCAGCCGGGCCGGGCTGTAGTGCTGCATGATGCCGGAGCTGCCCTTGCCGCAGATCACGCCGCGATTGACCGGATGGTCCTTGTTGCCGTTGATGTAGCGGACCTTGCCATCCTTGATGTGCACGTCGATGCCACAGCGGCAGGCGCACATGTAGCAGGTCGTCTTGGCGATGCTGTCGGAAATATCAGGCGAGGTGTCGACGCCGTCGCCTTCATCAGGCGCGCGCGTGTCGGCCAGCGGGCGTTGCGATGGTGCCGAATTCGCGCCGCGCGGCGGTCCGTGTATCATGGTTCGGCGGTGCCGGGAGGGTTCGCGGATTTGGCCCGCGTCTTCGGTCCGGGGCCGCGCATGTAATGTTCTTCCGGGTGGTAGCGATCACCGGTGAGCCGCCGCCTTATGCCACGGGCCCAATGGGCAAACAGGGATCTGAACCGCCCGATCATTTTATTCGCTGCGAGTTGAAGGCCAATTTTTTCTAACTTCGCCTGAAAAAGTAGAATAAAGCTATCGATCCGTCTAATCAGTTGTTCTTGTAAATTCGATCGGTATTGGTTCTTAATGCGTTCATGACCCTGGATCAGTTGCGCATTTTCGTCGCCGTCGCCGAGCGCGGCCACATGACCAAGGCGGCGGAGCTTTTGGGTATCTCCCAGTCCGCGGCATCGGCCGCCATCCGCGCGCTTGAAGAACAGCACGGCGTCCATCTGTTCAACCGCGTCGGCCGCAACATCGAACTTGCCCAGACCGGCCACCGGTTCCTGCCGGAGGCCAAGGCGGTGCTGGAGCGAGCCGCCGCCGCCCGCAATGTGCTGGAACATGTTTCGCAGACGGTCGCCGGCAGCCTGTCGATCGCCGCCAGCCTGACCATCGCCAGCTATTGGCTGCCGCGCCGGCTGGCATCCTTCCACGAAGCCTATCCGGCGGTGCGGCTGAGCGTCAGCATCGGCAACACAAGGCAGGTCGAGGCCAGCGTGCTGGATGGAACCGCCGATCTCGGCCTTGTCGAGGGGCGCACCGAGTCCGACATTTTGCGCCGCGCCAAGGTCGATACCGACCGGTTGATGCTGGTTGTTGCGAGTTCCCATCCCGAGATCGCCGAAACCGCGCCCGGTCATCCCGACATCAAGGGCTTGCGCTGGATCATCCGCGAGGGCGGTTCGGGCACGCGCGAGGTGCTGGAGGATCTGGCGCGGCGTGAGGGGATTTCGCTTGCCGACCTGCAAGTCTTCCTGGTGCTGCCCAGCAACGAAGCGGTTCGCCAGGCGGTCGAGGCGGGTGCCGGCGCCACCATCATTTCGGAACTCGTCGTCGGACGTGCCGTTGCCGAAGGCAGTTTGCGGTCCGTGCCGCTCGAACTGCCGAAACGCGACTTCGCCATGATCACGCACCGCGATCGCCAGGCCAGCCTGGCCCAGATGGCGCTCAAGGCGCATCTCGGCGCTGAAACAACCCGAGGCGATCCGGCGTAGTCAGCCGAACTTCCGCTGGGCATCCAGAGCCAGGCCAAGGCCGACCGAACCGAACATGTCGCCATCAATGACGGAAGCCTGCGGCACCAGCGAGAGGATTTCCCGTCTTGCCAGCGGGATCGCGGTCGATCCGCCGGTCAGGAACACTGCCGTGATGTCGGACGGCTTGACCTGCGCGTCGCGGATGGTGTGCACGACCGTTTCGGTGACCCGCTCAATGTCCCTGGCGATGGTGGCATCCAGCCCGTCGCGCGTGATGTCGGCGGCGAACGCGGCGCCCGGCAGCGTCACCGCGACTTCAGCGGCCGGCTCGTCGGTCAGCTCGATCTTGGCCTTCTCGACCAGTCCGGCCAGCGCGTGCCCATAGCGGTGCTCGACGATGTGGATGAAGCGGTCGACGAGATCGGCGCGCGCCGCCTCGTAGCGGATCTGGCGCAGATGCGTCATCGCCTTGGCGGTGTACACCAGGTTGATGCGCTGCCATGTGGCGAGGTCGATGAAATAGCTGGCCGGCAGATTGCGCTTGCCGTCCTTGGTCGGGGTCAAATAGCCGAGCTGCGGCATCACATGGGCGATGCTGAGCAGCCGGTCGAAATCCGTGCCGCCGATATGAACACCCCGGCTGGCCAGGATATCGTCCTTGCGGTCCGGGGATCGGGCACGCTCCGGCGAGACGCGCACCACCGAAAAATCCGACGTGCCGCCGCCCATGTCGATGATCAGCGCCAGCTCTTCGCGCGTCACCCTCTGCTCGTAGTCGAGCGCCGCGGCGATCGGCTCGAACTGGAAGGCGATATGCTTGAAGCCCTGGGCATGCGCGGCCTTTTCAAGGTCGCTCTGGGCATTCGCGTCGGCTTGTGCATCGTCATCGACAAACTGCACCGGGCGGCCGAGCACCACGGTCTCCACCAGATCGCCGCCATCCTCCTCCAACTTCTTCCTGAGATGCCCGAGAAACAGGCCGATGATCTCCATGAAGCCGATCGAGCGCGCCTTGATGCGCGTCTTTTCATGCGCCAGCGAACTGCCGAGCACGCTCTTCAGCGAACGCATCAGCCGGCCTTCCACGCTGTCGGTGTAGTTGGCGATGGCCTGGCGGCCAAAACAGATGCGGCCATCCTCGAAATTGAAGAACACCGCACTCGGCAATGTCACCTGGCCGTCCTCGAGCCCGACGAGGCGAGGGCGGCCGTTGCGGACCACGCCAACCGTGGAGTTCGAAGTGCCGAAGTCGATGCCGGCGAATGCTGGTCGCAAAGCAGCCTCCTGTCATTGGTGGCAGGCAGGGGATCGGCGCTCGCAGGAAGCGTGCGCTGCGGTTTCGGGCGACCGAACCACTCTGTCGAATTGACCACTCTGCCGAATTGAATTGCTTGCCCGTTGGGCGGGGAGGTGCGGTCTACAGCATGATCCGCGAAAGGGGAACCCCTTTCGGACGGTTCAATCCCTGCGGAAGACCAGCCTGCCGAGCCAGCCCGTTATCATGGCCAGCGATATGGCGAAGACGCCATAAAGGAAGGAATAGTCATGGGCGACGCGGAAGATCGACTGTTCGAAGCCGGACTTGCGGATTTCGAGCTGCGCCGAGCTCTCCTTGATGAACAGGCCGCTCTTGAACAGGAAGGCGCGCGCCTTGTGAGTGCCGACCGGAACATTCGGCGCCAGCCTGACGGTGGCGCGGAACAGGTTCTGCGACAGGAATTGCACGCCGCCGACATTCTCGCTGTAGAGCCCGGCCGCCGCCTTGCGCTCGCGCAACGCCGCGGTGAATTCCTCGATCGTCGCCGGGCTGTCGCCGGCATCGGCGGGCTGCATGTAGAGGTTGGAGGCGCCGAGCGACAGCTGCTTGTAACTGTTCGGTTCGGTGATGTCCTGCAGCGGCCGCGTCGTCGCCACCGAATAGGAGACCGGGACATTCTCGAAGGTCTCGGAGTCCAGATTGACCCAGACGCCGAGAACCCGGTCCTTGCGGCGCACCACCACCGGCTTGGCTGGCCCTTCGAGCACGACGATGACGTCATAGCGGCCCTGGCGCGCCACCAGCGGGTCGGGATTTTCCAGCGAGCCGAAGATGGTCAGGTCGGCGCCGGAAAAGCCGGCGGTGATCGAGACATTGTCGGTGGAGAGCCCGATCTGGATGCCTTCCGTCAGCGGCGTCTGTGCCTTCGTCGGCATGACGACCGCAAGCAAGGACAGGAAGATGGCCGCTGCGAAGGTTCCCGGTCCCTTCATCCGCTGAGGCCCGCGCCCGACAGCGAATAAAGATTGGGCGGCGTGACGAAGAGGTCGATCGCAAGCCGGATCGCCACGGCCAGCACCAGCAACGCCAGCAGCGCCCTCAATTGCTCGCCGCGCAGTCTCTGGCCGGCCTTGGCGCCATATTGCGCCCCGGCCACGCCGCCCGCCATCAGCAGAAAGGCCAGCATCACATCGACGGTCTGGTTGGTGGTGGCGTGAACCAGCGTCGTATAGGCCGAGGTGAAGATGATCTGGAACAGCGACGTGCCGATGACGACGTTGGTCGGCACCTTGAGCAGATAGATCAGCGCCGGCACCATGATGAAGCCGCCGCCGACACCCATGATCGAGGACAGGAAACCGATGCCGGCGCCGAGACCGAGCACCGGAATGACGCTGACGAACAGTTTGGACGCCCTGAAGCGCATCTTCAGCGGCAGCCGGTGGATCCAGTTGTGCTGACCGGATTTCTTCAGCACCGGTGCGGCACCGCTGCGCGTGGCGCGTAGCGCATTGACGCTTTCGACCAGCATCAGCCCGCCGACCGTGCCGAGCAGCACGACATAGAGCAGCGAGATGAACAGGTCGAGCTGGCCGAGCCTGCGCAGGATGGCGAACACGTAGATGCCGCCGGTGGACCCGACGATGCCGCCGGCCAACAGCACGCCGCCGAGCTTGAAGTCGAGCGTACCTCGCTTCATGTGCGACAGCGCGCCGGAGAAGGAGGAGGCGATGACCTGGTTGGCGCCGGTGGCGACCGCGATCGCCGGGGGGATGTTGTAGAAGATCAGCAGCGGGGTGATGAGAAAGCCGCCGCCGACGCCGAACATGCCCGACAGGAAGCCCACCGCGGCGCCCATGGCCAGCAGCACGAAGACGTTGACGGAAATTTCCGCAATCGGGAGATAGATGCCCACCCGTCAGTCTCGATCAGTTTGCCTGTCGGCGAATACAGCCGTTGCAGCCAGTCTCGCACCGAAAAGCCAATTTTTTCTTGCACCGACGCGGCGGCGGCGGAGTTTAACTCCGCCGCCGCGCCGAAACAAAAAACATCTCAAGCAGTTAACAGGCAAATGTGTGGCAAGAGCATCGTGGAAACGACGCTTCTCCCCGTTATTTGCGCGCCAGCAGCGCCCTGACCAGTTTTTCATCGACGGCGCCGGTCGCCGGCAGCTTGTTGTCGGTCTGGAAAGCGATGATCGCGTTCTTGGTCTTGTCGCCCATGACGCCGTCGGCGCTGCCGGCATCATAGCCGTTCTTGTTGAGGATGAGCTGGATGTTCTTGACGGCCTTCTTCATGTCGATGCCGGCGGTCGTCTGCGGCGTGCCCTCCTGCCAGGATTCAGGGACATCGGCCGAGTTGGCCGCCGCGTTGAGTGGCTTGGCCTTCCACAATTCGGTCGCGGCGCGGGCGCGCTCGAGCTGTTCGGGCCGCAGCGCATTGGCGATCTCGTCGCGCTTGGCGGCAGCGTCCTTGTCGCCGGTCTTGGCGACGAGCGCGAACCATTTGTAGGATTCCTCGAGGTTCTGCTTCATGCCGACACCCTTGGCGGCGAGGATGCCGAGATTGAACTGGCTGTCCTTGACGCCGAGGTCGGCGGCCTCCTGGAACCAGTGCGCGGCCGATTCATTGTCGGTCACGCCATCGGCGGCCATGGCGAACAGCACCGCCAGATTGTGCATGGCGCTGGCGTTGCCCTGCTCGGCGGCCATCTGGTACCAGGTCTTCGACTTCTTGATGTCGCGCGCGACGCCGATGCCCTTCTCATAGAAATTGCCGATGCGGTATTCGGCCGGCGCAAAGCCGAGTTCGGCCGATTTCTCGTACCACTTGGCGGCCGCCGCCATGTCTTCCTTGACGCCGCGCGACTCGGCATAGCGCGAGCCGACCTCGAACAGCGCCTTGGCGTCGCCGCTGGCGGCGGCATCACGCAGCGCCGCCGGGCCGGCATCGGCCGGAATGTCGAACTTGGCCGTGGCTGCCGCTGCCGGCGCATTGGTTGGCGCAACGGCACCGGTGGTGTCCTTGGCCGTGGTATCGGTGGCCGGCATTGGGACGGCTGCGGCCGGCTGGGCATCGGCATCCGTTGCTCGCGCGCCGGCGATGGTCGCCGGTGCCGAAGCCGTCGGGGCCGGGGCGGCGGAAATGGGGTCAGCTGGCGTCGGCGTAGCCGAAGCCATGGCGTCGGAGGCGGTCGCGCTCGGGCCGGGAGCCGGAGCGGGCTGGATCGCCGGCGCTGCATTCGCCATTGCATCCGTGTCCGACGGCACGGCCAGAACGGGCTGCGCCACCATATCGTCCTTGGTCGTGGACACGGATGGTTCGGCCTGCCGGACGGCACGGGCCGCCGCGCTGTCCGTTGCCGCCGGCTGCGCTTCCGTCTTCGGCTGGCTCGTCGTGTCGAGCGATGCCGTTTGCACCGGTTGCGCGGCGACGATCGGTGCCGCGTCGTTGCTTGCCACCTGGGCGGGATCCGAGAGAAACGCCTTGCCGAGCTGCAGGCCGGCAAGCGCCAGCATGATCGCCGCCGCCGCCATCAGGATAGGCTTGCGCCGCGCCTTGAGCAGGTCGCCGATCCTGAGCGCCTTCACCGGCCCCTTCATCGTCGACTGGCGCTTCAATGCGTCGGCCTCGGCCGCGGCGGCCTGGGCGGCGCGGCGCGCTGCCGCGATGAAATCCGACTTCGCGGCGTCGCTATCGCCGAGCTTTGCCGGTTGGCCCCGCTCGTCGCGGACACGCTTCATGATGGCGTTGAGGTCGGGCGCGCCGGAGCCGGGCTCCAGCGGGCGGTTGGCCACTTTCGGGTCGAGCGGCTCGTCGAGATCGACAGTCGGGACATCGCTGCTCGGCGCCGAGCCGGCCAGCGGCGGAACATCCGCCGCCTTCTTGCCCTTGAAGGCGCGCGCCAGCCCGCCGAACATCGATTTGCGGCCTGCGGGCGGGTCTTTCTCGGCGATGGTGTCGGAACCGAGTGCGGCCATGGCGGCCGCAGCGGCGGCTTCCGCGGGTGTGCGCGTGCCCAGGTCGCTGCGTAGTGAGGCGGCGGCGCGGCCATCAAGATCGGCCATGTCGCCGGTCAAAGGCATTGGCGCGTCGATATCCATTGACGGCGCCTCGACAGCCATCTTGGCGGTCCGTGCGCGGCGCTTGCCGACTGCCTCGTCCGACCGCGTCTCCAGGAGCTCGCTCACCGCTTCCGACGGCTCGCTGGTCTCCAGCGAACCCAGCCTGTCGACGATCTTGAGCAGCGTGTCGTGGATGGCCTCGAAAGTTCTCGAATTGCGCTCGTCGGAACGCCGCGTCAGCGTTTCCAGGGTTTTCAGGTCCTGGGCGAGGCCGGAAACGGCCGTCGTGTTGGCAGTCGATCCGGCCAGCGAACGCACTGCGCTCTCGGCCGCCTCGCGTGCCGCGCCGAGGATGGAATCGCGGGTGCCGGCCAGCGCCTTCTCGATTTCGTCTAGGCGCGGGCTGATGTCCTCGAATTCCGGCAGCGGCGTGCTGGGCTTGGAAAGGTGGGCGGACAGGCCGGCGACCTGCGCCTCCAGGCTGCGGATCAGCGCCGGATCGATGCCGGCCACCTGGGCTGCCGATGCGTCGAGCCGGCTGGAAATATCCTCGAGCCGGCTTTCCAGGCCACGGATCGCCGCTTCGCCGGCAGGATCGGCAGCGCGCTTCTCCATGCGCGTCGCGAGTGCGGTGAAGCGGGCGTCGATGGCGTCCATGATGCCGGCGCTGTCGACCTGCGGCATGCGCTGGTCGAGCCGGTCGGCTACCTCGTCCAGCCGGCGCTCGAGATCGCGGAACAGCATGTTGCCCTGTTCGATGGCGTCGCCCTGGCGGCGTTCCATCATGCCGGACAGCACGTCGAAGCGCTGCTCGAGTCCGTGGAAGATATAGTCGGCGTCGGGCATGGCCGGCGCCTGGTCGATCTTGTCGGCGATGAGCGTGATCTGCTTGGCCAGCCGTTCCATCGCTTGTTCCGGCAGATTGGCGCGGCCGGCGAGTTCGTCGACCCGGTTCGACAGCGTGCTCAAGCGATCCATGACCGCGTTGCCGGGTCGGTCTTGCGCCACTTCCTCGATCTGCCGGGCGAGCGAATCGATCCGTTTCTCGATGCGCTCAAAGGCTTCGTGATCGACCGAATTGGCCTGTGCCGCGACGGTCGAGGCAACGATGGCACGGGAAATCTCGTCCAGCCGCTCGTCGATCATGGCAAGCGTGTCGCCGCCGCGATTATCCTGCTGGCTGGCGAAGTGATCGACGGCGCCGGCCAGTGTACGGACCTTTTCCTCCAGCGAGCGCAGCGACAGCGATTCCGGCAGGTTGTTGACGGCGTTGCTGATCTGCTCCAGCCGGTCGGTCAGGGCCGCAAGGGCAGGGTCGTCGGAGCGCTTGCGCTGATCGGCGTCGACACGGTCCTCGAAAGCCGTCCAGCGGCGGTCGAAATCGTCCCAGCGCCGGTCGACCTTCTGCACGCTCTCCTCGCGCGCCAGCGTGTCGAGCGCGGCCTTGACCTGCTCGAGCTCCAGCCGCAGCAGGTTGACGCTTCTGTCGTCGCTCTTCTCCGACAACGACTTGATGGCGCCGGAAAGCCGTTCGAATTCGACGCCGAGTTCGGCGCTGCCCTTGCTTGATGCGCCGGATTTGGCGCCTGACTGGAAGGCACGGTCGATATCCTTGCGCAGCGCATCGAATTCGCGTTGCAGGCCTGATGTCATCTGGTTGCGCAGTTCCTCGCGCATGCCGCGCAGTTCACCGGCGATCTTGCCGACCATGGCGACGCTGTCTTCCTGGCCGCGCACGCGGTCGATGTCGCGGGCGATGGCCTGGTAATTCTGGTCGAAGGCGGGAGCCGGCGCCGGGTTTTGCTGGCGCGGTGCCGGCTGCGGATCCTCATACCAGCGCTGCTGGCCGGTTGGCTGGGCGGCCGGATAGCGCGGGTCTGCGGCGGGATAGCGTGGGTCGGCGCCGTATTGACGGGGAGCGGGACGTGCCGTCACCTCTTCGCGGGTCTGCCCCAGTCGCTGTTCCAGCGTCTCCAGTGAGCGGTTCAGCTGCTCGAGCGTGGTCTGCGGCCTGCGCTGCCTGCCGGCGTTGAGTGTATCGAGATAGGACCGCTTGCTGTTCATCGGTGCGTCCGTCTTTCAGATTGGCCGGCTTGCGACCAGCTCCCCAAGTCCCTGCCGGAACGAAGGCGACCGCGCTTCCATGCCACGGTGGAAGACAAGCTTCCCGGGGTTCACCCGCGCTCCGAAAAACCGTGAAAATTCGATACAGGATAAACACGGATAGCCGACGCGCCCACATTTCCCCCAACGTGGTAAACAACGCGTTAACCAAGCTTAAGAAGTTGCAAGGAAGTTGGCTGCCGCTGCCTCCGGTGCGGCATAAAGCACCGCCCGCCGAACGCCCCGCAGAACGCCCTTGCGTCATGAGGCGGCTATCGGTATAGAATTGACGTAAACGTAAAAGGCGCATTGAGTGTGCTGTTTTGCGATTTGTTTGTCGAAACCACGGCCGGAAGCACGCCCCCGCTTCCAGTCAGGCGACGCATGGTCCGGGACCGCGACGCCACCAAACGGGGAAAGCCAGTGACTATGAAGCTTATCTCGGCCGGCGAGACCGCGGCCAACACCAATAATATATCTGTCGAAGCTGGTGAGGATCTTGTCCGCATCGGTGAAATGGCCAAGAAATACGGCGTGACGCTGCGCACCCTGCGTTTCTACGAAGACAAGGGCCTGCTCAACCCGCAGCGCGACGGTTCCACCCGTCTCTACACGCGCCGCGACAAGGCCCGGCTGAAGCTGATCCTGCTTGGCCGCAAGGTCGGGTTCTCGCTGCGCGACGTCAAGCAGATGATGGATCTCTACGATCCGACCGGTTCCAACACCAAGCAGTTGCGGCTAGCGCTGGACAAGTCGGAGAAGCAGCTTGCCCGCCTGCAAAAGCAGCGGGCGCTGATCGACGACGCCATCAACGAGCTCAGCGGCTCGATGTCGGCGGTGCGCCAGATGCTGACCGAGCGCACGACGCCACAGGCGAGCGTCGCGAGATAAACAGATCTGCCGGTTCTGACTCTGTCGGATCCTTGACCATCAAAGCCGCGTGGCTCTGCCGCGCGGCTTTTTCGTTGTCTGCCCCTGCCTCTCCGGTCCGTCAGCGCTGGCTTGCACCACCCTGCGCCGCTACGCTCACCAAGCTTGGGAGGGGTGGAAATCTTGTCGCATCGAAAAATTGACGTTTACGCAAACGTCAATTTTTGCTATCCCGGCTTCAACACGGGTCCGCATGCTGCCCTGACATGAATTCGGGGCTTTCGGACCAGGTCCGCAGGGTGGAGAAAAAGCATGCCGATCTACAGGGCTCCGGTCCAGGATACGCTGTTCGTGCTCAACGAGGTGCTGGGCTATCAGCGCTATTCGAACCTCCCCGGATTTTCGGATGCCACGCCCGACGTACTGGAGGCGATCCTCGCCGAAGGCGCCAAGCTCGCCGAAAACGTCATGCATCCGCTGAACCGTGTCGGCGACATGGAGGGTTGCGTGCGCCACGACGACGGCTCGGTGACGACGCCCAAAGGTTTCAAGGAAGCGTTCGGCCAGTATCGCGAAGGCGGTTGGATGGGGCTGGCGGCACCTGTCGAGTTCGGCGGCCAGGGCCTGCCCTATGCCGTCCACACCGCCGTCGCCGAATACATGGTGTCGGCCAACATGTCGCTGATGATGTATCCGGGCCTGACGCAGGGCGCGATCGCGGCGATCATCACCCATGGCACCGATGAGCAGAAGGCGACCTGGCTGCCGAAGATGATCGAAGGCGCCTGGACCGGAACCATGAATCTGACCGAGCCGCATTGCGGCACCGATCTCGGTCTGCTGCGCACCAAGGCGGTGCCGAACGGCGACGGCACCTACAAGATTTCAGGCCAGAAGATTTTCATCTCCGCCGGCGAGCACGACATGTCGGACAACATCGTCCATCTGGTGCTGGCCCGCATCGAGGGCGCGCCGGAAGGCGTCAAGGGCATCTCGCTGTTCATCGTGCCGAAGCTCAAGCTCGACGCCTCGGGCAATCCCGGGACAAGAAACACCGTCTCCTGCGGCTCGATCGAGGAGAAGATGGGTATCCACGGCAATTCGACCTGCGTCATGAACTATGACGAGGCCGAAGGCACGCTGCTCGGTGAGGCCAATGGCGGCCTGAAGGCGATGTTCACGATGATGAACGAGGCGCGGCTTGGCGTCGGCCTGCAGGGCCTGTCGCAATCCGAGATCGCCTACCAGAACGCCGTCGCCTACGCCAAGGACCGCCTGCAGGGCCGTTCGCTGTCGGGGCCAAAGGCGCCTGACAAGAAGGCCGACCCGATCATCGTCCATCCCGATATCCGCCGCTCGCTGATGACCATGAAGGCCTTCAACGAGGCTGGCCGCGCGCTGGCATTGTGGACGGCGATCAAGTCCGATATCGCGCATCGCTCCGCCGACGACAAGGATCGCCAGGCGGCCGATGACTACACCGGCCTGATGACGCCGGTGGTCAAGGGCGTGCTCACCGACAAAGGTTTTGATCACGCCGTCATGGCGCAGCAGGTGTTCGGCGGTCACGGCTACATCGAAGAGCACGGCATGAGCCAGTTCGTGCGCGATGCCCGCATCGCCATGATCTATGAAGGCGCCAACGGCATCCAGGCGCTCGACCTCGTCGGCCGCAAGCTCGGTTTGCATGGCGGCCGCGCCGTGCAGGCCTTCTTCAAGGAGGTCGGCGAATTCTGCGAGGAGAACCGCGCCGACGAAAAGATGGCGCCCTTCACCAAGGGCTTGAAGAAGGGCCTCAACGATTTGCAGGCGGCGACCATGTGGCTGCTGCAGAATGGCATGACCAAGCCGGACAATGCCGGTGCCGCCTCGACCGACTACATGCATCTGTTCGGCCTTGTGGCGTTGGGCTACATGTGGGCGCAGATGGCCAAGGCAGCACAGGGTAAGACCGGCGCCAACGGCTCCCAGCCTTTCTATGACAACAAGGTCGTGACGGCGCGCTTCTTCATGGAGCGGATCATGCCGGAGACGTCGGCGCACCTCGCCCGTATTTCGAGTGGTGCGGACACGCTGATGGCCCTGCCGGCGGAAGCGTTCTAAAGATGGTTCCCTTCCCCCCTTGAGGGGAGGGTGGCCCGAAGGGCCGGGTGGGGTCCTGCGTGAAATGCGCCGACCTCGACTCTGACGAGGCGCTCTGGGAGGAGTATCATAGCATGACCAACCCAGCCGAAATCCTTGGCCTTCCCAAGCCCGCCTGGGCGGCGGACGAGGTCGGCATGCTCTACGACATGGCAACCCGCTTCATGTCGGAAGAAATCGCGCCGCGTTACGACGAGTTCGAAAAGAACGAGATGGTCGACCGCGAGAGCTGGCTGAAGGCAGGAGCCGCCGGCCTGCTCTGTGCCTCGATGCCGGAGGAATATGGCGGCTCGGGCGGCACCTTCGCGCATGAGAGCGCCATCATCGAGGCGATCGGCCATGTCGGCGTCGACGGCTTCGGCATTGGCCTGCACAATTCGATCGTCGCCCCTTACATCCTCCACTACGGTTCGGAGGAGCAGAAGAAGAAATGGCTGCCGAAGCTCGCGACCGGTGAACTGATCGGCGCCATCGCCATGACCGAGCCGGGCGCAGGCTCCGATCTGCAAGGCGTCAAGACGCGGGCGCAGAAGGATGGCAATCAGTACAAGATCAACGGCTCCAAGACCTTCATCACCAACGGCCAGCTGGCCAACTTCATCATCGTCGTCGTCAAGACCGATCCGGAAAAGGGCGCCAAGGGCACCTCGCTGATCGTCGTCGAGACCGACCAGGTCGAAGGGTTTGAGCGCGGTCGCAATCTCGACAAGATCGGCCTGAAGGCCAACGACACGTCGGAACTGTTTTTCAACGATGTGCGCGTGCCGACCTCCAATCTGCTTGGTCACGAGGAAGGGCAGGGCTTCGTCCAGCTGATGCAGCAGCTGCCGCAGGAGCGGCTGCAGATCGGCACAGGCGCCATCGCCATGATCGAGCGGGCGCTGGCGCTGACCATCGACTACGTCAAGGAGCGCAAGGCGTTCGGCAAGGCGATCATCGACTTCCAGAACACCCAGTTCAAGCTGGCCGAGTTGAAGACGGAAGCCACCATCGGCCGTGTCTTCTACAATGACTGCGTCAGCCGCCACATCAATGGCGGCCTCGATCCGGTGACGGCGTCGATGGCCAAGTACTGGCTCAGCGACCTGCAGGGAAAGGTCGTCGACGAATGCCTTCAATTGCATGGCGGCTATGGCTACATGAATGAATATCCGATCGCCCGCATGTTCCGCGACGCCCGCGTCCAGCGCATCTATGGCGGCACCAACGAGATCATGAAATTGCTGATCGGACGCTCGCTCTGAGAGCGACGACCGGCGAACCCAAGGAGCACGAAAATGGCCGAAGCTTATGTCTATGACGCGGTGCGCACGCCGCGCGGCAAGGGCAAGAAGGACGGATCGCTGCACGAAGTGCCGGCGGTGCGGCTCGCCGCCAAGACGCTCGAAGCGCTGCGCGACCGCAACGGGCTCGACACCGCAAACGTCGACGACATCATCTTCGGCTGCGTCGACCCGGTCGGCGAGGCAGGCTCGGTCATTCCGCGCGCCGCCGCCTTCGAGGCCGGCTACGACACCAAGGCGCCCGGCATGCAGATCTCGCGCTTCTGCGCCTCCGGTCTCGACGCCATCAATTTCGGCGCCGCCAAGATCGCGCAGGGGGCGGACGAAATCGTCATTGCCGGGGGCGTCGAATCGATGTCGCGCGTCGGCATGGGCGCTTCCGGCGGTGCCTGGTTCATGGACCCTTCGGTCGGCCTGCCCGGCTGGTTCGTGCCGCAAGGCATCTCGGCCGACCTGATCGCCACCAAATACGGCTTCAGCAGGGACGACGTCGACGCCTACGCGGTCGAGAGCCAGAAGCGCGCCGCCAAGTCCTGGGCTGATGGCCGCTTCAAGAATTCGGTTATTCCGATCAAGGATCAGAATGGGCTGACCATCCTCGACCATGACGAGCACATGCGGCCTTCGACCGACATGCAGTCGCTGGCTTCGCTCAACCCATCCTTCGTCATGCCCGGCGAAATGGGCGGCTTCGACGCGGTCGCAGTTCAGAAGCATCCCGAAGTCGAAGAGGTCAACCACGTCCACCATGCCGGCAATTCGTCCGGCATCGTCGATGGCGCGGCCGCCGTGCTGCTCGGCTCCAAGAAGGCGGGCAAGGCGATGGGCCTGAAGCCCCGCGCCCGCATCCGCACCTTCGCCAACATCGGCTCCGAGCCGGTGCTGATGCTGACCGGTCCGGTCGACGTCACCGAGAAGCTGTTGAAGCGCGCCAAGATGAAGCTGTCCGACATCGACCTGTTCGAGCTCAACGAGGCCTTCGCCTCAGTCGTGCTGCGCTACATGCAGGCTTTCGACATCGATCACGAGAAGATCAACGTCAATGGCGGCGCCATCGCCATGGGCCATCCGCTCGGCGCCACCGGCGCGATGATCTTCGGCACGGTTCTGGACGAACTCGAGCGCCGCGACCTCAACACCGCGCTGGTGACGCTGTGCATCGGCGCCGGCATGGGCACCGCAACGATCATCGAACGCGTCTGACGGGGAGAGAACCTATGAGCTACACCAATTTCACCCTCGACATCGACGCCGACGGCATTGCGCTGGTCACCTGGAACAGCCCGGACCGCTCGATGAACGTCTTCACCGAAGAGGTAATGCGCGAGTTGAACGCCATCGTCGATCATGTCGCCGGCGATGCCGCCATCAAGGGCGCGGTGATCACCTCCGGCAAGGACACGTTCTCCGGTGGCGCCGACATCACCATGCTGCAGAAGATGCTGACGACTTTCGCCACGGACAAGGGCAAGGATGCCGAAAAAGCCACCAAGGCGCTGTTCGAGAATGCCGGTTATATGACCGGCCTGTTCCGCAAGCTGGAGACGTCAGGCAAGCCGTGGGTTTCGGCAATCAACGGCACCTGCATGGGCGGTGCCTTCGAAATGTCGCTGGCCTGCCACGGCCGCGTTGCCGCCGACTCCGACAAGGTCAGGATGGCGCTTCCTGAAGTGAAGATCGGCATCTTCCCCGGCGCCGGCGGTACCCAGCGCGTGCCGCGGCTGACCGATCAGCAGCAGGCGCTGCAGATGCTGACCTCCGGTCAGACGCTGTCGCCGCAGAAGGCCAAGTCCATGGGCCTGATCCATGAGATCGCTGAGCCGGCCAAGCTGGTCGAGACCGCCAAGGCGATGATCAGGAACGGCCTCAAGCCGGTTGCGCCGTGGGACGAGAAGGGCTTCAAGCTGCCCGGCTGCCCGATCTATTCGGCGGCTGGCGCCAATCTCTGGCCGCCGGCCATCGCCATCCTGCGCCGCGAGACCTATGGCAACTACCCGGCCGCCGCCGCGATCCTGAAATGCGTCTATGAAGGCCTGCTGGTGCCGTTCGACACCGCGCTCAGGATCGAGCAGCGCTATTTCACCGAGATCATGCAGACCAAGGAAGCGGCGGCGATGATCCGCTCGCTGTTCGTCTCGCTGCAGGAGTTGAACAAAGGCGCCCGCCGCCCTGCCGGCGTGCCGGAAACCAAGTTCAAGAAGATCGGCATTCTGGGCGCCGGCTTCATGGGCGCGGGCATTGCCTATGTCACGGCCAAGGCCGGCATTCCCGTAGTGCTGCTCGACCGCGACATGGAATCGGCCGAGAGGGGCAAGACGCATTCCGACAGCCTGGTCTCTGATCAGGTCAAGAAGGGCCGTGCCAAGCCCGAGGAGCGGGACAGGCTGCTGTCGCTGATCACGCCGACATCAGATTATGCCGATCTCGCTGGCTGTGACCTCGTCGTCGAGGCGGTGTTCGAGGATTCGGCCGTCAAGAAGGCCGCCACCGAACAGGCGGAGGCCGTGCTGAAGTCGTCGGCGATCTTTGCCTCCAACACCTCGACTATCCCGATCACCGGTCTGGCGAAGAATTCGGCGCGGCCGAAGAACTTCATCGGCATCCACTTCTTCTCGCCGGTCGACAAGATGATGCTGGTCGAGATCATCCTGGGCAAGAAGACGGGTGACAAGGCGCTGGCGACGGCGATCGATTTCGTCCGCGCCATCAAGAAAACGCCGATCGTCGTCAACGACACGCGCGGTTTCTACGTCAACCGCTGCGTGCTGCGCTACATGTCGGAAGCCTACAAGATGCTGATCGAAGGCGTCCCGGCGCCGATGATCGAGAATGCGGCGAAGGCCGCCGGCATGCCGGTCGGTCCGCTGGCTCTCACGGACGAGACGGCGATCGATCTCGCCCAGAAGATCATGAAGCAGACCATCAGGGATCTCGGCGAGAAGGCGGTCGACCCCAAGCAGATGGCGCTGATCAACACCATGGTCGACGACCATGGCCGCTTCGGCCGCAAGAACGGCAAGGGCTTTTACGACTATCCGGCCAAGCCCGCCAAGAAGAAGCTGTGGCCGGGCCTCAAGGATCTCTATCCGCAGCTCGCGGCCGAGAAAGTCGACTACGAGGAGCTGCAGCAGCGGCTGCTCGTCACCATCGCGCTGGAAGCGGCCCGGGTGATGGAAGAAGGCATCGTCACCGATCCGCGCGAGGCCGATGTCGGCTCGATCCTGGCCTTCGGCTTCGCCCCCTACACCGGCGGTGCGTTGTCCTACATCGACGGCATCGGTGCGGACCGCTTCGTCAAGATCGCCAAGGGGCTGCAGAAAAAGTATGGCGCGGAATTCAAGGCGCCCAAGCTCCTGCTCGACATGGCCGAGAAGGGCGAAACCTTCTACGAACGCTTCGACCCCTACGCAAAGGGCGACGTGAAGCAGGCCGCCTGACGCTAGGTTATGTATGTCTGGGCGCGCATGGCGCGCATGCTGGCCACGGCACAGAGCCGTGGCCCCTACGTGATGGGCGGTGAAAGCCGGCTGGCCTTTCGCTGCCTGCCGACCGACATCTTCATGACCTCGCATCAGGGTTTGGGCAGCCTTGCCAAGCGGATCGACTGATCCCGGCGATCGGTCTTTCCTCGGCGGGAAGGAATGTGCGCCGCTGGAGCGCGGCCGGTGGACAAACTGGCGCTCGAAGACTAGAAGGAAAAGGCATTTTTTCCTGTCTCGAAGGAGAGCACGACATGCTCTCGCACGACCGCGTCTGGGCTGCCATCGATGCTCTTGCCGAGCGTTATTCGCTTTCGGCTTCGGGTCTGGCAAGGCGCGCCGGGCTCGATTCGACCGCCTTCAACAAATCGAAACGTCTGTCTTCTGACGGCCGGCCACGCTGGCCATCGACCGAATCTCTGGCCAAGATCATCGAAGCGACCGGTGCTTCACTCGACGAATTCACCGGACTGATCGAAGGCCGCATTGGTGCACCACCCGCGCACAGGCGCTCCGTGCCGTTGCTCGGCTTTGCCCAGGCCGGCGCTGGCGGTTTCTTCGACGATGCCGGCTTCCCGGCGGGGCAGGGCTGGGATCTGGTCGAACTGCCGGCGCAATCGACCGAAAGCTCCTATGCGCTGCAGGTGCAGGGCGATTCCATGCTGCCGCTTTACCGCAATGGCGACGTCCTGATCGTGGAGCCGGGCGCTGTGACTCGCAAGGGCGATCGCGTCGTCGTCAAGACCACCGCCGGCGAGGTGATGGCCAAGGTGCTGGAGCGCCAGACCGTCAAGTCGATTTCACTGGTCTCGCTCAATCCCGATCATCCCGACCGCGACATTCCCATGCGCGATGTCGAATGGGTGGCGCGGATTGTCTGGGCAAGCCAGTAGGTCGGGCTGGTGCGGCTTCCTCATCTTGCCCTGGCGGTTCTGATGGTTCCCGTGATGGGGGCTCTGGTCGTCGTCGGTGGCCGCACGCTGAAAGGCAGCGAAAGCACCGTCACGGTGGACCAGATCGATCCAGGCGCCGATACGATCTCTCAAGCTGGCACCGACGCGGGGCCCGACGAGCCGGCCACATCAGCCATTCCCGCGCCTGCCGCTCCGCAGCCGCCAAAGCCCGCGGTGCATTCGAGGGCGATCGATCCCGACGTCGTCGCGCCACCGGAACTGCCCGCCGGAAATCTCGAGCGGGTCGAACCGCGCGAACCGTTGAGCAAGCTGGCGCTCGCCATGCCACCCAAGCCGAAGATGCCCGACGACTGGAATGGCACCAAGCTGTTTCAGCCGGTCGCGCCGGCAGCCGGCCTGATCGAGGCGAAAGGCTATTCGGTCGCGGTTTCCGGCATCGATGTCATCAAGCAGGACGAAACCTGCACCACGGACGGCAAATCCTGGCCGTGCGGCATCCGGGCGCGCACGGCATTCCGTGCTTTCCTGCGCGGCCGGGCGGTGGCCTGCACGGTGCCGCCCGAAGGCGGACGCGACCGGATCGCGGCGCAATGCCGGATCGGCAAGCATGATGTGGGTCAGTGGCTGGTCGAAAACGGCTGGGCGCGCGCCGCCGAGGGCGGGCCCTATGTCGAGGCCGGCGAAAAGGCTCGCAACGAAAAGAAGGGCATTTTCGGACCGGCGCCGAACCTTGCTGGCATCTCGGCGGTGCCGCCCGCGCCTGCGCCTCAGGCGCCGGGCTCGATCCTGGAAGAGGTCGACGGCGTCCTCAAACCAGCTGCCCAGCCAGCGCCTGCTGAATGAGCGCGCGGGTCTCGGCGACGCCATAGAGCGCGGCGAACGACCCGAAGCGCGGGCCGCGCTCCTGGCCGATCAGCACCTGATAGATCATCTGGAAGAACGCACCCGAAACGCCGGGGCCGCCTTCCGGGCTCTGCTTGGAATGATCCTGATAGCGTTCGATCTTGCGAGCGACGTTGAGCGAAGCGTTCTGGATCGCCTCGCCATTGGCGTCCGCCGGCAGCGCCCGAAGCGCCGTGTCAAGGGCTGCCAGCGCCGCGCGCTCGACCTCGTCGGCGGGCCGAAAGGTTTTCGTCGGCTTCACGAAATCGTCGAAATAGCGGATTGCATGGCCGACCAGCCGGTCGAGCTCGGGATGCGTTTTCGGTGTCACCCCCACCGTATGGCGCGAGATGAAGCCCCAGAGCACATCCTTGTTCTGCGCGTTGGAGGCGCTGACCAGATTGAGCAGCAACGAGAACGGCACCGGCATGTCTATGGCGGGCGGGTTGCCGTCATGCATGTGCCAGACCGGGTTGCCCAGCCGCTCCTTCCAATCCTGCCGGGGGTAGGCGGCGAGGAAGGTGTAATACTCGTCCACCGCCCTCGGGATGACGTCGAAGTACAGCTTCTTGGCCTGTCGCGGCCGCTGGTACATGTAGAGCCCGAGGCTTTCGGTCGGCGCATAGGTCAGCCAATCATCGATGGTCAGACCGTTGCCCTTGGACTTCGAGATCTTCTGGCCGTTCTCGTCGAGGAACAGTTCATAGACGAAATGCTCCGGCGCCCGTCCGCCCAGAATGTTGCAGATGCGGTCGTAGACCACGGCATTGGTCTGGTGGTCCTTGCCGAACATTTCGAAATCGACGCCAAGGGCGGCCCAGCGCATGCCGAAATCCGGCTTCCACTGCAGCTTCACCCGGCCGCCGGTGATCGAAAGCGTGGTCTCGGTGCCCTCGTCGTCGAAGGTGATGGTGCCGGCCTTGGCATCGACCTGCTTCATCGGGACATAGAGCACGCGGCCGCTTTTGGGTGAGATCGGCAGGAACGGGCTGTAGGTCGCTTGCCGCTCCGGCCCGAGCGTCGGAAGCATCACCGCCATGATCTGGTCATAGCGCTCGGCCGCGCGCAGCAGCATCGCATCGAAGCGGCCTGACTTGTAGTACTGCGTCGCGCTGGCGAATTCGTAGTCGAAGCCGAACGTGTCCAGGAAGCGGCACAGCATCGCGTTGTTATGGTCGGCGAAGCTCGCATAGTCGCCGCCGAACGGATTGGGAACCGAAGACAGCGGCTTGTGCAGGTGCGGCTCCAGCGCCGCGCGGTCCGGCACGCTGTCGGGTATCTTGCGCATGCCGTCCATGTCGTCGGAAAAGCACAGCAGCTTGGTCGCGACCTTGTCCTGCGTCAGCACACGAAAGGCATGGCGCACCATCGACGTGCGCGCCACCTCGCCGAAAGTGCCGATATGCGGCAGGCCCGACGGCCCATAGCCGGTCTCGAACAGGATCGTTTCGGGAAAGTCGGCGTCCTTGTAGCGCTCGATGATCTTTTTGGCTTCCTCGAACGGCCACGCCTTGCTCTCGGCCGTTGCCGCCAGCAGTTCGGGGTTGAGATCGAGGATGTTTGATCCCGCCATGATCCTGTTTTCCAAATTATTCGCCGGCCAAATTCGCCGATATGGCCGCAGTGTCGATTTTCAACCGGTCTCTAGGCGTACGTGGCCGGAGCGTCAACGATCGCGGCGCTTTTTCCTTGCGGCCCTTGGCGTCCGTTCCTACCTTCGGAGCCCGTACAAGGAGCAAAGAATGCCATTGCCGACCCCGCATGAAGCCCTGATCTACCTGATGGTCATCACCTCGGCCTCCGACCGGGACATGACCGATGTCGAACTGGCGCGGATCGGCGACGTTGTCCGCTCATGGCCGGTGTTCGAGGACTTCAATCAGGACCGGCTGGTTTCCGTCGCGCAGGAATGCCAGAAAATGCTGCAAGAAAAGGACGGGCTGGAAGGCGTTCTCGCCAATGTTGCCGAAGCCTTGCCGGAGCGCTTGCGCGACACCGCCTATGCCGCCGCCTTCGAAGTGGCCGCCGTCGATCTCGAAATGCGCATGGAGGAGGTGCGTGTGCTGCAGCTCATCCGCCGCCAGCTCGATCTCGATACGCTGACCGTCGCGGCAATCGCCCGCGCCGCCAAGGCGCGGCTGCGCACGCTGACCTGAATCTCAACAGCCTGCTAGAAAAAACTGACCGGGAAGTAGCGCAGGTAGAACTCGGCAAAAGTGCCTTTCATCGAAATCTCCTGCAGCGCGTAATCGAGTGCCGCGGCCAGCGCCGGATTGTCCGCCCTTGTGGCGATGGCCATGCCCGTGCCCAGATATTCGGGCGCCAGATAGGGACCGCCGGCAAAGCGGCAGCAGCCGGCCGCATCCGAGCCGCCCAGCCAGAAGGCGAAGCGCATGCCGTCGCCGAAGGCCGCATCGATCTTGCCCGCCTTGAGATCGCTGTAGAGAGCTTCCGGTCCGTCGAAGGAAACGAGTTGGACCGTGTTGAAGTAGTCGCGCAGCATGCGCTCATGCGCCGAGCCAGCGATCACGCCGACGCGCTTGCCGTGCAATTTGTCGAAGACCGGTTCCGTCACGGCCTTGCTTTTCAGCATGATGAAGCGCGCCGGAAATTGCAGATAGGAGCGCGAGAAGGCATATGTCTGGCGCGATTGCGGCGTCGCCGCGATGCCGGCGATGATGGCTTCGCCTTCGCCTTTCTCGAGCGCCCCTTCAAGCTCGGCCCAGGGCAACGCCTGGATCTGGCATTTGTCGACGATGCCGAGTTCAGCGCAGATGGCACGCGCCAGGTCGATGTGGAACCCGGACAGCTTTCCAGAGCCATCGAGAAAATTGAACGGCGGAAAATCCGTGGTCGTCAGGAATCGCAGCCGTGGCAGTGCCGAAAGGTCCGGTTTGGGCAATCGTTCCTTGGCGTCCCACAACACCGGGACTTGGGGTTCCGCCGCACGTGCACCGAGGGCAAATGGCAGTGCCGCGATCAGCGTCGACGCTAGGACCAGGGACCTCCATTGGAACGCCACGATACAACTCCGCCGCACTCGTGCTCGCATCGGTTTTGGTACGAAAATGGTACAGGCACAATGGTTTTTGATTTCAACGCGGGTTTTTGATTTCAACGCGCCGATTTCAGGATATGCTTTAGCGCGTTTGCAAACAGCGGTGGCTGCTCTGGTGGGGGTACCAGGGTCGAGAACCACAACCGGAGACGGGCGCGTTGCAATCCGTGGTCGGTGGCAAAGTGCAGACAATGCATGGACCATCGATTCCAATGCATGAGGCAACATGGGGTTGATGTTGCGATGGGTCAATTCGATCGTACGCTGGAATATATAGACCAACTGCAGCACGCCGGAACGGCGGCGGCGGTTTGCGAGAAGCTATTGGGCATAACGTCGGATTTCGGTCTGACCGCGCTGATGGCTGGAACCGTTCCGCAGCCAGGCACGCCGGCCGGGCAGCAAAAGCAGCATGTGCTGCTTTGCGACTGGCCCGTCGAATGGCTGGAACGCTACGTGGCGCGCAACTATGTCGATCACGATCCGGTGGTCAGCCACATGAAGCAGCTGCAGGCACCGTTCCAGTGGCGCGAGGCCGCCCAGGACATTCGCTTCGACAAGAGCAGCGGCGAAGTGATGGGCGACGCCGGTGCTTTCAAGCTGCGCGACGGGCTGGCCTTCCCGCTGATCACGCTCGACGGCCAGATCGTCATGGTGTCGCTGGGTGGCGAGGCCGTGGAGCTGTCGGCGGAGGAGTTCGGCCTGGTGTCGCTGGTCTCGACCTATGCCGTTGGCCGCGCCATGCAAATCCACACCATGGCGGCCAAGACCATCGACCATATCGAACTGACGCCGCGCGAACGCGAGTGCCTGCAATGGGCCGCCGTCGGCAAGTCCGAATGGGAGATTTCGCAGATCCTCGGCATCTCCGAACACACGTCGGAGAAACATCTTCTTAACGCCAAAAGCAAACTCGGTGCCGTCAACAGAGTTCAGGCTGTCGCAGAAGCGATAAGACGCGGCTACATTAGCTAGGTCGGCCGTGCCGACCTAGAACACCCGCCTGCGTGATCACGCTCCCGCCTACGTGATCACGCAATTTTCTCATCAAAGCACGGCCGTATCATCCTCTGAACACAGGAGACGGCAGAATGCTTTTTTGTCTTACAACCCAGGAATTGATGGAACGTCCCGATCTTTGGGAGGCAGTCCACCGGCTGCGCTATCAGATCTTTGTCGAGGAGATGGGATGGGAGGATCTGCGCCGCCCGGACGGATTCGAGGTCGACCAGTTCGACCATGACGAGGCGGTGCATCAGATCGTCGTTCGAGGCAACGAAGTCGCGGGCTATCAAAGGATGTTGCCGACCACGCGGCCACATCTGCTGACCGAGGTTTTGACCGACCTTTCCGAAGGAACGCCGCCATCGGGTCCAAACATCTGGGAATTGACCCGCTATGCGGTGGCTCCCGGTTTTCGCGATGGCCGTCGCGGCGTCTCGACCGTCGGCACCGAACTGATCGCCGGCTTCGTCGAGTGGGGGCTGAAGCGCGGCGTCGACAAGGTGATCATCGAGTTCGAGCCGATGTGGGTGTTGCGCGCCTTGCAACTGCATTTCCTGGCGACGCCGCTGGGCTATCAGCGCACCTATGGCAATCAGCAGGTCGTGGCGACGCTGCTCTCCTTCAACGAGCACACCCTGGATGTGGTGCGTTCGCGCCGCAATCACCATGCCGCTGTTCTGGCAAGGGGATATCCCGACATGTTCGGCCAAAGGAGGGCGTCATGAGATCGGAGATAGCCATGAGCGCGCACCCGCAGCCTGAACTGCGCAACCACACGCTGATCGTCACCGTGTCGTCGAATGATGGCCGGCCGGTGCTCGACAGAAGGGCTTATGAAAGCCTTGCAAGGACCTTCCACGAAGCCGCCGACAATGACGAGGTGCGTGTCGTCGTGCTGCGTGGCCTGGCAGGTTGCTTCTGCCTTGGCGGCGACTTTTCCGAATTCCTCGACGCCACCAAGCATCAGAAGCTGATCGCCGCCGTTACCGACATGTTCCGCACGCTGGCGACGTTCCCCAAGCCCATTCTGGCCTGCGTCGACGGCGATGCCGTCGGCGTCGGCTGCACCATCCTGTTCCACTGCGACATGGTGATCGCCTCCAATGAAAGCACGTTCCGGGTGCCGTTCGTCGATTTCGGCCTTGTGCCAGACGCGGCGACCAGCATCCTGGCGCCACAGAAGCTCGGCTATGCCGGCGCCTTCCGCTTCTTCTGCCTCGGCGACACGCTCCGCGCCGAGGATGCCAGGGCGCTCGGCCTCGTGGGTGAGATCGTGCCCGACGGCGTGGAGGAGGCGACGCTCGGCCGGGCCAGGCAGCTCGCCAAGAAGCCGGTTGCTGCCTTGCTGCAGACCCGTGGCCTGCTCAAGGGAAACACCGGCGCGCTGTGCGACCGCATCGATCAGGAGATATCGCTGTTCCAGCAGGCGCTGCAGGACGACACCACGCTGCGGCGCCTGCAGCGCATTGCCAGGCTGGCCGCCTGAGCAGTTCCGGGAAAAGTGTAAAATGGTTTTCCCACAGGAATTGCGCCACAGTGAACGGTGAACCGCTCTGGCGATCGCGAAGGATGCTGTGCCGCTTGGACGCCACGCGGCACAGCAGGCGTCAGCCTTCCTTGCCGAGGAATGACGGCCCTTCGCCGATGATCTTCTTGTCTTCCTTGCCGACGACATCGAGGTCACGGCCCTCATAGGGCAGCGACAACAGGATGCGCCGCATCACCGCCAGCCGGGCGCGGCGCTTGTCATTGGCCCGCACGATGATCCATGGCGCGAACTCCTTGTGGGTGCGCTCGAACATGGTGTCGCGCGCCCTGGTGTAATCATCCCACTTGGTGATGCCGGCGATGTCGATTGGCGAGAATTTCCAGCTCTTCAGCGGGCTGTAGCGGCGATCGTGGAAGCGCTCGAGCTGCGTCTCCTGGCCGATGTTCAGCCAGAATTTGAAGAAGTGGATGTCGTCTTTGACGATCATCCGTTCAAAGTGCGGCGTCTCGTCGAGAAACTTCTCATGCTGTTCGGGCGTGCAAAAACCCATCACCGGCTCGACGCCGGCGCGATTGTACCAGGAGCGGTCGAAGGTGACGAACTCGCCCGATGTCGGGAACTGGTCGACATAGCGCTGATAATACCATTGCCCCAGCTCGGTTGGGGTCGGCTTGGTCAGCGCCACGTTGCGGGCCGTGCGCGGATTGAGATACTGGCGCAGCACGAAGATCGTGCCGCCCTTGCCGGCGGCATCGCGGCCCTCGAACAGCGCCATCACCCGTTTGCCGGTCGCCTGCAGCCATGCCTGCGCCTTGACCAGCTCTATCTGCAATTTCTCGAGCGTCCCGTCATACTCGTCGCTTTTCATCTTCTTGTCGTAGGGATACCTGCCCGCGGTCAGCTTGTTGTCCTCGACCCAGTCCGGAAGCTGGGGATTCTCAATGTCGAACTCCCGCTCCTTGCTTCCGATCCTGATCTTCAGCGGACCCGAAGTCGGTGCGGTGGAATTTTCCTCGGCGTTTTTCATCAAGACGAACCCTTTTAAGCATTCGGACTCATGCTATTGAGAGCCACGATAGCGCCGCGCATCCGTTTGGACGTGCAAAGGACGCTGTAGCACTTTTTGATTTTGCGCATGATCCTTTGCGGAAATCGATTGCCGATTTTCGGGCGACCGGTGGACGGTATGGGGCGCGGGCACGCGAGCGGATGACGGATCTGGACGCAGAGCAGAAAGGCATGGCGCAAACCTTAGCCGCCCGGCTGTGGAACAGCCGCTGGCTGCTTGCGGCGGGTGTAATAGCAGTCCTGATTGCCTTTGCCTTCGCAGGTATTTCCGCCTACGTGCTGGTGCCGGCGCTGCTCCTGTTGCTCGCAGCTGCGATGCTGCCGGCTGCCGGCATGCGCCAATCCGCCGAGGGTGCTGCGGCGATCGAGGCGATCGGCCTGCAGCGCCTGTCGGGCGAATATCTGGCGGCGGCCGTCGCCGACCCGCTCATCATCTTCGACCATGCTGCCACCATCGTTCACGCCAACGCTGCCGCTTTTGCCGCCTTTGGCGGGATCGCACCGGGCATGTCGCTGCCGCTGAAATTCCGGGCGCCGGAAATGCAGGCCCTGCTCGACAACGTGCTCTCGGGCACCGTCGCTTCGGATGTCGTCGACTATACCGAAAAGCTGCCGGTCGAACGGGCCTACCGGGTCAGCGCATCCTCGGTCGGGCACGGCACCGATCTCTACGTGCTGGTGTTCAAGGATCAGAGCGAAGCCCGGCGCATCGATCGCATGCGCGCCGACTTCATCGCCAATGCCAGCCATGAATTGCGCACGCCGCTCGCCTCGATCGCCGGTTTCATCGAAACGCTGCGCGGACCGGCCCGCAACGATCCGGCCGCGCGCGAGCAATTCCTGCAGATCATGCAGAACCAGACCGGCCGCATGGCGCGCCTGATCGACGATCTGCTGTCGCTGTCTCGGCTCGAGATGAAGCCCTACCTGAAGCCTGGAACCGAAGTCGATCTGCGCCAGACCGTCGACAGCGTCATCGATTCACTGGCCCCGCTTGCCCGCGAAAACAGCGTCGTCATCGAGCGCGATTTCGCCTTTGGGCCCCTCAACGTGCCGGGCGATCGCGACGAGCTGTTCCAGGTTTTCGAGAACCTCCTGGAAAACGCCTGCAAATATGGCCAGTCGGGCGGCCGCGTCGTGGTGTCGATCGCGCGCGGCGATGACGGTTCCGAACCCGGCATCGACGTGACGATCAGGGATTTTGGCCCCGGCATTCCCGAGGAGCACATTCCGCGCATCACCGAGCGCTTCTACCGCATCGACGTCGAGACCAGCCGGACCCAGAAAGGCACGGGCCTCGGCCTGTCGATCGTCAAGCACATCCTGACGCGTCACAATGCCAGGCTGACGATCAAGTCCGAGCTTGGGCAGGGCGCCGCTTTCTCGGTTCATTTGCCGGCGGCCTGAACCGCCCTAGTTCCAGATGGGCATTTCTTTTTTCTGTCATCCCGTTAGCGTATCAGCGGGGATTCGAGGAACGACTCAAAGATCAAGAAATCCCGTGGGAAGGCATTTCATCCATGCAGTCCGTTCACATTGTCAGCGCCTATGACGAGGAGCTGAAATATCTGTCGAAGCGCATAGCGGCGATGGGCGGCCATGCCGAGCGCATGGTCGAGCAGGCGGTCACCGCTCTCGTCAACGCCGATCCGGGATTGGCTGAGAAGGTCATTCGCGACGACGCCGTGCTGGATGAAGGGCAGCGCGAGATCGATGACAAGGCGATCATCATCATCGCCAAGCGCCAGCCGATGGCGACGGATCTGCGCGAAATCATTGGCGCCATCCGCATTTCCGCCGACCTCGAACGGGTCGGCGACCTCGGCAAGAACGTCGCCAAGCGGGTGGCTGCCGTCACAGACGGCCGCCAGCCGACCAGCCTGTTCCGTGGCCTGGAAGCCCTGGCTAACCTCGCGCTCACCCAGCTCAAGGAAGTGCTCGACGTCTATGCGTCGCGCACGGTCGACAAGATCAGCTTCGTGCGCGACCGCGACGACCAGATCGATGCCATGTATACGTCGCTGTTTCGCGAATTGCTGACCTACATGATGGAAGATCCGCGCAACATCACGCCGTGCACGCATCTTCTATTCTGCGCCAAGAACATCGAGCGCATCGGTGATCACGCCACCAACATCGCCGAGACCATCTACTACATCGTCACCGGCGACCAGATGCCGGCCGATCGGCCCAAGGGCGACAAGACGGACAAGATCAGCCTGTCAGCTGATCTGACGGCGAAATGAACGCTCTTCCTCTCGAACGCTAGATCATATTGCGCTAAACTATCGCAGCGTTAAGCTTCTCAGGCCTAATGAAGGTCTGCTTTCCGGAGGCTGCGATGGAATATGTCCGAGAGTTCAAGCCCGCGGCGCCGGCATCGAGCATCATCGCTTCGAGCGTCTACACCGCCGGGCGACGTATCGCCGACATTCCGATCGAGGAAGCCGGCGAATGGGCCAAGAAATCAGGGCACGTCGTCTGGATCGGGCTGCTCGAACCTGACCGCGATCTCCTGTCGCGCGTCCAGGCGCAATTCCACCTGCATGAGCTGGCGATCGAGGATGCCGAGCATCCGCATCAGCGGCCGAAGATCGAGCAGTATGGCGACGCGCTGTTCATCGTCGCCCGCACCGCGCAACTGATCGAGGGCCGCGTGACTTTCGGCGAAACGCATCTGTTCGTCGGCTCGGGTTACATCGTCAGCGTCAGGCATGGCCCGTCGACGTCCTATGCCGCCGTGCGCCAGCATTGGGAAAGCTGCCCGCATTCGCTGGCCAAGGGCGAGGATTTCGTCCTCTATGCCATTCTCGACTTCATCGTCGACAATTACATGCCCGTGCTCGAGCAAATCGAGGACGAAGTCGAAGCGATCGAGGATAAGGTCCTTTTGAAGCCGATGACCGGTCCCGATATCGAGCGGCTCTACATGCTGCGCCGCGATCTCCTGCGTCTGCGCAACGCGGCACTGCCGCTGGTGGAGGTCTGCCGCCGGCTGACCAGTGCCGAGCTGCCGCAGATCCATTCGGCCATGCATCCGCTGTTCCGCGACGTGACGGATCATATCCGCACCGTCCAGGAAAAGATCGACAGTTTGCGAGAGGTGCTGGCATTCGCCTTCGAGGCCAGCCTTCTGGTCGGCCAAAGCCAGGAAACGGCGATCTCCAAGAAACTCGCCTCATGGGCGGCCATCCTGGCGGTGCCGACCGCCTTCGCCGGCATTTACGGCATGAACTTCACCGATATGCCGGAACTGAAGATGGAATATGGCTACCCGATGGTGCTGACCATCATCGCGCTGATCTGCGCGTTTCTGTACTGGCGGTTTCGCAAGAATGGGTGGCTGTGAAAGAGCGAATAGCGAATAGGGAGTAGCGAATAGGGAAAACAGACTTGCCTCCCTCGCTGAGGCTTAATTTGTTTCTATTCGCTATTCGCTATTCGCTATTCGCTATTCGCTATTCGCTATTCGCTATTCGCTCAGCGATTGCGGCGCCGCTCCGCCGCCGGCTGGAACGCCACGCGGGCGTGGTACTTGCAGTAGGGGCCGGTTTCGGCGGCTTCGTTGCCGCAGAAGTTGAAATCTTCCGAAAGCGGATCGCCGTTCGGCCATTTGCAGGTGCGCTCGGTCAGCTCGACGAGCTGCAGATGCCGTGAGATCGGCACCACCACATTCTCAACCGGGCGGATATAGTGCCGCGCCACCGGTTCGGCATCAAACTGGGTCTGCAGGGCCGTCGCGCCGATCGACGTCGTGACGTGGCGTGCTGTGCTTGCGGCGCGCGCCACCGATTTCTGGACGGTCGACCCCTGCGCCGTCTTCTTCTGGCGAGCTGGCGTCGCCGTGGCGCGACCACGGCCCGACAGCTTCAGGCGATGCACCTTGCCGATGACGGCATTGCGGCTGACCCCTCCAAGCTGGGCAGCAATCTGGCTTGCGCTCAGACCCTCCGACCACAGTTTTCTAAGAAGTTCGACCCGCTCGTCAGTCCAGTTCATGAGACCGCGCTCCTGCTAAGCGTGCGGCATTCAGAATCCTTTCCCGACCCAGCACCACTGCTGGGGCAGACACCACATATATCTGGTGATTAGGTCCGCCGCACGAAATCTAGTTATTTCTCGACTACAATTACCTTATGCGCTGACTCGGTGACAAGAGTCCCAAGTGCAACACGAATCGGTTTTTTCGGTTTTCCCCAACTTGCCCGGTCGCTTTATGAGCCGGCGTCTCGTCAGGGGGCTTGCCGCATGCCACTACGCGACGTTTTCGTTGACTTCATGGCCGAAAAACACGATAAGCCGCACAAGGCCGCCGCTTTGGCGGCTTTTTTGATTTTCCGGTACCGGAGACGCATATAATGAGCGGTTCGGCGCTTTACGAGACCTTTGCTCGCGCACCCCTGGCCTTCGACCACGGGGAAGGCACTTGGCTGGTTACCGACAAGGGCGAGCGATATCTCGATTTCGCCGGCGGCATCGCGGTCAATTCGCTTGGCCACAGCCATCCGCATCTGGTCGCGGCCCTTACCGAGCAGGCGGCAAAACTCTGGCACGTCTCCAATCTCTACGAAATTCCAGGACAGAGCAGGCTCGGCGAGCGGCTGGCCGATGCCACCTTCGCCGATAAGGTGTTCTTCACCAATTCCGGCGCCGAGGCGCTGGAATGCGCCATCAAGACGGCGCGGCGCTACCACTTCGTCAAGGGGCATCCCGAGCGTTTCCGTGTCATCACCTTCGAAGGCGCCTTCCATGGCCGCACGCTGGCGACCATCGCGGCTGGCGGGCAGTACAAATACCTCGAAGGCTTCGGGCCCAAGGTGGAAGGCTTCGACCAGGTCGGCTTCGACGACATCGATGCCGCCGAGAAGGCGATCACGCCGGAAACCGCCGCGATCCTGATCGAACCCGTCCAGGGCGAGGGCGGCATCCGCCCGGTGCCGACACAGTCGCTGAAGCGGCTGCGCCAGCTTTGCGACCAGCACGGCCTGTTGTTGATCTATGACGAGGTCCAGTGCGGCATTGGCCGTACCGGAAAACTGTTCGCGCATGAATGGTCCGGTGTCACGCCGGACATCATGGCGATCGCCAAGGGCATTGGCGGAGGCTTTCCGATGGGCGCCTGCCTTGCCACCGATGAAGCGGCCGTCGGCATGACGGCAGGTGTGCATGGCACCACGTTCGGCGGCAACCCGCTGGCCATGGCGGTCGGCAATGCCGTGCTCGATGTGGTGCTGGAAGACTTCTTCCTCGAGGATGTCCAGCGCAAGGCGCTGCTGATGAAGCAGGGTCTGGCGGCGGTCGCCGACGAGTTTCCCGATGTTATCGAAGGCATTAGGGGTACGGGCCTGATGCTTGGCCTCAAATGCGCCATGCCCAACACCAAGGTGAACATGGCGCTGCGCGACCAGCATTTGCTGACGGTTCCGGCCGGTGACAACGTCATTCGCCTGTTGCCGCCGCTCACCGTCACCGACGCCGAGATCC
This sequence comes from Mesorhizobium sp. dw_380, assembly GCF_018588885.1. Taxonomy (GTDB): domain Bacteria; phylum Pseudomonadota; class Alphaproteobacteria; order Rhizobiales; family Rhizobiaceae; genus Mesorhizobium. Next base: position 141,249 of record NZ_JAFFIW010000008.1, read on the forward strand.
ACGAAGCGCTCAACCGCATCCGCGCTGGTGCCAAAGGCCTGGCGGATGCCATCGCCGTGGCCGCCGCGAAGTAATTCCGGAATATTGCCGATGTCAGTTCGCCATTTCACCGATCTTTCCACCGTTTCCGCGGGCGATCTGCGCTTCATGCTGGACGACGCGGTGGTGCGAAAGGCGCGCCTCAAGGCCGGCGAGCGGACCAAGCCGCTCGAAGGCAAGGTGCTGGCGATGATCTTCGACAAGCCGTCGACGCGCACGCGCGTCTCTTTCGACGTCGGCATGCGCCAGCTTGGCGGCGAGACCATCATGCTGACCGGCACCGAGATGCAGCTCGGCCGCTCCGAAACCATCGCCGACACCGCCAAGGTGCTGTCGCGCTATGTCGACGCGATCATGATCCGCACCACCTCGCATGAGCGGCTGCTGGAACTGACCGAGAACGCCACCGTGCCGGTGATCAACGGATTGACGGACGACACCCATCCTTGCCAGCTGATGGCCGATATCATGACCTTCGAGGAGCATCGCGGTCCGGTGGCCGGCAAGACCATCGCCTGGACCGGCGACGGCAACAATGTGCTGCACTCGCTGCTGGAAGCCTCGGCGCGGTTCCGCTTCAACCTCAACGTCGCCGTGCCCGAAGGCAGCGAGCCGGCGCAGAAGCATGTCGACTGGTCCAAGGCGCACGGCGGCAAGCTGCATTTCACCCGCTCGCCCGAGGAAGCCGTCGACCAGGCCGATTGCGTCGTCACCGACTGCTGGGTATCGATGGGCCAGGAGCATCGCGCGCGCGGCCACAATGTCTTCTCGCCCTATCAGGTCAACGCCACGCTGATGGCGAGGGCGAAGCCGGACGCCTTGTTCATGCATTGCCTGCCGGCGCATCGCGGCGAGGAGGTGACCGACGAGGTCATCGACGGCCCGCATTCGGTCGTCTTCGACGAGGCCGAGAACCGGCTCCATGCCCAGAAGGCGGTGCTTGCCTGGTGCCTGGGCGCTTGATCTGCGGCAGCGCGATGCCTATCTGCGCCGCATCACGCAAATCAAGCGCGTTTGGACGCATGCTCCCGAGAGGACGGCATGGCCGCGCCCCGGAGCTTTGTCATGTTGGAAATGCATCAAGTGACTGAACATCACCCGAAACTCGGCGAGTTCGGCTACGCCGGCGACGACCATGTCGTGCCCTTCGAGGTCGGCCCGCTCGACGTGCGCGGCCGCACGGTCCAGCTCGGGCCGATGCTCGACGCCATCCTCGGCCGCCACGACTATCCCGAGCCGGTCGCCCGCCTGCTGGCGGAAGCTTGTGTGCTGACGGTGCTGCTCGGCACCTCGCTCAAGTTCGAGGGCAAGTTTATCCTGCAGACCCGCACCGACGGGCCGGTCGACATGCTGGTAGCGGATTTCTCCACGCCCTCGGCACTGCGTGCCTATGCGCGCTTCGATGCGGATCGGCTCGAGGCTTTGGTCGCGGCCGGCGAAACGTCGCAGCAAACGCTGCTCGGCGGCGGCGTTCTGGCGCTGACCATCGACCAGGGCGCCCACACGCAGCGCTATCAAGGCATCGTCCAGCTCGATGGCGAAACGCTGGAAGACGCCGCGCGCACCTATTTCCGCCAGTCGGAACAAATCCCGACGGATATCAGGCTCTCGGTCGCCAAGCTATTGACGCCGGGCCCCGGCGGCGCGCGCGAGCAGTGGCGTGCCGGCGGCATCCTGGCGCAGTTCCTGCCGCAGTCGCCCGAGCGCATGCGCATTCCGGACCTGCATGGCGGCGATGGCGATCCACGCGAGGAGGTCCATGATCCTGCCGACAATTCCTGGCAGGAATTGCTGGCGCTGCTTGGCACGATCGAGCCGACCGAGCTGATCGATCCGACGATCGGCGCCGAGCGGCTGCTCTATCGGCTGTTCCACGAGCATGGCGTGCGGGTCTTCGGCGGCGTCCCCGTCGCCGACCAGTGCTCATGCTCGCGCGACAAGATCCGCGGCATCCTCGAGGGCTTCTCCGCGCAGGAGATCAAGGAAAGCACCGAGGATGGCGGCATCCACGTCGCCTGCGAATTCTGCTCGAAGCAGTATGACTTCGATCCCACAGAATTTGCGGCGCAGTAAAGTTCCTGCCTTCTCCCCGTTTACGGGGAGAAGGTGCCCGAAGGGCGGATGAGGGGCGGCGCGACTTTTCGATAAATGGCCGCACCTGACTACTCAGACGTTGTCGCGAATGGGAGATAATTTCCTGGGCTCGGCGCCGCCCCTTGCACTGCCGGGCATTTCTCCCCGTAGAACGGGGAGAAAGACGCTAATTCACCGTCCGCCTTGTCCCCGGCAGATCGAGCGAGAAGGCGGGGATGGCGATGTCGAAGGTCTCGCCCCGCTTGTTGCGCATCGTGTAGTGCCCGACCATGATCCCCGAAGGCGTCGAAAGCGGGCAGCCTGACGTGTATTGATAGCTGTCGCCGGGGTTGAGTTCGGGTTGGTCGCCGACGACGCCCGGGCCGCGCACTTCCTCGACCCGGCCAGTGCCGTCGGTGATGTGCCAATAGCGCGACAGAAGCTGCACGAATTCGTCCGACTGGTTGTCGATCGTTATCTGATAGCCCCAGACATAGCGGTTCTCTGAGGGATCCGAGCGGTCCTCCAGATAGAATGGCCTGACCTGCACTTCGATGTTGCGCGTAACGGCGCTGTACATAAGCGGCTCCAAAACAATCTCGAGCATGATCCCGAAAAGTGGGAACTGGTTTTCTCGGACAAACGGGGTTTGTCCAGAGATCATGGTCAAACAAACAGAATTTTCGGCGCTCCCGGCGGAGAGGTCAACATGCGCGTCTTGTCGCGCCTGGCCTTGAAAGGCAGGTGGCGGCAAAGAATGTCATTTAAGTGACACATGACAATGGTGGTGTGCACGAAGCGGGCGACTCGGCGCTCTGTCGAACTGTTGAAAACGGCCACGATTGCGGGCCGCCTTTTCTGGAGTGACCAGATTTCGATGGAACTCACTCTTATCGCCGCCTCGCTTTCGACTGGGCTCATCCTCTCAAACGCCGCCAGCATTTTGCTTGCCGCTTCACAGCTGAGACGGCGAACCGCAATCGCGCCGCCAACCGGCAAATCGCAGCCGGTGTCGATCGTCATACCATCGCGTGGTGTCGAGCCGTTCACGCACGAGACACTGGAACGCGCCTTCTTGCTCGACTGGCCGCGCTACGAATTGATCTTCTGCGTCGCCCATGCCGACGATCCGGTGGTTCGTCTGATCAGACAAGCCATCTCCCGTTTCCCAAAAGTGCCGGCCCGGCTGTTGATCGGTGACGATCGTGTCAGCGCCAATCCCAAGCTCAACAATTGCGTCAAGGGCTGGGAAGCCGCGCGGCACAATTGGGTCGTCCTGGCAGACTCCAACGTGCTGATGCCCAGGGATTACATTCAGCATTTGATGGCGGCTTGGCGGACGCATACCGGCCTCGTCTGCTCGGCACCGATCGGTTCGCGGCCGGAGGGCTTCTGGGCAGAGGTCGAATGCGCCTTCCTCAACACGCTGCAGGCCCGCTGGCAGTATGCCGGCGAGGCGCTCGGCCTTGGCTTCGCGCAAGGCAAGAGCATGCTGTGGAACAAACCGATGCTGGATGCCAATGGCGGCATCCGCGCGCTGGCCGCCGAAATCGCCGAGGACGCTGCCGCGACCAAGCTGGTGAACGGCCTCGGCCTGCGCGTCAATCTCGTCGCCGCGCCCTTCGAACAGCCGCTCGGCCGGCGCACGCTTGGCGAGATCTGGTCGCGCCAGGCGCGCTGGGCGCGCCTGCGCCGCGTCACCTTCCCGCTGTTCTTCGCGCCTGAAATCCTGACTGGCGCGGTAGTGCCGCTGGTGCTTGCGCTGGCTGCGGCGGCAAGCGCCGGCGTCAGCCTGCCGCTGACGGGGTTTGCCGTACTGGCGGCCTTCTACCTTCCGGAATGCGCCCTGGCCTGGTCCCAGGGCTGGTACGTGTCGTGGCGCATGGTCGCGGCCATAATGGCGCGCGACCTGATCCTGCCGGCGATGTGGGCACGCGGCTGGCTCGGTGGCGCCGTCAACTGGCGCGGCAACGCGATGACCATCGGCACCAAGGCGGCCGACTTGGAAGAGACACCCTCGCGCGCCTGGTAGCCCCGCGGACGACGCTGCCTGGATGCTCCTATTTGGCGGCCTTCAATGCCTGCGCAATATCTTCCAGAAGGTCGTCTGCGTCCTCCAGGCCAACCGACAGCCTCAGCGTACCCGGCCCGATGCCGAGTTCGGCGCGCGCCTCGTCGCTCAAATTCTTATGCGTCGTCGTCGCCGGATGCGTGATCAGGCTCTTGGCGTCGCCGAGATTGTTCGAGATCAACACGATGTCGAGCGCGTTCTGCAAGGCGAAGGCCGCCTGCTTGCCGCCCTTGACGTCGAGGCAGATCAGCGTCGAGCCGCCGGACATCTGCTTCCTGACGATATCAGCCTGCGGGTGGTCGGCGCGGCCGGGATAGATGACGCGGGCGATCTGCGGCTGCTCGGCCAGGAAATCGGCGATCTTGCCAGCACTTTCCGTCTGCTGGCGCACGCGCAGCGGCAGCGTCTCCAGGCCCTTCAGCAGCGTCCAGGCATTGAACGGCGACAGGCTGGGGCCGGTGTGGCGGAAATAGTCGTGCAGGTTCTCGTCGATCCACTTCTTGTCGGACAGGATGACACCGCCGAGACAGCGCCCCTGGCCATCGATGTGTTTGGTCGCCGAATAGACGACGATATGGGCACCGAGCTGCAACGGCTTCTGTTGCAAAGGCGTGGCAAAGACATTGTCGACGACAAGCCGCGCGCCGATCGAATTGGCGAGCAATGCGACGGCGGTGATGTCGACCACTTCCAGCGTCGGATTGGTCGGGCTTTCCAGGAAGAACAGCTTGGTGTTGGGCCTGACCGCCTTTTCCCAATTGGCGATGTCGGTGCCGTCGACCAGGGTCGCCTCGATGCCGTAGCGCGGCGCCAGCGTCTCGACCACCCAGCGGCAGGAGCCGAACAGTGCGCGTGCCGCCACGATATGATCGCCGGCCTTGACGCTGCACAGCAATGCCGCGGTCACCGCCGCCATGCCTGACGCCGTTGCGCGGGCGTCCTCGGCGCCTTCCAGCGCGCACATGCGCTTTTCGAACATGTCGACGGTGGGGTTGGCGTACCGCGAATAGATGAAGCCGGGTTCCTCGCCCTTGAAACGGGCCTCGGCAGCCTGCGCCGTTTGATAGACATAACCCTGGGTCAGGTACATCGCCTCGGAGGTCTCACCGAAGCCGGAACGCAGGGTCCCGCCATGCACGAGTGCCGTTTGAGGCTTCCAGTTGCGCTTGTTGCTGCTCATCGCTCTTGTTCCAGACACAAAAAAACCGGCCGCGAAAGTCGCAACCGGTCCATACGGCCTTGCGGCCCGACGGTCCTTTAGCGACTTGTTTAACGTGGCTGCAAGCCGACCGGCCAAATCACCACGGGATAACGACCCTTTAGACCCGCGCCATGCTTGCGTCAATTGCCGGCTTCATTAAGAGGTTTGTACCAAGCAGGTTCCGCAAAAATGTTCCACGCTTTTGCGGCGAGAACCTGCGATATTAGTATAGCCCGGCCCAGGAGCGGAGCTTTGCGGCAGACAGGCATCCTTCCCGATCAGGACATCTCGGCGCTGTTCCAGTCTGGCGCGCTGAAGTCGCCGCGCGCGCTCGATGCCGACCAGATCCAGCCGGCCAGCCTCGATCTGAGGCTCGGCGAGAAAGCCTGGCGGGTACGTGCCTCCTTTCTGCCTGGCCCCAACCACAAAGTGTCGGAAAAGCTCGACCGGCTAAAGCTGCACGAGATCAATCTGGCCGACGGGGCGGTGCTGGAAACCGGCTGCGTCTACATCGTGCCGCTGCTCGAAAGCCTGGCCCTGCCGTCCAATATTTCCGCCTCGGCCAACCCGAAGAGCTCGACCGGCCGGCTGGACATCTTCACCCGCGTCATGACCGACCGCGGCCACGAGTTCGACAAGATCGCCGCCGGCTATCAAGGGCCGCTCTATCTGGAAGTCAGCCCGCGTACCTTCCCGATCGTCGCGCGCACCGGCTCGCGCCTGTCGCAGATACGTTTCCGCACCGGCAATGCGCTGCTCTCGGAAGCCGCATTGCACGAATTGCACCGTGCCGAGACGCTGGTCGCCACCGAACCGCCCAATATTTCCGGTGGCGGCATCGCGCTGTCGATCGATCTCAATGGCGACAAGGACGGGCTGGTTGGCTATCGCGGCAAGCATCACACCGGCCTCGTCGATGTCGACAAGCGTGCCGCGCAGGATGTCGTCGACTTCTGGGAGCCGATCCACAAGAGCGGCGCCGGCGAACTGGTGCTCGATCCCGACGAATTCTACATCCTCGTCAGCCAGGAGGCGGTGCATGTGCCGCCGCTCTATGCCGCCGAAATGACGCCGTTCGATCCGCTGGTCGGCGAATTCCGCGTCCATTATGCCGGCTTCTTCGATCCCGGCTTCGGCCATTCGGCGGCCGGCGGCACCGGCAGCCGGGCCGTGCTCGAAGTGCGCAGCCACGAAGTGCCGTTCATCCTCGACCATGGCCAGATCGTCGGCCGGCTGGTCTACGAGCACATGCTGAAGCGTCCGCAGGCGCTCTACGGCACCGATCTCGGCTCCAACTACCAGGCCCAAGGCCTGAAGCTGTCGAAGCATTTCCGCGCCGCGCGCTGAAGCCGAAGCTGCTGATTTCCCCCACAAGGGGGAGATCATGCTTTCACAGCGCCTTAACCGCCACTTTTACCGGCTTTTCAATCTCGAGCGGGTTGCGCAGCGGCAGGCCGAAATCTGCGGCTTCGATCTCGAACACATCTCCTGCCTCGGTCTTGATGCCGTCGGCGAAGGACAGTGTCGCGGTGCCGAACATATGCACGTGCACGTCGCCCGGCTGGCGGAATGCCGAATATTTGAAATGATGGTGTTCAAGATTGGTGATGGTGTGCGACATGTTCGCTTCGCCCGACAGGAACGGCTTTTCCCACAGCGTCTCGCCGTCGCGCACGATGCGCGATGTGCCGCGGATGTCGGCCGGCAGGTCGCCGATCAGGATCTCCGGTCCGAACGAGGCATTGCGCAGCTTGGAATGGGCGAGGAAGAGATAGTTGACGCGCTCGGTCACATGGTCGGAAAACTCGTTAGACAGCGTGAAGCCGACGCGGAAGGGGGCCCCGTCATCGCCGATGACATAGATGCCGGCGATCTCGGGTTCCTCGCCGGCGTCCTTGGCGAAGGCTGGTGACAGGAGTGCGGCGCCCGGCGCCACGGCCATCGTGCCGTTGCCCTTGTAGAACCATTCCGGCTGCACGCCGATCTGGCCCTTGGCGGGCTTGCCGCCCTCCAGTCCCATGCGGAACATCTTCATGGAATCGGTGAGTTGCTCCTCGCCGTCGGCGCTGAGCTTCTTGTGCATGGAATCGCGCGTCGCTGCCGAGCCGAGATGCGTCAGTCCGGTGCCGGTGAGATGCAGATGCGCCGGATCGGGATGGTTGATCGGCGACAACAGCCGTCCTTTCTTGTAGGCCGCGTCGAGATCGACCGTCTCGCCGAGCCCCTTGCGCTCGATCAGGGTCGCAAGGCCGACGCCGGTGCGGGCAGCCTCCATGGCCAGCGAATAGACGCTGCGCGCCCCATTGATGATCCGGGTCTTGCCGCCGCTGCGGGCAACGACACGGATGGTCTCGGCGTCGTCGAGAATCTGCGAGATCAGCATGATCAATCCTCTCTCATGTGTCTTGGCTCGGCCGCCGGCTAGGCAAACCCTCCCAAGCGCGGCCGGGACGTTGTCCATGCCACGGGTGAAATTCTCCGTTCGGATTGCGCTCGCGGGGCCCGGTTCCTTGGGGGGTTGCCGGCAGCACCGCGATGTGACCCGTATGCCTTCCTTGTTGCCTCGCCGGAGCGGTTCGACCCGCTCCCAGCATTTTATTTCTACGCAATTCCTGTGGGAAAACCGCGATGCACTTTTCCTGGAATTGCCCTGTCAGGCCTTGTTCTTGTTGTAGACGTCGAAGATCACGGCGCCGAGCAAAACCAGGCCTTTGACCACCTGTTGCCAGTCGACATTGACGCCCATGATCGACATGCCGTTGTTCATCACGCCCATGATGAAGCCGCCAACCACTGCGCCAATGACCTGGCCGACGCCGCCCATGGCCGAGGCGCCGCCGATGAAGACGGCGGCGATGACATCGAGTTCGCTGCCCAGACCCGCCGCCGGCACCGCCTGACCCAGACGAGCCGCGATGATCAGGCCGCCCAGCGCCGACAGCACGCCCATATTGATGAACACCATCAGCGTCAGCCGCTCGGTGTTGATGCCCGACAGTTGCGCCGCCTTGGGATTGCCGCCCATCGCGTAGATGCGGCGGCCGATGGTCATGCGCTTGGTGACAAAGACGAACAACGAGATCAGCACGCCCATGACGAGCAGCACCACCGGCAGGCCCCTGTAGCTAGCGAACTCATAGACCAGGAACAGTGCCAGCGCGCTGGCGACCAGCGTCTTGATGACGAACAGGGGGAAGGGCTCGGCCTCATAGCCGTGGCGTTCGCGCTTGCGTCGCGTCCTCACCCCGAAATAGGCATAGGCCAGCACGGCGATGAGGCCGAGCACGATCGTTGTCATATGGAGTGTCAGGCCGCTGCCTATGATCGTCTTGCCGGCGGCATTCACCGTTGGCGGGATCAGCGTCAGCGGGCCGATAACGTCCGGTATGAAGCCGGAGCTGAGCGCCTTGAAGTCGTCCGGAAGTGGCCCCACCGAGGATCCGCCGCCCAGCAGCGCCTGGCAGATGCCGCGGAAGATCAGCATGCCCGCCAGCGTCACGATAAAGCTCGGTATTCGATGATAGGCGATCCAATAGCCTTGCGCCGCGCCGATCAGGCCGCCCACGATCAGGCAGACGATCGAAACCACCAGCGGATTGCTGAGCGGTCCGAGCTGCCAGATGACCATCATGTTTGCCGCCAGCGCGCCGATGAAACCGGCGACCGATCCGACGCTGAGGTCGATATAGCCGGAAACGATGACCAGCAGCATGCCGAGCGCCATCACGATGATGAACGAGTTCTGCTGCACCAGGTTGCTGAGGTTAACCGGCTTGAACAGCGTTCCCGACGTAGTGAACTGGAAGAACAGCATGATGACGATCAGCGCGATAATCAGACCGTATTCGCGCAGGTTCGTCGTCAGCGCCGAGACGGCGATGCGTGGACGCTGTTCTTCGGCGACGGTACCCTGCGGGGCGGGGGCAATCTCGGTGCTCATGCTGCTTTTCCTTCTCCCCGGACGATGGCGCGCATTATTTTTTCCTGGCTTGCGTCCGCCGCGGGCATTTCGCCCACCATGCGTCCTTCGTTCATGACGTAGATGCGGTCGGTGATGCCAAGCAATTCCGGCATTTCCGACGAGATGACCACGATCGCCTTACCTTCGGCGGCGAGCCGGGCGATGATCGTATAGATTTCGTACTTGGCGCCGACATCGATGCCGCGCGTCGGCTCGTCGAGGATCAGCACTTCCGGGTCAGCGAACAGCCATTTCGACAGCACCACCTTCTGCTGGTTGCCGCCGGAAAGATTGCCGGTCATCTGATAGACGCTCGAAGCGCGGATATTGGTCTTCTTGCGATAATCGTTTGCGACGCTGAGCTCGCGCAGGTCGTCGATCACGCTATGGCGCGACACGCCGCCGAGATTGGCCAGCGTGATGTTGTGCTTGATATGGTCGATGAGGTTGAGGCCGTAGGTCTTCCGATCCTCGGTGACATAGGCGATTCCGTGTTCGACCGCCTTGCTCACCGAGGAGACATCGACCTGTTTGCCTTTGAACAGCACTTCGCCGGTGATGTGACGGCCATAGGAGCGGCCGAACAGACTCATGGCGAATTCGGTGCGGCCGGCACCCATCAGCCCGGCAATGCCGACGACCTCGCCCTTGCGCACGTTGAGATCGATGCCCTTGATCACCTGCCGTTCTGCATGGATCGGGTGGTAGACCGACCAGTTCTTCACTTCGAACACAACCTCGCCGATGTCAGGCTCGCGCGGCGGATAGCGGTCGTCGAGCGAACGGCCGACCATCGAGGTGATGATGCGGTCTTCGGAAATGTCCTTCTTGACCAACGTCTCAATGGTCCGACCGTCGCGGATGACAGTGACCTTGTCGGCGACCCGGTTCACCTCATTGAGCTTGTGCGAGATCAGGATCGAGGTCATGCCTTGGCGTTTGAATTCGAGCAGCAGGTCGAGCAACGCTTGGCTGTCTTTTTCGCTGAGCGACGCGGTCGGCTCGTCGAGGATCAGCAGCTTGACTTCCTTGCTCAGCGCCTTTGCGATCTCGACCAGTTGCTGCTTGCCAACGCCGATATTGGTGATCAGCGTCTTGGGATCCTCCTTGAGGCCAACTTTCTTCAACAGCGCGCCGGTGCGCGCCTCGTTGGCGTTCCAGTCGATGACGCCGAATTTCGCGTTTTCATTGCCGAGGAAGATGTTTTCGGCGATCGACAGCATCGGCACGAGCGCAAGCTCCTGGTGGATGATAACGATGCCCTTGTGTTCGCTGTCGTGGATGCCCTTGAAGTGGCATTCCTGGTCCTGAAAAATGATCTGGCCGTCATAGGTGCCTGAGGGATAGACGCCTGACAGCACCTTCATCAGCGTCGACTTGCCGGCCCCGTTCTCGCCGACCACGGCATGGATCTCGCCTTCCTCCACGCTGAGGTTGACGTTCGACAGCGCCTTCACGCCGGGAAACGTCTTGGTGATGTCGCGCATCTCCAAAATCGTCGAGGTCATGGGCAGTAATTCTCCTGCGAGGTCCGCAACAATACCGGGGTCGCTGGTGAACGAAAAGGGGCCCTGCGTTGCGCAGGACCCCTGGCTTTGCGACCGAAATTACTTCAGTTCGTCGGCCTTGATGTAGCCGGAGTCGACGACCAGCTTCTGGTAGTTCGACTTGTCGACGTCATGCGGCGTCAACAGGATCGAGGGAACGACCTTGACGTCGTTGTTGTAGGTCTTGGTGTCGAGACCTTCCGGCTTGCCGCCCGAGAGGACCTTGTCGACGAGTTCGACGGTGGCCTTGGCCAGTTCGCGGGTATCCTTGAACACGGTCGAGTACTGCTCGCCCGAGATGATCAGCTTGACAGAAGCGGTCTCTGCATCCTGACCGGTCACGATCGGCCAGGGCTGAGCGGCCGTGCCGTAACCGACAGCGCGCAGCGATGCGGTGATGCCGCGCGACAGGCCGTCATAGGGCGACAGAACGCCATCGACGCGGCTGCCGTCCGAGTAGTTGGCCGAGAGCAGATTGTCCATGCGGGCCTGAGCGGTGGCAGCGAGCCAGCGCAGCGTGCCGACCTTGTCCATGCCGGTCTGGCCGGACTTGATCTTGATCGAGCCGTCGTCGATCAGCGGCTGCAGGACGGAAATCGCACCGTTGTAGAAGAAGAAGGCGTTGTTGTCGTCGGGCGAGCCGCCGAACAGTTCGACGTTCCACGGCTTGGTGTTCGGGAAGCGCTCCTTGAGGCCCTTGACCAGCGAGTTGGCCTGGATAACGCCGACGCCGAAATTGTCGAAGGTGGTGTAGTAGTCGACATTGGCCGTCTTCTTGATCAGGCGGTCATAGGCGACGACGACGACACCGGCGTCGGCGGCCTTCTGCAGCGCGTCAGACAGCGTAGTGCCGTCGATCGAAGCGATGATCAGCGCCTTCGGGCCCTTGGTGATTTCGTTTTCCAGCTGGCTGAGCTGGTTGGGGATGTCGTCCTGCGCATATTGCAGATCGACCGTGTAGCCCAGCGCCTCGAGCTGGGACTTGACGGCGTCGCCGTCATTGATCCAGCGCTGCGAGGTCTTGGTGGGCATCAGCACGCCGACGAGGCCCTTGTCGGCTGCGTAGGCGGTGGCCGACATGGCCGCGATGCTGACCGCCAAGGCGGCGACTAACGTCTTGATGATTTTCACTTAACTCTCCCTGGTTGATGGACGCGGCACCCGGGGGTCGCGGGCCGCTCAATCGTGCAGAAGCGCCAAGGCACTGCTGCCGTCATATCGATCCCCGGTATCCTCCCATGGTCCCGAAATGTTTGATTTCAATCGATACGATTTTCACGTCGGCGATCGTCACCTCTCGGAACGCGCTGACGTTGTGACGCTTTTGCCATAACTGTCAAATGCGATCTTTGATGTTTGCTATATCACACTTGGTATGTGCTATTGAGATCGAGCGGGATGGCACGACTGCCGCCTGGCTCATGCATGTCGCCCAAAGCCACCTCGGTTTCGGGCGAACGACATGAATGAAAACAAAGAACCTAAAACGCGTCGGATGGCTCCGTTTCGAGGCGACGCACTTCAGGAAGGACGCAAGAAACGCGATGGCGACGCTACGAGATTCAGGCGCGGTTTCAGACAGTTACAGCGAGACGCCGGGTGATGGCGAAACCCTGCTGCGCAGTGGTCTCAGCCTGCGTCACATGCGCATGATCGTCGCGCTCGACGACCATGGCCGGGTGAGTGCGGCGGCGCAGGTCATGAACATCTCGCAGCCGGCTGCCTCGCGCATGATCGCCGAGATGGAGGCGGTGCTGGAGGTCAAGCTGTGCGAAAGGCTGCCGCGCGGCATCACGCTGACGCCCTACGGCAAGGCACTGGCCAGGCGCGCGCGTTCGATCCTGCTGGAGATGCGCGAGGTCGATCGCGAAATATCCGAGCTCAAGGCAGGCAAGGGCGGTTCCGTGTTTCTCGGTGCCGTGACCGCGCCTGCGATCGAATTGGCGGTGCCGGCGATCCGCGAAATCCGCCGCATCTATCCGCGCATCGAGATCACCATGCAGGTCGAAACCTCCAATGTGCTGGCGCGCGAACTGATCGCCACGCGCCATGATTTCATCATTGCGCGCATCCCCGACGACCTCAATCCGCGACTGTTCGAGTCGCGCGTCATCGGCGTCGAGAAAGCCTGCCTGATCGTGCGCCGTGGCCACCCGCTCACCAGGGGCGACATGGTGCGGCTGGAAGACACGGCTGCCTATGACTGGGTTTTCCAGTCGGGCGGCTCGCCCCTGCGCCAGGCGATGGAGAGCAATTTCCTGAACCGCAACATCGCGCTGCCGGACCGGATCCTCAACACCAGTTCGCTGCTGCTGACGCTGGTCATGGTCGCGCAATCGGACGCCATCGCGCCGGTTTCGGTGCAGGTCGCGAAGTTCATCCAGAATCCCGACGGGCTCGCCGGCGCCATTGACGTCGTCCAGACCGAATTCGACATCGAGGTCAGGCCCTACAGCCTGATCACGGTCAGGAACCGCGTGCTGTCGCCGGCCGCCAAGATGCTGCACGATTTCATCCTGCGCGAAGTGGGGTGACGGAACAAGAACAGCAGTCGCGCGTTCAGCGAAATCGGCATGCTCGCTGGAGCCCGTTTTGGGTGGGGGACCGAGGCGCCGATGGTCGACAACTCGGGAGGTTTTGATGGAACGTCGATTGTTTCTCAGCGGAATGTTTGGCGTTGCGGGGGCAGTTGCATTTGCCAGTGTAGCCGGACCCGGTCGCGCGGTTGCCGGTATTCCCCAGGGCAATGGAATTCTCGATGAGCTGGACAAGCCGGACCCGGCTGTCTTCGAAGGCGATGACGACGTCGAAGTGGAGCAGGTCTCCCATCGTCGCTGGCATCGCCGCTACTATCACGGCCACTATGGCCGGAGACGGCGGCGCGTCTGGAGACGGGTCTGCCGTCGCTACTGGCGCTATGGCCGCCGTCACGTGCGTTGCTGGCGCGCGCGTGTCTGGGGCGGGTGGTTGTAATCGGCTTCCGGCGGACGCAAAGGCCGGCCACCGCAGCGTGGCCGGCGTCGGCGGGTGGATTGGCATCGATCACCCAACACCGCGACGGAATCGCGTCCGCACTTAGCCTAAGACCGAATTGACGAGTCATATTAGGTTTCACTAATTGAATTGCCGTCTGGCCGTAGGTGTGATCATGCCGAGGGCCGTCAAGGAGCAGAACCGTATAATGCCGGCTACACGACTACAGGTTAGGAGCAATCGGCACGCATGAGGGGTGTGGCGATACTGACCGAAGCTCGCAGCGGCTCCGAATGGCTCGGCAGCCTGGCAAACAGCACCGGGGCATTGGGCCGGTCGGCCGAATGGCTCGACACGGATACGCTGGGATGCAAACCGAAGTCCTTCGACGGACTCCTGTCCGCGGTGATCGATCGCGGCGGAACTGCCAATGGCAGGTTCGCCGTCAAGCTGTTTCCACGGCATCTTCACTGGTCGCAGGGCAAATATGGATCCGATTTCCTCGCCGAATGCGTCCGGCGCCACGCCATGGGTTTGGTCCTTCTCGAGCGGCGGGATCGTCTTCGCCAGGCGATCTCCTATTGCCGGGCGAAGGCATCAGGTCGTTGGAGAAGCACGATGGACGGCGCGGATCTGGTTCCGCAATACGACTTCGCCGGGATCTGCCAGGCTTATTTTCTGATCGAGCAGAGCTATGCCTTCTGGGAGGCCTATTTGCGCCTGGCCGACCTGCCTTACGACCATCTGTTCTATGAGGACCTGTTGGACGACCCTCGTCCTTACGTCGCATCGGTGGCCCGGCAGTTGGCGGTTGAAATGCCCAGCGGCGAGTTCAAGACGAATTTGCGGTTGCAACGCGATGCCTGCACAGAAGACTGGGCAGAGCGGTTCCAGAATGACGCCAGATCCGGCGACCTGCTGGCGCATCTCCCCAAGAAGGTGGCACCTCGAAATATCGACAACCTCGCCCGATTCCTGCTCAAGAAGCAGATGCGCATCGGCCAGGCTTAGATATGCCCTGATCAGTCCTGTGCCGGCCCGCCTTCTGGACAGGTTCACAGCACCATCAAGTCAGTAGCGAAACTTCGGCTTTGGGATGGAGCGGGTAGCGGGAATCGAACCCGCGCGTTCAGCTTGGGAAGCTGACAAGCTACCATTACATCATACCCGCACGCGTCCTCGTTATCATGAGGTCTGGCCTTCGGGCAATCGCAAAGCGGCTCTCGAAACGCACTCTTCGGCAGTTCCCTGAACGCTGGTCCGCGTTTTTATTTTGCCTTCGCGACTTTGTTGCTGGCGGCAAAGCTTGGCCAGTATTTCGAGATGGCAAGCGTCGCGCCCGCGGAAGAGAAATGACCGTAGTCGAAGTAGAAAAATTGCCTGGTGCCAGGGTCGGCGTAGGAACAGCCGGCCGCATCGCACAGATAGGTCAGCGGGTCGATGAAATCAGCGCCCTTGACGAATGGAAGCACCTGCTTGTTGATGTTCGGATCCATGGCCATCGGCCAGGATGTATTCGCGACGTTTTCCCGTCTTGCGAAGAAGGCGATTTTCTGGACGTCGGCGATGAATTCCGGAGACTGGCCGATAACGTAGACCTTGACGCCCATGTCGCGCAGCCTGTCGATCGTCTTCTGCAAGCCGTCGAAGCCCCTGGCCTGGTAGTCGGTCCACCGGCCGCTCAGGATCACGGCCTGGATGTTGGCATCGCGGATGATCGAGAGCGCCCGTTCGTTGAAACGCGTGCAGGCGGGCCGGGCATAGGAGAAGTAGCTCAGGTTGGGTGGGCAGCCGGCATAGGTATACTGGATGACATTGGCCTGGATTTTCTCAGCGTTGGCCTCCAGACCCGACACATAGTGAGCGGCGAAGGAATCGCCCCATAGCAGCACATTGGTGGGGAAGCCGTGCGTGCGGGTGCAGTCGGCAAGATTCCAGTTCTCGATCTGGCTCGCCCCCTCGTTGAAACAGACGCCGTTGCGCCAGTCACCCACCAGGATCCGTTCCGTCGAGAAGTCCGGGAACCGTTGCGGAAAACCCTTGCCCAGCGCACCGGCCACACCGGCGACGCATAAGAGGGCGATCGCCGTCGCCGAGAAGGCGAAGATCGGCCGCGGGGCGGTGAAGGCCCGCTTCTGACGGAAGGGCTGCTCGACACATCTCCAGGAAAATGTCGCCAGGGCGACGCTGGCCACCATCATCGCGATGATCGTCGGCACGCCGATGGCTTTCAAGGAGAGATAGTGGACGAAGGAATTGATCGGCCAGTGAACGAGGTAGAGCGAATAGGAGATGAGGCCGACCCAGACCAGCGGCGCCAACCGAAGCACGCGCGTGGCGACAGGGACCGGCCTGTCCGCGTGAGCCTGGCCCGCATAGATGAGCAGCGCCGTTCCGACACAGGGAAACAGGGCATTGTAGCCCGGAAACGGGTCGCTTTCCGAAATCGTCAGAAAGCCCACTGCAATCAGGCCAAAACCGGCCAGGCCGGTCAGTTCCGTCAACGGGCGACTGGCAAGCGCCGGCGGTTTCTTCAGCATCAGCATCGCGCCGAGCGCCAGTTCCCAGATGCGCGTCGGCAGCAGGTAGAAGCCGGCGGTGGGTGCCAGCGTGGTCGCCATCACCGCCAGGGCAAAACTGCCGATGGCAATCGGCAGCAGTATCGTCAGCCAGCGTTTCGAGGCGTATCGGTAGATCAGATACACAAGGATCGGCGCGAAGATGTAGTACTGCTCCTCGACCGAAAGCGACCATGTGTGCAGCAGTGGCCGCAGTTCCGCGTCGATGGAGAAATAGTTGGTCGTCTTCCAGAAATAGATGTTCGACCAGAAGGTCGACGCCGCGATCACGCTGAGGCTGAATTCGTGAAGGTCGGACGGCAGCAGGATGAACCAGGCCGCGATGCTCGCGAGCAGGATGACGAAGGTCAGCGCCGGCAGGATGCGCCGTGCACGGCGCCAATAGAAGCGGCCGATCGAGAACTGGCCGCGTTCGAGATCATCGAGCAGGCTGCCGCTGATCAGATAGCCCGATATCACGAAGAAGATGTCGACGCCGGTGAAGCCGCCAGGAATGGCGGACACGCCGAAATGGAAGAGCACGACGGGCAGCACTGCAACAGCCCGCAGGCCATCGATGTCGCGCCTGTAGTTCATTCGACCGGTCCGTACGCCGCGGCCGGCCGTAGTCGTGCGACGGAGACTGACATGCCCCTCATGCGGCGATCCCCCATCGTGTCAAGAATTGTGGCCGTGGGTCTCACAGACTGTGCTCTGCAACAGAAGTTTGCTGCACTGCAATATCCGTGTCAAGCCGGATGCCAGGTTTGAACGCTGCCGAAGGCGGTTTGGGGGACGTGATAAATCAGGCGCCGGGCAGGTAGATCACGGCATAGTCGTCCGCATAGGCCCGCTTCCAGCCCAACTCCGTGAAGAAGGGGATGCGGGTGTCGTCGGCTGTAAGCAGTGCCCAGCCGATGGTGTATTTCTTCAACTGCGCCTCGAGCAGCGGTCTTCCGTCGCTCTTCCCCGTCGCCTCATCGGTTTTCGTGAACCCGCCCAGGAACAGCTGGTCCGTCCTGCCGTCGATGTAGGTCTTGATGTCATGGAAAATCAGCGTGCCGCCGAAATTGTAGGAATTCAGCACGTTGCCGGACAAGTGGTGGTCCCTGGCGAAGGCGAGGGCGCCGCTGGCGGATGTCTTCTGGCTCGGCGCCACCTGGTAGGCATTGCCGAGGATCAAGACCGCGCCGACCAGCAGGACAGCCATTGCGCCGCAGATCGCGTAAAACCGGCTGGCGAAGACCTTTTCCAGCCCGTCACGCTTTTCCACCAGCCAGGCCGTGGCTGAGAGCGAAGGGTATTGCTGCGCGATCTCGACCGCGATCACCAAGGGAATCAACAGGAAGGGCAGATACACAAATCGCAGATGGGCGAGATAGACATGCAAGGTGAAGGCGATGAACAACGCCTTGCCCCAGCCGATCCGAAGCCTCGATACCAGGAGCCCGAAGAGCGCCAACAGCATCGCTGCTTCCTGCAAGAGCTGCTCCTGGGCATTGAATGGCCGCCACTCCAGGATAAGCGGCACCGCCTCGTTGCCATAGGCCACGGTGAACGTCGCCAGGATGGCTTTCACCCCATAGGGATGAACCAGGCTGACCAATGGGCAGAGCAGGCCGAAAGCGACCCATTTTGCCAGGAGGACGGGTTTCGACAGGCCAGAGCGCGCCAGGAGACCGAGCCCGGCAAAGGCAGCGATGACGAAGCTCAGGGTGAACGTGGCGTGCAGGTTGGCCCACAAGACGACAAGAATGAGCAGCCACAGGGGCGGGGCTTTCTCTTCTTGCGCGGCACGAAACAGCGTGGCCGTCCAGACGACGATGATCGGCAAGGTGAAGACATGTGGGCGCGCCGTATAGATCGGGGCGATCAGGAAAGCCGCGGCGAAGGCCACCGCTATCGCCAGTAGCGGTTTCAGCCATGCGCTGAGGAACCAGCCCATCAGGAAGACCGTCAGGCCGACGCTGGCGATGATCAGGGTGACGACGCCATTCCAGCCCCCCGCGCGGTAGGCAAGGGCCAGAAAGACCTGTCCCAGCCATTCCTTGGCGATCCAGGATTGACCGGCAAACGTGTAGGAATAGGGGTCGACGGCCGGAAACGTCCGGTTCTCCAGAAAGTCCAGCCCGACCTTCACTTGCCACCAACTGTCGGGATCCTGCAGGGTCTCGCCGGCAAAGGCGGCGAGCACATAGGCCACGAGGCAGGCGCAGAGAAGGCAGAGTATCAGCCTGATGCGTTGTGCGTCCGCGAGCGACGGCGTCGCCGTCGCGATTGCAGCGGCCTGGTTCATGTTAAGGCTCCAGGTGGCGGCGTCGCCGTCACGATTGCAGCGGCCTGGTTCATGTCACGGCTCCGGGCCATTTCACGTGCGTTGCGGCCAGTGCATCGGGGTCATCCGCGCCGCCGACGAAGACGAAACGGGACGACCCCAGGTAGAAGATGATCGAGTAGAGGCAATTTCCCGCCAGATGGACGAACGGGTTTTCGATGATGCCGGCAGACATGGCGGCGATCACTATGGCCAGGTTGGCGCCATAGGCGACAATGAAGGTGATCGCATATCGAGCGACCGCGCCGGGGCGAAAGCCGCCGGCACGTCCGAACGTCCATTGGCGATTGAGGAAGAAGCCAAGCGTGAAGCC
The DNA here is from genome assembly GCF_018588885.1 of Mesorhizobium sp. dw_380. Classification (GTDB taxonomy): domain Bacteria; phylum Pseudomonadota; class Alphaproteobacteria; order Rhizobiales; family Rhizobiaceae; genus Mesorhizobium. The sequence goes on from NZ_JAFFIW010000008.1 coordinate 160,320, forward strand.
CGCGGCATAGCCTGCCGCATTGGAAACGATATCACCGAGGCCCACAGCCAGCCCGGCCAGGATGAGCGTATAACCAAGCGCCGTGTTGAGAAGCCCGACGGCGCCAAAGCGCAGCATCCGCGAGAAATCAGACGGAAGAGCCGACCGCATCCTGCCCATGCCGTTCCCGTTGCATCCGGTCGACCTTCGCCTCAGCCACGCGCGGCTCTTTTCGCCATTTCCTGCAGGCGATGGACAGGCAGGTCGCGGTCCTTGGCTGGCTGGTCGCGTGAAACGATTTCGTTGACGAAGTAGAGCGGCCGCCGCTTCGTCTCCATGTACATGCGGCCGAGATACTCGCCGAAGATGCCGAGCACCAGAAGCTGGACGCTGCCCAGGATCAGCATGATCGCGGCAAGGCTCGTCCAGCCGGGCACCACATTGCCCCTGGACCATTCGAACAGCGTGTAGCCGAGCACGACCAGGCCAAGCAGGCCGAACATCATCCCAAGCAGCGAGGCAAACCGCAAAGGCACGATCGAAAAGCTGGTCATCGCATCGACCGCCAGAAGAACCATCTTCTTCAGCGGATAGTGGGTTGTGCCGGCAAAGCGCCGTTGCCTCTCATAGGGGAAGGCAACTTGCCTCAACCCGATCCAGCTCACCATGCCACGAATGAACCTGTAGCGTTCGGGCATCGCGTTCAGATGGTCAAGCGCACGGCGGCTCATCAGCCGGAAGTCTCCGGAGTCCGGCGCGATCTCGACATCGACCATCCGTCCGAGCAAGCGATAGAACATCGAGGCGGACGCCAGCTTGAACCAGCTTTCGCCGTCGCGCTTCACCCTCTGGCCGTAGACGACATCGAAACCTTCATCCATCTTCGCCATCATCGCGCCGAGCAGTTCGGGCGGATCCTGGAGGTCGGCGTCGAGAATGAGAATGCGCTCGCCGCGGCAGAACTCCAGCCCCGCGCTGAGCGCGATCTGATGGCCGTAATTGCGGGCAAGATCGATGGCGACGACATGGTCGTCCTTTTCGGCCAGTTCGAAAATGGCCTCGCGGGTACCGTCGGTCGCCCCGTCGATGATGAGCACGATCTCGTAGGAAGGGCTTTGCTCGAGGCATACGGCACTGACGCGTCGGTGAAGCTCGGCCACCCCGTCGCGCTCGTTGTAGCATGGCACGACGACCGACAGCATGACCGCGCGGTGCGCGCCGATTTTTCCCGTTCCCACCAAAGCCTGGCTCCCGCTCTTGGCATGGCAATAGCGGTAATTGGTTAGAAAACAGATAAGCCGGGGATCGACATTGGGGTCATCGGCCGACCGGCCACCATGCGTTCGGCGCTATCGGCGGCCATCGTCACGAACGCACCGGCAACTTCATGCGGATGCGTGCGCCGCGCCAAGAGCCCGTCAGGATCCGGATCGTCCCGTCATGCAGCAGCGCGATCTGCCGGGCGAGGTTCAGTCCCAGTCCCGCGCCGCGCGACTGCGGCTGCAAGCGGTAGAAGGGCTCGAAGACGTTCTCGCGCTCTTCCTCGGGAATACCCGGGCCTTCGTCGCGCACCTCGATGCCGCCGGTCCCGTCGATGGCGATCGTGATCGTGCCGCTGCCGCCGCCGTGCTCGATCGCGTTGCGCACGAGATTGGCGAGCGCCCGCTCGATTTGCAGCACGTTGACCTCGACAAAGGCCTTGTCAGGCGACGGCTCGAAGGCAAGGTCATAGCCGGCCTCGATGGCGAGCGGAGCGAAGTCGGCGGCGACCCGGCTGACGAGATCGTCGAGATCGACGATCTCGCGCTGGTCCGCCGGGCGGTCGAGCAGCTGATGGTCGAGCAATTGCTGGGCAAGATGCGACAGGCGCTCGATATCATGCAGCAGGCGCGCGCTCTGTGGTTCCTGCTTCAAGAGTTCGGCGCGCGTGCGCAGGATGGCGATCGGCGTGCGCAGTTCATGCGCCGCGTCGGTGAGGAAGCGGTTGTGGCGGTCGTAGCCCTGCGCGAGGCGGGCGAGCGCCTCGTTGAAGGCGTGCACCAGCGGCGCGATTTCCTGCGGCACCTGCTTGACCGGCAGTTGCATGGCCCGCGTGCCGATATCGATGCGTGCCGCCTGGCGCACGGTGTCGACAAGGCCGGCGAAGGAACGGCGCACCACGGCTGGCGTCGTCACCAGCGTCGTCGCGCCCATGACCAGCACAATCGGCAACAGCATGATGATGACAATGACCGCAAGGGCGGGCAGTGCTTTCTCCCAGTTCCTGCTCCCGTCAGGATTCCTTGCGACGTCGATGGTGGCCGAAATGTTGACCTCGAGGCCGTCTGTTTCGCCGCGCGATGACCGCGTCGCGGCAATGATCTGCACCGTGCCGGCCTTGGTCTCGGCCTTTTCGAGATAGGCCTCTGGCCTCAAATCATCTTCGGAAAATCCGATGGTGGCGTGATCAGCCTCGCCCAGCAGGTCGCCAAAATTCCTGGCGTAGACGTCAGGCACAGTGCCGGCGCGCACGCTCTGGCCGCCGCCATCGCGAACGATGTACCAGACATTGGGGAAGCCATCGCGAAACGCGGTGAGTTCTTCCGTTTCACGCACGATCAGCCTGCCGTCCTTGTCTCTGTCGACAGCGTCCCTGACGGCCGCGACGGCAGCCTCGTTGTCGATCAGCAGGCGTGGATTGGCGATCCAAAGTGCAGCCGCGCAAAGCACGATGAAGATGAGAAGCGTCGCCGCCTGCAGCAGGATCAGCCGCCGGACCAGGATCCATTGCAGCGAGCCTGTGCGCGCCGTCTTCACGATGCCGCCCGCAAGAGATAGCCAAGGTTGCGGATCGCACGGATCTCGATGCCGGCGGCGACATCGTCGAGCTTGCGGCGCAGCCGCGAAATATGCGCGTCCAGCGCATTGGAGCCGATCTCGTCATCGAGTGCATAGACGGCTTCCTCGAGGGCGCTGCGCATGATGGTCCGGCCCGGCCGGCGGATAAGCGTTTCGAGCACCAGCCTTTCGCGCCGCGGCAAATCGAGCGCCTGATCCTCGACCAGCGCCTCGCGATGGCGGAAATCATAGGTGAGGCGGCCGACGATCGTCTGGTTGGCGCGCGAGGTGAACGAGCGCCGGTGCAGGGCATGAAGCCGCGCAACGAGTTCCACCGTGGCGAAGGGCTTGACCATGTAATCGTCGGCGCCGGCATCGAGCCCGGCGACCCGGTCCTCCAACCCGCTCATCGCCGTCAGCGCGATCACCGGCACATCCAGATGCAAGGCGCGCAGGCGCGGGATGAGGCTGAGACCGTCGCCATCCGGCAGCCGGCGGTCCAGCACCACGGCGTCGTGATAGCCCAGGCGAGCCACCGCCTCGGCGTCGGCCAATGTCGCGGCATGGTCGACGATGATGTCCAAACGCTCGAGAGCGGCCTTCAGCACCGAGGCCATTTCCGGTTCGTCCTCGATCAGCAGGACGCGCATGGGTATTCTCCTCTATCCGCGGCCGGTCGGGTATGCGGCCGCGGGGAATTCATTCGCATTCCAGCTTTGGCTGGCGGAAATTGGTGATGAACCAGCGGTTGCCGGAAGCGCGGGCGTAGAATGTGTAGAAGCATTCCTGACGCTCGATATAGCCGGGCGTCTCGGTCTCTTCATAGACGGTTCCGTGCTTTGTGTGACGAACCTCGCCGCTCGATGTTCCGGAAACCGCTGACGTCGATATCTTGCGCCACTGATAGGCGCGCTCGCCCTGGCCGAGATCGACGATCGCTGTTGGCGGACCGTAGTCCAGAACGAGCGATTCGACCGGCTGCCCGACATAGTTCTTCATGACGTCGGAGGCACAGCCGGTCAGCGCCAGCACGATTGCGACGAAAAATGCCTTCGAGGCTCGAATAAGATGGTCTGAACCGTGCATGGACATAGTTGATTCCCGTCGTGAAATTTACGCACGGGACCTAGATCGCGAAGATTGCATCGACATTGCGGGGACGCGCGGGAACAGGATCCACTGCGGAAAGCCGGCGTCCTGCATGCCGCCGCACATCGAAATAGGCGACTGCGCGTTGCTCCGGCGAGCACCGCGCAGTCCAACTTGCCCTGTCCTAGAACCGGTAGTTGATGCCGGCCTTCAGCTCGTGGCTGCCGATCGCCGTCTTGGATTTGCCAAGGGTCGAGGTCGTCTCGACGCCGGGGGTGCGGACATAGTCGTACTCGACCTTGGCGGACAGTCCGCCTGCAAAACCCTGCTCGATGCCGGCACCCAAGAGGTAGCCGACCTTCCATCCATCGCTGCTGCTGACGTTGTCACCCTTGTCGAACTTGGTCAGGGCCACGCCGCCGGTTCCAAACAGCAGCGTCTGGTCGAAGCTCAATCCTGCCTTGGCCTTGGCGGCACCGCGCCATTTCTCCTTGATCTTGCCGCCCTGGACGCTGTGTTCGGCGCCGCCGAGATAGGAGCCCTCGATCTCGGCACCGAGAACGGCAGGACCCATCTGCTGGTTGTAGCCGGCTTGGACGCCGCCGCTGAAGCCGTTTCGGCCGGCGAACGGATTTGGCATCTTCGTGAACGCCGTGCCGCCATGGACGCCGACATAGGCGCCGCTCCACTGGAAGGCGGGAGGCTCGTTGTACGTGGGTGGAAGGTCGGCGGCCATCGCCGGCCCGAGAAGGCAAAAGGCGATGGCACCCGCCGTGAGGACGATCTTTGCTTGAGAGAACACGAGCATTACTCCAACACAAACGCGCATCCGACAAAATCGATGCGCAGGTTAATTCCCGGGGAGCACGACCGTTGGGGCGATCAGGGCTCCGATATTGTGGCTTTCAGCGACGGTTGCGCGTTTCTGGAGGCCGGCTCTCGCCGGCTGTGATAGGGAGGCAGGGCGCCGCACGGTCCGTCACCTGAAAGACGTGGAGTGTCTCGCAGGCGAAAATTGCACGCACATTGCGCAAAATTCGAAAATTACGATTTTGTGCTTTGTTTTCAATAAATTATAGCAATCGTGTTTACACAATTTTAACGCTTGTTTCCGGCGGCCGTCCACTCGGTCACTGCTGGAAGATACAACGTCCGGATCGAAACCCGGATTGCAGTGCACACTCGCAGGCCGACGAAGCTCGGCTTGAAGCCTGAGGGCCAAGTGCGTATTTCTTCATCGTGGCCCGAATCGGGTCGGCCCAGAGTCGGAGACAGGCCTTGTCCGCACTGACGCGCTTTCTCGGCGACTCGCCGCTCAGGGTGGTCCTGAAGCTGCTGGTGGTGTCGTTCCTCGTTGGCCTTGTCATGAATGCCTTCGGCTGGTCGCCGATGGATGTGCTCTACGGCATCCAGAAGTTCTTCATCGATCTCTGGAACCTGGGCTTCCACGCCATCGACCGCTTCCTCGGCTATATCCTGCTCGGCGCCGCGATCGTCGTCCCGGCATTCATCCTGCTCAGGATCGCCAACTACCGTAAGTAGAGTATGGTCCCGAACCGTCAGGCGTGGTCCGAGGCGACCTCGAACAGGATGGCGTGGCGCGCGGCGAGTGCCGGCACATCCGTGGAATAGCCGCCGCCGATGACGCCGCAGACGGGAATGCCCAGCGCACGAAAATGGCCGATGACCATCTCGTCGCGGGCGCGCAGGCCGTTGTTGGAAAGCGCCAGCCTGCCAAGCCGGTCCTGCGCATGGACGTCGACACCGGCATTGTAGAAGATGATGTCCCAGCGCGCGCTGGCCGACAGTTCCGGTAGAATCGTGGCCAGCCGTTCAAGATAGGCGGCATCGCCCGTGCCATCGGGCAGCGCGAGGTCGAGGTCGGAGGCGATCTTGCGCACGGGGTAGTTGCGCTCGCCATGCATGGAGAAGGTGAACACGCGTGGCTCATCGCTCAGAATATCCGCGGTGCCGTCGCCCTGATGCACGTCGAGGTCGACGACCAGGATGTTCCGTGCGGCACCCTCTGTGAGCAACACCAGCGAGGCGACGGCGACGTCGTTGAAGGTGCAGAAGCCGGCACCTTGCGCGCGCCGCGCATGATGGCTGCCGCCCGCAGTGTTGCAGGCGATGCCGTGGCGCAAGGCAAGCCGCGCCGCCATTATCGTGCCGCCGGTGGCAAGCAGCGCGCGCAGCGAGACGCGTGGTCCGACCGCAAAGCCGATCTCGCGTTCGATTTTTTCCGGTACTGAGCAGCTGATAACCTGGTCGACATAATCAGCGGCATGGGCAAGCTTCAGCCATGACGCCGGCGCGGGTTCCGCTGTGTTCAGCGCGCCGGGTCCGGCCAGGCCGCGTGCGCGCAAGGCCTCCATCAGCAGCGGATACTTGCTCATCGGAAAGCGATGGCTGGTGGCGAAACCGGCGTCGTAGTCGGGGTGGTGGACGATCTGCAAGGGCATGAGCGGGGTCCGGCGGCTTCGCGCCAGACCGGGATTTCGGTTGGCCGTCGCGGGAAGAATGATTGCGCGGTGGCCGGAAAATGGGGCACATCGGCTCTTCGATCAAGCAGCAATCAGCAAGGCAATCCCTTGGACAAGGGCCTAATCCCAGCCGACGCGACAGTTTTCGCCGTCACCAACCGTTCCGTGCTCGCCATCGCGGTGCCGATGACGCTTGCCTATCTGACCACGCCGATGCTCGGCCTCGTCGACACGGCCGTGGTCGGGCAGTTCGGTGACGCAGCTCTGCTCGGCGGTCTGGCTGCAGGCGCGCTTGTTTTCGACGTCGTCTTCACCAGCTTCAATTTCCTGCGCTCCGGCACCACCGGCCTCGTCGCCCAGGCATTCGGGCGCGGCGACGCGCTTGAGGAACAGGCGGTGTTCTGGCGCGCCGTGCTGATCGCGGTCGTTGCCGGCATCGTGCTGGCGGCGCTTTCGCCGCTGATCGCCGTCGGCGGCCAGTGGTTCATGGATGCCGGGCCACGCGTCAGCGAAGCGATGGGCGTCTACATCAGGATCAGGCTGCTTGCCGCACCGTTCTCGCTGATCAACTACGCCATCCTCGGCTATGTGCTGGGTCGCGGCGAGGGCGGGCTCGGGCTGGTGCTGCAGCTGGTCTTGAACGGCATCAACATCGTGCTCTGCTTCCTGCTTGGCCTCAAGCTCGGCTGGGGTGTTGCCGGCGTCGCCTGGGCAACCGTCACCGGCGAATTCCTGGCCATGCTGCTTGGTCTGGCCATCGTCATCAGACGCTTCCGCTCGAGCCCGTCCTTGCCTCGCCGCCAACTGCTCGACATGGCCGCCTTCCTGCGCATGCTGTCGCTCAACCGCGACATCATGATCCGCTCGTTCTCGCTGCTCGCCGCCTTCGCGCTGTTCACCCGCCAGGGCGCGCAGTTCGGCACGGTGACGCTGGCCGCCAATGCGGTCTTGATGAATTTCTTCCTCGTCGCCGGCTATTTCCTCGACGGTTTTGCCACCGCCGCCGAGCAGCTCGCCGGCCGGGCGGTCGGTGCGCGTGCCGAGCAACCCTTCCGGCAGGCGGTGCGGCTGACCCTGTTCTGGGGCTTTGGGCTGGCCGGGGCCGCGACGCTGGTGCTGCACTTGGCCGGCGCCAATCTGGTCGCCATCGTCACGACATCGCAGGAGGTGCGCTCGGTGGCCGACATCTACCTGCCCTGGGCGGCGTTCACCGCGCTGAGCGGCGTGCTGGCGTTCCAGATGGATGGCGTCTTCATCGGCGCGACCTGGTCGCGCGACATGCGCAACATGATGCTGCTGTCATTCCTGGTTTTCGCCGCCGCACTCCTGACGCTGGCGCCGGCCTTCGGCAATCACGGCCTGTGGGCGGCTTTGCACGTCTTCCTGCTGGTGCGGGGCTTCAGCCTGCTGACGATGCTGCGCCTCAGGGTGCAAACGGCATTCAGTTGAGCGGTTTGACCGCCCACTGATCGAGACGGCTGTCGCGCAATTCGCGAATCGACTTGAGCCGCGCAGTCTCGGCAAAGCGTGCCATGCCGGCGACGATCCTGCCCGGAAGCGACGGCCCGGCATAGATCATGCTGGTGTAGAGCTGGACGAGATCGGCACCCGCGCGGATCTTTTCCAGCGCTGTATCGGCGGAATTGATGCCGCCGACGCCGATAATGGCCCGATGCGGGCCGAGCAGCTTGCGCACCTTCGCCAGCACGATGGTCGAGCGTTCGAACAGCGGTTTTCCCGAGAGCCCGCCGGTTTCGCCGGCGGCGTCAGTGCTGCGCAATGCCGGCCGCGAAATGGTGGTGTTGGAGACGATGATGCCGTCGATCTGCTTCTCGGTGACCTCGGCCGCGATGTCCTCCAGTTCGGCCTCGACCAAGTCAGGCGCGATCTTCAGGAAGATCGGCGGCCGCGCCAGTGCGGCAGCGCGTGCGGCGATGACGCGGGACAGCAATTCGCCGAGCTGCTCGCGCGCCTGCATGGTGCGCAGGCCGGGCGTGTTGGGCGAGGAGATGTTGACGGTGAGATAACTGGCATAGGGCGCGAAACGGGCGACGCCACGCTCATAATCACCGATGCGGTCGGTGCTGTCCTTGTTGGCGCCGATGTTGACCCCGACAATGCCCGCGCGCCCTCTGCGCGCGGCAAGACGTTTTTCGGCCGCCGCATGGCCTTCATTGTTGAAGCCCAGCCGGTTGATCACCGCTTCGTCCCTGGTCAGCCGGAAGATGCGCGGCTTCGGATTGCCGGCCTGCGGCAGTGGCGTGATTGTGCCGACCTCGGCGAAGCCGAAGCCGAGGCCAAGCAGCGCGTCGGGCACCTCGGCGTTCTTGTCGTAGCCTGCCGCCATGCCGAGCGGGTTGGGGAAATCGAGGCCGCAGACCGTCACCTTCAGCCGTGCATCCTGCACCGTGCGCGCGCCGACAGGCAGGCCGCAGCGCAGCGCCGCGATCGACAGGCCATGCGCGGTTTCCGGATCGAATGTGAACAGCAGTTTCTGGCCGAACCGGTCGAGCACGCTCATTGCCCCTCCAGCGCCGGGAATTGGTGGGTGCCGTCGGTGCCAAGCGGCAGCGGCTTGACCCACTTGACGGCTTTCAGCTCCAGCACGCCGTAGAGATGCGGAAACAGCGCGCCGCCGCGCGACACCTCGTATTTCAGGGCATCGCCCAGGCTGGCTCCGTCGATGGCGACCAGCAGAAGGTCGCTCTGGCCGGCAAAATGTTTTGCCGCGGTTTCCCTGACCTGCGCTGCCGTGGAGAAATGGATGAAACCGTCGGCAACATCGATCGGCGCTCCGGTGAAGCGGCCCTTGGCTTCGGCCTCGCGCCAAAGCGCTTCCGGGGTTATCTTGTAGATAATCTGTGACATGGTTGCGCTATAGTCCGAACCAGTCGTGCGGGGAAGGCCACGCCTAGGGTCTTCCCCATTTCCGGCGCAAACATGCGGTATTTCAGGCTTTGGCCAAGGAGGACAACATGCGTCTGCAGCACATCTTGATCCCCGCCGCGCTGGTTTCGCTGGTCGCGGCTTCAGCTTATTCGGAAGAAACCGACCGCTACCGGCTGGAAAAGTCAGATAATGGCTATGTCCGCATGGACACCCAGACCGGCGCGATGTCGATCTGCGAGGAGCGCTCGGGCCAGCTCGTCTGCAAGATGGCGACCGACGAACGCGCCGCGTTCCAGGATGAGATCGATCGCCTGCAGACCTCGATGAAGGCAATGGACGAGCGCGTCACCAAGCTCGAGAATTCGCTCTCCGCCCGCCTCGAATCGCAGCTGCCGAGCGAGGAGGATTTCAACAAGACGATGAGCTACATGGAGCGCTTCCTGCGCGGCTTCATGGGCATCGTCAAAGATATGGACAAGGACAGCGGCGGCGGCGTCCAGCCTAACTCGCAGAAGACCTGAGTGCTGGAGACAAGGGAAAACGCGGCGCGCTGGCTTTGCCGCTTGAAAACAGCGCGCGGCCCCTCATAATCGTCCAGCTGATCCCGCAAAAAGCAGTAAATCGGGGATCCGGGGAGGGACATTTGCCGTCAGGCTATTCTTTCGTCATCGCCGACGATCACCCGCTGTTTCGCGGTGCCCTGCGCGAGGCGCTTGCCGGCATCGGCAATGTCGCCGCCATCCACGAGGCCGGCGATTTCGAAAGCGCCAAGGCGCTGGTCGTCGCCAATGAGGACGTCGATCTGGTGCTGCTAGACCTGTCGATGCCTGGCGCCAGTGGCCTCTCCGGTCTGATCTCGCTGCGCGGCATCCATCCGGCCGTGCCGCTGGTGGTGGTCTCGGCGCATGACGATCCGGCGACGATCAGGCGCGCGCTCGATCTCGGCGCTTCCGGCTTCATCTCCAAATCGGCCAGCATGGAGGAGATCCGCAGCGCGGTGCAGTCGGTGCTTGCCGGCGATATCGCCGCGCCCGCCGGCGTCGATCTCGGCGTCGAGCGCGATCCCGAAATATCGGACCTGATCAAACGGCTGCAGGCGCTGACGCCGCAGCAGACCCGCGTGCTCGGCATGCTGGCCGAGGGCCTGCTCAACAAGCAGATCGCCTATGAGCTCGGCGTCTCCGAGGCGACGATCAAGGCGCATGTCTCGGCCATCCTGCAGAAGCTCGGCGTCGATAGCCGCACCCAAGCGGTGATCCTTTTGTCCAAGATTGGCAGCGACCCGTTGCAGCCGGCGAGCTGAGTACCCGTTCCCCGGCCTTTTCGGCTATTCAGTTACCGGGCTCGACGAGCAGGTCATTGGACTCCGCCTTAAGCGCTTCCGGGCCAGTGCCGCGATTGGAAGCCCCTGCACTTGAGGCCCGCCGCGCGCGGCCGATGGCAGCGCCAAGGCCGAGCGATGCAATCGCCACCAGCGGAATGCCGGCTATCCAGGGCAGGCGCGGTGCCAGCGCGTAAAGCGCCGTGCCGATCGAGGGCCCAAGCGAGTCCTTGAGGTCGACTGCTACCGAGGAAGCGGCCATGTAGGAAGCCCGCCGCGCGGGTGGCGCCAGCGCATTGACGGCGGTCGGCACCAGCGGCCCGACCAGCATCTGGCCAATCGAGCACAGGCTGACGGCTCCGACCAGCATCATCATCGCAGGCGAGGCGGCCAGCAGCGCGAAGGCGAGTATCGTCGCAAGGCCGGCACCAACCGTCAGCCACAGAGCGGACCGTGCCTCAACCACGCGGCTGACCAGCATCTGCAGGCCGACCGTCAAGGCGGCGGCATAGGCGAACAGCGCGCCCACGCCTGATGGTGTCAGCGTCCCGGCATCATGCGCATAGAGTGGGATGACGGCCTCGATCCAGTTGCCGGCGACCTCGAACAGCACGACCCACAGCAGCAGCTTCGCCAGCCGGCCGTCGCGAAACGCCGGCAGCAGCGCGGACAGGCCCTCTTCCTCGGCTTCCTCGTCCTCAGCGTCGTGGCGATCGTCGCCGGTGGCGCGGCCGACGCCGATCGTCTCGTCCAGGGCGAGCAGCATCACCATCCCGCCCAGCACAAGCACCGTGCCGCCGGCGAGAAAGACGCTGCGCAGCGACAGCAGCGCCAACAGGGCGCCGCAGGCCGGTCCCAGGATCTGCCCAGCGCTTGAACTTACGCGCGCCAGGCCGAACCAGCGGGGATGGGCCGATGGCGACGTCACATCGGCGATCGCGGTCAGGATCGTCGGGTGAAGCACCGACTCGCACATGCCTGTCAAAAGCAGCACGATCGCGGTGGCGGCTACGCCATGTACGAAGAACAGGGCCAGGAAGCCGGCCCCGACGCCGAGCGACGACGCGATCAGCACCGGCCGCCTGCCGACCCGGTCGGCAATGCCGCCGATCAGCGGTGCCGCCAGCAATTCGCCGCCGGCGTAGCAGCCGAACAGCAGGCCGATCGCGCCGACAGGAATGGCGGCCTCGCTGCTGGCCCAGAGCGGAAAGAAAGGCACGAGTGCGCCGTCGGCGAAACCCGCACAGAAAGACAGCAGAAGCCCCAACAGGGCTGGACGCGGGGCAGCCCGCCAGGAGGAGAGAAATGTGTTGATCATGACATTACCTGCGCATGGAGGCGTCGAAAGCCCTGAGATTGCGCGTTGGTTGACGTGAACGCCTACGGCCGCCCGGAGCGACATGGAAAGTTTGAGCCGCGTGGTTGAACCCTGCGCGGCGATGGGGCCGTTCAGCCGAGCCGCACGGACAGCTCGACGTCCTCGCCGAACGGCGTGGACATGTAGCCCGATGACGGCGAGCGCACGCGCTCCAGATATTCGGGCGAAAAATCGGCATTGTCGGCGATGACCAGCGCGCCTGGCCTCAGGCGGCTCTCGACGAGGCTCAGGATCTCCGGGTAGATCGCCTTGGCGCCGTCGAGCAGCAGCAGGTCGATCGTATCTGGCAAATCGGCGCTCAGCGTCTGCAGCGCGTCGCCCTCGCGGATCTCCACCAGGTCGATCAAGCCGCCCTCGGTCAAATTGGCCTTGGCCCGCATCACCTTGGACGGCTCGAACTCGGTGGTGATCAGGCGGCCACCGCCATTGTCCCGCAGTGCTGCCGCCAGATAGAGCGTCGAGATGCCGAACGAGGTGCCGAATTCGATGATGATGCGCGCGCCGCTGCTGCGCGCCAGCATGTAGAGCAGCGTGCCGGTTTCCGGCGAGATCGCGAGCCAGAGGTCCTTCAGCCGTCCGTAGAAATCGACATATTCGGTCTTGCTGCGCAGCAGGCGCGCCCGCTCCTCGTGCGAGAGCGCAGCCATCGCCGGACTGGTCGCCGCATTGGCTTCCTTGAACAGGCGGGCCAGCAGGGGTGCCAGTGGGGTGTTGGTCAGCGTCGTCATGAAAGTCTCCGATCGAAAATGCTGTGTGCTTGTGTTGTGCTGAAAAATACGAATAATCCTTCAGGTTTCCAATTCGCATTGCCGAGCCGAGACATGACGGGACGTCCAAGCCTTTCGATTTCCTCACGAAAACAGCCCAAACAGGCTCGTGCCACCGACCTTGTCGCGGCGATATTGGAAGCTGCTGTTCAGGTTTTGGCGAGCGAAGGCGCGCAGCGTTTCACCACCACGCGCGTGGCCGAAAAGGCTGGCGTCAGCGTCGGCTCGCTCTACCAGTATTTCCCCAACAAGGCCGCGCTCCTGTTCAGGCTGCAAAGCGACGAATGGCGGCAGACGGGTGGCTTGCTGCGCACCATACTCGAGGACGATCGGAAGCCGCCTCTCGAACGGCTGCGTGCCCTTGTCCACGCCTTCATCCGCTCCGAATGCGAAGAGGCCGCCGTGCGCGTGGCGCTCAGCGATGCCGCACCGCTCTATCGCGACGCGCCAGAGGCCCACGAGGCGAAAGCCTCGGGAGAGCGCACCGTCCAGGCATTCCTGCGGGAGGCGCTGCCTGAGGCCCCGGAAGCCGCCCGTGCCCTGGCTGGCGATCTGATCACAACGACGCTCAGCGCGGTGGGAAAGGATTTTTCGGGAAGTCCGCGAACATCAGCCGAGATCAAAACCTATGCCGACGCGATGGCCGATATGTTCTGCGCTTACCTTGAAAGCCTCGGCCATCGCTGACAGGTGTGGCGCCTTGGCGGTTATTCGGCAGCTGACGCCAGTGGCCTGACCCTGGCCATCATCGAGCGCAGCACCGCCGGTTTCAGCGGTTTGTTGATCACCGGAACGTCGAGCTGGCTTGCTGCTGCCCGCACCTCATTGGAACGGTCGGCTGTGACCAGCACAGCCGGCAGGTCGTCGCCATGGGCCGTGCGCAGCGTGGCGATGATGTCGAGACCGGTTTCGCCGTCGAGATGGTAGTCGGCAAGCACGATATCCGGGCGGTGGAGCCTGGCATTCTCCAGATCCCTTGAGCCGGACACCGTGTCGACATTGCATCCCCAGCCTTCGAGCAACAGCCGCATGCCTTCGAGGATGCGGGCGTCGTTGTCGATGCAGAGTACGCGCAGCCCGGCCAGCGAAGCCGCGGCGCGCGAGGGAACCTTGGTTTCGACCTCGCGTCGCGGCTTCTGCACCGCCGCGACGGGCAGGATGACGGAAAAGCGCGTGCCCTTGCCCGGATTGGAAAAGATGCGGATCTCCAGGCGCAGCACCCGGGCGATGCGGTCGACGATGGAGAGACCAAGGCCGAGGCCCTCGGCTTCGCGCGCGCCTTCATCCAGCCGGGTGAATTCGCGAAAGACCGTGTTCAGCTTGTCGCCGGCAATGCCGATGCCGGTGTCGATCACCTGGATTTCCGCCAGTTCGCCGCGCCGCCGCACACCGACCAGGATGCGGCCGTGGCGGGTATATTTAATCGCGTTGGACACGAGGTTCTGGATCAGGCGGCGCAACAGGTTGCGGTCGGTGGCCACCGTCAGCGATGACGGCATGATCGTCAGGCCGAGCTTTTTCTCGGCGGCCATCGGCCGAAAATCATTGCCGATCTGGCGCAGCAATCCATCGAGGTTGAAGGCGGTATCGTCCGGCTTCATCGCGCCGGCATCGAGGCGGGATATGTCGAGCACGGCGCCCAGAATGGTCTCGACCGATTCCAGCGAGGATTCGATGTTGACCGCCGCCTTGCCGGCCGGCCCCTTGCCGGCCTTCTCGATCAGCGAGGAGCAGTAGAGCCGGGCCGCGTTCAACGGCTGCAGGATGTCGTGGCCGGCGGCGGCGAGGAAGCGTGTCTTGCCGAGATTGGCCTCCTCGGCCAGCATCTGCGCCTGCGCCAGTTCCTCGTTGACCCGGGTCAGCTCGATGGTGCGGGTCTTGACGCGCTGTTCCAGCGATTCATTGGCGCGCTTCAGCGCCAGATCCTGCTCGACGCGCCCGGAAATGTCGGCATAGGTGGCGACGATGCCGCCGTCCGGCATCGGGTTGGACCGCAGTTCCAGGATGCGGCCGCTGGTCTTCAGCTCCATCTGCCAGGGGCTGACGAAGCTGGTCAGCCGGTTCAGCATCGCCACGCGCTGGTCGGCAGGGATGTCGCCGCGTTCGGCGAGATGGCGCAGGATCTGGTCGAGCGAGACGCCGACCTGGCCCATCTCGTCGGGCAGGTCGAACAGCGCCCGGTATTGGCGGTTCCAGCAGATCAGGCGGAAATCGCGGTCGAAGACGGTGATGCCCTGCTCCATCTGGTCAAGCGCGATCTGCAGGAGGTCGCGGTTGTGCTGCAGCGCCTCGGTGGCGTCGTCCAGCAGGCGGAAGGCATCGCGGGATTCGCGGTCATGGCGCCGAAACAGCAGCGACAGGATCAGCCGCGCCGACGAGGAGCCGACGGCGCTGGCCAAAAGCTGCTCGGAGAAGCGGATGACGTCCATGCTCGCCTGCTCGTTGCCGAGCAGCGAGGTGCCGTTGCTCTTCTCGAACGACTGGAAGGAGCGCTCCGTGCGCTCGACGCCGAGATAGCGCGCGATCGTGTCCTTGAGGTCGTTGACGGTGATGGCGGTGCGGAAGCGGCGCAAGCTCGGCATCGGACCGGCATCCCTTGGCACGAAGATCGACGCCTGGATGCGCTCCAGCGGCACCGACGCGCGCGACAGCGAACCAAGCACGAAAAACAGCGTGTTGATCGACAGGCTCCACAGCACGCCGTGGTTCAGTGGTTCGGCGACCGTGCCGAACAGGGCTTGCGGCCGCAGCGCCTCGAAGCCGAACAGCCCATGCACGACGATCTCGGTATCGGGCGCGACAAGCGAGGGCAAAAGCAGCGTATAGCCCCAGACGAGAATGCCGGCGACCATGCCAAGCGCTGCACCCCTGCCGTTGGCGCCGCGCCAGATCAGCCCACCGATCAGCGCCGGCGCGAACTGTGCGATGGCCGCGAAGGACATCAGGCCGATCGACGACAGGCGCGCGCTGTTGGTGCTCTCGCGGTAGTAGAGAAAGGCGATGAACAAGAGGATGAAGATCGCTCCGCGCCGCACGTTGAGGATCAGCGTCGACCAATCCTCGTTCTCGGAGGTCGAGGTCTTGAGCAGGCGGCGCACGAACAGCGGGATGACGAGGTCGTTGGAGATCATGATCGACAGCGCCACGCTTTCGACGATCACCATGGCCGTTGCCGCCGACAGGCCGCCGATGAAGGCTGCCATCGCCAAAAGATCATGGCCGCTGAACAGCGGCAGCGACAGCACATAGAGATCGCTGCTGGTCCCGGTGCCGACCAATGACAGGCCGGCAAAAGCGATCGGCAGCACGAAGAGGTTGATCGCCACGAGATAGAGGGGAAACACCCAGGTCGCGGTGCGCAATTCGGCCTCGCCGCGGTTCTCGACGATGGTGACGTAGAACTGCCGCGGCAGCATGATGATGGCAAAGCCGCTGAGGCCGGTCAGTACCAGCCAGGTGGCGAGCGAGGTGTTGTAGCCCATCGCCTGCCGCACCTCTGCATTCCTGGCAAGCTTGTCGAACATGTCGCCCGGGCCGCCGAAGATCAGGAAGGTGACCATCAGTCCGATCGCCAGGAAGGCGGCGAGCTTGACCACGGTTTCGACCGCCACCGCCAGCACCAGCCCGTCCTGGTGTTCGGTGGCGTCGGCGTGGCGGGTGCCGAACAGCACGGCAAACAGCGCCAGCAGCATCGCCACGACCAGCGAGATGTCGCTGACGAACGGATCGAAGGAGGGCGGCGATCCCGTATAATGCTCCACCATCAGGCTGACCGAGCCAGAGATCGCCTTCAACTGCAGCGCGATATAGGGCACCGCGCCGATGGTGGCGATCAGCGTGGCGATGGCGGCGACGGTGAAGCTCTTGCCGTAGCGCGCGCCGAGGAAGTCGGCGATCGAGGTGATCTTCTCGGTTTTGGCCAGCCGCACGATGCGGTTGAGCAGGGGAAAACCGAACACGAACACCAGCACCGGGCCGGTATAGATGCCGAGGAATTCGAGGCCGCGCTCGGACGAGAGACCGACCGAGCCGAAGAAGGTCCAGGAGGTGCAATAGATGGCCAGGCTGAGCGCATAGATGAACGGCCGTGCCCGGCCCGGGCCGGAAATGGCCGAGCGGCGGTCACCCAGGCTGGCGATGGCGAACAGCAACGTCACATAGGCGATCGCGATGATGACGATGAACAAGCCCTGCACGCTTGGTATTTCCTCCTTTGCCGTCTTTTTATCCGGCTTGTGCGAACGCAATCACAGCTTGAGCCCTAAGTCCATTGCGGCTTTGGCAGCATGGATCGCAGCCACGAGAACCCCGGAGCAAAGGCTAGGTGCCGGGCAACATGCCGCCAGGGAAGGAGAAGCGGTAGTTTTCCCCGTTTTGCCGATGTTGCAACCGCAGGTTTTTGTTATGTTGTCGCTGGTCGATGTCGCAAGGACGGACGGCAGCACGGCCGGTCATGACGAGGAGGGTCGAATGCTGAAAGAATTCCAGGAATTCATTTCCAAGGGCAACGTGATGGACTTGGCCGTCGGCGTCATCATCGGCGCTGCCTTTGGCAAGATCGTCGATTCCCTTGTCAACGACATCATCATGCCGATCGTCGGCGCGATTTTCGGCGGCCTGGACTTCAACAACTATTTCATCGGGCTTTCCTCAGCCGTCAACGCCACCTCTCTGGCGGACGCCAAGAAGCAAGGCGCTGTTTTTGCATATGGCAGCTTCATCACGGTGGTGCTGAACTTCATCATTCTCGCCTTCATCATCTTCCTGATGGTCAAGGCGGTGAACAACCTGCGCAGGCGGCTCGAGGCCGAGAAGCCCGCGCCTGCCGCCGCACCGCCGCCTGCCGACGTGCAGCTTCTGACCGAAATCCGCGATCTGCTCGCGAAGAAATAATTCGGCCAGGCATCGCTGGACCAAAACCCCGGTCGTTCGCGGCCGGGGTTTTCTGTTTTCGCATCTGGTAAAGAGCTGCAACCCTCAAGAGAAAGCGGATCTGTCCATGAGCCTGATCGAGACCTTGCGCGCTGAAGCCCGTGCGGCGCCCGAAAGCGGCATTGTCGCCGTCGTCAATTACGGGCGGCTGCGCGAAGGCATGATCCCGCTCTGGGCCGGAGAGGGCGACCTGCCGACGCCGGCCTTTATCACCGATGCCGCGTCCAAGGCGCTGGCCGGCGGCGAGACGTTCTACACCTGGCAGAGGGGTATCCCCGATCTCAGGCAGGCTTTGGCACGTTATTACGCCAGGCATTTCGCCAAGACCTTCCCCGAGGAGCATTTCATCGTCACCGGATCCGGCATGCATGCCATCCAGTTGGCGCTCGACGCGCTTGCAGGAGCCGGCGACGAAGTGATCTATTTGTCTCCTGCCTGGCCGAACTTCGACGCGGCCGCCGCGATTGCGGGAGCCGTTCCGGTGGCGGTCACGCTCGATCATTCCGGTAATGGCTGGTCCTGCGACGTCGAGAAGATCGCGGCGGCGATCACGCCGCGCACCAAGGCGCTGTTCATCAACACGCCGTCGAACCCGACCGGCTGGACCGCCGATCACGAGACCTTGCGGGCGATCCTCGATCTCGCTCGCGCCAAAAACCTTTGGATCATCGCCGACGAGATCTATTCGCTATTCCACTATAGTCATGGCCGCGCGCCATCCTTCCTCGACATCGCGGCAGCGGAAGACCGCATCCTGTTCGTCAACTCTTTTTCCAAGAATTGGGCGATGACCGGCTGGCGCGTCGGCTGGATCAAGACGCATCCGAGCTTGCAGCAGGTGTTCGAGAACCTGATCCAGTATTCGAATTCGGGTGTCGCCCAGTTCATGCAGCGCGGCGCGGTGGCCGCGCTTGACGAGGGCGATGCCTTCGTCGCCGAACAGGTGGAGCGGGCAAGAAAGGCGCGAGACCTGGTCTGCGGCATTCTCGGCGCCACCGGCCGCGCCCGGTTCACGGTGCCGCAGGGCGCCTTCTATCTGTTCTTCACCGTCGACGGCATCATCGATTCACGCACGGCCGCCTTCGACATCGTCGACAAGGCCAATGTCGGCCTGGCGCCGGGCACCGCTTTCGGCCCCGGCGGCGAGGCCTTCCTCAGGCTGTGCTTCCATCGCCGCCTCGACCAGCTCGAGGAAGCGGCGCACCGGCTAGCGAAATGGATGAAGAGCGTTTGAGCGGGCGGCGGCTTTAGCCGCTCCATGTTAGCCGCCCGACTTGGGCACCAGCAGGGGAATGATCCGGTCGCTCTTGGCCACCGATGGCCGTCCTGCCGAACCGTAGGGAATGCCGAGTGCGTCCCAGGTCTCGACCAGCGCGTCCTGCAATTCGGCGATCAGCGCGTCCGAATGGAACGGCGTCGGCGTGATGCGCAGCCGCTCCGTGCCGCGCGGCACGGTCGGGTAGTTGATCGGCTGGATGTAGATGCCGTGCACGCCAAGCAGGCGGTCGCTCGCCATCTTGCAGAGTTCCGGGTCGCCAACCAGCACCGGCACGATATGGGTGGGCGATTCCATCACCGGCAGGCCGGCGGCCGACAAGATCTGCTTGGTCCGGCTCGCTTGCTGCTGCTGGGCGTCGCGCTCGGCCTGCGAGCGCTTGAGATGGCGGATCGAGGTGGTGGCAGCGGCGGCGATCGCCGGCGGCAGCGCGGTGGTGAAGATGAAGCCCGGTGCGTAAGACCGCACCGCGTCGATGACCGCACTGGTGCCGGTGATATAGCCGCCCAGCGTGCCGAACGCCTTGGCCAGCGTGCCTTCGATGATGTCGATGCGGTCGGCGAGGCCCTCGCGCTCGGTGATGCCGCCGCCGCGCGGTCCGTACATGCCGACGGCATGGACCTCGTCGATATAGGTCATGGCGTTGTAGCGCTCGGCGAGTTCGACGATCTCTCTGATCGGCGCGATGTCGCCATCCATCGAATAGACGCTTTCGAAGACGATCAGCTTGGCGCGTTCGCGGCCGGCCGCCTGCAGCAGGCTTTCCAGATGGGCGACGTCATTGTGGCGGAAGATTTTCTTCTCGGCGCCCGAGCGCCGCACGCCTTCGATCATCGAGGCATGGTTCAGCTCGTCCGAAATGATCAGGCAATTGGGCAAAAGCCGCGCAATGGTCGAGATCGAGGCTTCGTTGGAGACGAAGCCGGAGGTGAAGACGAGGCCCGCTTCCTTGCCGTGCAGATCGGCAAGCTCATGCTCGAGCTCGACCAGCGGGTTCGAGGTGCCGGAAATGTTGCGGGTGCCGCCGGCGCCCGAACCCATCCGGCCGGCCGCGTTCTGGAACGCGGCGATGACGTCGGGATGCTGGCCCATGCCGAGATAATCGTTGGAGCACCAGACGGTGATTTCCTCGGCGCGGCCATTGGCGCGCCAGATGGCGCGCGGAAACTTGCCCGCGATGCGCTCAAGGTCGGCGAAGACACGATAGCGACGCTCCGCATGGAGCTGGTCGATCGCTTCTTCGAAGAACCGCTGGTAGTTCATGTCGGCTTCCCAATTTTGCGCGGGATCATAATCATTGCCCTATTGGTCGTCCACCGGGCCATTTTGGTCAAAATGCCACGCCCCGCACCTGTTTCTAACGGTGGCGGATCGTGGCCTATTCCCACTTCACGATACGCTCTGTGGATCACTTTTGTTTCAGCACGATGCCACATCACGTGAACGCCGGTAACCAGGGTTGTAATGGCCCAGCGGCGAGGTTTCCAGTAAGGCGGGGGTGAGACAGTTTCCGATAAATCTTGGAAAAAGCGAGGACGTGCATGACGGTTCTAGTGACAGGCGGCGCCGGCTATATCGGCAGCCATATGGTCTGGGAATTGCTGGATGCGGGCGAGAGCGTGGTCGTTCTCGACCGCCTGTCCACCGGCTTCGAATGGGCGGTGGCGCCGGAGGCAAGGCTGGTCGTCGGCGATGTCGCCGACAAGGAATTGGTCGGCGGCGTCATCAGGGACAATCATGTCGACGCGATCATCCATTTCGCCGGCTCCATCGTGGTTCCGGAATCGGTAGCCGACCCGCTCGGCTACTACGAGAACAACACCTGCAAGACCCGCACGCTGATCGAGACCGCGGTGCGCGAGGGCGTGCCCAATTTCATCTTTTCCTCGACCGCCGCCGTCTATGGCGGCGCCGGGCTGGAGCCGGTACGCGAAGATGCCCGCCTGGCACCCGAATCGCCCTATGGCCTGTCCAAGCTGATGAGCGAATGGATGCTGCGCGATGCCGCGATCGCGCACGGACTTCGCTACACCGCCCTGCGCTATTTCAACGTCGCCGGCGCCGATCCGAAGGGCCGTACCGGCCAGTCGACGCCGGGCGCCACCCATCTGATCAAGGTTGCCTGCGAGACGGCGCTCGGCAAGCGCCCGTTCATGCAGGTGTTCGGCACCGATTACCCGACGCCGGACGGGACCTGCATGCGCGACTACATCCATGTCAGCGACCTGGCGGCGGCGCATCGCCTCGCCCTGCAACGGCTGCGCGCCGGCGGCGCCAGCCTCGTCGCCAATTGCGGCTACAGCCATGGCTATTCGGTGCTCGAGGTCATCGACAGCGTGCGGCGCGCCTTCGGTCATGACTTCGAGGTCAAGATGGGCGACCGGCGTCCCGGCGATGCGGCGGCGGTGGTCGCCAATTCGGATCTCGCTCGCGCCGAACTCGGCTGGACCCCGCAGCGCGACGATCTCGACCAGATCGTTGCCGATGCGCTGGCCTGGGAACGCATCCTGACCGGCAAGAACTCCGCGCGCGGCTGAGCGGGGTTACCCGAGGGCTCGCAAGGCGTGCGGCGAAGCGCTATGGAAGGCGTTCGCGGTGAAGCGTGAAGGCGCTGGCCGCGGAGAGCTTTTGGGGGATGGCATGAAGATAACGGTGCTCGGGGCCGGCGTTGTCGGAACGGCGGCCGCCTATTATCTGGCCGCGGACGGCCATGAGGTCACCGTGATCGAGCGCCATGCGGCGCCGGCGCGCGGCACCAGCCAGTCGAATGCCGGCCTGGTGTCGCCGGGCGACGCCACCGCCTGGGCCTCGCCGGCGGCGCTGAAGACCTTTTTGCGCGGGCTCTACAATCATGATCTCGGCATTAAGGTGCGGCTGCGCTTCGATCCTTATTTCCTTGCCTGGAGTTTGCGCTTCCTGCGTCAGTGCACGAAAGAGCGCCTGCGCGCCAACAGCCAGGTCAAGCTGCGCCTGGCACTTTATTCGCGCGACTGCATCAACGCCATCTCCGCCGACACCGGCATTCATTATGACGAGCGCAAGAAGGGCATCCTCTATTTCTTCCGCTCGCAGCACAGCCTCGACACCGGCACCGACAATTACCGCTATCTGGCCGAGCATGGCTTGCCGATCGAGATCGTCGGCCGCGACCGGCTGGTCGAGCTTGAACCGGGCCTTGCCGGCGTGAGGGAAAAGATTGCCGGCGGCGTCTATTCGCCGATCGACCAGACCGGTGACTCCCGTCAGTTCGTCGAAAGGCTCGCCGCTCAAGCCGCCGAAAAGCTCGGTGTGAAGTTCCTCTACGGCACGACGGTCGAGGGCCTCGACATCGAGGGCGACCGGGTGCGCGCGGTAATGACCTCGGCCGGACCGATTGCCGGCGATGCCGTGGTCATCTCGATGGGGCCGGAAAGCGGCCTGCTCGGCCGCCGCTACGGAATCGACCTGCCCGTCTACCCGGTGAAGGGTTACACCGCGACTATACCCCTGGAGGATGAGAGCAAGGGGCCAACCATGGGCGGCGCCGACGAGGACCAGCTGATCGCCTATTCCAGGCTGGGCAACCGGCTGCGGCTCGCTTCGACCGCCGAATTCACCGGCTTCGACCGCACGCATAGGCCGAGCGACTTCGCCGCCATGTTCAGAACCGGCAAGGATCTGTTCCCCGGTGCCTTCGACGAGAAGAAAGCCGAACTCTGGGCCGGCCTGCGGCCGATGATGCCGAACTCCGTGCCGGTCATCGGCCAGGCGCGCTACAAAAACCTCTATCTCGACACCGGCCATGGCCATGTCGGCTGGACCATGGCCTGCGGCTCGGGAAAATTCCTCGCCGACCTCGTCGCCGGGCGAAAGCCGGAGATCGATCCGCAAGGGCTGGTCTACGTCAACTGAAGGAGCACTAATCGTCGTGTTGGCACCGAGTCCATTCGCCCTGCACCCATTCGGCAAGCCATCCGCGCTCAAGCTGGCCGATCTGTGCCAGGTTGTCCTGCCTGGCGGTCAGATGGCTGAGACCGACGACCTCGAAATCCCCGCAGTCTGCGGGGTGATCATGTTCGCCGCACGTCAGTTGCCACTCACCATCGGAATGATGAATGACCAGCGTCACTGGCCTCTCCGATCGAAAGACGTGCCCACATACAATTGCTCTGGTTTCCGACATCGAGACCCGTCACTGCACCAGTTTGACAAATATTTGACGACGATATGGACGATGCATCCGACTGACAGATGCAGCAACCCTGAGTGAAAAATGTCCGGTCCGCAAGTCGCCATCGACCTTGGCCGCATCGAGCGCAACGCCCGCACTATCGTCGACCGCTGCGGCCTGTCGGGCATCAAGGTGTTTGGCGTCACCAAGGGTACTTGCGGCATGCCGCAGGTGGCGCGCGCCATGCTGCGCGGCGGTGTCACCGGCATCGCCGAATCGCGCTTCGAGAACATCCGCCGGCTGCGCGACAGCGGCATCAACGCGCCGATCATGCTGCTGCGCAGCCCGCCGATGGCGCGTGTCGAGGAAGTGGTGCGCACCGTCGACATCAGCCTGCAGTCGGAACTGGCCACCATTCGCGAAATCGCCCGCATCGCCGAGCGCATGGGCCGCGTCCACGACATCATGCTGATGATCGATCTCGGCGATCTCCGGGAAGGTATCTGGCCGAACGACCTGATCCCCACGGTCGAGCAGATCCTGGCACTCAAGGGCGTCCGCATTGCCGGCATCGGCACCAATCTCGGCTGCTTCGGCGCCATCATGCCGACGCCGGAAAACCTTGGACAGCTCGTCGCCCATGCCTACAAGACCGAGCGTCTGTCCGGCAAAAGCCTCGACTGGATCTCGGGTGGCGCCTCGTCGTCGCTGCCGCTGCTGCTCGACGGCAAGCTGCCCGCCGGCATCAACAATCTCAGGGTCGGCGAGGCGATCCTGCAAGGCGGCGTCGAGACCTTCCGCGATGCGCCATGGGCTGAACTCGAACCGGATGCCTGCCGGCTGACCAGCGATATCATCGAGGTCAAGCTCAAGCCGTCACGGCCGATCGGCGAGTCCGGCTACGACGCTTTCGGCAACCAGCCGGTCTTCCCGGACGAGGGCGACAGGCTGCGCGCCATCGCCAATATTGGCCGCGAGGACGTGCTGGTCGAAGGGCTTACGCCGATCGCCAAGGGGGTGCGGGTGCTCGGCGCCTCCAGCGACCATCTCCTGCTCGACGTTCAGGACGCCGATCCGCCGCCCGCCGTCGGCGATCGCGTCGCCTTCCGCATGAGCTATGGCGCCATGCTGCTGGCGATGACCTCGGAATATGTCGAAAAAGCCCCGATGCACGACGTCGCGGATTTTTCCGGCCGCAAGATGGTATCAATCTCGGCAGAACGGGAAGCCACTGGCATCCTGGCCCGGGAGGGCACAGGCGCGCGGCTGGAGGCGATGGGTTTCGACGTCGTCGAACTGGCCGATATTGAGCGGCCGCCCTCGGGACTGATCCGGCTCGCCGCCGGCGCCGACCGCCGCATCGCGCACAAGGCGCTGACCGCAACGGCGCGCGCGACCCATTCCTTCGGCCTGATCTGGATCGATTCCATCGCCGCCCTGCTGCCCGAGGATGAGGACGGCATCGACCTGCCGGAGGGCTCGGTGCTGGCACGCAGCCTCGGCCTCGACCACAAGGCGGGCGCGCTGCAGCCGCAGCTGTCGCCGGAAAATGTCGTCATTGTCGGCCTGCGCCATGCTGATCCGGCCGAGGCGAGGGTGCTGAAGGATTCGCGTGTCTCGGCCTTCACCATGACCGACATTGACGCCATGGGCATGCGCGACCTGATGCATGAGGCGATCCGCATCGCCACTTCGGGCACGCAAGGTTTTCACGTCAGCTATTCGCCGACAGCCACCGAATTCGCCGGCTGGGCAGCCGGCTCAGGCGGGCTGACGGTACGCGAAACGCACCAGGCGATGGAGGCGATCGCGCTCTCCGGCGGTCTGCTGTCGATGGATGTCTCGGGCCTGACCGCGGATCTTGAGCCTCGGATCGGTACCGACTTGATCAACTTTGTCATGTCGGCCTTCGGCAAGCGGATCCTCTGATCAGCCCTGCGCTTCGATCGCCACGCTCCAGGCGCTGGCATAGTCCGCCCAGGCCCCGTCGGTCGGCGGTTCAACGCGCTCGCCCTTGCCGTGCGCCGAGACCTGATCCGATGCGAGGAGTGCGGCGCCGATGCTGGTGCCGGTGGCGGCCTCCGAGGCGACGACGGCACGTGCGGTCGCTGCTGCCAGCATGCCGACAAACAAACGGTTGCGGGCGAAAGGCCCTTCGACAATGGTCGGGCCGTCGGCGCCGATCAGGTCGAGGCAGATCGCCGTCATCAGCGCCAGATAGAACGAGACGGCGGCAAAGCGCTGGCCGTCGTTGATGCCGTCGTCGTCAAGCCATGTCGCGGCATGGTGCGGAAACGGTCCCGACCCGCGCTGGGTCGAGGGCAGCAGCATTGTCTTTCGCGTCAGTACGGTACTGATGTCGTCTTCGGTCCAGTTCTCCGGCTGGCCTTCTGTCAGCAACGAAAATTCGCGGCCACCCATGAAGCGGGCCGAGGGAACGGGATCACCGAGCGCGTTGACATTGACCAACGTGTCGCGCGCCGGGTCGAGCGTGACCGCCTTACCGCCGACCGCCATCGACACCACCCAGGTGCCGGTCGAGACGACCGAGAAGGGTGGCGCGTCGGACAGGAGATGCGGCAGCAGCGAGGCGTTGGAATCGTGCAGCCCGCAAAAGACAGGGATTCGCGGATCGAGGCCTGTGTGCGCCGCAAGCGCGGGCAGGATCGGGCCAAGGCGGTCCCTGGCCGGCCGCACCGGCGCCATCAGGCCGCGCCATTCCATATCGTCGACCAGCGATGAGAAATCCGCTTTCCACGGGTCCCACAGATCGGTGTGGCAGCCGAGCGAGGTCACCTCGTTGGCGGTGACCCCGGTCAGGCGCAGCGCCCAGTATTGCGGGTACATCAGCATCGCGGCGGCCTTGGCGAACTCCATCGGGAAGCTCTTCTGCTGCCAGAAGAACTGCGCGCCGAGATTGAGGCCGAGCGGCAGGCGCGGCGTGCCGGTCTCGGCAAAGGGCGGCCGGATTGCGTCATAGTCCGCCGCCAGCCTGTCGGGGCCATCGAACTCATAGTCGAGCACCGGCAGCACCAGTTCGCCCGCGGCATCGACCAGCGCGCCCGTCGCGCCGTGGGTGGTGATCGATATGGCGTCGATGCGCTGTTCGCGGTTGAGGCCGGCAAGACTATCGAGGATGAACGCCCACAGTCCCTCGACATCGTGATGCGGGTAGGGCGCCTGCCGCACCGGCGCATTCGCCATGCGGCGCAGCGCAACCTCGCTCAGCGTCAAGAGGTCGACCAGCGCCACCTTGGCGTTGGTCTTGCCGATGTCGATGACGGCAATGTGGCGCGGGGCACTCATGCCATGTGGAACACGGTTTCCAGCGGCTCGGCCACCGGCTCGTTGTCCGGCTTGGTCTCCATAAGGTCGGCCATGTCTGCCCACCAGCGCTGCATCACCGGATGCCCCGGCAATTCGTCCATGCCGTGGTCGTCGCGCCGCCACAGCACGCCAAACAGGATGTTGGTTTCCGCATCGAGATGGATCGAGTAGTCGGACACGCCGGCCTGCTTAAGCAGCGCGACCAGAGAAGGCCAGATCTCGTCGTGGCGATTCTTGTACTCGGCTTTCATGCCGGGCCTGAGCTTCATCCTGAATGCGTATTTCTCTGCCATCAGCGTCCTCCGCGCAGCCGTCGCCAGACGATCGGCAGGGCGATGACAATGATCAGCAGCAGGCCGATGAAGATCGACATGACGATGCCGGGCACGTTGAGCAGGCCGAGCCCGAAGGTCACCAGCCCCATGATGAAGGCGGCGAGCACGACGCCGACAATGCTGCCGGCACCGCCCAAAATGCTGACGCCGCCGAGCACCACCATGGTGATGACTTCCAGCTCGTAGCCCTGCGCGATCGACGGCCGCGTCGAGCCCAGCCGCGAGGTGATCAGCACCGAGGCGATGCCCGACATCAGCCCGGTCAGGCAGAACAGGATGAATTTGATGCGGCCGACGCGCACGCCGGAAAACTGTGCAGCGACCGGATTGTTGCCGATGGCAAAGACACGGCGGCCGAAACTCGTGCGATGCAGCAGGAACCAGTAGACGACGGCCGCGACGAGGAAGAGCACCAGTTCGAACGACACCACCCACCAGACATAGCCTTGGCCGAAGAAAGCGAAGCTTTCGGGATAGCCCTTATAGGCTTGGTCGCCGAGGATGATGAAGGCGGTGCCGCGAAACAGGCTCATCGTGCCGATTGTGACGACGATGGAGGGCAGGCCAAGCCTTGTCACCAGCAGCCCGTTGAAGGCACCGCAGCCGAGCCCGACGACGATGCCGATCAGCACCAGCACCGGCGTGCCGGCGCCGGCCTGCACGGCCATACCCATCATGGTCGAGGCCAGCGCGATGATCGCGGCCACCGACAGGTCGATCTCGCCCGATATGATCAGCAGCGCCATGGCAAAGGCGATCAGACCCTTCTCGGTGAAATTGAAGGTCAGGTCTGACAGCGAATAGGGGTCGAGGAAATAGGGAGAAGCGAAGCTGTTGATGGCGAAGATAGCGATAGCCACCACGACCAGCAGCGCTTCCCAGGAAAAGATCGCCGAAGAGAGCGGCTTGTCGAGCCGGTCGGGGATACGGCGCGGGGCTGGGATGTCGGTCATGCCGCTTCCGCCTTTCTCAGGATAATGCGGCCCTGCTGGCGTTCGCCGCGCGCGTTGAGCACGACGGCGAGGATGATGGCGCTGCCCGAAATCGCCATCTGCCAGAAAGGCGAGATGTTGATCACCGGCAGCGCGTTGGAGATGATGCCGAGGAACAGCGCCCCTAACACCGCGCCACCGACCGATCCGATGCCGCCGGCGATCGAGATGCCGCCAATGACGCAGGCGGCGATGATGTTGAGCTCGTAGCCGTTGGCGACCTCGACCGAGGCGATCACGTAGCGCGAGATCCAGAGGTAGCCGCAAAGCCCGCCGATCATGCCGGAGATGCAGAAGACGAGGAATTTCGTGCGGCCAACATCGATGCCGGCATAGACCGACGCGGTCGGGTTGACGCCGATGGCATAGATCGAGCGGCCGAGCGCGGTCCGTGTCATCACAACGAAGAACAGCCCGATGACCAGGATGGCGATCCAGGACAGCACCGGGATGCCAAGGAAGGCGGCGCGCTGGAAGCCGATGAACTCAGGGCTCATCTTGTCGGCATTGACCCACGCGCCCCCTGACAGGACGAAAGTGGCGCCGCGATAGATGGTGAGCGTGCCCAAAGTCACCACGATCGATGGGATGTTCAGCCGCCACACCAAAAGGCCATTGATGGCGCCGAGCACCAGCCCGACGGCCAGCGCGATGACGATCAGCAGCGGGATCGGGATCGCCGGGTGCGCGGCGTTGAGCATCGCCACCACCATGCCGGTGAAGCAGAGGTTCGACGCCATCGACAGGTCGATCGACCGGGTGAGGATGATGACCATCTGGCCGAGCGCCAGGATCATCAGGATCGAGGTGTCGTTGAACACCTGGCGCAGATTGCCCGGATCGGCAAAGGCCGGGAAACGGGTCGAGATCAGCCCGATCAAAACGACGATCGCCGCAAGCAGCCAGATTTCGCGGTGTTTCAGGAAAGCCTTCATGCCGCGATCCCCGCTGCCGTCCGGACCAGCGTCTCGGCATCCAGGCCCTTGTTGTCATAGACCGCCGCGATGAGGCCCTCGCGCATGACGACGACGCGGTCGGACATGCCGAGGATTTCGGGCAATTCCGACGACACCATGATCACCGAAAGGCCTTGCGCCACCAACTCGGCCATGAAGCCGTGCACGGCGGCCTTGGAGCCGATGTCGATGCCCTTGGTCGGCTCATCCAGAATGATCACCTTGGGCGCGGTCGCCAGCCATTTGGCGATAACGATCTTCTGCTGGTTGCCGCCCGACAGCGTGCCGACGTCCTGGCTGAGCGAAGAGGCGCGCAGGTCCAACCGCTCGGTGTAGGAACGGGCAAGTGAAAACTCCTCCGCCAGCCGCAGCAGGCCTGACTTGGAGGTGCGTTTGAGCGATGGCAGCGAGACGTTCTGGAAGATCGGCAGGCCGATCACCACGCCTTGTTTGCCGCGCTCCTCCGGCACGTAGACGATGCCGGCCTCGATCGAATCCGCCGCCGATTTCGGCACGATCACCTTGCCGTCCAGCGTGATCGTGCCGCCCGAGGTGCGGGTGATGCCTGAAATCGCCTGCATAACCTCGCTGCGTCCGGCGCCGACAAGACCGTAGAAGCCGAGGATTTCGCCCTTGTGCAACTCGAAGCCGATGTCGTTGAACTCGGTCGGGTGTGACAGGCCGGAGACGGAGAGCACCGGCGCGCCGATCTCGGCCTTGCGCTGCGGAAAGATGTGGTCGACCGAGCGGCCGACCATCATGCGTACGATCTGGCTCTGGCCGGCGTCCTTGATCAGGCCTTCGCCGACCATCTCGCCGTCGCGGAACACAGTGTAGCGGTCGGCGATGCGGTAGATCTCGTCGAACTTGTGGCTGATGAACAGGATCGCCTTGCCTTCGCTCTTGAGGAACTCGATCAGCAAAAAGAGCTCTTCGATCTCCTTCATCGAAAGGGCGGCGGTCGGCTCGTCCATGATGACGATCCGCGCGTCGATCGACATGGCGCGCGCCACGGCGACGAGATGCTTGTTGGCGATACCGAGGTCTTTCAGCCGGACGTCGGCGTCGATATGGCCGGCATGCATGGTGTCGAGCACTTCGCGCGCATTTTTGCGCATCGTGCGCCAGTCGATGGTGCCGAAACGCGTGCGCGGCGCATGACCGAGAAAGATGTTCTCGGCGACCGTCAAATCGTCGAACAGCACGGTTTCCTGATGGATCGCCGTGACGCCATGGCCAAAGGCGGCATGCGCGCTGGGCAGAGTGACGGTCTGGCCGTCGATGGTGATCGCACCCTCATCGGGCTGGTAGATGCCGGTCATGATCTTGACCAGCGTCGACTTGCCGGCGCCGTTCTCGCCGATCAGCGCGGTCACCTGGCCCGGATAGAGCGACAGGCTGACATTGTGCAGCGCGCGCACGCCGGGAAAGCTTTTCGAGATGCCGGACAGCGTCAGGCGTGGTGCCGTCTCACCCGACCCCTTGGGGGGAGGGTCGCGAACGATTTGAGCGGGGTGGGGGTTGTCTAGCATATCAAGGTCCTGGTGCATGGAGATGTCGCCACCCCCACCCCGTCTCGCCTGCATCGCGTCGCGAAGCCGGCTCGCCGACCCTCCCCACGAGGGGGAGGGTGGTGCGAGCGTCCGAGATCAATAGATCTTGGAGAACTTCTCGATGTTGGACTTGTCGAACTGGAAGGGCGGGGCCATCGCAGCCGAGTTGCTGTCGTCGAGCGTGACCTTGCCGACGCGGCCGATCGACAGTGTCGCGCCGGGCTTGGCCTCTTCCTTCTTCACCGCCAGGTCATGGGCGAGATAGACGGCGGAGTAGCCGAGGTCGATCGGGTTCCAGAGGGCCACCGCCTGGCTTGCGCCGTTGTCGATGAACTTCTTGAACTCGGACGGCAGCGCGAGGCCGGTGACATTGACCTTGCCGATCAGGTTCTCGTCGGTGACGACCTGGGCGGCGGCGACGACGCCGACGGTGGTCGGCGCAATGATCGCCTTGAGGTTCGGATAGGACTTCAACAGGCCCTTGGCTTCGTCGGTGCTTTTGGCCGAGTCGTCATCGCCATAGACGGTGGCGACCAGCTTGATCTTCGGGAACTTCTCCGGCAGCACCTTCTTGGCCGCATCGATCCAGGCGTTCTGATTGGTCGCGGTCGAGGAGGCCGACAGGATGGCGACGTCGCCGCCCTCAGGCAGATAGTCGGCGGCGAGCTTGATGATCGTTTCGCCGATCAGGCCCGTGTCGGAAGGGTTGAGGTGAAGCTGGCGGCCTTCCTTGGCGACCCCGGAATCCCACGAGATGACGGTGATGCCGCGCTCCATGGCCTTCTTCAGCACCGGCACCAGCGCGTCGGCGTCATTGGCCGAAATCGCGATGGCGTTGACCTTCTGGGCGATCAGCGAATTGACCACTTCGATCTGCGCTTCAGCGGTCGCCTTGGTCGGGCCGGTGTAGATGATGTCGACGTCGCCGAGTTCCTTGGCCGCCTCTTCGGCGCCCTTGTTGGCGGCATCGAAGAAGCCGTTGCCGAGCGACTTCACCACCAGCGCGATCTTGACGTTTTCTGCGTAGGCGGCATTCACGAACATGGCGGCGGAAAACGCCGCTGTAACCATCAATTTCTTCAGAAAGCTCATCGAATTTCCTCCCTTGAGCGTTGCATTCCATCGCCGCTGCGGGCGTGAGTTGACCTCAGGCCTGCAGTGAAGATTCTTCCTTTGCCGATTTGCGGGCGACGATCAGCGTCACCCCCGCGGTCTCCAACATCTTGGCTTCCCGATCCTCGATGCCGTCGTCGGTGATGACGGTGGCGATGCGCGATAGGCCACACAGGATGAGGCTGGAGCGCTTGCGGAATTTCGAGGAATCGACCAGCACCACCAGTTCGTCGGCCTGGTCGATCAGCTTCTGTTCCGCCTGGATCAAGAGAGGGTCGCCTTCCATCAGCCCGAGCGGCCCCAACCCTTGAGCGCCCATGAACATGCGGCGCGCATAGAAATTGCGCGTCACGTCATTGTCGAAGGGCGACAGGATGATGTTCTGCTCGCGGTAGATCGTGCCACCCGACAGCATCACCGTGTTCTTGGAGTGCTTGAGCAGGTGCTCGGCGATGGGGAACGAATTGGTGAAGATCGGCATGCGGCGGCCGGTCAGGAAATGCACCATCTGGAAAGTAGTGGTGCCGCCATTGATGATGATCGGCTCGCCATCCCCACACAATTCGACCGCTTCGCGGGCGATTGCCCGCTTTTGTGATGCGTTGAGCGTTTCGTTGACGGAAAAGGGCCGGCCGGCGAGCCCAATGAACTGCGGCGGAGAGATCGCTTCGGCGCCGCCGCGCACCCGGCGCAGGCGTTTTTGCACGTGAAGAGCCGCTATGTCGCGCCGGATCGTCGCCTCGGAGGACTCCGTCAGGTCGACCATTTCCTGCACCGTCACCACAGGCTTTTCCTGGACGGCGGATAGAATGATCCTATGGCGCTCTTTTTCGTGCATGGTTCCTCCCTGCCTAGCCATCTGGCACTAGAAAACGAGCAGTGTCAATCATTTCCGATCATATAATTTCATTGTGCAGTGCAATATGATCGATATTGATCGTTTGTGATTGACAAGCGGCCTGCTTGCGTAGACATTCCCGACAAAATGGACCGCGCTTTTTTGCGTCCCAGGGAGGATACCTATGCTCGACAAGCGCTCCGGCTCGCGCCTGGCCAATCTTTGGGATGATGCGAAAGCCAAGGGGATGAGCGACCCTGAGCTATTGGTCTATCGTTCGAACACGCTCGGTTCCGACAAGCGCGTCACCAATTATGGCGGCGGCAACACGTCCTCGAAGATCTGGCAGAAGGACCCGCTCAGCGGCGAGAACGTCGAAGTGCTGTGGGTCAAGGGCTCGGGCGGCGACAGCGCCTCGATCAAAACAGATGGCTTTGCCACGCTCTACATGGACAAGCTGCGCGCGCTGAAAGGTCTTTATCGCGGCGTCGAGCACGAGGACGAGATGGTGGGATATCTGCCCCACTGTACCTTCAACCTCAATCCGCGCGCGGCCTCGATCGACACGCCGCTGCATGCCTACGTGCCGAAGCCTTTTGTCGATCACATGCATCCCGATGCCATCATCGCCATCGCCGCAGCGAAGGATTCGAAGGCGCTGACCAAGGAGATCTTTGGCGATACCATCGGCTGGTTGCCGTGGAAGCGTCCTGGCTTCGAATTGGGTCTGTGGCTTGAGAAATTCTGCCTCGAACATCCGGACGCCAAAGGCGTCATCCTCGAAAGCCACGGCTTGTTCACCTGGGGCGACACGCCCAAGGAATGCTACGAAACGACGATCTCGGTGATCAACCAGGCGATCGAATGGTTCGAGCGTCGCTCCGAGGGCGTCGCCATATTCGGTGGCGAAGTGGTGAAGTCGCTCGACGCCGCCGCACGCCGTGCCATCGCGGCAAAACTGATGCCGAAAATCCGCGGCCTGATCTCGGAAAAGAGCCACAAGCTCGGCCATTTCGACGATTCCGCCGCCGTGCTCGAATTCGTCAACTCCAGGGATTTGCGTCCGCTGGCCGCACTCGGCACCTCATGCCCCGACCATTTCCTGCGCACCAAGATCCGGCCGCTGGTCATCGAGTTCGATCCGGCAAAGCCTGATGTCGATGCCGTCATCGCACGCCTCGCCGACGACGTTGCCGCCTATCGTGTGGGCTACCAGGCCTATTACGACAGCTGCAAGCATCCGGACTCGCCGGCCATCCGCGATCCCAATGCCGTGGTCTACCTGATGCCGGGCGTCGGCATGTTCACCTTCGCCGGCGACAAGGCGACGGCGCGCATCTCGGGCGAATTCTACGTCAACGCCATCAATGTCATGCGCGGCGCCTCGACCGTCTCTTCCTATGTCGGCCTGCCGGCGCAGGAAGCCTTCGACATCGAATACTGGCTGCTCGAGGATTTGAAGCTGCAGCGCATGCCGAAGCCGAAGTCGCTTGCCGGCCAGATCGCGCTGGTCACCGGCGGCGCCGGCGGCATCGGCCGCGCGACGGCGAACCGGCTGCTGCGCGAGGGCGCCTGCGTCGTACTGGCCGACATCGATGAAGCAGCGCTCGCCAGCGCCAATGACGAATTGGCCAAGGCCTACGGCAAGGATTTCGTCCGGCCGGTGGTGATCAACGTCACCTCGGAGGATCAGGTGGTCGCCGGCTTTGCCGAAACGGCGGTCGAGTTCGGCGGGATCGACATTCTGGTGTCCAATGCCGGTCTCGCCTCCTCGGCGCCGATCGAGGAAACCACACTGGCGCTGTGGAACAAGAACATGGACATCCTGTCGACCGGCTATTTCCTGGTGTCGCGAGAAGCGTTCCGGCTGTTCCGGGTACAGAAGATCGGCGGCAATGTCGTCTTCGTCGCCTCCAAGAACGGGCTTGCCGCCTCGCCCAACGCCGCCGCCTATTGCACCGCCAAGGCCGCCGAGATCCATCTCGCCCGCTGCCTGGCGCTGGAAGGTGCGGAAGCGCAGATCAGGGTCAACGTCGTCAATCCGGACGCCGTCCTGCGCGGCTCGAAGATCTGGACCGGCGAGTGGAAGGAACAGCGCGCCGCCGCCTACAAGATGTCGACCGACGACCTCGAGGAACATTACCGCTCGCGCTCGATGCTGAAGCGCTCGGTCTTTCCGGAGGACATCGCCGAAGCGATCTATTTCTTCGCTTCCGACATGTCGGCCAAGTCGACCGGCAACATCATCAATGTCGACGCCGGCAACGCGCAGAGCTTTACACGCTGAGCAAATGTCGAAGCGCTTCCCTTCTCCCCGTCACTATACGAGGAGAAGGTGCCGGCAGGCGGATGAGGGGCAGCGCTGACTGAACGCATTTTGGGAGGAACAGCCGTGTCCGAAACCATCATCTCCGCCGACATCGTCGACAAGGACAATGCCGCCCGCAAGGCCAATCTCGAGCGTGATTACGCCTCGCTCGGCGAGCGCCTCGACCGCCGCGGCATCGCCATCGATGCTATCCGGGACAAGGTCGAGAAATTCGCCGTGGCCATCCCCTCCTGGGGCGTCGGCACCGGCGGAACCCGCTTTGCCCGCTTTCCCGGCGCTGGTGAGCCGCGCGACATCTTCGACAAGATCGAGGATTGCGCCGTCATCAAGCAGCTCACCCAGGCGACCCCGACCGTGTCCCTGCACATTCCGTGGGACAAGGCCGATCCGAACCGCCTGAAGCAGGCCGCCTCGCGCTTCGGTTTAGCGTTCGACGCCATGAACTCCAACACCTTCTCGGATGCCAGGGACCAAAAACTCTCCTACAAATTCGGCTCGCTCTCGCATGCCGACGCCGGCACGCGCCGGCAAGCGGTCGAGCACAATCTCGAATGCATCGAGATCGGCAGGACGCTTGGCTCAAAGGCGCTGACGGTGTGGATCGGCGACGGCTCGAACTTTCCGGGCCAGGTCAATTTCGCCAGGGCGTTCGAGCGCTATCTCGACGCCATGAAAGAGGTCTATGCCGGGCTGCCCAGCGACTGGAAGCTGTTCACCGAACACAAGATGTACGAACCGGCCTTCTATTCCACCGTCGTGCAGGACTGGGGCACCAACTACATCATCGCCAAGGAGCTCGGCGATAAGGCTTTCTGCCTGGTCGACCTTGGCCATCACGCGCCCAACGTCAACATCGAGATGATCGTGTCGCGGCTGATCCAGTTCAGGAAACTCGGCGGCTTCCACTTCAACGATTCCAAATATGGCGACGACGATCTCGATGCCGGGTCGATCGATCCTTACCGGCTGTTCCTGGTCTTCAACGAACTGGTCGATGCCGAACTGTCCGGCGCCGAGGGTTTCGATCCGGCCCATATGCTCGACCAGAGCCACAACGTCACCGATCCGATCGAAAGCCTGATGCTGTCGGCGGTCGAGGTGCAGCGCGCCTATGCGCAGGCGCTGCTGGTCGACCGCAAGGCGCTGGAAGGCCATCAGGAGACCAATGACGCGCTGATGGCGACGCAGACGCTGAAGGCAGCCTACCGCACCGATGTCGAGCCGATTCTGGCCATGGCACGGCTCAGGACCGGGGGGGCCATCGACCCGGTCGCTGTCTATCGCGATGCCGGCTATCGCGCGAAGGTGGCGGCGGAGCGGCCGGCGGTCGCCAGCGGCGGCGGCGGGATTGTTTGAAGGCAAGTCGGCGATTGCTTCAAGCAGGCGTTCGATAGCTGTCGGCGTCGGCGCTGCCCCTCATCCGCCTGCCGGCACCTTCTCCCCGTAGAACGGGGAGAAGTTCGCTGGCCGCGACCTTGGCAGCTCTTTTCCTACGCTGACGATTGGCGAAACCGATGAGAGCGCCTCTTCTCCCCGTCACTATACGGGGAGAAGTGCCCGGCAGGGCGATGAGGGGCGGCGCCGACCTGGGATATTTCCGATCCCTCGGACGGCAACCGAAGCGGAGGCCGGATGAGGAGCCGTTAGCTACTTCAATTGTTATTGGACTAATTCGCTCCGACGGTCTTTCCTAAGCATCCCCCCAAGGAGCTCCGCCATGCCTCTCACCCGCCGGACGCTGATCGCCGTCAGCCTTTCGCTCGCTTTTGCCTTAACGCCATCGGCCGCCCTCTTTGCCGCCTCGCCGGCGCCTGCCAAGGGCGAGCACGGCATGGTGGTGACGGCCCAGCATCTTGCCTCGGAAGTCGGTGTCGAGGTGTTGAAGAAAGGCGGCAATGCCGTCGATGCGGCGGTCGCGGTCGGCTATGCGCTGGCCGTCGTCTATCCCAACGCCGGCAATATCGGCGGCGGCGGCTTCATGACCATTCGCTTCAAGGACGGCAAATCGACCTTCCTCGATTTCCGCGAGCGTGCGCCGATGGCGGCGACCAAGACCATGTATCTCGACAAGGACGGCAAGCCGGTAAAGGGCGCGAGCCTCGACGGCTATCTCGCCGTCGGCGTGCCGGGCTCGGTGGCGGGTCTCGAAATGGCGCGTGAAAAGTACGGCCATTTGTCCAGGCAAGATCTGATGGCGCCGGCTATTGGCTATGCCAAGGATGGTTTCGTCCTCAACCAAGGCGATGCCGCGTCTTTTGCCAGCAATGCGGAGCGGCTGGCCAAGGACCCCGCGGCCGCCGCCATTTTCTTGAAACCCGACGGCCAGCCCTATGGCATCGGCGAGCGGCTGGTCCAGTCCGACCTTGCCGCCTCGCTCTCCGCGATTTCCGAGAAAGGCCCTGATGCGTTCTACAAAGGCGCCATCGCTGACGCTATCGTCAAGGCCAGCGGCGCCAAGGGCGGCATCCTGGCCAGGGCCGATTTCGAGCAATATGCGGTGCGCGAACTCAAGCCGGTGACCTGCACCTATCGCGGCTACGAGATAACGTCCTCGCCGCCGCCAAGCTCGGGCGGCGTCATCATCTGCGAAATTCTGAATGTGCTCGAATTCTATCCGCTGTCCTATCTCGGCGCCGGTTCGGCCGAGACGGTGCATGTCATGGTCGAGGCGATGCGCCATGCCTATGTCGACCGCAATTCGGCGCTCGGCGATCCCGATTTCGTCGACAATCCGGTCTCGAAGCTGCTGGACAAGGCCTACGCCAAGGACATCCGCGGCAAGATCGACCCGTTCCGGGCCGGCGTTTCGCAGGATCTGATGCCGAAGGGCTTTGGCGAATCGAAGGAGACGACGCATTATTCGATCATCGACAATGACGGCAATGCTGTCGCCGTCACCTACACGCTGAATGGCTCCTTCGGCGCCGGCGTCGTCGCCGACGGCACCGGCATCCTGCTCAACAACGAGATGGACGATTTTACCCAGAAGCCCGGCGTGCCCAATCTCTATGGCCTGGTCCAGGGCGAGGCCAACGCCATCCAGCCGAAGAAGACGCCGCTGTCATCGATGAGCCCAACCATCGTCGCCAGGGACGGCAAGCCGTTCATGGTCATCGGCAGTCCGGGCGGCTCGCGCATCATCACCATCACGCTGGAAGCCATCGTCAACGTCATCGACCATGGCATGAACATCCAGGAGGCGATCGACGCGCCCCGCATTCACCACCAATGGCTGCCCGACACGGTTTATGTCGAGCCGTTCGGCCTGTCGCCGGACACAGAAAAACTGCTCGCGGGCATGGGCTACCACCTCGATCTCGGTGATTCCACCTGGGGCCAGGCGGCCGGGATTCTGGTCGGCGGCAAGAGCCTGGCGGAAATCGAGAAGGGCGGCGGCGCGCGCTACAACGGCGCCATCGACAGCCGCGCGGCATCGGGTGAGGCGCTCGGATACTGATACCCGGACGGACTTTTGAACGGCCCCTAGCTCACGATCTGGCAGAGGCCATCACGTAACCAGCGTGATGGTCGACGCGATCAGCATCAGGGCAGCGATGCCGACGAACAACGCGTAGATGCGCGGCCGGTCGAGCAGAAGCGCATTTCCCGAAATCCAGGCCGATGTGGCGCCGCCGAGTGCGAAGAGGAACCCGTTGCGATGGCCGAAGGTCATCGACGCGGCCATCAGCCCGCCAATGATCAGGGCGCCGAACACGATGATCACAGCGACCGCGTATTTCTCGAAATCGTTGCTGCCGATCCCAGGTCCGATCGCGTTCAGATTTGGCAGGTCGTCTGGATCGAAGGGGTTGGCCGACCCGTATTCGTCTTGACCGATCGATTCTCGCATCACTCGTTCTCCGCTGACCGGCAACAAACCATCAACACTTGCCGAGTGCAACCCGATCGCACGCCCCTCTCCGTGTTGACCGTCATCTTCAACACGTTCCGGCCCTGCTTGTCACCGCTTTTTCGGGCACCTGGCTCGAATGCAACAGGCGTCCGGGCTCGGATAGCGCGCCACCATCCCGTTCAACATGGACCATCTTCGCGGTGAAAAGATGATGCCGCCGATCAATTCAGCGCGGCACGCCCTGCTTGGCTGCGGCGGGGAGTCGCAGCGCCCGGCATGGGTCCGACAAATTGTTGAGCCCCGGATTTATCTTCAATGTTGACTATGAAAGTCATGTTTCATAGTCAAGCCGTATTGGCCTTTCGAGGCCAGAGTCCGCGGACAGGCATGCCACATTGGAAACAGACCAGGAGATCAGCCCAGCAGGGACGGCCAATCCATCGCGTGCTCGGATGACCCGGCGCGGCGCGCTTGCGCTGTTCGGGCTACCCTTGGCCGCAACCGTGCCATGGGGGGCGCAGGCGAAGCCGCTGCGCATCGTCTGCCTCGATGATGGGCTGGCGGAGACCTTGCTCATGCTCGGCATCACGCCGGTCGCCGTCGCGGACCGCGAGGTTTGGGAGAAGTGGGTGGTCGAGCCGCCACTGCCGCCGCAGGTTGCCGATATCGGCACGATCCTGGAGCCCAACCTCGAATTCCTGCAGCAGCTTCGCCCCGACATCATCCTCTCCATTCCTTATCTCGACGGCATCAAGCCGCTGCTCGAGCGCGTGGCGCCGGTGACGACGATCGGCATCTACACGCCGGAGGGCCAGCCTTATCAGCGCGCCATCGAGGCGACCCGGCAACTGGCGGCACTCGTCGGCAAGGAAAGCGAAGGCGAAGCGCTGATCGCGGCGACAGAGGCGCATTTCTCTGATGTCAGGCAGAGGCTGGCGCCACTTTCGGCGCGGCCGATCTACGTCGTCAACTTCCTCGATCCGCGCAATGTGCGCGTCTATGGCGAAAAGAGCCTGTTTCAGGCGGTGTTCGACCGCATCGGCGTCCGCAACGCCTGGACCGGCGAGACCAATTACTGGGGATTTGCAGCCGTCGGCATCGACGGGCTGGCAACGTCTGATGACGCGCGCCTCGCCTATCTCGAACCCCTGCCCGAAGGGGCGGGCGGCACGCTGACGGACAGCCCGGTCTGGAACGCCATGCCGTTCGTGCGCAACCGCTCGATCATGCGCCTTGCCCCGGTACTGATGTTCGGCACACTGCCTTCGGCGAGCCGTTTCGCCCGGCTGCTGGCCGAGGCGCTGATGGCGGAGCCCGCCGGTGGCTGAGCGGGAGGCAATCTTGTCCGACGACGCCAGCCTCGCCCCCGCTCATGCGTCGTCGTCTGGCATATCAGGCAAATACCCCATAGGCGCGATCCTGCTTTGTGCCGTGCTGCTTGGCGCGGCCGGCGCCGCGACCTTCTCCAACATGATCGTGCAATTGCCGCCGGCACTCTGGCTCGATGCGCTCGCAAGCCCCGACATCGACGACATGCGGCAGGTGCTCGTCCATTACGCGTTTTTGCCCCGGCTTGCTGTCAGCCTTCTCTGTGGCGCGGCCCTCGGGCTGGCCGGAACGGTGCTGCAGCAGGTTCTGCGCAATCCGCTCGCCTCGCCCGAAACCGTGGGCGTTTCGGCCGGCGCCTATCTGGCGCTGGCGCTGGCGACGCTACTTGCGCCGTCGCTGCTTCCCTTCGGTCGCGAATGGGTGGCGCTTGCCGGCGCCTTCACGGCCCTTGCCGCGGTCTTCGCGCTTTCCTGGCACAAGGGCCTGTCGCCGCTTGCGGTCGTGCTGGCCGGGCTTGTCGTCAGCCTCTACGCCGGTGCCATTGGTGCGGCCCTGGTGGTGCTGCGGCATGAATGGCTGGCCAGCCTGTTCATCTGGGGCGCCGGTTCGCTCGGCCAGCAGGAGTGGACGACGACGCTGTGGCTCCTGCCGCGCCTCGGCGCTGCCGCGCTGGCGATCGGCTTGATGGTGCGGCCGCTGACCTTGCTCGGCCTCGACGACGAAGGCGCGCGCAGCCTCGGCGTCCCGCTCGGCGCCTACCGCTTTGCCGGACTGGCGGCTGCGGTCGCCTTGGTCGCTTTTGTCGTCGCCGCCGTCGGCGTCATCGGTTTCGTCGGCCTCGCCGCCGCGACCCTGGCTCGCATCGGTGGCGCCCGCCGGCTCGGCCAGCAGCTGGTGATGGCGCCGCTGATCGGCGGCGCCCTGCTGTGGGCCGCCGATCAAGGCGTGCAGGTCGCGACCGGGCCGCAAGGCGACCTGCTGCCGACCGGCGCGTTGACAGGGCTTCTCGGCGCGCCGCTGCTGCTCTGGCTGCTGCCGCGCCTCGCCCTTGGCGCCGAAACGCTTGCGCTCGGTTCGCAGCGTCTGCCGCGCGCCCGTCGTCCCGGCCTCGTGCTGGCGGCGATCGGCGGTCTCCTGCTTCTGCTGCTCGCGCTGGCCTTGCTTTACGGGCCGGGACCGCATGGCTGGACATTCGCGTCCGGCGACCAACTGCAGCCCTTGCTGTCCTGGCGGCTGCCCAGAGTGTGCGCGGCCCTTGCCGCCGGCGCCATGCTCGCGCTGGGTGGGCTGATAATGCAGCGCCTGACCGGCAATCCGATGGCCAGCCCCGAAGTGCTCGGCATCAGCGCCGGCGCCGCGCTCGGCATGATGATGGCGCTGTTCACGTTCT
Source organism: Mesorhizobium sp. dw_380 (assembly GCF_018588885.1). Classification (GTDB taxonomy): domain Bacteria; phylum Pseudomonadota; class Alphaproteobacteria; order Rhizobiales; family Rhizobiaceae; genus Mesorhizobium. The sequence continues at coordinate 201,416 of NZ_JAFFIW010000008.1, forward strand.
CCGATGCCGGGCGTCCGGCGCAGACCGCGGCCGCCACCATCGGCGCCTTCGCCGCCCTGCTGGTGACATTGGCGATCGGTCGTCGTGCCGCCTACGCGCCGGAGCGGTTGCTGCTTGCCGGTGTCGCCCTGACGGCGCTGTTCGACGCGCTGATCCTGGTGCTCACCGCGACAGGCGATCCGCGCGCCATGCTTTTGCTCAACTGGCTCACCGGCTCGACCTATGGCGTCGACGCGGGCTCGGCGCTTTTGACCTCGGCGACAGCCTTTTGCCTGTTCCTGGCAGCACCGCTCCTCATGCGCTGGCTGGACATGCTGCCGCTGGGCTCCGCCGCGGTACAAAGCCTTGGCGTCAACCTCGGGGCGACACGGCACCTGGTGCTTTTGATGGTCGCCGCACTCACCGCCGCCTCGACCCTCGTCGTCGGGCCGCTGACCTTCATCGGGCTGATGGCGCCGCACCTTGCCCGCCGCCTCGGCCTGTCGCGCGCGCTGCCGCAGGCGATCGGCGCGGTGCTTGCCGGCGCGCTGATCATGGTCTGCGCCGACTGGATCGGCCGCACCGCCATCTTCCCGCGCCAGATTCCGGCCGGCATCGTCGCCACGCTGATCGGCGGCCCGGTGCTGATGTGGCTCTTGCGCCGCCGCTGATTTTGTCCCCGGAGAGTGCCATGACCGCCCCGAAGGCATCGCCCGCTTTGATCGCCGACACGACCACCCACGATCTTGTTTCCAAGGGCGGGGGCGATCCCTGGCGGGTCTTCATCCATGCCGGCGAGAACCACATGTCGATCCTGCTGGTAACGGTCAATCGGGCAGTGCAGGCGGCGTTTGCGGTGAGGGGAAGGGAAACCGCCCTTTGCTGAACGCATGCTCGGCAAGACGGTTGGCGCGTCGCGCCATCATTCCTGTGAAGGGGAGGCGCTCAATCGACGATAGGGGACGCCATCGAAGCTCGCCGTCACAAAATCCGTGACGGACATCTTGCGCTTGCGTCCGTCGCTGCAGGCGTAAACCGGCCAACCGGCATCGCTGCATTCGCTGGCAGCGCAGAGACGCGCCAGGCAGTTGCCGATAGTCAACCGGAAGCCGCCCTTGCCGGCGAAGCCCTGCAACAAGCTGCCGTCCGCCGAGCGCCATGTCCGCGCACGGAATTCCGCCCGCAAATGCAATGGTTCGAGAGCGACCGCAAGATTGGTTTCGCCGGCACGCCCTGCGAGCTGCAGACGCAAGCGCGCCATTGCAGTCGTGTATGCGGTCACAAGGTCCGATTCGCGAAAATAGGCGATCGCCAGGTTGGAGCGGTCAAGCAGATGAGACATACGCTCGCTTGCCGCGACCGGCGTCAGCAAGGCAACAAAGGCAAGAAAGGCGAAGCAAGCTCGCGACATTTTCCAGCAGCCATATCGATCTCGGCGTGCCGGTTTGCCCCCGGTTGCCCTCCAGTAACATCCCGCCAATCGGCGCCCTGCGCAAGCCGCTTGCTGAAGGCAGTCCATAAGGCGGCCGAGTGTGCATTTCACAAGCCACCAAGTAACAGCGCCTGGAGACGGTGACCCGCGTCTACGAATTTGCGCGGGCGATGGCGAGGTGCAGGCGGCATTGCCGCAAGGAGGAACACCAAGCCAGCGTTCCTCAGCTGGCGCGAGCCGGCGGCAGTTCGAACAAATTGGCGCCGTTCTCCTGGCCGCGCTCGACATAGCCGATGACGCCGAACCATCTGGCGACGTCAGGTCCCTTGAGCCAGCTGCGCGAATGGATGGGAAGGTTGCCGGCGAGCGCCTGGATATGCCGGATATGCCGCCTACAGAAGCGGACGGTTGAGGCCCGGAAGAAGTCCTCCTGCGCCGCAAACAGCGTATCGGCGGCATCGCTGTTCTCATGCCAGGCGATGATCGCCACGGCCTTGTCGCCCTCGACCAGCGCGTGCGCGCGGCCTTCCTTCAAATTCATCATCAGATTGTCGTAGGCGATCTTGCTGTCCTTGCCGGCCGCCGCGTACTCGTCCGACATTCGCTTGGACAGGCCATGAAAGACATCCTCGAGATCCCCGAGCGTCGCTGCACGTGCTCTCATCTCACCTCCTGCAGCCCCATGGGGAAGTTTGCCCTACGGTTGAGGGGTCGCCAAGCAAATTGAATTCGGATGTGCGTCGGTAACAGCAAAGTCGTTTCGCACGGCGGGTCGCATGGTGCCGGCCTGTCAAAATGACGGGGGTCGTCTGGGGATGAACCTATTCGGAAAAATGGTGCCCAGAGGCGGATTGCGCTCGCGCCCTCGTTAACCATTGATTCTTATGCCTTTTTTTGCGTCATGTCCATCCTTTGTTGCACAGGCCTGTGACACAGTCTTGCCTAGGGGGTGACCGAGACTACTTCGGATACGCAAGCACGAGCCGACTGGAATCACCAAATGCTCAAACGGCCCAAGCTAGAAGAACTCCTCTTCGTCGTGGCAAAGATCACCACCCAAGAGGTTCAGATCGGGAGCAGCGGCGACGGTTCGCTAAAGTATCCGAGACATATCGGAACATACATTGAACTTTCAGGTTCGCTTGAGACGCCACTGAAAGGAACCTCACCGATCGCTATCTCGGTCTCTGAGCTTGAGGGCTCTTTGCAAGACGCCGGCTTCAAGCCAGGAATGATTAATTCTGTGAAGCCCGTCGTTCGCTGTTCCATTTGGGTCGATCAAAAGATTGCTGGCCGATTGGTGACGCTCATTGCTGCGAGGCGATTGACTGACTTTTATGCGCATATCGAACCGCCCCGTTACGGGCGGGGCTGGGTGCATAGCTGGTCATTGATGACTGCGCCGGAGGAGGGCTAGGGTCAAACCGAATCACTCTGAACGACTGAGTTCGACTTGTAGCTGACCCTCCTCGAAGGCATCTGGTGCACGTGCACCGCGGCGGGTGTATGTTGCTGATATGAGTTGGGCCGACGCCCCTTCAGCGCTCACGCGAACAAATAGGGTCGGGATCAGCAACGGGAGGAAGTTATGGCAGACGTGACGCCAAGAAATCAGAACTCCGAGCTCGTACGGCGCGGTTATGCGGCGTTCAACGCAGGAGATGTGGACACGCTCACGCAAATGATCGACGAGTCCTGCACTTGGCATAGTCCGGGGAAGAGTTCGTTCGCCGGAGACTACAAGGGCCACGCACCAATTTTTGGCCACTTCGGCCGGTTGGGGAGCGAAACTCAAGGGACCTTCAAATCCAACCTTTTGCAAGTAACGGAGAGTGACGACGGATCGGCGGTCGCCGTCCATCGCGATACCGGGGAGCGGAACGGCAAACGCCTAGATGTGCTCTGTTGCATCGTCTTTGACATCAAGAACGGCAAGGTGATGGACGGCCGGGAATATATCTATGACCTCTACGCGTGGGACACGTTCTGGGCCTAGCATCGCAGGCGACACGGGACCGCCGAGCTTCTTGACGATGGACGCATAGCCCGCCTCCAAAAGGTCAAGGTCCAAGCTGTCGTCGCGCTCGACAGTGCCGTCCGCATTCTGCACGAAGGAGATGGTACTGCGGTGATCGTAATCGCTCGCCCACGCACGGTAGAGCTCGCCAGAAAGGGCCACGGCTTGACGATGCGTGAGTGCGACCGGCCTGTCCTCCCGCAGGGATCGGAAGATTTGCTCCAGATATGCCGCTGCGTCCGCCTGCCGGCTCTTCACCGTGCTGGGGTCGCCGGTCTTCAACGAGAAGCGAATGCTTTCGGTCTTCGGTGTGATGGTGACGAACGCCGTCTCTTCGCCGATCGGAACAGCCAGCTTCATGCCGACCATGCGATCTCGCAGGTCAGCGGGGATGCGCTGAACAAATTGCTGCTTGGAGGAACCTGTTCGCTTCACGGGACGGACCACCCGATAGAGCATAGTTGCACACCTTTGTAACACAGTGAGGCGAGCGCAACATGCTGATTTGGCTTATCTTCTCGATCTTGTTGGGATGACAAGAAAAATGGTGCCCAGAGGCGGATTCGAACCACCGACACGCGGATTTTCAGTCCGCTGCTCTACCAACTGAGCTATCTGGGCCTGTTCCGGCAACCAAATTGCGTTGTCCGGATTTCATGAAGGCGCCCGTGGGCGCCCCTTGAAAGCGCGTGGGTTATAGCACGGGAATTCGGCCTGTCCAGCGCCTAGGTGGCGATTTCAGACAGGAAATGAGATGCCGTGCGACGGGTGCCTTTCCATGCTGCTTTCATCCCGGAATAGCGCCCGGCCCGTGCTGTTTCCGCCCTCGTAGTCCTTGCCCCACGCCACCATAGCGGATTGCCGATAGCGGGACCTGCTTTTTAGCCGGCAATCGAGACGCGACAATGCCGAGATGCGGGCAAGGTGTTCGCATCGCTGGCCAAGCCTCAACCGGCCGTCGCGCTATCTGGCGCCGGCCAGGCCTTTGCGGAAGTCGGAGGGGGTCATGCCGGCCAGCTTGCGGAAGGATTTGTTGAAGGCGCTGAGCGAGCCGAAGCCTGAGTCCATGGCGACGCGCAGCACATTGGCGTCCTGATGCATCAAAAGCGCCTGCGCGTAGCTCAGCCGCAAAAGGTTGACATATTCGTTGAGCGTCATGCCGGTCGATTTCTTGAACAGGCTCATGGCGTATTTGGGATGGATGTCGGCGGCGGCCGCTATGTTCACGCAATCGATGTCATAGAGGAAATTCTCGGCGATGAAATCGCACATGCGCCCGACATTGCGCGACGACTGCTGGTCGAAGGGGCTGCCGGCTTCCTGCCCGGCCGCCGTTCCGGGCACCAGCCGGTAAGGCTCGAACCGTACCCGTTCCAGCCGCAGCAAAAGCTCGTTGACGGCATGCTCGGCCTTGGCCGGGTCGCCCGAGCGGGCATAGCGGTTCCAGCGGTCGAAATTGTCGTTGTCGGATTGATCGGTGGCGCCGGTCACCAGGGTAGCACCCGTCATCAGCCGGTGGCGAATGTCCGCCGGCAGGTGTAGCCGGAAGAAATGCACCAGCGGCAGATGCGCGCCGGCATAGATAGCGTCGTCGCTCAGATCGTCCATCTGGTGCGGCAGGCCACCCCAGAACAGGCACATCTCGCCGGCCGAAAGCGAAATCTCGTGCTCGTTCATGCGGTAGTGCACGCTGCCGCGGACGATGAAATTCACCTCGACCTGGGCATGCCAATGCGGCTTGAGCATCACCAGGGGCGCGGTGTGAAACATCTGCAGCAGCAGCGGCAGGCCTTCCACACTGCTGGCGCCCGGCTGGTAAAACGGCCGTTCCGGCATCTTACTTTCCGCCAATTCCGTATTCCCTTTGTCGGGGACAATCCGTCCGCGCCGCATAGTCTAGCCCGGCTCGCAGAGAGAGCAAATGAAATGGGAGGATTTCAATGCGCATCACACTGTCCTGCGCCGCGCTCGCGCTTGCCCTGGGCTCAGCCCCGGCCTTCGCGCAATCCGGCGAAATCACGATCTGGAGCTGGAACATCGCGGCTTCGTCGCTGAAGTCAACGATTGCCGGCTTCAACAAGCTGCATCCCGACATCAAGGTCACGGTCCAGGATCTCGGCAACCAGCCGACCTACGACAAGTCGATCGCCGGATGTGCTGCCGGCGGCGTCGGCCTGCCCGACATCGTCACCATCGAGAACGGCGAGGCCGAGAATTACTGGAGCCAGTTCCCCGATTGCTTCGTCGACCTGCACACGCTGGGCTATACGGCGGAAGACCAGAAGAAATTCCCCGACTTTAAACGCACCGAGCTCGAGGTCGGCGACAAGGCCTATGCGATGCCCTGGGATTCCGGCCCGGTAGCGGCCTTCTATCGCCGCGACTTCTACGAGAAGGCGGGTGTCGATCCGGCCTCGATCAAGACCTGGGACGATTTCATCGCTGCCGGCAAGAAGATCCAGGCCGCCAATCCGGGCGTCTCGATGACCAATGCCGATTTCAACGGAGATAGCGAATTCTTCCGCATGATTTCCAACGAACAGGGCTGCGCCTATTTCTCCGAGGACGGCCAGTCGATCACGGTCAACCAGCCCAAATGCGTCGACGCCATGACCAAGCTCAAGGAGATGAAGGACGCCGGCATCGTGTCGTCCGCCGACTGGGGCACCAAGATCACCAACAACACGGCGGGCACCGTCGCCACCCAGGTCTATGGCGGCTGGTATGAAGGCACCATCCGCACCGAATCGGCCGGGGAGAACGGCAAATGGGGCGTCTATCTGATGCCGAGCCTCACCGCCGACGGCCCGCGCGCGGCCAATCTCGGCGGGTCGTCGCTGGCCATCACCTCGGCCTCGAAGAACAAGGAGGCGGCCTACGAGTACCTGAAATACACGCTTGGAACCAATGAAGGCCAGATCACGATGCTGAAGGAGTTCGGCCTCGTGCCCTCGCTGGTGTCGGCGCTGAATGACCCCTACGTCTCGCAGGGCCTGCCCTATTGGGGTGGCCAGGCGGTATGGAAGGATATTCTGGGCACCTTGCCCAAGGTCGTCCCCAGCCGTGGCACGCAGTTCCAGAGCGACGCCGAGATCATCGTTCGCGCGGTGCAGACCAAATACCTCGCCGGCGGCTATGCCGACGCCAAGGCTGCGCTCGACGATGCCGCCAGCCAGATCGCGGCGGCGACCGGACTGCCGGTCAAATCATAACCTCCCAGACGGGGTCCGGGCAGGCATGTGCCACCCGGACCCGACCGCGGCCTCATCGCGGGACGTGTGACATGTTGCATGTTCCCGCGGACCGGTGCCCGCTGGTTGCGAGCCACAGCTAGAAACCTCGACAGAAGAAGGAGGAAAAAGATGCGCAACCGCAACGCCACCGCCTATCGTTTCCTCGCCCCCTATCTCCTGATCTTCTCCGTCTTCTGGGTGTGGCCGATCATCTCTTCTTTCATGATCTCGTTCCAGGCGACCCGCACCGTGCCCTGGCGGTTCGCGCCTGGCTTCAACTGGGGCCGGCTGATTGGCGATCCGGCCTTCTTCAACGCGCTGAAGAACACGCTGCTCATCCTCGTCATCCAGGTGCCGGTGATGATCGCGCTGGCGATGGTGATGGCGGTGCTTTTGAATTCGCCGCTCCTGAAGGCGAGGGGACTTTACCGCTTCGCCTTCTTTGCTCCGGTCGTCGTCGGCGAGGTCGCCTATTCGGCGGTGTTCCGGCTGATGTTCAGCCTCGATTTCGGCATCGTCAACAAGCTCCTGAACAGCATCGGGCTGCCCAAGATCGACTGGTTCTCCAATGTCACGCCGGCCATGGCGCTGATCATGATCGCGGTCACCTGGCGCTGGGCCGGGTACAACGCCATCATCCTCCTGGCGGGCATGCAATCCATTCCCGAGGACGTCTACGAGGCGGCGACGCTCGACCGTGTCAGCAAGCTCAAGCAGTTCTTCTACATAACCGTGCCGCTGTTGAAGCCGGTCATCGTATTCTGCACTGTGCTGTCGATCATCGGCACCATGCAGCTCTTCACCGAGCCGTTCCTGATCACCGAGCGCGGCGGACCGGGTGGCGGCACCGAGACGCTTGGCCTGCTGCTCTACCGCCAGGGTTTCCGCTCGCTCAATTTCGGCTACGCCTCGGCCGTCGCCTACACCATGGCGGCGCTGGCGATCGCCATCACGCTGGTGCAGCTGTGGCTGACGAGGGAAAAGCAATGAGTTCGCTCTCCTCCGCTCGCCTGAGACGCAGCATCGCACTGCATCTTTTCCTCACGCCGCTGGCGCTGATCTGGCTGTTTCCGTTGTGGATGATGGTGGTGTTCTCGACCATGCCCGACAACGGCATCTTCAGCCCCGGTATCGAGCTCCTGCCGCACGGCAATTTCCTCGACAATTTCCACAACCTGCAGCGCGACACCGACTTCGTCGGCGCTATTCTCATCTCCGTCTCGGTGGCGGTGACCTACACTGTCCTGTCGGTGCTGTTGACGTCGATGGCCGGCTGGGCGCTGGCGCGCTACAAGTTCTTCGGCAAGGGCGTGGTCGTCGCCATTATCCTCGGCACCATCACGCTGCCCTATGCGGTGGTGCTGATCCCGCAATTCATCATGGTGGCGCGCGACTTCCAACTCGCCAACACCTGGGTGGCGCTCATCGTGCCGCCGCTGTTCAATTCGCTCGGCGTCTTGTTCATGCGCCAGAGTTTTTCCATGATGCCGGACGATTTGTTCGACGCCGCGCGCGTCGAAGGCGTGAAGGAGTGGCGCATTTTCCTGTTCGTCGCGCTGCCGCTGGCGCGGCCGATGCTGGCCGCGCTCGCCATCATCCTGTTCCTCGCCTCCTGGAACAATTACCTCTGGCCGCTTTTGATCAACAGCCAGCCCGGTTCGATGACCGCGCCCGTGGCGCTCGGCACGCTGATCGGCCTGACCAAAGTGTCGTGGGGCGGCATCATGGCGGGTGCCGTGATGCTCACCGTGCCGATGCTGATCGTCTTCGTGCTCCTGCAGCGCCATTTCATCGCCGGCATTGCCGCCGGCGCAGTCAAGTAAGGGGCAGCATGGCACCGGTCACGCTCAACAATGTCGCCAAGCGCTTCGGCGCCTTCGAGGTCGTCCACGGCGCCAACATCGACATCAAGGATGGCGAGTTCGTCGTCTTCGTCGGCCCGTCCGGCTGCGGCAAGTCCACCCTGCTCAGGATGATTGCCGGGCTCGAGGACATCAGCGGCGGCGAGATCGCCATCGGCGGCAAGGTGGTCAACGATGTCGAGCCGGCCGACCGCGGCATTGCCATGGTGTTCCAGTCCTACGCGCTCTATCCGCATATGAGCGTCGAGCAGAATCTTTCTTTCGGCCTGCGCATGACCGGCAATCCCAAGGCCGACACCGACCGGCGGGTGAAGCGCGCGGCCGAAATCCTGCGCATCAGCGAACTGATGGACCGGCGTCCGAAGAAACTCTCCGGCGGCCAGCGCCAGCGCGTCGCCATCGGCCGCGCCATCGTGCGCGAGCCGCAAGTGTTCCTGTTCGACGAACCGCTCTCCAATCTCGACGCCGAGCTTCGCGTCCAGATGCGGGTCGAGATCTCGCGCCTGCACAAGGAACTCGGCACCACCATGGTCTATGTCACGCACGACCAGACCGAGGCGATGACGCTGGCGGACCGGATCGTCGTGCTGCGCGCCGGCCATATCGAGCAGATCGGCCCGCCGCTCGAACTCTACGAAAATCCCGACAATTTGTTCGTGGCGGGGTTTGTCGGTTCGCCGAAGATGAACTTCATCAAGGGCCGGATCGTCGGGCGCGACGCGCGTGGTGTGTTGGTTGAGCTGGCAGGCCAGGAGAAGACCCGTATCACGCAACCGCTGACTGGCACCGCACCCGAGGTCGGCAGCAAGGTCATTGTCGGCGTGCGGCCGGAACATTTCGGCGATGCCGGAGAAGGCGACGCCGACCTCGTTGTCGGCATCGACGTGATCGAGCACCTGGGCGGCACGAGCTTTCTCTATGCCCGGACGGTCCATGGCGAAGACGTGGTGATCCAGCGCGACGCGGCCAAGGTACCCGAAACGCCCGAAATCACCGCTTCCATCCGCAAATCCTACCTGTTCGACGACAAAGGGCTGCGGCTGCGCTGACCGTCCGCCCCTTCCAGCCTTCAAGGAGAATGACAATGACCGCAACCACGCCCATTCGCTGGGGCATTCTCGGCCCGGGCAGCATCGCCCAGGCCTTTGCTGGAGGCGTGGCCGCTTCGCGCACCGGAAGACTGGTCGCCATCGGCGCACGTAATCCCGCCAAGCCGGGCCTCGCCGAGAGTTTCCCCGGCGCCCGCATCGTCGACGGCTACGATGCCCTGCTCGCCGATCCAGACGTCGATGCGGTTTACATTTCCGTCCCGCATCCCGGCCACGCGCAATGGGCGATCCGGGCGGCGGAAGCGGGCAAGCATGTGCTGTGCGAAAAGCCGCTGGCGCTGACCGCCTTCGAGGCCGACGCCATGATCCACGCGGCACGCAAGGCCGGCACCTTTCTCGGCGAAGCCTTCATGTACCGGCTGCATCCGCAGACGCTGAAGCTGGTGGAGTTGATCAAGTCAGGCGTCATCGGCGAGGTCAGGATGATCAAGTCGAGCTTCGGTTTCGCCATGCCGGGCTTCATGCCGGAGCACCGGCTCTACGCCAATGATCTGGCCGGCGGCGGCATTCTCGATGTCGGCGGCTATCCCGTCTCGATGGTCCGGCTGATTGCCGGGGCGGCGGCAGGCCTTCTCTTTGCTGAGCCGGACAAGGTGGTTGGCGCGGCTCATCTTGGCCAGTCCGGCGTCGACGAGTGGGCCTCGGCGCTGCTGCATTTTCCGGGTGGCATCGTCGCCGAGGTCTCCTGCAGCATCTCGCTCAACCAGGACAATGTGCTCAGGATTTTCGGCACCAAAGGCCGCATCGAAGTGCCGGATTTCTGGTTCGCCGGCGGCAACCGCGATGTTGGGCTCGGCCACATCGACGTAATCGGCGCGGACGGGTCGCGCGAGACCGTGACTGTCAACGAAAAGCGCCATGTCTATTCCTTCGAGGTGGACGGTGCCGGCGAGGCCATCCTTGCCGGGCGGCAGGAGTTCGCCTCGCCGGGCATGGACTGGGCCGACAGTCTCGGCACCTTGCGCGTCCTCGACAGATGGCGCGCCGCCGTCGGGCTGGAGTATGAGATCGAAAAGGCGCCGCTGCGCACCAACACCATCTCCGGCCGGCCGCTGCGGTCCGGCGGCACCGCGATCGGCAGGCGCGCCATTCCGGGCCTGGCGAAGCCGGCATCTATAGTGGCGCTCGGCTTCGAGGACTTCCGGACCTTCTCCTCGGGTTCGATCCTGCTCGACGCGTTTTTCGAGGCCGGCGGCAATCTCTTCGACACCGGCTATGTCTACGGCGCCGGCTACACCGAGACGCTGCTTGGCCAGTGGCTGAAGAACCGGGGCGTGCGCGAGCAGTCGGTGGTCATCGCCAAGGGCGCGCATTCGCCGCTCTGCTATCCCGACGTTATCGGCAAGCAGCTGGCCCAGTCGCTCGACCGCCTGCAGACCGACCATGTCGATATCTATTTCATGCACCGCGACAATCCGGACGTGCCTGTCGGCGAGTTCGTCGATGCCATGGATCGTGAGGTGAAGGCCGGCCGCATTCGCGGTCCGTTCGGCGGCTCGAACTGGACGATGCAGCGCATGGACGAGGCGATTGCCTATGCGCAGCGTACCGGCAAGCAGAAGCCTGGCGCGCTCTCCAACAATTTCTCGCTGGCCGAGATGCTGGAGCCGATCTGGGCGGGTTGTGTCACCTCTTCGACCGATGAGTGGAAAGCCTGGCTGACATCTAGGCAAATGCCGAATTTCGCCTGGTCGAGCCAGGGGCGCGGCTTCTTCACCGACCGCGCCGGGCGCGACAGGCGTGACAATGAGGAACTGGTGCGGGTCTGGTATTCGGAGCGCAATTTCGGCCGCCGTGACCGGGCGATCGAGCTCGCCGCCAGACTGGGCAAGAGCCCGATCCATATTGCTCTGGCCTATGTGCTCAATCAGCCTTTCCCGTCGGTTCCGTTGATCGGGCCGCGTACGCTGGGCGAACTCGACGACAGCCTGCAGGCGCTGAACATCGCGCTTTCGCCGGCCGAACTCGAGTGGCTGGATGGCAGCAGTCTCCGGGCTGCCTAGAGCAATTCCAGGAAAAGTGTGAAACGGTTTTCCGTCCGGAATTGCGTCAAAACAAAGAGTTAGAGCGGTTTGCCGTTTCCATTAAACGGGGAACTGCTCTAAGCATCCCCGGCGTCAGGTCTCGTCCGACACCCTGATGCCGCCCCTGGCCGGGGTCCGCAAGCTGGCATACATGCCAGTGGTGCGGAACTGGCTGGGTGTCGTGCCGTAGAGGCGGCGGAAGACCTTCGAAAAATAATTCGCGTCCTCGAAGCCGCACAGGATGGCGACTTCCTTCACCGGCAGGAAGTCCGCCTTGGTCAAAAGCTTCGCCGCCCTTTGCAGGCGCTGCTGCAGCACGAACTCGGCGGGCGGCAAGCCTTCGCTCTCGGCAAAGCAGCGCGAGAAATGAGCCCGGCTGAGGCCACTGATCTGGACCAGGTCGGCCACCGGCAGCGGTCTGTCGAGATGGGCGTTGATATGGTCGATGACGGGCTGCATGGCGCTCTGTTTCTCGGCAAAGGCATGGGAGCCGAAGACATCGTCATAGAGCGCCATCGCGGCCTCGTAGGCTATTGCCGAAGCGGCACCCGGTGACGCCGCCCCGTTGATGAGGCGCAGGCTGCAATCGGCAAGGTGGTCGATCGTCGTCGGCTGCAGCCGGAACACCGGACCGGAGACGCTCAGGATCGATTTGTGGATGCGCAGCGCCTCCTCGCCATTCATCGAAATCCAGAAATATTCCCAGCGTTCGTCCCTGGCCAGCCAGTAGCGATGGTTGTGCGGCACTAGCACCAGCAGCGTGTCGTTCTCCTGCAGGCGGTAGTTGCGGTTTTCGTAGCGCAGCCTGCCGGTTCCGCTGATCGTGTGCTGGAGGACGGTGAATGGCGTCTGGCCGCGTTTGCGCCCGTCCCAGTCGTAGATCTCGCCCTCGCGCACTTCATAGCCGGTGCTTGTCGGCATGGCATGCAGGCGCTGGCGGCCGCGCGGCAGCGAGATCGTACGCATCGATTGTCCGTTGGCGATCAAATCTTGCAGCACAAAATTACCCTTGAAAGCATAATCCTTCTCTGGCCGCGCTCGCCAATATGCGCATAATCCCGCCTCGAAGAACGCGAAGAACCCGCGGTCAAGGAGCGGGCGGGAGGAGAAAAGCCGGATTCCGGCTTGATTGGCGCGCATGCCTTGGCATGTCGCCATATCCTCCCTTGTTGCTCCTTGCCTAGCATTCGATCGGATCGAGGTGAAGGTGATGAGTTTCAAAATCGCTATTATCGGCGCCGGCAGCGTCGGTTTCACCAAGAAGCTGTTCACCGACATCCTGTGCGTGCCCGAATTCAAGGACATAGAATTCGCGCTGACCGATCTCAGCGAGCACAATCTCGGGATGATCAAGGCGATCCTCGACAGGATCGTCGAGGCGAACGGATTACCGACCAGGGTGACGGCGACGACGGATCGCCGCAAGGCGCTCGAAGGCGCGCGCTATATCATAAGCTGCGTGCGGGTCGGCGGCTTGGAGGCCTATGCCGACGACATCAGGATCCCGCTGAAATATGGCATCGACCAGTGCGTCGGCGACACGATCTGCGCCGGCGGCATCCTCTATGGCCAGCGCAACATCCCGGTGATCCTCGATTTCTGCAGGGATATCCGCGAGGTCGCCGACACCAACGCCAAGTTCCTCAACTATGCCAATCCGATGGCCATGAACACCTGGGCGGCGATCGAGTACGGCAAGGTCGATACGGTAGGGCTCTGCCATGGTGTCCAGCACGGCGCTGAGCAGATCGCCGAGGTGCTGGGCGCGAAGTCCAGGCACGAACTCGACTATGTCTGTTCCGGCATCAATCACCAGACCTGGTTCATCGATTTGCGGCTGAACGGCCGCAAGATCGGCAAGGACGAACTGGTTGCCGCCTTCGAGGCGCATCCGGTCTATTCCCAGCAGGAAAAGCTGCGCATCGACGTGCTGAAGCGCTTCGGCGTCTATTCCACCGAAAGCAACGGCCATCTTTCCGAATATCTGCCCTGGTACCGCAAGCGTCCCGACGAGATCACGCGCTGGATCGACATGTCCGATTGGATCCACGGCGAGACCGGCGGCTATCTCCGCTATTCCACCGAAACCCGTAACTGGTTCGAGACCGAATATCCGCAATTCCTCGAAGCCGCGTCGAAGCCGATCGATCCGGCCAAGCGTTCCAACGAGCATGCCAGCCACATATTGGAAGCGCTGGAGACCAACCGCGTCTATCGCGGCCATTTCAACGTCAAGAACGACGGCGTGATCACCAACCTGCCGCGGGACGCCATCATCGAGTCGCCCGGCTTCGTCGATCGTTTCGGCATCAACATGGTCGCTGGCATCACCCTGACGGAAGCCTGCGCGGCCACCTGCATGGCCTCGATCAATGTCCAGCGCATGTCGGTGCATGCCGCGATATCAGGCGACATCGACCTGCTGAAGCTCGCCGTGCTGCATGACCCGCTGGTCGGCGCTGTGTCGACGCCGGAGGAAGTCTGGCAGATGGTCGACGAAATGGTCGTCGCCCAGGCGGCCTGGCTGCCGCAATATGCGCACGCGGTTCCGGCGGCGAAAGAACGGCTGTCGAAATCCGCGGTCAAGACCCGCGAATGGGCCGGTGCCGCGCGGCGCAACGTGCGCTCGATCGAGGAGTTGCGCGCCGAAAAGGCGGCGCTGAAGCAGACTGGCTGAAAACCCGGGAGCTGCTGCGGATCCATGGGAGGCAGGTCCGCCGCAGTCAGCCGCTAAGGCAGAAGACAAGCAGCAGAAAAAGTTTGAACACGAGGGAGGAGATAATGAAGAACCTACGCAGCATTGGCATTGCCGCCGGACTGGCGCTGAGCGCCTCCGTTCCGGCGCTTAACGCTTTCGCTTCCGAACCGACGATCTCGCCGACGCCGGCGACCTTTCCGGCCGAGGGCAAGATCAAGTTCGTGGCGCGCGACTCCATCCTGGAGTTCAAGGCTTTGCCGGAATATCACGAGCCGGACTGGGTCACGGAAAAATACGTCAAGGCCGGCAAGCTGCCGCCGGTCAAGGACAGGCTGCCCAAGGAGCCGCTGGTGTTCAAGACGGCCAACATGCCTAACGGCGTTGGCGTCTATGGCGATACGATGCGCCATGTCATCGGCGGGCGGCCGGAAGGCTGGAACTATGGCGCCGGCCAGACGCAGGGTTGGGGCGGCATCGATATCGGGCTTTCCGAGTGTCTGACGCGCACCGCGCCGCTGTTCCAGGTCGAGGCCAAGGACACCGAACCGCTGCCGAACCTCGCCAAAAGCTGGGATTGGTCGAGCGATGGCCACAAGCTGGTCATGCATTTGGTCGAGGGCGCGAAATGGTCCGATGGCGTGCCCTTCAACGCCGACGACGTCATGTTCTACTGGGACGACGAGGTCATCGACCCGAACGTCTCGCCGCTTAATGGCGCGACGCAGGAAACCTTTGGTGTCGGCACGACGCTGAAGAAGATCGACGACTACACCGTCGAGTGGACCTTCAAGGATGCCTTCCCGAAACAGTACCTCTACGCCATGGCCTACGGCACCTTCTGCCCCGGGCCTTCACACATATTGAAGCCGCAGCATCCGAAATATTCGAAGAACACCTACGACCAGTTCAAGAACGCCTTCCCGCCGGAATATATGAACATGCCTGTGATGGGCGCCTGGGTGCCGGTCGAATACCGGCCGGACGACATCATCGTCATGCGCCGTAACCCCTACTACTGGAAGGTCGACGAGAAGGGCAACCAGCTGCCCTATCTCAACGAACTGCAATACAAGCTGTCGACCTGGGCTGACCGCGACGTCCAGGCGGTCGCCGGCTCGGGCGATTTCTCCAACCTGGAGCAGCCGGAAAACTTCGTCGCCTCGCTGAAGCGCGCGGCGGAGGCGAACGCGCCGGCACGCCTGGCCTTCGGCCCGCGGCTCATCGGCTACAATCTGCGCCTGAACTTTTCCGCCAATGGCTGGGGCAACCCGGACGAGCGCGGCCAGGCCATCCGCGAGCTGAACCGCAACGAGGATTTCCGCAAGGCCGTCACCATGGCGCTCGACCGCAAGGCGCTTGGTGACTCCCTGGTCAAGGGGCCGTTCACCGCCATCTATCCCGGCGGCTTCTCGTCTGGCACCAGCTTCTATGACCGCAAGTCCACCGTCTACTATCCCTTCGACCTCAAGGGCGCCAAGGCCGAACTTGCCAAGGCCGGCCTCAAGGATACGGACGGCGATGGTTTCGTGAACTTCCCGGCCGGCACCGCCGGCGGCAAGAATGTCGAGATCGTGATGCTGGTCAACAACGACTACGGCACCGACAAGAGCCTCGCCGAAGGCGTTGTCGGGCAGATGGAGAAGCTCGGGCTCAGGGTGGTGCTCAACGGGCTCAACGGCACGCAGCGCGATGCCGCCAATTACTCCGGCCGTTTCGACTGGCTGATCAGGCGCAACGAAACCGAGCTGACCTCCGTCGTGCAGAACACCGAGCAGCTTGCGCCGGTCGGCCCGAAAACCAGCTGGAACCATCGCGCGCCGGAAAGCGGCGAGGTCGATCTGATGCCATTTGAGAAGGACCTTGTCGATATCGTCAACAAGTTCGTCACGACGCAGGACAACGATCAGCGCGCCGATCTCATGAAGAAGTTCCAGAAGATCTCGACGGAGCATGTCTACAATGTTGGCCTGACGGAATATCCGGGCGCGCTGATCGTCAACAAGCGCTTTTCGAACATTCCGCAGGGCACGCCGATCTACATGTTCAACTGGGCCGAGGATTCGATTGTCCGCGAACGGGTCTTCGTCGCGGCCGACAAACAGGCGAAATACGAACTGTTCCCTGAGGAGCTTCCCGGCAAGCCTGGAGACAAGGGCCCAATGTAGGTTTACCTCCCCTGACTGAGCAACACCCGGCCGCGCTGATGGCGCGGCCGGGACAAACCAACCCCCGAACGCCCCAAGCGGCGCGTCCGGCGAGATGAGGAAGCGGACCGTCCATGTTGCGATTCCTGCTCATGCGCATAGCGTCGGCAATACCGGTCCTTGCCATTTTGAGCCTCGTCACCTTCGCCATCATCCAGGCGCCGCCGGGCGACTATGCCGACTATATCCGCTCGCAGCTGATCAACCAGGGCGGAGCTTCCTTCGCCGAAGCCGACGCGCAGGCCCAGGCCTACCGCGTCGAGCATGGCCTCGACAAGCCGTTGCCCGTCCAGTATCTCAACTGGATCGGCGGCATCGTCACCCGCGGCGATTTCGGCTACAGCCTCTACTACAACAAGCCGGTGGCCGACGTCGTGGGCGAGCGCCTGCCGCGCACGCTCATCCTGGCGCTGGTCTGCCATCTGCTCGCCTCGGTGCTTGGCATCACGTTCGGCATATGGGCGGCGACCCGGCAATACACCTGGATCGACTCGACGCTGTCGGCGATTTCCTTCCTCGGCATGACGGTGCCGCGCTTCCTGATGGCGCTGATCATCGTCTATCTCCTGGTCTTCCAGTTCAACGTGTCGGAGATCGGCTCATTCTTCTCGCCGCAATATGGCGGCGCGCCGTGGTCGTGGGCCAAGTTCGTCGACCTGGTCAAGCATGTCTGGCCGGTGGTGGCGATCGCCACCTTCGGCGGGCTCGCCTACAATATGCGCGTCATGCGCGGCAATCTGCTCGATACGCTCAACGCGCAATATGTCGAGACGGCGAGAGCCAAGGGCCTGACCGGCAGCGCCGTCGTCATGCGCCACGCCGTACCCAATGCGCTGCATCCGCTCGTCATGTATCAGGGCGTGGTGCTGCCCTACATGCTCACCGGCGAGATCGAGACGGCGATCATCTTTGCATTGCCGACCGTCGGCCCGGCGATCGTCGGCTCGATGGCGGTCGGCGATGTCTATGTCACCGCCACCTTCATGATGGTGCTGTCGGCGACGCTGATCGTCGGCAACATCATCGCCGACATCCTGCTCGTCCTGCTCGATCCGCGCATCCGTCAATTCGGGGAGGGCTAGATGCTGGCGCGCGATCCGTCACCCCCACCGCTGCCGGCCGAAGGGCCCATCATCACCAAACCGGCACGCGGCAATGAGAGCTACATGGCGCTTGTCTGGCGCCGGCTGAAGCGCTCCTGGACCGGCATGGCCGGACTTTGGCTCGTCGTACTGCTGCTGGTGATGGCCGTGTTCGCCGAATTCCTGGCGCCGATGGATCCGAAGGCGACCGATGTCGGTTTCGCCCCGCCGCAGCTGCCTTCGTTCCACGACAGGGACGGCAATTTTGTGGCGCGGCCGAGGGTCTATGCGCTGGCCGACTCGGCCGACCTCGATCCGGTCACCTTCCAGCCGATCGTCGGCCCCGACTACGATCATCCGAGGCTGCTCGGCTTCTTCGTCGAAGGCGCACCCTACAAGCTCTTCGGGCTGATCCCGGCAGACCGGCATTTCTTCGCCTCGACGGACGGGCAACCGGTGCATTTCCTCGGCACCGACAAGTTCGGACGCGACGTGCTGTCGCGCGCCATCCACGGCTCGCGCGTGTCGCTGATGATCGCACTGACGGTCGTCTTCATCATCACCGTCATCGGCACCACCGTCGGCATGGTTTCCGGCTATTTCGGCGGCAAGTTCGATGTCTGGATGCAGCGCTTCGTCGAACTGGTGCTCGCCTTCCCGCAACTGCCGCTCTACCTGGCGCTGACGACGCTGATCCCGGTCACCGCCCCTACCAACGTCTTCCTCGCCTTCGTCATCATCGTCATGTCGGCGTTGGGCTGGGCGCAGATGTCGCGAGAGGTGCGCGGCAAGACGCTGGCGCTGGCGCGCATCGAATATGTGCGCGCCGCCATGGCGGTCGGTGCCACCGACCGGCGCATCATCCTGCAGCACATTTTCCCAAACGTGATGAGCCATGTCATCGTCGCGGTGACGCTGGCGATCCCGACGGTGGTGCTGCTCGAATCCTTCCTTGGCTTCCTCGGCTTCGCGGTGAAGCCGCCGCTGATCTCGTGGGGGCTGATGCTGCAGGACACCGCGACCTACTCCGTCATCGGCACTTATCCCTGGATACTGTCGCCGGTCGGTTTCGTGCTCGTCACCGTCTTTGCCTTCAACGCGCTGGGCGACGGCCTGCGCGACGCCGTCGATCCGTATTGAGGGGCCAGGAATGACGATCGCGCTCGCCGAATCCTTCGCACCCACCGTCCGTTATGACCATGACGGACGCCAGGACCAGCCCATCATCGACGCCCGCAATATCGAGGTCGCCTTTAAGGTCGAGCATGGCGTCGTTGAAGCGGTCAAGGACATCTCGTTCCAGCTCTACCGTGGCGAGACGATCGCGATCGTCGGCGAATCCGGCTCCGGCAAGTCGGTGACGGCGCGCACCGTCATGGGGCTGCTGTCGCGGCGAGCCACCGTCTCGCCGAAATCCAGCGTCTGTTACGATGGTCAGAACATCCTGAAATTCCCCGAAAGTGCCCGCCGCAAGCTGCGCGGCAACCGCATCTCGATGATCTTCCAGGAGCCGATGAGCTCGCTCAACCCGATCTATACGGTCGGCAGCCAGATCGTCGAGGCGATCCGGGTACACCGCAAAGTGGGCCGCAGGCAAGCTTGGGCGCGGGCGCTCGAACTCTTGCAGCACGTCCAGATCCCCGATCCCGCGGCGCGGCTCAAGCAATATCCGCATCAGCTCTCCGGCGGCCAGCGTCAGCGCGTGATGATCGCCATGGCGCTGGCCAACAATCCCGACGTGCTGATCGCCGACGAGCCGACGACCGCGCTCGACGTCACCGTCCAGGCGCAGATCCTCAACCTGATCCGCAATCTGCAGAAGGAATTGCGCATGGCGGTGATCCTGATCACCCATGACCTCACGGTCGTGCGCAAATTCTCCGACTACGTCTATGTCATGCAGCATGGCGAGATGTGCGAGCACAACGTCACCGAGCGTCTCTTCGCGGCTCCGCAGCATCCCTATACGCAGCGGCTGCTCGCCTCCGAACCGCGCGGGCGTCCGCAACCGCTGCCGGAGGGCTGCGGCACCATTCTCGAGGCGAACGGCGTGCGCGTCTGCTTCATGCTGCGCCACGGCACCTTCCTGAAGCCGGACTGGCGCGAATTGGTCGCCGTCGACGACCTCGACCTCAAACTTTGCCGTCACGAGACGCTGGGGCTGGTCGGCGAATCCGGTTCCGGCAAAACCACCTTCGGCCAGGCATTGCTGAGATTGACCGACACCAAGCGCGGCGAAATCCGCTTCGACGGCCAGCCGATCCAAAGCCTGTCGCGCAATGAGATGCGGCCGCTGCGCTCGCGCATGCAGGTTGTCTTCCAGGATCCGTTCTCTTCGCTCAACCCGCGCATGACGATCGGCCAGATCATCGAGGAAGGGCTGGTCGTCAACGGCATCGGCGCGACGCGGCGCGAGCGGGTCGACCGGGTGCGCGAGGCGCTGGTCAGCGCCGGCATGCCGGGCGATATCCTGTCGCGATTCCCGCACGAATTCTCCGGCGGCCAACGCCAACGCGTCGCAATTGCCCGCGCCATCGCGCTCGAACCCGAGTTTATCCTGCTCGACGAGCCGACATCGGCGCTAGATCTGTCCGTCCAGGCGCAGATCATCGATTTGCTGCGCAAGCTGCAGGATGAGCGCGGCCTGAGCTACCTCTTCATTTCGCACGACCTCAAGGTGGTGCGGGCGCTCTGCCATCGCGTCATCGTCATGCAGCACGGCAAGATCGTCGAGCAGGGGCCTGTGGACGAGGTCCTTTCCCATCCCAAGACCGCCTACACCGAACGGCTCGTCAGAGCCGCTTTCGACGTGGCCTGAACATATGCCGGAGGTTAGCGTGGCAAGACATCCCAAGATCACTTTCATCGGCGCCGGCTCGACGGTGTTCATGAAGAACATCGTCGGCGACGTGCTGCAGCGGCCAGCGCTTTCGGGCGCGACGATCGCGCTCATGGACATCAACCCGCAGCGGCTCGAAGAAAGCGCCGTCGTCGTCAACAAGCTGATCGCGACGCTCGGCGTCAAGGCCAAGGCCGAGACCTATTCCGACCAGCGCAAGGCACTTGCCGGCGCCGACTTCGTCGTCGTCGCCTTCCAGATCGGCGGCTATGAGCCCTGCACCGTCACCGACTTCGAAGTGCCGAAGAAATACGGCCTGCGCCAGACCATTGCCGACACGCTCGGCGTCGGCGGCATCATGCGGGGGCTCAGAACCGTGCCGCATCTGTGGAAGATCTGCGAGGACATGCTCGCCGTCTGCCCCGAGGCGATCATGCTGCAATACGTCAACCCGATGGCGATCAACACCTGGGCGATATCGGAGAAATATCCTGACATCAGGCAGATCGGCCTCTGCCATTCGGTGCAGGGCACGGCGATGGAGCTGGCGCATGATCTCGATCTTCCTTACGACGAGATCCGCTATCGCTCGGCCGGCATCAACCACATGGCCTTCTATCTCAGCTTCGAGCATCGCCAGCCGGACGGTTCCTACCGCGACCTCTATCCCGACCTCGTGCGCGCCTATCGCGAAGGCCGCGCGCCCAAGCCAGGCTGGAATCCGCGCTGCCCCAACAAGGTGCGCTACGAGATGCTGACCAGGCTGGGCTATTTCGTTACAGAAAGCTCGGAGCATTTCGCCGAATACACGCCCTATTTCATCAAGGACGGTCGCCCAGACCTGATCGAGAAGTACGGCATTCCGCTCGATGAATACCCCAAACGCTGCATCGAACAGATCGAGCACTGGAAGGACCAGGCGCAAGCCTATCGCTCGGCCGACCGCATCGAGGTCGAGCAGTCCCGGGAATACGCCTCCTCGATCATGAATTCAGTCTGGACCGGCGAGCCGTCGGTGATCTACGGCAATGTCCGCAACAATGGCTGCATCACCTCGCTGCCCCGCGATTGCGCCGCCGAGGTGCCGTGCCTGGTCGATGCCTCCGGCATCCAGCCGACCTATATCGGCGATCTGCCGCCGCAGCTGACCGCGCTGATCCGCACCAACATCAACGTCCAGGAACTGACGGTGCGGGCGCTGATGAGCGAGAACCGCGAACACATCTATCACGCGGCGATGATGGATCCGCACACCGCGGCCGAGCTCGATCTCGATCAGATCTGGTCACTGGTCGACGATCTGCTCGCCGCCCATGGCGACTGGCTGCCGGCCTGGGCGCGTGTGACGCACAAGACCGAAGCGGCCTGACCAATGCATGTCGCCCAATAGTGGTCCCGGGTTGGGACAGCGACATGCATAAAGGCTGCGCTTATTTCGGCTCGTCGGCGTCGGGCTCGTCCTCGTCGTCACGGGCCTTGATGACATAGGTGCCCTTCAGCCAGCGGTTGAGGTCGATGTCCTTGCAGCGTTTCGAGCAGAACGGATAGGTGTCGCGCGCCGACGGCTTGCCGCATTCGGGGCAAGGGCGTTTGGGCCGCAACGGCGTTACCTTGTCGTCGACGCTCATGACCGTGCGGACAGCCAGCTCTGATGGATCTTGAAGCCCTCGCCGGCAAGCAGCGCCACCGTCTCATAGAGCGGCAGGCCGACGACGTTGGTGTAGGAGCCGACGAGCTTGACGACAAAGGCGCCGGCAAGACCCTGGACGGCGTAGCCGCCGGCCTTGCCGCGCCATTCGCCCGAGGCCACATAGGCCTCGATTTCCTCGCGCGGCAGCCGCTTGAAACGCACCCGCGTCTCTACCAGCCGCTGGCGCAGCTTGCCGCTCGGCGTGATCAGGCAGATGCCGGAATAGACCCGGTGCGAGCGGCCGGACAACAGCCCGAGGCAGTTTGCGGCGTCGTCGAGCGTCTCGGCCTTGGGCAGGATACGCCGCCCGACCGCGACCACCGTGTCGGCGGCCAGCACGAAGCCAGGCCCATAGTCCGTCTCGGTCTTCAGCGACGCGAATGCCTTCTCGGCCTTTTCCTTCGACAGCCGCTTGGCCAGTGAGCGCGGATGCTCGGCACGCAGCGGCGTTTCGTCGACATCGGCTGGAAGGATGCGGTCCGGCTCGATGCCGGCCTGCTGCAGGAGTTCGATGCGGCGCGGCGAACCCGAGGCAAGCACCAGCTTATGCAAAATGCTCATCGCTGTACCGGCCGAGCCTTGATCTTACTTGAAACGGTAGGTGATGCGGCCCTTGGTCAGGTCGTATGGCGTCATCTCGACCAGAACCTTGTCGCCGGTCAGCACGCGGATGCGGTTCTTGCGCATGCGGCCGGCCGTATGGGCGATGATCTCGTGTTCGTTTTCGAGTTTCACCCGGAACATCGCGTTGGGCAACAATTCCGTCACGACACCCGGAAACTCGAGGACTTCTTCCTTCGGCATTCGATACCTTTGCTTGGATGGCAGTTCCAGCGCCCCCGGCTGGAATTTCGGCGGAACCTATATGATAATCGTGCGCTTGTGAACACGCTTAATCCGCAGGTCCCGGAGCGGCGAACCGGCGGCCGATCCGGGCTTTCAGCCGCTCGCGTACGTCGCGGTAGCTGGCCATGATCTGCTCGCGCGTGCCGCCGGCACCGGTCGGGTCCGGCATCGGCCAGTATTCGACCTCGACGGCGAGCGAGCGGGTGAGTTCCAGCGCGGCATGATGCGCCTCCGGCGCCAGCGTGACGATCAGGTCGAAATAGTCGTCCTCGAGATCGTCGAGCGTCCTTGGATGACGCTCGCCCAGCGTGAGGCCGTCCTCGGCCAGCACGGCGTCGACGAAGGGGTCGCGCTCGCCGGCGCGCACACCGGCGGAAGCGACGAAGATGGTGGTGGGCAGCATCCGGCGCGCCAGTTGCTCGGCCATCGGCGAGCGCACGGCATTCATGCCGCACAGGAACAGGATCGAGCGGGGCAGGGCGCCGGGTGCCAGGGCTAGCCCCGCCAGTGCAGCACGCAGACCAGCGTGAACAGCCGGCGCGCCGTGTCGAAGTCGATGTCGATCTTGCCGGAAAGCCGGTCCATCAGCGTCTGCGAGCCCTCATTGTGCAAGCCGCGCCGGCCCATGTCGATCGCCTCGATATGGCTCGGCGTCGAGGAGCGGATCGCGTCGTAATAGCTTTCGCAGATCATGTAGTAATCTTTGACGATGCGCCGCAGCGGCGTCAGCGACAGGATGTGGGTGACCACCGCGGCGCCGTCCTGGCGCGCCACGGCGAAGACCAGGCGCTGCTCGGCCAGCGACAATTTCAGCCGGTAAGGGCCCGTGCCGCTATCGTTGACGGGCTGAAAGCTGTTCTCCTCGATCAGGTCGAAGATCGCTACCGCCCGCTCATGCTCGACATCGGGCGTCGAACGGCCGATCGATTCATCGAGTTCGACATCGATCAGTTTTGCGCGGGTTTGATCGGAGCCCGTCATATCAGCCTATATGTTCAGCCGGATCGTGACGGAGCGGCCATGCGCGTCGAGCCCTTCCGCCTTGGCCAGCGCGACCGCCGCCGGCGCCAGCATGCGCAACTGCTCTGGCCCGAGCTTCAGGATCGAGGTGCGCTTGACGAAGTCGAGCACCGACAGGCCCGACGAGAAACGCGCTGATCGCGCCGTCGGCAGCACGTGGTTGGAGCCGCCGACATAGTCGCCGATCGCTTCCGGCGTGTGGCGGCCGAGAAAGACGGCACCGGCATTGCGCATTCGCGACAGGAAGCCTTCGGCATCGTCGATGGCGAGCTCGACATGTTCGGCGGCGATGCGGTCGACCAGCGGCAGCGAGGCCTCGATGGTCGGGACCAGGATCACCGCGCCGAAATCACGCCAGCTCGCGGCGGCCGTCTCGGCGCGCGGCAGGCTCCGCAACTGGCGTTCGACCGCCTCTTCGACCGCCTTGCCGAAGGCCGGATCGTCGGTGATCAGGATCGACTGCGCCGACACATCATGTTCCGCCTGGGCGAGCAGATCGGCCGCGATCCAGTCCGGATTGTTGTTGCCGTCGGCCACCACGAGCACTTCCGACGGCCCGGCGATCATGTCGATGCCGACCGTGCCGAACACCTGCCGCTTGGCCGCCGCCACATAGGCATTGCCGGGACCGACGACCTTGGCCACCGGCCGGATCGTTTCGGTGCCGTAGGCAAGGGCTGATATCGCCTGGGCGCCGCCGACGCGGTAGATCTCGGAAACGCCTGCTATATCGGCCGCCACCAGCACCAGCGGCGGTATGGCGCCGCCGGTGGCCGGCACGCAGATCGCGATGCGTTCGACGCCGGCAACCTTGGCCGGTATGGCATTCATCAGCACCGAGCTTGGATAGCTCGCCGTGCCGCCCGGCACATAGAGCCCGACGGCCTCGATCGCCGTCCAGCGCCAGCCGAGCTCGACGCCGGCGGCATCCGTGTAGCGATTGTCCTTCGGAAGCTGCTGCTCATGATAGGCGCGGATGCGGTCGCGCGCGAATTCAAGCGCCTTGATCGTCTGCGCGTCGGCGCCATCATAGGCGCTGGCGATTTCGTCCTTCGAGACGGCGATGCCGACGCTTTTGAGGTCGGCGCGGTCGAATCGGCTGGAATAGTCGATCAGCGCCGCATCGCCCTCGGCGCGGACCCGCGCGATGATCTCGCGCACCGCGGCCTCGACATCGGCGGACACCTCCCGCTTGGTCAGGAGGAAGGCGGCGAAGCACTGTTCGAAATCGGCGTCGGACTGGCGAAGCGTGATGGCCATCGGACGCTCAAGCCTTGTGGATGGGGCGTGACGTGGCTTCCCACGCGCCGCCGATATCAGCAAGGCGGGCCTCGATGCACTCGACATCGAGCATGATGGTGCCGCCGCCCGAAAAGATCAGCTCGACGATGCCGGCCGGTTTGCTGATTTCGATGAAGCTGATCGCCAGCAGGGAGAGGATTTCGGCCGGTTTGTCGCGGGCAATGCCGTTGGTCTTGGCGCCGAGCACCCGGTCGAAATGCAGCACGGCCTGCCGCCGCTCATTATGCTGGCGAAACAGGCCGGATTTCGCCTCCCAGACGAAACGGTTCATGGTCAGCACGAAACGCTTGGCCGACGGCAGGTATTCGAGATCCGAAACCTTCATCACGGCGTCCTGGACATGGGCCGAGACGATACTCAGGTCCTGATCGTCGAGCGCGATAAGCTTGAGGGCAGTCATGCGGATTTCGCACCTGAAAGTTGACGGTTCAGCCTTCTGTTAGGCGGTCTTGGCGATCCGTGCAACCACGCCAATAGCTGCAGGTTTGCGCCGCCCCTCATCGCCCTGCCGGGCACTTCTCCCCGTATAGCGACGGGGAGAAGGACAGCCTCGTTAAGGATTTCGCCAATATCCCGTGACAGAAAAGGAGCGGACGTCGCGGGTAGTCCCTTCTCCCCGTCACTATACGGGGAGAAGATGCCGGCAGGCAGATGAGGGGCGGCGCCGACTTCGACATTGCCGTTCCAACATTAGTCGAAAACTATCTATGCCCGAAGCTGCTGCCGCCCGATCGCTAAGCCGAAATCCGCTCGATCACCGCGCCGCAGTTGGACAGCTTTTCCTCCAGCCGCTCGAAACCGCGGTCGAGATGGTAGACGCGGTTGACCGTGGTCTCGCCTTCGGCCGCGAGGCCGGCGATGACCAGCGAAACGGAAGCGCGAAGATCGGTGGCCATGACCGGCGCGCCTTTCAGCTTTGCCACGCCGTCGACGATCGCCGTTTGGCCCGAAAGCGTGATGTGGGCGCCGAGCCGGGCCAGTTCCTGAACGTGCATGAAGCGGTTTTCGAAGATCGTCTCGGTGATGCGCGACTTGCCCTTGGCCATGGTCATCAGACCCATGAACTGCGCCTGCAGATCGGTCGGGAAGGCCGGGAAGGGCGCCGTCGTCACGTCGACCGGCGAAATGCCGGCGCCGTTGCGCTTGACGCGGATGCCGGAATTGGTCTGCGTGATCTCGGCCCCCGTCTGCGAAATCACGTCGAGCGCGGTCTGCAGCAGCTCGGGACGTGCGCCTTCGAGCACGACGTCGCCGCCGGTCATGGCGACGGCCATCGCATAGGTACCGGTCTCGATGCGGTCGGGGATGACGCGCACGCGGGCGCCCGAAAGCGCTTCGACGCCGTCGATGGTGATGACAGGCGTGCCGGCACCGGAGATCCTGGCGCCCATGGCGTTGAGGCATTCGGCGAGGTTGACGATTTCGGGCTCGCAGGCGGCGTTTTCGAGCACCGTCTCACCCTTGGCGAGCGAGGCCGCCATCATCAGCACATGGGTGGCGCCGACCGAGACTTTCGGGAACACGTAGCGGTTGCCGACCAGACGGCCATTTTTGGTCTTGGCGATGACATAGCCGGTGTCGACGTCGAGATCGGCGCCGAGCGCCTGCAGCCCTTCGAGGAACAGATCGACCGGGCGCGTGCCGATGGCGCAGCCGCCTGGCAGCGACACCTTGGCCTCGCCCATGCGCGCAAGCAGCGGCCCGATCACCCAGAACGAGGCCCGCATCTTCGACACCAGCTCGTAGGGCGCCGTCGTGTCGACGATATTGCGGGCGGAGAAATTGATGGTGCGCGAATAGCCTTCATTCTGCTTCTCGCGGCGCCCGTTGACCGAATAGTCGACGCCGTGATTGCCGAGGATGCGGATCAGCTGCTCGACATCGGCCAGATGCGGCACGTTTTCCAGCGTCAGCGTGTCGTCGGTCAAAAGCGAGGCGATCATCAGCGGCAAAGCGGCATTTTTCGCGCCCGAGATCGGAATGCTTCCGGCGAGCTTGTTGCCGCCTACAATTCTGATGCGATCCATGGAAGAACGTCCCTCTCGGCCAAAAAAGGCCGGTTCAATCGTTTTGATATCGGCCCGTCTAGACCATTGGCCAGCTTGGTTCAAGAATTGGGCTGGTTCATTCCCAGCATCCGGACCAAGAGTGGCTGATTTGAGTTAATCTTTTTGCATTTCCTTTGAAGCAGTGAGCCCGTCCGGCCGTTGGTCGGCCTCACCCGTACGGCGCGAACGCAACTGCGCCTTGCGCTTCTGCAGATTGGCGCGCAACTGCTCGGCGAGCCGGTCCTTGCGATCCGTGCCGCCTTTTTTCGCTTGATTTGTCTTGTCGCTCATCGTTTCGTCCCGGCCGGCGACCGGCCAACCCTACTGTTCAGGGATAGCCAACATTGTGGCGCCGCCATGTCATTGAAAGCTATCCGGCAAAGGCTTTCACAGAAGCGTTGTTCTTGGCCTTGCGCTTGCCGGTTCGATATGGCAGAAGCCCCGCCACCGGCTGCGGTAGCTCAGTGGTAGAGCACTCCCTTGGTAAGGGAGAGGTCGAGAGTTCAATCCTCTCTCGCAGCACCAGTTTTCCCTTTGAAATCATTCAAACCCTTGATACGTAAGGGCTCCTCGCCGAGTGAATGATTCAAGCAGGTCACGCTCCATCGATTAGGTCCCCCTAGGACAGTCCGGCGCACAAGCTGACTCTTCGACTTCTTCGTCGAATTATCGCCAGTTTCCTGATCAAGATCATCTTCTGTCGTAAGGAGGAAGTTGGTCTCGTTTGCTACCTGATGCCGGAAGTTTGCGGATCAACGTCTAAGCTTACTTCAGTGACCAGCTTGCGGCGAAGAGCCATAGCGTAGTCATTCGGCCCCTTCGGCGTTATGACAAAAGCTTGGGATCCGCCAATGACCGATTTGGCAAAATAGGATGCCAATGGTTGGTCGGGATTCTCGTCTTCCGTTGGAATGGCGATCGCGTTGATGGTGTATCCCTTGGCAATGGCGTTGAGCCTGCTGGGCTGAACCGGAAGTCCGTCGTTGTTCTCACCATTGGAAGAGATGTCGATTACTTTCTTGGCCGCCTTCCCAGGAAACTGGTCCAGCAGAAGACTTCCGACGTCAATGGCTGAAGAAACGGATGTCCCGCTTCGTCCTCTTCGAATATTGCCGGTGTCGCCTCTCTTGCTGATCACCGAGGCAGCCGCCTTGGCATCTTCCAGCCCACAGATGCTTGTCCACGGCAGCACAATGCGCGTGTGGCCAGGGCTCGACCATTCAAAGTAGGCCACGCTGATGCAGCCAACATAATTCCGGGCGATGGCCGCGATAATATCGGGCGAAGTGAGCGCCGCGGCATGTCCCTCACGCTGCAGGTCAGCAATCTTCGGATCAATCGAGGACGAGAAATCGACTGCGAATACGATAGCAACATCAACATTGGCGGCATCCGCCGGCAGCCCCCAAAGCACCGAAGCGGCAAGCATTCCCGCCAGTCTAAGATATGAGCTGACTGGCTTTGCCGGCCCTCTGACCGATCGCTTCGCAGACTTCAGAATGCCGTTCCCTCTCATCCGCGGCTGCTGGTGAACGGAGCCTGTTGCAGACAAGCCAGTTACACCCTGATGCGCACTTCCGAACATGTTATTCTCCATCGATCAGTCGTTTCAAAGCGGCCATTTTCAGCATGTGGAAATTTGGGGAGGGCCTTGGGTCCCTACGCCGAACAGCAGCAGATCGGCCCTGGTCCACAAAACGTAACAGCCAAGCAAGGTCAGTGGCATGGCGAGTACCGCGAAGGATCCGCCCGACCAGACCTCCGGCAAGGCCCACCCCAGGGCGACGGTCGCCGCCAAAATTGCGGGAACCCGGCTAGCGAGCACCGCACTGCGGAACGGATCCGGCCAGTCGGCCGGCCACACCGGAACCTGAGTGCCCGGTGTGTGAAAGGTGCTGCCGAATTTGCCCAGCGCGTGCAGCAGGCCAGACGTCGCCGCAAGCAGCGGGTCGCCGAGCAGCAACAGGGCAATGCCGAGCCCAATCGCGCCCAAGCCCGACAGGAAGTCGCCGAGACGGTTAAGGGCGGGATCGGGAGCATCGGGCCTTGCCCATGCCCGGTGATAGACTTCGCCGCCCAAGAAGAAGACCAGGGTGGCCAAGGTCAGCGCAACAGTGCCATGGCTCCCGGCGAAATAGTCGATCACCGCCGTAGTGACGCTGCTTCCGTCATGCAAGGCGATCGGCGCGGTGGCAATCTGGATTGCAAGACCTACGATTAGGCCGAGCGCGTTGCCGCTGTTGTAGTAGCCGCCGGGCCCCTTCATGCGGACGCGAAGCGGCGATACCAAATGTGCGAATGGAATTGCCCACGCGATCATCGCAGCGACCTCGCGACAAGTCCGTTGCCCATCGACACGATCGAAGCCATCGGCGCTATGCCGAGCGGCGGTCGGGTCGGGAACAAATTCGCATCACCGGCAGGGGTCATCAAACTTCTCCAATGGACCTGAATTGAGGGCAGGGCGATTCTCCGCCCAAGCTGCAGGCACAGCCGCAAGGGCAAACGTCGCGTCTAAGGGAATCGAACCGGGCAGCGAGGGCGTGCGTGCCCGCGGCGTTCGGTTCGACATCGCGACAGACAGGATCGCGCCGAGAATGATCGCGGCACCCATTACGCCCGCAGGTGAGTTCCGTTCGCCGAGCAAGATCGTCGCGCCCAGCGCCCCGAAGACGCTTTCGGCACTGACGATCACCGCGGCATGACTGGCGGGGGTGAAGCGCTGGGCGGCAATCTGTATGCCGAAGGCGATTGCGGTGGAGAACACGCCGAGGACTACGAGTTCCGGGCCTGCCGCAAATGCAGCGGCGAGCGACAGGTTGCCCTGCACTGCCCCGAGCGGCAGGGCAAAGGCGGCAGCGCCGAGGAACTGTGTCGCCGCGGCAGTGAACGGCCGCGCATGGGTCTGCATATGCCGGCCAAGCTCGACCATCCAGAGCGCATAGCAGGCAGCCGAGAGGATGGCGGTGAGATCGCCGCTGCCGAGACTGGCGATCCCGCCGGACAAAAGCAGGGCACCGACAGTGGTCAGTCCTGCGGCGGCGGCAAGGCTCGCTGTCGGACGTTCGCCGAGGAGCAGCCAGGCGGCCAGTGGTGTCATCACCGTCGCCGTGCTCACCAGGAAGCTTGCATTTGTGACTGTGGCGCCGAGATAGCAGATCTGCTGAAGCGTGATGGAGATGGCAAATAGCACGCTCACCTTGGCCAAGCTGGAGAAATAGCCCAGCCCGGCAGGCAGTCGTCTTTCGGTCAAGACGAAAGGCAGCACAAGCAGCCCACCGATTAGGCAGCGCAGGCCGACGGCACTCAGCGCGTCGAGATGAGCAAGCACCATCTTTTGCGCGACATTGCCGACGCCCCACAAAGCGGCTGCAAACAGCAGCAGAAAATTGGCTCTAGTCTTGGACACACGCCACCCCCTCGGAGCCAAAGTCTGTTGCTGACTGGCAGCCCTAATTCAGCGAAGCCTAATTGACCTTGCGTCACGACAGCGCTTGAGGGCGGGGCGCTACAGTTTGCGAAGCGTTAGTTTTGAGTTAGAATTTCGTCAGGCGGGGGAGAAAATGCAAAATGAGCGCAGCGGCGATCCAAATAGAATCTCACTCTTCGGTGGTTTCCGGATCGAAAATGGAACAGCGGATCCGCCCCGGCTGACAGGGAAGCGGGGGCCTGCGATTGTTGCTTATCTGGCCCGGTGTCCTGGCATGGTGGCGACACGGGAGAGACTGGCTGATCTGTTTTGGGGTGATAGCGATAGCGAACACTCGCGCAATAGCCTGCGGCAAACCCTCAGCGTCATGCGTCGGGATCTGTCGCGCGCAGGTGTGGATCTTATCCATTCCCGCGGGGAATTGATCGGCCTCGCTGCAGACGCTGTTCGGGTTGACGTTGAGGAATTCCAAGCAGGGCTCTCATCCCATTCCGTGCAGGAACTCGAAAAGGCTCTGGCGAACTACACCGGGCCATTCCTTGACGGACTTTATCTGGGAAGAAATGGGTTCGATGACTGGGTCGCATCCGAACGCGACAGGCTGCTCAGCCGCGCACTTGAGGGCTTTGAAAAACTGGCCCGCCTCGTCGACGCGGAAGCCGGGATCATCCTAGTCGATCGTGTTCTGGCCATGGAACCGACGCGGGAAGAATCCTATCGACTCAAGATGGAATTGCTCCTCGCATGCGGCCAACGCGACAGGGCGATCAGGACATACGAGGCCTGCAGAAGCATGCTGAAGAAGGAGTTCGGCGTCGACGTCGGCCCGCAGACGCGAGCGCTTTGGCAATCCGTTGTATCTGCCGCCGAGACCGCGTCAAATGTGCAGTCGGTAAATACTGTTCCAGCCAGCCAACGCCTCGGACGTCCATCGATCAGCGTTGCCGACTTCATCAATCTGACCGGAAAGCAAGGCGATGACTTTTTCGCCAAGGGACTCGTCCAGGACATCACCACGGCGCTCTCCGAGGTAGCCGACTATGTCGTGCTCTCTGCGCCTCCACCCGTGGAGAAGAACGACCTTGCTGAAGAAATCAAAATCCCGGGAATGCCTCGGGCGCGATATGTGCTCAGCGGCAGCGTCCAGAGGTCCGGCAATGGGCTGAGGGTCAATATCCAGCTTGTCGATGCCGCAGGCGGCCATAACGTCTGGGCCCAGAAGTTCGACGGCCACTCCGAGAACGCGCTGGAATTCCAGGACAGGATCGCACAGGCTGTTGTCCTGGCCGTGATCCTCGACCTTCAACTGACCAACTGGAAAGTCCGCGACAAGAGCCCACCTGGTCCTCCTGAAGTGCGCAGGTTGGTGAACGAAGCTCTCATGAAGTATTTCGAGATGACCCGGGACTCGCTGCTGGTCGGGATAGAGCTTGCCGAGAAGGCTGTCTCGATAGGTCCTGACAACGCTCGTGCGAAGCGGACACTCTCGATCGTAATTTCCATGGGCGTGGCGTTTGGCTCGATACCCCGGGAGCCGGGGCAGATTGACCGAGCGGTGGAGCTTGCGGGAGCAGCGGTTCGGGCAGTGCCTGACGACGAAATTGCCCGCTGCATCCTGTCGTTCGCTCTCGAAAGTTCCGGCCGCATAGACGAGGCGATCGCCGAATGTCAGCATGCAATCAGCCTTAACCCAAGCTATCCGACCGGCCATGGCGACATTTCGATGCTCTTTGCGCTGCGCGGTCAGGTCAGCGAAGCAGTGCGTGAGGCCAATGAGGCAATTCGGCTCGGAACGCATGACGTCATCGACTTCTGGCGTCACCACGGCCTGGTTGTTGCGCTGTTCGCCGGCGGCGACGATCAGCGGGCGCTCGAAGTCGCCCGCAGGGTTGTCAGGACAAAGCCAGGGTTCGTTCGCGGTGCCCTTTATTGGGCTGCGGCCGCGTCGGCAACCGGGAACAACGAAGAGGCCTCCCGGGCCATTCATCATTGTCTGTCACAACTTCCACATCTCAACCTGGGTAATGTCTGCCCCGGCTTTGTGCCTCGCTATGTGAAGGATCATCACCACGCGAGATTCCTTGAAATGCTGGCTAGGGCTGGTCTTTCGAGTTCTTGATGCGGGTTCAATCCTCTCGCCCAGCACCACTCTTTTCCAAGTGGTATCAAAAACATAGAGCTTCCATGGTTTCCGTAGAACGGGACTGTTATGGAAAGGTGCTGCGTGATGGCTGGGAAGCCGTGGCGAATGCGGGGGTCTTTCCAAGCGCAAGGGCTCTGATATTGCAGGGCAAGTTAGAGCCCCCAGCGACTCTGGGACCGGCGCGATGATTTATATGGTTGTTGGATGTCGCCGGGCTGGGAAAAAGCCAAGAATTCACCAAGTCGCTTGGGGAGTATGACAGGGACCGCGCGGCGACCGTCTCGGGGAGAGTCTAAACGGATGGAGCGAAAGCTGGACGCATGGCAGGCGCTCCTGGCGATTCCAACAGCGCATCACACCGGGGGATGTACGCAAATCGAGGGCGGCGTGATCTACCCGATGTGTGATGAGGTTCTAGCGGCCTTGATCAATTCGCCCTCGTCCCTCACCCCATTTCGGTAAGCGGCAACGATTTCCTCCGCTATGATTTCCGCCTCCAACGAATGGTCGTCTACCAGACGTTGACGACATGCCGTGTCGAACGCACGGCTCAATAGAGCCAACTCCTTGGCGCTCAAGGTGCCGTATTTTAGTGCTTGGTCGGTAACGGACATCGCCCGATCCTCCGCAACCTTGGCTGAGGACGGCCCCTCCTGTCCTCGGGACCCAGCTCGGTGGGCCAGTAGGAGGAGCGTCGCGGAGGGAAGGGCGACGGACAGGCCTGCACAGGGGGGTGCGGCAGGCCTACTCCTCCTACCTGTTGCCGAGCCTGAGCTAAACAACGACTGATTATACCCCTATATGGCGGCAGCGCCAGTATTGTTTCATGGCGTTATAATTGTTGAGCGGCGGAGAGCGGGCTCATGCGGCGGGGCTATCCGCCACACGCACCCCTATTTGTCTGCTCTTGCCTTTCCGCCCGCTCACAATGCCGCCTCAGGGCAGGCCTCCGCACGCTACGGGTGGGCGAAGTTGCATCTACATCGCTTCCGCGTCAGTTGGTGCGACAACCGCTCCGCCACCCGCATGCGAGCCTCCAGCCCAGCAGTTTGCGCTCTACCTACGCTGGTTTGGCATACTGCTCGGCGCTCATAACTTCGATGCACACAAAGCGTTCATTGCCTTCCACCCAGGCGTCATGGCCGGGCGGAATTGTATAGGACGTGCCTGGCTCGAACGTTTTCTGGGTGCCGTCATTCATTCGGACGGTGATGGTCCCCGACACGACGTAGCCGACATGTGCGACCTGACAGCTATCGGTCTTGACGACAGGCTTCACGCACTCGGACCATTTCCATCCTGGCTCCATGTTGAGCCGCCCGAGTGTGAAACCGGGAAGCCGCACCACTTCGACGCGTGTCTTTTTGGGCGAGCGAACTTCATCCGGGTGGTTGTGGGACTTGGATTCAAATTTCGTGACGTTCATTCCACTATCGGCCATGGCATCCTCCCATACGCGACGCGGAGCATCACGCTGGCACGTTTTCGTTATATTAGCAATTTCTTTAGTACTGCGCGAAGCCGCCCTGATAAGGCCTCGACTGGCTATTCTGCCGGAGTGGGCCGCTGGCGCTCCGGCCGTCAGCTGTTTAGATGCGTCAGCTCAAATCCGGCGCCATCCTGCGCTTCGGACAGGCGCTGTTCGGCGGACCGGAACATGTCGCCGAACTCCACCTCGTTTTCGAACATCACGCCGCCGACTTTGATGGTGAGGACAGCCTCGGTGCCTTTTGGCGCGAAATAGACTTGCGCGACCCGCGTGCGGATACGCTCGCCGATTTCCTCAGCCTCTGCTTCCGTCGCGCCCGAGAGGAAGACCCCGAACATCGAGGCTCCGATGCGCCCAACCAGATCCTCCTCGCGCACCGACGACTGTATGGTCGAGACTATGAGCCGCAAGGCCTCGTCGCCCCATTCAAGGCCAAAGCGCGTGTTGATGGACCGAAGATGTTCCGGATGAATGATCAGGAAGGCGCCCGTGCGTGGTCCTGGCCCCGGCCGCCTGGCGGTCCGTCGTTCAATCATCGAAGCGAAAACCGGCCCATTCAGGCAGCCTGTCAACCTGTCGTAGGTTCCAGACTTGTTGAGTTCCTGCCGATAGCGGTGGATTTGCATCTGCTGCCAGCCGACCAGCACGAAAAGCGGCAGGCCAATGATCACGGGCAGCAGCGCCGCGGTGATCATGCTGCGCCAGAACGGCGTCAGCCCGTCGCTGAACAAAAGCAGGTAGTTCAGGCCCACCGAAAGGCCAAGGCTCGCCGCTGTCCCCAAAAAGGCGAGCAACGCAAGCTTTCTCCACGCCGGTGTAGTGGCGGTCGTTCCGGTCTGTGCCATCGGCCAATCTCCTGTCAGATCAGCTGGTATAAAGCCGGCCTACCGCAAATTCAGTTTCGGCGAACCATACAAATTGATCGAACTGGCCGATGACTGTCGCGCAACCGGCTCGCCCGGGCAAACCTGCTCCGCAACGGTTAACAAATAGCGTACCAGCGGTCGATCCATCTCCTCCCGCTTTTGCAAGGGGGATCATTCCGGTTCTCGAGTCTATCGCGGCGGGCCGAAGATGCCCATCTCAGCGCTCTGGGCAGTCGCCTGCGCCTTGTTATAGATGCCGGTCGGCATCGCCATTGCCCAGCCATTCGCCACGAGCCAGGCGCCGACATCCTGCTTGCCCAGCCGGCACGGTGCGGCGATGGCGAAGCGCTCGGCGTCCGGCGGCAGAAAACACTTCAGCGCGCGCCCACGCAGCCAGGCATTGAAAGCCGCGCGGGCACGCTGGCCGCAGGGCCAGCCTTCATCGCGAAACGAACAGGTCTGGTCAGCGTCGATGTCCCCGGTCCCGCTGATGATCACCTTCCGCCCCATCGATTCGAAAATCGCCGATGACGTTGCAACCGGATGGTAGAGCAGGGTTTCGCGCCAGTCTTGCGGCATCGGCGTTCTGGGCGGTACGGCGAGGCCGAGTTCTCCGAGCGGTGGCCGGGCTTCCACCCGCTCGATTTCGGATGCGTCGACCGGCGGCGGGGCGATAAGGCTCTCGGCAATCCGCCGCGCCGGTTCTCGCCTTTGCCCGTCGAGAATGGCCGCGTCCGCCGGGCCTGCTTGCTCGCCGGCTATTTCCAGGGGCGGTGCAGGGACAGGCTGGTTGACCGAAAGCAAGGCTCCGCCACGCACGATCAGGATAATTCCGACCAGCAGCTCGAGGCCCCCGACCGCGATCACCAGGCGGGCATGCCAGCCCATCAGGCCGGCGCAGCGTTCGAGCAAGATCCCGCCGCCAGCCGGTCAGAACCCCGACGTCGATTTGGCAACCAGTTTGAGCGCACCCTTTTCTATCCGATAGAATGGCATCGATCTTTGGCTGGATCCGTCGGCGCGAAAGCGGAACAAACCTGTCGATCCACGAAACCCGTTCGGGTTTTCAAGGGTCTGTTTGCTGAAGCCATCAGGTCCGACCGCGCTGGCAATCCCTGCCGTCAGGGCAACCATATCATAAGCGTAGGCCACATTGACGTCGGCCGGGTAGTTGTATGTTGTCCTGAAACGGTCCGCGATCGGTCCGGTTTCGCTGGGATCGAGCGTGGCGATGTATGCTCCCTCGAACAGCGGATCCATGGGATGCTCCAGCCAACGGTCCGTTCCGACGACAGAGATTGCCTTTCCCGGAATGCCCTTTGATTTGAGGGCGGCAAGCACAGGTGAAGGACTGCCTTCGCCGCTGGCAACGATGACCGCGTCGGGAGCGTCGACGAGCGAGCCCATTTGGTCGACCGCCTTCGCGCCACCGTCGCCGGCCGAATAGGGCAGTGTGACCGCGAGCGTCGCGCCATAGATGCTGAGGCCGTTCGCCACCCGCTTTTCCACTGAGCTGGCGTCCGAGCCTTCCGCGACGAACAATACGAATTTCTTGCTACCTTTCGCGGCGAGCCCGGCGGCGCCCGCCGCGGCGCTGTCGGCTTCGCTGAGGCGCACGGCATAAACCCCGGCGCCGCCCGCGAAATTGTCGGCAAGCGCCAGAACCGGCGGCCGCTTCGAGCCGGACAGCGTGGCAATATGCTGGGCCGCCGGCAATTCGGTCGGACCGATGACGACTTTGGATCCCGTCGTTATGGCTTGCACCGCCAATTTGCCGGCCTGTGCGCTGTCGCCTTTCGTGTCCTCTATCGTCAACGTCAGCAATCCATTGCCGATATCCGTCATCGCCAGCTTGGCGGCATCGCGCATCTTCCTGCCGGTTTCCCCTGACGTGCCGGACGCGGACAAGGGCAGCAGCATCGTGACTTTGGTTGTACCGATGCCGAGCGACTGGGTCGTCTGGGCTGGCCCAGCGGCGCCGTTCTGGCCGGCGGGCGCGGCAACCGCGGCCGGATCGAGCACTTCGGAAACGTTGCCTTTCGACTGGCAGCCCGACACTATCACGGCGAGCCCGAGCGCGATTGCCCATGTCCGCAGACTGCGGCCCTCCTGGCCAGCTTCCATGCTTGCTCCACCCCGTCTGCCGCCGGTATTTCCCGGTCTGGTCTTCAAGCCATGTTACGGCGGACTTGGCTATCCGTCTTGCTGTTCTTTGATTTAGAGCAATTCCAGGAAAAGTGTGAAACGGTTTTCCCACAGGAATTGCGTCAAAACAAAGAGCTAGAGCGATTCACCGTTTCCGTTAACCGGTGAATCGCTCTAGCTGTCGAAAAGCCGCCAGTCGGCTGACTGCGTCCCGCGTAAGGTCGGTCCAGTCACTTGGCGCTGGCCCGCGTGGCAAACAGGCCAAGGCGATCGCCAGCGATCGCCCTCAAAGCCGATCCGTTGGCTGTCATGAGTCCGGTCAGTGCATGTATTCGACCATGCGATCGTGGAAACACTCGCATTTGTTGAGCGTGTCCTCGTCCTTATAGTCCGTCTTCAGGTAGCCATAGGCCATGCCACAGGCGACCTTGGCTTCCGAAGCCCACACGA
Organism: Mesorhizobium sp. dw_380; assembly: GCF_018588885.1. GTDB lineage: Bacteria > Pseudomonadota > Alphaproteobacteria > Rhizobiales > Rhizobiaceae > Mesorhizobium. Next base: position 239,324 of record NZ_JAFFIW010000008.1, read on the forward strand.
ATGCCGGCCGGGATGAATTGATCCATTCCGAACTGTTGGCGACGGCAACCGATTCGTCCATCAGCTTGACCACCTGGGCCTTGAGATCGACGATGTTGTCGGTCAGCACCAGGTTGGACGTGCCGACGACGCGGCAATAGTCGCCTACCGGTTCCCCGATGATGTCGGCGGCAAATCCCGTCGATCCGGCCAAGAGCAGTGCCGTGGCCGAAACCAGCAATCTTGCAGAACGTTTCATGTAAGCCCCTCGATATCCTCAGTTTATCGTTCGCTAATGCATAGCACGGGAGCGCGACCGCGCAGAAGTGCTAAATCGTGACGTGCTGCTGTGTGTGTGTTGAGTCGTCGTAAAGAATGTTGATGGTGCCGGCGGCAGGCGCGTTCTGCAGAACGGCGACGTCGACGAAGTTGGCCGAGTTGCCTGAGCCAGTAGTGTCGACGCTAACCGTGCTGGTTGCGCTGTTATAGTGCACATAGTCGGCGATGTTGCCGGCCGGCGCCTTGTCGAACAGCGCAGTGAGGTCGATCTTGTCCCCTTCAGCGCCATGGTAGTCGGCGATCAGATCCTTGATGTTCAGATTGTCGATCTTGAACGTGTCGGCGCCTGAAGTGCCAGCGATCGCCACCGACGGCTCCGTCGGTGCAACAAGCGAGGTGTTGAGTTCGACCTCGACGTAGTTGCCGGTCGTACCGTCGGCCATCTGGAACGTGCCGTTGCCTGTCACGGTCTGCCCGTCGATTTCGCCAACAGTCGGAGTAGCCGCTGTGCTGATGGAGACGATACCGTTATCGGCGAGGTGTGACAATTCCCCGCTGTCGCTGATGCCATTGGCATTGGCGTCCTTCCAGATCAGCAGGCTGTCGAAGACGGTGTCATTGTGATCGATGACGCCGTCATGGTTGCTGTCGAGCGAAGCCAGTGCTGCCGCCCCGCTGGCGAAGTTACCACCGCCGAAGTTCGGCGTGAACAGCTCCTTGCCGTCGTCGATCTTGCCGTCATGGTTGAGGTCGACCGCGAGCATGCCGTCATGGGATGTGTTCCAGGCAAGCTGCTCCTTGCTGCCATCGCCATTCATATCGAACTGGACACCGTGGCTGACATCGGAGAAGGCGAACCCATCGTGGTTCAGGTCGAGGATGATCGGGTCGACCGATCCTCCGATCAAAGTGTTCAGGTTCGTTATCGTGACGTTCTGGAGGTCAACGAATGCACCCACGCCCGCATTGGTGGTCGTCTGGGTGTAGACGAAGGTATGATCTACTCCTGAGATCGTTGCGGTGAATGCGAGCGTCGCCCCGGCGTTTCCGATGTCTGTAATCGTCAGGTACTGGACGACCGCAGCCAAGCTTGCGGCAGACGTGACCGCCAATGGCGCGGTAAAGGTGTCGGTTCCGAAGAAGCTGGCCATACCGTTTGTCACGGTATGCGACTGAACGGTATCTCCACCGATCGTCAAAGTGGAATTACCGCCGTCGACACTAGTGGCTGCGGCCACGAGCGTGCCAGGCAGGCTCAACTTGTCGGTCCCGGCGACGAAGTCCGTAATAATGTCATAGCCGGAGATCGTGCCGGAGTTGCCCGATCCGCCAATGACAGGCGTCGAATCGCCGGCCCCGATCACGAACGTGTCGGCACCGGTGCCGCCGGTCATCGTGTCAGCGCCCGCCCCACCGTTCAGAGTATCGTTTCCGGCAAGCCCTTGCAGGATGTCGTTGCCTCCGCTGCCGTTCAGTGTGTCGCCGTTGGCTGTACCCTGCATGGTTTCGGCATCCGCCGTGCCAGTATATGTGACGCCATTGACTACGTGAACGTCCAGTTGCTGTGCCGTTGAGGTATCGCCGTCTGCGTCTTTTACCGTGACGTTGAAGGTCAGATCGGCGTTCTGGGCCGTCGTCGTGGTGCTGATCAGACCGATATCGGAGATTTTGAACCCGAGATCGTTGGTATCGGAGCTCAGGTTTTGGACCCCGGTGCTCGCTCCGCCGGCGCCGATGGCACCGTTGAGATTGATCGCCGTGCCGGTGATCCCTTCATCGGTCGGAGTTATCTGTGCGCCGACCAGCACGTAGTGCTCACCGGGAGCATTGTAGTCATTCGATTCGATGATCAATAGTCCGTCATTGTTGTCGAGCGTTACACCCGAGTAGATGCCAGGACCAGTGCCCGCGCCCTTGAAGATGTCGCCGTTCTCAACAAACATCGCCTTGGTTGTATAGGTGCCTGCAACCGTATCGTAGAGTTTCAGGATGACGATGAAATCTTCGGAGTTCCCGATGCCATCAAACTTCAGGAACATCGAACTCACCTGGGCATCAGGCGTCAAACCCGTGAATCCAGTCGGGTTCGTGGTGAAGAAGTCCATGTCCATGACTTCTCCCTTGCCCATTGTATCGCCGGCAACGCCGTTTGCTGTGCCGGAGATGGACACGTATGATGAGCTCTGGGTGAGCAATTCTCCGTTCACGTAAGTAAGCGGATTGCCGTCAATCGAGCCTGATTGCAGATTGTCGACGCCAGTGCCAGAGCCCGGTTCCGCAAAGCCGGTAAACTGGATGAACAGGTTTGGATTGACCTGAGCTACCGCGACATCCGGCTGGCTGTTGTCAATTGTCGAGGATCCTGGCTGATACCCGACGATAGAAGACGAATTGCTCACCGTGCTGATCGTTACCGCAGAAATCGGGTCGACCAGATCCACGGTATAAGTTCCCGCCACCTTGTCGAAAGTGATGGTGCCCGTCTCGTGGGTGGATGCGCCACCGGTGAGATAGTCGAAGCTGACATTGAAGACAGCCTCTGTCGACGTTTCAGAAGCCCAGGCTACGGTCGGCGTCGTGATCGCGTTCCCGGCCACGGTACCGGCCAATGTGATGGCGGCAAAGTCAGAATTGACACTGCTGTAAGTCGTATGTCCGTCAGCCCCGATTGCGTAGTCAAACACACCGGTTCCACTGACGGTCCCGCTGTTGGCGAAATAGAGATCCGTCTTGTCGAGAA
>NZ_JAFFIW010000080.1 GCF_018588885.1 Mesorhizobium sp. dw_380
CGGCGGCATGCCGGCTGGGCAATGCGGCCGAGAGGCTGCCTGTTCGAACGTCCACGGGACTTCCTCCTCGAGAGTTCCCCCAATGGCCAAAACTTAGCACCGCGGCCGGGCTGCCGCATTTAACTTTGATGTATGTGGGCGCCGAGGCGGAGTGCGGCAAACCGGGTTCAACCTTTTCCGTTGGCAGCCTTGGAAGGACCCGGGCAAATGCAGCCTGTCAGGCCGGTTGTTCCATCTGAAAGGCGCGCCGGCGTGACCAGCTCATCGCTCCACCTACTCAAGGGGTAACTGTCCTCTGCTGTCCGGCCGAGCCTGCGCCCTTGAAAAAAGCGCGGGCTTAACGCTACGGGGACGTCACTCGCGCCGGGGCTCGGGTGCTCAGACGAGCCTGCCGTCCGCTACTCGCCGCTAGGCCGCCTCCGCCGCCACGTTGACGGCGGATTCGGCAAGCTTGGTCAGCGCCGTGTCCGTTTCCTTCTCTTCCGTCAGCGTCTTGTCGAGGAGGTTGACGGCTTCGGTGAGACCGAGTTCCTGCGCCCAGGTCTTGAGCGTGCCATAGCGCGAAATCTCGTAGTGCTCGACGGCTTGAGCCGCCGCCAGCAGGCCGGCATCGAGCGAGGGCGAGCCCTTGTACTCGTCCATGATCTCGGCGCCTTCCTCGACAATGCCCATGATGGCGGCGCAGGTCTTGCCTACAGGCTTCTTGTCGATCACCTCGAACACCTCCTCGAGGCGCGCGACATGTTCCTCCGTCTGGGTGCGATGCTTTTCGAAAGCTGCCCTCAGCGCATCGTCCTGTGCCGCCTTGGCCATCTTGGGCAGCGTGGCGAGAATCTTCTTCTCAGCGAAATAGATGTCTTTCAGCGTGTGGTGGAAAAGTTCGTTGAGGCTCTTGTTCGAGGCCGCTTTCGTCGTCGCCATAACTGCATCTCCTGAGTGGTTGGATCAGCACCAACAGAGAGAGCCGCTACTTGTTCCGGAAAGAATTTTTGCGAGGGCCAGCCGAAAACACTCAATTGTTATTGACTAGGCAATGAAAAGGGCACCGCCCCGGCGCTAAGACGACGGCGCGGTCCTTTTACCAAAACCACTGTGCGGCGAGGCCGAGCGACGAGGCCGCCATTATCAATGTCGATAGCCAGCCGAGGCTGCGCAGCCAGCCTTGGACCGGAAATTCCCCCATGATGTCCTTGCGCGAAGCCATCAGCATCATAACGGTCATCACTGGCACCGCGAAGATGCCGTTGATCACGGCGCTCCAGTAAAGCGCTTCGATCGGGTCGATCGGGGTAAGCGTGATGCCGGTCCCCAGGGCGGCCGCAGCGGCAAGTGTCGAGTAAAATGCGGCTGCCTGCTTCGGCTTTCGCTGTAGCCCGACCGGCCAGCGCATCGCTTCGCCGACGGCGAAAGCCGCCGAACCCGCCAGCACCGGCACTGCCAGAAGCCCGGTGCCGATGATCCCCGCCGAGAAGATGATGAATGCGAACTTTCCGGCCACGGGTTCCAGTGCCTTTGCCGCGTCGGTGGACGAAGCGATCTCCGTCACGCCCGCTTTGTGAAGCGTCGCGGCGGTGGTGAGGATGATCGCCAGAGCGATCAAATTCGAAAAAGCCATCCCAACCAGTGTGTCGGCGCGTATGCGCTGGAAAGCCCCGGCAGCTTGCCAAGGAGCCCAGCGCAGCGGCCTGGCGGTTGGCTTGAGCTCCTCCTCTTCAACCTCCTGCGAGGCCTGCCAGAAGAACAGATAGGGCGAGATGGTCGTGCCAAGGATTGCGAGCAGCGTGGTTAAGAAAGCGCCGCTCCATTCAATGTGAGGAATGAACAGTCCTTTCGCCGCATCGGCCCAGGGCACATTCGCCGCGAACATGGCAATGACGTAGGCAAACAGGCTCAAAGTGGTCCATTTGAGCACTTTCACGTAACGGGTGTAGTCTAGGAAGACGATCGCGCCGATGCAGATGATTGCGAACGCGATGACATAGAGGGGGCTCGGCCCGCCAATGAGCAGTTTCAACGCATCCGCCATGGCGCTGAGATCGGCTCCGATGTTGATCACGTTGGCGACGAACAGAAACATGACGACAAGATAAAGCAGCGGGGCCGGATAGTGCCGGCTGAGATTGCCGGAGATGCCCTTGCCCGTGGTGCGGCCGATGCGAGCGGCGATCTCCTGAATCGCCGCCATCAGCGGGACGGTGAACAGCATGACCCAGCCGACATTCAAACCGAGTTGCGCACCCGCCTGGCTGTAAGTACCGATGCCGGACGGGTCGTCGTCGGAAGCGCCGGTGATGAAGCCAGGCCCAATCGTGCGAAGGAATCGTTGGAAAGGGCCCTTTGTCAGCGTGTTGCTTTGTCCCTGCTCGATCTGCGAACCGACTTCGGTCATCGCCCGCTGTTCCCTATCCGCTCGCTGAAGAAAGCCACGGCTGTCGAGGCGTGGCCGACAATCGGTGCGAGTTCGACGGCAGTATGGGGAAGGCTGTCCCGCATTAAATGAGCAATTGCTAATGAGTGCATGGGATAATGGGGAAAAATGAGATCGGTTCCACGGTAACCATCACCTTGGCACGGGGGATGGCGCCCCTCATCCACATTTGTTTATGTTTAGCCGGCCCGAGTTCGAGCCAGCTGAACCCAGAAGTCATCCTGGCGCGCGCGAGCGATGATCGCGCCCTGTCCGACGAGGTGCTGGATCAGACGCGTCTCTGGCTGGAGGCAAACACCACAGATCGAAGCGCGGCACCTTCTCGCAGACGCGCGACGTTGCGGCTACTTCGGGCTGACCTCGCGGCGCTGGCAGTCGGGCTCCTCGATCGACGTTCAGGGGCGTATCCCGAAGGCTGGCGATGCGGACGTGCGGCGCGCGCTCTACGAAGCGGCGTGGGGTTTGATGACGCGCTTCAAGGGCAGGGTCAATAGCTGGGGCCGGGAGATCGCCAAGCGCTCCTGCCACCGCAAGGTCTGTGCCGCCCTGTGACGATGCTCCGTTAGACCGATGGAAAGTGCGCCACGACGGTTCGAGCGCTGCACCAATGCAGCCGAAACACCCCGTCGCAGAGCGCGGAAGATTGCACGGCACATCGGAACTCGACGCCCAAAAACGGGATCGTAGCGCAGAGAATAGAGGCGTATAGTATCGCGTAAAAAGAAAGGACCGCCGATGTCAGAAAGACAATGAAAGCACAACCGACGGCAGGATAAAAGCGCGCACATTGTGCTGCGGTTTGGCGGTCGTTTTTCAATAACTTAGAAGGTGATTTTGCAATGTGTGGATGTTTACTGCACATTGCGAGAATCACGATTTCTCCACGGTTTCCGCGACTTAATGCAGTGTGCGGCGGCTCGGCCGGCAGTTGGGTAGAAGTGTCTCAGTTTGAAATTTGGAGCCGCCTATGCCCGCGTCTTGACCTCGAGTGTTAGGCTGACATGCAATCGCGGCTTGTGGCCGTCACGGAGCTCGATCGAAAGAATGCGGTGGTCTGGCCACTCGATACCTCTGGCTGGTTCAGCCAATATTCTGATGGCTTCGAACCTAGCTGCTTCGATGTCTGCCACCTCTGTTCCCTCTGGGTCGGGCATCAGCTGTTGGTTGTCGTGGGTAGTCGAAGTAGTGAATCGTCATGGGGCGAAACGCCGGGCGCTGCTCACGGGTTGCGGTACGAATGCAACCAAATCTGGAGGGCTGGGTGGTGCCTAGTAGTCGCTGATGATCCAATCCACCAAGCCAGCTTCGATCCGCTCGACCCGGTAAATGGCGACGGTCAGCTAAGGCTGAGTAGCGCCGGTCCTGGCGGCAAGCCGATCCAGCAGCTTTCTGGATTGAGCGATTACGCGCCGCGTCTCTTCGATCATGTTGTCAGCATCATCGATCGCCTGTTGCTGGCGTTGGTGCGCGGCCATAATGAATAGCTCTAGGGCACCCGTGTCCTCATTCATCGGAAGGCTCGCGCACCCGCTCCAACGTGACCTTCACAGTGAATAGCGGCTTGCTGGTATGGTCGCGGACACGGATGGCGACTTCTCTGAAAGTGCCGTCCGGCATGGCTATTTCGAGCAGCGCCATAGCCGCCTCGTCTTCGACGTCTTCCAGTGTCGGCAGGTCGGTGCCTTCAGTGTCGGGGTAGAATTCGCCGTTGTCGGTTAGATCGAAGAAGAAGCGGGCCATGTGGCCCTAATCCCGAACCTCGAAAAAGGTTCATTCTGCGACGCTTTAGCGCCTACAGCCGCGTGAACTTGTCGAGATGCAGCCGTATCCGCTGGTCTTCCGCAAAGGCCATCGCAAACGATTCCAGATCGAATGAGCAAATTCAGCATTCGCGCTTCTCGAACGAGTGACGACCAATTACCGCTACCCAAGAAGCTGATCAGCTCGCAAGCCTGAGCTTCAGTAATGCCTGTTTCTTTGACAAGGCGTTGAACTGCCGGGCCGTCCATCGCTCGTGGCTTGTTCCGGTGAACTCCCGCTCCAGCACGGCCACGGCCTCGCCTTTCTGGGCTGTTCAGTCCTTACTTCCTCGTGATCCAATCCAACAAGCCAGCCTCGATCTGCTCGCACCCCGTATATTCGAGTACCAGGCTCTTAGCCAGATCGCGCCATTGGGATTCGGGCACCTTCATTTCCCAGACCAAATCGCGAAATACGGCGCGGAGGATGTCGGCATCGAACGCGGAGACGCGCGGGGGGGCGGTTCTACATCTTCCAAAGTCTGTGCGATGTCATCGCGCCGGCGTTGGCGAAGGCGTCCCAGCAGTTCGCGTGACGCTTGGATAGCCTTTCGCGATTGATCCATGTTCCGGCGAAACGCGGCGCTTCCGGCTATAGAATGCTGCCGAAGAAGGAAGCTGGATTCGATGACCAGTCGGGCGATATCTTTATGCGCTTGGACCATCGCAGCCTCCCCGGAAGCCAATGGTTAACGCTCAGTTATAAGTCCAAGGGGTTGGGCCCTTCAATATCAAATGTTTGTACGTTTATTACCAAAGGCTGGTCGGTGAATTGTCCCCGTGCCGGCGGCGCTCTAGCTCACCTTGGCGGCAATCCCCTCCCTATTGCCGCAGTGGTCGGCACGGTCAGGCAATGCTCTTCACCCCGGCGATCGCGCCGACCATTATAGGAGCCGGTTTGTCAACGATCGATCACATCCGCGGCGGTGCGCTTCGATTCAGCATTCGCGCTTCTCGAACGAGTGACGACCAATTACCGCTGCCCAAAAAGCTGATAAGCTCGCAAGCCTGCGCTTCAGTAATGCCTGTTTCTTTGGCAAGGCGTTGAGCTGCCGGGCCGTCCATCACTCGTGGCTTGTCAGATTCATCAACCAAAGGGGGTTCCTTTAGTTGAAGCTAACACACCACAGAGTTCCTGACATGCGAAATCGACGCGCTTTTGGTTCACATTCGATCACACGCCTTTCGCCTGCGCGTATGATGACGGTTTGACGGCGTGTCGGCCAGATGTCCAGTGAACTCACTTCCAGCGCGGCCACCGCTTCACCCTCAGTCGGTTCCCTGCCGCTTTGCCCGCCATGCTTGCGCCAGCGGTTGTCATGAGTGGAGATCGACCAGGACCAGGTGCCGGCGCTCGGACCATTCTGCTCACCAAGCAGGCGGCCGACACTATCGCAGCCGAGGAAGGTGGGTGCGAAATCATGTGGAGCGGTTTGGCGGCTAATGATAGTCCTGCCCCAATCGAGCCACACCCGCGCGCCGCGTCCCGAACGAACCTTGCAGCCTCGGTATGGTGGCGAAAACCCGATCGGCTCGCCGTCCTGCAGGACCTCATAGCCGTCGGCCCCCTCGCGGACCTTCAATCGATCAGCCGGCATGATCCCTTTCCCGCAGTTTGCTGTACGGACGAGAGATAATAGCGCGAGGCAGATCAGTCCACCAAGCCCGCCTCATGGTGCACGATGGATGTGAAGATCGCTTCGTAGACGCTGCCAGTGTCTTCCTCGAGTTCGTTGCTGCTGATCCCGGCTGCCTTCGCATCGGCGAAAGCCTTCTGCGTCAACTCGGCTACCGAGAGCACATCTGACCGAGCCCTTTCGGGCACATTGTTTGAAATCCGTGTGTGGAGGAAGTTGGTGCCGCGTGTGCTCATGAGGCCAGAAGCTGCTGTCGGACTTTAGGTTCCGCTGTTCTAACTTGACTTGAATGTCGGGAGGGAGCTTTCTGCCCGTTTCAAGGGGGACGCGATGAGACCAGCCTGCACCTAAATCGCGTCAACATGAAGGTAACTTTCATCCTGGCGGAATGATCGACCGACACCGCAAAAAGTCGGGAACTTTCGCCCGTGCCTCTCATTGTCGAAGCAGAGTTCGACGACAATGAGGAGCAACACCATGACAACTCAGACAGGGCACACCCAGGCCATTGCCGCTTCGCGAGTCATCGGCACAACGGTCTACAACACCGCAGGCGACAGCATCGGCAGCATCGAGGACGTCATGCTCGATAAGACATCGAATGGCATCATGTTTGCTGTGATCGGGTTTGGCGGCTTTCTTGGCATTGCCGAGAAGTATCATGCCATTCCTTGGGCAAGTCTCGACTATGATGAGGACAAGGGTGGTTATGTCGTACCCTTCTCCAAGGAGCAGCTGAAGGCAGCGCCTGCCCATTCGATCAACGAACTGACCGGCGCCGACGGTGAGGCAGCGCGTGACGAGTCGTACAGGTATTACAAGGTCACGCCTTACTGGCACTGATCTAATATTCAAAAAAGGACCCCGTTTCGACCGGGTCCTTTTTTGATTCAGCGTGATGCTACTCGCTGACCTGCAAGGCCGGCAAAGGCGCGCTGGCCTGTGGCGGCTGCTGACTGTCGCATGACGTCAGGAACGCCGCCGCGATTTATTGCGCGGCATATCCACTTGATGACTTAGGGACCGCCACAGGGAAGCTAATAGACGAATTGAAGTCGCGAGCTCAGTAACGCCCAGCGCGCTTCCATCTAGTCTTCCACCAACCCCTGCACCGATGCATGCCGCAGCTTTGGCTCGCCGCGAAGGGTCTTTACGCGCGCCCTGATGCCGGGCTTCACCCATTCAACGTCGGTATCGATGACTGCCTTCGGTATTCCCGCCGGCTGCTCGGCCCGGTCACGCTCGATGCGCTGCCATAGCCGTTCCTTGATGGCGCGGCTCGTGGCAATCACGGCCCGGCCGACATATTTCCCATCCTTCGCGAAAAGTCCCTCGGTCTGCTTGCCTCGCTCGCGCTTGACCCCGATCAGGTCGAAATCGGCGACGTCCCAGCATTTCACCTTCACCCAGGAATCGGTCTTGCCGGCGCGATAGGGGCTGTTGCGCCGCTTCGAGACGATCCCCTCGAGTCCCATCTTGTCGACGGCCGCGAAGAACTCGGCGCCGTTGCCCTCCACGTGCGGGCTATACTGGATGATGCCGTCGGCTGGTTTCACCAAATCCCACAGGATAGCCTTGCGCTCGATCGCCGGCAGGCCGCGCAGATCCCGGCCGTCGAGGTGGAGGATATCGAAGGTGACGAAGGCGAGCAGCTCGGCGTTCCACGCCATGCGCGAGTGCATCTGGTGGAAGTTCGGCCGGCCGTCGGGCTCCGGTGCGATCATCTCGCCATCGATGCTGAAAGACTTTGCCGGCAGTTTCTCGCCCGCGTCGACGACAGGCCAGTAGCGCTTCGACCAATCGATGCCGGTCCTGGTTAAGGCGCGCACTCCCGCCCAATCCCGGATCAGCTGGGTGCGGAAGCCATCGAATTTGATCTCGTGAAGCCAGTCGTCGCTGACTGGCGGCTCGAGCACCAGGATCGGTTCCTGCGGCTTGATGAACTTCAATCGCGGCTGGGCGTTGCGCATGCACACAAACTCCAGACGCGACTCAAGGCGCGCAGGCGGGTTTGGTTGCATTTTAGACAAATTGAATATGGGAATGGTTGATGAAGATCGACGTAGACGAATGCCGGATGGCATTGAGCATGATCCGCAGGACAAAACTTCGGGTAGCTCGACCGGAGGGAGAAAATTGAAGGCCGGATGAGGCATGCGGGTAGGAGGAAAGCATTGTTCGTAGTGACCCGCGGCAAGAACAGGTTCAGCGTTACGCAAGCCACCACCATCGCGATCCGGCAGAATCGCCCTGTGCGAGAAGCCGGCCATGGTCAAGCCGCTGACCGGGGAAAGCAAGAACCAAGTCATGCCCTCCTCTAACGGGGAGCCCACGACACGGCAATCCTGCGCTTCCCATAGCGCCATATGATTAGCGCAGGTGTCTGGCCCGCGGCTGAACCGTCCACGCCAGAGGCTCTGGTCAATCAATGCGATGAAACATGGAGCTGACGCGGTAGCCGGAACATCGGAACTTCTGGCGCATTGCTACTGACACGGTTGCGGCTCATTGCCCACGGTCTCAAAAATGCGACGCGCGATCACAGATGCATGGGGCTTGGCGCGAGAAAGCGTCGTTGGCTTTGTCAG
>NZ_JAFFIW010000081.1 GCF_018588885.1 Mesorhizobium sp. dw_380
CGAGGTCGGCCGCCAAGACCGGAGTAGAGGCTGCCAGAAGCGCAGCGGAAAAGATGAGCGCGAATTTCATGCCGTCGTCCCCAAACCACCAAGTTCTGATCTTGCGTATCTTTCCGCCAAAAGTCTGCGCTACTTTTGCAACAGACGCGGAATATTCAACGCGGGAAAGTCGGCTTCCAGTCTCGATTCCGCTCCCGCTGATAGGCCTCGTAATCAGGAATCATTGTGAAGAACACCGGCCGCCGATCGCGTCCTGCGGCCTCGCATGCGGGGCAGACGAACAGCCCCACAAGATCCTGGTGCATTGATCCGTGATCGGGGCCGAGCCTATCGATCAGAGCCTGGATATCGAGCCTTATTGATTTGGAGCACATTGGGTGCCCGCAGTTGACGTAAACGCTTTCGTGGGCGGCCAAGGTGTCAGCCAGGGTCTTCTTCATCCGCGAAATCGCTCCGTATGCCAAACGATCTTGCCGTCCATCCTCACGGGCTTGTGGATCACCAGGCGTTTCGGCAGATGTTCGGGGTGGACCTCGAGCAGCGTGATCTTGATCTGGGGCTTACATCGGCTGCAGTCGAATTTCAGCGACAGCGGGTCGACGCCGCCGCCATAGACCATCATCAAATCGGCGGAACGGCAGTAGCGGACATTGCCGCAACTGCATTCCGCTTTGACGAGCATGTTGTGCCGGGTCGCCTTGCCCAGCGTGTCGATCGGATCGTGCGCCATTAGAACAAAAAAGGAACATTTCGCTTGATCGTCAAGCAGGTCTGTGGAATCTTTTTAGCCATGAGTGATGAAGCGACGAGACTGGCCGAAGGCATGATCGCCGCCCCGCGTCCCGCCGCCCGGATCGAAAATCACCTCTGCGAGCACGCTGGGTGCGGCATGCGGGCGCCGTTCGGGTTTGCGCGGCCGAGGCAGACGCCCCATTGGTTCTGCCTGGCGCACCGCGCCGCCGGGGATCGCTACTTGTAGGAGCATCCATGTCCGATCACGTCCTTCCTACCCAGAAAAAGCCGAAGCTGATCGTCGTCGTTGCCTTCGACCGGGGCGAGGACGGTGAGCTGTTCGCTGCGTATGGTCCGGTTGACCAACAGAGCGAAGACCGAGCGATCCGCACCGCGAAAGCGCTGGCGGGACGTCATGTAGGTGTCATAGCCTGGAGCCGTGATGCAGACCCGGCGCTGGGCGACTATGGATCGCCGACAGTGCTTTTCACCGATGGCGAAGTGCCCGATATGGAGTGACGATGATCAATCGGCCGAGACGAGACGACGACTACCCTGATCGTGAGATCGAGTGCCAGGAAGCCATGGAACCCGGCTTTCAAGCGATAGTCGATTGCATGCTGGAAGCCGGGTGGGCACGTGGCGAAATCCTACGGTCGTTGAAGCTGCTCATTGCTGCTGACAACATGACTCAGAAGGAGAACGCCAAGATGGAAGCACAGTTGGCCATCACTCGCGCCATGATCCGCGCCGGAAAGTCGATTTAGTCGTTCTCGACAGCGGCCTCGTCGACCTCCGTTTCCAACTGGTCGCTAATGGGTTTGATCTTGCCGTTGCCGGCGATAGTTTCGCAGTCGAACCCCTGCAGCCAAGCCTCAGCGTATTCCTGCCAGAACTCCGGCACAGCGCGTTCCTTGCCGTCTTTGCGGGCCTGCGCTCGATTGCCACGAGGCTTTTGCCGTTAGCCCTGTCGAAACAAGGCCTCTCCATATTTCGCCCACAACTGCTCGCAATCCCTAACCCTAAGGCTCGGGCTTCCCGGTTCCCCATACGAGACTATCGCGGCATGAACGTCGTAACCCAGGATCGAAGCATTAGCGACAAACTGGACGGCCTCTCCTAACCGGCAGGAGCCGATCGCGGCAGCAGATTCGGTGGTGGTATCGAACACGCCGAGAATCTGCGCATCCTTATTCCTGGCTGCCAGAGCAGCAGCCATTGCGTCTTCGGTCACCTTCCTGGCTCCTTAGGCGCGCGCTCTTCCCGGAAGTCCTTTAGCGATGCGTGGCGCAGCATCTCCTCGCCCTTCAGGAACTTCACACGGCCGACCAAACCAGGCTTCAGCCATTCGGCCTTGTCCTTCGTCAGCCCCTTCGGCGGCGGCGCGCCAGCCTTGCCCCGCACACGATCCCACAGCGCCTGCCGCTTATCGGCCCTGAAGGTGACGAAGGCGCCGCCCATATAGCGACCGTTCTCAGCCATGAGCACCATCGCCGGCTTGCCGGCCTCGCGCTGCACCCCTATGATGTCCATCTCCTTCTCGGCATAGCACTTGATCTTGCGCCAGTTCATCGTCGGGCCGCTGCGATAGGCGCTCCCCTTGCGCTTCGACACCATGCCCTCGAGCCCAGCCTGGTCGACGAGGTGATAGACAGCATTGCCCGTGCCCGGCATCGCTTCGCTGAATTGTATGCGGCCGCCGGCCGGGATCAACTCCTGAAGGATCTCGCGGCGGTCTTCCACCGGCATGTTGCGCAGATCGTGCCGGTTGAGGTGCAGGAGGTCGAATGCCACCAAGTACAGGTCGCGCGACGGCTTGCGGCTGGTGACGGCGGATTGAAGAGCGTGGAAGTCGGACAGGCCCGCCTCATTGATGCTGATCGCCTCGCCGTCGATGATGAAGCTTTCCGCTTCAATCGCTTCTGCTTCGCCGGCAAGCTGGATATAGGGGCCCGTCCAGTCGTAGCCGTTCTTGGTGATCAGCCGGACGCCGTCTTCATCCTTGATGACCTGAGTGCGGTAGCCATCGAATTTGATCTCATGCAGCCAATCATCGCCCTGCGGTGGCGTGTCGACCAGCTCGGGCTCCATCGGCTTGATGAACTTCAGACGCATGCACTGACTCGCAAAGGACGCGATTCAATCAGCTTTAGCTAAAATAGTTCCGAAAACGGAAATTGCCGCCGTGCACCGCGCTTCGTCCCAACTTTCTTTTTCCTTACCGGAGGAACATGCTTCCGACATCGACGTTCTGACTGGGCTTGGTGTCCTCCAAGCAACTAGCGGGGCCCGTCACTGTTTCCCTCAAGCCGCTGACGGGCCCTTCGCTATTCTGTACGAAGCGCTGCATGCAAAGCGACATTTGCCGGTGGCCCGAGACGGACTTCGGAGGCTTTGGAGTGTCGATCTCGTCTGCAATGGTTCCTGCCGCAAGAACTTCAGAAGCGAGAGCTTGTTCCGTCAGCCTTTGCTAAAATTGAGACAGCGACTTTCCAAGCCGCCACCGTTGCGCCCCCACTGGGGCGATGCGGGCCCGGCAGAGGTTTGAGGCCCTCAGCCAGCAGCACCCGCCTTTGGCACGCAACCAAAAGGCCCGCCACCGTTGAGGCCGCGGGCCAGTTTTACCTGTGGTCTCGCACTGGAGGATGGCAACAGTGCAATGGCCGAAGCGTTTCGGCGCAACAATGTTCCACACCGGGGAAAAATAATTCTGCGCAAAACCCCGAAGCGGTATCAGTAGGTTGTGGCGCCAGGCCCTAACCTCCCCCGCCGCCGCTTCCTTTCCGGTCACTCGTGCGGCATGCTGGCACGATCGAGGACGGAGGCCATGGTCCGCGAAGTCGAGTTTCAGGATGACGATGTGGTGGTCACATCGCGCAGTCCGCTGAAAGGCACCTTGCTGCTGATCACGGATGACGATGATGAGGTCGAGTTGCAACTCGACAAGGAAACCGCCGAGGCATTGATGAGCGCGCTGGGAGCCTTTCTAATGGAAGGCGTGATCGGTCCCCTATAGCCGCCCGCCGATGCACCCGGCGCACCGACTGCGGCTCTTCCTCGAACTCACCAAGGCGAAACGTCATTGACGGGCCTCTTGCTGGGCCGGTGAAATGATAATCACCGAAGGCGAATAAATGAAAAGTTCAGCCGCCAGCCAAAAGCTGGCGGCCATGAAAAGCAGCACGAACGCGACTGCGCTTGGCCGGACTTTGCCACGCTAAACCCGGCTTACGGTAGGACTGAAGTCCGTTTCCTGATCGGCCAGAAGACCAAGCCTGGAACCTCCCGCCATTCTGTCTGTTCTCAGCCTCGGTCAAAACTGGAGGCCGCCACTCATGGAGCTGGGGCATCGGGTTCGGGAGCAATGACGGAATGACTTTGTCCGATGAACTGCGCGACATACCAATGGAGTTTCACTGCCCGGCCTGTTCACATGCGATGGTGAGGCCTGGTTCGTGGCTCAGAACGATCGGAGGCTTCAGATGCGATAGCTGCAAGGCTATGGTGCGCATAGGCTATGAAAAGAAGCTGTCGATTTTTGCGAGCTACCTCAGAAACCTGAGAAGCCTACGCTCCAGCGACGAAGTGCTCGGCCGCCCAGGCAGAAGCCGGTAGCCATTCACCAGACCGAATTTGCCAGGCGCCCCCCGAGCCGCTCGCCTGCTCACCCGTTCGGACGCCGCGAGAAGCCGTTCGGTCACGCCTACATTCGATAGACCAGAGCAAAATAGATTCCAGGGATGGCGATCAGGCAAATCGCCATTCCAATAACTACCGCAATAGCCATGCGCTCCGTCCGCCTGACAAGGTCATCTATCTTGGCATCGTCGTCCAAAGAGATGGCGTCCAGAACGGACACGAATCCGGCGGCATCAGCATCGTTGTCATTTGCAGCGTGGGTTGTGCGCTCTTGTATGTTCGATCTAGGAATAAAGGTCACTGCTTGCCTCGCTCAATGGCGTGCCACCGGCATGACGTATACCCCGTTAAATGCCTCCTCTGCGCTCGCGCTAACGTGTTCGCCACGCGTCGGTTGCTCCCTAAGACCTCAGTCGGGCCGCTCCCCGGACCTTAGGCTTACGGCGGAACGCAAATCACTGCAGGAAGCAAACAGCAGCGGACGCGAAGGCGACCAAGTTCAGCGCACCGAGACAGGCCCGACACACGGTGAAGATAGAGGACCCGCCAACCACCGAGGCGGTTCGCGGGTCCTATCAGCGCAGGAAGGGACGTAGCTGCGCTTATCCATGATATGTCAGCCAAGAATCAATCCCACCGCAAGAAAGGTAAGGGCAGTCGCGAAGACGGGGGCGAGTAACCAGCGCGCTTGGCTAACACTTCTATCCATTTGATTTCTCCATACATTCGGGAAAAGAACACCCCTAGCCCGTAGGCAGTTCCCCACAACTCAAAGGGCAGACCAATGCGTCTTTCGCCCTGCGACTTTGGTCTGGTCAGCATCAGACCAAAGTGCCGACCAGGAACGATGCGGCGGCCGGCGAGTTCGGAGAGTCGGCGGGCACCGC
The DNA here is from genome assembly GCF_018588885.1 of Mesorhizobium sp. dw_380. Taxonomy (GTDB): domain Bacteria; phylum Pseudomonadota; class Alphaproteobacteria; order Rhizobiales; family Rhizobiaceae; genus Mesorhizobium. Next base: position 5,259 of record NZ_JAFFIW010000081.1, read on the forward strand.
CGCCGAATTGCAGAGGAGAAAAAGTATGAGAATGCACCTTACCAGCGCCGCTGCGGCGCTATTGCTGCTGGCTGGCGTCGGCGCAGTTGCGGCCCAGGATGTTGTCATCACGCCGGAGCAGGACACCGTCGTGCACGAATATGTGAAGAAGAAACCCTTGGCTTCAGTCAAGCTTCCGGGCGTCGAGCTGAATGTCGGCACGGCCCTGCCCGACACAGTCGAGCTTCAGGAGGTCCCCAAGGTTAAATATCGTGTTGTGGTAATCGACAATCGGACCGTTTTGGTCGACCCGAGCACGCGCAAAATTGTGAAGGTCTACGATTGACGAATTGCACCCGCCCGCCGCCAGATCTGGCGGCGGGACCGAGGCGCGTGCCGTACGCAACCGCGAAACGCGCGTCACGGCCTTCTATTTCAGCGCCGCTGCTTCATGGCCCGCGCCTCTCGCAGAAGCGAGTTGATCGAGGGTCCGATCATCCGGATCAGTTCGCGAGCTTGTTCGACGGTTATACCCGTTTCTCTCGCGAGCCAATCAGCCAGATGATCTTCGGATTTGCCCTTAGATTTGGCTTCCGGCATGACGAAGCATCCCTTTAGAGCCGAACTTGCTCGACAGAACTAAGTTCCGGATTAAGCGCACTCGGCACCGGAGCGTCGGCCGTTAGTTCGACGATAGCGTGCGCCACATAGACGGCGGCGACCAGGCAAACCCCGATCGCCAGCGCTTGCCAGAAGGCGCTATGGAAGGATTTCGGCCGGGGGATGCTCATGGCTTTCCATGCCCCATGAAATAGACCGCGACCTTATCCCAGGCGACGATCGCGCCTGTGACGAAGGCGAACAGCAAGCCGAGGAACTTGAGGAACCGGCCGGCGCTTTCCCGGTCCCTCGAGAACTGGATTGACGCCTCCAGATATTTGACCCGCTCCGGCGTAAGGCTGTCGATGAATTCCTTCACCTTCGGATCGAGATCGAGGGCGGTGTTGGCTTCCTCCGTCATTTGACCGCCCTTTCCTTCTCTCGCTCCGCCTGCATGGCCTTCAGCCGAGCAACCCAGGCTTCGGCCTCATGCAGGAGGTCGGCCTCGACTTGCGAGTGACGGCGGTTGTCGATCATCGTTCCGTGCGCCCTGGCGTCGATCAAGATCGCCGCGCACGCAATCACCGCGCCAACGTTGTCGACCTTCGTATCGCGCGCACGATCTTCCCCACGCTGAAGAGCTTCAGGTGCCGCTCCGCCGCGTGGACGTAGGTCATGGCCTCGACAGGATCATCGCGCCAGTTGTGCGGGTCATACTTCAGCGCGCCGTCGAATAGCGCCTCCAGGCCCGCCAGGATGGCCGAGAGCGGGAAGTATGCGATCGGCGGTTTCTTGTTGCCGAAGGCTTGCTTCGGGTTGGGTGGGCGGCCGGCCACGACCGGCGGAGCGTCCGGAACGTTCTGGAATTGCTGACTTTGAAGCCCCGCGGGCTTTAGTGAGTAGGCTTCGACAGGCCCAAACGTCGTGGTTGCGAGATCAGCATCCATCGACGTTCTCCAGCGAACGATATTTCGACAGGGCGGCCAGCGGCTTCAGCAGCGGCGATGCCGTACTTCATGCCGGAGCTTAGGCCGTGGTCGATGTAAACGACGCTGGCTTCGGCCACTGTGCGATTAGAGTTGCCCCAATACATTCGCTGGCCCTGGACGAGGCCCACGGTCGAGTTCGGATCGTGGTTGCCAGGCTTCAGCACGATCTCGATTAAGTCGTGCTTTGCGGCGCTCATTTCGGACACCTCGACCAAGAGATCGGTCGTGGTCGTCTTGGCGTAGCGAGTGTCAACGTCGAGGATATTCCCCGACCTTTCCGTCATGTTGCGCGCGTTGTCGGCGTGCAGGAGGTCGCCCAGGCCGAGCATGGACATCCATACAAGACGTCGACACATCAAATCAGGCGGTTGCTTTCCGCAATTTGACGCGCCCGCCGCACCGTGCCGTCGGTGTCGGCGAACTTTCGTCTTGTTGCTTCGTCAATTCTGATCGTCAGCCGCTTCGACAGGATTTTTGCGGCTTCGACGATCGGCTTGAGCGGTATGGCCGGAGCGTCCGGGGTTTTCATGTACCTCATCTTGTTGTCCTTTTAGGAAAAATGAAAGGGCCGCGGAGCGGCTGTCCGCTCCAGCAGCTCGCACGGCGTTAAAGTTATGTTCGCACGATCCATGCCAGCAACGCCGGATCAAAATCGGAGTTGCCAGTATAGTCGCGGATCAAAAGCGCGGCGTATGCCTGCCATTGATCCTCGGAGATCTGCTTTTCAATGACCGATGTTCTGAAGGCGTCGCGCAGGATATCGCAGTCAAAAGTCGAAATCGCATCGGCCGAATAATCATTGTCCATCATGCAGCTCCCATCGAGGAACAGGAGTACGGTGGACGCTCTCGAGCGCCGGTGCCCAAGTTTGTGGCCGGCGACAATGGGAGCAGGTGCTTAGCGAATCATTCCGGCGAGTTTGCTCGGCTGTGCGTCAGCTTAGCGGCCGGCCTGTTCCCGCCGCTTGGTGTCTTGATCGTTCAGCCGGCCGACCATCTCGTCCGCTTCGCTGGCATTGATGCCGACCATGATCTTGTGATCGGTCTCGGCGGGCTGGCCGGTGAAAACGTCGAAAACGGTCCAGCTGTCCCTGTGGTCCATGCGAAGCGCGTAGCGGTTTGCCATAGTTGCGTCCTATTCGTTCTCACCTGCACCGATGCGTGATCGGTTCAGGCCTGCAGAATAAAAAACACTGCTGCCAGGATAACGACTGTCCACAGCACCACGCACAAGTTCAAAGCCAGCCCCCGGTGCGACGAGAGGCCTTCCCGCGAGGGGGCTACCACGTTCTTCATCTTCCTGGATATGGCCGGCATGGCCGCAACGGCGACCGGCGGCTTGAGCCCAAGCCTGCCGAATACGGAAGCAGCGTCGGCTCACGCACGGACTTCTCCGGATGCCAAGGTCTCAGTGTCCCATGCCGCCGCCGCCGGCAGGTGCGGCATCCTTGGCTGGG
>NZ_JAFFIW010000082.1 GCF_018588885.1 Mesorhizobium sp. dw_380
CTGATCACCTCGAAACGCCGAAGCTGCCGCTCCGGGTCAAGCGTAAGGTCAAGTCCAGACACAAGCCGATCTCCGATCCCAATACAGGATCGGCAACCTCACAGATCGCGGCCACTCCCGAAAGGTGGTCCGGAAACACCGCTTACGCTTTGATCTTTGTGTCCTTTACCTTTGCGATCATCCCATTGACTCGCGCCTTCGCATCAGCTTCCGAGAGCCCGGTGCGCGCGGCCACAAGTTGCGCTAAATAGGCATTGTCATCAGCCGAGACATCGCCCGCCGGGCCGAAGAGAATTCGCCAAGCTGCATGGCGAGACCGCCGTCTCCTACAACCGCGAAAATGACCGCCGCTACGAGCGCCACGATGCTTGTCGGTCGAGGACCCCTTCAATATCATCGGGCCTGGTGATGCTGTAGCCGATGCCACCCATTGCTTCTGCGGCCAGGGCGAAAATCGATTGGCTGGAGTCCGCAGGCAAATTGCGGATTGCGGTAGCATCGGTTCATAGGCGTCGACGATTGCCTCGATGATTACGGGACCTTAGGCGGCGAAGGCAGCGCCGCGCATGCCGGATGAATATCGCAAGAACATGCGCACCCCTAATAGAAACAGCAGGCCGCGGGGAAATTGAAACAAACCCCGCTCAGGAGCCTTTGAAGACGATGACGGCGCGACGTGATGTCATGGGGAGTGCCGTAATATTGTCTATGCGTTGGGTAGGCTGGGTGGCGCCGAGGAACACACACTAGCGGGTGAAGACAAGGGAGCCGACATAGTTCGGGGTGCATCAAAGGTGAAAAGAAACGGCCGCGTCGATGTGCTGACGTGGGAATTCGCCACCTGGGTCGCGTCTAGCCGTCATTCGGCGCTCAGCGATACCTTTCTGAGCCGGCGCGGGCGCTAACGTTAAGAAGTACCGGCCGACCATCTTGCGGTCAGCCCATCAGGTTGTTCCTAAAGACAGCGGATGCCGTGCAGGCCCAATCATTTATCGATGCTTGTTTGGATCGCGGAAAGCGAATTTCCATAAGCGCAAAAAGCTCCTTTGAAACAGCCGCTTCGAGACCTCGGAGGAAAACGGCCGGCTCTCGCAGACGTATACAAATTGAGTACTTTCTTGGCTGAACCTTTGCTTCGGATCGCATCATGCATTTCTTACGATGACCGCTGGCTCCCTCAAGCGGTCCACGGTCGCGAGGTGTCGCACTGGCGACCAGAATGCGTGAAGCCTGCGCAGCCACTGCAGCGTCGTTTTGAGGATTAGCAGCCGCCGTGCGCTACAAAATTCCTCTCGAGCTTCTCGTAATCAAAATAAAATGCTCAACCAGATCGCTTGGGAACAGATGATTTTCTCGGCATCAGCATCATCACAGTCATTACCGGCACAGCGACCAGGCCATTCACTACGGCGCTCAAGTCCAGCCAATGCCCGAGCTGATTTTCTGAACGACTGACATCAAGGGATAGCTGATAGCATGCTCCAAGCCAGGCCGTAGCCGGCCTGCGATAGGTCGCTTAGCCACTAGGGTCTTTCATCAGAAGCCCCGGTTATAAGACGCGGCCTAACCAGCAGACAAAAACCCGCAGTTCAACAAAGTTGCCAACGCGAATGCAAACAGGCTTCGTTGTCGTCACGGCCAGAAATATAGGCAGAGGTACACTCGAAGGCGACCTGCGAGAAATCATTTGCCGGCCTATCCCAACGAGAAGTCCCTCTCGGAAAGATGCGTATCGCCTGCTGCTGGGGGAAACCCTAAATTCGCCCAAGAACAACTAAGATGACTACGATGAGTAGCAACAGGCCGAGGCCGCCGCCGCCGTAATAGCCGGTGCCATAGAACGGTCCGCCTCCCAAGCCGCTTAAGCCCCCAAGGAGGGCAAGGATAAGAATGATGATAAGGATGGTTCCAAGACCCATGATCTATGCTCCCCTTGTTGCGTTGCCGCCTCTATTGCAATAGCGCGGCGATGCGCGTGTCGATGAGTATGAACTCGCAAAAGGCTTTCCTGTTCCGCCAAGAAGCGTCACAGTCCAGCCTCATGCTGCAGAAGAAAGCCGTTGGTTCACGAAAAAGCCCACCGGCTGGGAGCCGGCGGCAATCGGCCGCCCCAACTCACAGCTGGGGCTGAGGATTCGGTGGAAGCGGAGATATCCGACTCCATTATAGCCTCCTACCGCGCAAAAAGCATAATAAGAATGATAATCGGAATGGGAACACCGAGCAGCCAGAGCAAGATACCGCGACCCATCGAAACCTCCCGCAATGTGAAACGATATCTAACAATGTCATTGGAGGGATTCTGTTCCGCGAACTCGCCGAGCGACTATTAGCGACCATTATCGCAAGGTTGAAGCCAGCACACCGAAGGATGGTGGCCGCGGCCGCGCAGCGCGACGAGTCTCAATGCGCCATATGGCGCTTCAACCAAGCGAGAATCCTGTTTCCGTTAATCGTTCTGCGGACCCGGCCGGCGGCCCACCTGGCATGCATCGTGGCACCGGCCTGGCAGCTACAGACGATCTCATGCAATTCCCAATCCGAGAGTTCGAAGAAGTGCTTGGCTTCTCCATAACTGTCCGATTTCAGGCCCGAGGCGCGCAGCAGCGAATCCTCGAAGGCAACGGTGATCGGGGATCCAGCCGCCCGCGCTTCTGCGCGAACTGAGGGATGCAGATGCTCTGTGCCGGTGAGCGAGACTAGGCGGCGCGTGGGATCGCGCTCAAGCAGTTCCGCCCACCGCTCTATCCGTTGCGTTTTGGTCCTGAGCAGAGCTGCCGCCAACGGATTGATGTCCGCGATGGACTGCAGCTCTTCGAGTGTCTGGTGTTTCATAGCTGTCTCCTGTGCGCCCGAAGGTTGTTCCTAAAGCTGGCGCCCGTGAGAGGCGGGAGCGCGGGAAGATCAGATCGCGCACCCGATCTCAACTGACACCCAGCTAAGGTATCTGGATCGACACAGAACTTTCATCCGTCTCTAACGTTCCAGCGCCAGGGACAGATTCCTTGCCAATGAGTTACAAGCTAGCAGCGATATGCTCTTAGGAAGGAATCAAAGGACGTGTTCACCGGGCAACCTGGCGATGGCTGGGTCCACCGGGCGGCCTCGACATGGAGTATGCTGACGATTTGCTGGACCTCTTGAATGGTCGCGATCTGAAGCGAAGGGCCGCCCGCGGTGATCTTTGATGGCAACCCCTTCCCGGAACCTCCCACGCCAGATGACGTTTCACCTTCTGCGAAACCAAGGAGGCCATGTCATGGACTGGAACCGTGTGGAAGGAAACTGGAAGCAGGTCAAAGGCAAGGTAAAGGAGCAGTGGGGCAAACTCACCGACGATGACCTTGACCGTATCGCCGGTAAACGTGATCAGCTCGAAGGCAAGATTCAAGAACGCTACGGCATCGAAAAGGATCGCGTGCGCCGGGACGTCGACGATTGGTATCGCCGACAAGGTTGGTAGAACTCCGACCGAGTGAAGCGGTTGAACTGATCGAGGCAGAGGCGCACGACCGCGCGGTATAGGAGTGCGTCGGGCTCGCGCACCTCGAACGCAACATATCTTTTCGCACTCGACTGCCCGCTGCTGGCCTGCTTCCAGGGCGAAGATTGAATTCCTCAGGCTGATGCAGCCGCGATGCTTTTTGACATCCAGCCCCTCGATCGAGAAGTGGCCCCAGCCGCGTTGCGACAGGCGCGGGAAATAGTGGCGGAAGGTGGCCTCGGGATCGAGACCTTTGATCCGCACCTGCGCCACGCACCATTCGATGGCGGATTTGGCCGTCGACGCGAGCAGGACGGTGCGATACGCCTCGCGGCCGAGGGCTGCCTCGACCGCAAGATGGTTGTTCACCAAGAAATGCCCGGGCAGATAGACCACGGGCAGCCCGTCGGTCCGCCAGATGCCGGTTGTCTCATCGATCGATCGGAACCACGGGCTGCATGATGCCCTGGCCTACTGCGGCCAGACAGTGATAGCAAACCGCCGCTAAAGTCGCCAAAAGACACTTGATTGGCAGGCACGACATGATCGGAATGGCCGCAAATTGCGGAGGTGGCCATCAACGCCGTCTCCTTTTGTTGAGCTCGTCGGCTGCGACGGCCTGCAAACGGCAGCGGATCGTCGGCCTATGCTCGGTTGCCGCCGAAGTTCCGAACTGCCAATTGTGCGACTTTAAAGGCACAGATCATGAACATTCGACCTCGTAGGTGTTCTCAGGCTTCCCGTTCGGCTTGAGGCATGTTGTTCTGGAATGACGCGTTCGGGGCCGTGAACGGACTGACGGCTTCTAGGCTGAAGTCATCAGCAGGCGGACGCGACCTCGTTGCGCACCTAGACAGCACAAACAATCTCTATTGGCGGGTGGCTCGGCCTAGCAGTCTGGCATCGCGTTGTTCGCCAACAGTGACAATCCGATGTCTCCGTCGGGCGCAAACCGCTCGCAGGGCTCGCCGTCGGACTCATCGATGAAGCTCTCGATATGCTTGAAGCCGAGCTTCGCCAATATCCGCAGCGACGCGAAATTGCGCGCAGCCAGCTCGGCCGTCAGCTGTTCAAGCGCCAGAGTTTCCAAGGCGTAGCGGAGGACTTCGCGCGCCGCCTCGCTGCCCAGTCCATGCCCCCAATGCGCACGCGCCAGCGCAAATCCCAATGCCGCTGCCTTGGCGTCGATTGCGCGGAAGGACAGGGTTATCGTCCCGATCGAGTCCGATACTCCTGCTTGGTCTATGGACCACAGAATCGCCTTACCGTCAGCGAACCGCCGACGCGAACAGACGAACCATCGCTCGCCTGAACGCTACCGGTCTACTACAATCCGACAAACCGAAAATCGACCATGGTCGGGAGCAAGATATCGGCAGGGAGGTCGCTACCCTTTTTGACCGGGCCTGCGTGGTCAGGGCAGCGCGTCGTCGAACTTGGTTCGATGGTCACGTCGATGAAGTCGCGGAGCACTTGGGTGAAGTCCTGAATCTCGACGTGAAAGCTTTGCAATCCCGCGTGCACATAAGCGCAGGCCCGACGGTCGGCCATGTTCGCCGCCCGAAGAACACGAGCCGACCGGCGTCGTGCAGCGCGACCGGTCGGGTCAGGAATAGACGGGCGGAACAGCTTGTCCAGTATTCTGGTCAACGCGGTCGGCGAGGTCCAAGTGCCGTCCCGTTTGGTGTCGATTACCCCCGCTCGTAAGAGCAGGGCCGAAATCCCAGGCGTAGCGATCGGCCGGCTGGAAGCGAAACGATCGGCCGCTCGTCCTCAAGCCACTCGGTTCATCCGGCATTCCGCGTATTTCGAGACCGGGCAAAAAGATGCCGCCGAGGCTTGCGGCACGGCGGACCTTTTGCTTTTCGCGATGTTGTCCGGATCAGGCCTCCAGGATCGCCACGATCTCGTAGCTGTCCGGATCGACAATAACGATGCGTCCGTCGGCCAGCACGAAATACTCGTAGCGTTCATAAGCCGGGACGATCTTGACGATACGGGATGGCAGCCGATGTAGGCGGATCTTATGCCGCGGCACCTCGACGCCAACCGAGATGTCGAAGCCGACATCGCGAACCGGCTGGACGTGGGTCTCGTGGATGATCTGCGTGATCTGCGTCTTCTGCTCGACCGTCACGTTGTTGATCGAGGCCGTCTTGTTCTGGTCGGTCTGGACGTTGGTGTTGCCCTGGGCGTTCTGCTCGCTGGTTGTACCGGTCTTACCCTGGGCATTCTGCTGGCTCTGCATCTTGGTTGTACCCTGGACGTTCTGCTCAGTGGTGGTGCCGGTCTTGCTCTGCGCGTTCTGCTCGGTGGTTGTACCGGTCCTACGCTGGGCATTCTGCTGGGTCTGCATCTTGGTCGTACCCTGGGCGTTCTGCTCAGTGGTTGTGCCGGTCTTGCCCTGGGCATTCTGCTCAGTGTTCTTCATCTCGGTCTTGCCCTGGGCCTGCTCGTTTGTCTTCGAACCCTTTGGGCAATTGGCCATGCCGGTCTGACACTTAGCCGTACCCTGAGCCTGCTCCTCGGTCTTGGTGCCAGCCTGACCCTGGGCCTGCTCGGTGGTCTTCGTCTTGGTCTTGCCCTGAGCCTGCTGCTCGGTGCTGGTGCCGGCCTTGCCCTGGGCCTGCTCATCGGTCTTTGCCTTGGCCTTACCCTGAGCCTGCTCCTCGGTGTTGGCGCCGGCCTTGCCCTGGGCATTCTGCTCGGTCTGCGACTTCATCTTGCCCTGGGCCTGCTCGCCCGCCTTGCCGCCCTTCTGGCAGTCGGCTTGGCCGGCGGCGCAATTGTCGCCTCCGCTCGGCTGCGCGGATTCGGTCTGCGCCATCGCGGCCCCGCAACCGACGCCGAGCGCGATCATGCTCGTGATCAGAAGATGTTTCATCTGATTTCTCCTCGGAAAATCGGTCCCTTCATTCCAATAAACCCCAGGCGAAAGGCATTGTTCCGAATTTGCCCGAAAACCCCGGTGACGTTTGTGAAAAGGCCGACGGCGATTTTTTCAGGAACAAGGCCCAGCCGTCGGCGTTTGTCAGTGCCCATGCTGTGGATATCGCAGGCGCAGCGTAAGGAGCGATTTGCTCACGTCACGACGAAAGGACCACGAAAGATGTCGTTCGCGTCGGGCGACCGGATCGCCTCGCGTTAGGAGGCGCACCGCATTAAGTGGCGGCCTTGGTCGGGGCCCGGGCTTCGAGGGCGATCACCACGAGGTTGCGGTATTTGTCCATGGCCTTCGGGCTCGAAGAGATCGGGTTGATCTTGATCGCCATGAGGCCTCGACATCGGTAGCCTTGGCAAGCTCGATCAACTTCAGGTATCAGGCGCGTCGGGCCGAGGATCGCGGCGCGCCCCGAGGGACAAAAAGGTAACGCTCTGAAGCGCTAGGTAAGCGGCTTTCAAGATCGGATCGGCTCCAACTGGCTTGAGCGCGAAACTCGGTTCTAGGTTGGAAGTTGATCCCGTCAGCCCATTTACGCCCCTGATGGGCGTCCTAATTCCCTGTGCCAAGCAAATCTTCGTGACAAGCAAATCTTCACTGACGTCGGCAGCTTAGGCGCAGATCGCCAGTAGTGCCCTCTCCTCCTCTCGGCCAGCCTTGATGTGGTCGCAGCTGCGGTTGCCCCTTTCGTGGACGGCCTTGCCGAATGATATGCACGCGTCTTGTGCGCCCCAATCAGCCCTTGCAGGTCATTGGAGGGCTGCCGACCTTGGCTCAGCGACTTTGTGCCGAGAGCGTTTGCTGCAACGGTCGAGGCGGCGACTGCGATGCCGGAATGGAAGAGCAAGGCGCGGCGACTGATCCTGGACGTGGTAACTCTCCTCTTCATTTTGCGACACGCCGGATCGGATGCTGTGAATATCACTATCACCGACCTCGACGGTTCGCCCATCTGGCACGAACAGCCAGGGCACGAGCCTCTGGAGATGGACGCTTAGAGAACGCGCA
>NZ_JAFFIW010000083.1 GCF_018588885.1 Mesorhizobium sp. dw_380
GGCGCCGCACCCCCACCCCGTCTTACAATCTTCGATCGCAAGCCGACCCTCCCCACAAGGGGGAGGGTGAAGCAGAGTCATCTCCGCAGGAGCACCCTTGCCCGCCCCACTCATCGAAATGCGCGGTATCACCAAGCGCTTCGGCGCCGTCAAGGCGAACGAGGCCGTCGACCTCAGCGTCGCGCCGGGTGAAATCCTCGGGCTGCTGGGTGAGAACGGCGCCGGCAAGACGACACTGATGAACGTGCTGTTCGGCGCCTATGCGCCCGATGCCGGCGAAATCCTGATCCAGGGCCGGCCGGTTCGCATCTCCAGTTCGGCCGATGCGCTGGCCGCCGGCATCGGCATGGTGCACCAGCATTTTCATCTGGCACCTAGGCTGACGGTGCTGGAGAATCTGCTCATCGGCATCCCGGGCAAATCGGGGCGGATCGATCGTGCCGGCGGGCTGGCGCGGCTGTCTGAAATCGGCCGCCAGCACGGGCTGACGCTCGATCCCGACCTGCCGGTCTCGGCGCTTTCGGTCGGCGAACAGCAGCGGCTCGAAATCGTCAAGGCGCTGTTTCGCGGTGCAAAACTGCTGATCCTCGACGAACCTACGGCGGTGCTGGCGCCAAGCGAGGTCGACGGGCTGTTTTCGGCGCTGCGCTCGATGGCGGCGCAGGGCCTCGGCATCATCTTCATCTCGCACAAGCTCAACGAGGTGCGCGCGCTCACCCATCGCTGCACGGTGCTGCGGCATGGCCGCGTCGCCGGCCGTGTCGATGACCCGGCCAACACGACGTCGGCTGAAATGGCGCAACTGATGTGCGGCCACGAGATCGTGCCGCCGGCGAGGGGGCCATCGGCACCCGGCGCTGAAGTGCTGACGCTCGATGGCATTTCCACCTCGAAGCACTCGGGCACGGCGCTGCGCGACGTGTCGCTCGCCGTCCGTGCCGGCGAAATCCTTGGCATTGCCGGCGTGTCGGGCAATGGCCAGCGAGCGTTGGCCGAGGTGATCTCCGGCGTGCGCGCGCCCGATGCCGGCCGGATAACGATCGCCGGCCAGAAAGTGACGCGTTTTTCGCCGCGCGAGGTGCAGGCGCTCGGTCTCGGCCGCATTCCGGAAGACCGCATGACGACCGGGCTGGTCACCAATCTGCCGCTCGCCGATTCAATGGTGCTGCCGCGGATCGGCACGGCGGCGTTCAGCAGCAAGGGCCTGCTCAAGCCGGATGCGATCCGCGCCTTCGCCGAGGCGCAGATCAAAGCCTATGATATCAGGTGCCCTGGACCGATGACCCGCGCCGGCGCGCTGTCCGGCGGCAATCTGCAAAAGGCGCTGCTGGCGCGCGAACTTGCCTTCGATCCGAAGGTGCTTGTTGTCTCACAGCCGACGCGCGGCCTCGACATCGGTGCGGCCCGCTTCATCCATGAAAAGTTCCTTGACATGCGGGCCAAGGGCTGCGGCATCATCGTCATCGGCGAGGATCTCGAGGAACTGCTGGTACTCTGCGACCGCATCGCGGTTATGTACGAGGGTCGTATCGCCGGCACGCTGGACAGCGCCGATGCGACCATCGCACGGCTCGGGCTGATGATGACCGGGGCGGAGGGCCACAGCTGATGTTTCGCCTGGAAGTCCGGACGTCGACGCCCGCATGGTTCAACCTTGCCCTGCCGCTGCTGGCGATCGCCGCGACGCTGATCCTGTGCAGCGGCCTGATTGCGCTGGCCGGCGCCGGCGTGCTCGAATCCTATGGCGTGATGTTCACGGCCTCGCTCGGCGACAGCTATGCCATCACCGAGACGCTGGTGCGCGCGGCGCCGATGATCTTCACCGGCCTAGCGGTGGCCGTCGCCTTCCGGGCCAAATTCTGGAATATCGGTGCCGAGGGGCAGTTGCTCGCCGGCGCGGTGGCCAGCTGCTTCGTTGGCGCGATCCCGATGCCCGGGCCGCTCGCCATGCTCTTGATGGCAATTGTCGGAGCGGCGGCAGGCGCCGCCGTCGCGCTGGTGCCGGCGACGCTGCGCGTAAGATTCAAGGTCGATGATGTCGTCAGTTCGCTCTTGCTCAACTCGGTCATCTACTACGCCCTGATGGCGCTGATCGAAGGGCCCTGGAAGGATAGCTTCAGCGGCTATCCGATCTCGCCGCCGATCGAGGATTCGGCGAATTTTCCGGTGCTGATCGAAGGCACGCGGCTGCATCTCGGCGTCGTCGTGGCGCTGATCGCGGCACCGTTGATCTGGTTCCTGATCGTGCGCACCACGCTCGGCTTCCGCATCCGGGTCACCGGCGAGAACCCCGAGGCGGCTCGCTATGGCGGCATCCATGTCGAGCGGGTGCTGCTCTCGACGGCCCTGCTGTCCGGTGCACTGGCGGGGCTGGCCGGCGTCGGTGAGGTCGGCGGCGTGCATTTCCAGGTCATGAGCGACATCTCGCCGGGCTACGGCTATTCCGGCATCGTCGTCGCCATGCTGGCGCGGCTCAACCCGCTCGGCGTGGTGCCGGCGGCGATCTTTCTGGCCGCGGTGATGACAGGGGCCGAGGCGATGTCGCGCGCGACCGGCGTGCCCGCCTTCCTCAGTGATGTCATCCAGGGCACCGCATTGCTGGCCATGCTGGTGGCGCTGCTGTTCACCGCCTATCGCATCCGCCGCGTGGGGGCCGCCGCATGAGCGTGGTGCTGGAACAGATCTTTCAAGTCGGCTTTTTGGCCGCCATCATCCGCATCGCCACGCCGCTGGCTTTCGCCACGCTCGGCGAAATGTTTTCCGAGCGGGCCGGCGTGCTCAATCTCGGCATCGAAGGCATCATGCTGCTCTGCGCGATGACCGGCTTCACCGCCACCAGCCTCAGCGGCAGCCTGTGGCTCGGTGTGCTGGTGGCGGTGCTGACCGGCATGCTGATGGGCGCGCTGCACGCACTGTTCACCGTGGCGCTCGGTCTCAGCCAGCATGTCTGCGGCATCGGTGTGACGCTGTTCTCGTCGGGCCTCGCCTATTTCCTTTACCGGCTGATCTTCGGCCAGCAATCGGTGCCGCCCAGCATCAAGGGATTCGCGACGCTGCCGATTCCGCTGCTGTCGGATATGCCGGTTCTTGGCCCGGCGGTGTTCAACCAGTTCGCGCTGGTCTATGTGGCGATCATCGCGATCCCGCTCGCCGCCTTCGTGCTCTACCGCACGCCATGGGGCCTGTCGGTCCGCATGGTCGGCGAGAACCCGCGCGCCGCCGACTCGGCCGGCGTCAGCGTCATCGCAACCCGCTTCCAGGCGGTCATCCTCGGCGGTGCGCTGATGGGCTTGGCCGGCGCCTTCCTGTCGATGGCGCAGTTCAACGCCTTCACCTTCGGCGTCGTCTCCGGCCGAGGCTGGGTGGCGATCGCGCTGGTCGTGTTCGGCCGCTGGGATCCGTGGCGCTCGGCGGGTGCGGCGCTGCTGTTTGCTTTCGTCGATGCCTTGCAATTGCGCATGCAGGCGAGCGGGCTCGGGCACATCCCCTACGAGGCGTTCCTGATGCTGCCCTTCATCTTCACAATCGTCGCCATGGCTGTCATGTCGCGCAACGCGGTGGCGCCGTCGGCGCTGCTGAAGCCATTTCGACGTGAGGAGCGGTAGACTTTCAGCCTTGGCGCTGCCCCTCATCGCCCTGCTGGGGACTTCTCCCCGTATAGTGACAGTATAGTGACGGGGAGAAGGACAACTGTCCTTGACGCTTTCGCCAATTTTCAGCGTTGCAAGTTCGGTGCGGCGTTGCGGCCCTTCTCCCCGTTTACGGGGAGAAGATGCCGGCAGGCAGATGAGGGGCGGCGCCGGCTTCACAGTTTCACGCCTTCGGCGGCGAACAGTTCCGAGGCCGCCCCGCCCATTCCCGTGGCGCCGCCCGAAATGATGGCGACCTTGCCGGTCAGTCTTCCGCGGGAACAAGGGCATAGGGGCATTCGGTCGTCCTGGGATAATGCGGGGCTGCCCTGTCGGACGGTTGTCTAGAGGGCGCTCTCAGCAATCCTGGCCCAATTTTCCGCCGGATAGGGGAAAATCATTCTGCTTGTGGCTGAAAAATAGCAATCGACAAAGTCTACAAGTTTTATAGATTAACCGCCGAGACGGAGGTCGATATGTCCTATATCCAGAACGCTCAGACTGACAGCAGCGGCCAGAGGCTGGCCAATGCCCGGACCTTTCGCCCGGCCTATGCCGGCGCTTTCGCCTATCTCGTCTTTGCCCTTGCGTTCGTGTTCACCGGGGCTGTCGTCCTGGGCCTCATTCCCTGAGGCACCAGATCGACAGGGGTTAGCTGCCCCGCTGTATCAAGGCAATCGGAGTTGAATGAACCGGATCTCGGTGCGCTTGCGCGTGGCGGGGATTCGAATTTCACCGCATCCATGATTCCAGCGATGGAGGAGATGACAATGCCGATCGAATTTACACATGTCCCCGGCAAGACCGCCGACACCACGGCGCCCTTCTTCTACGACTTCGCCGAGACGGCGACCAAGCTCGGACTGATAGAGGACGCCGGCTTCCAGAGAATCGTCGTCGACGATTCGGCCGGGCTGCTGACCAACATGGATCTTGCTTCCCAGGTCCTCAATCGCACCGCTTCGCTGGAAGTGGTGCTCACCCACTGGGCCGGCGTGATCGAACCGACGGTGGCGGCCCGCCAACTGGCATCGGTCGACAGGGAAAGCGGCGGACGGCTGGCGCTCAGGATGATCAGTGAACCGTTGAACGATGATGATGCCGAGACACGGCCCGTCGGACATGGCGTCATCTGGCAGCGCATCGACGAATATCTGGTGCTTTTGAAGCGGCTGTGGTCGAACGACCGGCCTTTCGACCATGAAGGCGCATTCTACAGCATCAAGGGCGGCTATGTACCGCGCAAGGGCCCTCATGGCGCCGACCTCGTCATCCGCATGGGCGGGCAATCTGGAACGGCGCTGAACGTGGCCGGCCGGCATGCCGATGTCTTCGAACTGGCGCCGGGCTCGATCGACGAGGTCCGGCAGCTGATGGAGCGGGTGCGCGGTGCCGCCGCCGAACATGGCCGGGGCGGCAAGCTTCGCTTCGCGCTTCCGGTCAGGATCCACCAGGGCGCTTCCGCCACGGGCCACAGGGCGGTCGACCTGTCCGGGCCGCCCGCTCAGGTCGCCCTGTCGCTGCTTGCCTATGCCGGGCTCGGGATCGACGAATTCATGATCGTCGGCGTCGACACGCCGCGCGAGATCGCGACGGTCGGCCGGGAAACGATCGCCCTGCTGCGCAACTCCCTGGCACGCCGCGAACATGACGCCTTCCAGCCCGGAGCATATGCGTCTCCCGCCGCGCCAGAGACTCGCGCCGCGGGCTGAGAGGCTTCAGCCCCTTGTTGGTTCAGGCCTGCCGCCAAGCCGCGACAGGCCTTCGATGACGGCGGCGGAATCGGTCAACGCACCGAAGACGCCATCCTCGACGGTCACCATGTGCAGGGCCGCTCCGTGCGCCTTTTGGTCGCCGCTGGCGCAGGCGTCCGAGATCGTCAGGCATTGAAAATTGCGGTCGCAGGCCTCGCGCAGCGTGGTGTGGACGCAGACATCAGTCGTGCAGCCGGAAAACATGAGATGCGTGATGCCTTGGGCGCGCAGCACAAGCTCGAAATCCGTATAGGTGAAGGCGCTGTTGCAGGTCTTGTCGACGATGATGTCGTGCGGCGCCACATCGATCTCCGGAACGATCTGAAACCCCGCGCCTGAGCGCAGCAGGATGTCGGTGCCGTCGAGACCGGAGCGCTTGCGGCGCCACTTCTCGTAGGGCGTCATGTCGGCCATGTCGGCCCGGTAACCCTGCCTTGTGTGGATGACCGTGAGGCCGGCGCTGCGCGCGGCTGATATCAGCCGGTTCACGGTCGGCAGGATCGCCCTCAGCGGCGAGGGGTCATATCCCTGTTTGGCGAAGTAGCCCGCGGTCGACAGGAAATCCTGCTGCAGGTCGATGACGACCAGCGCGGTGTTTTCGGCCACCAGCCTGCCGTCATAGGGATAGTCGAAAGGCGTTGCCTTGATCATCACTGGCTCTCCTGTCCTCGTCCTCACCTTAGAGTCTTTACGGCCGAGAGACAGAACGGCTGCAATCCGGATCGGAAAAGTCCGGCACACAGGTCGCTCATGGAAACGTTCGAGCGGCAATGGGCCGTCCGTCCCTGCCGCGTTCCACACTGGCCCGCATCCGCCACAGGCGAATGCCATTTCAAGCGTTCCTCCTCCTCTGCATGCCGCTCCGATTTGTTGATCGTTGAGGTCATCTTCAATCTTGACTATTGATATCATGTTTTATAGTCACCCGGACATCGACTTGCCGAAGCCGGATTCCCGGATGTGCGGGCGCCGCATTGGAGAAAAGCCATGACCGTGGCTGGAGCTGACGCCCAGATTGCCTTTCAAATCGACGCGGTGCGGTTTGCCGCCGGCGACCGGACGCTGCTCGGGCCGGTCTCGCTCGAGCTGCAGCGCTCGCGCGTCTATGGGCTGATCGGTCACAATGGCTCCGGCAAGTCGACATTGATCAAGCTTCTGGCACGCCAGCAGCCGGCAAGCTCCGGCGCCATCACTTTCGCCAAGCGGCCGCTGCTGCAATGGGGTGCTCGCGAGTTCGCGCGCGCACTCGCCTATCTGCCGCAGACAACGTCGGCGGCGACCGGCCTCATCGTGCGTGAGCTGGCGGCGCTCGGGCGTTATCCCTGGCATGGCGCGCTTGGCCGCTTCGGCCCGGAAGACAGGCGGCATGTCGAGGAGGCGCTTATGCTGACCGACATGGACGATTTCGCCGACCGGCTGGTCGATGAATTGTCCGGTGGCGAGCGCCAGCGCGCCTGGCTGGCCATGCTGGTGGCGCAGAATGCCGGCGTCATGCTGCTCGACGAACCGATCTCGGCGCTCGACATCGCCCACCAGGTCGAAGTGCTGGGCCTGGTCAGGGAACTCAGCCGCAAACGCGACCTGTGCGTCGTCGTCGTTCTGCACGATCCCAACATGGCGGCGCGCTACTGCGACGAGCTGATCGCGCTCAAGGACGGCAAGCTGCTGACGCGCGGCACTCCAGGCGAAATCATGCGGGGCGACGTGCTCAAGGGTATTTTCGGCGTGGAGATGGGCGTCTTCGCGCACCCCGTCACCGGCCAACCCGTCGGCTATGTGCAATGATGATCGGCACGCGGGAAGCCGCTGTGAGAACAAGGAAGAAACCCTTGTCTAGACATGGTTTGTTGGCGGCGTTGGT
>NZ_JAFFIW010000084.1 GCF_018588885.1 Mesorhizobium sp. dw_380
CAGCCTCCTTCGCCCCGTCACTATACGGGGAGAAGGTGCCGGCAGGCGGATGAGGGGCAGCGCCAACCTGACGCGATTGCCGTATTCGGCCTTTCCCTTGACTCTACGCGCGATTTCCTGTCTACACGCCCCGAATTCCGCGACGAGTATCCCTCCGAGCAAGCCGACCAGGACGCCGAAACCTCTTTGAGGTGGGTGCTGTAAATCGATCCTGGAGGCCAACACCCGGCAGCGCTGAGCGCCCCCGGGTGCTTTTTGGTTTTGGGCTTTTGCTTGGACTGGCTTTTGCTTGGAGACTGGGCGCGAACGCATTACCTCTCGGGCACCATCCGGGTGCCAGGGAAAAGGAAACAGAATGTTTGAATCGCTACAGGAACGTCTTGGTTCGATCCTGAACGGCCTGACCGGCCGCGGCGCGCTGTCGGAGGCTGATGTCTCGGCCGCGCTGCGCGAGGTCCGCCGTGCGCTGCTCGAGGCCGACGTGGCGCTCGAAGTGGTGCGCTCCTTCACCGACAAGGTCCGTGAAAAGGCTGTCGGCGCCGCGGTGCTGAAGTCGATCAAGCCCGGCCAGATGGTCGTCAAGATCGTCCATGACGAGCTGGTCGACATGCTGGGCGCCGAGGGCGTCGCCATCGACCTCAATGCGCCGGCCCCCGTCGTCGTCATGATGGTCGGCCTGCAGGGCTCCGGCAAGACGACCACTTCGGCCAAGATCGCGAAGCGGCTGACCGAGCGCCAGAACAAGAAGGTCCTGATGGCCTCGCTCGACACGCGGCGCCCCGCCGCGCAGGAGCAGCTGCGCCAGCTCGGCGAGCAGGTCAAGGTCGCGACCTTGCCGGTCATATCAGGCCAGAACCCCGTCGACATCGCCAAGCGCGCCGTCCAGGCCGCCAAGCTCGGCGGCCATGACGTCGTCATCCTCGACACCGCCGGCCGCACCCATATCGACGAGCCGCTGATGGTCGAGATGGCCGACATCAAGAAGGTGTCGGGCCCGCATGAAATCCTGCTGGTAGCGGATTCGCTGACCGGCCAGGACGCCGTCAACCTGGCGAAAAGCTTCGACGAACGCGTCGGCATCACCGGTCTTGTGCTGACCCGCATGGACGGCGACGGCCGCGGCGGTGCCGCCCTTTCGATGCGCGCCGTCACCGGCAAGCCGATCAAGCTGATCGGCACCGGCGAAAAGATGGACGGGCTGGAGGAATTCCACCCCAAGCGCATCGCCGATCGCATCCTGGGCATGGGCGACATCGTCTCGCTCGTCGAGAAGGCCGCCGAGAACATCGACGCCGAGCAGGCGGCGGCGATGGCCAAGAAGATGCAGTCGGGCAAGTTCGACCTGAACGACCTCGCCCAGCAGCTTCAGCAGATGTCGAAAATGGGCGGCATGGGCGGCATCATGGGCATGATGCCGGGCATGGGCAAGATGAAGGACCAGATGGCCGCCGCCGGCCTCGACGACAAGATGTTCGGCCGCCAGCTCGCCATCATCTCCTCGATGACCAAGGCCGAGCGGGCCAATCCCGACATTCTCAAACACTCGCGCAAGAAGCGCATCGCCGCCGGCTCCGGCACCGACGCCGCCGAGATCAACAAGCTCTTGAAGATGCATCGCGGCATGGCCGACATGATGAAGGCGATGGGCGGCAAGGGCAAAGGCGGCGGCCTGATGCGCGGCATGATGGGCGGCCTCGCCTCCAAGATGGGCCTCGGCGGTATGATGCCCGGCGGCGGCCCCGGGGGTATGATGGGCGGCATGCCCGATTTGTCGAAGATGGATCCCAAGCAGCTCGAAGCCTTGCAGAAGCAGGCACAGGCCGCCGGCCTTGGCGGCATGAAAGGCCTGCCCGCTCCCGGCGGTGGGGGCCTGCCCGGTCTGCCCGGCGGCATGAAACTTCCAGGGCTTCCCGGCGTCGGCGGCGGCGGTCTGCCCGGTCTCGGCAACAAGAAGAAGTGAGGCAGCGATGAACGAAGAAAAGGACATGGCCGACGCCCGCACCATCCTGGCTGGCTACCGCGCTTCGATCGACAACATCGACGCCGCCCTCATCCACATGCTGGCCGAGCGCTTCCGCTGCACCAAGGCGGTCGGCGTGCTGAAGGCCGAGCATGGCTTGCCGCCGGCCGACCCGGCGCGCGAGCAGCAGCAGATCGCCCGCCTGCGCCAGCTGGCCAAGGATGCGCATCTCGACCCCGATTTCGCGGAAAAATTCCTCAACTTCGTCGTCCGCGAAGTGATCCGCCACCACGAACAGATCGCCGCGGCCAACGGCGTGACGAAAACCGGCTAAAAACAAAGATTTTAGCCGCAACTCTATCAACGAAATCAGAGCTTTTAGGAGAAAAGAAATGGCACTGAAGATCAGACTGGCCCGTGCGGGCTCGAAGAAGCGTCCTTACTACCATGTCGTCGTCGCCGACGCCCGTTCGCCGCGCGACGGCCGGTTCATCGAGTCGCTCGGCTCGTGGAACCCGCTGCTGCCGAAGGATGGCGAACGCGTCAAGGTTGACGCCGACCGCGTCAAGCATTGGCTGTCGCACGGCGCCCAGCCGACCGACCGCGTGCTGCGCTTCCTCGACGAGGCCGGCCTTGCCAAGCGCGACGCCCGCTCCAACCCGAAGAAGGCCGAGCCGGGCAAGAAGGCCCAGGAGCGCGCCGCGCTTCTGAAGAAGGCGCAGGAAGACGCCGCAACTGCCGTCGCGGCCGCTGCCGCCGCTCCGGCCGAGGCGGAAGCCGCCACCGCCGAATAAATATTGCTTTATCGGATCGACGAAACGGCGGGCCTGTGCCCGCCGTTTTGCTATTTGCAGTTCTGAGCGATCAATAGCCGCTCGGGCAGCGGTCGACGTAGACACGGCCATGACGGTCGCGATAGCGGCATTGGCCGGCTTCGCTGGCATGACCGATCAGGGCGCCCGCCACGGCGCCAACCGCGCCCCCGACGACGGCTCCCTGCACGGGATTGTTGGCAACAGCAGCGCCGACGGCCGCACCGCCCAGACCACCGACAGCCGCGCCCTTTTCCGTTTGCGAACATGCGCCGAGCGCCATCGTCAACATCAGGATGGTCATCGCTTTCTTCATTGTCGTTCCTCTCACACGGATCGCCGTCCTCGCCGTCACGTGCTAAACTCACGAACCGCTAATTTGATCCCGAAGACCTTGAAGATTTTGCGTTTTCGGCGCCAGCGCCGCTCTGCCGGCTCGCCGTTCGGACCAAGCCGAGGGTCCTTCACCCCTCTGTGGCGCGCTTGAGATTGGCGAGGCCGACCTCGAAATCCCTGCCTATCAGCGTATCGAAATTCATGAACAGGCCCATCAGCTTGGCGATGAAGGGCCGGCTGCCGCGCATCGCCCAGCTAACGGCGGTGGCGCCGCCCGAGGGCGTCAAGGTGAAGTCGACGCTGTTGTTGGCCCGGAACGGCTTCTCGAAATCGAGCTTGAGCGAGACTAGCGAGGACGGCACCGAATTGACGATCTCCATGCGGCCCTGGCCGGCCTTGCCATTGCTTTCCCAGGCATAGGCGGCGCCCTTGCCGCTTGCGGCACCGGAGAGGGTCCGCTTCATGTTGGGGTCGAGCTTTTCGTAAGGCGACCATGTTGGCCAGCGGCTGAAATCATTGATCAGCGGGAAGATCGCTTCCGGCGGAGCCTTTATGGTGGCCGTGCGGGTGGTGACAAAATCATTTGACCGCGTCGCGGCGTAGATGAAGACGGCGGCGACGATGGCGACCAGGATGATGAGGATGGTGCTGAACATTTTTCTCTCCTTCGAGACTATCGGCTGAACGGGATCAGCGCGCGCACCCTGGGGTCGCGCAGGTACAGGCCGCCCCACAGGATGATCCCGAGATAGACACCGAACAGCTCGTGCGAGAACAGCGGGCTGTCGACGCGTACCTTGGTGGCGATGGCGCCACCCATATAGGCGGTGAGCAGGATGGCGCCGAGCACCGAGGTGCGCGGCAAGACATAGAGCGCCGTCGAGACCAGGCCGATGACGCCGAGCATGCGCGCGACATTCGGGTCTGCCGGCCAGCCGAGCGGCACCATCGTCTGGGTAACGATGTCGAGCGGTGGCAATTTGATAGCCCCGTCGAAGATCATGAACAGGATAATGAGGCCGCTGAGCACGCGGCCGGTCCACAGGGCGCCGGACGAAACGGGCGCGCTATGAGAAATGGTCATTGGTCTTCCTCCGGGTGTTTCGGGTTCAAGCGCTGGCCTTCTTGATGAAGGTCGATCCAAGGACGCGCGGCGGGACGATGGCCCGACACGCCAAGGGATTCTTTTTGTTATCCGGTGCAGCGGAGCGCCGGGCCGCGCTTCGTTCAAAGCGTCTTCAGATAGGCCTCCAGGCGTGCGTAGCTCGCCATGACCATCTGGCCGAAGCCCATCTTCACCGCCATGTCTCGAGCGGCGATCGAGTTGGCGCGGATGTTGGCGACGATCCGCGTCCCGCCACCGGCGTCCTCGAACAGGATGGTCGTCACCATGTTAGGCGCCGGCAAGCTGCCCTGCCATTGGCTGCGATCGAGCGGCGCGTCGCGATAAACGATCCGTTCCGGCGGCGTGATCTCGAGATAGACGCTGTTCGTCGGATATTCGCTGCCGTCGGCAAAGCGCATGGTCAGACGCCATTCGCCGCCCGGCCTCACATCCATCTCGCAGACCGGATAACTCGATCCTTCCGGCCCCCAGAACCGCACCAGATGATAGGGATCGGTAAACAGCTTGAACATCAGCACGCGCGGCGCATCGAACGTCCTGGTGATGACAATCACCGGGTCGTCGGATGGAAGTTCTATCGACTGACCTGTCACTTTCTTGCCCTCCTTGTTTGACTCTGGCGGCTTCAATGCTTCAATTATGACTGCCGTCAGGATCTCCCTTCTGCAAAGCCTGCAGATAGGTTTCAATCCGATCGAACCGCGCGTCCCATAGGGCACGATAGGATTCCAGCCACTCATCGATCTCGCGCAATGGCTCCGGTTGCAGGCGGCGTGGCCGAAACTGCGCGTCGCGGCCGCGCGCCACCAGACCTGCGCGCTCCAGCACCTTGAGATGCTTCGACACCGCGGGAAAGCTCATGGCGAAGGGCTCCGCCAGCTCCGTCACCGAGGCCTCGCCGCGCGACAGCCGCGCCAGGATGGCACGCCGCGTCGGGTCGGCAAGCGCCGCGAGGGTCAGGCTGAGGCTGTCGGTTGTCATTGCGTACAAAACCAAATGGTTATATAACCTTTTGGTTCTATACGAGATATCGAGCGACGCGTCAAGAGCCACCTCGAGAAGGCTGAGCTAGCTGCGTCTCTTCGCCGGGTGAATCGAAAAAAGACCCGGACCAGGAGCTGGCTACGAGAAATAGAACTTCTCGGCCGGCAGCATCTTTGGCGGCGTTTCGCCCAGCGCCTCGAACACCGACATCTCGCAGACGCGGCACAGGCCATCGAGGGCAAGGTCGTTGGCCTCGGTGCCGAATGGGTCCTCGAGTTCTTCCGAAAGCGCGTCGAGGCCGAAGAAGGTGTAGGCGATCAGCGCCATGAACAATGGCGTTGCCCAGCCGGTGGTCGAGATCAGCCCGATGGGCAGAAGCAGGCAGACGATGTAGGCCGTGCGGTGCACCAGCAGCGTATAGGCGAAGGGCAAGGGCGTGCCAGCGATCCGCTCGCAGCCGGCCTGGATGGCCGTGATCGATGCCAGTCTTTCATCAAGGATACGGAAGCCGATCGCATCGAGTTCGCCGCCCCGGCGCTGCGCGTTGGCGCGGCGACCCATGCGCCTGACCATCTCGTCCGCCGGGTTGGCGAATGCGGCGGCTTTGTCCGCTTCGGCATCGATAAAAGTGCGGGCGTCTTTCACGCTATCGATCTTGCGCAACTGCCCGCGCAGGAAATGGCAGAACGCCAGCGCCTCCATCAGCAAGGCGCGCTGCTCGGTGCGGTCAGGGATAAGACTGGTGGTTGCGCGGGCCAGATTGCGGATTTCGAAGACCAGGTGCCCCACAGCTTGCGCGCCTCCCACCAGCGGTCGTAGGCGGCATTGTTGCGGAACGACAGATAGATCGACAGCGTCACGCCCACCAGTCCGAAAGGTGTGATGTTGAAGACGCCGAGATCGAGTTCGAACCACCGCGCCAGGGCAAGGATGACCGCCGAATAGATGGCGAACCCAAAGATCTGCGGCAGGATGCGTGGCACCACGGAGCCGCGCATAATGAAGAACAGCTGCAGGAAGGTGGGGCGCGGACGAACGATCATAGGCGGCCTTTCACGGACCGGCATCGGCCCTCAACTCCTGTATTGTGCGACGCGACAAGTCCGCAAGCCCAGCCGACAACGACATCGCCATGTCGTGCGCGGTGTGCGGACTATCGGCATGTGCCGGCTGCGGATATTGAGAAGCTGTGGCCCCGTTCCTGTTAGGCGTGAAAAATGACCGGCGAGACCGATCTGAAGACATTGTTGGCATCGATGACGCCGGAATTGCTCGACGGCATCTATGTCTTCGCCAAGCTGGCACCCGGCGTCCCTCAGCCGGACGGCCTCGAACCGGTGATGGTGTTTCGCGAACGCGAGGGCACGACACTGATTGTGACCGAGGAGGCGGCAAGGACAGCCGGACTGACCGCTTCGTTCCGTTGCCGGATGATAACGCTGAACATCCATTCGTCGCTGGAAGCAGTCGGCTTCCTCGCCGCCATCACCACGCGGCTCGCAGCAGCCGGCATGGGCGTCAATCCGGTTTCGGCGTTCTACCACGACCATCTGTTCGTCCCCGCCGACCGAGCCGAGGAGGCAATGGAATTGCTGCGGGAGCTGGCCGAGGACAGCGCCGGCTGACCGGCATCCAGTCGAACGAACCAAGCGCGGCCCGCATGATCTTGGCGATCGAGCCTGCGTCTAGACCGACGGCCGGTCGTAGTGCGAGTTTGGCGGAATCGTTCATGGTCGTTTCACATCGGAGGCCCGTGCTCGCCCCCCATCCCCCCCCGGCCCCTCTCCCCCCTCC
>NZ_JAFFIW010000085.1 GCF_018588885.1 Mesorhizobium sp. dw_380
TGCGTCGCTGCGCTCCTTGCTCCGCCCGTGGATGACGAACGCGGGGGGAGGCTTCGCCAATTGCGGATGTCTGGCGCTGCACAGATTTGATGGTGCGGCGGCTACGCTTCCGATCCAGACCACACCGGCGGCAGGCTGAAAGCGGCGAACAGGTCGGGGCCGAGCGGGCCGACATAGACCGTCAGCGAAGCGATCCCGCCGTCGGCCGGCTCGATGACATGCAGCGACTGCGCGCGCCATTCCGGCTCCTGATGGCGCCGCGCGTAGATCGCGACAGCGGGCTGGCCGTTGGCCCGTATCGCCACCGGGAGATAGCCGGCGAAATTGCTCCACACGGTCCTGAAGAAACCCTGGATCGCCGGGCGACCTCGATACCAGTCGCGCCATGGCGGCATGTGATAGGTGGCGTCCTCGCGCAGCAGCTCGATGAAGCCGTCGAGATTGGCGGCCTGCCAGGCCCTGATATAGCGTTCGAGCAGCAGGCCTTCGTCGCGGTTGGGCTGCGATCGCTGCAAGGGGCGTCCCGTGGGGTAGTGCTGCGCCAGCGTCGCGCGCGCCCGCTGCAGGGCGCTGTTGATCGAGGCAGTCGAGCCGCCCAGCAATTGCGGGGTCTCGGCCGCCGACCAGCCGAGCACGTCGCACAGCAAAAGCGCCGCGCGCTGCCGGGGCGGCAGCAGCTGGATGGCGGCGACGAAGGCGAGCCGCACGGCTTCTTGGGTCTCATAGCGCGCGTCCGGGCCGGGCTCGCCGTCGACAAGGTCCGGCAGCTCGGCGTCGGGGTAGGGCTCCAGCCAGGAAAGCTCGGTGGCCGGCCCGGCAGCGGCGCGGCCTTCTGTCGGCGGCCGTGCGGGCTCTTCGAGAATGCGATGCGCCGTGACCCGCGCCTTGATGGCGTTGAGGCAGGCGTTGGTGGCGATCGTATAGAGCCAGCCGCGCGGCGAGCCGCGCCCGTCGAATTGCGCGCGGCCACGCCATGCCTTGAGGAACGTCTCCTGGACGAGGTCGTCGGCCTCGTGCAGCGAGCCCATCATCCGGTAGCAATGCAGCTTCAGCTCGCGGCGGTGGGCCATCGTCAGGCGCTCGAAGGCCGGCCGATCCTCGATCGGCCGGCCGGATGGTTCAGAAGCGCCGGGAGCGTCCGTCATGTCGAGCCTGCCGTGCGGAATTCGGCCATGCTGATTTCGGTTGGCATCCTGCGCGCCTCATGCCGCCTCTGCAAGGCCGCTGCCGCTCACCGTGAAGGCAGTGCCTTGCCGCTTGCCGCCGGCGAGCGCGACCACGGCGCGTCCGACATCCGCCGGTGTCTGCACATCGCTCATGCTGGCCAGGAAATCTGCCGGGCTGATGCCGAGATAGGCAGAGATTCCCGCGATGCCGCGCTCGCCGACGCCGGTGCCGGCCATGATGCGCATCGGCGCCAGCGCCATGAAGCGCAGGCCAAGGCCAAGCCGATCCGCTTCCTTCTGGCTGTGGGCGGCCAGGAACATCTGCATGCACTTGGCGCCGGAATAACCGCCGGAGTTCGGCGGGCCGCCGCTGAATGCGGCGCCGCTGGAGATCAGCACCACGCGGCTGCCCGGCTTCAGCCCGCCCCGCAGGGCTGCCCTGCAGAACAGGAACGATGCCTTGACGTCCGTTTCCCAATTCGCCGAGAAATCGTCCCAGCTCTGGTCCTGGATGGACGCCGACGCAGCGAAGGCGCCGGCTGAGATCACCAGCACGTCCGGCTGCATGGCGGCGAACACCGCGTCCGGTGCGGCCTCCTGCGTGGCGTCGGTCGCAAGCGTCTTGACGCGCGAGGCCTCCCAGGAGAGGTCTTTCAGATCGGCCGCGCCGCGGGCGACGGCAAGCACGGTTGCTCCTTCGCTGAGCGCTGCTTCCACGATCGAGCGGCCGACACCCCGGCTGCCTCCGACCACGACGACATTTTGACCTTGCAACGATCCCATGGATCACCTCGCTTTTTCCGGCCCGGAGGATTCCAGCGCCTGTAGATGAAGACAGTGCGGGCGAGTGGGAATCATCGGTGGGGCGGTAAAAATCTTTTTGTGAGGCGGTTATCCTCTCTACAGGAAAAGGTTATTCGCCAATGTAGAAGTCGTCATCCTGGGGCGGAGCAAGGAGCATAGCGACGCGGCGCAGACCCCAGGATCCATGCCGCGACATCAACAACGCCAAAGCGGTGCAGAATTCTGTTCCGCCGCATTCCACGGCCGATGTCACGGCATGGATCCTCGGGTCTCCGCGACGGAGCTTCGCTCCTGCTCCGCCCTAGGATGACGAAGGTATAGGCGCTTCGGCCAACATCCAGCGGCCACGCGGCCGATGGATGTATGCAGTATGTGGTATGGTGTTGCGCCCACTCACCCACCCAGCAGCACCAGCTCCTCCGCCGTCAAATGCCGCGCCGTGCCCTTGGCGAGGTCGCCCAGGCGCAAGCCGCCGATGGCGATGCGGATGAGGCGCTTGACCTCGATGCCGTGCGCGGCGAGCAGGCGGCGGATGTGGCGGTTGCGGCCCTCGTCGAGCACAATCTCCAGCCAGGCGGTGCGGCCGCCGCTGCGCAACAGCTCGATCGAATTGGCGGTCAGGGTCTCGCCGTCGACGGTGGCGCCCGCGCGCAGCGCCTCCAGCAGCGTTTCATCCGGCACGGTGCCGATCTGTACGTGATAGGTCTTGGGCAGATGCGAGGCCGGGTCCATCAGCCGGTTGGCGAAACGTGTGTCGTTGGTCATCAGGAGCAGGCCTTCGCTCGCCTTGTCGAGGCGGCCGACCGGCGAGACGAAGGGCAAAGCGAGCCCTTCCAGGCAGGCATAGACGGTGTCGCGCTGCTGCGGGTCGTCGCGGGTGGTGACCAAGCCGCGCGGCTTGTTGAGCATGACATAGACCTTGCGCTCGGCAACGACCTGTTCGCCATCGACGACGATGCTATCGCGATTCAAGTCGACGCGCAGCGCCGGATCGCGCACCACCTTGCCGCCGACGCGCACGCGGCCCTCCGCGATCAGCAGCTCGGCCTGCGTGCGCGAGCACAGGCCGAGTTTTGAAAGCGCACGGTTCAGGCTGACGCCTTGTGGTTTCCGGGTCGGCGGTTTGCGGTTTGGTGGTCGTGCTGCCATGCTGGTCCGGACCGGTCTGATGTGGCAGACAGATGGCACGTGCCGCGACGGCTCTGCAAGCGCACTCGTGGTGCTCCGGTGCGCCTAATCCTGCTTGTTGAAAAACGCCGTCAGCACTGGCGCATGCGCGGCGGGTTTCAGCATGTGGTTCTGGCCGGCCAGTGTCTGGTAGTGGGCGTTGGGCAGCGCCTCCGCCAGCGCCTTGTTGCCATGCTGCATCCACATCGGGCTCTTGCCGCCGTCGGTCACCAGCGTTGGCACGCCGAGCGAAGCCCAGCGGGCGGGATCGAGCGGCTTGCCGAGCTGGTCGCCGGCGACAATGGCGCCGTCGTAAGGCAGGGTGCGCGCTACTGCCTTGAGCTTTCGCCAGATCGGCGTGAGCTTCATGACAAAGATGAGCAGGCCCGGCATGCCGACCGATCTGAGGAAGGCGGCCACCGCGTCGCCACACCTGCCTTCGGCAATGGCGGCCCTGATCGATGTCCAGTCGCCTTGCGTGGTCGCGCGGCTGTCGTCGACGATCAGCGGAGCCTCGTAGAGCGCGAGCTTCTTGATGCCGGGCAGGCGAGTCGCCGCCATCAATGCCAGCATGGCGCCAGAAGACATGCCCCAGACATAGGCCTCGCCGCCGGCGGCCTGGAGCACGGCCTCGATATCGTCGATCTCGCGTTCGACGGCGTAGGGCAGGGTGTCGCCGCTGCCGCCACGGCCACGGCGGTCATAGCGGAACACGGTGAAGCTGCTCTCCAGCGCCTTGGCGAGCGGACCGCTCGGACCCATGCCGCGGCTGCAGAGCGCGCCGTCGACGAGGATGAGCGGATGGCCGTGGCCCCGGTGCTCGCAGGCGATCGGCGTTCCATCTCGCGACAGTACGGCCTGGATAATCGGTTCGGCCTTTTCAGCCAGCATGGCTTGCTCCCTGGCGTATCAACTGCTCCAGCCGGTCGAAGCTCTGCGACCAGCCGTCGCGCATGCCAAGCGCCAGCAGGCGCTCGCGGTCGGCGGCACTTGCCAGCGTCACTTCGAAATGGACATGGGTTTGTCCGCCGTGCGGCGTGAAGGTCACGGTATGACGGCTCTGACCCGGGGGCTTGCCGGCCCATTCGCGAATTTCGGGGTCGGGTTCATCGGAATAGCTCAGCCTGCTGTTCTCGACGACTTCGATATAGCTGCCCTGGTTGCGGTAGAGCACGCCGCTGGCGGTCAGCATGTCGATGCGCCAGCGGCCGCCGACGCGCACGTCAAGCACGCAATGCGGAATGGTGCAGTCCCTGATGCCCCACCACTGCGCCACCAGAAGCGGATCGGTCCACAGCCGGAAAACGCGTTCGATCGGGGCGTTGAAAATCCGCTCGATGGCAAAGCTGCGCTCGGCCACCGCGGTTGCGGGCGCGCTCATTCGGACTTGTCCGCGCCGCGCCGCAACAAATCCTCCATGCGGTCGAAACGGTCTTCCCAGAGTTTTCGGTAATCGTCGAGCCAGCGGTCGATCTCGCGCAGCGGCTTCAGCTCGATGCGGCTCAGATGTTTCTGCGCCGCCCGGCTGCGGGTGACGAGACCGGCCTGTTCCAGAACGCCGACATGCTTGGAGACGGCCCGCACGGTGAGCGCGAAGGGTTGCGCCAGTTCGGCGACCGAGGCTTCGCCGTCGAGCAGGCGGGCCAGGATCGCCCGGCGCGTGGGGTCGGCCAAAGCGGCAAATGTGTCATCGAGAGAGATCGGAACAGTCATTATGGAACCATTTAGTTCTGGAACTTAATGGTTCTATAAAGGCATAAGAAGGGCACGTCAAGATATCTCTCATCGCACCTGCCGAATACCAACGGGTAAGCAACTTAGCCGGGGCAGGGACTGCCCCGGCAAGGGATGGTCGAGCCGCCTCAGGCCGCGGCGGCGGCCTCGTCGGCGATGCCGTTCAGCACGGCGAGCGCGTCGGCCGGCAGGTCCAGTTCGGCGGCGGCGAGGTTCTCGCGGAGATGCCCGACCGACGAGGTGCCGGGGATGAGCAGGATGTTGGGCGCGCGGCGTAGCAGCCAGGCGAGCGCCACCTGCATGGGGGTCGCGCCGAGCTTGCGGGCGACATCGGCCAGCGTGGTAGACTGCAGCGGGGTGAAGCCGCCGAGCGGGAAGAACGGCACATAGGCGATGCCGGCCGCGGCAAGCTCGTCGATCAGCGCGTCATCCTCGCGGTGCGCGATGTTGTACTGGTTCTGCACACAGATGATGTCGATCATACTGCGTCCCTGTGCGATCTGGGCCGATGTGACGTTGCTCAAACCAATATGGCGTATCAAGCCTTGACGCTGCAGTTCGGCGAATGTGTTCAGCTGTGGCTCGAGCGATCCTTCCGCCGGTCCGTGGATGCCATGCATGGAGCGCAGGTTCACGACGTCGAGAATTTCCAGCCCGAGATTGCGCAGATTGTCGTGCACGGCCTGCGTCAGCTCCTGCGGTGACATTGCGGGGATCCACGATGCATCGGCGCCGCGCCGGGCACTGACCTTGGTGACGATGGTCAGGTTGGCGGGGTAGGGGTGCAGCGCCTCGCGGATGATCTGGTTGGTGACGTGCGGGCCGTAGAAATCTGATGTGTCGATGTGGTCGACGCCGCTGGCGACCGCCTCGCGCAGCACGGCGACTGCGGCATCGCGGTCCTTCGGCGGACCGAAGACGCCGGGGCCGGCCAGTTGCATGGCGCCGTAGCCGAGGCGCTTCACGGTGCGGTCGCCGAGTTTGAAAGTTCCGGCCTTGCTGATGTCGGTCATGGTCTGATCTCCTTTGGATCAGCCCAATATAGACAGAGCGCGCCTGCGCGATAATATGGTGCAATCGGCACAGCCTGTACGGAGGGGCGAACAATGGCGACGGATCTCGGTGATCTCCAGGCGTTCATGGCGGTGGCGCGCGCGGGCGGTTTTCGCGAGGCGGCCAGAGTGGGCGGCGTCAGCGCCTCCAGCCTGAGCGAGACGGTGCGGCGCCTGGAGACCGGGCTTGGCGTGCGGCTCCTCAACCGCACGACGCGCAGCGTGGCGCCCACCGAGGCCGGAGCGCGGCTGCTCGACCGGCTCGGCCCGGCGCTCGCCCAATCCGAGGCCCCCCCTGCCCCCGCCAACGGGTTTCCCCGCCGCCCGCCCGGCACCCCCCGCCCCACCCGCCCCGCGCTCTGCGCGAACACGTGTCTCCCCCCCCCCTTCCCCCCCCCCCCCCCCCCCTCCCCCCGCCCCCCCCCCCCGCGCCCCCCCCCGCCCCCCCCGCCCCCCCCCCCCGCCGGGCCCCCCCCCCGCGGCCCGGCCGGCGGCAGCAGTTCAAAGTTCACTCCCGATGTTCGCACTCTCGTCCCCGCTGATCTTCCGAGCAGCGAGCGACGCTACCTCGGGCCAGACCTAGTGCAGACCCAGG
>NZ_JAFFIW010000086.1 GCF_018588885.1 Mesorhizobium sp. dw_380
CACTGCGGCCATTTGAGAACCGGCGGCGGATGACCGCTATTGGCGCTTCCACGCGGTCAGGGAGCTCGCATGCTCCAAAAACGTTGATTCACGGGCCGTGCGTTGCCCCGGCGGCTATTCATTCTGTCAGGCGGCGCGCATCGCCGGGCGGTCGTGGCTTCACTAGGAACCGGGACGCTCCTCTGCGGACCAATGATGCATGTAGCAATCGCATACGTACTCAGCGACAACCCGTCGCCGTCCGCCGTCGACCGCGCTCGGACCTCAGCCTGAAGGACTGCTCGTAGTCGGATATGAGCATCTTGTTGGTACCGTCGTAGTGCAGCATTGAAATTATTGGGTAATTTTGTCCGGGGCGCGCTACCAAATATACATAATTTGCTAGCTATTTCAATAGCTTACCGGATTTTTGTAGCGGGAGAGGGATACCGCCAATACAGTGCGGCCACTGAATTCGTTTGCTAACTCGACTCCTTTGCGAGGTATAGGGCGGTTTGCAGCCTTAAATCGTGTCCCCGCAACCAGTTTCGTCATAACACCCTAACCGTCCCGGTCTAACCGGGGCGGTCTTTGCGTTTCGGGGCGGGGATGTCTCGGTTGCGCCGGCAGCCCAGATTCAGCGCCAAGGCGTCGAACGTCTCATTATGGGCCGTTGAACGAACCTGCTGCGCGGGATGGGCACGCGCAGGCGCTAACCAGGTTATCTTGCTTTTTGTACATCGTGTGCGGCCCTATGAGGCTGGAATCACCCATCTCATAGTCCCGATAAGCGCCGACTGGTCGTTTCCTTCAGATCATGCGACGGCCGCCTTCGCGATCGTTGCCGCCTTTGCGTTACAGGCCTTGCCAGGGCGTGCCCTCGTCTTCGGTGCTATAGCCGTGCTGGTTGCCTGGTCCCAGGTGTTCGTCGGGATCCACTATATGACGGACATCCTTGGCGGTGCGCTGATGGGCATCTGCGCCGCCGCGCTGGTGTCCGTATCGGGAAGGCAACCGGCTTGACCGGATTGCAACGGGAGTACTGTAAAGGAATATCAATATTCCCGACATGGGTATCCGCCCGCTGTTCAGGAAGGACCGGGCAAGCACACCGACCCGGTCCTTGGTTTTGTGCGACCTACTTAGCCGGCTGAATAGCCGAAGCCGCGAGTTTGCCGGCTTTCGTCGTGTAGGTGACAGTTACCTTCTCGCCCACCGTAAGCGTTTCCGCTTCAATGCCTTCCGGCAAGGAAAATGTCTTGCCGTCGGCCATGGTGATCGAATCGCCCTTCTTGTCGATGCTGGCGATCGTGCCTGTGGTCGCCCTGGCATAGGCGCCGCGGGCGGATGCGATAGCCAATACCGTTGCAGCAGAGCTGAAGGCGAGGAGGATGGTTAGACTGATCTGTGATCGTAGAGAACCTTGCGGGAATTGAGCATCCGCGGAATCCATGCACGACCTCGAAGCCGTCCGTGGCCGTCTTCTCGGGGATGATGGTCTCTAGCCAGAGGCGCAGTGCAGGAATGTGCCATTGGCCATAGCCAAGTGCATAGAGGAGAGATCCGCGTGTCTGCCCAGGATCGACTTCGAAGGTGCCGTAGAAGGAGCAGTTCGATAGCCATGGCGAAGCTATCCGACCTTGGACCTCCCATCAAAGGTACGCGTCGCGGCGGGCTGCCGGCCAGCGAAGCCGACCATTTTTACTTTTGCCCGACTTGCGGCCAGGCCGTCGACCGGCGCGACCTGCGGCAAGTCATCTGGCACGAACAGCCAGGGCACGAGCCTCTGGAGATGGACGGGAGATGGACGCATAGAGAACGGGCGCTTTATGTCACCAGCCGGAACGCATAGTGGTTGCGGATGTGGTCGTTAAAATAGCGGCCTTTGGCAAACGCAGATTTGAAAGCGGTGAAAGTCCCCGGCGGCACCTCCAAGAACTCGTAGTGCCTGCCGCTCGCTACAAACCACACCGACAAAAACCTGCTGTCCGGGTCATATTCGAACTTGCGTATCGAAGTCGACGGCATGGCATGCCCGAAAAAGCCCGCCGGCCGGAGCCAGCGGGAAGGGTCTAGAGTGTGCTGGGATCAACCAGCATAGGTCAACGAACCGCGGCCGGGTTGGTTGCGATAGTCAGGCGGACGCGGAATGCTGGCTTCGAGCACCGGAGATTGGAGATATGGCCCGCGAAGTCGAGTTTCAGGATGACGATGTGGTGGTTACATCGCGCAATCCGCTGAAAGGCACCTTGCTGCTGATCACGGATGACGATGATGAAGTCGAGCTGCAACTCGACAAGGAAACCGCCGAGGCATTTATGAGTGCGCTGAGTGCCTTTCTAATGGAAGACGAAGGCGGTGATATGCCGAGGCTCTCAGCATAGTCCGAAAGTGACGGGGCGGCCTCCATCGGGTCCCCAGTCACTATCCGCGCCTGCAGCGTATGGAAAAAGGCCCGCCACCCTTCGGCAGCTGGCCAGTCAGGCCGGCCCCCTGGTACGAATCCGTACCGTGACTAACGCAGTCAGGCGATTTGTCCGACGAAGCGGAACATGCCTCCAGCAGGCGGAACGGGGCGTCAGGTCCGGGCCGAAGCGATCACCAGCTTCACCAGGTCGAAACCTAGCGCTTTGGTTCAGCCAAGGATCATCTGAGCTATTACAATCGTCAGAACCATTGAAGCCGGAACGGCTAGAAGACAGCACATCTCAACGATTTTGGTATTCTGTCGCTTGTCCATCTTCGCAGCCTCGCGTTGTCGGTGTCATTTTGACGCCAACGGGC
Source organism: Mesorhizobium sp. dw_380 (assembly GCF_018588885.1). Lineage (GTDB taxonomy): Bacteria > Pseudomonadota > Alphaproteobacteria > Rhizobiales > Rhizobiaceae > Mesorhizobium. The sequence continues at coordinate 2,764 of NZ_JAFFIW010000086.1, forward strand.
GGCCGCTGGAAGCGGTTCCCGGCGCGGCGACCAGAGATGCCGCCGGTGCTGCATATTAGCAACACCTTGTCGAACCACCGGCCGCCGAGCGTTAAGTGGTTCCCGAGAAGTATGCGTAGACCCGCGCCGATCGAGCTTTATGGACCGGACGCGGCGACCGCCGCAGCCTGGTTAGCGTTGGAGGCGAACTTTGACGGCCGCGGAGCCGACTATAGCTTCTGGTGCACAGTGTTCCTCGAACTTACCAAAGTCAAAACTCATTGATGCTCTCTGGCTGAGCCGGTGGGATGATAGTCACCGAAGGCGAATAAATGAAAATTTCGGCACTCAGCCACAAGCCAATGCCCATGAAAAGCAGGATCATGAAGGCGACGAGTAAAATCCGCATGGCTGGACTTTGCCACTAGCATAGGGCTAAAGTCCATTTCCTGATCAGCCAGCAGACCAGCCTGGAACATTCCGCCCTTCTGTTCGTTTTCAGCCTCGGGCCGAATAGCGTTCGGGAGCAATGACGGAATGACTTTGTCCGATGAGCTGCGCGACATACCAATGGAGTTTCACTGCCCGGCCTGTTCACATGCAATGGTGAGGCCCGGTTCCTGGCTCAAAACGATCGGAGGCTTCAGATGCGATAGCTGCAAGGCCATGGTGCGCATCGGCTACGAAAAGAAGCTGTCGATTTTTGCGGGATACCTGAAAAGCGTCCAGCGAATAGAATGGCAGCGGCGGGCCGGCATTACGGCAGGCCCCATCGCGCAACATGGGACCAAAGTCCCCTTGCCGGAGCGCAAAGCTCCGAGTCCAGAAACATAAAGCAAGCCACTTCATTGACGGCGTACTGGCGAACAAAGTCCCTTCATCGTCAGCGACCAGATGCCCGCCATCTCCGAGCGAGTTGGTGGGCATCTTATTGCTGGAGAGCATCATGCAGTTCGGCGAGATCATCGCGAATATCTTGACCGCCACCCTTCTCATATGCGTGCTGGCAATTGTGCTGTTTCTATTTGGCAGCCCGCTCTGGCCGGAGCCTAAGGCCCGAATGGTTATCATTCTCCCGGCCCATGCCATGACGACAGGTTCAGTGAGGACCGGCACCAATCCCCGTTTGCCACAGACGTTTGATATCAAGCTGGCGCTGCCGCGACCCCAACTGCAATAGTTGCGGGCCTGCTCTTCCTTCGTTCGCATGTTTCGCTGATTTTTGCAGGGAGCATACATTTTGGCCAGTCGGCGCCGCCATCCTCAAGGCCCTGCCGGTCAGGCCCAGCGGCCTTCCGCTGCCAGTCCCCCTCGCAACTAAGCCGCTGGGCCGTAGCGGCATGAAGGGCGCCGAAGAGAAGGAGAGTGTTGCTCGATGCTCCGGACAGACAACGGCGCAGCGCTGAGGCTTTCAGATTTTGCCGATCCTAGCGATGCCGTAAATGCCGCCATCGAACTCTATGGCGCGGAGGCGAAGACCGCAGTGGCCTACTGTGCAATGGAAGCTCACCTTGCCGGGCGGCCAGTCGAATTCCGTTTCTGGTGCTCTGTCTTTCGGGACCTGACCCGCGCCAATATTTTTCATTGAGGCGCTTCCGGGTGAGCCGCCGGAATGACAACAGCCTCCGAGCGGCCTGGGACAAGTATACCGGCCGTCAGCCAAACGATGGCCTCGATCAAGAGCACGGCCGCGAAGAGTACGAGCACTGTTCTCATCGTCATAGGGTCGAGACGTCCCCATGCGAATCGTGTTCGAGGTCGTTGTCGAAAGGCGGCTTGTCGGGAATGCGGTCATTCATGCCCGGTAACGAATGTTAAGCGGGAATGTTCCCTGTTCGCGGACAAAGGAAAAGCCCGACGGCCGGAGCCAGCGGGCTGCCGAACCCTGTGCGCGCTGGACGCGAAAACCTTGACGGCCGCCGAGCCGACTACAGCTTCTGGTGCACAGTTTCCTCGAACTCACCAAAGTCAAAACTCACTGATGCGCCTTGGCTGAGCCGGTGGGATGATAGTCACCGAAGGCGAGGATTGCGATCGGAAGGAACAACGCAAGAAGGCCCTCGTTGGTGGATCGGCATGTTTGCTTTTGGGATGCTGCTGATGAAACTCGAAGACGAAGCCCGCCACAAATCCGAAGATGTGGACGATGCCGTCCTTACAGACGTCGTGCTTGCCTTGCAGCGCCGGATCGAGGTGAACCACGACTTCGATATCCCTTATCTTGCCGGTTACAGCGAGGATGGGCGAACCGTCTATATCGACCGCCATCTACCGCGAACCATGGCGTCGCAAGGTCGGGCAGTAAGGCTTGCGCCCTTTTTGGTCACGCATGAGGTGGTCGAGAAATCCCTGTTGGACAAATTGCGACTTCACTACCTGCATGCCCACCAGATAGCCCTGCGGACCGAGCGGGATGCTGTCCGCGCGGCCGGTGTCTCATGGCAGGCCTACCAGGCGCTGATGAAGCGCAATGGAAAGCCGATCGACGAGGAGAAGGTGAAGGCCGTCCCTCACGATCTCGACCTGACGCCCTATCGAGATTTGAAGGATTTCGCCGTGCTGGATCGGCTGGTCAAAGCTGCCCAAAGATCGAAAGTCGGGAACAGTAGATCGCAGCCGGCAGCGAAGAGCCGCACCAGAGCAGCAGGTGAATGAGAAGGGCTTCAATGGCGCCGGCCGGGCGGACGGAATAGGTCCGCCGCGCCTGCAGCGATAGCCGATTCTTGACATTTGCCTGCCAAGCGGCCCGGCGCCCTGCTTTTGATACGGGACAGACCAACAGGCGCCGAGCCGTTTTTGTAGGCCTCGGAGTGCCGGCGCCGCCCGCAACCCCCGCCTCACTGAGGCGGACGTAGGTCCAGGGATCTGGCCCGGTCGGCGCCAACATGACGACGCGCCAAGAATCAGCTATCGCTACAGACGCGGCGGCCGGCCCCATTCCGTCCGTCCGGCCGGCGCAGCTGGGAGGCTGTGACAGCTTGGACGACGTTCCCAGAGAGGCGGACCATCCAACGTACATAGAAAATCAACTTGAGGGGCCGATACTTGCGGTCCATAGATTCGCAATGGTGTTTGTTTGAGCAAGGGTTAATCCATGCAAACAGCAGCCGGTTTGCTTTCAGCGCTTGACGACAGCATTGAGGCCATCAAGGCCCATCTCGCAACAATAGACGAAGGCAAGCTAGAAGCCCTCCTGGCGTGCATGCCGTCAAGATCGACAGCCGGCAGTGCCGAGATGGTGATGCTCATTCATCTCTATCGGCAAATCCAAACCCGCCAGCGAGACAATAACGTGCTGCCATTTCCGGCAAAGAAGTCGGGCCCAAACCCTTGAAGGCTCCATTTGGGGTACTACCATCAATTCATTGGAGTTGGTGGCGGGACTTTGAACGACGATAAAGGCGATCAGACCTTGACACTTTGCGCAAGGCTTTTCGTGAGTTTGTTCAAGAGCACAAGACCACGGTCCCTGAATGGGGCGAGCACGCCAAGCTCTTTCTTGAAAAACAAGAGATCGTCAGCGAGAGCCGGCCGCTCCCCAGCCGTAGGGGAATTGCTACAGCACCGGGCCGCCTACCTATGCCTTAATGTTGGGGCCGGCGGCTTCAATTTCGCCTGAACCTGGAGTTTCGCGACGGTCGCTACAAAGGCGGCAGCGATGGCTTGGGCCTCGCCCATCAGCTCTGGGCTGTAGAGCCCGTTGACCAAGTCCTCGCTCGGCAGAACACCTGGCGGGCAGTGCTCCTCAATTCTCCCGAT
>NZ_JAFFIW010000087.1:2500-5557 GCF_018588885.1 Mesorhizobium sp. dw_380
GGGTGACCACGTACCTTTTGTATAATGGGTCAGCGACTTAGTGTGACGAGCAAGCTTAAACCGCTAGGTGTAGGCGCAGCGAAAGCGAGTCTGAACAGGGCGTTCAGTTCGTCGCATTAGACCCGAAACCGAGTGATCTAGCCATGAGCAGGTTGAAGGTAAGGTAACACTTACTGGAGGACCGAACCCATAACTGTTGCAATAGTTCGGGATGACTTGTGGCTAGGGGTGAAAGGCCAATCAAACTCGGAAATAGCTGGTTCTCCGCGAAATCTATTTAGGTAGAGCGTCGACCGAATACCCCAGGGGGTAGAGCACTGGATGGGCTAGGGGTCCTCACCGGATTACCAAACCTAACCAAACTCCGAATACCTGGGAGTACTAGTCGGCAGACACACGGCGGGTGCTAACGTCCGTCGTGAAAAGGGAAACAACCCTGACCTACAGCTAAGGTCCCCAAGTTATGGCTAAGTGGGAAAGGATGTGAGGATCCCAAAACAACCAGGATGTTGGCTTAGAAGCAGCCATCATTTAAAGAAAGCGTAACAGCTCACTGGTCTAAATAAGGGTCTTTGCGCCGAAAATGTAACGGGGCTAAAGCCATACACCGAAGCTTAGGGTTTGGTCCGCAAGGGCCAAGCGGTAGCGGAGCGTTCTGTAAGCTGATGAAGCCATACCCGTGAGGGGTGGTGGAGGTATCAGAAGTGCGAATGCTGACATGAGTAACGTAAGGGGAGTGAGAGACTCCCCCGCCGAAAGACCAAGGGTTCCTGCTTAAAGCTAATCTGAGCAGGGTTAGCCGGCCCCTAAGACGAGGCGGAAACGCGTAGTCGATGGGAACCACGTTAATATTCGTGGGCCTGGAGGTAGTGACGGATCACACAAGTTGTCCAATCTTATCGGATTGAACGGGCAGCGGAGTGGTTCCAGGAAATAGCTCCTCCTTATAGACCGTACCCGAAACCGACACTGGTGGTCTGGTAGAGTATACCAAGGCGCTTGAGAGAACTATGCTGAAGGAACTCGGCAAATTGCACGCGTAACTTCGGAAGAAGCGTGACCCTTTTCTGCGCAAGCAGAGGAGGGTGGCACAGACCAGGGGGTAGCGACTGTTTATCAAAAACACAGGGCTCTGCGAAGCCGCAAGGCGACGTATAGGGTCTGACGCCTGCCCGGTGCTGGAAGGTTAAGAGGAGGGGTGCAAGCTCTGAATCGAAGCCCCAGTAAACGGCGGCCGTAACTATAACGGTCCTAAGGTAGCGAAATTCCTTGTCGGGTAAGTTCCGACCTGCACGAATGGCGTAACGACTTCCCCGCTGTCTCCAGCATAGACTCAGTGAAATTGAATTCCCCGTGAAGATGCGGGGTTCCTGCGGTTAGACGGAAAGACCCCGTGCACCTTTACTATAGCTTTACATTGGCATTCGTAGTGGCATGTGTAGGATAGGTGGTAGGCTTTGAAACCTGGGCGCCAGCTCAGGTGGAGCCACCCTTGAAATACCACCCTTATTACTATGGATGTCTAACCGCGGCCCGTTATCCGGGTCCGGGACAATGTATGGTGGGTAGTTTGACTGGGGCGGTCGCCTCCTAAAGAGTAACGGAGGCGCGCGATGGTGGGCTCAGAACGGTCGGAAATCGTTCGCTGAGTGCAATGGCATAAGCCTGCCTGACTGCGAGACTGACAAGTCGAGCAGAGACGAAAGTCGGTCATAGTGATCCGGTGGTCCCGCGTGGAAGGGCCATCGCTCAACGGATAAAAGGTACGCCGGGGATAACAGGCTGATGACCCCCAAGAGTCCATATCGACGGGGTTGTTTGGCACCTCGATGTCGACTCATCGCATCCTGGGGCTGGAGCAGGTCCCAAGGGTATGGCTGTTCGCCATTTAAAGCGGTACGTGAGTTGGGTTCAGAACGTCGTGAGACAGTTCGGTCCCTATCTGCCGTGGGTGTAGGAATATTGAAAGGATCTGTCCCTAGTACGAGAGGACCGGGATGGACGGATCTCTGGTGGACCTGTTGTGGCGCCAGCCGCATAGCAGGGTAGCTATATCCGGACGGGATAACCGCTGAAGGCATCTAAGCGGGAAACCCACCTTAAAACGAGTATTCCCTGAGAACCGTGGAAGACGACCACGTTGATAGGCCGGGTGTGGAAGAGCGGCAACGCTTGAAGCTTACCGGTACTAATAGTTCGATCGGCTTGATCGTTCTCATTCCTTATGCCCATTTGACGAAGTCAGATGGTCTTACCAGCGCTCACGCATGAGCGGCCCCCTCTGGGGCCTATGCTCCGCGAGGGCGCCGGAAAACCGGCGACGCGCAGTCGCGCTTGCGGGCTTACGCCCGAAGCAACCTGCACAAGACGTCGCCCAGGCACAACAAGACCAGCGAACAGCTCCGAGAGAGCAGCAAATAGGGTCCCTATTCGCTACTCCCTATTGGCTATTCGCTCAAAAAGCTTCTCGAAAACAACGTGCGTTTTGCCGACCTGGTGGTTATGGCGGAGCGGCTGCACCCGATCCCATTCCGAACTCGGCCGTGAAACGCTCCAGCGCTGATGGTACTTCGTCTCAAGACGCGGGAGAGTAGGTCGCTGCCAGGTCTGCTAAACGCACGTTGAACTCACATCCAGAATCAAGATGATCCTGGATGGAGCGAAATCTTCTCTTTATGAACAAGGCCCGCCAAGGGAACCACGGGCCGCGCAAGCGGCCCTTTCATTTGGTGAGCCACCTACCTATCTGTAGGCCATCCTATTTATAGGCCTCGGCTTACGTCCAACGGTTGACGCGGGGTGGAGCAGCCCGGTAGCTCGTCAGGCTCATAACCTGAAGGTCACAGGTTCAAATCCTGTCCCCGCAACCAAATACAAAAACAGCCCGGCCCAGCCCGGGCTGTTTTTGTATCTGGCTGTGCTGGCCGGTTGGTTTTAACCCTCATCAGGGGCCCGCAAGGAGGCGAAGCCGACGCCGCGGGACAAAAAACGCAAATCCTGTCCCCGAAACCAAATCAAAAACAGCCCCAAGGCTCCCAAGCCGGCGGGCCGTTTTGC
>NZ_JAFFIW010000088.1 GCF_018588885.1 Mesorhizobium sp. dw_380
GGGGCGGCCCGTGCCCCGCGCCGGGGCGAGGGCGTTGTGGGGGGGGGGGGGGGGCGGTGGTGTAGTGTGGGGGGTGAGTCCGTGTTGGCTTGTTCTTCCGAAGGTCACGATGCGACGCCCTAACGAACCCTTGTGGGGAGGTCGGACCGCAGGTCCGGGTGGGGGACTGGCGCTGACCCCCACCCCGCTGCTTCGCAGCGACCCTCCCCACAAGGGGGAGGGTAAGGAGCGCGCCGGCCGCCCGCCCAGGGAGACAGGCGAGCGGCCGGCAGGCGGCCGCTACTTCTGCGGCGCCTGGTCGATGATCGACTGCATGGTCTCCTGGGCATTCGCGATGGCGCCGTCGACGTCGTCGCCGAAGAAGACCTCGTTGATCATCTGCGTCCACGGGCCGTTGGCGGAGTTGATCAGATCGTTGAATACCACCGAATAGGGCGTCTTTCCCTTGGCCATGGCTTCGGCGGCGATCTGGTAGCGCGGATCGAGATCCTTCAGCGCATCCTTGGCGATGTCGCCGCGCACCGGCAGGCTGCCATATTTGGCCAGGATCGTCTGGCCCTCCAGCGAATAGGCGAAGTCCAGGAATTCCTTCACCACGGCGAGCTTCTTGGTTCCCTTGGTGACGACGAAATTGTCGCCGCCGGCAAAGGACGACCAGCCGCCATCCTTGCCCGGCAGGAAGGTGATGCCATAGTCGACATTGGGATACTGGGTGTTGAGCGCGCCGATGGCGAAGGCGCCGGAGGGCGAGATGCCGATATTGCCGGCGGCAAACGCCGCAAAGAAATTGGCGCCGGTGTCGGTCTGCGCGCCGGCCGGCACCAGGTCCTTCTTGACCATCGAGCGGTAGAGGTCGATGGCGCCGCGCAGCTGCGGACTGTCGAGCGTCGCCTTGGAGCCGTCCTGCGAGAGGATGTCGCCGCCCGAGGCCCAGATCAGGGGCGTGAAGGTGAAGATGTTGCAGCCGCCGCAATTGCCGGAGAAGTAGAAGCCCTTGATGTTGCCGCCAAGCGCATTGACCTTTTCGGCGTCGGCCGCGATCTCGGCCCAATTGCTTGGGCCTTTTTCAGGGTCGAGCCCGGCCTGCTTGAACAGCTTCTTGTTCCAGATCAGCACCGAGGCGTCGGCCGAGAACGGCAGGCCGTAAATGTGGTCCTTGTAGGTGCCGGTCTTCACATGCGCCGGCGACAGGCTGGCGAAATAGGGCAGCGACTTGGCCCAGTCGGTGATGTCCTCCAGCTGGCCGGCGGCGGCGAAGGAGGGCGTATAGATCAGGTCGAGCGACAGCGCGTCGGGCGCCGTGCCACCGGCAGCGGCCGCGCCGTATTTCGGAATGATCTCGGCATTGGGGATGATGTCGAGCTTGACCTGGTCCTTGTGCGCCTTGTTGTAGGCGTCGACGATCCTCGGCATGAAATTCGAGCCGTCGGCGCGCACCCAGATGTTTGCGGTTTCGGCAGCGGCAGTGCCGAGACCGCTGCCTATCACGGCAGCCGCCAGGGTCAGTTTGGCAATTAGGTTCCTCATGTTCTCCTCCTCCAGGTTTGGCCGCTGTCCGCGGCTTGGCGCCGATCACGCGGCGCTTTCGGTTTCAGCCATCCAATGGATGGCCGCAGGAATGCCGCACCACCAGCCGGCACGGCAGTTTTCGAATGCCCGGCGCGGCGGGCTGGCCACCGACCAGCGACAAAAGCGTCAGCCCGGCCTCGCGCCCGAGGGCCACGAGGTTCATATCGACGGAGGTCAGCGGCGGGCGCGTGGCTTCCGCGACGATCTCCCAATTGTCGAAGCCGATGACGCCGACATCACCGGGCACGCCGAGGCCGCGCTCGCGCAGAGCATCGATGACGCCGCGCGCGATCTGGTCGTTGCCGCAAAAAACGGCGTCCGGCCTTTCGCGTCCGTTGTTCAGTTTTGGGCCGTCGAACAATCGCGCCACCGCCTCATGTCCCCAGGCTTCCGACCAGGGACCAAGCAGCGGCTCGGTGACCGGCAGGCCGTTCTCGGCAAGCACGTCGCGATAGGCCTGGGCCCGGGCATGCACCACGGCAAAGCTCGCAGGCCCGCTGACATGGGCGATACGCCTGCGGCCGAGCCGGCAGAAATGTTCCACAGCCAGCCGCGCGCCGCCGGCGTCGTCGCAGACGAAAGCGACGGCGTCGGGATCAGGCTGGGTGAAGGCGTAGATCACCGGGATGCGCAGATTGGCGAGATCGACGGGCAGATGGCGGTCGATGCGCTTGCCAGTGGCGATGATGCCGTCGACACGCTTGTCGAGCATGGCCTCGACATGCAGCTGGCCCAGACGCGGATCCTCCTCGACATTGCACAGGAACACCGAGACGCCATTGTCGACCAGCGCGTCCGAAATGCCCGACATCAGCGGCAGCGAGAAGCGGCCATAGGTGTCGTTGGTGAGCAGGCCGACGGTGAAACTGCGCCGCCTGAGCAGGCTCTGCGCCAGGCTGTTGGGCCGAAAGCCAAGGCTGCGCGCCGTCTCGCGGATGCGCTCGCGGGTCTCGGCGGTCATGCGCCCTTGGTTGTTGAGCGCCTTCGAGGCGGTAGCGACACTGACGCCGGCCCGCGCCGCCACGTCACGCAAGGTGACGGGCTTGGGAAAGACCGGAACAGGCTGATCGTCCACTGCCATCGCGCCGAGGAATCCTGAGTTGGGAAAAGGTTTTCTCTTACAGGCCGGAATAAGGCCCGGCCAATGGCCGAGCCCGATGGAGCTGCTTGGAAAAACCTTTTCTCAACTTGAGGCTAGGCTAGATCTGGTGATCGTTCAAGAGGAAAAGTGGGGCCGGGGCACGCGCTTCAGGGTTTGAATTCGCTCTCACGTGTTTCCATGCGCCAGCGCTGCCCCTCACCTGCCTGCCGGCATCCTCTCCCCGTATAGTGACGGGGAGAGGGGCACTCTCATCGCCGATTTCGCCCAATCGCAGACGTTGCAAGACGGGCGCCGAGGTCACAGCCAGCCCCTTCTCCCCGTCACTATACGGGGAGAAGTGCCCGGCAGGGCGATGAGGGGCGGCGCTAACTTCGACAATCAGTTCCGGTATAGCCAGCTGCCGTCAGGGAAGTCTTAAGGGCTGTTGCGCCATGATGATCGTCCGCTGGAGCCCCGCCATGCCCGATACCTCGTACAGCGCCAGCGAGCGTCGCCGCGATGCCGCAACCATCGCCCGGCTCAAGACGGAACTTGCCGCACAGGCGGCGCTGATCGCCAGGCAGGAGGTTTCGCTGGCCCACAGCCGAAAGATCTTCGACCGTGCCTCGGTCGCCGCGCGCATCGGCGTTTGGGAATGCAGCCTGCCCGGCGAACAACTGCACTGGACCGAAATGGTCTATGATTTGTTCGATTTGCCGCGCGATTCGGTGCTCGACCGCTCGGAGATCATCAAGTGCTATCCGGCGGAGTCGCGCAAGGCGCTGGACAGTTTACGCAGCCGCGCGATCGCGGAGCGCAGCGGCTTCACCCTCGACGCCGAGATCACCACCTTCGCCGGCCGCGGCCGCTGGATCCGCATCACCGCGACCGTTGAGTGTGAGGCGGGCGTGCCGGTGCGCATCTTCGGCATGAAGCAGGACATCACCGAGGAAAAGATCCTGTCGGACCGGATGCGCTATCTCGCCGAGTTCGACGCCATGACCGGACTGGCCAACCGCGGCCGCTTCCAGGCACGGCTCGCCCATGCGGACGAAGGCCGTCCGCTCGGCGCGCTGCTTTTGATCGACCTCGACGGTTTCAAGACGGTCAACGACACGTTCGGCCATGTCGTCGGCGACGAGTGCCTGAAGGCGGCGGCCGAGCGCCTTGCCGGCGGGTGCGGCGAGGCGGATCTGGTGGCCCGCGTCGGCGGCGACGAGTTCGCGGTGCTGGTGGGAGCGCATCTCGACCGTGCCGCGGTTTCCGATCTGGCGCGCGGCATCATCGAGGCGATGGGCAAGCCGGTCGCGATCCGCGGCCAGTCGCTCAGGCTCGGCGCATCAATCGGCATCGCCTTCGCCGGGACGGGGGCGTCCTGCGACCTGTTCATGCAGGCCGACACCGCGCTCTATGCCGCCAAGGCGGCGGGCCGCAACACATTCCGCATCTTCAAGGCCGAGGCCGGCGCGAAAGGCCGTAGCGCGGCTGCGTAGGGGCGGGCGATCCAGGACGTTTGAAAGCGGTTTTGCGTTGCGGCCATGTGCATGGCGCTGACCATCGGCGTCGCGACGAAGCCGAACGGCAATTGGCGATATGTCTACAAACAAACCTTCGCGCTTAACTTTTCCGCAAATATTTATCCGTTAGGTCAGCAGCCATGGCCTCGTGGCGGAGCGGCTACGCTGGAGACTGCAAATCTCTGAAGCCTCGGTTCGATCCCGAGGCGAGGCCTCCAAACCGCCCCGCGCTCTCAGCCAAAGTCGGCCGACGTCAGCACATACATGCTCTTATGGGTGCGGCCGTAAGCCCTCGATGCCACGTCGCGGATAGCGTTGCTCTCGGTGTCGAAGGTGGCGAGGTAGCCTGCTTCATTGGCCACGGTCGCCGGCCGTATCTTCGACATCGCATCGGCGGCGACGGAAAAAGAAATCTGGAACATGCCGTCATGGCCGACGAACCGGATGCGCTTGCCGGCTTCGTCATAGCTGCGGCTATGATTGGGAAAGGTCAGGCTCATATTGGCCTCCTGGACACTTTGCTTTGACACAATTCCCAAGGGAAAGCGCTACGCGCTCTTCCTGGAATTGCTTTAGGCCTTCTTCACCGTCCGCTTCTTCTTCGGCGCTGGATTCTGGGCTTCGGCTATCCGGTCGGCCTCTTCCTTGGCCAGCCGCAATTCCCTGAGCCTTGCCGTCTTGATCTCCCTGGCCCGCGCCTCGGACATGTATTCGGCGGTTGCCTTGTTGCGCTCCGCCGTCTTCTTCTGCTTGTCGACAAAACGCGCTTCGGCTTTCGCCATCAGACTTTGATTGCCATCGGCCATCGGATAAATCTCCTGCATGCTGAAATCGTGAAAACGAACTTGTCCGATAAATAGGCACTCGGACCGCAAAAATCAATTTTTTGAATTATTTGAGGCCTTTTTGGGTATCACGAAACCGGGTGCGGGAATAATACTTTTCAATATTTAATTCCGGGCACGAATAATTTTGGCACTCCTATCTATCGAGTGCCAAAGCGCCTATAGCAGGAGCGGGGCCGCCTGTGCCGGCCCCAGAAAGAAGTTTCCATGAAGTTTCGGCCACTCCACGACCGCGTCGTCATCCGGCGCGCCGAAGGCGATGTCAAATCCAAGGGCGGCATCATCATTCCCGACAATGCCAAGGAAAAGCCCGGGGAAGGTGAAGTCATTGCCGTCGGCCCCGGTGCACGCGATGAAAACGGCGCGCTTGTTCCGCTCGACGTCAAGGCCGGCGACTTT
>NZ_JAFFIW010000009.1 GCF_018588885.1 Mesorhizobium sp. dw_380
AGCGTCGGCGTCGGCACTCATCTTGCACCGCTGAAAATTGGCGAAAGCCATTGGGCTATCCGATCTCCCCACTTGAGGGGGAGATGGCCGGCAGGCCAGAGGGGGGCGCCTCGCGCAGACGTTACATCAGCGGAGCCGCTTCTCTCCCAGGGACCGTCGCTTCGCACAGATGCGCATCATGACCCTCCGCTTCGACAAGCTCGGCGTGGTCATCGCCGCGATTGCAGCCTACGCGGCGTTCGCCGCACCTTTCGCCACGTTCCGCGCCAACCGCATCGTTCCCGGGCAGGCGCGCTCGATTCTCGAGGCGTTGCCGGCGACGACCGGGCCATTGCTTTTGGCAATCGTGATCGTGGCAGCGCTCATAGCGCTGCTCAGGACACCGCTCGTGCTGCGGCTTGCCGTCAGTGTGGTCGCGCTTGCCGCACTTGCATTGCTCGTCGGCGTTGCCGGCACATTCCTCACGCCGGCCGGCAACACCTTTGCCAGGGTATCTCCAGCCTCCGGCTTCTGGATACTCATCTTTACCTTCACGCTCTTGCTGGCCGACGTGCTTACGCGCCTGAATTTGTCACCGTCGGCACGCATCGGCATGCTTGTCGTTGCGGCGGTGGCGATCGGCCTGCTGCTCGTCTCGGGAGCCTGGAACGATCTTTCCATCCTCAAGGAATACGCCAACCGTGCCGACAGTTTCTGGGCCGAGGGCTCCAAGCATGTGACATTGGCACTCGGCTCCCTGCTCGCCGCGGTGGTCGTGGGCCTGCCGCTCGGCATCCTCTGCCATCGTGTCGAAAGACTGCGCTCCGGCGTGCTCAATGTGCTCAACATCATCCAGACCATTCCCTCGATCGCGCTGTTTGGCCTGCTGATCGCGCCGCTCGGCTGGATCGCCACGCATGTGCCGGGCGCTGCCGGGCTCGGCATTCGCGGCATTGGCACAGCACCTGCCTTTGTCGCCCTGTTCCTCTATTCGCTGCTGCCGGTGGTGGCCAACACGGTGGTCGGCCTTGCCGGCGTTCCGCGTGCCGCCAATGATGCGGCGCGCGGCATGGGCATGACCGATAGGCAACGCCTGTTCGGCGTCGAGTTTCCGCTGGCTTTTCCGGTGATCCTGACCGGTATCCGTATCGTGCTGGTGCAGAATATCGGCCTTGCCACCATCGCAGCACTCATCGGCGGCGGCGGCTTCGGCGTGTTCGTCTTCCAGGGTGTTGGCCAGACGGCGATGGACCTTGTGCTGCTCGGTGCGGTGCCGACCGTGGCGCTGGCCTTCGCCGCCGCTATCATCCTCGACGCAGTGACCGAAATGACCGCCACCAAGCGCAGGGTTGAAACGGCATGATCGAGATTGAAGGCATTACCAAGCGCTACGATGCGACGACGGTGGTCGACGATGTGTCGATGGTCATCGAGCCACGCACGATTGCGGTCATTGTCGGCACTTCCGGCTCCGGCAAGACGACACTGCTGCGCATGATCAACCGGCTGGTCGAGCCGACTGCCGGCATCATCAAGCTCGACGGTGCCGACAATCGTTCGGTGCCCGGTTACGAACTGCGCCGCAGCATCGGTTATGCCATCCAGGGCCACGGCCTGTTTCCGCATCGCACAGTGGCGCAGAACATCGCCACCGTGCCGGTGCTGCTCGGCTGGGACAAGGCCCGCATCAAGGCCCGCGTCGATGAACTGATGACGCTCTACCAGCTCGACCCCCAGGAATTCGGGCCACGCTATCCGCACGAACTGTCCGGTGGCCAGCAGCAGCGCGTCGGCGTGGCCCGCGCGCTCGCCGCCGAACCCAACGTGCTGTTGATGGACGAGCCGTTCGGCGCGCTCGACCCGATCATCCGCACCAAGGCGCAGGAAGACCTGCTGGCGATCCAGAAGCGCTTCGGCACCACCATTATCCTCGTCACCCATGACATGGAGGAGGCCGTGCATATGGGCGACAAGATCGCCGTCATGGATGCCGGCAAGCTCGTGCAATACGCAAAACCCGCAGAGATCCTGGCAAGCCCGGCCAGCAGCTTCGTCGAGACCTTGGTCGGCGCCAGCGAAAGGCCATTCAGGCTGCTGTCGCTCGGACGGGTGCGTGACGCCGTGGAGAACGGCATCGCCGACGGCGAGGCGATCCCCGGCGACGCCAGCCAGCGCGATGCGCTGGCTGAACTCCTGTGGTCGGGCCGGCCGGCGCTGCCGGTGAAAGGCGCCGACGGCAAGCCGCTCGGCCGCGTCACGGTGGACGGACTGATCAAACGCGCGGCGAGGCCGGCATGAAAGCCTGGCTGCCTTTGCTGCTCAGGCTGGCGCTGGTGGTGTTGCTGGTTGCCTTCATCACCAGTCCAGCCTGGTTCGAGCCGCTGCTGAAGCCGCTGACCGAAAACAACGCTCCTGTGATCTACAATCAGGGCAGCCTGCTGACGCTGACGCTGCTGCATCTGCGCACCGTGCTGATCGCCACCGTCGCTGCGACCATCGTTGCGGTGGCTCTGGCCATCCTCGTCACCAGGCCGGCCGGTGCCGAATTCCTGCCGTTGTCACGCAGCCTGGTCAACATCGGCCAGACCTTTCCGCCGGTGGCGGTGCTGGCGCTCGCCGTGCCGGCTGTCGGCTTCGGCGAGAAGCCGACGTTGATCGCCCTGTTTCTCTACGGCCTGCTGCCGATCTTCGAGAATGCACTGACCGGGCTGACGACGCTGCCGGCCAATGTCGTCGAGGCGGCGCGCGGCGCCGGCATGACCGGCTGGCAAAGGCTCACCAAGGTCGAACTGCCGCTCAGCGCACCGATCATCCTTGGCGGCATCAGGCTCTCCGTGGTGATCAGCCTGGCCACCGCCACCATCGGCTCGACCGTGGCCGCCAAGACGCTGGGCGAGGTGATCATCGCCGGCCTGTTGTCCAACAACCTTGCCTTCATCCTGCAGGGCGGCCTGATCGTGGCGGCCCTTGCCGTGCTGATCTATGACGGGCTGTCGGCGGTTGAGCGCTACGCGGCGCGGCGGATGGGACGCGAGGCGGAGTAGTCCTCAGGGAAGCCAGCATCTTGTGCGAGTGGTTCCCTCGCGTCATTTTAATCGATCTAAATTGAAGACCATGCCGGCGGGGCCGTCCCACCCTATGCCTTTTGGGCGAAAGCCGGACAAAAACCGAACAATATCTTGACGTTCGCGACCCTGTTTCGCATACACCGCTGCGAAGAGGTGGATTCCGTCCGCGGATTCCGGTCTTTGTCTCAACGGCCCAGGGAGGGGTTCTTTTGGGCCATCAATCGAGGAAAATCCGGCAATGACAATTATTTCCGCCGTCATCGCCTGCGGTCTGCTTTCTGTCCTTTACGCCATCTGGGCGACACGTTCGGTTCTCGCGTCCGATCAGGGCAATGCACGCATGCAGGAAATCTCCGCGGCCATCCGCGAGGGCGCACAAGCCTATCTGGCGCGCCAGTACACCACGATCGCCATGGTCGGCGTCGTCGTGCTCGTGCTCGCCTGGTGGCTGCTTTCAATCACCGCCGCGATCGGCTTCCTGATCGGTGCCGTGCTTTCGGGCGCCGCCGGCTTCATCGGCATGCATGTTTCGGTGCGGGCCAATGTGCGCACCGCGCAAGCCGCGTCCAACAGCCTGGCCGCCGGTCTCGACATCGCCTTCAAGTCGGGCGCCATCACCGGCATGCTGGTGGCGGGCCTGGCGCTGCTCGGCGTCTCGATCTACTACCTGATCCTGACCCACTTCATGGGTCTTCAGCCTAACGATCGTATCGTCATCGACTCGCTGGTTTCGCTCGGTTTCGGCGCCTCGCTGATCTCGATCTTCGCCCGTCTCGGCGGCGGCATCTTCACCAAGGGCGCCGACGTCGGCGGCGATCTGGTCGGCAAGGTTGAGGCCGGTATCCCGGAAGATGATCCGCGCAATCCAGCCACCATCGCCGACAATGTCGGCGACAATGTCGGCGACTGCGCCGGCATGGCTGCCGACCTGTTCGAGACCTACGCGGTGACGGTCGTCGCCACCATGGTTCTCAGCTCCATCTTCTTCGGCGGTACTGCCGTTCTTGGTGCCGCGATGCTCTATCCGCTCGCAATCTGCGGTGCCTGCATCCTGACCTCGATCGTCGGCACCTTCTTCGTCAAGCTCGGCTCCAACGGCTCGATCATGGGCGCGCTCTACAAGGGCCTCATCGTCACCGGCCTGTTGTCGATCGTCGGCCTTGGTGTCGCCACTTCGGCGACGCTCGGCTGGGGCGAGGTCGGCACCGTCGCCGGCATGGTCATCACCGGAAAGAACCTGTTCATCTGCGGCCTGATCGGCCTTGTGGTGACCGGTCTCATCGTCGTGATCACTGAATATTATACCGGCACCAACAAGCGCCCGGTCAACTCGATCGCCCAGGCCTCGGTGACCGGCCACGGCACCAACGTCATCCAGGGCCTCGCGGTCTCGCTGGAATCGACGGCGCTGCCGGCAATCGTCATCGTCGGCGGCATCATCTCGACCTATCAGCTCGCCGGCCTCTATGGCACGGCGATCGCCGTGACGACGATGCTCGGCCTTGCCGGCATGATCGTGGCGCTCGACGCCTTCGGCCCGGTCACCGACAATGCCGGCGGCATTGCCGAAATGGCCGGCCTGCCCAAGGAAGTGCGCCACTCCACCGATGCGCTCGACGCGGTCGGCAACACCACCAAGGCGGTGACCAAGGGCTATGCCATCGGTTCGGCCGGCCTTGGCGCATTGGTGCTGTTTGCCGCCTATTCGAACGACCTGAAGTTCTTTGCCGCCAACGGCGACAAATATCCGTACTTCCAGGGCATGGGCGAGATCTCCTTCGATCTCTCCAATCCATACGTCGTCGCCGGCCTGATCTTCGGCGGTCTCATCCCGTATCTGTTCGGCGGCATCGCCATGACGGCCGTCGGCCGTGCGGCGGGCGCTATCGTCGAGGAGGTGCGCAAGCAGTTCCGCGAGGATCC
This sequence comes from Mesorhizobium sp. dw_380, assembly GCF_018588885.1. GTDB lineage: Bacteria > Pseudomonadota > Alphaproteobacteria > Rhizobiales > Rhizobiaceae > Mesorhizobium. Next base: position 4,971 of record NZ_JAFFIW010000009.1, read on the forward strand.
GGGCATCATGGCCGGCACCTCGAAGCCGAACTACGCGCGCGCGGTCGATCTTCTGACCAAGGCGGCAATCCGCGAGATGATCATCCCGTCGCTGCTGCCGGTGCTGGCGCCGCTCGTCGTCTATTTCGGCGTGCTGCTGATCTCGGGCTCCAAGGCCTCGGCTTTCGCAGCCCTCGGCGCCTCGCTGCTCGGCGTCATCGTCAATGGCCTGTTCGTCGCCATCTCGATGACCTCGGGCGGCGGCGCCTGGGACAACGCGAAAAAGTCGTTCGAGGACGGTTTCGTCGACAAGAACGGCGTCAAGCACGTGAAGGGCTCCGAGGCGCACAAGGCCTCGGTGACAGGCGATACGGTCGGCGATCCCTACAAGGACACAGCCGGCCCGGCAGTCAATCCGGCGATCAAGATCACCAATATCGTGGCGCTCCTGCTGCTGGCTGTGCTCGCACACGGCTGAAAGGAGCGTTCTGAAATGAATATCCGCGGGGAGCGATCCTCGCGGATTTTTTTCGGCAGAGCGGTTCTGGTTGGAATGGATGCCGTCAACTGTCCTGGCGCCCCATTGCTGGCAAGTCGGCCTTGGCTTGGGCAAACAAAAACCCGTGGGATCGCTCCCACGGGTTTCCGGTCGCCTGAGATGGTGCTGCTTCCAGAGCGGAAGACAGGATCTGAAGATCAGGGAGTGCCGCCGCCGGGTATGCCGGGCGCCAGCTTGCTGGCGCCGTTGATGATCTGGCTGAGGAAGTTCTGGTCCTTGCCGCCAGTCGGCGTGGTGCGCGAGATGAAGTCGAAAATCTTGCCGTCCTTCAAGCCGTAATTGGCGATCTGGGTGACGCGGCCATCATCGCCGAAATACACCGCCAGCACTTTCTGGTCGACCAGCCTGGGCTTGTCGAAGGCGACGTAGCGCTTGCGCGTTTGCGAGATATAATAAAACGCCTCGTTGTCGAAAGTCGCCGTCGTCGACGGCGTACCCAGGGCCAGAAGCACCTGCTCGCGGCTGGAGCCGACGGGCACCGAATCGACTGCCTGCTGGTCGATGACATACCCTTGCGTGAACGTCTCGCTCGGACTGAGGTCGCCGACCATCTTGTTGGTGTGACATGCCGAAAGCGCCGAAACGACGAGCAGCAGCGAGATCGCGCCAGCGGGCCTGGACGAGAAGGTCGACTTGAAATTCAGCGCGCGCAACAACAATTCTCCATTATATCGCCGCAACTTGCGCTGGGCCGCAAAACCGGTAAACCAGCTTGCTTGCCGATGCAACAAGGCCAATTCAACAAACGGTCCCCGGAGACCATCCCCATGTTCCAGCGCCTTTTTGGCCGCGAACGCCACGCCAACCGCGCCATCACCGACGCGCTGTACGCACAAATCGTGGCGGCGGCGCGGCAGACTGTATTTTATTCCCACTGGAATGTGCCGGATACGCCGCTCGGCCGTTTCGAGATGGTTTCGCTGCACATGTTCTTGTTTCAGCATCGTTTGCGCGGCGAAGACGGCGTGGCGCAGGAGATCGCACAGGTGCTGATCGACGAGTTCTTCCTCGACGTCGATCATTCGCTGCGGGAACTGGGCATTGGTGACGTCGGCGTACCCAAACGCATGAAGAAACTGGCGAAGATGTTTTATGGCCGCACCGCCGCCTATGATGATGCGCTGGAAAGAAGCGATCGCGACGGGCTGACCGCTGCCCTTGCCCGCAATGTCAGGCCCGACGCCGACGTCTGGCCGGAAGCATCGCGACTGGCTCTCTATGTCACCGAAGCCTGCAATCAATTGGCTGCGCAGCCATCCGAATCGATTGTCTCCGGCACGGTGGCGTTTCCCGTCGCCAACGGAGGTTGATCGATGAAGCATGTTGATCCGCAAAGCCCGGTATCCTTCCGCGCAAACGTCGCCCGGCTGCCGCAGAAGGGTTTGCCTGTTGTGATCGAGGCCGATGCCGCACAGCGTGCGGCGCTCGCCGAGGAGCATGGATTGCTGTCGGTCGAAGCCTATCGCGCGGAACTCCTTGTGGCCTCCTGGAAGCGCAATGGCGTGAAGGTCAGCGGCCGCGTCGAGGCCGACATCACGCAGGCCTGCATCGTCACGCTCGATCCCGTCGAGGCGCATATCGACGAGCCGGTCGAAGCGCTGCTGCTGCCCGAGGATTCCAAGCTTGGACGGCAGGGATTCGAAGGTGGCGGCGAGATCCTGCTCGATGCGGAAGGACCCGACAGCCCCGAAACATTTTCCGGCGACACGATCGATGTCGGGGCGCTCGCCGAACAGTTCTTCGGACTGGCGATCGACCCCTATCCGCGCAAGCAGGGCGCGTCGCTGGATGCCGGCGGCGAGACTGAAGCGGCGGAGAATGAATTTCAGCAAAAACTGCGATCGTTGCTTGGAAAATCCTGAAAACCTCGCCCGCGATGGAAAAGCCGGTTGTGTGAAAACCCAAAACCGCTATTTTCGCCCAACCTTCGCGACCACTAAAGCGACCTGCCGCCAAACCGTGAGATGAACACCGCGTGATCAGGATTTCCATCGATGCCATGGGCGGCGATCACGGACCAGCCGTGGTCATTCCGGCGCTCATGACGGTCGCGACCCGCCGTCCCGACATACGCTTCGTCATCTATGGGCGTGAGGAACTCGTGCGCCCCGAACTGGCCAAGTTTCCCAAGCTCGCCGATATCAGCGAATTCTTCCACTGCGAGGTCGCGGTCAGGATGGACGACAAGCCGAGCCAGGCATTGCGCCATGGCCGCTGGAAGTCGTCGATGTGGAAGGCGGTCGAAGCGGTCAAGTCCGGTGCCGCGGACGCCTGCATCTCCGCCGGCAACACCGGTGCATTGATGGCCATGTCGAAATTCTGCCTGCGCACGATGGCCACCATCGAGCGCCCCGCGATCGCGGCGTTGTGGCCGACATTGCGCGGCGAGAGCGTGGTTCTGGACGTCGGCGCCACGATTGGCGCAGACGCGCACCAGCTCATCGATTTTGCAATTCTCGGCACCGGCATGGCGCGCTCCGTATTCGGCGTCGCCCGGCCCACCGTCGGCCTGCTCAATGTCGGCGTGGAAGAGATCAAGGGCCAGGAAGAGGTCAAGGAGGCGGGACGCATGCTGCGCGAAGCCAACATGGCCTCGATGAACTATCATGGCTTTGTCGAAGGCGACGATATCGGCAAGGGCACGGTCGACGTGGTGGTGACGGAAGGCTTTGCCGGCAACATCGCGCTGAAGACGGCGGAGGGCACCGCGCGCCAGATCGCAGGTTATCTGCGCGCCGCGATGAGCCGCACCCTGATGGCCAAGATCGGCTATGTCTTCGCCAAGGGCGCCTTCGATCGCCTGCGCGAAAAGATGGATGTCGGTCGCTCCAATGGCGGCGTCTTCCTGGGGCTGAACGGCATCGTCGTCAAAAGCCACGGCGGTGCTGATTCGGACGGTTTTGCCGCTGCGATCGAACTCGGCTACGATATGGTGCGCAACAATCTGCTCGACCGCATTGAGGCCGACCTGGACCTGTTTCATGCGCGCAACCCGCATGCCCTGTCATCTCGGAAATCCGACGTCGTTAGCGACGCGAAGGAATAGGAAAGAATTTTGATCAGATCAGTCGTGCGCGGCACGGGCGCCGCGCTGCCCCGCCGCATCATGAAGAATGCCGATTTCGAAGGCATGGTCGAAACCTCGGATGAGTGGATCGCCCAGCGCACCGGCATCCGCCAGCGTCATATCGCGGCCGACGACGAGACGACGGCTTCGTTGGGCGAGGCCGCGGCTCGTGCGGCCCTGGCCAATGCCGGGCTGACGCCAGATGACATCGACCTGATCGTGCTGGCGACCTCGACGCCAAACAACACGTTCCCGGCCACCGCGGTCGAGATCCAGAACCGGCTTGGCATGCATCATGGCTTTGCCTTTGACATGCAGGCAGTGTGCTCCGGCTTCGTCTATGGTGTGACCACAGCCGATCTCTACATCCGGGGCGGCCTGGCCAAACGCGTGCTGGTGATCGGTTCGGAGACATTCTCGCGCATCCTCGACTGGAGTGACCGCTCGACCTGCGTTCTGTTCGGCGACGGCGCCGGGGCGCTGGTCCTGGAGGCAGGCGAGGGCGGCGGCACGATTGCCGACCACGGCGTTCTGGCTGCCAGCCTGCGCTCGGACGGCACCCACAAGGACAAGCTCTTCGTCGACGGCGGACCGTCGACGACTGGAACCGTCGGCCACCTCAGGATGGAAGGCCGCGAAGTCTTCAAGCATGCGGTCGGCATGATCACCGACGTCATCGAGGCGACCTTCTCTGCGGCCGGCATCACTGCGGCCGACCTCGACTGGTTCGTGCCGCACCAGGCCAATAAACGAATTATTGACGCTTCCGCCAAGAAGCTCGGGATTGCAGAGCAAAAGGTGGTGGTCACGGTCGATTTGCACGGTAACACGTCGGCTGCTTCCGTGCCGCTGGCGCTGTCGGTGGCCGTCGCCGACGGCCGCATCAAGAAGGGCGACCTGGTGCTCCTGGAAGCGATGGGCGGCGGCTTCACCTGGGGTGCTGTTCTGGTTCGCTGGTAAGTGCAAAACGGTCCGGTTTCGGTCCTTGACCTTGCCGGATCAATTACTTAGGCTCTATCGTTGTTGTGCCGATTTTTATGTTTGAGCTGATGGGACGGTCGCATGGGGGGAAAGACACTTACGCGCGCCGACCTTGCCGAGGCCGTCTACCGCAAGGTCGGTTTGTCGCGCACTGAATCCGCTGAACTCGTTGAGGCTGTTCTGGACGAAATCTGCGAAGCCATCGTCCGCGGCGAGACGGTCAAGCTGTCGTCCTTCGCGACGTTCCATGTTCGCTCCAAGAATGAGCGCATCGGGCGCAATCCCAAGACCGGTGAAGAGGTGCCGATCCTGCCGCGCCGGGTGATGACCTTCAAGTCGTCGAACGTGCTGAAGAACCGCATCTTGCGCTCTCACCAGAACAGCAAGGCCAAGGGCGGCAAATAGCTCCATTGTACGGTTGAAAACCGGCCCCGCCATGACGCGGGGCTTGAATATTGCTTCACAAACCGCTGAAATAAGGTCCGATTCGGCAGCATGGCCGGATGGGTGTTCAGCGTATGATCCATTCCGCGCAACGGAATGAGCTTCTCTTTGGTGAGCCTGATCTCGTTGAAGACCGTTCCGGATCACGCTCCAGCGTGAGGATTTTCGCCCATGGACAAGAGCCCTGACGCCTTCCGCACCATCAGCGAGGTCGCCGAAGATCTCGACCTGCCGCAACATGTGTTGCGCTTCTGGGAAACGCGCTTCAACCAGATCAAGCCGATGAAGCGCGGCGGCGGCCGTCGCTACTACCGGCCGCAGGATGTCGAGCTGATCAAGGGCATCCGCCACATGCTCTATGACCAGGGCTACACCATCAAGGGCGTGCAGAAGCTGCTGCGCGAAAACGGCAATCATTTCCTGGTCGCCATCGGCAATGGCGACATGGCCGCCGTCGAGGCGATCTCGCAGCGAAAGCAGGCCGACCAGGTGCCGCTGACGCCGGCAGCGCAGCCGCGCGGCGGGGACGATGAACTGGTTGGCCAGCCGAGGGTCAAGCCCAGCCGCCGCTTTTTCGGCCTGGGCAAGGGCGATGAGGAAGGTCCGGTTCAGCCGGACGCGTCGAAACTCTCGCGCGACAATCGCGCGCTGCTGCAGGAAGCACTGTTCGACCTGCTGGAGTGCAAGCGACTGCTCGACCAGGTGCGCTGACCGCGGCGCGAAGTGCTGAAGCCTCGAAACCGGAACCCGCCTTGGCGTGGGGCGTTACGTTTCCTTCTGCAAGACGTCGTTTAGCAAGACAAGGAAACGCATGATGGCATCATTTTCGACCCTTTCGGACATCGACCTCGAAAAGCAGGTCGCGGCCCTGTCGAGGGAGATCGCGGCGTTGCGCAAGGCAGTGTCAAAGCGGGGCGGCGCATACTACGAAGACAGCCGCGATGCCGCTCTGGAAACATATTCGGATCTTGCCGGACGTCTGCGCGATGCCATGCCGGCGATCCGCAAACAAGGCAAGGTGATCGAGAGGTCGGCCCGCGATCATCCGGCGGTGGCCGCCACGGTGGGCCTTGTGGTGCTCGGCTTGATCGCCAGCCTGTTGTTCAGCCGCCGCTGAGGTGCCTGCGGGTGATGACTTCGAGGCGGAAAAGATCGCGGCTCACCTCGGGCGGCCGCCATTAGCGATGCCGGTCGTTGCTCTGGCATCTGGCGCGTAGCGCGTCGGCATCGCGATTTGGCTCCGCCTGAAAGATTCCGCTTACCGTCGCGGTATCGGGATTAGCGCCGAAAGTCCTGGGCCAGCGGTGTCGTCACGCTAAGGTCGATAGCCCCCGCTTCACGTCGAAGCCTTGGATGACCCAGGAGAGGCCAGCCTTGAGCAAGATCCCAAGGCCGGTCTTCTCGCTGGCAGTCTGTACTTAGTAGGCCTTATTCACGTGGTGGTGATGGTGAACGCGGTGGTGGTGACGAACATGATGACGATGATGAATGCGGTGATGACGGTGATGCTTCGCCATCGGGGCGGCATCCGCGCTGGTCGCGCCGATGACCGGCACCGTGAAAGCAAGTGCAACTGCAAGCCCAAGGGCCGAGAGGAGGGACTTCTTCATGGATCGTTTCCTTTTTCGCGGGCAGATTTATAATCGGGTCGACGCCCGACCGCCGCGCATGGAATTACGCGCCCGAATTTTTTCGTCAGTATTTCCTGATTGTAGAATTTTGTTTCTGGAGTGTTTCCGCGCAATCGGGGGCTGTACCGTCACCATCGCGCAGGCCGAAGGCTGCGCCCATGGCACCTGTTCTGGCTACATCGGCGGGACCACGCCGTTGTTTCCCACCACGACACGGCTGGAACTCAGCGTCCCGTCAGACTCCCGCTGAGCGGGAATGAAGACGGTCGTGCCCGGCTTGAGATCGGTCGGCGTGGCCGGGGCGAAGGTCACGACAGGCGTGCTGTCGGGGATCGAAATCTTCTTTGTCTGGCCGTTGTCATAGGTCAGCGTGACGGCGCGTCCGTTTATGTCGGTAACGCCGGCGACGGTGCCGTTGGTCATGCGGCTATTCGGCTGCAGGTCCCACGGGCGATCACCCTCGCCAGTGCCCTTCAAGGCGGCTGGGAAAATCACCACCTCCAGTGCGCCGCTGCCGCCATCTGCCTTCGAGACGGAGGCGATGCCGAGGAAATCGCCCTGCTTGATGTCCTTTTCGGAGGCGCTGGCGACGCCGGAAATCTTCCAGCCGGTATTGAGCTTAATCGCCGAGGTATCGCCCTGGCGGGTTTTAACGGTCAGCAGCGATGGCTCGAAGTTGACCACAGTGCCCCGCACGCGCATCGCGTCCGCCGCCTGGGCGCCCGCAGCGGCAATGGAAAGGCTGGTGATCGCGCCAAGCACGACCATGACTGTCTTGAAGTTCATTGCAGATATCCTTCTGGGAACGGGCTGGCTGGAACCGGATGGTTTTCACGCCAGCGCATCAGAACAACGAACAGGTGGGCCTAAACCTCCGAGCAAAAAGGTGGCTGGGGTGTTCAAAAGAACTTGATGGCGTGTGAAACCGCCTCGCAGGCATCCGGTTCACGATAGCGTGACGGGGTCTTGGCAAATCGCCGGCGAGCGGGCATCTTCCTGCTCGTCTCAGGCAACATCCATTTTGATCAAACTCTTTCAGCCACCGGAGTTGCCAATGCCCCACAATGCAAAAAGCCATGCCCTCTCCGAACCGTTAGCCAGTGAGGTCGGGCCTCATTACAGCTCCCTCAGAGCCATGCGGGAAGCCCGCGGATACAGTCTGGAAGAGCTTTCTCTGACCTGCGGCCTCGCGGTCGACGAAATCGAGGACATCGAGAACGGCAGGGCGGCCGATCCGGCGAAGCTGCGTCGTATCGCGTCCGCGCTTCGGCTGCCTCAGGACGCTCCCATTGCTTCCGCCGCACCGACACGGGCCCCACAAGGCCGGCCGCTGGCATAGAATCAGCAACAGGCATGCCCGAGAAACCCGCCAAGGCCCGCTTGGCGGGTTTCTTGTTGACGCCGCATTGGTCTCCAGCAGGCCGGGCTTGCCGAATTGTCAATCGCACGTGTTTATACGTGCGGCATCCAAATCCGCCTCAATCGCGCCGTGCATTTTTGAATCGTGGTTTTTCGATATGAGCCTGGAATCTGTTCGTGCTTTCTTCGCCGTTTATGCGCCTGATATCGAGGTTGTCGTTACGGAAGCGAGTTCGGCGACGGTAACGCTGGCGGCGGAGGCGCATGGCGTCCTGCCGGCGCAGATCGCCAAGACCATCTGCCTGCGCGTCGGCGATCGCACCATGCTCGTCGTGACCAGCGGCATCGCCAGACTGGACAACCGCAAGTTCAAGGACCAGTTCGGCGGCAAGCCGCGCATGCTCGACGCCGCCGAGGTTCTCGAGGCCACAAGTCATCCGGTTGGCGGCGTCTGCCCGTTCGGCCTGCCGTCGCCGCTGCCGGTCTATTGCGACCTATCGCTGCGCGAATTCGACGAGGTCGTCCCCGCCGCCGGCGCCACCAACGCGGCGGTACGGATCGCGCCGCAGCGCATGGTCGAGCTTGCCGGCGCTGAATGGGTGGACGTCTGTCAAGGCTAGGTGAGGTTCGGGAATGCCAACATCACGACAGTCGCCGAATTTCGGTTGACCCGAGCGGGGTTATCACGATACATCGCGACCGGTCCGGAGTGTAGCGCAGCCCGGTAGCGCACTTGACTGGGGGTCAAGGGGTCGTCGGTTCGAATCCGGCCACTCCGACCATTAGTTCCTTGAAATCCCTAGTTTTATCGAAGGCGCCTGTGGGCGCCCTTTCTCGTTTTCGGAACGGAAAGGCGATCCAATCGCCCGAGTCGGACCTCGGAGCCGCGAAAAAGTCCGAACTGGCAGCGAATGTTCCTGCATCCGTGCACGTCGGCGATTGTGGAATTCTCCTACAATTCAGCCCTTCGCTGTTCCTTGGGTGCCCACACCCACAGCCCGCTGCACTCCCAAAGAAGTCCCAGCGGCGGGTTGATCCCCGTGCGAGCCAACATTTTTTATTTTGGCGATGGCGGCTGAGCCGAGTTCAGCCGGCGGGCGACCGTGTAGGCAAACACTACCCCCCGAGCTTCATCAGTTACGCGAATCCAGTCCCTCGCCCATCTTTGAGATGCTGTCTCGCAGGCATTCATTTGCGATGCGGCCACAGCAGGGCCGGTCGCTTCGACTGCCTTGGATCTGATTACCCGATCGTAGCGCATTTCCGCGACATCGTAGATTGGCATGCCACCCGCCCTGCAAACCCTACACCCCATAAGGTAGTATTGCGCGGCGCAAGCTCGCCCGCAAGTGGCAAGGTATGGGGCAGATCTGGCGTTGGACACTTCACCGATGCTTAAGTCGAGACCAAAATCCCGGAGATTTCTGAAGTTTCAAGGCGGCCCGGTACCCGCGTTGGGTTGATTGGGGCACCGGGCCTAGCCAGCGGACTGTTAAGGGACCACGCGCTGGCTGGCGAATATATGCACAGACGCTAATATGCCGAAGCATGCAAATGAAGGAACCTGGCGATGAAAAGCCGGTTGCGATCTTCGTCGTTTCCGTTTTGAGAAGCACATCGGCGCACGGTCCTGACGACGAATGATGTTCGCGATGGCGCAGGAGATTGGCGACAAGGTGCGCATCAGTGGCCTAAGGGATTGGGAACTTGTCCATTTCGAACCAGGACTTCTCTGAGTCCGCCTGAGCTGGACCTGGCCAGATCAGGCCTTTACCTTCTTGTTGGAGCCAGAGTCGGCGGCAACCGCTGATGGCGGTATTCCAATGCGATGGCGCCCCAGATCAGGCCGAGCAGCAGGTAGACATGGCGCCAGTGGTCGATGTCGATGAAGGTGCCGAGCCCGATATTGCCGATGAAGGCGACATAGGCGCACAGGAGATAGGGCTGCCACGGCCGGTCGCGCAGAAGGATTCGAAATCCGGCTCCGATGGTCCACAGGACGAGCGTCAGGAACGACACGAAGCCTAGCCAGCCATAGTCCATCAGCATCTTCAGCCAGATGTCGTGCGTGTCCTCCCCGAAGATCGTGCCGAAGACCAGCGGCCCGATGCCGAATGGGTGCTCCATCGCCATCTGGAATCCGAGCGTGTAGCGGGCGAAGCGGCCGAGGCGGGCGGTGTCGTAGCTCTGCTCGAGATGCGCGCGGTTGGAGAACATCTCCGACACCCCGGGCAGCTGCAAGATGACGATGATGGCGACCGCAAGCAACGACAATGCGGCGATGGTCATGATCACCACGCGCAGCCGGAACATGCCGCTGGCGCTCTGCAGGAACAGGCAGCCGGTGAGCAGGATCGCCGAAATGGCGAACATGCCCCAGGCGCCGCGCGAGAAGGAGAAGAAGATGCCGGCCGTTATGATCAGCAGCGGCACCGCCAGCAGCGGCATGCGCGAGACCGACCCAGTCAGGATCAGATAGAGCAGGTAGATGCCGGGCAGCACCAGGAAAGGTCCGAAGACGTTCGGATCCTGGAACGCGCCGGCGGCGCGGTCATATTTGGTGAACATTTCCGCGCCGGGAAAGGCGTGGAAGTAGCCGGCTATGCCGAGCAGCGAGGTCATCACGGCCGAGATCACATAAGCAATGAAGATCAACCGGTAGAGGCTCGGCCGTGTGGCCGTGACGGAGGCGAAGAACACCGCGCTGAAAGCAAGAAACAGCGATACCGAGAGATAGAGCGGCGTGTTGGCGAGGTCCGCCATCTGCGTCATCGAAATCATGCCGCCGATATTCATCGTCACCAGCAGCACCAGCAAAGGCACGGCAGCACGGGAAATCTTCAGGCTGAAGAGAGCCCAGATGATGATCAGCCCGGCCATGTAGATTTCGTAAGGCGCCGGCTCGCTGATGACGAAGCCGGACAGAAGGATGCCGAACACCACCGCACTGGAAGAAATCAGCGCGATCAGCTTGGCGTTGACCGCGCCCGGTGACAGTTCGTGGGAAATCGCGCTCAATAGGCGTTTTCCGTGTTGAGCAACCGGACCGGAGTCAGGAACAGGATCCGCAGGTCGAACAGCAGCGACCAGTTCTCGATGTAATAGAGGTCATACTCCGTCCGCATGCGGATCTTCTCGTTGGTGTCCATCTCGCCGCGCCAGCCGTTGATCTGCGCCCAGCCGGTGACACCGGGCTTGACCTTGTGGCGTGCGAAATAGCCGTCGACCACCTCGTTGTAGAGAAGGTTGTGCGACTGCGCGGCGATGGCGTGCGGGCGCGGCCCGACCAGCGACAGCGTACCGAGCAGCGAGTTGAAGAACTGCGGCAACTCGTCGATCGAGGTCTTGCGGATGAAGCGGCCGACACGGGTGACGCGCGAGTCGTTCTTGGTCACCGTCTGCTTGGCGGTCGGGTCCGACCTGTCGGCATACATCGAGCGGAATTTGTAGACCTCGATCACCTCGTTGTTGAAACCATGCCTCTTCTGGCGAAACAGCACCGGCCCCTTGCTGTCGAGCTTGATGGCGATTGCGGTGGCCAGCATGACCGGCGAGAACACCACGATGCCGATAAGGCTGAAGATGATGTCGAAGGCACGCTTGGCGACTGAATCCCAGTCGTTGATCGGCTTGTCGAAGATGTCGAGCATCGGCACCGAGCCGATGAAGGAATAGGCGCGCGGACGGAACTGCAGCGCGTTTGAATGCGCAGAAAGCCGGATATCGACCGGCAGCACCCACAGCTTCTTCAACAACTGCAGCACGCGTGTTTCAGCGGTCAGCGGCAGCGATACGATCAGCATGTCGATGCGGGCGATGCGGGCGAACTCGATCAGCTCCGAAATGGTGCCGAGCTTGGGATAGCCGGCGACGATGGGCGGCGAGCGCTTGTCGCCGCGGTCATCGAAAATGCCGCAGATGCGGATGTCGTTGTAAGGCTGCTTTTCGACCGAGCGGATCAGGACTTCCGCGGCCTTGCCGCCGCCCACGATGACGGCGCGCCGCTCCATGCGGCCATCGCGCGCCCAGCGCCGGATCAGCTTCGACATCACCAGCCTGAGGCCGAAGAGGAGAACGAAACCGACGACGAACCAGGTGCCGAACAGCAGGCGCGAATAGTCTTCCGATATCTTCACGGTGAACGCGGTCAACGCCATCAGCGCGAAGGCTCCGGCCCAGGCCAGCAGGATGCGGCTAAAATTGGCGACCGGCCGCATCAGGGAAACAACCTGGTAGCAGTCGGTGACATCGAGCAGCACCACCGCGAGGAACGACGCGGCAGCGATCGTCACCGGATACTGCCAGGCGAAGTAGTTGAAGAAACCGACATAGTAGAAATAGACGCAGAGCCCCGAAACAAACAGCAACCCGAATTCGACCATGCGCAGGACACCGCTGACCATGATCGGCGACATCGTATCGCGCCGGTACTGCGTGGCGACCTGTCGGGCGACGTCGTTCATGCCGCCGGGCGCATCGCCATCGGCAGGGCCGTCGAATTTGCGCACCGCTTCTGATGAAAAGCGACGCGCGGGGTCGATCTCGTTCATGGAACAGTCCGCAAGCTTCCACGGGTGATTAGCAAAAGAGAGCTAAGAAACCCTTGAAACAACCCATGGTTTTGGAAAGGCTTGGAGAACTACCTGCCGAGCGCGGCGAAATAGGCCTTCTCGATTTCGGCGGCCATGACGTCGGCGCCGAAGCGCGCCCTGAGATCGGCGGCATCGGGCATCGATTTGCTGTAGGCTGCAACGTCCGCCAGCGCTTCACTCATCTTGTCGGCGAGTTCGATCGGGTCGGGCCGGATCAGAGCAGGGGAGTCGGAACCCAGAATCTCCGGTATGCCGCCGACCGCGGTCGCAATGATGGGTCTTGCCGCGGCAAGTGTTTCCAGCACGATATACGGCATGGCTTCGGCCCGCGAGGGAACCACGACCAGCGCCGCCAGCGCGAAGGCCTCCCGGGCCGACATCGGCGGCAGGAACCGGACATGGCCTTCAAGGCCCAGCCGCTTCACCTGTGCGTGGTAGTGCGGCAGGTCGTCGCCGTCGCCGATCATCACGGCGCTCAGCGCGCGGCCGAGCTGCGGGCCGGCAGCGGCGAGGGCGTCGATGAAGATGTCCGGTCCCTTGAGGTCGCGCATCATGCCGATATAGAGCAGATCGGCGGCATCGGCGCTGATGATCACCGGTTCGAATTCGGCGGCGCGCAGTCCGTTGTAGACCAGCATGTTCGGGATCGGCGGCTCGCCCACCTTCCTGCGATAGGTCCGCCGCTCATAGTCGGAGACGAAGAGCAGGCAATCGGTGAAGCGCGCCATGAAGCGCTCCAGCGCGAAGAACAGCTTTCCGGTGGCTGTGGTTTCGTCATAGTGGAGGGAGCCGCCATGCGGCGAATAAAGGCGGGCCACGCGAGACCTTGATACCCGCAACAATGAGCCGAACAGACGGGCATAGGCGCCACCCTTGGCGCCGTGCCCGTGCAGCACGTCCGGCCGCAATTCCTTGATGATGCTGTAGGTGCGCCGGGCCGAGGCGAGATCGCCCGGGCCGACATGGCGCTGCATCGGCGTGCGATGAATGCCCAGCGCCAGCATGTCCTTCATCTGCCCGAACAGACGCTCCTCGAATTCGCCGCCGGTGGTCGAATCGCAGACAATGCCGACCATATGACCGGCCGCGACCTGCGCTTCCGTCAGGTCGCGCACATGCCGGAAAATTCCTCCGACGGGTGAGCGAAAGCAGTGGACGATCCTGAGAGTGTCCGCCACGTGGTGTCTGTCAGAACAGGCGTTCGCGGACGTAGACCGTATCTCCGGGCAGCAGCGGATCGGACGTCACCACGCGGCCCGTCATCACCTTGCCGTTGATGTCGCGGGTGATGTCGACGCTTTCCTGGTTGGCGCGTGGGGTGAAGCCGCCGGCAATGGCGATGGCCTTCTGCACGGTCAGGCCGGGCACGTAGGAATACTGACCGGCAGCGCCCACTTCGCCCATGACGAAGATCGGCCGGTAGCGATCGATCTCGACCGAGACGTCGGGGTCGCGCAGATAGCCTTGCCGCAATTTGTCGGCGATCTCCTTTTCCATCTGCTGCGCGGTGTGGCCACGGGCCGGAATGGCGCCGACAAGCGGGAAGGAGATGTAGCCGGACTGGTCGACACTGTAGGTGTTGGTCAGTCCGTCCTGCTCGAAGACCGTAACGCGGACGCGGTCGCCCGCGCCCAGACGATAAGGCTGGTCAAGGACTTCGTGGAAGGCCGCGGGCGTTGGCCGGTAACTGGAGCAGCCGGCGAGCATCGACACGGCAAGCAGCGCGTGAAAGAGGGAAGCAGTGCTTTTCATGACCGGATACGTACCTTCGACTGGCCGCTGCGGCGTCGCAGCAAACATCTGGGATCGGGTTCGTTATCATCCTGTTAGGGTTAATGGCCGGTAAAGGGGCCGGCCGATACCGCTCGCGGCGATAAGCATTTTGCCATTTTGTCGATTTTTTCTTGTCGCGCGCCAGTAAAGCCTAACGGTTCCTTACCGCGATCTTAACGGCTGAGTTACCATAGTTGTTTACGGTGCGTGCTGACCCAGTTTCGGAGTAGGGATGCATGTCCGTTCAGTCCGCGGCCGCAGATGTCGACGTTGACCTCAGGCAGCTCTTCGCCAGCCTGGCGAGGAACTGGCTGCGCATATTGCTCTTCGTTCTGGTGGTGACGGGCCTGGCGTTTGCATTCGCTTCGTTCGCGACCCGGCACTACAAGGCCCAGACGCAGATCGAAATCGCCCCGCGGGAATCTGTCTACACCCGTCCGGCCGGCAGCAACAATGACGGCGACAAGCCGATCCTCGACGAGCAAGGCGTCGCCACACAGGTCCAGATAATTTCGTCCAACGAAATCCTCAAACAGGTGGCGCAGAAGCTCGGCCTGTCGCGGCTGCCTGAGTTCGACGAAACGATCAACATGTCGTCCCTGAGCCGTGTGCTGATCCTGCTTGGGCTGAGAAACGACCCGATGGATGTTCCGGCCGATGAACGCGTGTTGAAGAAGATGCGCGAGAAGCTCAACGTCTATGGCGTTGAGAAGACCCGCATCATCGCCATCGAGTTCTCCTCCGAGGATCCCAAGCTCGCCGCGGCCATCCCCGATGCCATTGCAGCTGCCTATATTGCGGGGCAGGGCGCGGCCAAGAGCGAATCGAACACCGCCGCCGCCGATTTCCTGGCGCCTGAGATCGCCGACCTGTCGAAACAGGTCAGGGATGCCGAGGCCAAGGTCGCGGCTTACCGCGCCCAGTCCGGCCTCCTGATCGGCGGTAACAATTCGGTCCTCGCCACCCAGCAGCTGGCCGAGCTGTCGACCGAATTGTCGCGCGTGCGGGCCAACCGCGCCGCGGCCGAAGGCACCGCCGACAGCGTGCGCAAGGCGCTGCAGAATGGCGGCTCGCTGGATTCGCTGCCGGAAGTGCTGTCGTCCGACCTGATCCAGCGTTTGCGGGAGCGGCAGGTCGAGTTGCGCGCCAACATCGCCGATCTGTCGACGACGATGCTCGACAACCATCCGCGCGTTCGCGCCGCGAAATCACAGCTGGCCGATCTCGACGCGCAGATCCGCAGCGAAGCCCAGAAGGTCATGAAGGGCCTGGTAATGCAGGCCGATGCCGCCAAGGCGCGCGAAAACCAGCTCGTCGCCGACGTCAACACGCTGAAGGCGGCCTCGGCTCAGGCCGGCGAACAGCAGGTCGGTCTCGACGCGCTGCAGCGCGATGCCGCCGCCAAGCGCCAGCAGCTCGAACTCTACCTGACCAATTACCGCGAGGCAGCTTCGCGTCAGGACCGCAACTACGTACCGGTCGACGCCCGGGTTTCCTCGCCGGCTTCGGTGCCCGCCGAACCCTACTTTCCCAAGGTCGGGCCGATCGTTGGCGCTGCCGCCGCGGCCTCGCTTCTGCTGGCGGCGGTCTACACACTGCTGCGGGAACTCTTCTCCGGCCGCGCCATGCGTCCGGCGACGGGGGCACGTTTCGCACCGATCGACGAAGTGGCGATGCCGCCAACCGCCCGCCAGGAACCGGCCGCCTCCCTGGAGCCATCCGCCCGCCTGGATCCGGTTGCCGCCAGCGAGTTCGCCGATGGTCCCGCCGAGGCGTCGCGGCCTGAAAGGGTCGCGGATCCGCAGCCTGCTGCCTTGTCCGAGCCCGTCGCCGACGCCGAGCCTGCCGCCAAAGCCGAACCTGTGACCCAGGCTGAATCCGTGGCCAAGTCCGAGCCGGTCATGGAGGTCCAGCGGCCGCGTTCTGTGCTTGGCGAGATCGACGTCGAGAAGGCCGCCGAGAAGCTGATCGCCAGCGGAGCCGCGCGTGCCATATTTGTCTCGCCCGAAGGCGACGAGGCGGCCGCTTCGGCGATCCTGGTGGCGCGCGAGGTGTCCGACGCCGGCCTGCGCGTCCTGCTCCTCGACCTGACCGCCTCGGGCGCTGCTTCGCGGCCGATGCTGGACAGCGGGCTTTTCCCCGGCATCACCGACCTGCTTGCTTCGCAGGCGCAGTTCAGCGACGTGATCCATGCCGATCTCTATTCCGACTGCCACGTCATTCCCGTCGGTACCGCCGACCCGGTCCGCGCCATGCGCGCCGCCGACCGGCTGCCGATCATCATGCAGTCGCTGACCACCGCCTATGATCTGGTGGTGGTCGAATGCGGACCGGCCGATGCGCAAGGCATCAGCCGCCTGGGCGGTAACGCCACCGAGGTGTTCCTGTCCATGCTCGAGGCGGACGACGAGGTGACGCAGGCCGCGGTCAGGCTGATCGAGAACGGCTACCCCGACCTGACGCTGGTGACGCCGCTTGGCCACGAGCCGCCGGGCAATCCGGTGCCGGGCCGGCGCTCCGCAGCCTGAGACAGAACCGCCCTTGGAGGCAAGCGTGGCCTATCCCAGTTCCAGGGTGGTCACACCGAATATCCTGCTGGCATCGAGCGTCGGGGGCGGGCCTTTGTACATGCGGGTGGTGGTGAAGGTCGGTGAGAAGCCTGCCGCATCGAGCGCCCCGATGAACTCCACCTTGGTGGCCGGGACGTCGATGTGAAGGTCGCCACCGTCGCACGCGCTCGCCAGGTCCTCGAACAATTCGAATGCGGTCTGCATGTCGTCGGCGAAGAGTGGGCCGATCTTGAAGCCGCTGCGGCAGGGTCGCGCCACCGCATAGCCGGCCGTTCCCTGCGATGTTATCGCAGCCAGAGCACGGTGAGGCGGCTGCAGCCATCGTTGCAGGAAGGAGCGCCGGGGCGCGGGAAAGCAAAGCGCGTCATATCTGATGATGTCGGGCACCAGTTGCGCGGTCACCATGCGGGACCGCGCGGCGCCGACCGGCAGGGCAGCAAGGCGTCCGCTGTAGCGGATGGTCTCGTAGGCCGGCCTGAATCCTTTGCTCTGATAGTTGGCCCGTTGCTCTTCGACGCCATCGAGCCCGATGGTGCGCCCGGCCAGCCTGCTCATCCCAGCGGTCCACACCGCCTTGCCGTAGCCCTTGCCGCGCATGTCCGGACGGCAAATGTAGAGACCGATGAAACCGAAATCGTGCCCATAGGCCACCGCCGAGATCGCGGCGGCCATTTCGTTGCCGACAAAGGCGCCGATGAAACCCTCCGGATCCGCTGCCTGGAACATCGCCGCATCTCCGAGGCCGGGGTTCCAGCCCTCGGCGGCCGCCCAGTCGATGAGCTCAGCCAATTCCTGAAGCGACAGCGTGCGGATGGTCGGTTTCATGGGTGCTCATTTCGCAGCGACGGCTTCGGGCGAGAACGATTTCAGCATACCACGATAGGGCTTGGCGAGTGGGTTCGCATAGGCGCCGCGCTTCGATGTCGAGAGGCCGAGAGCCACCAGGGCCTCGGCTTGCTTCAAAGCCGCTCCGACGCCATCGACGACAGGCAGACCGAACTCGCTCTGCAACTGGTGGGCAAGATCTGCCATGCCGGCGCAGCCAAGCACGATAGCCTCGGCACGATCCTCCTCCACGGCCCGGGCGATCTCGTCGCGCAGCTTGCCAACCGCTCCTGATGCCGGATCCTCGAGCGCCAGCACCGGAATGTCGGCGGCCCGCACGCGCACCCGGCCCGACATGCCGTAGCGTTGCACCAGTCCCTCCACCGGCACGCGCGAGCGTTCGGTGGTGGTTACGACGCTGAAGCGCTGCGCGATGAAGGAGGCCAGGCTGAGTGCGGCCTCGCAGATGCCGATAACGGGAATGGCGGCCATAGCCCGGGCGGCATCGAGCCCGGTGTCGTCGAAGCAGGCGATGATGGCGGCCTGAACGCCGCGACGTTCGCCGGCGGCGATCTCCATCAGCAGGCCGGGCACGGCCAGCGCTTCATCATAATAGCCCTCGATCGAAGCCGGTCCCGTGGACGAGGTGACGGCGACGATTTCGGTCCGGACGCCGGCGACGCCGCGCGCGGCCGCCGCGATCGTCTCGGTCATGCTCGCCGTCGTGTTGGGGTTCACCACCAGTATTTGCACGGTCACGCTCTCGCCCGGCGGCGGCCGACATAGAGGATCGCGCCCAGCGTCGCCAGGATTATCAGGAAGGAGAACACGGTGGTCACCGTGCCCAGCGCATAGAGCACCGGCGTGGTGACATTGGTGGTCATGCCGTAGATCTCGAGCGGCAGTGTGTTGAAGGTTCCTGAGGTCATCAGTGTGCGGGCAAACTCGTCATAGGAGAGCGTAAAGCCGAACAGGCCGACACCGATCAGGCTCGGCGCGATCATCGGCAGCACGACATGGGCGAAGGTTTGCCAGGAGGTGGCGCCGAGGTCGCGCGCGGCCTCCTCATAGGCCGGCGAGAAGCGGTTGAAGACGGCGAACATGATCAGCACGCCGAAGGGCAAGGTCCAGGTCAGATGCGCGCCGAAGGCCGATGTGTACCAGGCCGGCCGAAAGCCGATCTGCTGGAAGACGACGCCGATACCCAGCGAAATGATGATCGACGGGACGACCAGGCTGGCGACCGCCAGGTAGAACAAAGCGGTGGCACCGCGAAATTTCCGGCGGAAAGCAAGGCCGGCGAGCAGCGACACCACGACGGTGACGATCATCACCATCACGCCCAGCACCAGCGAGCGCTTGAAGCTGCCGCCGAAATCGCCAACGGCCTGGCGCTCGAACAGATTGGCGAACCAGTGCAGCGACACGCCGTTGAGCGGGAAGGTGAGGCCGCCGGTCTCGCCCTGGAAAGACAAGATCAGGATCGCCGACAGCGGCCCGTAGAGGAACAGCACGAACAAGGCGAAAAAGGCCGCGAGCACGTAGAATTCGAGGGTGCGTCTTTCGTGGCTCACGTCAAAGCTCCCTGCGGATGTCGACGATGCGCAGGATGCCGGCGACCATGAGCAGCACCAGCACCAGAAGCACCACGGCGTTGGCGGCGGCGGCCGGATATTGCAGCAGCGACATCTGGTTCTTCATCATCAGCGCCACCGAAGCGCTCTGGCCGCCCGACATCACCTGCACGGTAGAGAAGTCGGCCATCACCAGGGTGACGACAAAGATGGTGCCGATCGCCATGCCGGGCTTGGCCAGCGGAATGATGACGTTCCACAACACCTGCCAGCCGGACGCACCGGCATCGCGCGCGGCCTCGACCAGCGAACGGTCGATGCGCATCAGCGTGTTGAAGATCGGCGTCACCATGAACAGCGTGTAGAGGTGCACCATGGCGAGCACGACCGCGAATTCGGAATAGAGCAGCCATTCGATCGGTTTGGGCACGAGGCCCATATGCACCAGCATCGAGTTGATCAGCCCATTGCGGCCGAGCACCGGAATCCACGAGATCATGCGGATGATGTTGGAGGTCAGGAACGGCACCGTACAGACCAGGAACAGCACCATCTGCATGGCGGTGGTGCGGATGTGAAACGCGAGGAAATAGGCGACCCAGAAGCCGATGAACAAGGTCAACGCCCAGACGATGGCGGCGAATTTGATGGTGTTCAGATAGGTCTTCCAGGTGACCCAGGAGCCCAGCACGTCGGAATAGTTGGTGGTCAGAAAATCCGGATACATGGCGGCGAAGTCGTAGTCCCAGAAGGAGACCACCACGATCATGATGATCGGCAACAGCAAAAACGCGCCGAGGATCAGCGCCAGCGGCGCCGACTGCAGATAGGGCGCGACGGCGCTCAGCGAGAAGCGCCGGCGCCTTGCGGGCTTGGCGGCGGCGATGGTGGAGCGTTCGAGCGCGACTGTCATCAATGCTCTCGGTTTTGGCAATGCGGCCTGAACCGCGGCCCCTTCTCCCACGAGGGGAGAAGGGGAAGAGGAGAGGCGCTTGTTCCCTTACGCCGCGATGAATTCGTTCCAGCGCTTCACCATGTAGCGGTCCTCGTCCATGACCGAGTTCCAGCAGGCGACCTTGCCCATGCGCTCTTCGAACGAGCCGCCGTCGCGCACCGCGCCGGCCTTTTCCATGACCGTGCCGTCGGGCGCCTTGATCTCGCCCTTGGCCGGCTTACCCTCGATCCAGTAGCCCCACTCGTCCTCGGTCATGAACTTCTTGGCCGAGACCATGTTGGCCGAATAGTACCCCTGGCGGTTGAGGTAGCCGCCGACCCAGCCCGACGTGTACCAGTTGATGTATTCATAGGCCGCGTCGAGTTCGGCGCCCTTGAGATGGGCGGCCAGGCCAAGACCGCCGCCCCATGAGCGGTAGCCTTCCTTGAGCGGCTGGAAGCGGCAGGCAATGCCTTTGGAGCGCACGGCGGCAACAGCCGGCGACCACATGGACTGGATGACCACTTCACCCGACGCCATCAAATTGACGCTCTCGTCGAAGGACTTCCAGAAGGCGCGAAACTGGCCGCCCTGCTTGGCTTTGATCAGGAAGTCGATCGTCTTGTCGATCTCCTCCTTGGTCATGTTGCCCTTGTCGGCATATTTGATATTGCCCATCGCTTCCATGATCATGGCCGCGTCCATGATGCCGATGGAAGGGATGTTGAGGATGGCTGTCTTGCCCTTGAAGGCCGGGTCCATGATGTCGGCCCAGCTGGTGATGTCACGGCCGACGAGGTCGGGGCGGATGCCCAGCGTGTCGGCGTTGTAGATGGTGGGCACCATGGTGAACCAGTTGGTCGGCGATTTCGCGAAGGTCTTTGAATCCTGCGCCTCGACGAAGCCCACCGTGTGCGGCGCTGTGCCCTGGGCAATTACGCTGTCCGGTGTCAGCTTGCCGGTTTTGAACAGCGGCACCAGCTCGTCGTAGTATTTCAGCTTGCTGACATCCATAGGCTGCAGCACGCCGGTGGGGAACACCTTCTTGCAGATCCAGTATTCGATGTCGGCGATGTCGTAGCTGTCGGGCTGGGTCACGGCGCGCTGGGCGGCGGCATCGGAATCGGTCGCCGTCATCTCCAGTGTGATGCCGAGATCGGCCTTGCACTTGTCGGCGATGGCATTGAGGTTCGACACGCCGGTGCCGAACTGGCGCAGCGTGATGTTGGACTGCGCCCAGATGGTCGGGAAGCCTGATATGGCGCCGGAGCCGGCGGCAAGGCCGACGGCGGCGGCACCTGTCTTGAGCAGCGAGCGGCGCGAAATGCCAGTCTTGGTTTCCATGGTGTTTGTCATGCCTATTCCCCTATTTTGTTTGGCTTCGTTGAACTCATGAATGAAGGCGGCCGAGGACGATGGCATCCTCGGAATCCCAGGCGAGCGGTACGGCGTCGCCAATGGCGACGGGTCTGGCGAAGAAGTCGGAATCGTCGATGATGACGGTGAAGTCGTCGATGCCGGCGCCGGTCACCGAGAGCTTCACCGTGGCGCCGCGATATTCGATGTTGGAGACGATGCCGGTGAAGCCGAGACCAGGCGAGGGCGCCCCGCCGATGCGCACATGGTCTGTGCGAATGGCGATGTCGATCGGCTCTCCCGCCTCCTGGCTCTGACCGCGGGCCGCGAGCGAGCCACCGCCATTGACATCGAAGACGACCATGCCGTCTTGGCTGCCGGTCACCCGGCCGGAGATGACATTGTGGTCGCCCATGAAGCGCGCGACAAAGGCCGTGGCCGGCCGTTCGAACACGTCGCGCGGAGGTGCCGCCTGCTCGATGCGGCCATCATTCATCACCACGATCAGATCCGCCAAGGCCATGGCCTCCTCCTGGCTGTGGGTGACATGGACGAAGGTGATGCCGAGCGAGGTCTGCAATTTCTTCAGCTCGGCACGCATGCGTATCTTCAGGAATGGGTCGAGCGCCGACAGCGGCTCGTCGAGCAGCAGCGCCTCCGGGTCGGTGATCAGCGCCCGGGCCAATGCCACGCGCTGCTGCTGGCCACCGGAAAGCTGCGCGGGGCGGCGCGTCGCATAGGCCTCCATCTGCATGAGCTTCAGCATGTCGAGCGCCTTGGCGCGGCGCTGCTCCTTGTCGACGCCCTTCATCTTCAGACTGAAGGCGACATTGTCGATGAGGTCGAGATGCGGGAACAGCGCGTAGGACTGGAACATCATCGCCGTGCCGCGCTTGGCCGGCGGCAGGTCGGTAACGACGGTGTTGCCGAGGCGAACATCGCCCGACGAGATGCTCTCGTGGCCGGCGATCATGCGCAGCGTCGAGGTCTTGCCGCAGCCGGAGGGGCCGAGCAGGCAACAATAGGTGCCCGCCGGTATCTTCAGGCTGATGTCCTCGACGGCGGTCGTCGTTCCATAGACTTTCGAAACGGACACGATGTCGATCTCGGCGGCTTTGGACATTCAGGCTTTCCCGTTTGGTCGCATTAACCAAAGCATCATGCGTGCCAATCTCGGGATGAACGGCCAAGCGCTTGAATTGGCGGAAAAATCAGGATTCTTGCCCGCTGCCTATGTGGAAGGCTGTCTTGTGCGTTGCACAAATTTTGGGCGATTGTGCGCGATCTGCACAACAATCGTATGCAATCTTTTTTGGCTTCGTGTTCACTTTGCCTCTCGTGCGCACGGGACGAGTCGCGTTAGAAGAGGGTGGGGACGTCAGCGCCATGAACATTGCCGATCAGATCTATTCCGCCGCCGACAGCGCCAACCAGGATCGCGCCCAGGCGATCCGCGACAATCTGCGCGACGCCATCGTCGACCGCCGGCTGGCGCCAGGCACCAAGCTGTCGGAAGGCGAGGTCGGCACGCTGTTCGACGTCAGCCGCACCGTCGCGCGCGCGGCGCTGCAGATGCTGTCCTTCGAAGGCCTGGTGCGCACGGAGCGCAATCGCGGCGCCTTCGTTGCCAACCCGTCGCCGGAAGAGGCGCGGCAGGTGTTCGCCTCGCGGCGGCTGATCGAGCCGGGCATTGCCACTGCCGCTTGTGAACGCGTCACCGCCGCCGATATCGCTGCCTTCAGGGCGCAGCTCGACGAGGAGGGCCGCTTCATCGTCGAGCGCGGTCCGACCGCACGGCGTTCCGAAATCAAGGCGTCGGGCGATTTCCATCTGCTGCTCACTTCGGTCGCCGGCAATGCCATCCTGCAGCGCTTCATGGAGGAGCTGGTTGCGCGCTCCTCGCTTGTCATCGCGCTTTACGGACGGTCTGGCGTGTCAGCCTGTGGCCACAGCGAGCACACGGATATTGTGGGCGCGCTGGAGAGCCGCGATTCCGGGCTGGCGAGCCGCTTGATGCTGCACCACATCGACCACATCGAGGCTGATCTCGATCTGCGCGTCAGGGCCGGGCCAGCGCTCCGCGAGGCTTTAAATTTCTGACGGCTAGTTTTCGTCTTCCGTGGGAGCGGAAGCTGCCTGCCCGGCGGCCTTGCGGCGCAGCATCTTGGTCAGCTTCCAGATCCTCGGGCTGTTCTTGACGAAAGCCTTCAGCCGCGCGCCCTGGCGAAGCGCCTGCGCCAGCGTGCGGCCCTTCAATGTCAGCGGGACCAGCACCTCGAAATGCCGCGTTTCGATATCGCACCACTGCCGCTTGTAGGGTTCGTCTCCGACTGAGAAATCATAGATTTCGAAACCCGTCTCGCAAGCTTCCTGGATGTTGTCGAAGAACAGGAAATCGCCGGGACTGGTATTGGCGAGATCGTCCTCGGCGATCGCTCCGAACTCGCAGATCAAGCGTTTCCCGGAGCGGCTTGACCCGGTGACGGCGCGCAGCCTGCCGGCGACCTCCAGTCCATGCAGCACGAAAGGCGGCTTGTCCTCGGCCAGGGCCTGCGTGAACAGCGCCCGAAAGAAGGCGCGGGTCTGAATGTCTCCAAAGACGTCGGCAATACCCATCCTGCGAAAGCGGAGTTCCTTCATCTCGAAAAAAGCCTCGAGCAGTCTCTTCACCTCATCCGCAGTGCGCGCCTCGATGCGCCGATGGCTGCCGACGGCCTCGAATTTGCGTGTCTGCGAACGATGTTTCTTGCGTTTGCGCTTGCCGCTGGCGCGCAGCAGCAGCGCATCGAACCCACCGGCAAGGTCGACGGCCAGCGAAAGGTTGGGGCTGGCGAAATGATCGAGTGATGCGAGTGGATTGGCGATGCCGTCAAGATCGGGCAGCAATCGCTCCAGCGCGATGAGATCGATGTCGGGACGGGCCTTGGCGATGGCCGCCAGCATCGAGCGGACGGCAGCGATATCCGCCCTGGCCAGCCATTGCGGATCGGCGGCCGCGAAATTGCCGTTGGCGTGGCGGCCGCCCATGAAACGGGCGACCCGGAACGGACCGCGGCTGACAACTTCCAGCGCCAGTGCGAAGACCGGTTTGCCTTCGAGAGTGAGCGTCGCCACGGCGAGATCCGGCTTGACCTGCGCGGCCCAGTTCAGGATCCATGCCGCGCCCTGCGCTGGCGCGCTGAGGGCCGAACGGCAGAACCGCGCATAGTCCGCCAGCCCGTCGGCGGCGGCAACGGAAACCGACAGCCTCTCGGCATCATTCGACAGGGCGCGTGGCGAAGCCTCGATCGCTGCAAGCCCATTGCCGTCAAATGACGCCATTGCGTCAACCATACCTCAATCCTTAGGGCGTATTGATCCCGATTTGGGGGGCGCTCAGGCGTATTCCGTGCTTGGATCAGCCTAGGCGCAAAAGGTGAATGAATGATCGACGGCGGGGAGGCAATCCGGAAACTGGCGCTCAACGTCGCCCGCTATACCGGCCTCGCTCCGCTGGCCAGGCCGTTTGTCGGCGGCATCGGCGCCATCCTGATGCTGCACCGCGTGACGGCGACGCCGGAGAAGCCCGACAGCGTCAACCGGCACCTCAACATCGCGCCCGGTTTCCTCGACGCGCTGATCGCCGACATGAAGGCGGACGGCTATGCGTTCGTCTCGATGGACGAAGCCGTGGAACGCATCAAGGCAGGTGGCAAGCGCGGCCGGTTTGCCACCATCACCGCCGACGATGCCTATCGTGACAACATGACCGAGGCTCTACCGGTGCTGGAAAAGCATGGCGCGCCGATCACCATCTATGTCGCGCCCGGGCTGATCGATGGCACCGCCGATCTGTGGTGGGATGTGGCCGAGGATATCGTCAATGCGTCCGATCGGCTGACCCTGGTGACTTCGAACGGTCCGGCGGTGATCGATTGCGCGACCCCCGCCAGGAAACAGCAGGCGGTGGCCCGGCTGCACGCTTACCTTGGCACCGAGGTTCGCGAGGAAGAATTGCGGGCCGTGCTGCGCGATCTGGCTGCTTCAACTGGCGTCGACGCGGATGCGCCGCGCCTGCGGACACTGATGAACTGGGATGAGATTCGCACTGTCGCCGCGCATCCGCTGGTGACGATCGGCGCCCATACGATCAACCACAGCAATCTGAAGCGGCTTGCCGAAGCCGATGCGCGACACGAGATCGGCGCTGTAAAGGACGTATTGCGGGCCGAACTCGGCAGGGAGCCGCGGCATTTCGCTTACCCCTATGGCTATGCGAGCGCTGTCGGCTGCCGCGAGCTGGGCTTCGCCCGCGACGCAGGCTATGTCTCCGCCGTGACGACCCGACATGGCGTGCTGCGCGCCGAACATGCCGGCTTCCTGCATGCCTTGCCGCGCATTTCGGTCAATGGCCGCTACCAAAACCTCGCCCACATCCGCACCATGCTGTCGGGCGTGACGACGCCGCTCGCCAATGCCGGCAAGATGGTGGTGACGATCTGACGGACCGTCTGGCCCGGCCAAGACTCACCGCTTGGCGCGTGGCTCCAGCATCAGCCATTTGATGATGCCCATCGCCGGCAACACCCACACCAGGCCGCTCAGCAGGAAGAACAGGAATTGCACCAACGCGCTCGATTCCGACAGCCGGGCGACCGCGAAGATCGATGCGACCAGCGCATAGATGATGACCAGCGCCACCAGCAGGAACATTCCGATCAGCTTTTTCAGGCGAATGGGCATGGCTCGGCCTCGTTGATTGCACTCGCTTAGGCCGAACGCAGGGCACGCGCAACCCGCGACATCAGGCGCGACGGCGTGCCGCGCCGCATGGTCTTGCCAGCACTTGTGCGATGGTCCACCAATCCGCGACTTCAACCTGCCAGGACAAGATCATGGCTGCCATATCAGCCGCCGCGCCGTACGTGGCCCGCGACCGCGACCTGCACAACCGCGCGCTGCTGCGCGGCTGGCTCTATGTCGTGCTTCTGGTGCTGTTTGCGCTAGTGTTGGTGGGCGGTGCCACGCGGCTCACCGAATCCGGCCTGTCGATCACGCAATGGCAGCCGATCCATGGTGTCATCCCGCCGCTCAACGACGCCGAGTGGCAAGAGGAATTCCAGCGCTATCAGCAGATCCCGCAATACACCGAGCTCAACAATGGCATGAGCATCGAGGCGTTCAAGTCGATCTTCTGGTGGGAATGGGCGCACCGCATCCTGGCGCGCAGCGTCGGCGTGGTCTTTGCCTTGCCGCTTTTGTTCTTCTGGGCGACACGCCGCATCGAGCGCGGCCTGGGGCAGAAACTGGTGGGAATTCTACTCCTCGGCGGCCTGCAGGGCGCCATCGGCTGGTGGATGGTGGCCTCCGGCCTGGTCGACCGTGTGTCGGTGAGCCAGTACAGGCTGGCGACCCACCTGACGCTGGCGGCGTTGATCTTCACCGCCACCATGGTCGTGGCGCGCGGGCTGGCGCCGCATTCCGAGCCCGCGGCCGATCGTTCGACGCAGCGCCTGGCCGGCTTCATCGTGCTTCTGGCGCTGATCCAGATCTATCTCGGTGGTCTGGTCGCCGGCCTCGACGCCGGCCTGAGCTACAACACCTGGCCGTTGATGGACGGCAAGATCATCCCCGGTGATCTCCTGATCCTCGAACCGGCATGGCGCAACTTCTTCGAAAGTCCGAAAACGGTGCAGTTCGTCCACCGGCTCGGCGCTTATACGGTCTTCGCCGTCGCGCTCTGGCACATGATCGCCACGCGTCGGCGGCTGCCCGGCTCAACCCATGCGCGCCGCGCGACGCTGTTGTTTCTGCTGGTGCTGGTGCAGGCCTCGATCGGCATCGGCACGCTGCTGATGCATGTGCCGCTGCACATGGCGCTGACACATCAGGCATTTGCTTTGATCGTATTGGGTTTTGCCGCCGCGCATTGGCGTGGCACCAAGGGGGCTTATCCCTTGCCGCACCAGATCGCACTCGGAAGCTGACCCGGAGCCTAGATCAATTCCAGGAGAATTGTGAAGCGGTTTTCCCGGGAAAAGCGGCTTTCCCTTGGGAATTGCGCCAAAACAAGGAATTAGAGCGGTTCGCTGTTTCCGTAAAACGGTGAACTGCTCTATCGGCCCGTCACATCCAGAATTCGTTTGATTGCGTGGTCTTCTCGCCGTCGAACTCCGCCTGACGCAAGGCGGCGGCGGACGGCGTTGATTGGCTCTGAGCGGCCGCCTTGTCGGCGTCGGCGGCTCTGAGCGCGTCAAGCTTGGCCTGGGCCGTGGCGATATCCTGCCGCACCTGGGCGGCCTTGACCTCATCCGTGATCGCCATGGCCTGGTCTTCCAGGTCCTGGATCTGCTTTTCGAGCGCGGCCTCCTGGGCTGCATTGCTCGAGGAACTGGACGAGGAATACTGAGTTGCCTGGGAGGAACCCGAGATCGCGCTGACCATGACATATCCCTGAAGGGAGACCGAACATCTCAGTAGCCGATCATGGTGAAGAAGCGGTTACTTCAGCTGTTCCGGAGTCAGAAACTCGCCCGCACCGCCCGGACCGCCTTGGCAATCGCCAGTTCGCGGTTCTCCTCGACTGCGTTTTCGTCCTCATGATGCCAGGCCGCGGACAGGCAGCCATAGGCGATGGCATGGTCCAATATCGCTGCCGGTGACTGTCCCAGCGTGACGGCGAAAACTTCGGCCATATGCGCGATGCGCAGGGGATCGAGGCAAAGCGCGTCGCGGTCGAGCGGGTTGTAGAACATGTTGGCGGCGTCGAAGCCGGGATCGCCGAGCACGCCCTTCGGATCGATCACCAGCCAGCCGCGCGGTCCGCGCAGGATGTTTTCGTGGTGCAGGTCGCCATGCAGCGGCCTGATGTCGTGCGGGTTGGACAGCAGCCGTTCGGCGATTGCGCCGGCCCCGACATAGAGGCTGTCCTGGCCGGCGTCGCGATCGGTCGCGGCTTTCTTGAACAGGCTGGCGAACCGCTCCCTGAGCGGCTGAAGCTCGGGCGGGAAGGGTGCTTCGACGGCGAAAACTGTTTCGCCATCACATCCGCCGTGATTGCGGTTGCGGCGTTGTCGCCCTTCTGGTCGAGAACTTCCGACAGCAGGGTTTCGCCGGCATATTCCAGCAGCATGCTGTGGCCGTCGCGGCCAAGCAGGCGCACCGCGCCTTCGCCGCGCCGCCAGGCAAGGAAATGTTCGCCACGCAACTCATCGGCGACATCGTCGAACGGCTTCAGCGCCTTCACGACGGCCGGTGAGCCGTCTTCGCGCCGCACCTTCCAGATGCGGCTCGAAAAGGTTTCTGCCATAAGCTCGGGTGCGCTGACCTTCCAACGCGCCGGGAAGGCTGGTGCGTCCATCAAAGCCCGAGCATCAGGTCCATGTTCTGGACGGCGGCACCCGAGGCGCCCTTGCCGAGATTGTCGTAGACCGCCAGCAGCAGCGCCTGCGCGCGTTTGTCGTTGGCGAAAACATAGACCTTCATACGGTTGGTGCCGTTGTAGATTTCCGGATCGATCTCCGGCATGCGCTCCAGATGCGCATAGGGCGCCACTTCGACCACGCCGCCCTTGATCGCCGCGAAATGGTCGGCAATGGCGGCATGAAGCTCCGCACCCGTCGGCACATGGTTGAGCCCGCCGAGCTGCAGCGGCACCACGGTGATCATGCCCTGGGCGAAATTGCCGACCGCCGGCTGCATGATCGGATCATGCGACAGCTTCGCATAGGCTCTCAGCTCCGGCACGTGCTTGTGCTGCAGGGTCAGGCCATAGGGCAGGAACTCCGAAGCGTTTTCGCCCTTGGCGACATAGTCTTCGATCATCGGGCGGCCGCCGCCCGAATAGCCCGAAATGCCGTTGACGGTGATCGGGAAATCGGCCGGCAGCAGGCCGGCGTTGACCAGCGGCCGCAGCGTTGCGATCGGTCCCTGCGGCCAGCAGCCGGGATTGGCGATGCGCTTGGCCGAGGCGATCGTCTTCGCCTGATTCTTGTCCATTTCGGCGAAGCCATATGCCCAGCCTTCGGCCACGCGATGCGCGGTCGACGCATCGATGACCTTGGTGGTGTCATTGACGATCAGCGAAACGCTCTCCTTCGCCGCATCGTCCGGAAGGCACAGGATCGCGATGTCGGCGGCATTGAGGAATTCTGCGCGCGCCGCCGTCTCCTTGCGGCGCTCGGCGGGAATGGAAATGATCTCCAGGTCGCCACGCTCGGCAAGCAGCGCCCGGATCTGGAGGCCGGTGGTGCCGTGCTCGCCGTCGATGAAGATTTTTGGTTTCATGACCCGATCAAATTCCCTGACATCTCAAGACTATATACCGTTACCCTGATTCACAGCGGCACCGTTGTGATTGCCGTTGCTCAGCTCTTCAAGCCGGGCCTTCCGCTCCGCCAGCAAGCCGAGATACTGCATGGCCACCATCGAGCCGGCGATCGCCGTTATATCGGCGTGATCATAGGCCGGCGCAACCTCCACCACATCGGCACCGACAATATCGACCTGGTTGAGCTGACGCAGCGTCGACAGGATTTTCGCCGAGGACGGACCCCCGGCAACCGGCGTGCCGGTTCCGGGCGCATAGGCCGGGTCGAGGCAGTCGATGTCGAAGGTGAGGTAGGTCTTCCTGCCGCCGGTACGGTCGACGATGGCGTAGGCGATGTCGGACGCACGCATCTCCTCGATTTCGTGGCCATGGAGGATCTTGATGCCGAACGTATCGGGCGCATGGGTGCGGATGCCGATCTGGATCGACCGGTCGGGATCGATGATGCCTTCCTTGACCGCGCGACCGACGAAGGATCCGTGGTCGATGCGCTTGCCGTCATCCTCCCACGTATCCTGATGCGCGTCGAACTGCACCAGGGCGAGCGGCCCATGGATGGCGGCGTGCGCCTTGAGCAGCGGCCAGGTGACGAAATGATCGCC
Organism: Mesorhizobium sp. dw_380; assembly: GCF_018588885.1. Taxonomy (GTDB): domain Bacteria; phylum Pseudomonadota; class Alphaproteobacteria; order Rhizobiales; family Rhizobiaceae; genus Mesorhizobium. The sequence goes on from NZ_JAFFIW010000009.1 coordinate 35,525, forward strand.
GCCGAGCGTCAGCAGAAAGGCGCCCGACTTCAGGATCTTGGCCGCTTCGCGCTCGATCGTTGCAGGCGTCTTCTGATGGTTGCCGGAGTCGAGCAGGCAGTCGCCGTAATCGACCACGGCGAGATGCTCGAACAGATCGCGCGAGAACGGGTATTGCGGGTCGTTGTCGAGGATCGCCGAGGCGCGGCGAATCGCCTGCGGCCCGAAACGAGCGCCGGGCCGGTTGGTGACGGCGGCGTCGAAGGGAATGCCCCACACCACCGCGTCCGCGCCCTTCACGTCCTTGGTGTATTTGCGCCGCATGAACGACAGCGCGCCGGAATAGGTCGGCTCAAGAGCGCCGCCCGTTTTGGAGCGGGCGGTGAAGGCATGGTCGATGGTCTTGGTCGCCATTACTGGTCCTCGTTTTCATCGGGGTGCAACAACTACAGAACCGGCATGGAAGATGCCAGTCACAGCTTGGGGATACGAAACGGCGCCGCCCGGGTGCCACGGCAAGACAGGATTTGTATCATCATGACGCAGACCGCGTTTCTTAATCCGTCCCATGCCGTGATGTCGACCCACACCGGCACGATCGCCGGCGAGCGCTTCCAGGTTCTCGATTCGTGGCGCGGCATCTGCGCCCTGCTGGTGGCGCTGTTTCATTTCCCGACCGCATCGGCGATCTCGCAGAGCAGCTTCATCGGTTCGTCCTATCTTTTCGTCGACTTCTTCTTCGTCCTTTCCGGTTTCGTTATCGCCAGCGGCTACGCCAACCGGCTGAGCCAGCCTGCACAGGTCGCCCGCTTCGCGCTGGTGCGTTTCGGCCGCATCTATCCGCTGCATATCTTCATGCTTGCCGCCTTCGCGGGTTTCGAACTGCTGCGGCTGGTGCTGCCGCAACTGCACGGCACCGGCGCCGCACCCTTCACCGGCGGTTTCGATCTCAAAAGCCTGCTCGCCAATCTTTTGCTGCTGCAAGGTGTCGGCTTCGAGGATCGACTGACCTGGAACGCACCAAGCTGGAGCATTTCGGCGGAGTTCTTCGCCTATCTCCTGTTCGCGGGCGTGGTATTCGTCGCCGGCGCGCGCGCCTGGGTTTGGTTTGTCGCCGCCGCCGTCACCGCACCGCTGTTCCTGCTCGGCTTCTCAACGCATCACATGGATGTGTCCTACGATTTCGGCTTCATCCGCTGCCTCTACGGCTTCTCGCTCGGCGCCCTGCTTGCCTGGTTTCAGCATGATTCCATTGCAGCGGCGCGACAGGTCCTTGCCGGGAGCGGCCCGCGGATGAGCTGGGCTCTTGCCGAAATCGTCATGGTGGCCGTCATCGTCGTTTTCGTCTCGCTGGCTGGCGACAATGATTTCGGCATCGCGGCACCCCTGATGTTCGCGCTGGCGCTGTTCCTGTTCGCCCACGAAGGCGGCTGGATTTCCGCCTTGCTGCGGGCGCCGTTCATGCTGACGCTCGGTGCGCTGTCCTACTCGATCTACATGGTCCACATTTTCGTCCAGGCGCGCCTGATCAATGTTGCCGGGCTCGTCGAGCGAAAGCTCGGCCTCGGCCTGATCGGCGAGATCATGCTGCGCGGCCAGCCCGCGACCGGCTTCGGCGCCGGCGGGACCGGGACTGTGGCGATCGTCGTCATGCTCGCCGCCACCATCGCCGTGTCGTGGATCACCTGGCGCCTTGTCGAAATGCCTGCAATGGCCTGGTTCCGCCGCCTCGCGAAACGCGTCTGACGCCAGATATCGCGAGCATGATCCCGAAAAGTGGAAGCCGGTTTTCGGAAAAGATCATGCTCAAACAGGATGTCCGCTAGCCGGCTTCGTTCACTTGGATGTCACGGGCTTCGCCTATGCCGATTTCGATCCGGCAAGGAGCGATTCTCGATGCGGACCCCATGGCTGAGCCTTCTGCTTTCCGCGGCACTTGCGGCCGCTTCAGGCCACGCCCTGGCCGGCGAAAGCCGCGCAAGGCAGATCCTCGACCGCTTCGAGCATGCCAACCAGTGGCGTGACCACGTCATGGTGGCCGCGCATCGCGCCGGCAGCATGCAGGCCGGCAAGACGCTCTATGCGGAAAATTCGCTGGCAGCCGTCGAAGGCTCGATCGCCATGGGCGCGGAGATCGTCGAGGTCGATATCAGGCGCTCGAAGGACGGCGAGTTCGTCGTCATGCACGACAGTTGGCTCGACCGCACCACAACCTGCAAGGGCGAGGTGGTGAAATACACTCTGGCCGAACTGAAGACGTGCCGGCTGGTGATCGAGGGCACACGCGCCGTCACCGACGAGAAGGTCTCGACGTTGCGCGAGATGCTGCTGGCGACCCGGGACAGGATCCTCATCAATCTCGACAACAAGCTCGACGTCGGCGACCTCCCGGGCATGATCGCGGTGGCGCGCGATCTCGGCATGGCCGATCAGGTCATCGTCAAGGACAACCTCTGGAACCAGAACCGGATTGCGACGGTCAGGGCCGCGATGGCCACGATCGGCGGTGGCGTCCAGTTCATGCCGATCATTGCTGATGACGCGGTGCATGATGCCGGTTTCGCCGAGACGGTCGACCACGCTTTCTCGCCGCGCGCGATCGAACTGATCAACTGGCGAGCGGGCGCCGAGACGCTGACCGAAACCGGCGGACCGCTGTTCACCACGCGCATGCGCGCGGCCGCGGTGCGGGGCAACTGGCACATCTGGGCCGACACCTATGCCATAGTCAACAAGCCGGGAGGCTTCCTGGCCGGCGGCCGTGGCGACGAACTGGCGGTCCAGGCCAGCCTGCCGCGCGAAGCCTGGGGTTTTTGGGCTGACCGCGGCGCCACCATCATCCAGACCGACGAGCCGAAGGCGGCAATCGGCTGGCTGGCGGCGAACGGTTTTCGAGTGCCTTATTCCGATGAGGTACGGCCGGTTGAGGCCGCCAGCACCGCCAGCATCAACTAGGAAAAAACCAGGAAATCCGACACTGGCGCCATCACCCCACCCGGCGCTACGCGCCGACCTCCCCATCGAGGGGAGGTAGGGCGCCAGGTTTTGGTTGGTCACGAATCCCGACCGTTCCGACACTGCATTGGCCGGTGAAAAAAACACGCGCTCTTCTACCTCCCCTTGATGGGGAGGTCGCGCCGTAGGCGCGGGTGGGGTGACTGCCGAGCCGCAAAAAAAGGCCGCCCGGAGGCGGCCTTTTCGATTGTCCAAAACTGCGGTGCGCTTAGCGCTTCGAGAACTTGGCCCGAAGCGCTCTTTAGCGCTTCGAGAACTGGAAGCTGCGGCGGGCTTTCGCCTTGCCGTACTTCTTGCGCTCGACGACGCGGCTGTCGCGGGTCAGGAAGCCACCCTTCTTGAGCACGGCGCGCAGCGACGGCTCGTAGTAGGTCAGCGCCTTGGAGATGCCGTGACGAACGGCACCGGCCTGGCCGGAGAGGCCGCCGCCGACGACAGTGGCGACGATGTCGTACTGACCCGAACGGTTGGAGGCGATGATCGGCTGGTTGAGGATCATCTGCAGCACCGGACGCGCGAAATAGGTCGCGAATTCCTTGTCGTTGACGACGATCTTGCCGGAACCCGGCTTCACCCAGACGCGCGCGATGGCGTTCTTGCGCTTGCCGGTGGCATAGGCGCGGCCCGACTTGTCGAGCTTCTGGACGTGGACGGGTGCCGCGGCCTGCGTATTGGTGTTGCCGGTGGCGGCGCCCAGTTCTGCGAGCGAGGAAAGCTCAGCCATCTTATGCGACCTTCTTGTTCTTGGAATTCAGCTTGGCCACGTCGAGGACTTCTGGCTGCTGGGCGACATGCGGATGCTCGGCACCTGCATAGACGCGCAGGTTCTTCATCTGGCGACGGCCGAGCGGGCCACGCGGCACCATGCGCTCAACGGCCTTCTCGACGACACGCTCGGGGAAACGGCCCTCGAGCAGCTGGCGCGCGGTGCGCTCCTTGATGCCGCCGGGGTGGCCGGTGTGCCAGTAATAGACCTTGTCGGTGAACTTCTTGCCGGTGAACACCACCTTGTCGGCATTGATGACGATGACGTTATCGCCGTCGTCGACATGCGGGGTGAAGGTCGGCTTGTGCTTGCCGCGAAGATGATTGGCGATAACAGTGGCGAGACGGCCGACGACGAGACCCTCGGCGTCGATCAGGATCCACTTCTTCACCACATCCGCAGGCTTCTGCGAAAAGGTTGTCATGTTTTCTGCTCTCGGTTCTGACCTTCACGAGGGAAGGCGTTTCTTGTTGCTTGGATTGGCGAAAAGCACTTGCCCGCCGCCAATAACAAAACGGCGGCCTTTGCGGGCCGCTGCTTCGTGAGGGCTTATAGGCGAGGGCGAGGGGCGCGTCAAGGTGATTGAAAAGTCTTGCGTCACCGAAAAGCTTGTAAAAACAATTCGTTAGATAAAAGGTATCATTTTACCACATCGCCGTTGCGCTTCGGCGGGATCGAATAGGTCCCGGTGGCGTGCGCGATCGTGTGTCCGTCCGGACCGGCGACGATGTCGATGTCGAACACCATCAGGGTCTTTCCAAGCTTCAGGATGCGGCAGTGGCCATCGATTGGTCCTGCCCCGGCCTTGCGGACGAAGTTGATGTTGAGATTAGTGGTAACCGAGAGTGCATCCGGCCCGGCATGGCTGAGCACACAGACATAGCCGCCAATGTCGGCCAGCGTGAACAGGGCAGGGCCTGACACGGTGCCGCCGGGACGCAAATGCCGTTCGCCGGCATTGAGCCGCACGGTGCAGCCGCCCGGAAACACGTCGATCGCCTCATACGCCGAGACTTTTTCGTTGAGCTGCGGAAACACCGTTTCCATCAACGCATTCACTTGTCGTGCGGTCAGCACCGGCTCGAGGTTGGTATGGGCGGGCATGTCGGTCTCTCGTTCTACGCCAGCCCTGTATGGGCGCAGCCGGCCGTTTCTGGCAACACCTTCATCCTTCTGGCGCAAGCGATACGGTGTTGATGAAACCCGATCCGATATTAGATACTCTGTCAGCCCGACCGGAATCGCGGAGACCTCATCCATGGCCGAAATCCTTGCCATCAAGCCTGCCGCTGTCGAGGGCCCGGTCGCGACCAGGCTGGACAAGGGCGTGCTGCGCCTCACGCTTGCAAATCCGCCGGTCAATGCCCTGTCGCTTGCGGTGATGGCGGCGCTGACGGCGGAACTCGACCGCGCCAAGGCCGAGAAGGCCGTGCGTGTGATCGTGCTGTCGGCAGCCGGCAAGGTGTTCTGCGCCGGCCATGATCTCAAGGAAATGACCGCACGGCGCGCCGACGCCGATCGCGGCAAGGCCTTCTTCGAAGAGACGTTTGCCGCTTGCGCCTCGCTGATGCAGGCAATCGTGCGCCATCCCTTGCCTGTCATTGCCGAAGTCGACGGCCTGGCGACAGCAGCGGGCCTTCAATTGGTCGCGAGCTGCGATCTGGCGATCGCCTCGCATGAGGCGACCTTCTGCACGCCGGGCGTCAATATCGGCCTGTTCTGCTCGACGCCGATGGTGGCGCTGTCGCGCAACGTATCGCGCAAGCAGGCGATGGAGATGCTCTTGACCGGCGAGACGATCGACGCGGCAACGGCCAAGGAATTCGGCCTGGTCAACCGCGTCGTGCCGCGCGAATACCTGAATCAGATCGTCACCAAATACGCGCAAACCATTGCTTCCAAATCATCTTTGGTGGTCAAGACCGGTAAGGAAGCCTTTTACGCGCAAGCCGAGATGGGACTGGCGGACGCTTATGCCTATACCGGCCGCGTCATGGTCGAGAACATGCTGGCGCGCGACGCGCAGGAGGGCATCGGCGCCTTCATCGGCAAGCGCAAGCCGGAATGGACGGACGAGTAAGGGAGACGCATTCATGGAACCGCGCATCTCCATCATCACCATCGCGACCGACGATCTCGATCGCGCCGTGCGCTTTTACGAGGCGATGGGCTTGAAACGGCACGCCGGCATCACCGATGGCGTCGCCTTCTTCCAGATGGGCGGCGCCATTCTTGGCCTGTTTCCACGGAAGAGCGCCGAAGAAGACTCCGGCATCACTTTCGCCAAGGCGCCTTCCGCCGTCTATCTCGCCTACAACACGCGTTCCGATCCCGAAGTCGACGAAGTGCTCGCCATGGCGGAAAAAGCCGGCGGCCGCATCGTCAAGCCGGCTGGCCGCGCTTTTTGGGGCGGCTGGTACGGTTATTTCGCCGATGCCGACGGACATGTCTGGGAAGTGGCGCACAATCCGGCCTTTCCGATCGCGGAAGACGGCACGATTTCGCTGCCCGATTGATGGCCCACCGCAAGCAGCTGACACGGCTCAAGGCACCCTATCTCAAGCGCATCCTGCTCGATCCCGAGCGCGTCGCCGACTGGGAAAGATACCCCTGGAACCTGCCGCTGTTTCGCGGCCACGAATTCGAACTCGAATTCACCACCCCGATCACCATCATCGTCGGCGAGAACGGCACCGGTAAATCGACCTTGCTCGAGGCAATCGGCGCGCTGGCGGGCTACGACGAAGCCGGCGGCGGCAAGGGCTACCGGCCGGTCGACCACTCCAGCGCAATCGACAAGAGTGGCGCCGCGTTGGCAGACACATTCCGCGGCCATTGGCTGCCGAAAGTCACCGCCGGCTGGTTCTTTCGCGCTGAGTCCTTCTACTCCGTTGCTCGTTACCTCGACCAGGCGGCGCTGGATTCCGGCGGGGCGCCGCCCGATTTCCTGTCCTGGTCGCATGGCGAGGGATTCATCCGCTTCTTCGAGGAGCGCTGCCGCCGGCAGGGCATCTATATCCTCGACGAGCCCGAAAGCGCGCTCTCCCCGTCGCGCCAGATCGAACTGCTGAAGATGCTGCGGCGCATGGATCGGTCGGGCACTGCGCAAGTGATCATGGCCACGCATTCGCCGCTGCTGATGGCCTGTCCTGGCGCGCGGCTGTTCCGCATCAGCCGGTTCGGGCTCGAGCCCGCCGATTTTCGCGATACGGACCATTTCCGCATGCTGCGCGATTTCAGCAATGACCCGGATGGTTTTCTCACCGAGGCGTTGTATGAGGAAGAGGCATGAATCACGATAGCTACGACAACACCTACATCGCCGGCATCCTCAATTCGGTGAAGACCATCGCCATTGTCGGCGCGTCCGCCAACGATGTGCGACCGAGCTATTTCGTGCTGAAATACCTGCTGGCCAAAGGGTTCTCGGTGACCCCGATCAATCCTGGCCAGGCAGGCAAGGAAATCCTCGGCCGCATGACCTATGCCAAGCTAGCCGATGTTCCCGAAGCGATCGACATGGTCGACATCTTTCGTGCGGCGACCGCGGTGCCGGGCATCGTCGACGACGTGATGCGGCTCGACCCCTTGCCCAAAGTCATCTGGATGCAGCTTGGCGTGCGCCATGACGAGGCGGCCGCGCGCGCCGAGGCCGCCGGCATCAAGGTGGTGATGAACCGCTGCCCCAAGATCGAGTACGGCAAGCTCTCCGGCGAGATCGGCTGGACCGGCGTCAATTCCGGCGTCCTGTCGTCGAAGAAGCCGCTGATGCGCCAGGGCTTTCAGAGTTTTGGCGTGCGCCAGAAATAGGCGATGGGCTAAAGCGCAAAATTATTCCGGCAAACGCCGCATTTTCCTGCAGCTTGGTCGAAGGTCCCACCTCGAAGGGTATTTTCTTCTTTGCATTCCAGCCCGGGCTTCGCCAAGAATGCCCGGCGATTTTTGAGAAGTTCTTGAGGGAGGTTTCAGTGACCCGTTCGCCCGGTTTCAACACGCTCGCCGTCCATGCCGGCGCCAAGCCGGATCCGGCCACCGGCGCGCGCGCCACGCCGATCTACCAGACCACCTCCTTCGTCTTCGACGATGCCGATCACGCCGCCTCGCTGTTCGGCCTGAAGGCCTTCGGCAACATCTACACCCGCATCATGAACCCGACCCAGGCCGTGCTCGAAGAGCGCGTCGCCGCGCTTGAAGGCGGCACGGCTGCCCTGGCCGTCGCGTCCGGTCACGCCGCGCAGGTGATCGTGTTTCACAATCTGATGCAGCCGGGCGACAATTTCGTCGCCGCCAACAAGCTCTATGGCGGCTCGATCAACCAGTTCGGCCATGCCTTCAAGAATTATGGCTGGGAAGTGCGCTGGGCCGACACCAACGACATTTCGACCTTCGAGAGCCAGATAGACGACAGGACCAAGGCGATCTTCATCGAGAGCCTTGCCAATCCGGGCGGCACCTTCGTCGACATCGAAAAGCTCGGCGAGATCGCGCGCAAGCACGGCCTGCCGCTGATCGTCGACAACACGCTGGCTTCACCCTATTTGATCCGGCCGATCGAGCACGGGGCCGACATTGTCGTCCACTCGCTCACCAAGTTCATCGGCGGCCACGGCAATTCGATCGGCGGCGTCATCGTCGATGGCGGCACCTTCGACTGGTCGAAATCGGGCAAGTATCCGATGCTGTCGGAACCGCGCCCCGAATATGGCGGCATTGTCCTGCACGAAACCTTCGGCAATTTCGCCTTCGCCATCGCCGCGCGCGTGCTCGGCCTGCGCGATCTCGGCCCGGCGATCTCGCCTTTCAACGCCTTCCTCATCCTGACCGGGCTCGAAACCTTGCCACTGCGCATGCAGCGCCACTGCGACAATGCAATCACGGTCGCCGGCTGGCTGTCCAACCACCCCAAGATCGCCTGGGTGAACTACCCCGGGCTTCCCAGCGACAAGAACAATGCGCTGCAGAAGAAATACTCGCCGCTCGGCGCCGGCGCCGTGTTCACCTTCGGCCTCAAGGGCGGCTATGAGGCCGGCGTCAAATTCGTCGAGGCGCTCGAACTGTTCTCGCATCTGGCCAATGTCGGCGACACCAAATCGCTGGTCATCCACCCGGCCTCGACGACGCACCGCCAGCTTTCCGACGAGCAGAAGGTCAAGGCGGGCGCCGGTCCGGACACGGTGCGGCTTTCCATCGGCATCGAGGATGTCACCGACATCGTCGCCGACCTCGAACAGGCGCTCGCCAAGGTCTGAGCGCATTACCCTCCCCCTGCGTGGGGAGGGCATAGTGATATCGGAAAGAGGTCATTCTTGTCGCGGTCGACGCCGGCATAAAATCAAGCATTTGTTGTCAGCAGACGTGCGCGAGGTCTGAGACAAGGGAAATCGAACGCGGCACCGTTATCTCCCGCTGGCCTTGAAAGCCACGTCCGGCTCCTCCACCTAATACGCAATAAGCGCACAACTTTCCGAATGAGGAAGCGCCGGCAGATGAGTCTGCTCGCCACCAGCAATTCAACAGCGCATCGCGATGCTGACCATCGTTTTGGCCGGCAGCGTTAACAACAGAGCGTTTTCCTCTTCGTTGTCAGACGAAGGGAGATACACAATGGCAAAGGTCGTTTGCGTCCTCTATGACGATCCGGTCGACGGTTATCCGACAAAATATGCGCGGGACGGCCTGCCAAAGCTCGACCGCTATCCCGGCGGCCAGACACTTCCCACGCCGAAGGCCATCAACTTTGAACCGGGGATCCTGCTCGGCAGCGTGTCCGGCGAACTGGGTCTCCGAAAATTTCTCGAAAGCGCGGGCCACAGCCTGGTGGTGACCTCGGACAAAGACGGTCCCGCCAGCATTTTTGAACGCGAACTCGTTGACGCCGAAATCGTGATCTCGCAGCCGTTCTGGCCGGCATATCTGACCGAAGAACGAATAGCCAAGGCAAGCAGACTGAAGCTTGCGATCACCGCCGGCATCGGATCCGATCATGTCGATCTTCAGGCCGCCATGGACCGCGGCATCACGGTCGCCGAGGTGACTTACTGCAATTCGATCAGCGTGTCCGAGCATGTGGTCATGATGATCCTGGGGCTCGTGCGCAACTACATCCCGTCCTACCAGTGGGTCGTGAAAGGCGGCTGGAATATCGCCGACTGCGTCGCACGCTCCTACGATATCGAGGGAATGCAGATCGGAACCGTCGGTGCCGGCCGGATCGGCAGCGCGGTGTTGCGCCGGCTGAAGCCGTTCGACGTCAAGTTGCACTACACCGATCGCCACCGCCTGCCTGAGGCGGTCGAGAAAGAGCTTGGCGTCACCTTCCACAAGGACCCCGCATCCATGGTCGGCGTCTGCGACGTGGTGACGATCAATGCGCCTCTGCATCCGGAGACGGAAAACCTCTTTGACGAGACGATGATCGCCAGGATGAAACGCGGCGCCTATCTGGTGAACACGGCGCGCGGCAAGATCTGCAATCGTGACGCCATCGCCCGCGCGCTGGAGAGTGGCCAACTCGCTGGCTATGCCGGCGACGTCTGGTTCCCGCAGCCGGCTCCCAAGGATCATCCGTGGCGATCGATGCCGCATCACGGCATGACGCCGCACATTTCAGGATCGTCGCTCTCCGCCCAGGCGCGCTACGCCGCCGGCACCCGCGAGATTCTGGAGTGCTGGTTCGAAGGCAGGTCAATCCGCGAGGAGTATCTGATCGTCGACGGCGGCAAGCTCGCCGGCGCCGGCGCGCATTCCTACAGCGCGGGAGACGCCACTCGCGGTTCGGAAGAGGCGGTACGCTTCACGCGGCGAATATGATCTACAACACGACACATCGAAGTGCGTTCCGAACGCCACAGATTGCTAGTCCAGAGCCCCCGGAAATCGATCCGTTTTTCGGGGACATGCGCTTGACGACCCTCTCCACAAAGGGCGAGGGTAAGCCCGCTACAACGGAGCCTTTCATGAGCGCAGCGACTTTCCTTTCCGTCGACGCCAACGGCGTCGACGCCGAGCCTGGCGCGCCGGCGCCGGATCGCCTGATCTCGGGCGATCCGAAATTCCGCACCTGGAATGTCGAGGAGCGGGACGGCGGCCTCTATGCCGGCATCTGGGAATCTTCTCCCGGCAAGTGGCGCACCGTCTATGATGAATGGGAATTCTGCCACATCCTGTCCGGCGTCTCGGTGATCACGGAGGACGGTGGCGAGGCGCGCACGGTCAAAGCAGGCGACAGTTTCGTGCTGAGACCGGGCTTCAAGGGAAGCTGGGAAGTGCTTGAAACGACCCGCAAGGAGTATGTGATCAAACTCTGATCACTTCGCCGCGCGCACCCTTATGAAAACAGTCTCATCGCAGGCTCGCGATCGTTCAGAAGCCGACGGCGAGCCTTTCCAGCCCATGGAAGTGGTAAGTGTCGCGGAAGCGTGGCTCCTCCGCAAGATGAAGTTGCGGCTGCCGTTCGAACAAAGTCTTCAGCGACACCTGCAATTCGAGCCGGGCCAGCGGCGCGCCGATACAGAAATGAATGCCGGCGCCGAAGGACACGTTCTTCTGGTCAGTCCGGTCCGGCCGGAAAGCTTGTGGTTCGGCAAAGGCGCGCGGATCATGATTGGCCATGCCGAGCAGCAACCCGATCGTCTGACCCGGCTGCACGACGATGCCGGGCGCAATCTCGATCTCCTGATAGGCGTAGCGGGTGAACATGTGAAGCGGTGCGTCGAAGCGCAGGCATTCCTCGACCGTTGCCGCCGTCGCCTCCGGTGAGGTGAAGAAGCGGCGCGGATCGCCGCCTTGCGCCAGGATCGAGCGCACCGCATTGCCGGTCTGGTGCACGGTCGCTTCATGGCCGGCATTGAGCAGCAGGATGGCCGAGGACACCATTTCGTCCTCCGACAGCCTCTCACCGCCCTCCTGTGCCGAAATCAGCAGCGACAGCAGGTCGTCGCCGGGGTTCTTGCGCCGCTCGGTGACGTAGCCGCGCAGGAAATCGGCAAATTCGCCCGCGGCGCGGTTGGCCGTCTCCTCGGTTTCGCGGGTGCGGCCATGGATATACATGGCGACCATCTGATGCGACCAGTCGAGCAGTTGCGGCCCCATCTCGACCGGCACGCCGAGCATTTCGGCAATGATGGTGATCGGCAGGGGAGAGGCGAAGGCGGGCAAAAGGTCAACGGGTCCATTCGCCTCAAAACGGTCGATCAGCTCGTTGGCGAGCGCTTCGACACGTGGCCGCAGCCGTTCGACCTGGCGTGAGACGAAGGCGCGGTTGACCAGCGTCCTCAACCGCGTGTGCACCGGTGGCTCGAGCTCCAGCATGGAATTGGCTTCGATGCCGTCGAACGCCTTGAGATGGCTTCGATCCTCGCCCATGCCGCGACTGTCGGGAATGCCGGCTGGGTTCTGGCGGCCGAAGCGGCGGTCGCGCAGCAACCGGTTGACGACATCGAAGCCGCCAAAGCACCAGAAGCCGAATTCCTCCCAGAAGAAGGCATTCGATACGCTGTGCAGGAATGCATAGGCCTCGTAGGGGTTCAGGAAGAAAGCCGGCTCGTGCGGGTCGAGCCTCAGCTGGCGAGTGGCTGGATCAAGGGTGAGATAAGGGAGCGTCAAATTGGTCATGTCTGACCCATAGCGCGGCTTGCCAGCCTTATTCCAGACCGTATGTTGGCGCGCGGCGGCCCATGAATTGAGCCAGCCAATGCGGCTGCGGAAGGTCTGAACGGATGAATGTGATCGTCGTCGGCGCGGGTATTGCCGGTCTCTCCACGGCGTGGTCGCTGGTCAAGGCGGGTCACCGCGTTTCTATCGTCGAGCAGGGACCTATCCCCAATCCGCTGGCCGCGTCAGGCGACCATCACCGCATCATCCGCCGCGCCTATCGCGCCGGAACCGGTTACGGCAAGCTGATCACCGAAGCCTATCAGGCTTGGGACGAGATGTGGGCCGATCTCGGCGAGAGCCACCTCGACTCGCGTGGATTTGTCTGCATCTCGCGCGAGCCTGGCGACGAGGCCGAGGAATACCGCGAGGGCCTGGAAGAGGGGAATTTTCCTTTCGAATTGCTCGATCCGGACGCAGCCGTGAAACGCTGGCCATTTCTTGAAGCTGGCTCGTTCCGCTATGCCTATTTTTCGACCGAGGGCGGCGCGCTGCATTGCCGCAAGATCGCCTCCGGGCTGGCCAAGTGGCTGCGCGCCAATGGCGCCAATGTCTACGAACACAGCAAAGTGACGGAAGTCGATGCCGAGACGGGCCATATCGTGCTCGAAAGTGGTGAGGCGATGCAGGCCGACCGCATTGTCGTCACCGCCGGCGCCTGGGTTCTGAAACTGTTTCCGGAACTGGGCGGCGAGCTGAAGACATATCGAACCGCTCTTGCCTATGTCGAGCCGCCGGCTGATTTGAAGGCGGCGTGGGATGCGTCGCCTGTCGTCCTGGATATCGGCGGCGCCGTCGACGGCTATGTGATCCCGCCTTCCGGCGGTGCCGGCATGAAATTCGGCTCGGGCCTGCACAGGGTACCAACCAGCGACGCCGACTGGAACCGTGACCCGGTGCCGGGCGAAGGCGAGGCGATCCGCAACCTGTTTTCACCGCCGATTGCCCGGATCGAGGAGTACAGGGTGACCGAGGTCGTCACGTGTGCCTACACCTTCACCGCCGACGAGAAATTCATGGCGCATGAAAAGGGAAAATGCCTTGTTGTCTCGGCCTGCTCCGGCCATGGCTACAAGTTCGGCGCGGCGGTCGGCAGGCGTGTTGCGGCCGCAATCGGCGATGGCGACGTGGCCGGCCTGAAGCGATGGTTGCGGGCCGAGGTGGCTTGAATGCCACTTAAATTAGTCCTGGCAGTGCCTGGGAATATGCACCCGCCGCCAGCCGGATGAACCTTCGTGGACCAGCACGCGCCGGGCGACGGTCTGGTATGACGCGGGTACATCGATGATGCGCCTTTGCTCCGACTGCACCAGCACTTCCTCGGCGATCTGGTCGTATTGCGCCGGGATGACGACACGGCGCGTGCGCTCCGGCTGGATCACCACCGTGTCGGCGACGCGTTCATAGCGCGCCTTGTGCCAGACCTTGCACAGCACCTTGCGGCCATGGATGACGCGCCATTCCCAGGAATAGCCGCCGTCATCGACCTGGACCGTATGGTAGACGGTGCGGGTGATGGCCGGCACGATCTCGTAGGTCACCTGCGCCGGAACCGTCAACACCACGCGTTCGCGCGTGCCATAGATGGGCGGTGTGTAGTCGACCTGCTGGCCGGGCGGGCTGGCCATCACGTCCTCATAGACCGTGTCGTAGACATCAGCCGTGCGGACCGGCTCATAGCATTCGACGGCGCGGCCGCCGGCCGCCGTTTGCGAAATCGTTCCAAGCACGGCCAGCCCGGCAATGGTGAAGCATGCGGTTTTCCCGGACATGACACTCCCCCTGTTGAACCGCAAACACAAGTTCAACGTTGGATTGTAGGGGAAGCGGATGCGGAGAAAAGCGGTTTCGGCGCATTTCGTTAAGTGACGCGGTTAAGAAAATGCTACGCTGCGGGATCGGGCCGTTCCGCTTCAGGCTGGCGGGATTGCTGGGCTGCTGCGAATCCTGGCCATAAAGCTTGATTCGACTTACCCAGATGGCTAGGACGGGGCAGCCTTGCACAAGGATGAGCCGGCATCCTATCTACACAATAACGATCCAGAACCGATTCTGCCCTAATCTGCCAGCATTCCCGGCGCCGGAATCCCACCGCGAGATAAGAGATACCTAATGAAGAACCCCGTCGAAACCTACATGAACCTCGTTCCGATGGTGGTCGAACAGACCAATCGCGGCGAGCGGGCCTACGACATTTTCTCGCGCCTCCTCAAGGAGCGCATCATTTTCATCACCGGTCCGGTCGAGGACGGCATGGCGACGCTGGTCTGCGCGCAGCTTCTGTTCCTCGAAGCCGAGAACCCGAAGAAGGAAATCAACCTCTACATCAATTCGCCGGGTGGTGTCGTCACCTCCGGCATGGCGATCTACGACACCATGCAGTTCATCAAGCCGGCCGTCTCGACGCTCTGCATCGGTCAGGCGGCTTCGATGGGCTCGCTGCTGCTGACCGCCGGCCATAAGGACATGCGCTTCGCCACGCCGAATGCTCGCATCATGGTTCACCAGCCTTCCGGTGGCTTCCAGGGCCAGGCGTCCGACATCGAGCGCCACGCCCAGGACATCATCAAGCTGAAGCGTCGCCTCAACGAGGTCTACGTCAAGCACACCGGCAAGAGCTACGAAGAGATCGAGAAGACGCTCGACCGCGACCATTTCATGACAGCCGACGAAGCCAGGGATTTCGGCCTCATCGACAAGGTCATTTCGTCGCGCGAGGCGGCTGAAGTAGCTGCGGCATAAGGGCTTGTTGGCAGTTGGATGGCGCCATCACGCGCTTTTGGCGCGTCTTGCGGCATTTCGGCCACAATTGGCTGTTCCCTCGAGGGTCGAGATTGCCTACGTTAAGGCTATGTTGATTTTCGACGGCTTAGCTTTGCGTGGGGAAGCTGCGAATCATTGCCACGTTTTCTGATTTGTGTTTCGTACGGAATACGTTGCGGGAGCCGGAAGACTGGCGGCGGCGGATTCCCGCGATAAATAGAGTATGCGCCCTTTCAGCCAGACCATCGGCGGGCGGCCATGAAAGGACATGAAAATGAGCAAGGTCGGCAACAACAGCGGTGATTCCAAGAACACGCTTTATTGCTCGTTTTGCGGCAAGAGCCAGCACGAGGTGCGCAAGCTGATTGCCGGCCCAACGGTCTTCATCTGCGACGAATGCGTCGAGCTGTGCATGGACATCATCCGCGAGGAGAACAAGACCTCGATGGTGAAGTCGCGCGAGGGCGTGCCGACCCCGCAGGAGATCCTCAAGGTTCTCGACGACTACGTCATCGGCCAGCCCTATGCCAAGCGCGTGCTGTCGGTCGCGGTCCACAACCACTACAAGCGCCTCGCGCATGCCGGCAAGAACAACGATGTCGAACTGGCCAAGTCCAATATCCTTTTGATCGGCCCGACCGGTTGCGGCAAGACGCTGCTGGCGCAGACGCTCGCCCGCATTATCGACGTGCCCTTCACCATGGCGGATGCCACGACGCTGACCGAAGCCGGCTATGTCGGCGAGGATGTCGAGAACATCATCCTGAAGCTGTTGCAGTCGGCCGATTACAATGTCGAGCGCGCCCAGCGCGGCATCGTCTACATCGACGAGATCGACAAGATTTCGCGCAAGTCCGACAACCCCTCGATCACCCGCGACGTGTCGGGTGAGGGCGTGCAGCAGGCGCTTTTGAAGATCATGGAAGGCACGGTCGCCTCCGTGCCCCCGCAGGGCGGCAGGAAGCATCCGCAGCAGGAGTTCCTGCAGGTCGACACCGCCAACATCCTGTTCATCTGCGGCGGCGCCTTCGCCGGGCTGGACAAGATCATCTCGGATCGCGGCAGAAAAACCTCGATCGGCTTCGGCGCCATCGTCGCTTCGCCGGAGGATCGCCGCACCGGTGATGTTTTCCGCCTGGTCGAGCCCGAGGATCTGTTGAAATTCGGCCTCATTCCGGAGTTTGTCGGCCGTCTGCCGGTTCTGGCGACGCTGGAGGACCTTGACGAGCCGGCGCTGATCCAGATCCTGACCGAGCCGAAGAACGCGCTGGTCAAGCAGTATCAGCGGCTGTTCGAGATGGAGAATGTCGACCTGACCTTCCACGAGAACGCCCTGTCGGCTATCGCCAAGCGCGCCATCGAGCGCAAGACCGGCGCGCGCGGCCTGCGCTCGATCATGGAAGCGATCCTGCTCGACACCATGTTTGAACTTCCGGCGCTGGAAGGCGTACGCGAAGTGGTGATTTCGGAGGAAGTGGTGACCGGCAGTGCCCGGCCGCTCTACATCTATTCCGAACAGAAGGAAAAGAAGGGCAACGTCAGCGCCTGATATGGCACTTCGCCCTATATTTTTGTGGAACGGCGCCGTTGCGGCGCCGTTTTGCTGTGAGGGGCAGGCGACCTTTGCGATGGATTGGATTGCGGACGATGTTAACTCTTGATCTTTGCCCCGCCTGCATCCACCTAACACGAGAAGGCCGAGGTGCCCGATTTCTGTGCTGTAAAACTCCCGTCACAAACGGTGGTAGGCGGAACGATCCCCGGTCGTTAATATGAGATTCGCGGTTGGCCGATTGGCGGCCGCGACATGAAAGGTTGGACAATGGCCAAAATATCCAAGGCTCCCACCGACGGCGTCTTCGCAGTGCTCCCATTGCGTGACATCGTGGTGTTTCCGCACATGATCGTTCCGCTCTTTGTCGGGCGCGAAAAATCGATCAAGGCGCTGGAAGAGGTGATGGGTCAGGAAAAGCAGATCCTGCTTGCCACCCAGATGAATGCCGCCGATGACGATCCCGAGCCCGATGCCATCTTCGACATCGGCACGCTCGCCAATGTGCTGCAATTGCTGAAGCTGCCCGACGGCACCGTCAAGGTTCTGGTCGAGGGCGCCTCGCGTGCGAAAATCGTCTCCTTCACCGACCGTCCCGACTTCCACGAAGCCCGCGCCACGGCGCTGGTCGAGCCGGAAGAGGAAGAGGTCGAGGTCGAGGCGCTTGCCCGCTCGGTCGTCACCGACTTCGAGAACTACGTCAAGCTGAACAAGAAGATCTCGCCCGAAGTGGTGGGTGCTGCCAGCCAGATCGACGACTATTCCAAGCTCGCCGACACGGTTGCCTCGCATCTCGCCATCAAGATCCCTGAAAAGCAGGAGATGCTGGCCACGCTCTCGGTCAAGGAGCGGCTGGAAAAGGCGATGGGCTTCATGGAAGCCGAAATCTCCGTCCTGCAGGTGGAGAAGCGCATCCGCTCGCGCGTCAAGCGCCAGATGGAGAAGACGCAGCGCGAATACTACCTCAACGAGCAGATGAAGGCGATCCAGAAGGAGCTCGGCGAAGGCGAGGACGGCCGCGACGAGGCCGCCGAGATCGAGGCGCGCATCAAGAAGACCAAGCTCTCCAAGGAGGCCCGCGAAAAGGCGGAAGCCGAGTTGAAGAAGCTGCGGACGATGTCGCCGATGTCGGCTGAATCGACCGTCGTGCGCAACTATCTCGATTGGCTGCTGTCGATCCCGTGGGGCAAGAACTCCAAGGTCAAGCAGGATCTGGCCTACGCGCAGAACGTGCTCGACACCGATCACTTCGGCCTCGACAAGGTCAAAGACCGCATCGTCGAGTACCTGGCCGTGCAAAGCCGTCAGAAGAAGCTGAAGGGGCCGATACTGTGCCTCGTCGGCCCTCCCGGCGTCGGCAAGACCTCGCTCGGCAAGTCGATCGCCAAGGCGACCGGCCGCGAATTCATCCGCATGGCGCTTGGCGGCGTGCGTGACGAAGCCGAGATCCGTGGCCATCGGCGCACCTATATCGGCTCGATGCCCGGCAAGGTCATCCAGTCGATGAAGAAGGCGAAGAAATCCAATCCGCTCTTCCTGCTCGACGAGATCGACAAGATGGGCCAGGACTTCCGCGGCGATCCGTCGTCGGCGCTGCTCGAGGTGCTCGATCCCGAACAGAACTCGACGTTCATGGACCATTACCTCGAGGTCGAATACGACCTGTCGAGCGTGATGTTCGTGACGACGGCGAACACGCTGAACATCCCGGCGCCCTTGATGGACCGCATGGAGATCATCCGTATCGCCGGCTACACCGAGGACGAGAAGATCGAGATCGCCAAGCGGCACCTGATGCCCAAGGTGGTGCGCGATCACGCCCTGCAGCCGAAGGAGTTCTCCGTCGGCGAGGATGCGATCCGCGCCATCATCCAGACCTACACCCGTGAAGCGGGCGTCAGGAGCCTGGAGCGCGAGCTGATGAAGCTCGGGCGCAAGGCGGTGACCGAGATCCTGAAGACGAAGAAGAAGACGGTGAACATCACGGCGGCGAACCTCGCCGACTACCTGGGCGTTCCGCGCTTCCGCTTCGGCCAGGTCGAGGCCGACGATCAGGTCGGTGTCGTCACCGGACTTGCCTGGACGGAAGTCGGCGGCGAGCTGCTGACGGTCGAAGGCGTCATGATGCCCGGCAAGGGTCGCATGACGGTGACCGGCAATCTGCGCGACGTGATGAAGGAATCGATCTCGGCGGCGGCCTCCTATGTCCGCTCGCGTGCTATCGATTTCGGCATCGAGCCGCCGCTGTTCGACAAGCGCGACATCCACGTCCACGTGCCGGAGGGCGCCACGCCTAAGGACGGACCATCGGCAGGTGTGGCGATGGCGACCGCGATCATCTCGGTGCTGACCGGCATTCCGATCAAGGCCGATGTCGCCATGACCGGCGAGATCACGCTGCGCGGCAGGGTGCTGCCGATCGGCGGCCTCAAGGAAAAGCTGCTTGCCGCGTTGCGCGGCGGCATCAAGAAGGTGCTGATCCCGGAAGACAACGCCAAGGATCTGGCGGAGATACCGGACAACGTGAAAAACGGCATGGAAATCATTCCGGTCTCGCGTGTCGGTGAGGTGTTGCGCCACGCATTGGTGCGTATGCCGGAGCCGATCGAGTGGGTCGAACCGGTCAGTACGCCGGCCGCGACCGACGCTGTCGACGATGCCGGAAAGTCGCTGGCGCATTAGAGCGCCGCGCGTCCACTTGGACGCGCAAAGGACGCTCTAACGCTCTAGACTTGCGCATGGTCCTTTCCGAAAACCGACTGCGGTTTTCGGGGCCATGCGTTAGCATTCGCTAAAGTTGCAACGCACAAACAGAAAGCCGGGCCTCGCGCCCGGCTTTTTCATGTTAAAAACCCCGGATTTCCGGGCTTTTTTCCACTTTTCTTGGGCATTGCGACTTGGTTGCGGCAACGCTTCTTTCTAAAGTCCGTCTCCTGCCGGATGAGTCGTAAGTTCCGGTGTTCTCATGGAAGGGAATTTTTATGAACAAGAACGAACTGGTGTCCGCTGTCGCCGACGCCGCGAGCATTTCGAAGGGTGACGCGCAGTCGGCGGTCGATGCGGTGTTTTCCGTCATCACCGGCGAACTGAAGAAGGGCGGCGATGTCCGGCTTGTCGGCTTTGGCAATTTCACCGTGTCAAAGCGTGCGGCTTCGACCGGCCGCAACCCGCAGACCGGCGCCGAAGTCCAGATCCCGGCACGCACCGTGCCGAAGTTCTCGGCCGGCAAGGGCCTCAAGGACGCAGTCAACTAAGCGCGTTTTTTCTTTTTCAGAGACCAGAAAAGCCGGGCCCGCCCGGCTTTTCTTTTTTCGGACCCAACGCCGGGACATTACGTCGTCGGCGCATCCGCGCGCATCAGGCCTTCCTTCTTGAGGTCGGCCCAAAGCGCTGCTGGCAGTTTCGCATCGAGCAGCGCCCGGTTGCTTTCGACTTCGCTCGGCCGCTGGCCGCCGGGGATCACCGACACGACCGACGGATGCAGCAGTGGAAATTGCAGCGCCGCCTCGATCAACCTGATGCCATGGCGCTTGCAGACAGCCTCGATGCCGGTGACGCGCTCGATGATGTCCTTGGGCGCTTCCGAATAATTGTAGTAGGCGCCGGGCTTCGGTCCTGTCGCCAGGATGCCGGAATTGTAGGGGCCGCCGAGAACGATGCCGATGCCACGCTTCTGGCAGAGCGGCAGGAAGGATGTCAGCGCCTCCTGTTCCAGCAGCGTGTAGCGCCCGGCAAGCAGGAACAGGTCGAAGTCGCCGCGCTCGGCCAGCGTCTGGGCAACCTGCCATTCATTGATGCCGCCGCCGAAAGCCTTGATCGCACCCTGGTCGCGCAGCGACAGCAGCCCGTAATAGCCCGAGCGCATGAACTCATCGATGCGCTGGTCGGACGCCTCCTTGCTGCCATGGGTGAAGATGTCGACATCGTGCACGAACAGGATGTCGATCCGGTCGACGCCGAGGCGCTCGAGCGAGGCTTCGAACGAGCGCATCACGCCGTCATAGCTGTAGTCATAGACCTCGCGCCGCGACGGCGTGTCGAAGAACTTGCCGATGCCGGTGCGCTCCTCCGGCGGGCAGGCGCGCATGATGCGGCCGACCTTGCTCGACAGCACATAGTCGTCGCGCTTCTTCGAGCGCAGGAATGGGTTGAGCCGTGTTTCCGACAGGCCAAGCCCGTAGAGCGGGGCGGTGTCGTAGTATCGGCAGCCGGTCGCCCAGGCGGCGTCGAGCGTCGCATTGGCATCCTCGTCCGAGACCGCGCGATAGAGATTGCCGAGCGGCGCCGTGCCGAAGCCGAGCTCCGTAAAAGTGATGCCGCCATTGCCGATGCGGTCGAAATGCCGTGTCTTCATGTCCTGCAGTTTTCCCGGATTGATTTGCTGCCATGACACTACCACGCCCGTGGCCCGGAAAAAGCACTGGTGGGCCTTGGACCGGCATTTTCGCGGTTGCCAGCATGGGCGAAATCAATTTGTTCGTGATAGAATCCCAGGATGATTTCGAGGGCGGGTTTGCTGTGAGCGACCGGAACGAAAGCCTGTTCAAGACCGCGCTCGACGAACTCGGCGGCGTGCTGGCGCGTGTGGATGAAGGCCGCATCGACGCCGCCTGCAAGCTGCTGGCCGATGCCGGGCGGATCGTCGTCTATGGATGCGGCCGCGAGGCGTTGCAGGTCAAAGGCTTCGCCATGCGGCTCTATCATCTCGGCTTGCCGGTCTCGGTGGTCGGCGACATGACCACCCCGCCGCTGGGGCCAGGCGACGTCTTCCTGGCCAGTTCCGGACCGGGAGAAACCTCGACGGTGCTCACCTTGATGCGCGTCGCGCGCGATGCCGGCGCGACCAACCTGCTGTTGACCGCCCAGGCCGGCGGCAGCGCGGCGGGGCTGGCCGACACCACGCTGCTCATCCCGGCCCAGACCATGGCCGATGACCAGGGACCGCAGAAAACTTCGGTGCTGCCGATGGGCTCAGTGTTCGAAGGGGCGCTGTTCCTGCTGTTCGAGATAATGGTGCTGAAGCTCAAATCCCTGACCGGTGCGTCGCCTGAAGCCATGCGCGCCCGCCACACCAACATGGAATAGATCATGCGCTATGAACTGATGCTGCCGCACCAGATCCGCACCGCGATCGCCGAGAATTGGCCGGTCGCGCTGCCGCTCGGCGTGCTCGAATACCATGGCGAGCACATGGCGGTCGGCATGGACACGCTGGCCGTCATCAAGACGCTGGAGCTGTTCGAGAAGGAGAGGGAGATCGTCATTCTGCCGCCCTTCTACTACGGTGCCGCGAGCTATGCGGTGGCGCCGCCGGAAGGTACTGGCTCGGTGCAGGTCGGCGGCAATCAGCTGGCGCCCTTCGCGGAGGAGCTGTTCTACAGCCTGCTGCGCATCGGCTTCCGCAACATCCACGCCATCATCCATCACCAGACCGAGAATTTCGCCGCCGGCATGCCGACCGATCTCGCTTTCAAGACCGCCGGCCGTCAGGCGATCTTCCGCTTCCTCGAGAAGCAGCGCGGCGAGGGCTGGTGGGGTTCCCCAGCGATGGCCGACTACTATGCCGGACATGCCAAGGGTGAAAACTTCTTCAACTGGGTGCAGGTGCATCCGCTGATGCCGGCCGCCATGAACGGCAAATACCCGTTCGACCATGCCGGCATCGGCGAGACTTCGCTGATGCTGGCGCTATGTCCGGAAGCGGTGGATGCCGCCCATTTTGTAGACAATGCCGGCTGGTATACGGCAAGCGCGCCGGACGCCTCCGCCGAGCTCGGGCAGAAGGGCGTCGCCATGATCCTCGATCACCTGCGTGCGACGCTTTTGCGCTAGCCGGTACCCTTCGAACGGCAGGAAGCCCCTCCGTCTATATATTAGCAAGTTCGAATAATGTATATTGGTTCCAACTAAGCTTGGAGCCGCTCTGTGCACGCGGTCGGAAAACGACGCATGACAAGCGTGGCAGGCGTGATCGCCACGGCTGCAGCACTTCAAAACGTTTCTGCGTTTGCGCACAGTACCGACAGCGGCTGGACTTATCCGCCAGCCTGCTGTCATGGCGATCTAGTGGCAGGCGAATGCGGTAGAATTCCCAGCATCACCGTTACACCACAGGCCGATGGCTATGTGATCATCTTGCGGCCGGGAGACCATCGGAAGGTCACTCACCAAAACCGCTATTTTGTTCCTTACGACAGTGTCATTCCGTCAGGAGACGACAACTTCCACATCTGCCTGCATCCGACACAGGAGCACGAAAACTGCTTCTTCGCGCCGTCGGAGGCGATGTAGGTGAAAACCCGCGGCATGCTTGCCCTACCGCGCTCGGCCCCTATACCCGGCGATCAACAGCCGATCAGGGCGCCGACCGGCATCGCCATGCCTACTTCACCGCTCCGGCCGTCATGCCCATGATCAGATAGCGTTCCAGCGCGATGCCGATGACCGCCAGCGGCGCGATGGCCGCAGTGGCAAGCGCTGCCATCGACCACCAGTTTATGCCTTGCGAGCCGGTCTGGCTCGCCACCATGACGGGAATTGTCTTGGCATCGGTCGAGGTCAAAAGGGCCGCGAAAAAATACTCGTTCCAGCACAGCACCATCGCCAGGATGAAGGCGGCGACCATGCCGGGAAGGGCGATCGGCATGACGATGCGGAAGAATGCGCCCCAGATCGACAGGCCATCGACGAGCGCTGCTTCCTCGAGTTCAACGGGGATCGAATTGAACTGGTCACGCATGATCCAGATGACGATCGGCAGCACCATCAGCGTGTAGAGCAGGATCAGCCCGATGCGCGTGTCGAGCAGGCCGACTTCCCGGTAAAGCACCAGGAAGGGCAAAGCGAGCACCACGGGCGGCAGGATCAGTTGCGACAGGAAGAAGAAGGAGATGTCCTCGTTCTTGAACCAGGCGAATCTATAGCGGTAGCGCGTGAGGCCGTAGGCCGCCAAGCTGCCGATGATGATGGCGAGGCTCGACGCGCCGACCGAGGTGATGACCGAATTCGTGAAGCGCTTGAGGAACTCATCGCGCACCGTGGAGGTCTGGAAGATCGAATCCGGCGAGAGGCCGAGCGATCGCCAGCCCTTCCAGTCCGGCTGGAAGTCGACGAAGGGAATCAGGTGACCCTGGGTGACATCTACCGCCGTCTTGAACGAGGTGGTTATCGTCCAATAGATCGGGAACAGGCAGATGAACGCCCAGAAGGCGAGGGCGCCGTAGACGAAGACGCGGCTGGCGACGAAGCTCGCCGGTGAGCGGATCTCCGAGGCGACGTATTCAGTGGTCTGGACGCTCATCTTGTTTCAATTCACATTGCGCACGAAGCGGTTGGCAAATTTCAACAGCCACGTGACGAACACGACGATGATGACCAGATAGGCCATCGCCAGCATGGTGCCGTAGCCGACATTCGAGCGGTCGCGGTATTCGCGGTAGATGAAGCTGGAGACGGAATCGGTGGCGCCGCCCGGGCCTCCGGACGTCACTGTGATGATGATGTCGGCAAGCTTCAGCTTGAAGATGATGCGCAGGATGACGGCGGTCACCGAAACCGGCAGCATCAGCGGGAAGGTGACCTGCCAGAAGGTCTGCCATGCATTGGCGCCATCGACCCGTGCGGCTTCGAGTACCTCGCGCGACATCGCCTGCAGCCCGGCCAGCAGCATGATCATCATGAACGGAATGAAGGTCCAGGCATCGAGCAGCATGATCGCCATGCGTGCAGTGATTGGATCAGAGAAGAAGGCGGGATTTTCCCAGCCGAGATGGCGCGCCAATGTGGCCGCCGGTCCGAACCGGTACTCCATCAGCGATTTGCCGATCATCCACGACACCGCGACCGGCGACAGCATCAAGGGCAAGAGGAAGACAACGCGGAAGAATTTTCGCGCCCGAATCTGCGCGTTGAGCAACAGCGCCAAGCCAAAGGCAATGACATATTCGACCGCCACCGCCAGCACATAGAGCACCATGTTGAGCAGCGCGTTGCGGTAATAGGGGTCGGCCAGCATCTGCCAGAAATTGTCGAGGCCATTGAACCTGCGGCCGCTGAAGGAACTGAGATTCCAGTCGGTCAGCGCGATGTAGAAGCCGAACAGCGTCGGGAAGATCACCATGGCGATTGTGAAGAGCAGCGCCGGCAGCAGGAACAGCGCGCGCTGGCCGTCCTCGCCTCGCGTCAGCACTTGGCCGATGCCGAGCGCCACGCCCCATAGCACATAGGCGTAGACGACGGGACGCCAGGTCTCGAAGCCGATCGTGTCGACCTCGCTCTTGTACAGGATCTCAACCACGATCGTCGCCAGCAGGCCGAGCGTGGCTGCAGCCATCAGCGCCCATCCAAGCCGTTTGCGGGCTGGAGAAATCAGATCGTAGGGGACGGCATCTGCCGGCCACTGGTTCGCGGTCGAAGTCTGGTCTGCCACAAATCTCGCCCGTTTGGGGGCTCCTCACAGAGCCGGAGCCGGAAGGCTGTGGTCCGGCGTTGCCGCCGGACCACGGTTCACAATGCAGCCTACATGCCGAGCGAGGCCTTATAAAGCTTGACCTGCTTGTCGCGGCCGATCTGGTCGGTCAGCTTTTCCCAGGCGGCGGCGATTGCATCGGCGCCTTCCTGGGCCTTCATCTTGCCGGCGAATGTGTTGGCCAGAATGTCCTCGGCGGCGGAATAATATTGGAAGATGCCGGGGATGCGTGGCTCGATCGCCGCGTTCGGATGGTTGTAGCTGTCGCCTTCCGACTTGAGGTACGAGGTGATGAAGGCCTCGTCATATCCGGCCGCCACCCATTCCGGAATGTCGAAATGCGAGTTGCGGTAGGGCTGGAAGCCGGACGGATACATCGCCGTCCAGATCGACAGGTCCTTGCCGCCGAGATGGGCTGCGGCCGACCATGCCGCCTTCTTCTTCTTTTCGTCGCTGTCGACTCGGGCCATGACATAGACGCCCCAACCGAGATAGGCGCAGTTCGGCGAATAGTTCGGGCCGCTGGCGAGCTTTTCCCACTTGCCGGTCTTGGAATTATAGACATCGTCTGAACCCGGCAGGATCGAGAAGCCGGTGACGTCGCCGACCACCGAGGTGTCGTTGGTCTTGACATTGGAGCCGACGTCGCCCCACCACGCCACCATCGAACCCGTACCGCCGAGAAACTGGCTGAACGCGGTCTGATTTGGGTCGGCGTTGATTTGATCTTGCGGCTCAGAAGGCAGCGCATCGATCACGTCCTGAATCGCTCGCACCCAGGCCGGATTGTTGACGCGCGGCTTCATCGTGTCGGCGTCGAACAGCCAGGCCTTGTCGTCGGGATGCTTGGCATAGGCGGTGGCGCGGCTGCCGAGGAAATAGAAGCCGAAGCCGCCCCAGGGCTTGGGCGCATCGAGATAGCCGTAGACATCCTGCCCCTTGAACTTCTTGCCCTTGAGGAACTTGGTTACGGCCTGCACCTGCTGCCAGGTCTTCGGCACGCCCCATTCACCTTCGCCGCCGCCATCCTTCCAGGCCTTGGCGAGATCGGCATCGGCGAACACGTCGGTGCGGTAGTTGAAATTGTGCGTGTCGCCGTCCACGGTCACGCGATACTGCTTGCCGTTCCATGTGCCGACCGGAGGCTTCAGATAGGCCACGAGGTCGTCCATATCGATCTGCTTCTTGACCCAGTCCGGCATCTCCGAGGTCAGGCCCTTGCCGCAGACATCGCCTTCGAAGGGCGCACCCATCTCTACGATATCAAAATCGATTGTATTGGTGGCAATCGCTTGCTGCAGGCGCGGATTGTAGTCGGCCTGCGCCAGGTCGATCCAGTTGATCTTGGCGCCGGTATAGGCCTCCCACGGCTTCAGGAAACCGCGGAACAGCACATTGTGCAGGTTCTGATTGTTGAGGCCCATGAAGGTCAGCTCAACGCCGGCAAATTCGCCTTGCTTGACATTGGCCTTGGTCGCGTCGAGGCAGAGCTCGCCCACCTTCTGGAAATCGGAGTCGGTCGGCTGGCCTTTGCCAACGCCGGGAATCTGCAGGATCTTGGAACGAAGTTCGCTTGCCGCGGAGGCAGGACGCGTCAGGGCGCCGAGCCCTGCGCCGGATGCCGCCGCGATCGCGGCCATGCTGGCCGCGCCCTTCAATATGTCGCGCCTTGTAGCGCCGGCACGGATCAGTTTTTCGTAAAGATCGACTCTCATGTACTATTCCTCCCAGAACAACAGCCGTGATTGAAATGCCAACTTCTTTCGGACGCCGGAACGTCGACGGTTCTCCTCGATAAAACAGGGACCTGAGACCCCACCCAGTGTCCGCCTGGAACTCCGTCTTCCGGGTCAAAGGTCCGGCATTCGGAATTGGCGATCATCACTATTCTCGCAACGTGATGGCGTGTCAACGAGAATGGATTTTATCTATAGGAGATCGACTTGCCCTGACAGGTCGCGTTGGTTAGCTTCTGCGCCTACGGCTAATGAAAGCCGATGGGGGAGACATGGCGCAAGTCGCGATCAGCAAGGTGGCCAAGGCGTTTGGAACCGTCAAGGTTCTGCACGAAGTCAGCGTCGATATCGCCGACGGGCAGTTCGTGGTGCTGGTCGGCCCTTCAGGTTGCGGCAAGTCCACGCTGCTCAGGATGGTGGCCGGGCTGGAGACCGTCTCTGGCGGCACGATCGCCATCGGCGACCGCGTGGTCAATCATTTGCCGCCGGCCAAGCGCGACATCGCCATGGTGTTCCAGAACTACGCGCTCTATCCGCACAAGACGGTGGAGCAGAACATGGCCTTTGCCCTCAAGCTGCGGAAAACCGATCCGGCCGTGGTCGCCGAGCGGGTCAAGCGCGCCGCCGACATCCTCGATCTCAACCCCTATCTGAAGCGCTATCCCCGGCAGCTCTCCGGTGGCCAGCGCCAGCGTGTGGCGATGGGGCGCGCCATCGTGCGCAACCCGCAGGTTTTCCTGTTCGACGAGCCGCTCTCCAATCTCGACGCCAAGCTGCGCGTGCAGATGCGCACCGAGATCAAGGAACTGCACCAGCGGCTGAAGACCACCACGATCTACGTCACCCACGACCAGATCGAGGCCATGACGATGGCCGACAAGATCGTGGTGATGCGTGACGGCCGCATCGAGCAGGTCGGGGCGCCGCTGGAGCTGTTTGACCGGCCGGCCAACCTGTTCGTCGCTGGTTTCATCGGCTCGCCTTCGATGAACCTGCTCAAGGGTGTTGTGCGCAAGGGCGACAAGCCGGGCGTCGAGATATCAGGCACACTGTTCCCGCTTGCCCCAGGCAACGCCGCACAGGAGGGGCAGGCGATCGTCTATGGCGTGCGCCCGGAGCATCTCGAAATCCATCCCGATGGCGTGCCGGCGAGGATTTCGGTGGTCGAGCCGACCGGCTCGGAGACCCTGGTCTTCCTGCGCTTCGGCGAGGGCGAGATGGTGGCGCTGTTTCGTGAGCGTCACGACTTCAAGCCCGGCGACACGCTCACGCTCCGGCCAAGGCTCGACCACATCCACCTGTTCGACGCCGAGACCGGCAAGCGTCTCTGATCTCAAACGCACTTCACGAGGACTATCATGCTCAAAGGCATCAATCCGCTGCTCAATGCCGACGTGCTGCAGGCGTTGCGGGCGATGGGGCATGGCGATGACCTGATCATCGCCGACACCAATTTCCCGTCCGATTCGGTGGCGCGCCAGACGGCGCTCGGTCGGCTGCTGCGCATCGATGCGTCGGCGGCGCAAGTCGTCAAGGCGGTGCTCTCGCTCTACCCGCTGGATACGTTCGTCGATGATTCCGCCGCGCGCATGGAGATCGTCGGCAAGCCGGACGAGATTCCGCCCGTGCAGAAAGAAGTGCAAAAGGAGATCGACGCCGCCGAAGGCAAGTCCTGGCCGATGCTGCCGGTCGAGCGTTACGCCTTCTACGAGCGCGCCAAGCAGGCCTATTGCGTCATCCAGACCGGCGAGCGCCGCTTCTATGGCTGCTTCGCCTTCCGCAAGGGCGTCGTCCCGCCGGATGCGGAGTAGCGGCATGGGCTTGGGCAAGCCGATCGTTATCCTCGGTGTCTTCGTCGCCGATACCGCTTACCGCGCCGATCGCCAGCCGAGGCTGGGTGAAACGATCCTCGGCAACTCTTTCAAGCTCGGGCCGGGCGGCAAGGGATCGAACCAGGCGGTGGCCGCCGGCAAGCTCGGCGCTGACATCACCTTCCTGACCCGGCTTGGTGTCGATGCCTTCGCGGATATGGCCAAGCAGACCTGGAAGGATGCCGGCGTGAAAAGCGCCGTCATCGATACGCCGGACAGCTATACGGGCGCCGCCTACATCTTCGTCGAGGAGGGAAGCGGCAACAACGCCATCATCGTCAGTCCCGGTGCGGCCATGCTGATCTCGCCAGCCGATATCGAGGCCAATGCCGATCTGATCCGTGGCGCCGGCGTCTTTGTCACGCAGCTCGAACAGCCGATCGACGCGGCGCTCAGGGCGCTGGAGATCGCACGCGGGGCAGGGGTGACGACCATCCTCAATCCGGCGCCGGCGGCAAAGCTTCCCGAACACATCTACACGCTCTGCGACTATCTCACGCCCAACGAAACCGAGGCGGAGGAATTGACGGGACTGAAAGTCTCCTCGCTTGACGACGCTCGAGCCGCTGCCGGAAAGCTGCTCGAAAAGGGCGTCGGCACGGTCATCGTCACGCTCGGTGACAAGGGCGCGCTGCTGCACGCGAAGGACCGCTCAGAGCATGTTCCCGCCATCAGTGCCGGTCCCGTGGTCGAAACCACCGGCGCGGGGGACGCCTTCAATGGGGGCTTTGCCGCCGCTTTGTCGCGAGGCGTCGAGCCGCTGCAAGCGGTGCGCTTTGCCTGCGCCGTAGCTGGCATCTCCGTGACGCGACACGGCACGGCACCGTCGATGCCGACATTGCCGGAAGTCGAGCTGCTGCTGGCCAAGGGCTGAAACCCATTGCCTAGAGTTTGCCGGGCGCCCGTGACGCCCAGCCTGCTCTAGCCCAGATGGCTCGCGACCAGCGGTGTGAAGAAGCTATTGCCTGACATAGCAGCGCTTTCCTTGACCGGGCGCGGGATCGCCGAATGCATCATTGTCGCATTCGACACCGTTGCGGAACACGTCCTGCGTGAACCGGCCGCGCGCGCCATACCTGACCACCTTGCGGCCATAGAAGTCGCAGAATTCGCCTTCTTCGGCACAGACGGCCCAACTGTCGCGGCGAGGCTGATCGTAATCGTCATTCGACTCGCCCCGGTCGCGCATCACGATGAAGCATGATTTTCCTTGGCCTGGCGCGGGGTCGCCGAACACGCGGTTCGAACAGGGTACCGCGTTTCGCTCAAAATAGCGCGAGGTTGTACGGCCGTTGGCGCCGTAGACGACCTCTGCGGGATACGGAAGGCGGCAGATTCCGCCCTCGCGCGCGCATCGCTGCAGCCGGTCGGCCGACGCGGCGGCGGGGAAAAGGACGGAGGCGGCCGTCGTCGCGCCGCCCAGGCAAATTAGCGTGAATATCGTGCGCAGAGAATTGTTTGGTGCAATTGACATTGTCTCCTCCATGCCGTTCCCGCAACATACTGCAACTTAGTACCTTAGTACCTGCACATGAATCGAGCGCTTTGTGGGCGAATCCGCAAGTGGATTCGCAGCGATAGCTCGTCCCGGCCTGCTCCACCGCATCGGCCGTCGCTTGTCAGCCTATTGGAGCCGCGTCTTTCCACATTGTCGGTGGTGTTTTTGGGGCTGGCTGTTCCTGATCGAGCCAGCAAACGATGGCAGGTGTCAAAGGGAACGCCAGGCCGGCGAGGTCTTCGGCACATCGTTTCTGAAAGAGGACTTTGACAATTCATGTCGACATTTCCCTGGTGCCAAGGATCGCGATCCTTGAGGGAAATGGCGCGAGTGACGGGGCTCGAACCCGCGACCTCCGGCGTGACAGGCCGGCACTCTAACCAACTGAGCTACACCCGCGCATTGACGAGCACGTGTCAGCCGTGTTCGTCGTTGGGGCGGTGGATAAGGGGTTCGCCACTGGGTGTCAAGCGCACGAAACCATCATAACGGCAAACTGGAGAAGGTTTTTTGACAGCCGGCGTTTTGTTCGCAAATACGGCCCGCAACCGGGGCGCCCCACGCTCATTTGGCCTTGCGAAGCCGATCCCGACCGCTTAAAGGTCCGGCCCGGAGCGGGCGATTAGCTCAGTTGGTAGAGCGCTTCGTTTACACCGAAGATGTCGGCGGTTCGAGCCCGTCATCGCCCACCATTCCAATCTTAGAAGAATAGCGCTCTTCTGCTCCCAAAACGCTGAAAAATCAGTTGCTTGCGCAATCTACGACATTTTGAGGTCGCACGTCAAACAAGTTGACTTACTGAGCTAATCGCCCGCCAAATTCGGACCGAATCGCTGTCAGTTGTGACCCCATTGTGACAGGGACGACTGGCGCTTCTTGATGATCGAAAGGGCTTTGGTGAGGTAAACCAGGAGGACAATCCCCATTCCCAGGCGGTGTCACAGAAGGAAAATGGGCCCCATCGACGGCTGCAAATGCCCCAGGGCTGTCATGGGACTGTTTAACGGGCCGAGCAGGGATAAACTCTGCATTTCCATGATCTGAGGCACGAAGCCATCAGCAGGCTCTTTGAGCGAGGTCTTCACTATGCCCGAAGTGGCATCGGTTAGCGGACATCGCGACACGACAATGCTCTTACGAAACGCTGATGCTTGATACGAAAAGCGTCCGCTGCAAACTGGACAGAAAAAAGTTACGGATCGATCCAAATGCCCTACCGAACTCCGACTATTGACGACTTTCGCCATGCCAAGTGGCTAAGAAGGAACTTACGGCTCGGCGAAGGCTTTGATCGATTTGTCAACGAGATGGCGGAAAGGGTGAGGGTCAGGGCCGGAAGAGCAGACAGGATTGACGTAGTCGGAAATTTGAGAAATGCACTAAGTGTAATAGTGGCTAATCTATATAAATCTCATTTAAACGACGAGAATAGATATGTAATAATAGATCGAAGCAATGATGGTTATCCAACAGGCCCGTACAATCCCTTGAGAATAAACAGGAGAGCAATTCAAGATTGTTTGGATTACCTGTCTAATGATCTCCCCAGCTATGTTGAACAGAGGGGAGGTAACTTTGATTCTATTGCTGGTATCGGATATACCACAAGATTCAGATCCACGATAAGGCTGGTATCGGAACTAGAAGAGTATAATATACCAGAGGAAATACAACACGATATTGATCCGGCGGGTATTATTAGGAACACTTTAAGGGACAACCCCCAATCTCCTTTGCTTTCATATCTCTTCAGAGCGGAGCCTTTGCCTTCAATAAGGCTGAAAGGTGAAAAGCCTGCCAGAGGCTCAGCCCTCCTTCTCAATTACGAACCAACTGACGATACCATGCGGATGGAAGCTAACCTGAGAACGTACAACAGATTCCTTTTCGATCATCACTGGCTAGACATACTCATTTCTAACGAGGAATTCCGAGACCTTTCAAGGCTGGTGGACGATGAACCTGACGAGTTTGGTGATGAAGACGATCGTCGCTGGGATCTCGACATTCTATGGAGAAACACGCTGTACCGCGTATTCAACAACGGGCGCTTTACTGATGGAGGAAGATTTTATGGTGGTTGGTGGCAGGGGGTGCCCAGCCGTCTCAGAAGGCATTTGACGATCAACGGCTATCCGACTGCCGAACTGGACTACTCAAACATGCAGATCGTCATGCTGTATGCCGACGAGGGATTGGAGCTTGAGGGCGATGCATATGAGATTGAGGGCATTCCCCACGCATACCGCAAGTTAATCAAGCGGACCGTATTCAAAATAGTCAATGCCGATGGGCAGATACGCTCAGCGAAAAAAGCCGAGCTTCCTGTGGGATGGACCTGGCGACAACTCATGGATGCAGTGAGAGAGAAGCATCGGCCTATCGCTAAGTATTTCGGCACAGGCGAAGGCATCAGGCTTCAAAAGAGGGATGCAGACATTGCCGAGAGTGTCATGCTCACGATGATGGACGAAGGAACCCTAGTTCTCCCCATTCACGACAGCTTTGTCATTGAAGATGGCCGCCAGGATCGCCTCAGAGAGGTGATGGTTGCTGCCTACAGGCGCCGTTTGGGTTTTGACATTAATGTAGACGCCAATCCCACGTGGTTGGAGCAACTGCCGGCGCAGGCGATAGAACTGGACCGGCTTGGTGTACGAGATCTAACTGATTGGATCGCAGAGCTAGAGCAGCGCCCTCAGTACGAAAACTACCGCGACCGCAAGGCCGCCTTCTTGCAAGCCAGAGGTGAAACATGGGGCCATGAGCATCATTTCTTTTATTAACTGCAGCTTATACAGGTTATAAAGTCATTATGCCTCTATATGACACACAGGAGCCCGTACAGAGCCGTAATCATAATTCGGCATACACATAGCCGAAAATAGGAGGGGCGCTCCTAAGGACTTCTATTGCCACGACAAGACATATGGCGAATATAAATTTAAAACTGCGTGAAGCTACGATTTGAGATACATACCGATATAAATTAGAATTCAAAAGTTTACAATTCCACGCTTCTTCCCTTCGATTAGTGAGCGGGAACGATGGTGTCGGGTATTATCGGCAATTCACGATACAGCGTTCTAGCTGCCTCGCTAAGTGGCTTAAGCGGATTTTGATCGCAATATTTTAGTATAAACGCTAGCTGTTCTGAGACCGATGTGGCCGATAAATCGTGCCTCGTGTATGCTCCTGCTTCCTCAACGAGTTCAGCTTGTTTGTTTTTCCCAAGCAAGACTTGCTCCCACCACACATGAGCCATGTTGATCCCGCTCAAATAGCCATCGGCCCAGGACAGGATCATGTCACCGCTATCGTTTTGGTCAGTCGGGCCCCATCGGAGGATCTCAGCGCAGGCGGTGTTCCCTACCCCCATCATGGTGGAAGGCCCATCAGCCAGCGATACGGTGCAAGACATTCCGAGCAAGGCTATGGCGATCGCCCACTTCATACGCAGTTCTCCCGCTGTCCGATCACGACTTTTGTTTAATATATCGAGGTGCGTATTTTGAGCAACTGGGTTCGTTTCCCGCATGGACTTGCGGGAAGTGCTTGCTGCGAATTTGCGCCGATTGAGACACCTAAGAGGGCTGTCTCAAGACGACCTTGCGTATGATGCAGGGGTTAGCCGGAGTTACCTTAGCCAGATCGAGAAGGGTAAATATTACGCAAGCCTAAAGTTCCTCGGGAAGCTTTCGGTCGTGCTCCAGGTTGAAGCATGGGAGCTTCTGAAGCCGCCAGACGGCAAGGAATAGGGCTAGCTGACCGGCCGATTCATCCCTCTGATTCGAGCGTATGCGTCAGCTGCCCCCTGCGGATTGTGCGTAGGTTTACAAAACGGAATTTCCCAAATTGCGCAGAGACCGTATACGATACCGGTACCCCCCGGCCTACCACCTTCGGCTTTTCCCAGCGGCCCTTGGATTCACCGGTTCATGATGCCGATGACTGTTCCCTGAGGTTCTATGACGCTTTTAGGGAAAAGGTTTACAGCGCAGAAAATGAAGGGGTGGGTGGCGGTTTGATGCATACGTTTGCACGAGGCGCTCTGTAAACCTATTAGGTCCCTGCTCCCTCACAGATTGCGCCGAACAGACTTGGGATGCTGCATCGGCAAGCCGTTCATAAAACCCCTGTGAAATTCCTTCAGCTGACCCGTTGATTTCCTTGACTTTGAACGAGCCCAATCGGATGTTCATAAATGGAGTGTATTCTGAACGGGGACGCTAAACATGAAACGGGCAGCGCTATATCTGAGGGTGAGCACGAAAGAGCAGACAACCGACAATCAGCGGATGGAACTCGAACGAGTTGCGCAGGCTAAAGGGTGGAATATAACCGTCATTTACGAGGACGAGGGTATCAGCGGCGCAAAGGGTCGAGACAAACGCCCAGGTTATGACCAGTTGCTGAAAGACGCGGTCAGAGCCAAATTCGATGTGGTCATGGCTTGGGACGTATCACGTTTGGGAAGGAGCTTGGCAGGGCTTGTAACTGCTCTGGACGAGCTTCACGCTCATGGGATTGACCTCTATCTGCATCAACAGGCGATCGACACTACGACCCCGTCTGGCAAAGCGATGTTTCAAATGACCGGGGTGTTTGCTGAATTTGAACGGTCGATGATCCAAGAGAGAGTGAAGGCCGGATTGCTTAGAGCGAAGGCAGCAGGCATCAAATTGGGAAGGCCAACAAAACTTCTCAATACAGAACAGATAATTGCCGACAGAAAAACAGGAAAGACGACAAGGCAGATTGCGCAAAAATATAATATATCGATCGGGAAAGCACACAACATTATAAAAACTTCGTCGGATGAGATCCTGCGGCTCCCATGAAGTGATCTCACTTCAGAAGCTTGAGCGTCCTCGTATCGTTCTAAGCGCCAGCCTTTGGCAATGTCCTTTTTTTGCGATTCTTGTCTGTTAGTGAAGCAGAAATGGCGTCTAAAAGCTCGCGTGTCGCCTTGCCCATTTCATTTTTGTCAAGAAGGGCCGAGTAATCGACCAGAATGGAAAGCAAATGGCTTGCCGCCCTGTCACTACCAATATTGACACGGTTGCGTTCAACCAATTTCTCCATCCGCAACTCACTCCAGAACAAAATAATGTATATGAAGAAGGCCTTTGCCATAGCCTCATCGTCATGACGAATTTTCTTCCCTGATGCATCTTTCAGATGAAAAAGTCCCATCATTTCGTCTATCAAACCATGAGCGCGCCATATCTGACTGTCTGTAATTACCTCCCCTAACCTGTCTTCCTGCCAAATTCGCAACAAGT
The DNA here is from genome assembly GCF_018588885.1 of Mesorhizobium sp. dw_380. Lineage (GTDB taxonomy): Bacteria > Pseudomonadota > Alphaproteobacteria > Rhizobiales > Rhizobiaceae > Mesorhizobium. Next base: position 71,109 of record NZ_JAFFIW010000009.1, read on the forward strand.
CTTCTGACAACATGCTGAGGATGGCAGATGCTTGCTCCCTGTTGAATGAAAACTCAGAATAATTGCGATCCGATCGTTTTTGAAGCGCAGAAACCGCTGCTGCTACAATAAAGTAAGGCAATGCACCAATTGTAAATGGCACTAAAGATGACGAAAACATGAAAACCAGTGGCAGCTTAAACCGTTCATACAATTCTACAATGTTGTCATTGTAGACGTAGATATAGGATCTTGCCTCAACAGCATCGATCTTAGCTCGCTCCCACTGGTCTTTCTTAGTTTCAATTCGGCTCCGCTCAAAGGTCTCCCAAACCAATGCAGAGGGAGCATAGAAACCTGAACGCTGGGACCGATACCCGGAGTTCCGTGCACCTATCATGTACAAGGTAAAAGACCGCGCGGGTGAACTCGTACCGTGCAATATCGGCTTAGCGAGTTGGACGAGCCTGGTCCCTACGTAGCCATGGCGCCGGCTGCATGAATTAAGAACGTCATGGATAACCTCGATCGCCTCTAGATTAAAGACAGATCCCAAGTGTACGACTCGAGAGAAAATGAAATCGACAGCTTCCCTCAGCGTAGACTCGGGTACAGTGAGATATTCGAGTGCCCGCGCCACAAACGTAAGGAAATTAAGTTCCTGCTTCGGCTCGTTTCTGGCATCCAATCCATATTTTAGCAGAGCATCGAGAGCCTGAACTGACTTTGGCCCACTTCGGAAAGTCGCGATCTGAACGGCTAAGTGGCTGACCACATCCCACTGCGCGTCTACCACCTTGGATATCAATCGGGATTGAATTAGAGGAGCTACACCTCCCGCTTCTTCCTCAAGGCGCCTAGCAAAGAAGTATTCAAGAAATGTCCTATGAGTGAATTTAAACACCCCCGGGCCTATCTCACACATCACCCACGCTCGACCCGTAATAAATTCAACAAGTACCTTAGCCGCAGCTACTGATCGAGCCCTGTCTTCATACCACATATTGAAAAATGATCTGAGACGATCGCTCAACCAACTCTCTGAAACGCCATCCTCGGTTTCTGCGTTCCCAAATATTTCAGCTGCGAGATAACCAAAGAGATCTAGAAGATCAAAATCTGCGGGAAATTGAAAAATAATGCCGCGCCTCTGATCCCACTTTTCAAACATTAAAAGCGAGCACTCCTTGTATATCTCTGGACGATTGCTTGGAACCTCTCCCCGTGCATTAAAAATATAAACCATAAGTCCAAGAAGAAGTGGGTTTTCTCGGAGGTCTCCTGCGGCTGCTTCAGTTTGCCGCAGAAATTCCACAGCTTTCTTCTTCGCTTCAGCCAACGTCACGCCCGCGACAGCTCGGATAAGGAGTTCCGAGAATTTTCGCACTTCATCTGTATTGAATCTAGATAAAGTAAACGCTTGGAACTCCTCGCTAAGTGGTGCGTCTCTATAGCCAACAATTCTAGAAGTGACAAGCGAGGGGCAAGACGCATACGCATGCGTAAACTGTTCAATAAGACCAGCCATAGCTCTTCTTGAGCCAATATCTAAAATCTCATCTAGCCCATCAAACAAAAGTATACCTTCGCCTAGAGTAAATAGCTGCTTCAGAAATTGAGAGGCGATATCTTCATTATTATCGCAATAAACCTTTATCTCATCAATAAAATAATCGAAGATGCTATATGATGGGTTTTGCTGCTGCCGTTTTTCAAGAGTCCTGAGAACGACCTTCAATGGAAGGCAAAGATCTCTTGAATCAAATAGCGGATGCCTTGGAGTTGTAGATTCTAAGCCGATTTGAGAGGCCAGATCGTAGCAGAGCAATTGCGTAAGCGTCGACTTCCCCCCGCCGGGATCTCCTAAGATTACCGCGCGGTTAAATGCTCTACGAAAAGGGACATACCCAGTCGATTGTTGCTTTGAGTAGGGATAGTCTCGATGTGGAGAAGGGATGTCGGCTTTGCTCCCAACAGCGTTTAGCCGCGCAGGTATAACAAGTTTCAATATGTTTACTTTTCTCGTTCCTTGCGTTGTCTCAACGTTAATCTGTCGGTTCCCATTTTCTACACCTTTAGCAATCTTGATACGCAAGTCTGCAAACTGAGATGCTGGAAGTGGGTACAACGATCCTGCATTACGAAGACAGGCGCTTAGGGCATCAATACGCGAAGCCAAATCACCGCTATGAGCTTTAAAGGCTTCGAATAGGACCTTCTCTTCAACCGCTTGCTCTAGTCGGGTGCTAATAGCTACGAATAGGGCTTCAAAAAGGGCCTTACTCGAAAATGGCAGCAAATCATATGATTTGTAGATCAAGTCGAAGGCCGGGAATACAGCAGATGAGTCATGACCACAAAGAGCGAACTGCTTCAATGCGTCAGGTATAGCGCTTCGTTCTACTTCCTCTAGAAAAGTCGCGACGTTTGTATCATATAATCCATTGTCATTACCAATGACTTTGATAATGTCCTGTATCGCAGGATTTGCGTTTGATTTCGATATAAGATCTGGTTGAGTTCCCAGTGCGCGATTTATGTTTTTTCTCCGCGCGACAGCGTCAACTAAACCTTTGTAGGGGCGCTTCAATCCGTCGTATATAATCGACCCTAAAATGCCGGTGACTATCTCCACCCCAACTGTCATCTGCAAGTCCCATCCCGACGATCCCAAGAAAACTTGCTCAATCCGTGCGTCAGAATGTCATGGGAAGTCAAGGGTGGATATGTCTTGAAGCACAGAGAATTGCACTAACGGAGATTGTGCAACTGGGCAGGGTACATGATCGTTCGACGGTTGCTATCACTCTGAATTGATCTTGTTGCGGTTTTCAAAATCTTTTCCTGCGGGCTTGTCTTGGAAGTGCCTGGCTTGGCGCTTGCCCCCTAATAGTCTCCTGAGTGGCGCGTGAGTACCTCATTAATTGAGCGAGGATCCTGTGGCCAGATCTCAAGGCGAACTCGCGGACGTAGAGACGAGCTGAGCGCTTTTTCCTGTTAAGGATTGAGTGTAGCAAAGAAAGATCGTAGACTTCGTAAGCGGTTGAATTAATGCAATCTTTCGACAGGAGCGAAGGCGACGTTCAGCGGGCGAGCACTGTATCGACATTGTAGGGGTTACAGGTTCAACCCCTCTCATCGCCAACCATCCGCGTAGTGGCTAGGACCAGCTACACCGAGGGCTTATTACTTCATTTCGTTTCAGGATGATCCCAGCCAAGGGGCAGGCGCATATAGGTCTCGCTCATGTCCGAGCTTTTCGCGCTTCTTTTTGAGATCGCCTTCAGGCAGAAGATGCGTTTCTATCCGGATTTCGACCCAAGCAAGATCTTGCGCCAACGAGTCAAGCTCTGCTGTCGTGAATTTCCTTTCCGTTCTTTCCGGTTTGTATAATGGAGCGTATAGTACATGAGAGTCATTGCCGCTTTTGTCCCATATCCAATGAATTAATTGATTACGCGACGCAGTTAATTCCCTAAGATCGTGGAATATGTCCTTCAAATCTTCCACTATGATCCTATGGACATTAGATGCCTGTGCCAATTTAATTATATCTTGAGTCAATCGGCTTGGGCGCATCTCTCCCGTCACGATCTGACCGCACTTTTCAGACAGATTTGCGTATTTCCAATGCATGGCATGCAGGCAGTCTTCTATTCCTGCGGCGACAACTGCAATATAGCCAATTGCCTTCAGAACGTCATCTGTAGGGACCAGGTTGGGATCTTCAAATGCGACCGGTCTTGGTGATTTCAGCATATTCCCCCCCCAAAAGGCATCTCAGATATGTGTTGGTGGGACGCCCGCTTCCTCGACTGAGCGATTCGAGGTCGGTTAGTTAACGCTGCAACGGGGATTAGTTGTCGGTCAATGGTGAGAGGATTCGCCAGTTTCCGGACCTTGAAGCTTGGTTCTTACTGTCTCCTGATTGGCGTGGCTGTACCTCATCAATTGAGCGAGCGTCCTGTGACCTGAAATTGAGGCAACCTCAGGAACGGTCAGACCGAGTTCGAACAGCCTAGAAATGGCCTCGTGCCGAAGGTCGTGGAAATTTAGACCGTCTATCCCGGCCCGTGCAGTCAGCCTGTCCCATTGGAGTCTCAAGGCTATCGGTGTGATAGGAAAGGCTAGGTCCGTAGGCTTTGCATCTTCTAGCCGTAGGGCCTCCAAGATCGCAACGGCCCGCCTCGTCAGTGGGATGACCCTCGAATAGCCCGATTTTGACTCGGGGATGACCAAGGAGAGGCGTCCGAAGTCGACATGGCGGAACTGGATCGTCAGTATCTCTCCACGCCTCATGGCCGTCTCTAGGGCAAACAGAATGATAGGTGCGACTAGTTTGTTCCGACCCTTCTTTGTAGATTCGAGAAGCCTGTCGAGTTCACCAACCAGGAGCCTCCTTTCCCGCTTGTTGTCGACCACTCGGAGCTTCAACCCGTCGAGCGGATTTCTCAGAGGGATTTCCCATTCGACTACCGCATGACGGAACATGTGGGAGAGGGGAGAAAGCTCACGCTTCAACGATTTGGGAGTGACCGGCTTGTCTGATCGGTGCTTAGGCTCCTTCAACCGTTGATCCCTGTAGGCCGCGAAGTCAGCCGTTGTTAGGTCGTTCAGCGTCTTCTGGCAGATCGGGTAGCGGAGGAAGCGGTTTAGTAGAATCGTCTCGACTGCCGACCCCCGCTTTTGGGGGACGATTTCGTCCCTGTATCGGGCGACAAGATGAGCAAGGGTGATAGACTTCAGGGCTTTTCGGTCGGGACCAAGCTCTTGTCTGTCCTGCTGACGTTCAATCAGCCTCGCCCATTCGTTGGCATCTGCCTTCGATCGGAATGAGCGCGATTGGATAGGAAAGCCTTGGCGTCTGACCTGGACCTGCCATCTGCCGTTACGCTTGCGAAGAGTAGCCATTCTTAGCTCCGGTGTGACTGTGCTGTGACAGCAACCGATCCGGTCAGCTTCTGGCTATTGAGGAAAAGAGCTATATCTTTGATTTTATGAGGGGAATATCGCTAAATGATATCGCCTCAGTTGGTAGAGCGCTTCGTTTACACCGAAGATGTCGGCGGTTCGAGCCCGTCATCGCCCACCATTCCATCCCTTTGGTTTCCTTGTGGAATCCTTGGGATGATCCCTCCTGAAGATCGACGAATTGGCTGCTGGTCACACTCTGGTCACAGCAAAGGTTTGTCATGACTTCAATCCGCAAACACAGGGACAAAAATATCAGGTCCAGGTACGCAGGCAGGGTTTCCCTTCCACGTCCAAATCCTTCAATGAGGGCTAATCAGACCATAACCTTTGTCAACTACGATGGCCTTTGAAGGGAACCAGAATGAGCCCGTTTCAAATCGCCGTATCCATAGCCTTATTGGCCACCGCTGCCATGGGTGGTTGGATGTACCGATACGACACCAAGCCATCTCAATACGGAACAAGCATCGTGTTGGACCGATGGACTGGTGAGGTGTTTCAATGTGGCGTTTATGCGTATGAGCCCGACACAAGCCGCCTAGGATGCGTCCGCCAGAACTGACCAGACCGGGGCCGTTCCAACTGTCTTTATCGTCTCAACCTCAGCACACCATCTTTTTCAATAAACCCATGAGATTGCTTTAGGCCGAAGGCATTGTGGATGAGGTCGCTCAGTTTTCTCGCATCCTGAATATCATAGGCTCCGTTAATAACGCGCTCGGGCAAGAGCACATTGGGTGACGGTGTTCGGCTCCTAGGCTCGCTTATCGTCTCGTGTTGTCCATAGTTCAGCCGATGGCTAGTGAGACGGATCAGGCTGACAAGGATGTAGTAGGGGCCGTCAACATTCTCTCTCGCGAGCCGTTCCAGATAGCTTGGAACACTATAGCAGAGCGTCTCCTCAATCTGAGATGCGTATACAAAATCGGTCTGCTTTGAATAGTGACCTAGGTGGTCCACCGCCTCAACAATGCCATTGCGGAAGAGAAGACCGTAGCCGGCATGTTCTCCTTTGTCGTTGAGGCTCCCTCCTGCACTTATAAATCCTTCCAGTGAATAACGGATGTGCCGGCCACCTGTGGACGCACCCGGTGGCGAGATCCCGGCTTCATTCGTGCCGAAGGCGATTTCAGGTGGAGCGGTAAATGAGACAAGAGGAACGATGTGGACTACGGCTAGCGGACCAGACAATAGTGGGAATGGGTCTCCCCGCGCTCGATCATCGCTAGGCGGTGTAATGGAAACCTCTTGATCCGTTCAAATATGGTCTCAGAGAAGGTGAATGCCTGACGGAGTTCGGTCACGTCCATCGCGTATTTCCCATTGCTGTGTCGTGCCCAGAACTTGTGGTTCGGCTTGACGCGGTGTGGTGCGATCCAGCTGCGAGGAATCCTTACCGCGATCACTACATGGCCATTGCCGAGACCTCGAACGGATGGTTATCCCTGATATGGGCGGTTCGAGGTTGTCCCTCAGGATGCTCTGAACCCTCAATAGCTCCGCATCAGGATCAGCCAAATCTAATCCGGCGACATCAACAGCTTTCCCGGCTTCCTCCCTGATACCGAACAGAAGGTCACCGCCTCCCGTGTTGGCAAAGGAGGACACATCGGCAAGTAGTTCCCGTTTCTGCTCGTCATTGAGCGTTCGTGACCGTCCATTGGGATGACCGTAGTCAGCTTTGAATTCCAGAGTCCGGCTTTCCTCCACCCCGTTCTCAACAAGCTGACGAAGGTGATCCGCTGTGATTTCGTCAAAGGCCTGTCTGAGCATTCTACCCCTCCGCTTTAGTGACGAGGCTATCACCTCTGCCGGTTTTAACGGAGCCCTTTGGTTTCAGAATTTCTGTGAGCGATTGTGACGTAGCGCGGACAGCTGCCAAATTGACCGGCAGGATTTCTGGGACGATAAATCCTGAGAAGAGGGGCGGGGATGGATGTCCCCGCCCTGGTGTGCCTTTAAGCCTTGATGAATTTCAAATTCGAAGACGGCCAGATCTTTTCTTCTTTGCCGAGCCAGACAGCCTGTGTCGAACGCTTCCTTCACCGCATCTTAGCGGCCCCAAATTCCCTGGCCGGATTCGTGGGGGGCGGACTGGGTTTGCACTGTCGTGCTGTCAGCGCTTTGCTCAGACGTGAACAGCTCGCCGATCGACGCGGTAGACGGGCTGTCGACGTCGTCGGAAGTGGCGACCGGCTGGTTGGAGCCGTAGTTTTCGCTGCCAGCGAGAGCGGCTCCCGTGGCAACGAGGGAGGCGGCCGCAAGCGCGATAGCCTTTGTGATCGTAGTGAGCTTTTTCATTGGATACTTCTCCCTAGACGTATTATGCCCCGGGCCTTCTGGAATTATAAGACTCCTAGCGAGGGCGATCTATTCACCATTCGATATATATCGAACGATATCCCCCGCGGGAGGTCACAGGGAAGGAAGCCGAGTTACCTGCTGTTGGCGCGGAAGCTTTAGCGATGGCTAATGTTTGATGCTGGCGGAAGGCGGTGACACCTCCATCGCCTGCCGAAGATCGGGTCTCCGATCGGCCCGGCGTCCTCCGCCAGAGGCGCGGGCTTTCACTCACGGTCGGGAAAGACATGACCGGCAAGCAGGGCACGACCTATGGCGTCAGCGTTTTTGAAAAGCCCATTGGCGCACTGTGCTGACTACCAAAGACAAAGCCAAAGCCAAAGCGCCGTCGATGGCCAAGGAGATCGGCGACAAGGCCCGGATTGAAGAGATGGCTCCGAAGAAGCGTTAGCCAAAATGATGGCCGGCGCCCGTTGGGCGGGGGGCTTGGGGTAAGGCGCCGGCCAGGCGGAGCAGGTCCGCCGCCAGATAAGCTAACGGGCGGGCCGCTCGGGCCTATGGTGCGATCGCGGAAAGAGGCCGTTGGCCTTGCAGGTGCTCGCCAAAGCCTGTGCGCTGTTCAAGGATCGGGCCGTCGGGATCGGTCGAGAGACCGGCCTCTTCTGGGCTGATCTCTCCTGCCTCGCCCGACCTGAGCTCTCAAGGCGGCAGCAGCCGGAAATCATTGCCCTCGGGCAGCAATTGGCCGCCGTCGACGATAATGGTCGTGCCGGTGATGTAGCTCGCGTCGTCCGAGGCGAGGAACAGGAAGGCGTTGGCGACGTCGCGGGGGCTGCCGAGCCGGCCGAGCGGGATGGAATCCTCCATGTTCTTGATATAGGCGGCGCCGCGATGCAGCTCAATCGCTTCGGTGAGGATGTTGCCGGGCTCGACGCCGTTGACGGTGATGCCGTAGCCGGAAAATTCCAGCGCGGCCGCGCGGATGAAGCCGTTGATGCCGGCCTTGCTGGCCGAATAGTGGCCGTGGCCCGGGCTGGTCACATGCGGACCGGTGATCGAGGAGGTGTAGAGCATGAGCCCGAAGCGCTGCGCCTTCATCGGCACCAGCGCCGCGCGGCTGGCATTGAAGGTGCCGCGCAGATTGACGGCCATGACGCGGTCCCAGTCGTCGGCGCTGGTGTTTTCGATAAGCTGCCAAGGATAGATGCCGGCATTCTGCACGATGATGTCGAGGCGGCCGTGGTGCTTCAGCGCCAGCGCCACCGCCGCCTCGGCGTCGCTCATTTGCGAGATGTCGGTGCGGATGAAGGGGACGCCGAGTTCGTCCGCTGTCGCTTGCCCGGCCTCGACCTCAGTATCGGCGAGCAACAGCTGCGCGCCTTCTTCGGCGAAGCGCAGCGCGATGCCCTTGCCGATGCCCCGCGCGCTGCCGATGATCAGCGCCACCTTGTCTTTCAGTCGTCCGGTCATGCCTGCCGTCCTCTCATGCGAGTCTTTGGCGAATGGTTTGCTTGAAGGCGTCGAGCAGCACGGCGGCCAGCACCAGCAGGCCATGGATCACCTGGGTGAAGTTGGCCGGCAGCCCCATCAGGTTGATCGCGGTGTTGATGGCCGAGAGCAGAAGCACGCCGGCATAGACGCCGGGCAGGGTGCCGACACCGCCCTTGAGGCTGACGCCGCCGATGACCACCGCCGCGAAGGCGTTGAACAGCAGGCCGACGCCGAGATTGGCGGTGGCGCCGGAGGTGCGGATCGCCAGCAGCCAACCGGCAAGGCCGGCAATGGCGCCGGCAAGCACGAAGGCGATCACGAGGTTGCGGTTCACCCGGATGCCAGCGCGAAAAGTCGCCGTCTCGTTGCCGCCGATCATCACCAGATGCCGGCCAAACGGTGTCTTGGCCATGATCAGAGAGAAGACGACGAAACAGGCGATGGCGATCCAGGCTGTGAGCGGCAGGCCGATCAGGCGCTGGATGCCGAACCAGCGGATGGCTGGCGCCAGATCCTGCGCCGAGCGGCCACCCGAAATGACCAGCACCAGGCCGCGCACCCAGATGTAGGACGCCAATGTGATGATGAAGGCGCTCATCTTCACCCGCACCACCAGAAACCCGTTGAAGGCGCCGATCAAGCCGCCAACCGCCAATGCCAGCAGCAGCGACACCGGCACCATCAGCCATTCCGGATGCAGTTGAATGCCAAGGCCGATGCCCGAGGAACAAAACAGGATGCCGACCGCCATGGCGCTGAGCGCGGCAACCGATTCGACCGACAGGTCCATGTGACCGGCGATGATGACCAGCGCCAGGCCGATCGACATGACGCCGAGCACGCTCGATGCCTCGATGATGTTGGCGAAGATACCGAGCTGAAAATAGTTCGGGATGAAGAGGGAAAAGACCACCAGCACGAAGACCAGCATGAACCAGACGAGGTTGTCGAGGACGAACTCCAGGGCGTGGCGCGTGCGGAGGTTCATGGCTGATCCGGCTGGCGCATGACCCGAAACTCAATTTTCGGTGACGATCTTGCGCGGATTGGAGTTGCGGAGAGCGGCTCCGGACCGGGTGGCCCGGAGCCGCTTATGCGACGGCCTATTCGACCGATTTAACAGTGTCCGTCGGCGCTTTCTGGTTGCCCCAGAAGGCCGGATTGTCGACGTTTTCCTTCGTGATGGCGGCACCCGGGATCTTGATGTTCGGGCCCCAGGTTTCCTTGGTGACGACGGATTTCAGGCCGAGCACGGTGTAGTCGCCGGGCTTGATCTCCTGCTTGTTGGCGACCTTGTCCATGAACATGGCGACGGCCGCCGCCTGCGCGTAGAGCGGCTGCTCGACTTCGACGTTGAGCCAGCCCTTGCGGATCAGGTCGAGGCCGACCGGAGCGCCGTTCGAGCTCATCAGCATAACGTCGCCCGGCTTCTTGCCGGCGGCCTCGAGCGAGGCGACGGCAGCGACCGAGAGATGTGCGGCATGGCTGAAGATCAGGTCGATGTCCGGATTGGCCAGCATCTGGTCGGCGACGATCGTGCCGGCGTTGCTTGCTTCCCATTGCATGGCCGGCAGCGAGATGATCTTGACGTCCGGGAACGCCTTCATCTTCTCCTCAAAGCCCTTCTGGATGTCGAGCGTGTAAGGGTCGCCGGGATCGCCGAGCACCTGCAGCACCTTGCCTTTGACCGACCCGTTCTTCGCCTTCAGCAGCTTCTCCGCCTGCTCCGCGGCGATGTGGCCGATCTCGACGGTACCCGCCACCGACGTGAAGTCGGAAGCTGTCGACGTGATCTGGCGGTCGAACTCGACCACCGGGATGCCGGCGGCGCGGGCCGCCTCGATCGATGGCTTCAGCGCGTTGAAGTCCACCGCCGCCAGGATGATCGCCTTCGGCTTCAGCGCGATGACGTCGTTCATCTGCGATTGCTGCGCGTCGGTCTTGTTGTCGGCGTTCAGCGTCTTCATGTCGTAACCGACCTGTTTCAGGAACAGCTCCAGAGCGGTCACCGAGCCGGTCTGGAACTCGTCGAGCAGCGTCGGCACCATGTAGTAGACGGTACCCCTGGACTGGGCGAATGCCGGCGTGAGCGTGGCAAAGGCCAGTGCCAGGATACCGAAGACAGCAAGAAGTATTCGCTTCATGTCTTTGGCTCCCTGTTAAGCCGGACCCCTCTTTGTCCCTCAGCCTCCCGGTCCGGCACCGGCAAGCGTCTCGCCGGTGATCATGTTGATCACCGCATCGGGACTTGTTTTGTTGCGCGCGACATCGCCCGCCACGACGCCTTGCCGGATCACCACGATCCGGTCGGCGACCTGAAAGGCCTGTTGCATGATATGGGTGATAATGACGACGCCGATGCCCTGGCTCGCCACCTGGCGGATCATGTCGAGGCCGCGCCGCGTCTGCTCGACGCCAAGGGCGGCAAACGGCTCGTCGAGCAGCACCAGCTTGCCGCCCCAGTGCACGAACCGGTTGAGCTCGATGGCCTGCCGCTGGCCGCCCGAAAGGTGCTCGACATTGGTGCGCAGTGAGGGGATGCGAGTGCCGGCGCTGGCCAGCGCCTTGCCGACGACGGCCTCCATGGCGCGCTCATCGAGCACGGGAATGCCGAAAATCTTACGGGTGATCTCGCGGCCCATGAAGAAATTCGCCACCACGTCGACATTGGTGCAGAGCGAAAGGTCCTGGTAGACGGTTTCGATGCCCGCCGCCTTCGCTTCGGCCGGCGACTTGGCAAGAAACTCCTTGCCCTCGAACAGCATGCGGCCCGAGGTCGGCTCCAGCCCGCCTGATATGATCTTGACCAGCGTCGACTTGCCGGCGCCGTTGTCGCCGAGCAGCGCCACCACCTCGCCCTTGCCGATCGAGAAGCTGATGCCCTTCAGCGCTTCGATCGCGCCGTAATTCTTGGTGACGTTGTCGAGCACCAGCAGCGGTTCGCTCATGCGGCAATCTCCTTGGCGGCCAGGAGATCGCGACCGCGCTCGCGCTCGGCCGTGAACATCTGGCCGAAGCGCGGCGAGAAGACACCCGCAATGGCAAGGGCCGCCGCGCCGCGCAGCACGGCCTGCTGGCCGCCGCTTGCGACGATAACACGCGGCGTGTCGCGGTCGGCACGGGTCGCGACCGAATTGTGCAGCGGCGCCGCCGCCCGCGCCAGGCGCTCGAGCAGGTCCGGCGGCGCCAACCCGCCGAGCACGATCGTCTCGGGGTCGAAGAGGTTTTCGATGATGGCGATGGCATTGCGGAAGATCGGCGTGACTTCGGTCACCCAATCGGCGTCATTGCCGGTCCAGCGTCCTCGCGCTTCGAGCGAGAGGTAGCGTTCGAGGCAGCCCCGGTTGCCGCACGGACAGACCTCGCCGTCGGGAACGACGGGAATATGTCCGATCTCGCCGGCATTGCCCCAGGCGCCACGCAGCACGTTGCCGTCATGCATCATGGCGCTGCCCAGGCCGACGCCGAAATAGAGATAATAATATTCGGAATGGCGGGCGCCGATGCCGTAGAGCCGCTCACCCATCGCGGCCGCTGCCATGTCGCTCTCGAAGAACGCCGGCAATCCTGTCGCCGCCGTCAGCCGCTCGCGCAGCGCCACGTCCTTCCAGCCGGCCATTGTGGTCGGGCCGACGAAGCTCATGGATTCCACGCCAAACGGTCCGGGAAGCGCCATGCCGATGCCGATGACACGGCCTCCAGCACGCCGTTCGGCGAGATCGTGAACCATGGCGCCGATCTGTTCGAAGGCATGGTCCGGCGTCGCGTTGGGCGCCTCGCGATGCGTGCTCTCGACGACATCGCCGCTGAGGTTGATCAACGCCGCATCTATTCCGAGCGGCGTCAGATGGATGCCAACGGCGTAGCCACCTTCTGGATTGATGCGCAGCGTCGTTGGAGGCAGCCCGCGTCCCTTGGGTTCCTCGCGCACGGAGAGGATGTAGTCCTGGTCCTCCAGTTCGCGAACGATGGTCGACACGGTCTGGACGGTAAGCCCGACGCGCTTGGCAATATCGCCTCGGGCAATGGGGCCATGCAGGCGGATGGACTCGAGCACGATGCGCCGGTTGTACGGCCGCCCGAACTCTTGATTGGTCCCCCGCAGCGCCATGGATTGTGCCCCTAGCTGACGCAAGGTCGCATCAAAGATTTATTCAGTCAAATGGAATTCAAAAATAAATCAGCGCCGAACACAAATGGGCCAAGCCCCATGGATGGCCCGGTCAGGACCTGCTGACCTGCTGCTCTTGGCCGATTGCCGGCGTATCGAACCCGTAGATAGAGTGGCTACTGCCTGGGGCGCCGGCCGGCAGAGCGGAATCAGAAATATGGAGCGCCAATGCCCCGGCTCTGATTGTCTCAGAGAAACCGCGCGACCTTCTTGCCTACAGTCAAGAAGCGCAGGGGATCGATCGCTTCGCCATTGTGGCGGACTTCATAGTGCAGATGCGGGCCGGTCGAGCGGCCGCTGCTGCCGGTCTTGCCGATGATGGCGCCGGCGTCCAGTTTCTCGCCGACGGTCACGTCGATTTCGCTGAGATGCCCGTAACGGGTCGCAAAGCCGTTGCCGTGGTCGACTTCCACCATGCGGCCATAGCCACCGTTCCAGCCGGCCTTGGTGACGACACCGGGCGCGGTGACCCGCGCGGCCATTCCGACAGGCGCCCTGAAATCCATACCGGAATGCAGCGCGGCGGTGCCGAGAAGGGGATCGGTGCGCACGCCGAACGGGCTGGTGACGGAGTGGCCAGGAGCGGGGTTGGCAAGCGGCAGCCGGCGCGCTTCCTTCTTCAGTTGGTCGAGCGTGTCCAGGGCTTCGTCTAGCTCCTTGACCCTGCTGTCGAAGATCATCGAACTGTCGAGCGGGATGAGGGGGCCGCCGACGTCACTTTCGTTCTTGCCGAAATCGCCGTCGACCGGCAGTCCGGCCGCCTGCAGCGCCTGCTGGATGGCATCGGCGCTCTTATACGCATTGTCCGCTAGGGTGCTGATGCGGGTGAGCTGTTCGTTCTCGATGGATTTCAGCGACTGGTTGATCGAGACGAACAGTCTGTCGGCGCGATCGGCGGCTGAATCGTTGGGCAGCGGATCGGTGCGGGTCGACCACAAGGAGAACGGCCTGGTGTCGGCGGCGCCGAGGTCGGCGCTCAGGCTGGCGACCGCGTAGTTCGGCGCAGGCTCGTTGATGCTGCCGGTCACCTCGGCGTGCTTGTCGGGTTTGGCAGGCGCTGCCGGATCTTCGGCTGGCACCGTTGCGGCTTCATTCTCGGCGCGTTCGAGCAGAGGGCCAAGGCGGCCGTGACGCTGGCTGAGCTGCGTCTGGCGCTCAAGCAGTTCGCTGACCTTGGTCTCCATCAATTGCTGGTCGAGCAGCTGTCGGCTGGTGATGCGGTCGACCTGGGCGCGAAGCGCCGAGATGCGGTCCTCATAGGCCTGCTGCATGCGCGCCTGGCGCGCGGTGGTGGCGCCGATCAGGTCGTCGCGCAGCACGAGATAGGACGTGGCCAGGAGATATCCGATGGCAATGGCGGCGAGTGCTGAACCGATGAATGCCGCGAGCCAGGGCCGGATGGTGAAGTGCCTGATCTCGTTGCCCCGGGCGATGATGACGGTGTGGGGTTCCTTGCGCCTGCCGAAGACTGCGGACTGACCGGTTGCGTTCACGGGACCAAGCTTTCGTTTACGACACCACGACAGCTTGATTACACATTATTAGGGTTAACAAAGGCTTGCCGCAATGATCGCGCGGCAACGAATACACGCGGTGCGGGAAAAAGGTTGTATGAAGTCGGCCTGGAAATACCGATCCCGCGCAGGGCTGCCTCTGGCTCGGCGGTCCTCGCGCTCGTCAAAGCGCGCGGACGGCTTCCAGCACTTCCTCGGCATGGCCCTTGACCCGGACCTTGCGCCAGATCCGAGCGATGCGCCTGTCGCCGCCGATCAGGAACGTCGCGCGTTCGACGCCCATGTATTTGCGGCCGTACATAGATTTCTCGACCCATAGATGATAGGCCTCGATCACCTTGCGCTCCTCGTCGGCGGCGAGGTCGATGGTGAGGTTGTATTTCGACTTGAACTTGTCATGCTTCTTGACGGGATCGGGCGACAGGCCGATCACGAGGGCGCCGGCCTTCTCGAATTCGGGTTTCAGCTGTGAAAAGCTGATCGCTTCTTGCGTGCAGCTTGTCGTGTCGTCCTGCGGGTAGAAGTAGAGCACCACGGAGTTGCCGGCGGATGCGGCAAGGCTGAGCGATCCGCCGCCATCGCGCGGCAGGTCGAATTGCGGCGCAAGATCACCCACGTCGAGGTCAGCCATACCGATGCCCTTGTTTGAGGTTACGCGCGAAGCCACACCGATATAGTGTCGACCGGGGATTCGTCCACGAGCGAATTCGTACAACGGAAGATTGCGTGGATCAGGAGCAACCGCAGCACGAGAAGATCAGGTTCAGGCGTGACGAGATCACCGACCTGGGGGCCTTGCCGTCCGCGTGCCGCGTTCCACCGCTCGGTCAGGCGTCGATCGACCGCGGCTTTCGCATCCTTTCGCGCGTGTTCGCCGGCGTGCTCAGCCTCGTGCTGCTGGCGGCGGTCATTGTCTATCTGGTCGGGGTATCCGGCATCGGCTCCGAGCGGCTTCGGGCGGAAGCGGAAATCGCAATCGAGAAACTCGCCGGCGTCGATGTCGATGTCGCGGTCGGGCCGGCGCGTATCACGCTCGACAGTTCGAGCTTCGTCGCGCTTCAGGTCAGCGACGTCAGCCTGAAGACCGCGGACGGCAAGCCGATGGCGGATGCCGGCCGCGTGCGCTTCGGCATGCGCCTGATACCGCTGCTGTGGGGAGAGGTGCGGCTGACCAGCGCCAGGATCTCCGATGCGCGCATCGTCACGGCGGCGATGCCGTCCGGCGGCGACTGGACCGCCGAATTGCGCAATGAGAACGGGCTCGTCGATCCGGAGAAACTGTCCGACGCGGTGTTCGGCAACATCCATCGCGCGCTCGACGCGGTGCGGGAAGATTCGATGCGCCGGATCGATCTCGCCAATGTCGAATTCGTGCTGCCCGATACCGGATCGATCAAACTGGTCAGAGTAGCCGACGCCAAAGTCGTTCAGTCGGGGCCGGGCGGCATGGAGTTTTCCTCCGAGGCGGATGTCGATGGCAGAAAGGTCAGCGTTGCCGCTTCCGCCACCCGCGACATCGCGGCGCACCGGGTGACGGCGCTGAACGCGAGCATCGATCTGGCGGCTGCCGATGAAACGACGGCCGGCGCCGGCAAGTTGGGTGCGGTCGCGTTGACGCTGACAGGGTCGGAAGGATCCGGCACCAACGCATCACGGCTGACGGCGGCCCTGTCGTCGACCGGGTCGGTGCTGGACCTTGGCACGCGCGGATTGCTGCCGGCCGACGTCGATGTCAATGCGACGCTTGTCTATGGCAGCAACAAGATCCAGGTGGACAAGCTGCTCTTGAAAACCGGCCGGTCCTCTTTCGATTTTGGCGGCTCGATAGGGCCAAAGCCCGCGACAGGAGCAGCGGGCGAGGAACCCTCCTATCGTTACGACCTGACCAGCGACGGTTCGACCCTGGCGCCTTCGGAATCGCCAGAGCCCGCGCTGAACTTCCTTGCGCGCATCGCCGGCGTCTACCAGACCAAGAGCCATAAATTGGTGGCCGAGCAGATCGCGGTTCGGTCCGCCGCTTCCAGCGAGGTGCTTGGCACCGCGGCCGTGGAATTCGTCGAGGGCAAGGCTCCCGGGATCAATCTGGCGCTCAACGTGCATGACATGCCGGTCTCGCACGTCAAGCAGCTGTGGCCGTGGTTTTCGGCGCGCAATGCGCGGCTCTGGGTGCTGGACAATCTGTTCGGCGGCCGCGTCGTCGATGCCAATCTCCAGTTTCAGGTGGTGCCGGATCGCCTTGGCAACGGTGTGCCGCTTTCGGCCGACGAGGTGTTCGGCCGCTTCCAGATCGAAGGATCGCGCTTTGATACGGCCGGCCGCATCCCGCCGATACGCGATGCGGTCGGCGTCGTCTCCTTCCACGGCAATGACGTCGACATCTCGCTCTCCTCGGGCAGCGTCTTCATGCCCAGCGGCCGTACCGTGGCGGCCAGCAACGGCACGCTGACGGTCAAGGCGGCGAACCGTCCGCCGGCCATCGGCGCACTCGACATCGATGTCGAAGGGGAAGCGCCGGCTGTCGCCGAACTTGCCTCCTACGAACCGATCAACGCCATGCGCCATGTCGGCTTCCTGCCGGACGACCTGTCGGGCAGCGTTACCGGCCATGTCAGGGCCAACATACCGTTGCAGTCCGGCGTCGACACATCGAAGCTCGACTGGCTGGTGTCGCTCGACTACACCGGCCTGTCGCTGGCCAAGCCGTTCGAGGGACAGACCGTGACGGATGCCGATGGTTCGATCACGGTCGACCCTGAAAAAGCGGTGATTTCCGCCAAGGCATCGCTGAACGGCATTCCGGCCGAACTCCACCTCCTCGAGCCGCTGGCGGATGATGGGCCGCCGCGCAGCCGCAAGGTGGCCCTGGTGCTCGACGACAAGATCCGCGCCGCCGCCATGCCCGGCCTGGCGCCGCTGCTGGGCGGAACGGTGAAGGTCGCGATCGACAAGAGCGGCAGCGGCAATCAGAACGTATCGGCCGATCTGACCAATGCCAGGCTGGACATCCCCTGGGCCGGCTGGAGCAAGGGGGCAGGGGTTCCCGCCAACGTCACCTTCGTCATGACAAAGGCCGGCGACACCACGACACTGTCCGATTTCAACCTCGACGGAAAAACATTCTCCATCGACGGCAGCATCATGCTGGTCAACGGCGCCTTGTCGTCGGCAAAGTTCAGCAAGGTCACCCTGAACCGGGGCGACGATGTGTCGGTGTCGGTGAAGCGGTCAGGCAAGGGCTATGCGGTCGACATCAATGGCAACGCGCTCGACGCTCGCTCCCTCATCAAGCAGTTCACTTCCGATGTGGACACCGCAACCAAGACGACGGGAACCGACAACATTTCCGTCAGCGCCGACGTTGATCAACTGACCGGTTTCCACGACGAGCAACTGTCCAACCTGAAGCTCGATTACAGTGCCGCCGGCTCGAGGGTGAACGGGCTGAAGGTCAGCGCCACGGCGAGTTCCGGCGCCGCCATCACCATCAGCAACACCACCGGCGACGGCCGGCGGGCGCTCAACGTGCAGTCCGCGGACGCCGGCGCTATCCTCAGGTTCCTCAATATCTATGAGCACATGGAAGGCGGATCGATCACGCTGGCGCTGACGGGGGCCGGCGACGGACCGATGAAGGGCAAGGTCGATACCAGCAACTTCTTCGTCGTCAACGAGCCTAAGCTCGCCTCCATCGTCTCGACCACGCCGGCCGGCGACAGCCGCAGTCTCAACCAGGCGGTCAAGGGCAATCTCGATACGTCGCGGGTCAAGTTCGAGCGCGGCTACGTCGAGATCGAGAAGGGCAGCGGTTATCTGAAGCTGGCCAATGGCGTGCTGCGCGGTCCGCGCATCGGCACGACGTTCCAGGGCATCCTCTATGACCAGAACAACAATATGGACATGACCGGCACCTTCATGCCGGTCTATGGCCTCAATCGCATCTTCGGCGAATTGCCCATCGTCGGCGCGCTTCTGGGCAACGGCCGCGACCGCGGCCTGATCGGCGTCACCTACCGGCTCAGGGGCAACGCCAACAAGCCGGTGCTCGATATCAATCCGCTCTCGGTGATCGCGCCGGGGATATTCAGGTCGATCTTCGAGTATCGGTAACGGTTGGGCGTTTGGACCTTGTTGTCGCAGGATCAGCCAATCACGGCCTTGGCACTTGCAAAATATGAACTTTAAGGCCAGCCTGACAGGATCATGGCCCGGCTGTCGCCAAACCACCTCCTTGTTATGCTGCTCGCGGTCTTCCTGACCGCGGGGTTCAGCCTGTCGGTCGCTCAAGCCAATATCATGTCGGCAAAGATGGCAATGGCGAGTGATGACGGCATGGCCATGTCTTCCGATGCCGGTATGGCCAAGATGGCCGGCAGCAACATGACCGGCGATTGTAACGCTTGCCTCAAGCACATCGGCGACAAAAGCAACCCAATGCACTGTCCGCCGAACTGCGTTGCGCCCGTCCTGGCCGTGCTGCCGCAAGGCCTAGCCGAGGCGGTGCTTCCGCAACTACAGCAGGCGTCGGCGCTACCCGCCCCGTTCCTGCGCGGGCGAAGTTCCTTGCCCGATCCATACCCTCCCAGACCCAGCGCCTGACGCCATTTCAGTCGTAACACGGCTGATTTCCCGCGTCTGATCGCCTGCGCCGCGCATCGTCGCGCGGCCGCGCACGCAATCCAGTTCGATGTCGAGCCGCTCGCCATCGATCGAGATTCGCAGGGGTTGAAGGGTGAAACACGATTTCCATTACACCATGTCGCGCCGGGGATTTCTCGTGGTGGCGGCGGGCGCTGCCGTGTCGGCTTCGCTGCGTCCCACGCGCGCCTCGGCCGTGGACGAACGCCAGATCAAGGTCGGGCCAGGCCAGGCGCTTTTCAATGGCGCGAACGGCGCGTCTACCGCCGTCTGGACCTACAACGGCACCGTTCCCGGTCCGGCGCTGCGCCTGCGGCAGGGTGAGCCGGTTCGCATCACCGTCGAGAACGGGCTGGACGAGGATACCACGGTCCATTGGCATGGCATCCGCTTGCCGAATGCCATGGACGGGGTGCCGGGCCTGACCCAGCCGCCAATCAAGCCCGGCGGAAGTTTCACCTACGAATTCACGCCGCCGGATGCAGGAACCTTCTGGTACCATCCGCATGCCGACAGCCTCGTGCAGCTCGGCCGCGGGCTCGCGGGTCCGCTCATCGTCGAGGAGCGTGAGCCCGTCGTCGTCGACCGCGACCTTCTCTGGCTGTTGCAGGACTGGCGGCTTACTGCCGACGGGCAGATCGCCGGCGGCTTCGGCGGCATGATGGATGCGTCGATGTCGGGTCGCGTCGGCAATGTCGTCACCATCAACGGCGAGGTGCCGGCCGACCTCGGCGTGAGGGCGGGCGAGCGCGTCAGGCTGCGGCTCGCCAATGCCTCGCTTGCCCGGATGATGGCGCTGCGCTTCGAAGCCCACCGTCCGGTCGTCGTCGCCGTCGACGGCCAACCCTGCGACCCGCACGAGCCGGAGAACGGCCGTATCGTGCTGGCGCCGGCCATGCGCGTCGACATCGTGCTCGACATGCAGGGCGACCCCGGCAGCCGCCACGCCGTGATCGACGACTTCTATGACGGCCTTGCCTACACGCTGGCCAATGTTGCCTATGACAAGGGGCCGCCGCTGAGGGCGCACCCGCTCGATGCGCCTGTCGGCCTCCCGCGCAATCCACTGCCGGCTCCCGACCTCGCCAGGGCCGTGCGCCAGGAGATCGTGCTGCAGGGCGGCATGATGGGCGGCGGCAAGCTGAAAGGCCTCGGAGGCATGATGGGCATGGGAATGCCCGGCATGAACGGTGGCGCTGCCTGGGCGATCAACGGCATGTCGATGACCGGCGACGGCCACGCCGGAATGGCGCCGCAATTTGCGCTTGAACGGGGCGCCACCTGTCATCTCACCATGCGCAACGAAACCGCGTGGTGGCATCCCATGCATGTCCACGGCTTCAGCCTGTCGGTGCTGTCGCGCAACGGCGCGCCGGTGCCGCACCGGCAATGGCAGGACACGGTGCTGCTGGCCCCCAGGGATGTGATCGAATGCGCCTTCGTCGCCGACAATCCCGGCGACTGGATGCTGCACTGCCATGTCGCCGACCACCAGATGGCCGGCTTGATGACAGTGTTCCGTGTGAAATGAATTTGAACCGCACCATCAAAGGAGAACTGCAAATGAAACTGACTTACGCCCTCACCGCATTCGGCCTCGCGGCCGCCACGCCGCTGCCGGCGCTCGCGGCGACCATCAACGCGGTGATGTACAAAAACCCGAGCTGCAGCTGCTGCGAGACCTACGCAGCCTATCTCGAACAGAACGGCTTCAAGGTCGATATCAAGCCGACCAACGATCTGTCTCAGGTCAGCGCCGGTCTCGGCGTTCCGGCCAATCTCGAAGGCTGCCATTCCGTCGTCGTCGGCGGCTACGTGGTCGATGGCTTCGTGCCGGTGGACTTGATCAAGAAGATGCTCGCCGAGCACCCCGCCATTACCGGCATTGCGATGGCCGGCATGCCGATGGGCTCGCCGGGAATGGGCGGCCAGAAAACCGAAAGCTGGAAAATCTACGCTTTCACCAAGGATGGCAAGGCGCCGACCGTCTACGCGACGGAATAGCGGCCGACCTCGGTTTCTGTAACCAATGGAGATTTCAATGAAGCTGACCTATCGCCTTGCCGCCCTTTCGCTGCTGATCGCGACGCCGCTGCCTGCGGTTGCCGCGACGATCGATGCGGTGATGTATAAGAACCCGCAATGCAGTTGCTGTGAATCCTATGCCGCCTATCTCGAACAGAACGGCTTCAAGGTCGATATCAAGCCGGTCAACAACCTGTCGCAGATCAGCAGCGACGCCGGTGTGCCCGCCGACCTCGAAGGCTGTCACACGCTGATGGTCGACGGCTATGTCGTCGATGGCCTGGTGCCGGTCGATATCGTCAAGAAGTTGTTGACCGAACGGCCCGCCATATCTGGCATCACGCTGGCCGGCATGCCGGCCGGCGCGCCCGGCATGGGCGGTGAAAAGGATGGCAAATGGACGATCTACGCCTTCACCAAGGACGGCAAGGCACCCACCGTCTACGCGACTGAGTGAGCGAGCGCCCATGACCGCAAGCAAACTGGCCGTGGCTCTATCAGCGATGTTGCTCACAGCATGGCTGCCAGCAGCAGCGACGGAGGCGCCACAGAATTTCGCCGTTCTCGATGTGCCCGCCGCCGTGCCGGAGATCAGCTTCGCGGACGCCGCCGGCCAGCCGAAGACGCTCGCCGACTATCGCGGCAAGGTCGTGCTGCTCAACGTCTGGGCGACATGGTGCGCGCCCTGCCGCAAGGAAATGCCGACGCTCGACCGGCTGCAGGCAAAACTGGGTGGGCCGGACTTCGAGGTCGTCGCGCTGTCGATGGACCGGAAAGGGCCCGACGCCGTGAAGAAATTCTTTGCCGAGATCGGAATCCAGCATCTCGCGCTCAGCATCGACACATCGGCCAAGGCCATGTTCGCGCTCGGCGCGGTGGGCCTGCCGATGACTTTGCTGATCGACCGTGACGGCAAGGAAATCGGCCGGCTGATCGGCCCGGCTGAATGGGATGCGCCCGAGATGATCGACTTCATCCGCGGCCGCATCGCCGCCAAATGAGAAAGGAAACGACATGACCACCACTGAACTGACCCGAGCCAGCGAGACTCCGTCCCGCCGCGACTTCCTGCCGGCCGCTCGATCCTATCTCGGTGGCCGGCGCGGCCTGACTGCAGCGGGCGCCGCCATCGTCGCCGCCGGCATCGCCTTCAACTGGTCGTGGCTTGTCGCCGCCGGCATCGCACCGGTGCTGCTCAGTGTCTTGCCCTGTGTCGCTATGTGCGCGCTTGGCCTGTGCATGAACCGGATGATGGGCCGGTCGCAATCGACGCCCCACGGCACGCCCGATGGCCCACCCGATCTTGCAGTTCCAATCGACGAGGCAAACCAAAGGAACAATGAAAGCTGCTGCCAACGGGCTCGGTGAAAGGTTTCCGCATTTGAATTAGTTACGTGAACGAAGCTGAAATGAGTCAGAACACTCGTACTCCAGACGACAAGCAGGCGACTGAGCTTCGTCGTCTCAACTATGCCTGGACGTTGTTGCTTGGCCTTTCGCTCGCTCTGGCGGTGATGCTTGCAGCGATGCTTTCCTATGAACTCTACCTGGCATTTTCGGCCTCTGAAGCAACCAGCGCCGAGTCTGAAGCAAGTGGGATAAGGTCAGCGGAAGATTTGCAGCTTTTGTTCCAAGATAAGCCCGCCGACCTGCCGGATATCCGTTTCGTCGATGGCGATGGCCGCGCTCTCTCGCTTCATGATTTTCGCGGCCGTCCCATTCTTCTCAACATCTGGGCGACCTGGTGCGTGCCTTGCCGCAAGGAAATGCCGTCGCTCGAGCGCTTGCAGGCGAAGTTCGATCTGTCACGGTTTCTCGTACTGACGCTGTCGATCGACAGTCGGGGCATTCCTGCCGTCAAGCAATTCTATCAGGAGCTTGGGCTGAAATCGCTCGGCATCTATGTCGATCAATCCGGCGCTGCCCTGGGTCTCGCTGGAGCCCCGGGCCTGCCAACAACCTTGCTTCTCAACGAACAGGGCCAGGAAATCGGGAGGAAGATTGGCCCCGCCGAATGGGACACTCCTGCCAGCCTCGATCTGCTTCGCCAACATATGCGCCTGCCAGCCGATGGGAGCGCGAAATGAGCCGCCGCGTCAAATGGCTCTTCCTGCTTTTCGCTGCTTTCGCCGCCTTCGATATCGCCGCTCTTGCCACGCTGATGATCGTCCGGCGACCTCCGGACGCCGCGATATCCTGGAGAGGCGTTTCGACCGGCACAGCCGACATTCGCGGTCCCTTCATCCTGAAGACGACTGACGGAAAGACGGTGACCGACCAGACCTATCGCGGAAAGTGGGTGGCGGTGTTTTTCGGCTACACATCGTGCCCCGACGCATGCCCGACAGCGCTCAGCAATATTGGCGTGGCACTTGGAAAGCTTGGAAACGACGCCGGGAAAATCCAGCCGCTGTTCATCAGCGTGGACCCCGACCGCGACACGAGCGAGGTGTTGTCGGCCTTTATCGATTCCTTCGACCACCGCATTGTCGGGCTCTCGGGCACGCGGGCACAAATCGATGCCACGGCCAAAGCCTATCGTGTGTTTTATCAGCTGCACAAAGAGCAGGGCGACAACTACACCGTCGATCACAGCGCATATTTCTATCTCATGGACCCGGACGGCAAATTCGCCGACGTGGTCGAGGGCACAACGCCCGGTGAACAGATGGCCGACAAGATAAGCAAGCTGATCGCGGATCGTCCAACTTAGGAGTGAAACAGTGAGAACCATTTACGCAACTCTCGTGCTGGCCCTTGGCCTGCTGGGCGCCGGGAGTGCTGTCGCGGGCTCGAACCAGATCGTGGTCGAAAAGGCATGGGCGCGGGCTACGCCCAAGATGGCGGTGACCGGCGGCGCCTATCTTACGGTGACAAATCGCGGACCCGGTGAAGATCGCCTGCTGAGCGCGACCAGTCCAGTTGCCGAAAAAATTCAGTTTCACGCCATGGCTATTGACAACGGTGTGGCGAAGATGAGCCAGCTTTCGGCTATCGAGCTGCATCCCGGCGTCCCGGTCGTCTTCAAGACTGGCGGCATCCACATGATGTTGCTTGGGCTGAAGCACCAGCTCAAGGAGGGTGAGACCGTACCGCTCACCCTGACGTTCGAAAAGGCCGATCCAATCGAAGTGGATGCCCGGGTGTTGGGGATAGGTGCGACGGGCGATGCCGGCAATCAGGCCAGTAGCGGCAACTGAAATGTCCAGCTCAGTTCAGGCCAATCTGCACCCGGTCCCGATGCGCCGCCCCTGGGGTCCAATTGTGGCTGTCCTATCGCTCGCGGTGGCCGTTACCTCGGTCGTCTGGCTGCATCGGCGCCAGGGCCCAACAATTGGGGGGCCGTTCCAACTGGTCAATGCCGCGACCGGGCACGAAGTCTCGGATCGGGATTTCCGAGGCAAGTGGCTGCTGATCTTCTTCGGCTATACGCATTGTCCCGATGTCTGTCCAACAACTCTCGGCAACATCGCCGAGGCGATGAGCCAACTCGGGCCGCTCGCCAAGAGTGTCCAACCGCCGTTCATCACGGTCGACCCGGGGCGCGATACCATCCCGGTGCTCGTCGACTATACCAGCGCCTTTGATCCCAGGATACTGGGCCTGTCCGGCAGCGCAGACCAGATCGCGAGCGCGGCGAAAGCCTATCGCATTTACTACGCGAAGCGCGTGATTGGCGACGACTACTATATGGACCATACCGCGACCATCCATGTCGTCCGACCCGATGGGTCCTACTCGTCGCCCTCCTTTCAACCGCCGGCCCGTCGGACATCGCAAAACGTCTGCGAACACTGCTCGGCGAAACCTAGGGATATCGGACAATGCACCAATCTTCTTACTGGGAGGAACACATATGATCGCACATCAATATGGCTGGCTGGCGCGCACTCTCCTGCTTGCCGCCCTGGCAGGATGGTTCCTGCTCAATCCAGGCTTTCAGGGTTCACAGCGATCGGCGCTGGCCGCCGGCGAAATGTCCCAGGACCAGTTCGACCAGCGGATACACGACTATATCCTGGCGCATCCGGAGGTTCTCGTGCAGGCGCTGCAAAGCCTGGACCAACGCCAGCGTGAAGCAGAGGCAGCCCAGGCAAAGCAGGTGCTCAAGGCGCGCGCGGACGACATCTTCCGCGACAAGCAGAGCCCGGTCGGCGGTAACGCGCAAGGCGACGTCACCCTGGTGGAATTCTTCGACTACAATTGCCCCTATTGCCGGCAGATGGCGCCGGTCATGGAACAGGCCGCGGCCGACGATCCGCAGCTCAAAATCGTCTACAAGGAATTCCCGATCCTCGGCCCGGATTCCTTGTTCGCGGCCAAGGCGGCACTGGCGGCCGAACGGCAAGGCAAATATCTGGAATTCCACAAGGCGCTCTATGGGTCCAGGACAAGAGTGACAGAGGCGGTCGTACTCAAGATCGCTGGCGAGGCCGGGCTCGACGTCGTCCGCATGAAGACCGACATGCAGCAGCCCGACATCCAGGCATTGATTGATCGCAACGCGGAGCTGGCCCAGGCGCTGAGGATCACGGGAACACCGAGCTTCGTCGTCGGCGACCAGATTTTTCCGGGTGCAACCGATCTTGAGACCATGAAGAAACTGATCCGGCAGGCAAGGGCTGCCAAATGAGCCGATGGTCGAGGCGCTGAGCAATGTCCGCGATTTCCAACATCAGCGTTCTTGCTGCCTTTGCGGCGGGCATCGTCTCGTTTCTTTCGCCGTG
This sequence comes from Mesorhizobium sp. dw_380, assembly GCF_018588885.1. Classification (GTDB taxonomy): domain Bacteria; phylum Pseudomonadota; class Alphaproteobacteria; order Rhizobiales; family Rhizobiaceae; genus Mesorhizobium. The sequence continues at coordinate 96,926 of NZ_JAFFIW010000009.1, forward strand.
CGTGCTGCCGCTGGTGCCGGGCTACGTGTCTTATGTCGCCGGCAGGACGACTACAGACGTGTTGGCCGATCGGGCGACCCGCTTGTCGACGGTCGGACTGAGCCTTTGCTTCGTGCTCGGATTCTCGACCGTTTTCGTCGTGCTGGGCGCGAGCGCCACCGCGCTGGGGCGGTTGCTGCTCAGCTACCGCGTCGAACTCAATCTTGTCGGCGGCGCCGTTGTCATGCTGTTCGGCGTCTTCCTCATCGGGCTCATCCGCCCGAACTGGATGATGTACGAGGCGCGGTTTCATGCAACTGCTCCGGGCGGGCGCGCGATTTCCGCCTACGCTCTCGGCCTGGCCTTCGCCTTCGGTTGGACGCCATGCATCGGCCCGATCCTCGGCTCGATCCTGACCGTCGGCGCGGCATCCGCCACCGTCGCCGAGGGCGCTGCCTTGCTTGCGATCTATTCGCTTGGCCTCGGCGTTCCGTTCCTCCTTGCCGCACTGTTCACCGACAGCCTGACGCGGCGGATGAAAGCGATGCGCCAGACGGGCCGGCTGCTGCAGCCCGCCGCTGGCGCGATCATGGTTGTCATGGGGCTCGCCATGATCACCGGTCAGATGTCGACATTCTCGTTCTGGCTGCTCGAACAGTTCCCCATATTCACGCGTATCGGCTGAAGGCCGGGAAAGGGATTTGCCATGATCCGGACAATGTATCCAAACAGACGAACGGTCATTCTGGGCGGCGTTTTTGGCGCTGTTACGGCCGCAGGGTTTCTCCAAGGGCCAGATTTCGCAATCGCCGCCGAGAATCCGGAATTGGCCAAGCGCTTCAAGGATCTCAGCCGGAACGGCAACAGCACCTGCTCGGCCAAGTTCACCGAGTCGATCGCGACTATGCCGGCGATGTCGCGGATCACCGGCTCATGTTGCAGTCCGATGGAGATGAAGCGTTATGCCGAGCAGGTGAAGGGACTTACCAAATACCGCGCCATTCCGATGATCCCGAGCGATCCCTACGACATACCGGCAGCGACCGCGCAGCAGATGTTGCCTTACTATGATCTGAAACTCACCGGCGATGAGCAGAAAGCTTATGACTACGCGATGGCCAATTCCGAGGAGAAAGGTCCCTGCTGCTGCCCATGCTGGCGCTGGAAAATGTACGGCGGGCTGGCGAAATACCTGATCCACGAGCATGGCTTCGACGGCAGGCAGATCGTCGATGTGTGGGACCTTTCCGACGGCTGCGGCGGAGGCATGTAGGGGCTGACAGGGCGCCTCCTGCAACCGCAATCCTTGTCGTCTTGATACGGTGAGCTAGCTCTTACCGCAGCCGCTAACTTGCGCCGGGGAAGCCGGCTTTTGCCATGGAGGATGATTGCCATGATGGGTGGCTCAGGCGCCATGTGGATGATGGGCGGCATGGCCCTCACCTGGATACTGGTGCTTGTCGTCCTCGTGCTGGCTATCGCAGCGCTGATCAGATACCTGCGAACCTGATCGCTCACTTCTCTGCAAGATCGCGGTCGATTGCAGGCGTCTGAGTATGGCGCATCTGGCCGAAGCTATCCAATTTGGCTCAGCTGGGCCGCACCAAAATGTGCTTTTTCCTGCCGAGGGAGAGCTTTGCGACGTTTTGCGGGCCCAAATCCTTGGATGTCACCAACAGGCGCTCATCGCTGACAGGCTGATCGTTCAGCCGCACGGCGCCGCCTTGCACATGCCGCCGCGCCTCGCCGTTCGACGCCGCCAGCCCGGCGGTCACGAGCAGCGACAGGATACCGACCCCGGCGTCGAGCTTGGCGTTTTCGACCTCGACGGTCGGCAGCGATTCGGAGAGTGCGCCTTCCTCGAACGTCTTGCGCGCCGTTTCGCTGGCCTGTTCGGCGGCCCCGCGACCGTGCAGCAAGGCTGTGATCTCCGTGGCGAGGACCTTTTTGGCGTCGTTGATTTCGGATCCGCCGAGCCGCTCAAGGCGCGCGACCTCGTCCAACGGCAGCGTTGTATAGAGTTTTAGGAAGCGGCCGACATCGGCATCCTCGGTGTTGCGCCAATACTGCCAGAATTCATAAGGCGAGAGCATGTTGGCATCAAGCCAGACCGCGCCCGAGGCAGACTTGCCCATCTTGGCGCCCGACGAGGTGGTGAGCAGCGGCGTGGTCAGCGCATAAAGCTGCGCGTCCTCCATGCGGCGACCGAGGTCGATGCCGTTGATGATGTTGCCCCACTGGTCGGAGCCGCCCATCTGCAGGCGGCAGCCGAGGCGCTTGTAGAGTTCGACGAAGTCGTAGGCCTGTAGGATCATGTAGTTGAATTCCAGGAAGGACAACGACTGCTCGCGGTCGAGCCGCAGCTTGACGGAATCGAAGGCCAGCATGCGATTGACCGAAAAGTGACGGCCGACATCACGCAGGAAATTGACGTAGTTGATCTCCATCAACCAGTCGGCGTTGTTGACCATGATCGCGTCATTCGGGCCGCTGCCGAATTTGAGGTACGGCATGAAATTACGACGAATGCCGGCGAGATTGTCGTCGATATCCTGGGGAGTCAGAAGCTTGCGCGCCTCGTCCTTGAAGGAAGGGTCGCCGATCATCGAGGTGCCGCCGCCCATCAGCGCGATCGGCCGATGGCCGGTCTGCTGCAGCCAGTGCAGCATCATGATCTGGATCAGTGAGCCGGCGTGCAGGCTCTTGGCGGTCGCGTCGAAACCGATATAGGCCGTCACCGTTTCCGTGGCGAAGAGATTGTCGAGGCCGGCATCATCCGAAGTCTGGTGGATGAAGCCGCGCTCGCTCATCGTGCGCAGGAAATCGGATTTGAAGGCTGGCATGGTTTCTTTCCCGAAAGCGTCCGCCCGTCGGCGCGGGCATATGTGAACGCGCGCGTTTAGCATCCAAGCGCGATCAGCAAAAGTGGAATCCGGTTTTGCGTCGGATCGCGCTTCAACCCGGAACCCGCGATCAGCAAAAGTGGAATCCGGTTCTGCATCGGATCACCCAAGCCGCCAGGATTACACCAACGAGCCGATCACCCGTTGTTGAAATGGTGCAGCGAGCCTTCCGGCACGAATGCTTGCTTCATCGTTTCGGCTGGCGTAATGAGGCGCCGCGCCACAAGGTTCTTGCAGCCCACGACCTCGAGCGGCACCGCACGGCATCCATCTAATGCCATATCCGACGACAGAGCCCCGACGCGACATGCCGGACGCATTGATATCCATTGTCATTCCCTGCAGGAACGAGGCGGCAAACCTGCCGCTGCTGATCGACGAGATCGAGGCGGCGATGGCCGGACGCGACTTCGAACTGATCATCGTCAATGATGGCTCGACCGACGAGACTGCCGCGGTGCTGGCCGAACAGGCGGCACTTCGCCCATTCCCTGTGCGGGAATTGCGGCACCGGAAATCCGCCGGCCAGAGCCTTTCGGTGCGTTCGGGCGCTTGGGCGGCGCGCGGCAGCATCGTCGCCACGATCGACGGCGACGGCCAAAATGACCCGCAATACATTCCGGTGCTGGTCGACGCCTTGCGACAAGCCGGCCCTGATTTCGGCGCCGCGCAGGGGCAGCGCCTCAAGCGCCGCGACAGCAAGGTCAAGCAACTGGCGTCGCGCTTTGCCAACTGGTTGAGAAACGCGATCCTGCATGACGAGACGCGCGACACCGGATGCGGCCTGAAGGCGGTCCATACCGAAATCCTGCGCAAACTGCCGTTCTTCGACGGCACGCACCGTTTCGTCCCCGCCCTGGTCATCCAGGAGGGCTATTGCGTCGTGCATTGCGACGTCGTCGACCGTTCGCGCCGGCACGGCAAATCGAATTATGGCATTTTCGACCGCGGGCTGCAGGGCGCGCTCGATCTCGGCGGCGTCTGGTGGCTGCGCCGCAGGCGCCGCAGAATGCCGAAAGTAGAGGAAATCACGCGTGGTTAACGTGCTTCAGGAACTGGCTACCTGGCTTCACCAGGTCTTCATCAAGCAATTCGACGCGTGGGTCCTGCTCGGCTTCATCGCCCAGTTCTTCTTCACCATGCGCTTCGTCGTGCAGTGGCTCGCCTCGGAAAAGGCCAAGCGCAGCGTGGTGCCGGTGGCGTTCTGGTTTTTCTCGCTATTCGGCGGCGGCCTGCTTTTGATCTACGCCATCCAGCGCCAGGACCCGGTGTTCATCGCCGGCCAGGCCATGGGCATGTTCATCTACATCAGAAATCTCTGGCTGATCGCCAATGAGCGCAAGGCGGCGATGACCAAGGTCGACTGAACGGCCTGGGCATATAGGAAAATGGTCGGAGAGGCTCAGACATGACGTTGAACAGGAACTATGTCCTTCTCTTCCTGTTCAGCCTGGTGATGACGGTTACGGGGCTGGCATCGATGCCGCCGCTCGACCGTGACGAGCCGCGCTTCGTCCAGGCCACCAAGCAGATGGTCGAAAGCGGCGACTATGTCGACATCCGCTTCCAGGGTGCCTCGCGCTATCAGAAGCCGATCGGCATCTACTGGCTGCAATCGGCGGCCGTTGCGTTGAGCGGGAAGGGCGCCGAAGCGCCGATCTGGGTCTACCGCACGGTCTCCGCGCTTGGCATTGCCATTGCCGTATTGGCGATCGCCTGGACGGGAACCAATCTTTTCGGAGCCAGCGCCGGTATCGCCGCCGGCCTGGTCATGGCCGCGATCTTCGCCACCGCCTTCGAAGGCCGCGATGCCAAGACCGATGCGATGCTGCTGACCTGCTGCGTGGCGGCGCAAGGCGCTTTGGCGCAGATTTATCTGGCGTCACGCAGCAACAAGCCGGTCGCCGGCCATCTCTGGTGGATTTTCTGGGTCGCGCAAGGGGCGGCAATCCTCATCAAGGGGCCGATCGCACCGCTGCTTTCGGCGCTGACCATCGCGGTGCTGTTCGCCTTCGAGCGTGACGGGCGCTGGCTATCGAGGCTCAAGGTTGGACGCGGTTTGTTGCTTGTCGTGCTGGTTGCGCTGCCCTGGCTCGCCGCGATCACCTGGAAGAGCCACGGCGCTTTCCTGCAGCAGGCCGTCGGCAAGGACATGCTCGGCAAAGTGGCGTCGGGCGAGGAATCGCATGGCCTGCCGCCCGGCTTCTACATGCTGACCTATTCGCTGTTCATGTGGCCCTTCGGCCTGATCGCGGTCGGTGCCGGCCTGCAGGCCCTGAACCGCTTGCGCGACGATCCCCGGCTGCGCTTTTGCCTGGCCTGGTACATCCCGTTCTGGCTGGTTTTCGAGCTGATCCCGACCAAGTTGCCGCATTACGTGCTGCCGGCCTATCCCGGCATGGCGCTGCTGATCGGCTGGCTTTTGACATTGCAGCCGCAGGACGCCAATGCGCCGCTCAAGCGCTGGCAGCAATGGTTGTGGTGGTCGACGGCATTTGGCCTGGTCGTGGTCAGCCTTGGCCTGGCAGCAGTCTGCGTGGGCGCGCCGATCTACCTCGCACACAGCTTCTCATGGTGGAGCATCCCGGCGGCGGTGGCAGCACTCGGCGCCGGCTACCTTGCCTTTTCGCGTCAGCTGCAAGTGCCGCTGCCCCGCATCGGCGTCATTGCCGCCTGTGCCGGCATCACCTATGGCTTGCTGTTTGGCGTCATCGCCCCATCCTTGAAACCCATCTGGCTGAGCCCGGCGATCAAGGCGGCCGTCCTTGCCAACGAAGCTTGCGACACGACGGTACTGGCTTCGGCGCGGTATCAGGAGCCGAGCCTGGTGTTTCTGGTCGGCACGAAAACGGTGCTGACCGATGTCGGCGGCGTGGCGCAACATCTGCTTGCCGATCCCGCTTGCGCCCTGGGGCTGGCGCCGATCGAGGATGAGCAGAAACTGAACGGCATGCTGTCGGTGCGCGGCAAATCGGCGAACCGCGTCGCCCGGATCGATGGGCTCAACTATTCGTCGGGAGACAAACTGTCGCTCGGCCTTTATCGTGTCGCGCAATGACTTCGATGATGGGGTCGGGTTCCCAATGCTCGTGAAATCGCGCCCACCCATTTCTGGCAGGCTCCTGGGGATAGGGCGCCGATCGGTCGACAATTTTGTCGATACGATGCGGATCGCGAGGCGGCGATTTGCCGTTCGTCCCGCCAGGTACCCGAATACCTTGTGGTCGGTCTGGGCCCTGGTCTGGGTGTTGCTGACGGCGGCGGCGTTCGTTCGCCTCGACACGCCGGCGGGAATGCTTCGAGATCAATGGTCGCCGCGATTCGTCCATTTCGCCGACTTTTTCACGCAGTTCGGCCTCGGCGGCTGGTATCTCATCCCGTCGGCGGTTTTGCTTGTCGCGGCCAATCTGACCGATTGGCACGGCCTCTCGAGACGATCGCTGATGCTCATCTACAACTGGACCTGCCTGGCGTTGCTGGTGTTGAGCGCCGTCGGCCTGTCCGGCCTGACGGTCAATCTCCTGAAATACGCGATCGGCCGGGCTCGCCCGCTCTACTTCCAGGATTTTGGCGTCCTGTCGCTGCATCCCTTCGCCTTCGATGCGCGCTTCGCCGGTTTCCCCTCGGGCCATGCCACGACGATGGGCGCCGTGTTCGGCGTTCTCCTGCTTCTGTTTCCGCGACGCTGGTACATCGCCCTGGCGATCACGGCTTGCATCGCCTCGACCAGGGTCTTCGTCGGCGCCCACTATCCGAGCGACACCGTCGCCGGCTTCGGCCTCGGCTGCGCCTTCGCGCTCGCCTGCGGGCTGGTCTTTGCCCGGCTCGGCTTCATCTTCCGCCCGACAGCCTCGGGTTTGCCGGTCCGCAAAGCATCGTTCCGGCTGATCGCTCCAGCAAAATAGGCCGCTGCGGATTGTTCTAGTTGCTGTTCAAGCCGCAAATCCAGCGGATGCGCCCGGATCAGTGCATGCACGACATCCGGCCGCGTTTCCTGGAAGTGGGGAGGCTCGTATATCCGCGCTGCGCCTTCCCTGCTTATCTCAGCCGCTTCGGCCGCGGATCGGACAATTCCCCGGCCAGACGGCGGTCGAGATAGTCGGCGCATTCCTCGATCAGCAGGTCGGCGTCGTTGGAGAAGAAGTGGTTGGCGCCGGGCAAGGTCTTCTGCGTGATGGTGATGCCCTTCTGCGTGTGCAGCTTGTCGACCAGGCCTTGCACATCCTTCGGCGGCGCAACCTTGTCGGCATCGCCATGGATGATCAGGCCCGACGATGGGCAGGGCGCCAGGAACGAGAAATCATAGGTGTTGGGCTGCGGCGCGATCGAGATGAAACCTTCGATCTCGGGCCGGCGCATCAGGAGCTGCATGCCGATCCACGCGCCGAAGGAATAGCCGGCGACCCAGCAGCTCTTGGAATCCGGATGCAGCGACTGCACCCAGTCGAGTGCGGCGGCCGCGTCCGACAATTCGCCGGTGCCGTGGTCGAATTCGCCCTGGCTGCGGCCGATGCCGCGGAAATTGAAGCGCAGCGTGGTGAAATCGCGCTTCTGGAACATGTAGAAGAGGTCATAGACGATCTTGTTGTTCATCGTGCCGCCGAACTGCGGGTGCGGATGCAAGACGATGGCAATAGGCGCGCTTTTTTCCTTGGAGGGCTGGTAGCGTCCCTCCAGGCGGCCGGCCGGACCGGTGAAAATGACCTCAGGCATGAAATACTCCACTTGGTAATACAAATGCGCGGCGCCCGGAACGTGTCTTCCTCTGGCCTTGACGCAGGGCGAGCGTCTTCCTAGAAGCTAGTTTAGAACTGTTCAAAACTGAGTGGCCTGACGTCGAGCCCGGCCACCCGCGCCGCAAGCCGCGTAAATAGGACGGCTCGCCTTGGAATTTCAAGGAAATAACGCCATACGACAACCGAATGGCTTCTGACGGGAACAACTGGACGAAAATGGCCACAAAACGCGCCTATCTCGACTACAATGCCAGTGCGCCGCTGCTCCCAGCGGCACGCGAGGCTATGGTCGCGGCGCTCGACGTGACCGCCAATCCGTCATCGGTCCATGCCGAAGGGCGCGTCGCGCGGCGCCTGATCGAGACTGCAAGGCGTGAGGTGGCAGCGCTGGGGAATGCCAGGCCCGAACACGTCGTGTTCACCTCCGGCGCCACCGAAGCCGCCTCGACGCTGCTGACATCGGACTGGCAGATGGGTCGCGGCAGCGTGCGCATGAGCCGGCTTTACGTGTCGGAGGCCGATCATCCCTGCCTGTTGAATGGCGGACGCTTCCCGGCGGCGCAGGTGACGCGCATCGGTGTAGATGCCAACGGCGTTGCCGATCTCGAAGCCCTGGCCGCGGCATTGAGCGGTCACGACATGGCCGATGGCCTGCCGCTGGTAGCGATCCATGCCGCCAACAACGAGACCGGCGTCATCCAGCCGATCGACCGCATCGCGGAGATCGTCAAGGCGGCGGGTGGCGTTCTCGTCGTCGACGCGGTTCAGGCCGCGGGCCGAGTTTCGATCGATATGTCAGCGGGTTATGCCGACTATTTGATTCTCTCGTCGCACAAGATCGGCGGCCCCAAGGGCGTTGGCGCCATCGTCGCCGCTTCGGATCTGATGATGCCCAGGCCTCTGATCAACGGCGGCGGGCAGGAAAAGGGCCATCGCGGTGGCACCGAAAACCTCGCCGCCATCGCAGGTTTTGGTGCGGCCGCGCGCGAGGCCCTGGCCGGATTGCAGACTTTCGATGCGGTGGGCAAGCGCCGGGACGAGATCGAGGCTATCGTAAAACTGCTGGTGCCCGAGGCGGAAATCTTTGGAACCGGCGCGCCAAGGCTTGCCAACACGACATTCTTCGCTATTCCCGGCATCAAGGCTGAAACCGCGCAGATCGCCTTCGATCTAGCCGGCGTGGCGCTGTCGGCCGGCTCGGCCTGTTCGTCGGGCAAGGTCGGGCCGAGCCACGTGCTGAAAGCAATGGGCCATGGTGACAGGCTTGGCGCCTTGCGCGTGTCGATCGGCTCGGTGACCGGCGCCGAGGACATCGAGCTGTTCCGCACCGCGCTGGCCGGGATCGCCGCGCGGCAAGCCGCCAGGGAAAAGGTGGGTAGGGAAGAAGCCGCGTGAGTGGCTGGCATCGGGAGAACCCGATGCCAGAAAAATGAATTCGGGCCGTTTGGCCTGGTAGAGCCGTGCGTTTCATGCTGGCCGGGTGAATTTCCGGTCGAAGCGCACTATATGGGACTTACGCGGCCGCGAACGCTTCTTGGGCGTTCATTTCGGCGGTGCCATAGTTTGAAAACTGTCGGGCCTTGACCCCGGCGAGGATGGAGAACGCATATGCCTGCTGTGCAGGACACGATCGATCGGGTCCGAAAGATCGACGTCGACCAATACAAATATGGATTCCAGACCGAGATCGCTGTCGACAAGGCTCCCAAGGGGCTGAGCGAAGACATCATCCGTTTCATTTCGGCCAAGAAGGACGAACCGTCCTGGATGCTGGAATGGCGCCTGGAAGCCTATCGGCGCTGGCTGACGCTGGAAGAGCCGACATGGGCGCGCGTCAACTATCCCAAGATCGATTTCCAGGACATCTACTACTATGCGGCGCCCAAGAGCACTCCCGGCCCGTCGTCGCTCAGCGATGTCGATCCGGAACTCTTAAAGGTCTACGAGAAGCTCGGCATTCCGCTCAAGGAACAGGAAATCCTGGCCGGCGTGCAGAAGACCGATGCTTCGGAGCTCGAGGAAGCCAGCGACAATGTCTACAAGTCGGGCCGCGTCGCCGTCGATGCGGTGTTCGATTCCGTCTCCGTCGTGACGACCTTCAAGAAGGAGCTGGCGCAGGCCGGCGTCATTTTCTGCTCGATCTCGGAAGCCATCCGCGAGCATCCGGAACTGGTGAAGAAATATCTTGGCTCGGTCGTGCCGACATCAGACAATTTCTACGCCACGCTGAATTCGGCTGTCTTCACCGACGGATCGTTCGTCTTCGTGCCCAAGGGCGTCCGCTGCCCGATGGAGCTGTCGACCTATTTCCGCATGAACGAGAAGAACACCGGCCAGTTCGAGCGCACGCTGATCATCGCCGAGGAGGGGGCTTACGTCTCCTATCTCGAAGGCTGCACGGCGCCGCAGCGCGACGAGAACCAACTGCATGCCGCGGTCGTCGAGCTGGTGGCGCTCGACGATGCCGAGATCAAATATTCGACGGTGCAGAACTGGTATCCCGGCGACGCCGAGGGCAAGGGCGGCATCTACAATTTCGTCACCAAGCGCGGCGATTGCCGTGGCCATCGTTCGAAGATTTCGTGGACACAGGTCGAGACCGGTTCGGCGATCACCTGGAAATATCCGAGCTGCATCCTGCGCGGCGACGATTCCTCCGGCGAGTTCTATTCGATCGCCGTGTCGAACGGCTATCAGCAGGTCGACTCTGGCACTAAGATGATCCATCTCGGCAAGAACACGTCGAGCCGCATCATTTCCAAGGGCATCGCCGCCGGTTTCTCGCAGAACACCTATCGCGGCCAGGTTTCGGCCCATCGCAAGGCGACCAACGCCCGCAACTTCACCAACTGTGACTCGCTGCTGATCGGCGACCAGTGCGGCGCGCACACCGTGCCCTACATGGAAGCCAAGAACTCGACGGCGCAGTTCGAGCACGAGGCGACGACGTCCAAGATTTCCGAGGACCAGAAATTCTACGTCATGCAGCGCGGCATCCCCGAGGAAGAGGCGATCGCGCTGATCGTCAACGGCTTCGTCAAGGATGTCATCCAGCAGCTGCCGATGGAATTCGCGGTCGAAGCACAGAAGCTGATCGGCATCTCGCTCGAGGGCTCGGTCGGCTGACCGGACAGATATTTTAGGGACAAAAGAATGCTTGAGATCAAGAACCTGCATGCCCGCATCGTCGATGACGGCACCGAAATCATCCGCGGCCTGAACCTGACAGTGAAAGCCGGCGAGGTCGCCGCGATCATGGGACCGAACGGCTCGGGCAAATCGACGCTGTCCTACATCCTCGCCGGCCGCGAGGATTACGAGGTGACCGAGGGCGACATCCTCTACAACGGCCAGTCGATCCTCGAAATGGATCCGGCCGAGCGCGCCACGTCAGGCATATTCCTCGCCTTCCAGTACCCGATGGAAATACCGGGGGTGGCGACCATGGAATTCCTGAAGGTGGCGATGAACGAGCAGCGCAAGGCGCGCGGCGAGGAGCCACTGAAAATTCCGGAATTTTTGAGGCGGGTGAAGGAAGCCGCCGCCTCGCTCAGCATGGACATGGCGATGCTGAAGCGGCCGCTCAATGTAGGCTTCTCCGGCGGCGAGAAGAAACGCGCCGAGATCCTGCAGATGAAGCTGTTGGAGCCGAAACTCTGCGTGCTCGACGAGACTGATTCCGGCCTCGACATCGACGCGCTGAAGATCGTCTCGGACGGCGTCAACGCGTTGCGTTCGCCGGACCGCGCCATCGTCGTGATCACCCATTACCAGCGTCTGCTCGAACACATCGTTCCCGACAGCGTCCACGTGCTTTACAAGGGCCAGGTCATCAAGTCCGGCGACAAGTCGCTGGCGCTCGACCTTGAAGCCAACGGCTATGCCGGCGTGATCGGGCAAGCCGCGTGAGATGCCAGAAGGCAAGGTCAAACTGATGAATATGCACACACAGCCCCAGCGGACTCCCGCCGAAACGGCGCTGATCGACGCGTTCGGCGACCGGCTGTCGCTGCTGCCGGGCGACGGCGCCGTTATGCTGAAGCGCGACGACGCAATCGAATCGATCAAGCACGGCCTGCCAACGCGGCGCATCGAATCTTGGCACTATACGGACCTGCGCCGGCTGCTGAATGCGGTGCCGGACTTCGATCCGGCCGCGATGGCCAAGGCCCTTGCGCCGATCGTCGAAGGATCGACCGTCTTGCCGATCTTGAACGGCAAGTCAGACGCGAAGGTTCTTTCTGTGGAAGGCATTACCGTCCAGCGCCTGTCGGAAATGCTGGTCGACGGCAGCATCGCACCCGGCCTCGATCGTTATGGCAGCGACGATGCGATCGGCGCTCTGAACACGGCTTTCGTGGCTGATGGGTATTTTGTCGACATCGCCGATGGCACGGAACTCGAAAAGCCGATCGAGCTGCAGAATTTGCAGGCTGGCGGCCAGACCCATGTGCGCCTGCCGGTACGCGTTGGCGCCAACGCCAAGGCCGTTATCGTCGAACGCCAGGCCGGTGACGGCGTCGCTCTGGTAAGTTCAGTCAGCCAACTCGTGCTCGGCGAGGGCGCCGAGGTGACGTGGCTGATCGTCCAGGAGCAGCCGGAAACGGCAACGCATCTGGCGCAGTTCAAGGCCCATATCGGCAAGAACGCGAAACTGACGCTGTTCGTCATGAATGCCGGCGGCAAGCTGGTGCGCCAGGAGATCGTGGTCAAGACGACGGGCGAGGGCGCCGATTTCAAACTGCGCGGCATCAATCTGCTCGCCGGCGACACCCATACCGACGTCACCATGGTGCTCGACCACACCGTGTCGCATACGACCTCGACCGAGATCGTCCGCAACGTGGTGACGGGCAAGGCGCGCGGCGTCTTCCAGGGCCGCATCAACGTCCATCAATACGCGCAGAAGACCAATGCCAAGATGGCCTGCAACACGCTGCTCTTGTCGGACGATGGCGAGTTTTCCACCAAGCCGGAGCTCGAAATTTTCGCCGACGACGTCGTCTGCGGTCACGGCGCGACGGTCACCGAAATCGACCACGACCATCTGTTCTACCTGATGGCGCGCGGCGTCGACGAAAAGAGCGCTCGGGGCCTTCTGGTCAAGGCGTTCGTCGCCGAGGTGATCGAGGAACTGGATGACGAAGCGATCGTCGACGCGCTTGAAGCGCGGCTCGACGGCTGGTTTTTGACGCACGGATGAGGCCAGGCCGAAGCCAGCACCCCTCATCCGTCTCGGCGCTACGCGCCGATCCACCTTCTCCCACAAGGGGAGAAGGTCGGGCGCTCTTCCTTCTCCCCTTGTGGGAGAAGGTGGCCGAGCGAAGCTCGGTCGGATGACGGGTGTTGCGAGGAACGCGGCCTAGGACGGCAAGGACTTTGAAATGGACCAGAAAGTCGAAAACATCCCTTACGACGTCGAGGCGATCCGCCGCGATTTCCCGATCCTGTCGCGGGAAGTCTACGGCAAGCCGCTGGTCTATCTCGACAACGGCGCCTCGGCACAAAAGCCGCAGGTGGTGCTGGATACGATCCAGCATGCCTATTCCCAGGAATACGCCAACGTCCATCGCGGCCTGCATTTCCTGTCCAATGCCGCGACCGACGCTTATGAGAAGGCGAGAGAAACGGTGCGCCGCTTCCTCAACGCGCCGAGCACCGACAACATTGTCTTCACCTCCAACACGACCTCGGCGATCAACACCGTCGCCTATGGCTATGGCATGCCCAATATCCGCGAGGGCGACGAGATCGTGCTGTCGATCATGGAGCACCACTCCAACATCGTTCCCTGGCATTTCATCCGCGAGCGGCAAGGCGCGAAACTCGTCTGGGTGCCGGTCGACGATCTCGGCGTCTTCCACATCGAGGAATTCGAAAAGCGGCTGACCGATCGCACCAAACTGGTCGCCATCACCCATATGTCGAACGCGCTGGGTACGGTGACGCCGATCAAGGAGATCGTGCGCATTGCGCATGCGCGTGGCATTCCGGTGCTGGTCGACGGCAGCCAGAGCGCCGTGCACATGCCGATCGATGTTCAGGACCTCGACTGCGACTTCTTCGTCTTCACCGGCCACAAGGTCTACGGGCCCTCGGGCATCGGCGTGCTCTACGGCAAGAAGGATATTCTCGCTGGCATGCGGCCCTTCATGGGCGGCGGCGAGATGATCGAGGAGGTGACGCAAGACATCGTCACCTACAACGAGCCGCCGCATCGTTTCGAAGCCGGCACGCCGCCGATCGTCCAGGCGATTGGGCTGGGCGCTGCATTGAACTACATGCAAGCTGTCGGGCGCGAGCGTATTGCCGCGCATGAGGAAGACCTCAAGAATTATGCCCATGAGCGGCTGCGCGCCATCAATTCGCTGCGCATCTTTGGCGATGCGCCTGGCAAGGGGGCCATCATCTCCTTCGAACTGCAGGGCATTCATGCCCATGACGTGTCGATGGTGATAGACAGGCAGGGCGTGGCGGTGCGCGCCGGCACCCATTGCGCCCAGCCGCTGTTGAAACGCTTTGGCGTAACCTCCACATGCAGGGCATCGTTCGGCATGTATAATACCAGGGCCGAAGTCGACGCTCTGGCCGAAGCGCTTGAAAAAGCGCGCAAGTTTTTTGGATGACGACCATGGTTGATGCGAGCATCGCTGCCGAGACTCCTCCGGAACCCGCCGCCAACGCCGTGGTTTCGGCCTCCGCCATTCCCGCCGACGAACTGGCGCGGCTGACCGACGACATCGTTTCGGCGCTGAAGACGGTCTACGATCCGGAAATTCCGGCCGACATCTACGAACTCGGCCTCGTCTACAAGATCGACATCGAGGACGACCGCTCGGTCAAGATCGACATGACGCTGACAGCACCCGGCTGCCCGGTGGCCGGCGAAATGCCGGGCTGGGTGGAGAACGCCGTTGGCGCCGTGGAAGGCGTCTCCGGCGTCGAGGTCAACATGACCTTCGACCCGCCCTGGTCGCCCGACCGCATGTCGGAAGAGGCGCAGGTGGCGGTGGGCTGGTACTAGGTGCAAGCCGGAAGGCGCACTTGCGCCAGCGGTAAAACTTCACCATTTTAGGTGAGGAATCATTCGGCGGGCCTTGAACCTGCAAGGAATGGAGAAGGAAAAGGAATGGGACGCTTTGCCGTCATCACGATGACTGAAAAGGCCGCCGACCGGGTGCGCGAGATCGTCGCCACGCGTGAGAACGCGCATGGCATCCGCCTGGGCATCAAGAAAGGCGGCTGCGCCGGCATGGAATACACGGTCGACCTGGTGACCGAGCCCAACACCAAGGACGACCATATCGAGCGTGACGGCGCCCATGTCTATGTGGCACCCGAGGCAGCGCTTTTCCTGTTTGGCACCGAGATGGATTTCGAGCAGACGACGCTGCGCACCGGCTTCACCTTCCACAACCCGAACCAGAGCTCGGCCTGCGGTTGCGGCGAATCCGTCGAACTGAAGCCCGCTGACCTCAAGGCACTGGCCGAGGCGCGCGCCTCCGCCTGATCCTCCTTCGCCCCGTTCACGGGGAGAAGGTGTCACGAAGTGACGGATGAGGGGCAGCGCCAGCCTCTCCAGACTTAGCTCCGCCCCTCATCTGCCTGCCGGCATCTTCTCCCTGTAAACGGGGAGAAGGACCTCACTCCACCCACATGCCCGTCCGCTTATGCCAATCGGCGATCGATTCCTCGGGATAGACGTCGAACGTCTTGTCGCCTTTGCCGATATCAGGCTCGACCCAGTTCGCCTTGTATTTCAGCATCAGATGCACCTTTTCAGGTGGTTTGGGCAGGTCGCTGTCGATCGCAGAGGCGAAGGGATGCACCAGCTCCGGCCATGTCGGGTCGTAGAGCCAGAGCGCCGACCCGCATTTACGGCAGAAATTGCGCTCGCCGGTCGAGACCTCGCAATGCGGATGCTCGTCGTCCTCGATCTCGGCCCGGTAGACGCCAAGGCTCCTCTTGCCCCTGACGTTCAGCGTCTCGTAGTCGGCGCCCAGATTGATGGCGAAACCGCCGCCGCCTTGCTGCTTACGGCAGATCGAGCAGTAGCAGAGCATGAACGGCACGGGCGTGTGGCTTTCCACCTCGAAACGCACGGCATTGCAGCGGCAGGAGCCTTTGAGCAGGACAGGCATGGCGGAGAACTCCGATCGATCCTCTTTCAACCTGTCAGCAGCATTTTGGTTGCGGCGATGACAAGTCCGGGGAGCGATGACATGATCGCGACATGGACAATGAACGCATCGCCGAACTGTTCGAGGGCCTCGGCCCGGTCAGCATCCGAAAACTGTTCGGCGGCAAGGGCGTCTATTTCGACGGCGTTATCGTTGCCATCGTGCTGCGCGGCGAATTGCTGCTGAAGGCGGATGAACAAAGCGCGCCCGACTTCGAAGCCGCTGGCTGCCGGCAGTGGACCTATACCGGCTCAAGGCACGGCAAGCTCGTCGCCATGCCTTATTGGAGTATTCCCGACAGTGCTTTTGACGACCCGGACGAGATGACGGTGTGGGCCCGCCGCGCTTATGAGGCAGGGCGAAGGGCGGGGAAGTGACGCGCAAAATTCGGAACGCTGGAGGGACAGCACCCCCCTCTGGCCTGCCGGCCATCTCCCCCTCAAGGGGGGAGATTAGCAGCTTCGGTGCTCCGCTCACTCCCCAACGTCGAAAGATTGGAAGGCCGCGATGACGTCCGATCTCCCCCCTTGAGGGGGAGATG
This sequence comes from Mesorhizobium sp. dw_380, assembly GCF_018588885.1. Classification (GTDB taxonomy): domain Bacteria; phylum Pseudomonadota; class Alphaproteobacteria; order Rhizobiales; family Rhizobiaceae; genus Mesorhizobium. The sequence goes on from NZ_JAFFIW010000009.1 coordinate 113,265, forward strand.
TCCGGCAGGACAGAGGGGGGCGCTGTCCCGCCAACGTTGGCCTAAAGTGCCTTCGCTATCTCCGCCGCCAGCCTCGCATTGTTCTCAACCAGCGCGATGTTGGTCTTGAGGCTCCTGCCACCAGTCAGTTCGAGGATTTTCGACAACAGGAACGGCGTCACTGCCTTGCCGGTCACGTTGAGCGCCTCGGCGGCCTTTTGCGCCGCCTCGATATAACCGGCCATCTCGTCGGCCGGGATTTCGTGGTTCTCGGGCACCGGGTTGGCGATCAGCATGCCGCCACCGAGCCCCAGCGCAGCCCGAGTCCGGTAGAAATGCGCGATCTCTTCGGGCTTTTGCAGGGTCAGCGGCGCGCGGAACGGCGACTGCCGCGACCAGAAGGCCGGCATCGTCTCGCAGCCATGACCGACGACTGGCACGCCGCGCGTCTCCAGAACTTCCAGCGTTTTTTCGATGTCGAGAATGGCCTTGGCGCCGGCCGACACGACGATGACCGGTGTGCGCGCCAGCTCGTCGAGGTCGGCCGAGATGTCAAAACTCTTTTCCGCACCCTTGTGCACGCCGCCAATGCCGCCGGTGGCGAACACTTTGATGCCGACCATGTGCGCTGCGATCATCGTGGCGGCGACCGTGGTGCCGCCCGTGCGCCCTTGCGCGACTGCGAAGCCGAGATCGGCACGCGACAGCTTCATGGCGTCACCCGTCATGGCGAGCGATTCGCGCTCGCCGTCGGAAAGGCCGATCTTGATGCGGCCGCCAACCACGGCGATCGTCGCCGGCACGGCGCCGCCGTCGCTGATGATCTTTTCGACGTCCGCCGCCATGGCGCCATTGTCGGGGTAGGGCATGCCATGGGTGATGATGGTGCTTTCCAGCGCCACCACCGGCCGCCCGGCGGCCAGGGCTTGCGCAACCGGCGCGTGGATATCGATGAAGGGGCGGGCGGTTTCCGGGTTCATCTGGATCTCCAACTTGGGAGCGGGCCCGCATCTGCCTCGACGCTTGGCGGCACTCCGGACTACGAATTTGCCGGTCTCATGCCACTTCCTGTGCATCCGGCACAAGGGCCAGCGCTTCCGCGAAGGTCGCCGCGGTGAAATCGGGAATGGCGTTGGCACTTTCGATGGCCAGCGTCGCCGCGGCAACGCCTTCGCGCAATGCGCTTCGCAAGGGCAAGCCGTGCAGCAAGGCCGCGACCGTCGCGCCCGCCAGCGCATCGCCGGCGCCGGTGACGTCAGCCACTCTTTTGGGAGTGGGCGGCACGACGGCGAAGATGCCGCCCTGGTCGAAACCCAGCACGGGACCGCCACCCGCGGTAACGACCGCGCTGCCGAGGCCGGCACGTTTCAGCCCCTCGATGATGTCTTGCCGGGAAGCCGCGCCGTCCAGCCCGGCCAACGCAAGGGCCTCGCGCTGGTTCATGAACACGACGGCCAAGTGCCCGAGAACCGGTTTCAGGCGCACGATCTTGGCCGGCGAGATGGCAATGGCGAAGATGGGCTTGCCGGCGGCGAGCGAAACCAGCCGCTCCAGTGCCGCCGACGGCAGATTGGCGTCGCACAGAATGGCGTCGGCGTCGGCGATCGCCTCGCGCACCTTGGAGCGGCGGATCTGCTTGGGAAACGCCAGCTCGTAGAGCGCCATGTCGGCAAAGCCGACGATCAGTTCTCCCTCACGGTCGAGCAACGCGGTATAGCTCGGCGTCGTGCGGTCAAGGAACACCGCCGACAGATCGGCAATGCCTGCTTGCGCAATGGCTCTCGAAATTGCGTCCGCCGCGGCATCGCCACCGCGCATCGACATCAGGGAGCCCGATACGCCGCGCCGCACCGTGCTGCGCAGCGCGTTGAACACGCCGCCGCCCACATCCTCGCGCATCGTGCCGGGATTGGACGCAGCCGGCACATACGGGCCAGCCACCTGGCCGCGGCGGTCGATATGGGCACCGCCCACGGCCAGTATCTTCGCGGATTTCACCATGCCGGCGATATGCCCTTTGTTATTCCAGCCGCACAAGCGCTAAGCTGCGTGACGGGAGTTTCGCATGCGAGGCAGCGATTCGGCGAACCGAAACAATGGAGCCGTCTGGCCTAATGCGAGATACATCCGTGCTTAATCTCTTGGTACGAAAAAAGAACAAATCCGGATAACACTTGTTTTTCAGTTATTTGAAGACCCTTGCCAAACGAGAACAAAAAAGGTACAAAATAGCAAGGATTACGGATTGTCCGGCCTTCATTGACGACCAAGGGGTGATGTATCATGGCTCAGAATTCTTTGCGGCTTGTAGAGGACAAGGCAGTGGACAAATCAAAGGCTCTGGATGCGGCGCTGTCGCAAATCGAGCGGGCTTTCGGCAAGGGCTCGATCATGCGGCTCGGCGCGAACGAGCAGGTCGTCGAGATCGAGACGGTGCCGACCGGCTCGCTTGGCCTCGACATCGCGCTTGGCGTCGGTGGCCTGCCGCGCGGTCGCATCATCGAAATCTACGGGCCGGAAAGCTCGGGCAAGACGACGCTGGCCCTGCACACGGTGGCCGAAGCCCAGAAGAAGGGCGGCATCTGCGCTTTCGTCGATGCCGAGCACGCGCTCGATCCGGTCTACGCCCGCAAGCTTGGCGTCGATCTTGAAAACCTTTTGATCTCGCAGCCCGACACGGGTGAGCAGGCGCTGGAAATCTGCGACACGCTGGTGCGTTCCGGCGCCATCGACGTGCTGGTGGTCGATTCGGTGGCGGCGCTGACGCCGCGCGCCGAAATCGAGGGCGAGATGGGCGATTCGCTGCCGGGCCTGCAGGCTCGCCTGATGAGCCAGGCGCTGCGCAAGCTGACCGCCTCGATCTCGCGCTCCAACACCATGGTCATCTTCATCAACCAGATCCGCATGAAGATCGGCGTCATGTTCGGTTCGCCCGAGACCACGACCGGCGGCAACGCGCTGAAATTCTATGCGTCGGTGCGCCTCGACATCCGCCGCATCGGCTCGGTCAAGGACCGCGACGAGGTCGTCGGCAACCAGACCCGCGTCAAGGTGGTCAAGAACAAGCTGGCGCCGCCCTTCAAGGTGGTCGAGTTCGACATCATGTATGGCGAGGGCGTATCAAAAACCGGCGAACTGGTCGATCTCGGCGTCAAGGCCGGCGTGGTCGAGAAGTCGGGCGCCTGGTTCTCCTATAATTCGCAGCGTCTTGGCCAGGGCCGCGAGAATGCAAAGCTGTTCCTGCGCGACAATCCCGATACCGCCCGCGAGATTGAACTGGCGCTGAGGCAGAATGCCGGGCTGATCGCCGAGAAATTCCTCGAAAATGGTGGCTCTGAAGGCAGCGGCGACGACGGTTTTGAGGACGAAGCCGGCGCGATGTAGGGCAACGGCCAGAGTTCGGCCATAAATGCAGCCTATCATCTGATGCTTAAGTAACCGAGTTCTGTAGTACCGCGTTCTAAACCGCCGGCCTTCGCGCCGGCGGTTTTTCGTTTTGGGAGACCGGCAAGGCTCCTACATTGCCCATTCCGTGTTTCTGGACAGGGTGGGGCGTGCCCGCTAAAAGGCCAAGTCTATCTTCCTATGCTTGTCGCCCAAAATGACCTCGGTCTTGAGAAGACGATATGCATAAAGCAAAGACCTAAAGCGTGTCGCGTGGATCCGCATCGACGCGCTTTGGAAAGCAGAGAACAGTTTCCGCCGGCCGCGCCGGCGGTTTTCGCGAAAAGGCAGCAGTCATGAGTGGCGTGAACGAGATCCGGTCGACATTTCTCGACTATTTCCGCAAGGAGGGCCACGAGGTCGTCGCCTCGAGCCCGCTCGTGCCGCGCAACGATCCGACATTGATGTTCACCAATGCCGGCATGGTCCAGTTCAAGAACGTCTTCACCGGATTGGAGAAGCGGTCCTATTCGCGCGCCACCACCGCCCAGAAAAGCGTTCGCGCCGGCGGCAAGCACAACGACCTCGACAATGTCGGCTACACCGCACGCCACCTGACCTTCTTCGAGATGCTCGGCAATTTCTCCTTCGGCGACTATTTCAAGGAGCGCGCCATCGAGCTTGCCTGGAACCTGATCACCAAGGAATTCGGGCTGAAGAAGGACAAGCTGCTGGTTACTGTCTATCACACCGATGACGAGGCGGCGGGGTTCTGGAAGAAGATCGCCGGTTTTTCCGATGACCGCATCATTCGCATCCCGACCTCGGACAATTTCTGGGCGATGGGCGACACCGGTCCTTGCGGGCCGTGCTCGGAAATCTTCATCGACCGCGGCGAGCACATCTGGGGCGGTCCGCCCGGCAGCCCTGAGGAAGACGGCGACCGGTTCCTCGAATTCTGGAACCTGGTCTTCATGCAGTATGAACAGGTGACGAAGGAGGAGCGCATCGACCTGCCGCGCCCGTCAATCGACACCGGCATGGGCCTGGAGCGCATGGCCTCCATCATGCAAGGGGTGGAAAGCGTCTTCGAAACCGATCTGTTCCGTCACCTGATCGATGCGGCGTCCTCCGCGCTTGGGCGGGCTCCCGATGCGGAAACCGTGGCGTCCTACCGCGTCATCGCCGATCACCTGCGCTCGTCTTCCTTCCTGGTTGCCGACGGCGTGCTGCCGTCGAACGAAGGCCGCGGCTATGTGCTGCGCCGCATCATGCGCCGCGCCATGCGCCACGCTCAGTTGCTCGGTGCGAGCGAGCCGCTGATGTGGAAGCTGGTGCCGGCGCTGGTGCGTGAGATGGGCCAAGCCTATCCCGAGCTGCTGCGCGGCGAACAGCTGATATCGGAAACGCTGAAGCTCGAGGAGACGCGGTTCCGCAAGACGCTGGTGCGCGGCCTTGGCCTGCTCTCGGAGGCGACGGAAACGCTCACCGCCGGCGACATGCTGGATGGCGAGACGGCCTTCAAGCTCTACGACACCTACGGCTTCCCGCTCGACCTGACGCAGGACGCGCTGCGCCAGCGCAACATCTCGGTCGATCTGGCCGGCTTCACCAACGCGATGGAGCAGCAGAAGGCCGAGGCGCGTAAACATTGGACGGGGTCCGGCGAGGCTGCCACCGAGGCGGTTTGGTTCTCGGTGCGTGAACAGACCGGCGCCACCGAGTTCCTCGGTTACGAGACCGAGCAGGCAGAAGGCCTCATCCAGGCGCTGGTCAGGGACGGCAAGACCGTCGACAGCGCCGGCAAGGGCGACGCGGTCGCCGTGGTCGTCAACCAGACGCCGTTCTATGGCGAATCCGGCGGCCAGATGGGCGACACCGGCGTCATTTCAGGCGAAGGCTTCTCAATCGAGATATCCGACACCCAGAAGAAGGCCGACGGGCTGTTCGTGCATCTGGGCAAGGTGGCAAGCGGCACCGTCAAGACTGGCGCTGCCGTCGAGCTCAAGGTCGACCATGCGCGCCGCACTCGACTGCGGGCGAACCACTCCGCTACGCATCTGATCCATGAGGCGCTGCGCGAGGTGCTGGGCACCCATGTCGCGCAGAAGGGCTCGCTGGTCGCGCCCGAGCGCCTGCGCTTCGACATCTCGCACAACAAGCCGATTTCATCGGAGGACCTCGAAGAGGTCGAGCGCATGGCGAACGAAATCGTCGTCCAGAACGGCCCGGTGACCACGCGCCTGATGTCCGTCGACGACGCCATCGCCGAGGGCGCCATGGCGCTGTTCGGCGAGAAATATGGCGACGAGGTGCGCGTCGTCTCGATGGGCACCGGTGTGCACGGCGCCAAGGCCAACCGGCCCTATTCGGTCGAACTCTGCGGCGGCACCCATGTCGGGGCGACCGGCGATATCGGCTTGGTGCGTGTCGTGTCGGACAGCGCGGTCGCCGCCGGCGTGCGCCGCATCGAGGCACTGACCGGCGAGGCTGCCCGCAAACATCTCGACGAGCAGGACAGGCGCCTGAAGGCAGCAGCGGCGACGCTGAAGATTTCACCGGCCGATGTGCCGGCGCGTGTCGAGGCGCTGCTCGAAGAGCGCAAGAAGCTCGAAAAAGACCTGACCGAAGCGCGCAAGAAACTGGCGCTGGGCGATCGGTCGCCCGCCGGTGCGCCCGCCGAAAACGAAACCATTGCCGGTGTCGGTTTTCTCGGCAAGGCGGTTTCCGGTGTCTCGCCGAAGGACCTGAAGCCATTGGCTGATGCCGGCAAGAAGTCGCTCGGCTCAGGCATCGTCGTCTTCGTCGGCGCCAGCGAGGATAACAAGGCAAGTGTCGTCGTGGGCGTGACGGACGACCTGACCAGCCGCTTCAGCGCCGTCGATCTGGTGCGCGTCGCCTCCGCCGCATTGGGCGGGCAGGGCGGCGGCGGTCGGCCAGACATGGCCCAGGCCGGCGGCCCCGACGCTTCGAAGGCCAATGACGCAATTGCAGCGGTAAAGGCGGCGCTCGAGGCAGCCTGAGCCTGGTAACCGGCTTAGGTTGAGCCGGTCTCCAGCTTCCCCGAGGGTAGCGCCGCCCCTCATCTGGCTGCCGCCATCTTCTCCCCGTTGAACGGGGAGAAGATGGCTGTCACCGCGGCTTTCGCCAATCGCAAGCGTTGCAGAGGAAGCGCCGGCGTTGGGACCAGCTTCTTTCTCCCCGTTTACGGGGAGAAATGCCCGGCAGGGCAATGGGCGGCGCCGGCGCCGATAGCTGTCATCCGTGGGGCAGTCTCATGCGGAGACGGCGAAACTCACCCGGCCTTTTCGGTTCGCGCAAAGCTCGGGCGGGCCGCGATACGCGCATACCAGGCCTGTATATCCGCAAACCCGGCGAGCAAACCCCGCCCTTCGGCGACCTTGACGAAATAGCCGATGATGGGTGCTGCATGCAGGTCGGCCAATGTCAGCTGGTCGCCGAGCAACCATGATCCTTGCGCCTTCAGTGACGTGAGCACCTTGAGCACCCTCTCTGCCTGCCGCAGGCCGTCCGCGATCAAGCTCTCGTCGGGCGTCTCTTTCTCCAGCCGCTCGACGGCGACGTCCCAGACCATCGATCTGTAACCATAAGCATCGAGCATGCCGATAACCTGGTTCATCCGCGCACGGCTGCGCGGAAGCTTCGGCTGCAGCGCCGGCCCCTCGAAGGCTTCGTCGGCATAGCGCGCGATCGCGCTCGTCTCGAAGAGGCGGAAGCCCTCATGTTCGAAGGCCGGGATGCGGCCGAACGGGTGGTGTTCAAGATACCCAGCCGGGATGCCCTCGGCGGCAAAGATGTCGAGCGGCACCAGCTCATAGTCGATGCCTTTCTCCTCTAGCGCCATCCGCGCGATGCGCACGTAAACGCTGTAGTCCGCGCCGTAGAGGATTGGCTTGGTCATCGATCGGCCTTTGCTTCCGCTCGGTCGTGCACGCAAAAAAACGAAGGCTCCTTTCGGAGCCTTCGGCATCTGGAACCGGGGACTTACGCCATCGCCTTCTGCAAATTCTCGTCGATCTTGTCGAGGAAGCCGGTGGTCGAGAGCCAGGGCTGGTCGGGGCCGATCAGCAGCGACAGGTCCTTTGTCATGAAGCCGGACTCGACGGTCTGGATGCAGACCTTCTCCAGCGTCTCGGCGAAGCGCTTCAGTTCGGCATTGTCGTCGAGCTTGGCGCGGTGAGCGAGCCCACGTGTCCAGGCGAAGATCGAGGCGATCGAATTGGTCGAGGTTTCCTCGCCTTTCTGGTGCTGGCGATAGTGGCGGGTGACGGTGCCGTGCGCGGCTTCGGCTTCCACCGTCTTGCCATCCGGCGTCATCAGCACCGAGGTCATCAGGCCGAGCGAGCCGAACCCTTGCGCCACCGTGTCGGACTGGACGTCGCCATCATAGTTCTTGCAGGCCCAGACATAGCCGCCCGACCATTTCAGGCTGGAGGCCACCATGTCGTCGATCAGGCGATGCTCGTACCACAGCTTCTTCGACTTGAACTCGGCCTCGAATTCAGCCTCGTAGACTTCCTGGAAAATATCCTTGAAGCGGCCGTCATAGGCCTTGAGGATGGTGTTCTTGGTCGACAGGTAGACCGGATAGTTGCGCAGCAGGCCGTAATTCAGCGAGGCGCGGGCGAATTCGCGGATCGATTCGTCGAGATTGTACATGGCCATCGCGACACCGGAGCCGGGTGCGTCGAACACGTCGTGCTCGATGACCTGGCCGTCCTCGCCGACGAACTTGATGGTCAGCTTGCCCTTGCCGGGGAAGCGGAAATCGGTGGCGCGGTACTGGTCGCCGAAAGCATGACGGCCGACGATGATCGGCTTGGTCCAGCCGGGCACCAGCCGCGGCACGTTCTTCATGATGATCGGTTCGCGGAAGATGGTGCCGCCGAGGATGTTGCGGATCGTGCCGTTCGGCGACTTCCACATCTTCTTCAGCTTGAATTCCTCGACGCGCTGCTCGTCGGGGGTGATGGTCGCGCATTTCACGCCGACGCCGTATTTCTTGATGGCGTTGGCCGAATCGATGGTCACCTGGTCGTTCGTCGCGTCACGATGCTCGATGCCGAGGTCGTAATATTCGAGCTTCAGGTCGAGATAAGGGTGGATCAGCTTGTCCTTGATGAACTGCCAGATGATGCGGGTCATCTCGTCGCCGTCGAGTTCGACGACCGGGTTCGCCACCTTGATCTTCGCCATGGAAAGAATGCCTCGTTTCTGGGATATGGGACGGCCTTGCCCGCGTGGCGTTCGGCCGGGGGGATGCGGAGCGTATATCAAAGCGTTTTTGGCCGCGCAAACGGCGATCGGTCACGAATGTGGGCTATGGCCGCCATCATTTGCGAATGCTTCATTTTCGCGGCCGAATATGGCAGGGGACGCTGAAATGCCGCAAACAGCAGTTCTTTGACAATCATGCCCGTCACGAAAGATCCCGACACCATCGCACCCGCCGGCCCGGCGATCATTCTGGTCGAGCCGCAGCTTGGCGAGAATATCGGCATGGTCGCACGCGCCATGGCCAATTTCGGCTTGGTCGAGTTGCGCCTGGTCAATCCGCGCGACGGCTGGCCGAGCGAGAAGGCACGTGCCGCCGCCAGCCGTGCCGACCATGTCATCGACGCGGTCAAGGTCTTCGACGATCTCGCCTCGGCACTTGCCGACCTGAACTTCGTTTTCGCCACCACGGCAAGGCAACGCGATGGCTTCAAGGCTGTGCGCGGTCCGGTCGAAGCGGGTAGGGTGCTCCGGGCCCGTCACGGAATGGGGCAGCGCACCGGCATCCTGTTCGGCCGCGAGCGTTTCGGCCTCTACAATGACGAGGTCGGCCTCGCCGACGAGATTGTCACCTTTCCGGTCGATCCCGACTTCTCCTCGCTCAACATCGCCCAGGCTGCGCTGCTGATGTCGTATGAGTGGATGAAGTCGGGCTTGGAGGATGAGACCAAGACCAACTTTTCGGGGCCGCGGATGAAGCCGGCGAGCAAGGAAGAACTGCACGGCCTGTTCGCCTACCTCGAAGGCGCACTCGAGGCGCGCGGCTATTTCCGGCCGGCGCCGAAGAAGCCGAAGATGGTCGACAATCTGCGCGCCGTGCTGACGCGCGCCGGTTTCGCCGAGCCGGAGCTGAAGGTGCTGCGCGGGATCATCTCGTCGCTCGACAGGTTTTCGCCGGCCATGCCGCGCGGCGATGGTTCCCCGGGCGATGATCCAAGGCGGCTTCCGGCCGCCGCGCGCGCCGGCAAGGCAGAGCCGGGTCGCCCGGCGCACCGGCCTTCCGGCGACGATGAGGATGCGCCGCCGCTGGGCGGTAAGGGAACCGATAATGACTGACCAGCCGATCCTGATGTTTGATTCCGGCGTCGGCGGGCTGACTGTATTGCGCGAGGCGCGCGTGCTGATGCCGGACCGGCGCTTCGTCTATGTCGCCGACGATGCGGCTTTTCCTTTTGGCGCCTGGGAAGAGCCGGCCCTGCGGACCCATATACTGGAGCTGTTCGCCAGACTGCTCGACAGGTTTGCGCCGGCCATTTCGGTCATCGCCTGCAACACCGCCTCGACGCTGGTGATCGATGCGTTGCGCGACAGATTTCCCGGCCATCCCTTCGTCGGCACCGTGCCGGCGGTCAAGCCGGCGGCGGAGCGCACCCGCTCGGGCCTGGTCTCGGTGCTGGCGACGCCGGGCACCGTGAAGCGGCAATATACGCGCGATCTGATCAGCAAGTGGGCGCAGAAATGCCATGTCCGCCTGGTGGGCAGCGATAGGCTGGCCGGGCTTGCCGAATCCTATATGCGCGAGGGTTTTGTCGACGAGGAAGCCGTGCGCGCCGAGATCGCGCCCTGTTTCATGGCACATGACGGGCTCAGGACCGACATCGTCGTGCTGGCCTGCACGCACTATCCGTTCCTGGTCAACCGCATGCGCAAGACCGCGCCCTGGCCGGTCGACTGGATCGATCCGGCCGAGGCGATCGCCCGGCGAGCCCTTTCGCTCCTGCCGCCCCTCGACGGGCCGCTGCCGCAAGGCGAGCCCGATATCGCCGTCTTCACCTCCGGCAAGGCGGATTTCGCCGTCAGCCGCCTGATGCAGGGCTTTGGACTGACCGTCGCCTGATCCCCGGAACATTGGCAGGTTCGTCGCGTTTCTCCGACACGGCAATGAAGGAGAAACGGCCATGCCAGCCACCTCTAAAGCCCAGCAGAAAGCCGCCGGCGCCGCGCTCTCCGCCAAGCGCGGCGAGACCAAGAAGAGCGAGCTCAAAGGCGCTTCCAAGGGTATGTATGAATCGATGAGCGAAAAGCAGCTCGAGGAATTCGCAGAAACGAAGCGTAAGGGTCTGCCGGAGAAGAAATCCAAGGATTGAGCGCTTGGAGCCGAGGCTCTGCCGAGGATTGCTGAACGAAAAAGGCCAGCGATTGATCGCCGGCCCTTTGACTGCTGCTTGGTTCGGCTTACCAGCGGTGGCAGCGCCGTACTCTTTCGACGATCACCCTGCGATGGCCATGCCGCCACACCACTCTCTTCTTGACGATGACGCGGCAGACCTGTTTGTGCCCGTGCCAATGACGGGCCATCGCCGGCTCCGGCGCAACCGCCATCGATCCGGCCAGAACCGCGGCGCCGGCCAAGGTAAGGAAGAACTTCTTCATGCTAATTGGACTCCTCTAGCTCCAGTTCGTTCCTGGTGCCGTTGGCGCAAACCTCCCGCCACATCCGGCATCGCATCAACGCCCGGACGCTATAGGGTTGCGTCAGGTCGCGCCACTCACAAGCTTGACACCGGTTAAATCTCGGTTTAACCAGCCGCCAACGCCGGGCAGCGATGTCCGGTGTTTGTTTTATATGCGCAAGATCTGTAACAGCTAGTCGTTCCCGATCTTGTTTGAACTGACGTGTCCCGTGGGTTTTCCGCCGCGTTGCGTGGGAAAACCCTGTCAGGTCTCGAAAACGGAGGCCAGAGGAGGGCGCGTTTCCTTCACCCGTACCATGAGGTGCCGGGTGTGTTGTTTTGAAAAGGGAATGCGATGAGCAAGCGCGAATCAGCGAAATACAAGATCGACCGCCGTCTCGGCGAGAATATCTGGGGCCGCCCGAAGTCCCCGGTCAACAAGCGTGAATACGGTCCCGGCCAGCACGGCCAGCGCCGCAAGGGCAAGCTTTCCGACTTCGGCCTGCAGCTGCGCGCCAAGCAGAAGCTGAAGGGTCACTATGGCGACGTTTCGGAAAAGCAGTTCCGCAAGGTCTATGAAGAGGCCGACCGCCGCAAGGGCGACACTTCGGAGAACCTGATCGGCCTGCTCGAATCGCGTCTCGACGCGGTCGTCTACCGCGCCAAGTTCGTTCCGACCATTTTCGCCGCGCGTCAGTTCGTCAACCACGGCCACGTCAACGTCAACGGCAAGCGCGTCAACATCGGCTCGTATCGCTGCAAGCCGGGCGACGTCGTCGAAGTGCGCGAGAAGTCGAAGCAGCTGGTCATCGTCCTGGAATCGGTTGGTCTCGCCGAGCGCGACGTGCCCGACTACATCGAAGCCGATCACAACAAGATGGTCGCGACGTTCTCGCGTATTCCGGGTCTGGCGGATGTCCCGTTCGCCGTGCAGATGGAACCGAACCTCGTCGTCGAATTTTATTCGCGCTAAGCGAACGCTTCTCTGCGATATCGGAAAGGCCGCCCTCGAGGCGGCCTTTTTGTTTCGCCCATCCGCTTTGCCGTTTCGATTTTCCGGCCAATGCGCTAATCCGGGCGGAAGTCACATCCGGGGCCGCCGCGCCATGAACATGCTGCAAGACATCGAAACGCTTGAACCGGCCGCCGAAGGCGGTTTCCATCCGCTGTTCGCCGATGTGCCGTCCTCGGTCGAGTTCAACAAATTGCGCAAGCGGCTGCTGCGGCTGACCCGCCAGGCGATCGAGGATTTCTCGATGGTGAAGCCCGGAGAGCGCTGGCTGGTCGCTCTGTCGGGCGGCAAGGATTCGTACTGCCTGCTTGCCATGCTGCTGGATCTCAAATGGCGCGGGCTGCTGCCGGTCGAATTGCTGGCCTGCAATCTGGACCAGGGCCAGCCGAATTTCCCCAAGCACATCCTGCCCGACTATCTCGATGCCAACGGCATTGCGCACCGCATCGAATACCAGGACACCTATTCGGTCGTCACCAGCAAGCTACCCGAGGGCAGTACCTACTGTTCGCTGTGCTCCCGGCTGCGGCGCGGCCATCTTTACCGCATCGCGCGTGAGGAGGGGTGCTCGGCCCTGGTTCTCGGTCACCACCGGGAGGACATCCTCGAAACCTTCTTCATGAATCTGTTCCACGGTGGCCGGCTTGCCGCCATGCCGCCAAAACTGCTCAACGACGACGGCGACGTCATGGTGCTGCGGCCGCTGAGCTACTGCGCCGAAATCGACCTCGAAAAATTCGCCGCCGCGATGCGGTTCCCGATCATTCCCTGCGACCTCTGCGGCAGCCAGGAAGGCCTTCAGCGCAACGCCATGAAGGCGATGCTCGAGGACATCGAAAAGCGCATGCCCGGCCGCAAGGACACGATGATCCGCGCGCTGTCCAACACAAGGCCATCGCATCTGCTCGACAGGAACCTGTTCGATTTCGCCGCTCTCAACGAAACCCTCACCTCCAGGCAAGATGCTCCAGATGACATTTGACGATAACGCGATCGACTGGCTGGCCAGCCTCCTGGCTGAAGCGGCCGACACCGAAATCATGCCCCGCTTTCGCCGGCTGGGCGACGGCGATGTCAGACAGAAGACGTCGGCCGCCGATCTGGTGACGGAGGCTGACGTGAAGGCCGAGCGGCTGATCACCGCGCGACTGCGCGCGCGTTATCCTTCGGCCATGGTTGTCGGCGAGGAAGCCTGTGCCGACAACCCGGCGCTGCTCGACGGTCTGGGCGATGCAGATCTGGCCTTCGTCATCGACCCGGTCGACGGCACCTTCAACTTCGCATCCGGTGTGCCGCTGTTCGGCGTCATGCTTGGCGTCGTGGTCAAGGGCGAAACGGTCGCCGGCATCATCCACGATCCCGTCGGCAAGGACTGGTTGATCGGCGCCAAGGGCGCCGGCAGCCATATCCGCCACGCGCATGGCGCACTGGAGACAGTACGGGTTGCCCCGAGCGCGCCGATCTCCCAAATGACAGGCGCGGTCTCCTGGCAATACATGGCCGAGCCCGACCGCACGCGGCTGGCCTGTAACCAGACCAAGACGCTGTCGCAGTTCAACTACCGCTGCGCTGCCCACGAATACCGCTTGCTGGCGAGCGGCCATGGCCATTTCGTCGTCTACAACAAGCTGATGCCGTGGGATCATCTCGCCGGTGTGCTGATCCATGCAGAGGCCGGCGGCCATGCCGCGCGGTTCGACGGCACAGCCTACCTCCCGTCGCATGTCGGCGGCGGCCTGCTTGTCGCGCCCGACAAGGAAAGCTGGCAGGAACTGCGCGGCGAACTCTGGTCGCAATAGGATCACATTTCCGCGGGCGGCGTTCAGGCCGCTAGCTTTTATGGGGCGAAAAGTGATGCGACCACCTGCAAACCCAAAGATTCGGCGAATATGGCCCGCAATTGTCGCGGCAACCATCGTCCTGTTCGCGGGCTCCAGAGAGGCAGGGGCACAGGAACGCAGCTGTCGGAGCCCTGATCCTATCAACAGTATCAATGAAATGTCCGAGGCTATTTTCGCTTGTTGGAAGCCGCCATCCGGAACCGCCGGCATGTCTCTGACATTGCAGTTTTCGCTTCGCCGAAACGGCACATTGATCGGCAAGCCTCACGCCACCTATTCTGACCTCGGGACTGACGACCAGCTCAGCCGGGCTTTCGTGGCTTCCATCGTCAAGGCTCTCGATGATGCCTTGCCATTGCCCTTTTCGGACAGCATGGGCGGAGCAATCGCAGGGCGTATGCTAGCCCCTCGGTTCACGGCGACTCGTGAAGGTGCCTCCTAAGGGTGCGCAGCGGTTTCGGGACAGCGCCACGCGCATTAATGCAGGTCGGTGACGTGTCCTGAGACAGGTGGGTTCTGCGGCTGGAACATCTTGCCGCGCTCGGCAACAAGAATCATCAGCAGTGCCGCGACCGAGACGCTGCAGAAGCCGGCGGCAAGCGGCGTCACCGTGCCGTTAAAAGCCTGACCGATCAGCGTGCCGAGGATGCCGCCGAGAAAAGTCTGCATGAAGCCAAGGATCGACGATGCTGTGCCGGCCAGTTGGCCGAGCGGCTCCATGGCCAGCGCGTTGAAATTGGCGCCGAGCGCCCCGAAGGGGAGCATGGCGCAAGCAAAGAAGGTGATGAACAGCCAAAGCGGCATCTTCATCTCCAGCGAAACGACCAGCCACGCCAGGCTGATGACCAGAAACAGCAGCAGCGCACTCTGCGAGAGGCGGCGCATGCCGATACGGCCGACAAGGCGCGAGTTCAGAAAATTGGAGAAGGCGAGCACGCCGGCGACACCGGCGAAGATGACCGGGAACATCTCGCCGACGTTGAAGATATTGACATAGATCTGCTGCGCCGAGGCGATGAAGCCGAACATGGCGCCGAAAATGAAGGTGCTGGCAAAGGCATAGCAGAGCGCGATGCGATTGGTGAGCACGATGCGGAAGCCGCCGAGGATGGAGGAGGCAGTTAATGGCCGGCGGTATTCGGGGTGCAGCGTCTCCGGCAGGCGCATCAGCGACCACGCCGAGACGATCAGCGCGCCGACGGCCATGGTGACGAAGATCCAGTGCCAGGTCGCGAACAGCATGATGAACTGACCGATGCCGGGGGCAATGACCGGGATCGCCATGAACACCATGAAGATCAGCGACATCACTTCGGCCATGCGCCGGCCGTCGAAGGTGTCGCGCACGATCGAGACCGCGATCACGCGTGTCGCGGCCGCGCCAATGCCCTGCACGGCCCGGCATATCAGCAGCGTTTCAAAGCTTGGCGCGATGGCGGCCGCGGCTGCGGCCGCGACGTAGATGATCAGCCCGGCGACAAGCGGCGAGCGGCGGCCGAAACGGTCCGAGATCGGCCCGAAGAACAGCTGACCGCCGCCGAAGCCAAGAATATAGGCGGTGATCACATATTGCCGGTGGTTTTCGTTCTCGACGCCCAGCGAGGCGCCGATCTGCTGCAGCGCCGGCAGCATGATGTCGATGGCCAGCGAATTGAGCGCCATCAGCGCCGCGCACAGCGCGATGAATTCCCAGCGCGGAATAGGCAGTTTGCTTGCCGATTGCGGCGCTGATGATTGCTGGTCCACGGCAAGTCCGATCTCTCAAGCAAAAATGCGCCGGGCGGGCCGGCGCATTGGCTCGTCTTGTCCCGAAATCAGGGACCTAAAAATTGCCGAGCTGCCTCGGTGCTCAGTGCAGTCGTTGCGACATGCCCGACCGAAATCAGGCGGCGCCTTTGACGCTGACGCCCTTTTCGACAAGGAAGGTCTGCAATTCGCCGGCCTGGAACATCTCGCGCACGATGTCGCAGCCGCCGACGAATTCGCCCTTGACGTAGAGCTGCGGGATCGTCGGCCAGTTGGAATAGTCCTTGATGCCCTGGCGAAGTTCGGCCGAGTCCAGAACATTCACGCCTTTATAGTCGGCGCCGATATAGTCGAGGATCTGGACGACCTGGCCGGAAAACCCGCACTGCGGGAAGCCGGGCGTACCTTTCATGAAAAGGACGACGTCGTTGCCCTTCACTTCATTGTCGATGTAGTCGTTGATGCCGCTCATGGAATATCCTTTCACGCCTGCGGGAGTCAGGCTCGAAGCTTGTCCTTCAAATAAACCCATAGGTTGCCTGAAACAAGACTTTAGCCGTGCCAGGACCGAAATGGCGCAAAGGATGGGGCGTTTTGGGCCAAGCGGCTTAGCGGCTTTTTGACGCCGCAGCCCGCGAACCAACCTTTTTGTTGGGCTGGAAATGCCTCAGTCGGGAACGCTGGTCTGCAGCGCCAGCGCGTGCAGCACGCCGCCCATATTGCCCTTCAGCGCATCATAGACCATCTGGTGCTGCTGGACGCGGCTCTTGCCGCGAAAGCTCTCGGCCACGACTTCGGCCGCGTAATGGTCGCCGTCGCCGGCGAGATCGCGGATCGTCACCTTGGCGTCCGGGATGCCGGCCTTGATCAGTTTTTCGATGTCGCGGGCGTCCATTGCCATGAAGGAAATTCCTGTTTCGGGCGGGCGCCGCCGCCCGTGCGATGAGAGTCGATGTAAACCTAATGCCTTTCCGGCCGGGATTGAAGCCGATTGTGGCCTATGAACCATTCTCATCCGGATGGAGCGCATCGGCTGCAGGGTCGTCGTCGCGCATCGAGAAGGTGCGGCCAAGGCTGAAGACCAGCACGTAGAGTGGGATGTTGACCACCATATTGGCGATCGGCAGATAGCTGGTCATTTGCCAGGCAGGCGAGAAGAACGGCCGGCCGTAGCCATTGCAGAGAAGCGAAGAGCCGTACTCCCACAAGGCTCCCAGGATGGCCGCGACGGCGAAAAGCTTGATGCAGGTGAGGACGTGGCTTGTCCGCGCCTGGTCCGGCAGAAGCCGGCTCCAGAGCACCAGGCAGAGGATCGGAACCGCATAGATGAGGTTCTGCAGCGCCAGCATCGGAAGCGTGCCATTGGCGGCGGCGAGGAACTCCGCGCGCGTTTCCAGCCTGGGGCAGACCTCACTCGAGGTCGTCGACAGCAGGAAGAAGGCGAACGGCCCGAGGAACCAGAAGAAGAACAGCGACGGCCAGAAGACGACTGCAAGCAGCGCCCTGGCAGCCAGTCTGGTCAACTGGCCTGGTCCATGAAGCGCGGGAACCAGCCTTCGTGGGCGGCGGTCAAGTCGCTGACCGGGATCGGCCTGGCATCGCCGAGCTTCAGCGTGTTGCCGCCGGTCGAGCCGATCCACGGCGCAAAAATGCCGAGTTCGCCCTGCTGCTTGCGAATGGCGTCCCATTCGTCGCCATGCGGGTCGATCGACAACGTCAGGAGATAGCGGCCCTGGTCCTCGCCGAAGAAGACCGGGATCGGATCGGTGCCGACAAGGCCGGGAACGGTCGCGCCGATGCCGGAAGCCATCGCCATTTCGGCCAAAGCGACCGCAATGCCGCCGTCCGAAACGTCATGTGCCGACGTCACGATGCCGGACGCGATCAACGTGCGGACATGGTCGCCGACGCGCTTCTCGTGCGCGAGGTCGACCGGCGGCGGCGGACCGTCGGTGCGGCCGTGGATGTCTCTAAGATAGACCGACTGGCCAAGATGCGTTCCCCAGGCGGCCGGCGCGCCGACCAGCAGGATCATCTGGTCTTGCGCCGCAAAGCCGGTGCGCACCATCTTCGACCAGTCGGCGATCAGGCCGACGCCGCCGATGGTCGGCGTCGGCAGGATGCCTTGGCCGTTGGTCTCGTTGTAGAGCGAGACATTGCCGGAGACGATCGGGAAGCCGAGCGCGCGGCAGGCATCGCCGATGCCCTTCACCGCGCCGACCAGCTGGCCCATGATCTCGGGCCGTTCGGGATTGCCGAAATTGAGGTTGTCGGTGGCGGCCAGCGGCAGTGCACCGGTAGCGGTCAGGTTGCGCCAGCATTCGGCCACCGCCTGCTTGCCGCCCTCATAGGGATCGGCCTCGCAATAGCGCGGCGTGACGTCGGACGAAAAGGCGAGCGCCTTGGTCGGATGGCCCTCGACCCGCACCACGCCGGCATCGCCGCCGGGAAGCTGCAGCGAATTACCCTGGATCAGCGTGTCGTACTGCTCCCACACCCAGCGGCGCGAGGAGAGATCCGGTCCGCCGAGCAGCTTCAGAAGCGCGTCCGCGACATCGGCCTGCGGAACGTCATTGGCGGCGAGCGGCGCCGGCTTTTTCGGCTCGACCCACGGCCTGTCGTATTCCGGCGCCTTGTCGCCGAGATCCTTGATCGGCAGATCGGCGACCTGATCGCCCTGATGCAGCACGCGGAAGCGCAGATCGTCGGTAGTCCTGCCGACGATGGCGAAGTCGAGGCCCCATTTGTGGAAGATCGCCTCGGCTTCTTTTTCCTTTTCGGGGCGCAGCACCATCAGCATGCGCTCCTGGCTTTCCGACAGCATCATCTCGTATGCGCTCATGCGCTCCTCGCGCACCGGCACCTTGTCGAGGTCGAGCTCGATGCCGAGGTCGCCCTTGGCGCCCATCTCGACCGCCGAGCAGGTGAGGCCAGCCGCGCCCATGTCCTGGATGGCGATGACGGCGCCGGAAGCCATCAGTTCGAGGCAGGCTTCGAGCAGGCATTTTTCGGTGAAGGGATCACCCACCTGCACGGTCGGGCGCTTCTCGTCGATCTTGTCGTCGAATTCCGCCGAGGCCATGGTGGCGCCGCCGACGCCGTCGCGGCCGGTCTTGGCGCCGAGATAGACGACCGGCAGGCCGACGCCCTTGGCTTCCGACAGGAAGATTGCATCGGTCTTGGCGAGGCCCGCGGCAAAGGCGTTGACCAGGATGTTGCCGTTGTAGCGGGCGTCGAAATTGACCTCGCCGCCGACCGTCGGCACGCCGAAGGCGTTGCCGTAGCCGCCGACGCCCGAAACCACGCCGGCCACGAGATGTCTGGTCTTGGGGTGGTCGGGAGCGCCGAAGCGCAATGCGTTCATCGCCGCGATCGGCCGCGCGCCCATGGTGAAGACGTCGCGCAAAATGCCGCCGACGCCGGTCGCCGCACCCTGGTAGGGCTCGATGAAAGAGGGATGGTTGTGGCTTTCCATCTTGAAGACGACGCAGTCGCCGTCACCGATGTCGACCACGCCTGCGTTCTCGCCAGGTCCCTGGATGACTTGCGGGCCGGTGGTGGGCAGCGTGCGCAGCCATTTCTTCGAGGATTTGTAGGAGCAATGCTCGTTCCACATCGCCGAGAAGATGCCGAGCTCGGTAAAGCTCGGCTCGCGGCCGACGAGATCGAGGATGCGCTGATACTCATCGGGCTTCAGCCCGTGCGCGGCAATGAGCTCAGGAGTGATCGGGACGGAATTGGAAATGGTCATGGGCGGCGATTAATGTCCATGGAAGCGGGGATTTTGAGTCTCCTCTTATCGCAAGCAGAGGAGCCGATACACCCATGGATTGACGAAAAACGCGCGAAAACCGGACAAAGCCACAAGGCAATCCCGGGCGGCCGGTAATCCTTTGCGCGCAAGGCGCTTCAGGGCTCAGGAGAAGCTGTCGTAGCCGGCGCGGCCCTCATCGAGAAGCCGCCGGATGACCGCAACGCCTTCGGCGATGTCCTTGCGCTGTCTTGGCTGCGAAATGCCGAAGCGGACGCCGTGAAAGACCTGTTCGGAGCGGCCGGCCTTGAACTCGTCCTCGTCGTCGATCAGCACGCCGTGCTCCAGGCAGGCGTTCTTGAAGGTGCCGGAAAGCCACGGGTCGGGCAAAGTCAGCCAGACAAAGGGTACGTTGTCGTGCGACTTGAACGCGAAGCCGGCCAACGTCTCGCGCACAATCGCGATGCGGGCGTTGATTTCGGCGATGCTGCGCTTGCGGATGTCGCTGGCCTGGCCGGACAGGACCAGCCGGGCATTCACCTCCGCCAGCAGAAAGGGCATGCCGCCGGTCATCATCTTGTGGGCGACGCGGATGCGATGGCGATAGGCGGGCGGGCATGAGAGCCAGCCGCCGCGAACACCGGCCGCGACCGCTTTCGACAGTCCGCCGGCGACGATGGTTCGTTCCGGCGCGAACTCGGCCAGCAACGGCGTCGGATCTTCGCTCAAGCCGCCATAAAGATCGTCCTCGATGAGGATGACATTGTACTCCCGCGCGATCCGAGCGATCGCCTCACGGCGCGCTGCCGACAGCGCCGCCAAGGTTGGGTTTTGCATCGTCGGCATCAGGAAGATCATCTTGGGATGTTTCTGCGCGCAGACGCGCTCGAAGTCGTCAGGATCGATGCCTTCGCCATCCGACGCCACCAGCGCGGTGCGCCGGCCGATCAGCCCGGCACTACGGGAAATCTGCGAATAGGTGAGGTGCTCGAAGGCGACATAGTCGCCGGGCGTGGTCAGCGCCGCGATCGCCGCCATCACCGCCGCATGGGTGCCGAGCGTCGGAACGATGGCGTCGATGGTCGGGCGGAAGGAGTTGCGCGAAAGCCAGCGGGCGCCGGCCTCATACCAGCGGTCAGGAAAATCGCGCGTATAGCTTGAAATCTCATGCGGATGATCCTGCGCCGTGCGCGACAGGACATCGGCGACGATGGTGCCTTGGCCGATGTCCGGTGCGGCCGTGCTGTCGAACCGCAGCTTGCCTCTCGGCGCATCGATGTAGCGCGTCCCCTCGCCATCCGGGGCCATCAGGTCAGGCTTTGCGCCATCGGGGCGCTGGCCGAGCACATAGGTTCCACGCCCGACTTCACCGCTCACCAGACCGCGCTCGCGCAGCAGCTGATAGGCCCGGCCGACCGTCCCGACCGTGGCGCCGATGTCGTAGGCGAGGTCGCGCTGCGGCGGCAGCTTTGCTCCGGCGCCGATCACGCCCCGGTCGATGTCCGTTTCGATGGAATCCGCGAGCCGTTGATAGAGCGGGCCGGAGCCGGCCGACAGATCTGGGAACCAATTTGTCATGGTGACAATTTTGTATATTGCACCTGTAGGTGAGTCAATACATATCAAAAAGCGCCTAAAGAAGGGTACAATTCGGAAATTCGGCAGAAAGAAAATGAGCACAATAGCGACAATCCCTCCTTCGAGAGCTGAATTATCTGGCCAGTCGACGCGCCCATCGGGCCGGCGAGGCTTTGTCGGCCGCCTGATGCATGTGATCCGGTCATTGGCAAGGTGGGTCGACTATCTGCTGGAGCGCCGGCGCAGCCGCCTGGCGTTGCTCGAAATGACCGACGATCAGCTCAAGGATATCGGCGTCTCGCGTTGTGACGCCCACCGCGAGGGCATCAGGCCTTTCTGGGACTGACGCGTGCAACGCCACGGTCAGCGAGAACAGCGATGACGCACAGCACGAGAAAAAGCCCGGTGATGGCCAGCGCCGAAATGGCGACGCTGGCGGCGCCGTTCTTGGTGACATCGAGGAACGGGTAGGGCACCTCACCGGCAAGTGGCGTCCGTGCCAGCGCATAGGCCAGATAGGCGATGGGATAAAGCATCCACCAGGAGATGTCGCTCCAACGCGTCTTGCCGTTGGCGCCTGATATCAGCCACCACAGCACGAACAGCAGCGGCGTCACATAGTGCAGAAGAATGTCGCAGAGCAGGAACAGCCCCTGCGGCTGCCAGAGCCGTGCCAGCACAGTCGCATAGACGATAAAGACCAAGGTGATCGAAACCGCGACGCCTGCCCGCATCCGTAGTCCGGCGAAGGCCGGCAGCCAGGCATAACCGGCGGGTGACAACAGCGAGGTGTGCACCAGCACCGCGCCGATATTGGTCAGGATGGTGAAGAAGCTGAAATAGAAAACGATCGAGCCAAGCAGGCCGCGCCCGGCTTCCATCGACGCTGGTATGGTGATGCAGAACTGCAGGACGAGCCCGATAAGGCCCAGGGCCAGACCGGCGACCTGCAGAAAGCGGCCCATCGCTAGGCGGTCGCGGCGCAGGCGGGATTGCCTGCCTGCCAACGGGCAATGTCGGAGCCGATGCGCGCGCCGAGGGGATCGTTCATCAGCGGCCCGAACACGTCGACGCGGCTCGAATCGCCTTGCGCCTGAACGACCAGCAGCGGTTTTCCGCCATAGTGCTTGGCCGGCACCAGCAGGAAACGCGGCGTGCCGCTGAACGAATTCAGCTCATTGGCCATCTGATATTGCTTGAAGGCTGGGTCCTTGCTGGCGATCCAGCATTTGTGGGCTGATATCGCCACTTGTTCCATGGCCAGCAGCGCCGCACTCTTGCCCGAAGGGACCGGGGCGCTCTTGGGGGTGGATTGGCAAGAAGCAAGGACGAAACCTGCCGCGGCAACCAGTGCGATCGTCCTGCTCTCGATCAAGCGGCACCCATCTCGAGTTCGGACAGAAAAATCTTCAGGCCGTCAGTCATCTCGCCCCACACCCGCGACAATGCCGGATGCTGCGAAGCGATCTGCTCATAGGCATCGAATTTGGGATAGGCGTCGAGCAGGTCGTGGCGGCCCGTCATGGCGCGGAAATTGTTGAAGATGAACCGCGTCGGCGTCAGCCAGGCATCGGCGAAACTGATGTCGTTGCCGAGCGCGAAGGGGCCCTGCGCCATGCGCGCCTCGATAGCCGCCAGCCCGTGGCGCAGGCGCGTGAATTGGGCGTCGATTTCGGCATTGTTTCGCTTTGGCACGGAATGCAGCTCGAAAAGCTTCATCGTCGGGGTCAGCACGTCGAGATCTGTGATGCGGGCGAACATCCGCACCAGCGCGCGATCCTTGGAATCAGGCGGCAGCAGCGCCGGTTCCGGAAAGCGTTCCTCGAGATACTCCGCGATGACCACCGATTCGACGATGGTTTCGCCCGAGCCGGTGATCAGCACCGGAATCCGGTTCATCGGCGAGATGGCGCGAAACTCTTCCGGGATCGGAAAACCCGACGGCGGCGCGATGATCTTGAGCGGCACGTCCTTGATATAGGCCAGCGCCCGCACGATCGACGAATACGGCGACAACGGCCGCGAATGGAGTTTCATGACCGTCTCTCTCTCCCCAGTGATGCGGACTTGCCCAGCGCAATGGCTGGCCCCAATAAAATGGACCGGGATGTCCGGCTGTTTTCAAGGCATTCGCCTCGATGATGTCAGGCGGCGATGCCGAGGGCGCCTTCGAAGAGCGCACGGCCGTCGCTGCCGCCATGGGCGGCTTCAATCAGGTTTTCCGGATGCGGCATCAGGCCGAGCACATTGCCTTGCTCGTTGATGATGCCGGCAATGTCGTTGATCGAGCCGTTGGGATTGGTGCCTTGCGCATAGCGGAACACCACCTGGCCTTCGCCTTCGAGGCGGGCAAGCGTGTCGGCGTCGGCGAAGTAATTGCCGTCATGATGCGCCACCGGCGAGCGGATGACCTGGCCCGGCTGGTAGCGGCGGGTGAACATGGTGTTGGCGTTGGTGATCTCGAGCTTCACCTGCCGGCAGACAAACTTCAGCGACGTGTTGCGCATCAAGGCGCCAGGCAGCAGGCCGGCCTCGACCAGGATCTGAAAGCCGTTGCAGACACCGATGACCGTCACACCCTTGGCCGCTTTTTCCGCGACCGCCCGCACGACCGGCATGCGCGCCGCGATCGCGCCGCAGCGCAGATAGTCGCCAAAGGAAAAGCCGCCGGGGATGGCGATCAGGTCGACATCGGGGATTTCGGTATCGGTCTGCCAGACGGTGATCGGCGGTTTTCCCGAAATCTTGGTCAGCGCCGCGATCATGTCGCGGTCGCGGTTGAGGCCAGGCAGAAGGACGACGGCTGATTTCATGGCATGTCCAATTGAATCAAGAGGCATATCCAGTTTTGGCGTATCGGCAGCGTAGTTGCGGGTCAAGCGCCAGTTAAGGCTTTTCAGCTATTTGGTGGACGCAACCGGGTGAACGCATTTGAAGAGCGGTTGGGAACTCAAATTCGAAGACAATCACTGGGCATCCGGCGTTTCCGGTGCGGCAGTGCTGCTTTTGTCTGCATTCATTTATGCATTTTTCTCTCAGGCTGACGCCAGTTTCGCGACGGCCTTTTCGAGAATGTTTTGGCTTAAAATCGACCTTGGACGTTGCTCCTCATCCTTTGCCAATTTAATCATGGCCCAGATTGCCTATGCACTGGCGATTTGCCTCGTGCTGTTAGGGCTTGTAGTTGCCCTTGGCGTCGCAGCCATTGGTGATGCCGAAAACAGGATGCGGTATCTCAAGCTCCTCCTTGGGACATTGGTGTTCCTTCTCATCTTGCTGGCATTGGCCATGAAAGATGACGGTTTTTGGCTCAGCTCAACCGGTCGCAGGTCCTTTGGTGGATATTCGAGTATAGTAGATGCGTGTATGCAGAGCCACAATACCGATTTTCTTCGTATCTACATAATAAGCGCTTGGCTTATGGTGGGATCGTGGATGGCCATCAAGATGGACATTTTTTACTTCAGAGAAATATACTTCCGTCGAAATTACAGCGATCTCCCGAAAAATCCAAAACTTCGCGCCGAAATATTAGCGATCCGCGCTAAATACGGCGACGTGAATCAGCCAATGCGGAAGCCACCATGGACATTCTCGATGGTAGCTTTTGCAGGCTTCCTGCTTTTCATAGTGGTGCACGGGCTCTACAAGTTGGCTGTCGTTTTAGGCGCCCTCTAGGCGCCGTTCGATACGCTCAAGCCGGTCACCCCGGCGAGACAACACGCCATAGGTATTCTTCACGTCGATCTCGGTGGCAATGAGGTGCCCACGAATAGAGTCGATCTCGGATTTCACTTCCGAAAAGCCCTGAGAAAGCTGACCTAGTCGTCGGTCAATGCTCTTCAGAAGCTCGAACATCAATTCATTCGTGACTTCCGACATGGTGCCTCCGACACAACCTCAGGTAAGTGTCACGCTATAATTCTCAATCACCGTATTCGCCAGCAGCTTGTCACACATGGCTTTCAGGTCTGCTTCGGCCTTGGCCTTGTCGCTTTCCGCCAGTTCGACGTCGAACACCTTGCCCTGCCGCACCGCGCCGACGCCATCAAAACCTAGACCGGACAGAGCGTGCTCGATCGCCTTGCCTTGCGGGTCGAGAACGCCGTTCTTGAGGGTGACGGTAATGCGGGCCTTGATCACGCTGGACATGCTCCTGTTCTAAGTGTTGGGGCGCAAGCCGCTATCAGTGCGGCTTGCCCTTGAGGCCGTCGGTCGAGGCGACAAGCACCGGGCCTGTCGGGCGCGGAGGCTCGTTTTCATTCATGATGCCGAGGCGGCGGGCAACTTCCTGGTAGGCCTCGACGAGGCCGCCCATGTCGCGGCGGAAACGGTCCTTGTCGAGCTTGTCCTGCGTCGCCACGTCCCACAAGCGGCAGGAATCCGGCGAAATCTCGTCGGCGACGACGATGCGCATCATGTCGCCTTCGAACAGGCGACCGCACTCGATCTTGAAGTCGACGAGCTGGATGCCGACACCCATGAACAGGCCGGAGAGGAAGTCGTTGACGCGGATGGCGAGCGCCATGACGTCGTCGATCTCCTGCGGGCTTGCCCAGCCGAAGGCGGTGATGTGCTCTTCCGACACCATCGGGTCGTCGAGCGCATCGGCCTTGTAGTAGAATTCGATGATCGAGCGCGGCAAGACGGTGCCTTCCTCGATGCCGAGGCGTTTGGAAAGTGAGCCGGCAGCGACATTGCGCACCACCACTTCGAGCGGAATGATCTCGACTTCCTTGATCAGCTGCTCGCGCATGTTGAGCCGGCGGATGAAGTGGGTCGGGATGCCCATGCGGTTGAGGTGGTTGAAGATGTGCTCGGAAATACGGTTGTTGAGCACGCCCTTGCCGTCGACGACCTCGTGCTTCTTCTTGTTGAATGCGGTTGCATCATCCTTGAAGAACTGGATCAGCGTGCCCGGCTCTGGTCCCTCATAGAGGATCTTGGCCTTGCCTTCATAAATGCGGCGGCGATTTTTCATCTGATTTTTTTCTCTGGATTTCCGGACAGGCGGCAAGCGACCATTTCCTGTCCGTCTGCCTGAAATAGTGCGGCTACGGTAGGGTTCAATGCCGGGTCTATCCCAATCACATCGTTTGCTCAATCGACAAATCCTTTCAATCAACCGCTTTCGGGACTGAAATGCCGCAGCGCAGCATGCGATGAAGCGTATTGACCGGCTCGCGACCTTTTGGTTTGTGCTTTGGCAACACACATATTCGCCTGCCAACGAATCGGATTTGACCCGGAGGGATGCCATGAGCAGCATGAAAGACCGCGAAGAGGGCTTCGAGCGTAAGTTCGCATTCGACGAGGAGCTTCGGTTCAAGGCCTCGGCCCGCCGCAACAAGGCGCTCGGCCTCTGGGCTGCCGAAAAGCTCGGAAAATCCGGCGCCGATGCCGATGCCTATGCCAAGGAAGTGGTTGTTTCCGATATCGAGGAAGCCGGCGATCACGATGTGTTCCGCAAGATCCGCAAGGATTTCGATGCCGCCGGTGTCGGCCAGTCGGACCACCAGATCCGCCGCACCATGGACGAGCTGATGGCGCAGGCGATCGAGCAGATCAAGAACAGCTGAGCCGGCCCTATACTGGACCAATCGACCGCCCGGCCTAACCGGGCGGTTTTTCTTTGCCTTGCGGCGGTTTCCGGCTGAAACTGCTGACGTTAACGAGGAAAGATTAGATGTCCCTGAAGTCCCGCCTTGCCGCCGATGAAACGATGGTCACCGCCTGGTCGGGCGTGCCGGACGCCTTGACCGTCGAGATCCTTGCGAGGCAGGACTTTGATGCCGTCACGCTCGACATGCAGCATGGCGGCCATCACGAGGACAGCGTCCTGCGCGGCCTGGCGCCGGTGCTCGCCACCGGCAAGCCGGCGCTGGTGCGCATTCCCGTCGGCCGCTTTGACATGGCGAGCCGGGCGCTCGATTTCGGCGCCGAGGCGGTCATCGCCCCGATGGTGAACTCGGTGGCCGACGCAAAGCTGTTTGCCGCGGCGATGAAATATCCGCCGCTCGGCGAGCGATCGTGGGGCCCGACCTACGCTTTCCCACGCCATGGCAAGGGCGACTATGCCGAATGGCTGCGCGACACCAACCAGCGCACCATGGCCTTTGCCATGGTTGAGACGCGCGCCGCGCTCGACGCGCTCGACGGCATTCTCGACACGCCCGGCATTGACGGCATCTTCCTCGGGCCATCGGATTTCTCGATTGCCTGGACCAACGGCGCCACGGTCAACTCCACGCTGGAGGGCATGATGGAGACGGTGGCGTCGGTTGCGGAGCGCACCCGCAAGGCCGGAAAGCATGCCGCGATCTATGTCATCGAACCAGCAATTGCCGGCCGTGTCGTATCGATGGGCTATCGCCTGCTCGCCACGGGGTCCGAGCATGCATTGATTTCATTGGGCGCAAACACCCTGCTGAAGAGCATCAAGGACTCTATCGGATCCTAGCTGTCACAGCATCGTGTGGTCAGGCCTTCGCTGCCGCAAGGGCGGCGGTGACTGACCCGCCGCGTCTGAATTTGTCGACCAGAGCGCCGAGCGTCTGGACCCACCAGTTGTTGAAGGCCATCAAAGGCAAGGCCACGAAGATCGAACCTACTATGGCGGCGGCGGCGCCGAGTGGGGCGGAGTCGCTGGCCAACAGGACCCATGACCCCAGTGAGCAGATGACGGGTACATGCACGAGGTAGAGCGGGAAGGACAGGTCGCCCAGGAAACGTGCCGTCTTGCTCGAGAGCCATGACGGCGGCTCATCCACACTCAGCACGGCGTAGACCAACATGATGCTTGCCGGGATGGCTACGCAGGCTTGCCGCAAGCCTATGTCGGAACCCACCATCTCAAGCACGGCGAAGGGGCTGTACATGCCTACAGCACTCCCCGCATAACCCAGCAGCGCCAGGGAAGTTATCACCATAGCACCTCTCGCCCACCGATTCAGACGAAGTTCCATGGCGAGAAGAGAATACAGCAGGAGGCTGGCCGGAAAGGCACAAAAGAAGAAACTGACCTGCAACATCAGGAATATACCTATTGCCACGCCGAACCAAGGCAGCAACACCCAGCGGCTTTGAAGGAAAAAGATGATCGGGGCGAGGGCGAAGGTCAGCATGCTTCCCCAGAACTCGATCATCATGGTCCACAGGCTGCTGTCATAATACTTGTCGCCGTAAATGAACGCGCGCCAGGCCCCTTGCAGGAACGCGTCGGCGAAACTCGCGGTATCCGGCGACAGCACCTTTGAAGCATTGCCGAATCTGCTTAGCCAGTCGGATTGGGTAGCAGCGGCCGCATCCTCGAAGAAATACAGGTCGAGCTTGAAGACGGCGCAGGATGCCAGCGTCGTAACGATTACCGGGCCAGCCAGGCGTGGCAGGCGCTTGATCGCACCCAGCAGCAGATCTTCCGCCTTGCGGGTCTGAAAATAACGCTTCACAAGCACATAGGAAGACAGGACGAAAAACAAGTACACGGCGGAGCCGCCATTGAAGGCGACGAAAGCCATGCTTGTTTTGAGCGATTGCGCCGCCTTGTCTCCCTCGCCTTCCGCCAACGGCGCAAAAGCACGCAAACAATGCCCATTCAGAACAACGAGCGCCGCGACGCCTCTTAACAATTCGAGTGAAGCATCCTTGCGCAAGTATGGGCCTTTTTTGAAAAATTGCTAGTTTAGCGCACGCAAATATAACCGTCCGGCGAACAAAGTGCGCCGTTACTGAAGAGATTACCGCGATCTGCATTAAATTATTGTTCACACAAGCCCAGCGGCTCTTCCGACTGGCTTCGTGCGCGGACTTCGGCTGTATATATTACAGGTCGGTCAGGAACTTGGCGAAGGTCATCGATCCCTCGGGCCAAGGACCGAAGCCTGAATCCGCATTGAGATGGCCGGTTTCGCCGGCATCGATGAACAGCGAGCCCCAGGCTCCGGCGATATCCTCGGCGACATCGAAGGCGCAGAACGGGTCGTTGCGGCTGGCGATCACGATCGATGGAAAAGGCAGCGGCTCGCGCGGGTACGGGCCGAAGGTCATCAGGTGCTTCGGCTTGATCTTGGGATTGGCAACATCGGGCGGCGCCACGAAGAAGGCACCGGCGACCGGTCTCACGAATTGCGGAATGGCCTGCACGGCTGCCGCGACACCGAGCGAGTGGGCGACGATGACAACCGGCTTCTCGGCTTCGTTGACCGCATTGGCCACACTCGCCGTCCAATCGTCGCGGACTGGCTTCGACCACTCCGCCTGCTCGACACGCCGCGCCGTCGACAGTTTCGATTGCCAGCGGGTTTGCCAATGCTCGGGGCCGGAATTGGTGTAGCCCGGAACGATCAGGATATCTGCGTCTTTGACTTTCATGGCGCTGAGATAGCGAGCGCGATTGTCTCATGCAACCGTCGATGGGCAAGGTCCTGGCCATAATGGTGAACACCATGTTCGCTTTTCGCCATCTTGTGTGAACGATCGCGATCGACGATCTGTCGTCGGGAAAGAAACAGCCGTGAAGGACCGGGATTTTGGCGCTGACACGACGTACAATGATCGGCGGCGCCGGGTTCCTGGCTTTGGAGTTTCGCCGAGCGTGGCCGCAACGGAGACAATGATGAGCGAACTGCCATTTGCCGCCACCACGCCGGTGAGCGTTGCCCGCGTCGGGCTGAAGGCACGCAATGCCGAAAGCCTCGCTGCCTACTATCGCAGCGTTGTCGGTCTGCAGGAATTGAGCCGTGCCAATGGCGCGATCACGTTGGGTGCCGGCAGTCGTCCGTTGCTGGTGCTCGAGCCGGACGCTTCCGCCAAGCCGGACGATCCGCGCAGCGCCGGACTGTTCCACACGGCTTTCCTGCTCCCCAGCCGCGCCGATCTCGGCCGTTGGATCAACCACGCCATATCAGACAAGATCGCCATCGAGGGTGCTTCGGACCATCTGGTCAGCGAAGCGCTGTACCTGACCGATCCCGAAGGCAACGGCATCGAGATCTATGCCGACCGCCGCCCGCAAGACTGGAAGTGGAACGGCGACAAGATCGCCATGGCGACGGAGCGGCTGAACATTCCATCTGTCGTCGCCGAAGTGCCGGCCGGCGATGCGGGCTGGCAGGGCGCGCCGGAAAACAGCGTTGTCGGCCACGTCCATTTGCGCGTCGGCAGGCCGGAAGACGCTGAAGCCTGGTGGAACCAGGAATTCGGCTTCGACACAATGGCCAGATATGGCGCCCAGGCGGTCTTCCTGTCGTCAGGCCATTACCACCATCATATCGGCGCCAATGCCTGGCAGAGCGCCGGCGCCGGCCGCCGCGACCCGTCCCATTCGGGCCTCGCCTGGGTCGAGATGCGCTCGGACAATGTGAGCAGCGAAACGACCCGTGAGGACCCGTGGGGCACGGTGATCAGGACCGTTCCCGGCAAGGCGTGATTTGACGTCGGCACAGCTTCTTTCTCCCCGTAAACGGGGAGAAAGAAAGCTCAAGCTTCCCCAAACACTCGCCTGAAAATCGTATCGACATGCTTGGTGTGGTAACCCAGGTCGAATTTCTCGCGGATCTCGGCTTCGGGAAGAGCCGCGGTCACTTCCTTGTCGGCCAAAAGTTCTTCAAGGAAATCAGCGCCTTGTTCCCACACCTTCATGGCGTTGCGTTGAACCAGCCGGTAGGAGTCCTCGCGCGACAGGCCGGCCTGCGTCAACGCCAGCATCACGCGCTGCGAATGCACCAGGCCGCGGAACTTGTTCATGTTCTTCAGCATGTTCTCGGGATAGACGACCAGCTTGTCGATGACGCTGGTCAGCCGCGACAGCGCGAAATCGAGCGTCACCGTGGCGTCCGGGCCGATCATGCGCTCGACCGAGGAGTGCGAAATGTCGCGCTCGTGCCAGAGCGCCACATTCTCCATCGCCGGCAGTGCCATGGAACGCACCATGCGGGCAAGGCCGGTGAGGTTTTCCGTCAGCACTGGGTTGCGCTTATGCGGCATCGCCGACGAGCCTTTCTGGCCCGGCGAGAAAAATTCTTCGGCTTCCAGCACCTCGGTGCGCTGCAGATGTCGGATTTCGACAGCCAGCCGCTCGATCGACGAGGCGATGACGCCGAGGGTGGCAAAGAACATGGCGTGGCGGTCGCGCGGGATCACTTGCGTCGACACCGGCTCCGGCTTCAACCCGAGCTTGGCCGCCACATGTTCCTCGACATAGGGCTCGATGTTGGCAAAGGTGCCGACCGCGCCTGAGATGGCGCAGGTTGCGATATCCTCGCGCGCGTGCACCAGCCTCTCGCGGCAGCGCGAGAATTCGGCATAGGCCTGCGCCAGCTTGATGCCGAAGGTTGTCGGCTCGGCATGGATGCCGTGGCTGCGGCCGATGGTGACGGTGTCCTTGTGCTCGAAGGCACGGCGCTTGAGCGCGGCAAGCAGGCCGTCAATGTCGGCGAGCAGGATGTCGCTGGCCCGGGTGAGCTGGACGGCAAAGCAGGTGTCGAGAACATCCGACGATGTCATGCCCTGGTGGATGAAGCGCGCATCCGGTCCGACGAATTCAGCAAGATGGGTCAGGAAGGCGATGACGTCATGCTTGGTGACGCGTTCGATCTCGTCGATCTTCTCGACGTCGAATTTCGCCGCGCCACCCTTTTCCCAGATTGTTTTCGCAGCCGCTTTCGGGATGACGCCGAGTTCGGCCAGCGCGTCGCAGGCGTGGGCCTCGATTTCGAACCAGATGCGAAACCGGGTTTCGGGCGACCAGATGGCGACCATTTCCGGCCTGGAATAGCGTGGGATCATCGGTCAGTCCTGACATATCGAGAGGTTTGTCCGCGTCCTAACAGAGGCGGACCAAATGCTCAACGCCGCTGCCGCGCAAAGCAGAGGCTCGATGCATCCAATCGGCTGGTCATTTGTTATTGTCGGCAGTCCCAATGGAGAACCACCATGACCGACACCAGCAAAATTCGTGAGCATATGGAAGTCGTCGGCGCCGATGGCGTGCATGTCGGCACTGTCGACAAGGTCGACGGCCAGCGTATCAAGCTGAGCAAGGCTGACAGCGGCCAGGGCTCTCATAGGGGCCATCACCATTACGTCCCCCTGGCCCTGGTTGCCGAGGTCGACGGCAAGAAGGTGTGGCTGTCCGCGAATTCCGATGTCGCGGTGACCTTCGAGGAAGAAAAGTCCGATCCGCTTTGATCGTCGACGTCAGCCGCGATGTGACCAGACCGGGAACAGGTCGTTGTCGGCTGGCGTCGCGGCAAACACGCCGCGGCTGATGGCGCGCGCCATGGTGGCGCCGGCCGCGGCATAGAGGTCGATTGCCGCATCGGCTTCGAGCCGGATGCCGCTTTTGCCGGTCGCCAGCGCGAACACCAGATCGCCGTCAGCCGGCGTGTGCGTCGGCCAGATGGCGCGCACGAAGCCGTCATGCGCCGACATCGCCAGGCGTTTCGCGGCGGCTTTGGTTAGGACCGCGTCCGTGGCGATGACGGCGATGGTTGTGTTGCCGCCGGTCTCCATCTGCTTCCCGGCATGCTTGTCGCGGTATTTCAGCAGAATTTTCTTCGCATCCTTCGGCATTGGTGAGGGATAACCGAGCCCGCCGAACTCGTCGCCGATTTCGAACGGCGCCGCCCAGAAGTGGCGGGTTCCGCTGACAGTCACCGATCCGGTCGGGTTGACGGCGGCCAGCGCACCGATGGTGACGCCACTGTCCAGCAGCGTCGAGGCGGAGCCCAGCCCGCCCTTCAGCCCGGCGGTCAACGCACCCGTGCCGGCGCCGGCCGTGCCGAGCTGGAAGTCGGTGGCGGCGGATTGCGCTGCCTCATAGCCGAGGTCGCGGTAAGGCGGATAGCGGCCCCAATCCTTGTCGCCGCCATTGCGCAGGTCGAACAGGATTGCCGCCGGCACGATCGGCACGCGAAAGCCGCCCACCTCGAAACCGATGCCACGTTCGCGCAGCGCCGCCTGCACGCCGGACGCCGCGTCGAGGCCGAAAGCCGAACCGCCCGACAGCACCACGGCATGGACCGCCTCGACCGAATTGTGCGGTTCGAGCAAATCCGTCTCGCGCGTGCCCGGCGCGCCCCCCAGGATCTGGACACCGGCCACCGCCGGTTCATCGCAAAGCACAGCCGTCACGCCGGACTTCAGCCTGGCGTCGGAAGCATTGCCGACAGTGAGGCCGGCAACATCGGTGATCAGATTGCGCGGACCGGTGCGGAACATCAGTTGCTTTCCAGGGGCACGAAGCGCGTGCCGTCGAAGCGGAAGACGCGGTAGGGGCTCTGGCTAAGGTCGCCCTTGGCATCAAAGCGGATCGGCCCGATCGCCGTGGTGAAATCATGCCCGGTCAGCGCCTCGGTCAGCGGCCTGCCCGAGGTTTCGGACAAGGCCGTTGCCGCCTTGGCGATCTCGACCGCCGCATAGGCAGGCAGCGTATAACCGTCCGGCACGATCTTTTGCGCGGCGAAGCTCTCCAGCACTTTTGGGTCGGCGACATCGGCCCATTCGGGCGGCGCGATCATCAGCGTGCCCGTCGCATAGGGCACGTCGCCGGGCGGCGTGCGCAGATTTTCGCCGCCGGCAAAGACAATGCTGGCCTGGAGCTGCGCGGCATCGCGGGCCATGATGGCAATGTCGTCGCCGTCGCCACCGGCAAAAACATGCGTGGCGCCAGCCTTTTTCAACCGCCCGACCAAGCCGATCTGGTTGTCGAGCTGCGGGCGGAACGTGTCGACGAAGACAGGTTTCAGCGCCGCCTGCTCCGCCGCCGCGCGAAACGTCTCGGCGATCTCGCGGCCGTAGATGGTACCGTCGTCGATGATGGCGAACAGTGCGTTCTGCCACAGGCGGGTGAGGGTGGAGGCAACGGCATTGCGCTCATCGTCGCCGCGCGGCCCGAGGCGATAGACCGGCCAGCCGGTCTTGCCGCGGCGGTCGGTCAGGCTTTCCGTTCGCACGCCGACGGTGATGACGGGAATATTTGCGTCCTTGAGGATCGGCATCGCCGCTTCGATAGCGTCCGTGCAGAGAAAGCCGACCACGACATTGACCTTGGCCGCTGCGAAGTCCCTGGCAGCGGCGGCGCCGCCGTCGGCGGTGCAGGCGTCATCCAGGGTCTTGAGTTCGACGCCATTTGTTTCTGCCGCGTGCCCGGCACCGGCCTGGATCTGCTTGCCGAGGATGGCCGATGGTCCCGACAGCGGCGCGGCAACGCCGATCGTGAGCGTCTGGGCGCTGGCGGCGCCGGCCGCGAACAGCCAGGCCAGCGCGGCGGATATCGTTGCCCCGGGTCGCATCCTGCCGAAGAATTCCTCCAAGCCCGCGATAACAGCGCGAGCACCAGTTCCCGCCAAGACCTAAAGGCTGCCCGGCCTTGGTGCAACACGCGAATTCGGGATATGGGCCAAGCACTTCGCTTGTGGCGTGTCGTATGTCGCCATATATAGCGGTAGGGTTTCTGGCTGTGGAAAATTCCTGTGCTGAAGAAGAATGACATTGGACCGCAGGCCTATCGCGACGCGATGAGCCATTTTGCCGGTCACGTCCATGTGGTGACCACCGATGGGCCCGCCGGCAAGCGTGGCGCGACGGTGATCGCTGCCTGTTCGGTGTCGGATACGCCGCCGACCATCCTGGTCTGCCTCAACCGCGAGAACCCCAAGAACGAGCCGTTCGTGAAAAACGGACGATTTGCCCTGAACACGCTGGCTTCGCACCAGCAGCCGCTCTCGGTCGGTTTTTCCGGCATGACCGGTCTTCCGGTCGAGGAGCGTTTCGCGCTCGGCGAATGGGATGTGATTTCCACCGGCGCGCCGACGCTGAAGGGCGCCCTTGCGGTGTTCGACTGCGAGCTGATCGACACCAAGGACCTGGCCACCCATCGTGTGCTTTTTGGCAAGGTGACAGGCCTGCGCATGGGCGATAATTTGCGGCCGCTGATCTATCACGCCCGCGGCTACCATGTCCTGGAGAGCGGAGCGGCGGCATTCACGGAGAACGAATGACCGAGCTGAAACCGCGCCCCGCGCCGCGGACGATCGACGAGACGCTCGATCTCCTGACCGGCGCGGACTATGTGGCCGACCGGTCGCTGGCGACCGTGCTTTTCCTGTCGCTGCGCATGAACCGGCCCTTGTTCCTCGAGGGCGAGGCCGGCGTCGGCAAGACCGAGATCGCCAAGGTCTTGGCGCAGGCGCTTGGGCGCCGCCTGATACGCCTGCAATGCTATGAGGGGCTCGATGTCTCCTCGGCTGTCTATGAGTGGAACTACGCCGCGCAGATGATCGAGATCCGCATGGAGGAGGCGGCCGGCAAGGTTGATCGCTCCGCCATGGAACGCAATGTGTTCTCCGAAAAATACCTGATCCGCCGCCCGGTGCTCGATGCGCTGACCGGCAAGGCAGGTGCCGCGCCAGTCTTCCTGATCGACGAACTCGACCGCACCGACGAAGCCTTCGAAGCCTTCCTGCTTGAAATCCTGTCCGACTTCCAGGTGACGGTGCCCGAACTCGGCACCATCAAGGCGGAGGAGCCGCCGATCGTCATTATCACCACAAACCGCACCCGTGAGATCCACGACGCGCTGAAGCGGCGTTGTCTCTATCACTGGGTCGATTATCCCAATGCCGAGCGGGAACTGGAGATCGTGCGCCGCAAGGTGCCGCAGGCCAACCAGCGGCTCTCGGCGGAGGTGGTCTCCTTCATCCAGAAACTGCGCCAGATGGAGCTGTTCAAGGTGCCGGGCGTCGCCGAAACCATCGATTGGGCCGGTGCGCTGACCGAACTCGACAAGGTGGCGCTCGACCCTGAGACGGTGTCCGACACGATCGGCGTGCTGCTGAAATACCAGGACGACATTGCCCGGATCGAACAGGGCGAAGGCCGGCGCATCCTCAACGAGGTGAAGTCCGAGCTTTCGGCGGCGGAGTAGGCCATGCTGCGCTCCCAACCGAAAGAGGCCATGCCGCACGGGCGCATCGCCGACAACATCGTCTATTTTGCCCGCACCTTGCGCAAGGCCGGCATGCGGGTGGGGCCGGCTTCGGTCAAGGACGCCATCGAGGCGGTGCTGGCCGCCGGCATCGGTTCGCGCGATGATTTCTACTGGACGCTGCACGCCGTGCTGGTCTCACGGCACGAGGACCACGCTACTTTCGACGAAGCTTTCCGCCTGTTCTGGAAGTCGCGTGAGTTGATCGAGAAACTGCTGGCGATGTTTTCGCCGGTTGCGCCCGACGTCAGGGAGAAGCAGAAGCCGCGCGCGGCCGAGAACCGCGTCAGCCAGGCGATGTTCGAAGGCCACCAGAAGAACCAGCCGCCTCAGGAGGTTCCGGAGATCGAGGTCGATGCCCGCTTCACATTTTCCGGCAATGAGGTGCTGCGGGGCAAGGACTTTGCCCAGATGAACGCCGCCGAGATGGCCGACGCCAGGAAGGCGATCGCAGAGATGCGGCTGCCTATCGACATGGTGCGGACCAGGCGCTTCAAGGCCGATGCGCATGGCCGCCGCGTCGACCCGCGCGCCATGATGCGTTTGGCTGCGCGCACCGGCGGCGAGCTGATCCTGCCCAAATTCCGCCTGGCCCGCGAAGTCCACCCGCCGCTGGTGGTGCTGGCCGACATTTCCGGTTCGATGAGCCAATATACGCGCATCTTTCTGCACTTCCTGCATGCGCTGACGGAAAAACGCCGGCGCGTGCACACTTTCGTCTTCGGCACGCGGTTGACCAATCTGACCCGGCAGATGCGCCATCGCGATCCCGATGCCGCCCTTGCCGATTGTTCGGCGGCGGTCAAGGACTGGTCTGGCGGTACGCGCATCGGTGACACGCTGGCCGAGTTCAACCTGATATGGTCGCGGCGCGTGCTGGGGCAGGGTGCGGTGGTGCTTCTGATCACCGATGGGCTGGAGCGCGACGATGTCGCCGGGCTTGCGCAGGAGATGGAGCGGCTGCACAAATCCTGCCGGCGGCTGATCTGGCTGAATCCGTTGCTGCGCTTCGACGGTTTCCAGGCGCGCGCTCGCGGCGTCAAGGCGATGCTGCCGCATGTCGACGAATTCCGCTCGGTGCACAATCTCGACGCGCTCGCCGACCTCTGCGCCTCGCTCGACAAGAAATCGGCGATTTCAGTCGATCCACGGCGATGGATGGAAGCTGGCGCGGGGCTCGCCGCATAACCATATGTTTTCTCGGCTCCTTGGAAAAACAGACCCTGAGGGAAGCAACGATGAGCGACAGTCTTTATCTCGACGAAGCCCGCGATCCGCTGATCATTGCGGAAGGTTGGATGAAGGACGGCAAGGATGTCGCTATCGCGACCGTGGTCGAGACCTGGGGTTCGGCGCCACGCCCGGTCGGCAGCCACCTTGTCATCGACGCGGACGGCAATTTCCACGGATCGGTTTCGGGCGGCTGCGTCGAGGGCGCGGTGGTGACCGAAGCGATCGATGTCATCGGCTCTGGCAAGGCCAAAATGCTGGAATTCGGTGTTGCCGACGAGACCGCCTGGCAGGTCGGCCTGTCCTGTGGTGGCCGCATCAAGGTCTATGTCGAGAGGCTTGGCTGATCTACGATGGATCCGTATGCGCTGAAAACCCTCAACGCCGAACGACGCGCCCGCCGTGCGGCGATCCTCGTCACCGATCTCGGCGATGGTCGCGATCGCATCGTGCGCGAGGGCGATCTGGTTGCCGGCGATCTCGGCGCCGCGATCGCCAAGGCGTTTCGATCCGGCAATTCCGGTACCGTCGAGGCGGAAGGGCGGAGCTTCTTTCTCAACGCACATCTTCCGCAGCCGCGGCTTGTGGTGATCGGCGCGGTCCATATCAGCCAGGCGCTGGCGCCAATGGCCAGGATCGCGGGCTATCCCGTGGAGATCATCGATCCGCGCACCGCCTTTGCCACACCGGACCGCTTTCCCGATGTCGCCTTGCATGCCGAGTGGCCGGAAGACGTGCTGAAGCGCCAGCCGCTCGACAGCTACACGGCGCTTGCCGCCGTTACGCATGATCCGAAGATCGACGATTTCGCGCTGAAAGCGGCGCTTGAGGCGAACTGCTTCTATGTCGGGGCGCTTGGCAGCCGCAAGACGCACGCCAAGCGCGTCGAACGCTTGCTGGCGCTGGGCGCGCGTGCCGAGCGGATCGCAGGCATTCATGCGCCGATCGGGCTCGACATCGGTGCCGCGAGCCCCGCCGAGATCGCCGTCGCCATTCTCGCGCAGGCCATCCTTGCCTTTCGCTCGCGCGGCCTCGATGCCAAAGGCGCGGCGGCGTGAGATTCGGCCCAGTTCCGATCGATCAGGCCGAAGGCGCGGTGCTGGCACATGCCACCACCGCCGGCGAAAAGCGGTTTCGCAAAGCGCACAGGCTGAACGCCGAAGACGTCTCCATCCTCAAGCAAGCAGGTCTCTCGCAGGTCGTTGCGGCCGTGTTGGCCCCGGACGATCTCGGCGAGGACGCCGCAGCGCAACGAATTGCCGAGAGCATGACTTTCGGCGGCATCGAGGTCAGGCCGGCCGCCACCGGTCGCGTCAACCTCCACGCCAAGGCGGCCGGCATCTTCACGGTCAATGCCACTGTCATCGACGCGATCAACGCCGTCGATCCCGCTATCACCATTGCCACGCTGGCGCAGCACGCGCCGGTCGAGAAAGGCCAGATGGTCGCGACGGTGAAGATCATTCCCTTCGCGGTCGCCTCCGCGTTGGTCGACGCGGTGGCCAAAATCTGCGCGGGCGGCGAGATATTTGCCGTCAACATCTATCAGCCGGTGCGCGTCGGCGTCATCCAGACGGTCCTGCCGGGCACCAAGCCTGGCGTGCTCGACAAGACATTGCGCGTCACCGAAGCACGGCTGGCGCGCTCGGGCGGCAGGCTGACGGCTGAGCGACGCACGCCGCATGAGATCGCGCCCGTGGCGGAGGCTGCAACCTCGCTGGCGCGCGACAACGACATGGTGGTGATCTTCGGCGCCTCCGCCATGAGCGATTTCGCCGATGTCGTTCCGGCGGCGATCGAGAGGGCGGGTGGAACTGTCATCCGCGCGGGCATGCCGGTCGATCCCGGCAATCTTTTGGTGCTCGGTACGCTCGACGGCAAGCGCGTCATCGGTGCGCCCGGCTGCGCCCG
The DNA here is from genome assembly GCF_018588885.1 of Mesorhizobium sp. dw_380. Taxonomy (GTDB): domain Bacteria; phylum Pseudomonadota; class Alphaproteobacteria; order Rhizobiales; family Rhizobiaceae; genus Mesorhizobium. The sequence continues at coordinate 152,371 of NZ_JAFFIW010000009.1, forward strand.
CAGCCCCAAGGAAAACGGCTTCGACTGGGTGCTTGACCGCCTGGTTGCCGGCCTCGACGTCACCGCGCGCGACATCGCCGGCATGGGTGTCGGCGGGCTGCTGATGGAAATCCCGACACGGCCCCAGCCGCGCGAGCCGCTGCCGGCCAAGAGCCAACTCAAGGTCGGGATCATGCTTCTGGCGGCTGGCCGGTCGAGCCGCATGGGCGGGCCGAACAAGCTGCTGGCGCTGTTCGACAGCAAGCCGTTGGTGCGCCGCACCGCCGAGCGCGCGCTCGCCTCGAAGGCTTCATGCACGATCGTCGTCACCGGCCATCAGCGCGAGCGGGTGCGCGGAGCATTGTCGGGTCTCGACGTCACCTTCGCCGACAATCCCGACTTCGCCGAGGGCCTGTCCACCTCCCTGAAAGCCGGGATTGCCTATCTGCCGCAAGACATCGCCGGCGTGATGATTGTTCTTGGAGACATGCCAGGTGTCGCGTCCGACGATCTGGACTGGCTGATCGATGCCTTCCGCAAAGCCGGAGGCAATTCGGTGGTCCGCGCCTCGCATGAGGGCAAGCGTGGCAACCCGGTGCTCCTGCCGCGCTCGCTGTTCCCGGCCATCGCCCATCTCGAAGGTGATACCGGCGCACGCCATCTGGTCGAGGCCGAAGGACTTGACGTCATCGATGTCGAGATCGGCGTGGGCGCTTCCGTGGATGTCGATACCCGTGAGGCGCTGGAAGGCGCTGGCGGCGTGCTGCAGGATTGACAAACCCGGGCTGAATTACGCAAGCCTGCGGTATGGCTTTTCGTCCGTCCACCTTTGCGCTTCTACCCCCCTCTGGCCTGCCGGCCATCTCCCCCTCAAGGGGGGAGATTGGATGTCGCCACGGCTTTCGCCAACCGCCGTCGTCGGAGAAAGAGTGTCGGCGCGGAAGCTGCCAATCTCCCCCCTTGAGGGGGAGATGGCCGGCAGGCCAGAGGGGGGCGTGCCGCGCCGTCCTAGCAGCTGTGTTTTTCTTGTTTTCTTCGGCCGCCAACGCCGACACTTTGTCCCTAAAACCCTTCAAGGACGATCTCTTCGCCTATCCGGCCACGCTCTCATCCGACACCAACGGCGCCTACACGGTCATCGACTATCGCGAGATGCGCGACATCAACCAGCGCGACGAGGTGCCGGAAAAGCGCGTGCATCCGCAGTACACCGACACTGGCGTGCGCAAGGTGCAGCAGGACCTGATGCTGAAGACAGACGCTGGCGATATCAGGCACATCGCCGTCGGCAAGACCGAGGGCGCCGCCATCATCGTGCTCTACCTGCATGGGCAGGGCGGCAGCCGCAAGCAGGGCGTCGACGACTTCACCTTCGGCGGCAATTTCAACCGCCTCAAGAATCTGATTGCCGCCAGTGGCGGCCTCTATCTCAGCCCCGATTTTCCGGATTTCGGCGACAAGGGCGCGGCGCAGATCGCGGCCCTGATCGATCACTATGCTGAACAGTCGCCAAGCGCGAAGATCTTCGTCGCCTGCGGCTCGATGGGCGGCGCGCTGTGCTGGAAGCTTGCCGGTCGCAAGGACACGGGCGGCCGCATCAGTGGCTTGCTTCTGCTCGGCTCGCTATGGGACGATGATTTTTTCTCCAGCCCTGCCTTCAAGCGCCGCGTGCCCGTCTTCTTCGCCCAGGGCAGCCATGACGTGGTTTTTCCCGTGGCGAACCAGGAAGCCTTCTTCCGCTCCATCCTGGCCAAATCGAAGACCTACCCGACACGCTTCGTCCGTTTCGAGACCGGCACCCATGGCACGCCGATCCGCATGGCCGACTGGCGCGGAACGCTCAACTGGATGCTGTCGAAGGCGCCTTGATCGCCCCAACCCGAAGCTTGTCCAAGGCTCAAGGCGCGGTGTTGTAGTCGACGACCGTCTGCGGGTTTTCCTCGCCGTCATAGGACGCATCGACGTCATACTGGACCAGCGAGAAATCGCCGTTGCGGAACAGATAGGTGCCCGACGACGAGGCGTCCCCGACACCGCGCCATTTATCGAAAGTGCTGATCGTGTGGGCATTCTGGTCGTAGTCCGAATTGACGGCCCAGCCCGTGGTCCGGAAGCCGACAATGTGCATGGATTCGACTTTGCCTTCGCTGTCATTGTTCACGTAGCGGATATCCATCTCAGGCTCGGTGAACTGCAGCTGCCGCACCCCGGCTACATCGTCGGTCATGTAGTAGACCGAACTTTCATTGTAGGCCGCTGCCGAACAGGAGAAATGAAACAGGCGTGTTTCCTTGTCGGGGTCGCCGGGCTGCGCATCCTTGTCCTTGTATTTGATCGAAAAGGCCGCCGGCTCTTTGGCCAGAAGGTCCTTGTCGCACTGATCGCCATAGGTCGCGAGAAAAGCCTTCTTGGCCTGCTCCAGCGCCGTATCCTTCTTCGGCGGCGGCGGACCGTCGCCGCAGCTTGGCGGCAGAGCCTCTTCGAAACCCGCAGTGGAGGGTTTCAGCGCGCCCTTTTCGATGTGGATCGGATCAAAAAGTGGCTCCGCCTGGACCTGGGCATTCACCTGGCGCAGCGTGTAGCAGCCGGCGAAGACCTTTTCGCCGCCGCTCTTGTCGGTGGCGCGGATGGCGACCGGGACGTTGTAGAAAATGCTGCCGGCCGCACCTTCGTCTGAAACAGCACCGGTCTCGACCTCAACCTTGTCGGTGCCGTCATAGCCCTTGACAAAGCTGTCAAAATCCTTTGCCGGCTTCGTATCGCCGAAATAACCCCAGGCGCGGGCGAATTCGTGCCGGTTGATGGCGCTGTAGAGCGAACGGATGACCGCCTCGGCGCTCGACCGGTCGTCGACATACGGCGCTTCAGGTGCATCTTCGGCGGCTAAGGCCGGCAGACCAGTCGCGGCCAGGGAGAGAAAGGCAGTCGCTGCGAGAAGGACGCGTCTCATCTGGAATCTCCGCTCGATAACGGAAATTCTACCACGGCGATTGCGGCGACGTGGTGACGCTCCATCCACGGCGCTTGAAGAATCGTGCGCGGAGGCGCTACGTCCCTCCGCCGGCGTTCCGACCGGACAGGAGATTTGACGTGACGATATCGATGTATGAGGCATCCGTGCCCGTATTTTCAGCCAGGCTGAAAGCACTTTCCACCGTACTTGCGGCGGCCGAACAAAATGCGCTTGACCGCAAGATCGACCCACAGGTGTTTTTGACCTCAAGGCTGGCGCCCGACATGTATGCGCTGACCAGGCAGGTGCAGATCGCCACCGACCATGCCAAGGGGGCGCCGTCGCGGCTGGCCGGCCGCGAGGTGCCGAAATACGAGGACAATGAGGCAAGCTTTGCCGATCTCGAGGCTCGGATAGCCAAGACAGTCGCGCTTCTGGCGACTTTCTCGGCAGCCGATATCGACGGCTCCGATGACAAGATGATCGAGTTGAAGCTCGGCGGGCGCGAAACCACGATGGGCGGCATGCAGTATCTGCTGCATCTGGCCATGCCCAACTTCTATTTCCACCTCACCACCGCTTACGACATCCTTCGCCACAATGGCGTGCCGCTGGGCAAGGCGACATTCCTGGGATCGCGTTGAGAAATTGGACTTTACGGATGTCCCGGATCGGATCCGGGACATCTTGCAAGATGCATTTAGCGAATGGACATTTCGCGGGCGATGCGCGGAAAATCGGCAGGCTTGATACCGATGTCGGCGCGGTCGGCATTGCTCATCGAGTGAAGCAGCGCGAGCGCCGTGCGGTATCTCAGATGTTCCTGCGGGCGCGGCCGGGCGAACATTTCCGTGAAGAAACCCATCTTTCAGGCTCCTGGTTGGTCCTCCACATCAAACAATATAGGTGAATCGTTAAAATTGTGCAGTGCAGCATTTGCATGCCTGCTATGCGGCGCGCTGAAGCTTTCGCACCGCAGGAACCGTAGGCTGGACGCTGGCACATGGCCAGTTTTCCTCGCCACTCCTGGCGAATTTCCGGACAGATGAAGATGCAATCCGGCTTTTTTGTTTGAGCGGCCTTGATGCTCGCCAGCGGTCTTCGCAACAGCTAAATTCGTTAACATCCGTGGCAGGTATTTTTAACGAGCCGGTTCTATGCTCTGTAGCCTAGACAGTCAGGTAAGGGGGGAGGCTGACATCGCTACCAGCGCCAAGCGTGACTTCGCTTCGCTGCTCGACGACCTCTTCGTTGCCTCCGACAAGGGCAGCGAGGGCGCCGAGGCCGGGGCGCGTCCGTCCATTCCGTTTGACTATCTCTCGGTTGCCGATGAACTCCATTCCGGCCGCATCAAGGTGTCAGCCGCCGAATATCGTGAGGCCGGTGCCGATCTGGCGAGTGAATTCGCCGCCTTGCTCGAGCACGCCAAGCTTGCCCTGGCCGGCGAAGAGCCAAAGCTCGAGGAAAAACTGCCGCCGATCGATCCTGAATCGATCGCGGTCGAACTGGGACTGGATCAGCCAAAAAGCACCGCCGATTTCGGCCGTATGCGCCGCAGCTTCGCCTTCGCCAACCATCCCGATCGCGTCGCCCCGCATCTGCGCCAGCGCGCCATGATCCGCATGCAGGTGGCCAACATGCTGATCGACGAGGCCAAGCGCCGCGCCCTGGCCGGTGCCCGCCGCTAAAACGCCGCGCAATTCACGCAAAAGTCGGTGCGTTGAGGCTTGGAGAGCGGCTCTGCTTTCCCTATAGATGCGGCTCATTCCCGCGCTGCCACGCACGCCTTCCCTCCGGAGCAGAAATCCATGCACAAACGCCGTCTCGGTCGGACCGATCTTCTTGTTACCCAGATATGCCTTGGTTCGATGACCTGGGGCCAGCAGAACACCGAGGCCGAAGGCCACGCGCAGATGGATCTGGCTTTTTCGCGGGGCGTCAATTTCATCGACACCGCCGAACTCTACCCGATCCCGCCCAAGGCGGAGACGCAAGGGCGGACCGAGAAGATCATCGGCAACTGGATGAAGGCCAGGGGCAACCGTGACAAGGTGATCCTTGCCTCCAAGGTCGTTGGTCGCACCGCCAACGATTGGTTTCGCGGCGACAGGCCCTCGCAATTGGTGCGCGCCGATATCTTTGACGCCATCGACAAGTCGCTGGCAAAGCTCGGCACCGACTATGTCGACCTCTACCAGATCCACTGGCCGGAACGGGACATTCCCTGGGGCGCCAACCCGACGCGGGTCGGCGCAGTGGCGCGCCGCGCCGATTCCGTCGGGGCGCCTGCCGACGAAACGCCAATCGCCGAGACGCTTGCCGTCTTTGATGAACTGGTGAAGGCAGGGAAGATCCGTCATTTCGGCCTATCGAACGAGAGTTCCTGGGGCGTGATGCGGTTCCTTGCCGAGGCCGATAAGGGGACCGGCCCTCGGGTCGCGTCGATCCAGAACGCCTACAATCTCGTCAACCGCACCTTCGAGGTGAACCTCGCCGAGGTCCGCGAACGCGAAGAGGTGTCGCTGCTTGCCTATTCGCCGCTGGCGCAGGGCTATCTGACCGGCAAATACGACCATGGCGCGCGCCCGCAGGGCTCGCGTTCGCAACTGTTCAATCGCGGCCAGCGTTACGAGAGGCCGAATGCCGCCGCGGTGCTGCTCGAATACAATGAACTGGCGCGCTCCTTTGGCCTGGAGCCGGCCCTGTTTGCCAATGCCTATGTGTCGAGCCGTCCGTTCGTCACGTCGAACATCGTCGGTGCCACGTCAGTTGCACAGCTGGAGATGGCGCTGTCCTCGGTGGATGTCGTCTGGACCGAAGAGATGCAGAAGGCGGTCGATGCGATCCATCAGCGCGTCGGCAATCCCTGTCCTTGATGGCTCAGGGTGCGGAGTTACCCAGAAATAACTGAGGGCTGAAGACCATGGCGGACTTTCCGATCGAGGCGGTGCGGGGACGATTCCCGGCTCTCTCCCTGACCGACAATGGGCGTCGCCGCATCTATCTCGACAACCCGGCAGGCACGCAGGTGCCGCAGGCTGTCGCCGACGCGGTGTCGCGCTGCCTGCTTACCACCAACGCCAATCTCGGCGGCCATTTCGAAACGACGATCGCGGCTCAAGCTGTCGTCGACGAAGCGCATCAGGCGATGGCCGATTTCCTCGGCGCGGCGAGCCCGCAGGAAATCATCATCGGCGCCAACATGACGACGCTGACCTATCACATGTCGCGCACGCTCGGCCGCACCATGAAGGCGGGCGACGAGATCATCCTCACCCGCATGGACCATGAGGGCAATGTGTCGCCCTGGCTGCAACTGGCCGAGGATCTTGGCCTGGTCGTGCGCTGGCTGCCTTTCGACGAAAAGAGCTGGCAGGTCGAGGAGGCGACGCTGGCCGGACTGCTAACCAGCAAGACACGATTGGTTGCATTGAACTACGCCAGCAATCTGACCGGCTCGATCAACCGGGTTAAGTCCCTGACTGCCATCGCAAAACAGGCCGGCGCACCGGTCTATGTCGACGCCGTGCAGTTCGCGCCGCACGGCCTGATCGACGTACAGGAGCTTGGCTGCGATTTCCTGATCTGCTCGGCCTACAAATTCTTCGGTCCACATATGGGCATATTGTGGGGACGGCTGGATATCATCGATGGCCTGAAGGCCTATAAATGCCGCTGTTCGTCGAACGGCCTGCCGGAGCGGTTCGAACTCGGCACGCCGCAGATCGAATTGATGGCCGGTCTGACGGCGGCGGTCGATTATTTTGCTGATCTTGGTGCTGCGGCGGGCGAGGGCGGTTCAAGAAGGCAGAAGATCGCCAGGGCCTTCGAACTGTCCATCGCCTATGAAAACCCGCTGGCGCAAAGGCTGATCGACGGCCTGTCCGACATTGCAGGCCTGAACATCCAAGGCATCACCGATCCGAAGCGGCTCGGCGATCGCGTGCCAACGGTCTCCTTCACCGTCGAGGGCATCGTGCCTGAGACGATCGTGCGGCAGATGAACGCCGAAAACATCTTCCTGTGGTCCGGTCACAACTACGCCTGGGAGATCGTCCACCAGCTCGGCATTCCTGCCGAACAGGGCGTCGTGCGCATCGGTATCGCGCATTACAACACGGCGGCCGAGATCGACGAGACACTGGAGAGCGTGCACCGGGTCATCGCCATGCTCAGGCAGCAGCGTTACTAGCGGGTTTGCATTGTCACCGCGCCTTGCCGCCAAATCCAGTGAGAAAGGCGGTGAGGTTGTCGCTGAGTTCGTCGCAGAGGTAGCCGCCTTCCTGGACGATGACAGTCGGCAGGCCGAGCTTGGCGATGGCTTCGCCGATGCGCGAGAACCCTGGCGTTGTCACCGAAAGCCCGCCGAACGGATCGCCCTCGAACGCGTCGAGATCGAGCGCGACGACCAGCGCGTCGGGCGAGAAGGCACGGATACGCCGGAACGCAATGCCAAGCGCTTCCAGAAACGCGGCATCGGCGGATTTGCGCGGCAGCGGCAGGTTGAAATTGTAGCCAAGCCCCGGCCCTTCGCCGCGCTCGTCGGCATGACCCCAGAAGAACGGATAGAAGCGCACCGGATCGGCATGCAGCGAGACGGTGAGCACGTCGGGCCGCGCATAAAAGATGCCTTGCGTGCCGTTCCCGTGGTGCAGGTCGACATCGAGGATTGCCACGCGCGCCGCCTGCTTGCGCAACACCTGAGCGGCAACCGCCGAATTGTTGATGAAGCAGAAGCCGCCGGCGACATCGGCAAAGGCGTGGTGGCCCGGTGGGCGGCACAGCGCATAGGCAGCCGGCGCGCCTGCCATCACCGCTTCAGCGGCTTCAACCGCGCTCCACGCGCTCCACAGCGCGCTTTGCCATGTTTCGCCCGAGATCGGGCACGCCGTGTCGGCCATGTGGTAGCCGGCCTGGCCGACCGCCGAGGCCGGATAGGAGCCGTTGCGGGCGATCGGGTGGATGTTGGGGATCACCTCCACCGAGGCACCCTCAATGCGCTGCCAGCGCGTGTAGATATGCTCAAGGAAATCGAGATATTCGGGCGTATGCACGGCCGAAACTGGGCCGAGGCCGTGATTGCGCGGCCGCTCGATCGAGCAGCCGGCAGATTTTGCACCGGCTAACAACCTCTCGACGCGTTCCGGCTTTTCCGGATTGGGCTGCGCGGCGCCGCTCGAGAGAAAGGCCTTGGGGTCGTGGCGCTTCTGCTCCTCGGCAAAGAAGGCTTTCATTGCTGATCCCCATTTTCCGGCGCATCAGCGAAGGCAAAAAAGGCTTCACCGATGATCTTCTGCGTCTGTTCGTAGCTCGACCAGGCAATACCCAGCCTTTCATAGAAGGCTTTTGCACCCTCATTGTCGGTGTCGACGGACAGCCTCAGATACACGCCGCCTTCCTTTCGGCTCTGCGCCGCAACGCGCCGCAGCAGCCGCTCGCCGATCTTGCGGCCGCGAAACCGATCCTCGACATAGAGGTCCTGCACATAGACGCCAGGCCGGCCCATCCAGGTCGAAAAGATCGGGAAATGCAGGCAGAGGCCGGCGAATTCGCCATCGACTTCGGCGATCAACGTGGAGAAAGCGGGCTTCTCGCCGAAACCCCAGGTTTTGAGATCGTCGGCCGTCGAGATGATTTCTTCCGGTGCGCCGATATGGGTGCCGAGTTTCAGGATCGCCGCATGGATGGTTTCGACGTCTTCGATCCGTCCGGGGCGGAGGAGGATTTTTTCTGGGGCTGTCATGGCAAGTAGGGAGCCAAGGCGGGACTGGACGCAGGCATCTCAAATCATCATCTCAAAACGCCACCCGGTCGCCGCCCTTGAGTGCCAGCATGTCGCGCGCTTCGGCTGGGGTGGCAACTTCCAGCGACAGCCCATCGAGAATGCCACGGATGCGGCGCACCTGGTCGGCGTTGGATTTCGCCAGCTGGCGCCCGTCATAAAGACTGTCCTCCAGCCCGACGCGGACATTGCCACCCATGGCCGCGGCGATCGAGATCAGCGGCATCTGGTTGCGGCCGGCGGCCAGCACCGAGAACTGGTATGTGTCGCCAAACAATTTGTCGGCGATCCGCTTCATGTGGATGAGATTGTCCGGATCGGCGCCGATGCCGCCCAGAATACCCAGCACGAACTGGATGAACAGCGGCCCCGACACCAAGCCTCGGTCGCGGAAATGCGCCAGCGAATAGAGGTGGCCGACATCGTAGCACTCGAATTCGAAGCGCGTGCCGCAGCCATTGCCCAGCCTTTCAAGCACGCCTTCCATGTCGGCGAAGGTGTTCTTGAAGATGGTGTCGCGGGTGGCCTCGAGCAGCTTCGGCTCCCACTCATGTTGCCATTCCCTCGGCTTGTCGAGCATCGGGAACAGCGCGAAGTTCATCGAACCCATGTTGAGCGAGCACATTTCCGGCTCGGCCCGCAGAGGCGCCGCCAGCCGCTGGTCAAGTGTCATCAGCGAGGAGCCGCCGGTGGTGATGTTGATCACCGCCGATGTTGCCTGCTTGATGCGCGGCAGGAACTGCATGTAGACGTCCGGATCGGCGGTCGGCCGGCCATCCCGGGGGTCGCGGGCATGCAGGTGCAGGATCGAGGCACCGGCCTCGGCCGCGGCGATCGCATCCGCCGCGATCTGGTCCGGTGTCACCGGCAGGTAAGGCGACATCGATGGCGTGTGCACCGAGCCGGTGACGGCGCAGGTGATGATGACTTTTCGCGTCGCCATTCCCTTACCCCCGGCCTTCGACGGGCAAGTCGAGTTCGGAGGCCAGAACCTCCAGCGAGTCGCCGATGATAGAGATGATCTCGCCAACCTGCTCGCTGGTGACGATCATCGGTGGCGCGACCATGAAATTATCGCCGTCGACGCCACCTTTGACCTTGCGGCCATAGATGATCAGCCCGCGTTCGTAGGCGAGATCGAGCAGGCGCTGCGTGGCTTTCTTGCTCTGGTCGATCGGTCGCAGCGTGTCGGGATCGGCAACCATCTCGGCGCCGGTGAGCAGGCCCTTGCCGCGCACGTCGGCAATGAACGGGAAGCGCCTCGCCAGACCCTTCAATCCGTCCATCAGCACGTCGCCCATGGCGGCCGCATTGGCGATCAGGTCGAGCCGGTCCATTTCGCCGAGCACGGCAAGCCCGGCGGCGCAGGCGAGCGGATTGCCGGCATAGGTGTGGCCATGCTGGAAGCCTCCGGAGGCGAGCAGCGGCTGCACCAGCCGCATCGGTGCCGCCAGCGCGCCGAGTGGCGCGTAGCCCGAGCCCAGCCCCTTCGACAGTGCGACGATATCGGGCTTGCAGTTCCAGTGATCGCCGCCAAGGAACCTGCCGGTGCGGCCGGCGCCACTCATCACTTCGTCATGGATGAGCAGGATGCCGTAGCGGTCGCAGATCTCGCGGATACGCGCATAGTAGCTGTCGGGTGCGACCAGGGCTGCGGTGGCCGCACCGCCGATCGGCTCCATGATGAAGGCAACGACGCTCTCCGGGCCCTCGGCAAGGATCTTCTCCTCCAGCATGTCGGCATAGCGGATGCCGCGCTGTTCCATCGAAAGATTGTCGCGGTCGCGCCAGGCGGTCGGCGCCGGCACGGTCGGCATCACGCGCATCATCGGCGTAAAAGTTTCGGCCAGCGCGTCGTCGCCGGTGATCGAGAGCGAACCCAGCGTGCCGCCGTGATAGGAGGGAAAACGGGTGATCACCTTCCAGCGGCTGGCCTGGCCGGTGGCAACAGCCCATTGTCGAGCCAGCTTGATGCAGGATTCCGTCGCCTCCGAGCCGCCCGAGACGAAGAAGATGCGATCCATGCCTTCGGGCAGTTTTCCTGCCAGCTCACGCGCCAGTTCTTCCGCCGGCTCATTCTCGAAATGCAGTCGATAGGCGAAGGTGGCGCGGTCCATCTGCCGCTTCATGGCATCAAGCACATTGCGGTTGGAATGGCCGATATTGGCGACCATCGGCCCGCTTGACCCATCGATGAAGCGGCGGCCGTCCTGCGTCCACATATAGATGCCCTCGGCGCGGTCGATCAGCGGCCGCCGCAGACTGGACAGGTAGAACAGATGCGAATCTCGCCGGGCTTCGGTCTGTTGAGCGGCGGTCTGAGCTTTCGACATGTCAGGACTTTCCGATATAGCGATCGAGGACATTCTTGGTGACGCGTTCGACCATCGGGTCTTGTCTTAGCAGGCCGGCGACCCATTCGCAGCTTCCGGCGTGGAACACCTCGCCCTTGCCGCGCGGGAAGTTGACGATCATGCCGTTGCCACGTTTGACCTTTTCAAGATTGGCGTCGCTCGCCTCGCCGAACAGCGTTTCGGCGGTGAAGCGGCCATCCTCGTCGGTGAGGAACTGGTCCTCGATCGGGATGTCGGCGCTTTCCTCCACCTGGGACGCCATACCGACGGCGAGAACTTGCAGGCCATCCGGCGCGCCGCTCGTCGCGGTGGGGTAGGGCAGGCCACCGGTGATCTCGAAGTCGAGGCCGTCGACCTCATAGCCATAGACATGGCTGTCGGCGCCAAGCAGGTCGCCATAATAAATGCCGGTGCCGGCAAAGGCCCAGTGCTCGGGCCGATAGACCGGAAAGCCGCGCACGCCGCGCGGCGCGCAGCCGCCCCAGCCGGCATAGACGCCACGTGTCGCGTTGAGCCCGAAGGTCGCCGAGCCCGGCCGGTCGATTTCCGGCGCTTCCCAGGAATTGGTGGCTCGGGTGATGTCGCCGCCGCGATAGGCGGGGTCCTCGGCGCGGGCGCGGTATTTGTAGCAGACCTGGCGGCGGCCTTCGTCTTCCAGCCGCGTCTGCCACATGAAATTGCCGGCAAAGCGCGCCGCATGGCCGCCGCGCTCGACATAATTGTCGACGGCATCGCGCATTTCCCAGGTCCAGTACTCGTCGTGGCCGACGAAGACGGCACAGTCATAGCCGTCAAGAATATCCGGCGAAAAATGCAGGTCGTGCTGGCTGACGAGGTCGACGCCGTAGCCGGCCCGTTCGGCAAAACGGAAAAAGTGGCTGTCGTAGCTCGCCCAGCCCGACGAGGCGTATTTCTTCGAATGGCCGGTGGCGAGCGCCCATTCCATATGCGGATAGCGCGGCACCGTCTTCGGTGGCACGGCGACCTCCAGCGGCACGCGCGGCGCATCCTTCGGCAACACGACGAAGCCTCGGCACCAGGGCCGCTGCGTCGACACGACGGGCGAGTACTGGTTGCGATCCGGCCCGGTGATGCCCTGATAATGGTTGGAGCCGCCCCAGGTGTTGTAGGCAAGCCAGGTGCCCGTCGCAGCCACCTGCAGCACACGGCCGGGCTTCTTGCCAATCTGGGGAGAGACTATGAAGAGATGACGGCAAAGGATCGGCTTGCCGTCGCGTCCATCGGCGGTCAGCGTCACGCGGTAGGCCCCGGACGGCCAATCGCTCCCGACATGGAATTCGAACGAAGCTTCCCATCCGCACCCCTCGGCCGAACATTGGTCTGGACTGTCCTGCCAGCGCGCCGCGATGCCCGATTTCTCGAACATTTTCGTCTCGGTGCCGCCATCGCGGGTGATCGCCATGCTGAAGGACGGAGCGGTCGAACTGACATGCAGCGTCACCGTCTCGCCGGCGCGATAGGAAAAACGGTCGCTGTAGCACCAGATCTCGCCGCGTTCGCCATCCATCCCAGGCCATTCGTAATAGTGGCCGTGCACGGCGTGGCGGCGCTGCTCTGGCGTCAGCCCGAAATCGGGGAATTCGGTCGGCAGATGGGTCATGAACACCGGAAAAGCTCGAAGGTCGTCATTTCGGCGATCTGCAGGGCGAGCGTCAAATGGAAACGATCGGGCCAGCATTTGTTAGCCGCGCCCTTGGCCAGCTTCAGCAAACGGATTATCTCAGGGAAGGCGGCGTTTCCGCCATGGGGATCGGCATGCTCAGAGTGCAAAAGGTCAAGGTCGACGACATCTACGTGCCGACGGCGCGCAAGAAGACGCTGCATCCCGAGACCGTCCGGCACCTCGCCGAGGACATCCTGGAGAACGGCATGAAGATGCCGATCCAGGTCCGCCACGACGGCAAGCGCCATATACTGGTCGAAGGCCTGCATCGGCTGGAGGCGGCCAAGTGGCTCGGCGAGACCGAGATCGACGCTTATCTGGTGCAAGCCAAACGCCACTGACGCGGTTTCTGCCAACTCGCCATTTCCGGAATTTTCTCTCTGGCCATGTCGGGCGGCGTTGCATTGGCTCGTCCTTGGGACGGAAGCCAGATCAACCCGAGGAGACCACTGTGGCCACCAAGCTCGACATTGCCCCCGCCAACGACCGCGAACTGGTTCTTGCCCGCATCATCGATGCGCCGCGCGAGAGCGTCTATCGCTGCTGGACCGACCCGAAACTGGTCACGCAATGGTTTTCGCCAAAGCCGTGGACGACGCCGCGCGCCGAGATGGATGTGCGCACCGGTGGCTCGAGCCTTGTCGTCATGGCCAGCCCCGACGGCAACGAGTTTCCCAACCCCGGTGTCTTCCTGGAAGTCATTCCCGGCAAGAAGATCGTCTTCACCGATGCCTATACCCAGGCGTGGGAGCCGTCGGAAAAGCCGTTCATGACCGTTGCGCTGACCTTCGAGGATGAAGGCCAGGGCAAGACCCGATACATCGCGCGCGTCCGGCACTGGAGCGTCGCCGACCGCGAACAGCATGAGCAGATGGGTTTTCACGTCGGTTGGGGCCAATGCACCGACCAGTTCGAAGACCTCGCCAAGACGCTTTGAAATCGGCGGGACGGGAACAGATCGATATGTGCAAGACCCTGCTTTTCGGCTGACCGGGCACCACCCGCCGTGGTGAACTTCATCGCATTCCGATTATCGATGCGTTGTATCAAAGCTTTTCAATTGACCCTGTCGGCCGTGCGACTACGTTGCCGCTTATTTCCTCCATTTGTGGATCGAGACGATGGCTAAACACCAGGGTGGCTGCCTTTGCGGAGCGGTGCGCTACCGCACCGACGCGGCTCCGATCAACGAGCGCATCTGCCATTGCCGGCTTTGCCAGAAGGCGATCGGCGCCACTTTCAACGCGCGCGTATTGTTTCGCATCGATGAGGTGACGATCGAAGGGCCGTTGGCAACAGTCAACACCTCGCCGGATCTCAAGCGCGGCTTTTGCCCGAACTGCGGCACGACGATGTTTTCGCGGCGCGATTCCGCCGGCATCATCGGCATCACCACCGGTTCGCTCGACGACCCCTCGACGTTCAAGCCGCAGATGCACATTTTCACCGCCTCGAAACAGCCCTGGGTGGTTCTTGACGACGGCCTGCCGCAATATGAAGGCGCTCCGCCGGCCTAGGCTTTTTTCCTTCTGCGCCAGGCAGAGAAAGAAGCGAGATCATGACCAAAAAATAATCCAATTCGACACGCTATAGCCGGCAAAGCGTCATTGGCGAGCCATCATTGTCTTCCTATCTATGCTGCGCGGGCCGGCATTCGAGGAGACGACGGATGAACGACAGCATCAGCACCCTGGACGAGCTTTTGAGCGATCCGATGGTCCTGCTTGTCATGGAGCGCGACCGTGTGCGCCCGGAACAGGTCCGTATGCTGCTCGAACGGGCGCGGCGTCCCGCTGTCGATGAGCCGATTGTGCCGCCGCCCCACGTGATCGCCAGGGCCTGCCAGAAACTCTGGCTGTGCCCGTAATCGCTTTGCCGTTTTTCCCCCGTGAGAACGCAGGCCGGCCCTTTGGGCCGGTTTTGAACTGTGCGCATTCGGCGCAGCAGTGCCAGATTACAAATCCGTAAATTGATTATCCGGTCCATGACGGTAAGGCTTGCCCGGGCCTGACCGGCACCGGTCCCATCCGCGCAATTTCGATCTCTCACACACGGAACCAGACATGGCTGACCTCTGCACTCAAGGCGTGGACACGGGCTTTGTCGGCCTGGGATATGCCAAGGTCGCCTTTCTCGGCCTGGTGCAGGGCATCACCGAACTGCTGCCGATTTCGTCCACCGCCCATATGCGCATCGTGCCCGCGGTGCTCGGCTGGCAGGATCCCGGCTCCGCTTTCTCCGCCGCCATGCAGCTTGCCGCCCTTGCCGCCGTGATCAGCTATTTCTGGAGCGATGTCAGGGATCTCCTGTTCGGTTCGCTCGACGCCCTCACGCGGCGCGATTTCGCCGACCGGCATTTCCGGCTGGCATCCTGGATCGTGCTGGCGACGATCCCGATCGTCATCGCCGGCGTGGCCCTGTCGCGCGTGCTCAACACCTGCAATTCACCGCTGCGCAGCCTGAGCGTGATCGGTTGGGCCTGCATTGCCATGGCAATCCTGCTGGCTCTGGCCGAGACTTTTGCCCGCCATAAGCGCACCATCGGCGAAGCTTCGCTCGCTGATGCGCTGCTTGTCGGCATCGCTCAGATCGGCGCGCTGATCCCTGGTGTCTCACGCTCGGGCTCGACCTTGACGGCGGCTTTGGGGCTTGGCTTCAAACGGGCCGAGGCGGCGCGCTTCTCATTCCTGCTCGGGCTGCCGGCGATCGCGCTTGCCGGCCTCAAGGAGTTGTGGGAACTGCACAAGGTTCACCTCGACGCCCATGGCTGGTCGGTTCTTGCCACCGGGCTGGTCGTCGCGTCGATATCCGCCTTCTTCGCCATATGGGGGCTGATGCGCGTGCTGGAGCGCTTCTCCGCCTGGCCTTTCGTCATCTATCGCGGCCTGCTCGGTGTGGTCCTGCTGCTGGGTGTGGCGATGGGGTGGCTTGCCTAGCTCGCGATCGGCTCTCTGTGTGTTGCGCGGGAGCAACCCTGGAACCTGCACGCGTCGACCCGCAAAGATGTGATCGGCCGGTTTGATTGACTTCGGTAGGTAACAGCCCTTAACGTTCTGTTAACAAAAAACAGATGGGCGGGGCCGGATGGCATCCTCGAAGGGTTGGCGCCGTAAGGCGAAGGGGCTGGGGCTGGCTGTTGCTCTGACCGCGTTGTGTTCGGCAGCGAATTTCGCCTACGCGGCTCCTGTTTCCATGGTGGTCGGCGGCTCGACCTCCCAGCCGATTGGCCACTATGATTTCTGCAAGATCCATGCCGCCGAATGCTCGATCCGCTCACCCGACAGCGTGCCGGAACAAATGACCGGCAAGCTGCTGCACGAGATCTCGGCCGTAAATCTCTCGATCAACAAGCGCGTCAAGCCGATGAGCGACATGGACAATTACGGCAAGGACGAGTGGTGGGCCTATCCGGACAACGGCTTCGGCGACTGTGAGGATTACGCGCTTGAAAAGCGGCGCGAACTGAACAGCCTGGGTATTGCCATAGCCAATCTGCTGATGACGGTGGTTCGCAAGCCTGATGGCGAAGGTCATGCCGTGCTGACGGTGCGGACGGACAAGGGCGACTTTATCCTCGACAATCTGACCGACAAGGTCCGGCTCTGGAACGAGACCAGCTACCGCTACCTGAAACGGCAGGCGAGCGACGACACCGGACACTGGGTCTCCATTCTTGGTGGCGACGAACAGCTGGTCAGCGCTGTCAAATAGTCGCGTCGGCCAGCCGCGTCCGACGCGAATTCTGATCCGCGCCATTCCAATCCGATCTTCCACAATGCCGGCCGGCGATGCTATCCACGGTGGCTCGTTGAAGCTGCGGTATGTGCATGGATTTTCTGACGCTTTTCAATGCGGCGCCCCTGCTGGCGGCCTTGGTCAAGGCCGCGCTGCCGCAGGCCGTCGCCACCACGATGGCATTCGGCCAATGGTTCGCGTCGGTGCCGCCATGCCGTGACTTTGCCTTCGAGGCGACCGACTATCTGGTCTGCGAGGTCGACCCGAAAGCGTATTCGATCGAGCTGTTCTGGAAGGATCCGGCTGGCAAGCCCTTTCAGTCGCTGCACAATCTCGACGGCGCCCAGCGCGCGGCCGGCCGCACCATGCTGTTTGCCATCAATGCCGGCATGTATCATCCCGACCTCAGGCCGGTCGGCCTCTATGTCGAGCGCGGCCACGAGATGGCTGATGTGAAGACGGGATCGGGCAGCGGCAATTTTTCGCTCCAGCCGAACGGCATCTTCTACATCAGCGGCGGCAAGGTTGCGGTCCAGGCGACCAGGGCCTTCGTCAGGAAACGGCCGCCCACCGACTATGCGACGCAATCCGGACCGATGCTGGTGATCGACGGTGAGCTTCATCCGAAATTCCACTCCGACGGCACCTCGCGCAAGACCCGTGATGGTGTCGGGGTGCGAAAGGACGGTGTCGCGGTCTTTGCCATTTCGAACGGCACGGTGACGTTCCATGCATTCGCCCGCCTGTTCCGCGATGCGCTCGGCTGCGACAATGCGCTGTTTCTCGACGGCTCGATTTCAAGCCTGCTCGCCCCTGCCATCGGCCGCAACGACGACTACTGGAATCTTGGGCCGATGATCGGGGTGTTCAGGAAGGAACGCTAATGCATGTCGCCCAAAAGTGACCTCGGTTTTGGGACAACGACATGCATAGACAAAGAACTAAAAGCGCGTCGCATGGGTCCGATTAGACGCGACGCGCTTTAGGCTCGGCGGTTCGCTTGGCCCGGCGATTGAGGACGATCACCGCTATGACGATCAGGGCGACCGCTGCGATCGCCGCTATCCCGAACAGGCTGGTCACACCGAGCTCGGGGATGCTGCCGGCACCCTTGGCCACCAGCCATCCCGGCGACAGCACGATCGGAGCCCAGATGATCGCCGACAGGATGTTGGCGATCTGGAAGCGGCGCCGGTTCATGCCCATCATGCCCGCGACCAGCGGCACGGTGGCGCGTACCGGACCGAAGAAGCGGCCGACGAAAACCGCCGCGAAGCCATAACGGTAGAAGAACAGCCGCGCCCTGGCGACCTCGCGGCGGTAGCGGTTGAGCGGCCATTTGTGGACGACGCCGCGCCCCAGCCATCTGCCCAGAAAGTAGGAGACGGTATCGCCAAGCGCTGCCCCGATCATCGCGGCCGGAAGGATTGGCAAAGGCTGCACGATGCCGGCTCCCACCAGGCCGCCGACAATGATGAGCACCGTGGTGCCAGGCAGGAGGATGCCGACCAGCACGAGCGACTCGCCGAACGCCAGCAGCCCGACCACGACGCCGGCCCAGTCCTGATGGTTCTCGATGAAACAAACGCTCTGGTCGATGAACGACTGCACGCAAGCTCCTTTTTTAAAAGCGCTTGTCAGCTGCCGCTGGCAATCATCGGGCGCCCTTTAGGAATGTCGGCCGAACGCCGTATGCCGTCTCAACAGCCACATCATGGCGCCGTCAAGGCTGGGCCGGCCGCCGACGGCGAATGTCTGAAACGGGCCACACTCATGGTAAAAAACTTGATTCAAACTTTATTGGTAATTTCTCGTTCATAACTGGGCCTAGTTGTCCGTCGGCCATCGCCTTCGGTCTGTTGTGTTTGAGTACAGGTCCAGATGCGGTTACCAGGCGTCATCAGTTTCATGATCGCATCGCTGTGCCTCGCCAGCTGCTCTTCGACGTCGGGCGTGGACGCGCTCGACATGCAGAAGCCGTCGAACGAGACCACCAGCTCGGTGGTGCGGCCAAGCGCGCCGATCGCATCGGTTCCCATGACCAGGACAAACAATGCGCGCAAATTGGCCGAAGCCGCGCCCATGGACGACACTGCCCAGCCCTTTAGCCTGGCGGAGGAGGAGGAGACCGTCGCGTATTCGGCGCCTGAATTGCCTGACAGCGTCGATCCGCCGGTCGAGCCGGCAGCCCTCGTCTCGCCGCCGAAACTGTTGTCGCGGGCAGCTCCTGCGATGCTTGCCGGGCCGATCACGCGTTACGGCTTTCGCGATGCCAAGCCGATCAATTTCGGCCGCTCTTCGCCACGGCACCTTGCGGTGCACGGGGTCGACGTGTCGCGTTGGCAAGGCAACGTGAACTGGGAGAAGCTGCGCGCCCAGGGCGCCAACTTCGCCTATATCAAGGCGACTGACGGTGGCGACCATCTCGACCCAATGTTCACCAGGAACTGGCGCGCTGCCGACGCCGCCGGACTGAAGCGCGGCGCCTATCACTTCTTCTACTGGTGCCGCACCGCCGGCGAGCAGGCCGACTGGTTCATCCGCAACGTGCCGAAGGTCGACGGCGCCTTGCCGCCAGTTATCGACGTCGAGTGGAACGGCGACTCGAGCTGCCAGCGGCGCCCGTCACGCGAAAAGGTGCTGGAGAAGATGCAGGTGTTCATGGACAGACTGGAGCGCTACTACGGCCAGCGTCCGATCATCTACACCGCGCCGGATTTCTACCGCGACAACCTCCAGGGCGCATTTCTCGACTACCCCTTCTGGCTGCGCGCCGTGGCGAGGCATCCGTCAAAGGTCTATCCCGACCGCAAATGGCTGTTCTGGCAGTATTCCGGCTCCGGCCTGTCGCATGGCGTGACCGGACGCATCGACCTCAACGTCTTCCATGGCGATGAGCGGCAATGGCGCGCCTGGGCCGGCGGCCGGCAGATGGTGGCCGACGCGGACTAAGACTTGATCCCAGCGCATCACCACTCGGTCTGGTCCCGGCCGGTTATTGGAGCTGATTGCTCCGGTCATTTCTCTCCTCGCTCAGCCGCAGCTTCGTCCTCAAGGCCATGATCTCGACAATCGCGGCATCGATCATGGTCAGGAGCGTAAGCGTGTCGTGCTGGGTTGGATCGGCCCTGACATAGGCGAGATGATTCAAGACATCGGTGTCATCGTCGGCTTCGTCGCTCATGCGCATCGTCCCGGCTATTGTCTCCGTGAATTTTTCATCCGATCGCATCGATCGTCAAATGACCCTTTTATCACGTCGTCGTGTCGGTGGGCACATTTCGGATCATTTCCTGCACGACATCGGCATGCTTGACGGACTCGTAGTTTCCGGCACCATTCACTGGAGGGAAGCTCTTTGACCAACATGGATGCAAGGGAGGGAAAGATGTTGTCGAAGGCTCTGGCCAAGAGCCGCCAGACGATCAGTGCCTATGAGGACTATGCGGAACGCTACGATGCCATCGTGCGGCACGGTCCCAACGAGAGAGAGCAGGCATCGCTGAAGCGCCTTGTGGCGATTGCCGGCACATCCGGCCGGATTCTGGAAGTCGGGTCGGGTGCCGGATACGACGCGGATTTTCTGGAGAGTTTGGGCGTCAAAGTTCGCCGCACCGACGCAACAAAGCGGTTTCTCGAACTGCAGGCCGCGCGCGGCAAGCATGGTGAGCTTCTCGATCTCATCACCGATGATCTCGGCGGCCCCTATGACGCCGTCCTGGCTCTGGCCGTCCTGATCCATGTGCCGCGCGACCAAACCGACCAGGTGCTTGCCAAGATAGAAGGGTCATTGCGGCCAGGCGGCGCCTTCCTCGTATCGATGCGCAATGGCGATGGCGAGACGGGCGGCAAATATCATACGGTCTACTGGCGCAGGGACGATTTCGCGGCTCGTCTCGAAAACGCCGGACTGGTTCTCATCAGGGATGATTTCAACTTGGGGCGTAACGACGAGGAGTGGAACACATTCCTGGCTGTGAAGCCGGCATGACACGCGAATTCTGAAACGCTGCAACACCTCAATGTCGCGGCATGGATTCTAGGGTCTGCCCCGCGTCGCTTCGCTCCTTGCTCCGCCCTAGAATGACGAAGCGGAAGGGGTCGTCGCCACACTAGGCCTCGTTGATCATTGCCTCGATGTTGTAGCCGTCGGGATCAAGCACAAAGCAGGCGTAGTAATTCTCGGCATAGTTCGGGCGCCGGCCGGGCGCCCCATTGTCTTTGGCTCCGGCCTCCAGCGCTGCCCTATGGAACGCGTCGACCTCTGCCTTGCTGCCGACGCGGAAAGCGACGTGCAGATGGGTGAGCGGTGGCGCCTCGCCGGTTCGCTGAATCTCGAACAGGCAGCCATTGCCGACATCGAAAGCCCAGAATACGCCCTCCTTGCCGAAGGACAAGCGGTACTTCAGGGGCGCGAAAGCGCGTTCATAGAAGAGCTTGCTCTTCTCCAGATCTCCCACTTCGATGGTTATATGATCGATCATTTGATGCTCCGCCTGGGATGTGATGGGGTTGACTTGCGATTTTGCGAATAAGCAAGACATTGCGGCCGCCATGCTGTCTAGTGCCGATTCCTGTACTCCGGGGGGATCAGGGTGGAACTCAAACTTCTGTTGGTCGGCTTTGCCTGCGCGGTCGCCGGCGGGCTGTCGATCGTCACTTTCCTGAAATGGCGAGAGGTGCGCGCGCTCAGCCGCTGGTTGCCGGCGCCGGGAAAGATCATCTCCTCGCGCGTCGAGGCGCGTGAGGTGAGAGTCTCGGGTACGGGCTCGGACACCAGCGATTCCACCGAGATCCGCAATTTTCCGGCGATCACCTTCGAATACAAAGTGGGCGGCAAGATTTTTCAAAGCTCGCGCTACAGCGTGCAGGAAAATCCAGGGAATTTTGAAGTCACGGAGACGCTTGCGCGGTTTCCGCGCGGCGCAGCCGTGACCGTGTTCTACAACCCGGCCGATCCGGCCAAGGCTGTGATCGAACGCACCATGCCCGAAGGCGCCTTCAAGTTCATGGTCCAGCTTTCGGCGGGACTGGTGATTGGTGCGCTGGTTCTGGTGTTTTCCGTCGGCGGTGTGCTGGAGGCGATCGGCCCGCATCTGCCCAAGCCACAGAATCTTGGCGCGGCGGCACTGCTGCTGTTCATGGGCCTGTTTGTGCTGCGCATGGGTTTCGTCCAGAAGTCGATGGCCGAGCAGGCAGCAAAATGGCCGGTTGCCGCCGGCCGCATCGACGCCTCGGGCCTGCAGGCGATCAAGACCCGCGAGCGGTCTGGATTCTATGGACCCTGGCGCACCGTCTTTAAATCCCGCATCGTCTACAGCTATGGCGTCGCCGGCCAGCGCTACAGCGCCGACCGTGTGGCGTTCGGCGCCACCGTGACGGCTTCGCTGCCTGGCCTCGTCGGCGGCCAGGCCCGGCGCTATGTCGAGGGCAGCAAGGTCGATGTGCATTATGACCCCGCCAACCCCGCCTCGGCGGTGCTCGAATGCCGGGTGCGGGGACTCTGGTTGCTGTGGATGTGTTCGGCAGGCTTTTTCGGTGGCGCGGCTTTGCTGGTCGGGCTGGTCTGAGGCGACGCCTCAGCAGCGCACAAGCGGCCCGCTGTCGAAGCCGGTCCAGGTGAACCGCATCGTCACGCCGTGCCTCTCGATATGGATAACACGAGTGAACGGCTCCTCGAGTGTCGGATCGGAGCCGTAGCACTGGCTCGCATGCGCCACCCAGCCCGTGGCTGTTCTGCGAAAGGTCGCAAGCTCGCAACCAAATTCGGGAAGCGACAAGGCCGCTAGGTCCACCGTGAAGACCGTCTGGCGTTGGACGTCGGCGCTCGCGCTACAGTTCAACCTGTCACGGGACCATGTCCCGACATAAGGCGCTGCCGCCTGTGCGGTGCCGCTCGCCAATGCGGACATTGCCATCGTCATTGCCCAACGCCGCATCGCCTGTCTCCTCGGGCCGCCTGCTCGATCGTACAGGAATGTTGGGATTTGTGCGGGGCAAGCATTCGTCCAGCAAAAAATAAATGCGGCCATTCCGGATTCCGCTTTTGGGCGGATGATGCGACTGTGCGGGTTGGCACGCACCCGTCCGCCAAATTTTAGAGGGACTATCTTATGTGTCTTGAACGCTCCGAGCGATGAGCACTCGCATTGAAGACATGAGAAACCTCGGACCGGCCATGGCGCGGATGCTGGCGGAAATTGGTATCCTCTGTGAGGCGGATCTGCGCGGTTTCGGCGTGGTTGAAGCTTACCACCGGCTGAAGTTCCGGTTCGGACGGCATGTGACGATCCTCGCACTCTATGCGATGGAGGCGGCCGTTCGCGGTTGCGACTGGCGAGCGCTTGATACCGAAACCAAGGAGCATCTGCGTGAGCAGGCGGGTCAGAACAGGCGCTAAGCACGCCGCATCACCACGCTTTCTCCTTCGACCCTTGCGCTCGACCATGCGGGCTGTTGGCTCTGTGCAGGATAGCTTTTCGTCGAGGAGCATGGCCGTTCGGAATTTCGCTTATTGTTTTGCGCGGATAGTGCGACTGTGCGGACCGGCAACGCGTTCCCAGAGACGTCCGATGATCAAACTGGCCTTCGTTTTTCTGGCCCTGCTCGGTCCTGTGCAGGCGGCCAACGCCAAGGAATGTCCGTTGAGCCACGCCACCTATCGGGAGCTGCGTTCGGGCGCGATCATGCAATTCCGGCCGATCGACCATGAACCGGCGGCGCTGACGGCCGAGGTGTTTTCGCTGACCGTGCCGCATACCGAAATCCGTCTGCCGGCGGACATCACCTGGACCAACGGCAAGAATTCGTTTCCGCTCGGCACCATCCGCCACCCCTGCACCGACGATGACCGCGAAGCGGGCCTCGAGGATGGCAGCGGGCTGTGCAGGATATGGGATGGGCAGGTCTATGCCTTGACAGGCGGCGGCGCCGAGCAGCTGAATTCGCGTGAAGCCATACCGGCACCGAAAGGGCTGCTGCTGCCCGATTTCGGCGCGGCTTTCACCGAATGGGCGGATTTCGCCAACGCCAATCCGGATGGCTCTGCCTGGGATGCCTTCACTTTGACAGGATGCAGCGATGAATAGCGCTGTGAGATCGATCGTCTGCGCCTGCGCCTTGCTTGTATCCGCGACGCTATCCGCCGTGGCGGACGAGCCGGCGCCGTTACGGCCGCCCATCGACAAATGCGTCTGGGAAAGGCTGGCCGACAAGACGATCGGCCTTGCCGCCTGGGTGCAGCGCTGCGATTTCGGCTTCCGCCAGATCCATTTCGAATTCGCCGGCAACGCGCTCGCCATCAAATACAGCGATGGCGGCCGGGCCGATCCTCTTGTCGAGGTGTTCGACATCAAAACAGGCGAAACCGCCGAGGCTGCGTTGCAGCGGCTGTATTTGGAGAAGACCGACAAGGCCGTCAGCGCCCGCTGTGGGGTGGCGCCCTACACCGAGGGCACCGTACCCGCCGGCGTCAAGCGCTACACATTCAGCCCCGACACCGCCTACGCGAAAGAGCTGAAAGCGCTTGCCAATTCCGACGAGGTTCCCGAACCGCCTTGCGGTGACTGGGGCGAAGGACCCGATGGCATCCAGTATTTCGAGGTGCCGGCGGGCGAGGGGCGCAAGCTGCTGTTCGTCCGCATCGGCCAGGATGAGCCGCTGTTTGATGAGCAGACGCTGCGGGTGTTGCCAGCGGGGTAGGCTGAGATCTGATCGTAGCGTTTTACCTTTATGCCTCCACGTACTCCGCGAGGCTGACACCTTTGGGCACATCCAGCCCATCGGCGCGCAAGCCTTCAATGTGGAAGCGTATTGCATCGCGAATTTCGGTTTCCACCTCAGGCACAGTCGCTCCGGTCGCGATGCAGCCGGGCAGGTCCGGCACATAAGCAGAGAAATTATTTCCTGCTTTTTCAATCACTACCGCATAACGCATGCCATCACTCCTTCAAACCGGACTGCTTGAGGATGCTGTTCAGTGTTCCTGGCGCAACCTCTTCAGACGGCTTGCCGGCCACGGTGACACGGCCGGCTTTGATCTTGTGCTTATATTGGCGATGACTGCCCTTGGTTGCAACCAGATACCAGCCGTCGACCTCCAGCAGGCGAATGACTTCGCGGACTGTAAGCCGAGGTGGCATCAGACCTCAGCTGCACCCGCTCGTAGCCCCACACGTATCGCACTTCTCGCACGTCCCATTCCGCACCATCGTAAAGTTCTGGCACTCGGAGCAGGAATTGCCGGTGTAGCCCTGGAGCAGTGACTTGGCGCGGCGGTCGGCGGCGAGTTTTTTCGCCTCGGCGGCCTCAACGGCGGCCGCGTCGGTGAACAGGGCCGCGGCGCCAGAGCTCTCGGAGGCCACGTCGGCCGCCTCCTCGAAGGCCATGTCTTCGGCCAATTCCTTGGCCCGCTCCTCATAGTCGCGCTTGTAGGCGATCGCCTCGTCGCTGGCCGGCTTCAGTGCCAGCACGTTGGAGCCGGAGAAGGCCGTCGGCGCCGAGCGGGCAGGGGTTCCGGCGCCGGCAAAGCCCTTCGGATCGTTGCCGCTTGCCCTGGAAACGAGCTTCACCGGCGAACCCCGGGTCAAGCCCTTGGAGACGGCGTCGGTCTTGCCTTCGCTGATGCCGCGGCCAAGCGCGGTGTTGGAGAAGTCCGACTGGTCGACATGGGCAAGATCGTTGCGGCCGAGATAGGAGATCGCCAATTCCCGGAACACGTAGTCGAGGATCGACGTCGCGCTCTTGATGGCATCGTTGCCGATGACCATGCCGGCCGGCTCGAACTTGGTGAAGGTGAAGGCATGCACATATTCGTCGAGCGGCACGCCATATTGCAGGCCGAGCGAAATCGCGATGGCGAAGTTGTTGAGAAGGCCGCGCAGCGTCGCGCCTTCCTTGTTCATGTCGATGAAGATCTCGCCGAGGCGGCCATCGTCATATTCGCCGGTGCGCAGGAAGATGGTGTTGCCACCGATCTTGGCCTTCTGCGTATAGCCCTTGCGGCGGCCGGGGAGCTTTTCCTGCTCGCGCGACACGCGCTCGATGATGCGCTCGACGATGCGCTCGGTGATCTGGGCGGCGCGGGCGGCGGCAGGTGCCTGGATCAGCTGCTCGACGGCTTCGTCCTCGTCCTCCTCGCCATCGGCGAGCAGCGAGGCGTTCAGCGGCTGCGACAGCTTGGACCCGTCGCGGTAGAGTGCGTTGGCCTTCAGCGCCAGCTTCCACGACAGCATGTAGGCGCCCTTGGCGTCCTCCACCGTCGCATCGTTCGGCATGTTGATGGTCTTGGAGATGGCGCCCGAGATGAAGGGCTGCGCCGCTGCCATCATCTGGATGTGGCTGTTGATCGAAAGCGAGCGCTTGCCGATCTTGCCGCAGGGGCTCGCGCAGTCGAACACCGCCAGGTGTTCGGCCTTGAGGAAGGGCGCCCCTTCCAGCGTCATGGCGCCGCAGACATGGATGTTGGCGGCCTCGATGTCCTTCCTGGAGAAGCCCAGCGCCGGCAGCATCTCGAACGAGAAGTCGTTGAGCTGCTCGTCGGTGAAGCCAAACGTCTCCTTCACCCAGTCGGCGCCGAGCGTCCACTGGTTGAAGACGAACTTGATGTCGAAGGCCGACTTCAGGGCGGCATTCAGCGCGGCAATCTTCTCGTCGCTAAAACCCTTTGCCTTGAGCGAACCGGGATTGACGCCGGGCGCCTGGTTGAGGTTGCCATGGCCGACCGCATAAGCCTCGATCTCGGCGATCTGGCTCTCGGAATAGCCGAGCGTCCTGAGCGCTTCCGGAACGGCGCGGTTGATGATCTTGAAGTAGCCGCCGCCGGCGAGCTTCTTGAACTTTACCAGCGCGAAGTCGGGCTCGATGCCGGTGGTGTCGCAATCCATGACCAGTCCGATCGTGCCGGTCGGCGCGATCACGGTTGCCTGCGCGTTGCGGTAGCCATGCTCCTCGCCAAGCTCTATGGCGCGGTCCCAGGCCGCTTTCGCATGCTCGGCCAGTGCCTGCTGCTTCAAGTCGGAGGCGACCAGCGGCACCGGATTGACGGCCAGCTTCTCATAGCCGTCCTTGTCGCCATAGGCGGCGCGGCGATGGTTGCGCATGACGCGCAGCATGTTTTGCGCGTTGCGGTCATAGTCGGCGAAGGCGCCAAGTTCGGAAGCCATCTCGGCCGAAGTCGAATAAGCCACACCGGTCATGATCGCGGTCAGCGCGGCGCAGATGGCGCGGCCCTCGTCGGAATCATAGGGAATGCCCGAGGTCATCAAGAGGCCGCCAATATTGGCGTAGCCGAGGCCGAGCGTGCGGTATTCGTAGGAGAGCTTGGCGATCTCCTTCGACGGGAACTGCGCCATCATGACGGAGATTTCGAGGACGACGGTCCACAGCCGCACCGTATGCTCGTAGGCAGCGATGTCGATCGTGCCGTCGGCATTGCGGTAGGGGAGCAAATTGATCGAGGCGAGGTTGCAGGCCGTGTCGTCGAGGAACATGTATTCCGAGCACGGGTTGGAGGCCCGGATCGCACCAGCGGACGCGCAGGTGTGCCAGTCGTTCATCGTCGTGTTGAAATGCAGGCCCGGATCGGCCGACGCCCAGGCGGCGTAGCCGATCTTTTCCCAGAGATCCCTGGCCTTCAGCGTCTTCAGGACCTTGCCGTCCTTGCGGGCGGTCAGGTGCCAGTCGGCGTCCTGCTCGACGGCGCGCAGGAAATCGTCCTTCAGCGACACCGAATTGTTGGAGTTCTGGCCCGAAACGGTCAGGTAGGCGTCCGAATCCCAGTCGGTGTCGTAGGTCTTGAACGACATCGAAGTGTAGCCCTGCTTGGCGAACTGGATGACGCGGTAGATGTAGTTCTCCGGCACGGCCGATTTCTTGGCCGCCTTGATCTCGCGCTTCAGCGCCGTGTTGATGGCCGGATCGAAGCAGTCGTCGTCATGGCCTTCGCAATTGACGCAGGCCTTCATGATGGCTTCGAGATGCTTCTTGACGATCTTGGAGCCGGTCACCAGCGAGGCGACCTTCTGCTCTTCATTGACCTTCCAGTCGATGAATTCCTCGACGTCGGGGTGGTCGGCATCGACGATCACCATTTTCGCCGCACGGCGCGTCGTGCCGCCCGACTTGATGGCGCCCGCCGCGCGGTCGCCGATCTTGAGGAAGCTCATCAGGCCGGACGAACGGCCGCCGCCGGACAGCTTTTCGCCCTCGCCGCGCAGCAGCGAGAAGTTGGAGCCGGTGCCGGAGCCGTATTTGAACAGGCGCGCTTCGCGCACCCACAGGTCCATGATGCCGCCCTCGTTGACGAGATCGTCCTGCACGCCCTGGATGAAACAGGCATGCGGCTGCGGGTGCTCGTAGGAGGATTTCGACTTGGTCAGCTTGCCGGTGAAGGGGTCGACGTAGAAGTGGCCCTGGCTCGGACCGTCGATGCCGTATGCCCAGTGCAGGCCGGTGTTGAACCATTGCGGCGAATTCGGCGCCACGCGCTGAGTGGCCAGCATATAGGCAAGCTCGTCGCGGAAGGCGCGCGCGTCGTCTTCAGACTTGAAGTAGCCGCCCTTCCAGCCCCAATAGGTCCAGGTGCCGGCCAGCCGGTCGAAGACCTGGCGGGCGTCGATCTCGGAACCATAGCGCTCGGCTTCCGGCAGCTTGGCAAGTTCGGCCTCGTCGGCGACGGAGCGCCACAGGAAGGAGGGGACGTCGTTCTCTTCGACCTTCTTCAGGCGTGCGGGCACGCCGGCCTTGCGGAAATATTTCTGCGCCAGGATGTCGGCGGCGACCTGGGAGAACTGCGCGGGCACATCTATGTTGTCGAGACGGAACACCACCGAGCCGTCCGGATTCCTGATCTCGGAAAGCGCCTTGCGGAATTCGATCTCCGCATAAGCCGATTGCCCTTGCTTGGTGAAGCGACGCTCGATGCGCATTGGTCCGGTCCCTTTTGTCTATATATAGCGCTTTCGTCAGGGGATTTCTGCCCCCAAATGCGAAACGCGCATGTCCGCCGTCTGCCGGCGTTCGCAAACGGCCGGCTCTCCATATCGCGGCCTCCCTCGGCCCATGCAGCCAAAGCTCCTTGCGAAGCTTCCGCTCGACGCGCCGAGGAACCCGCGGGTCCCTCAAATCTGATTTTTTCGATTCCCTCACTCGAGGGAAGTTCACACTATCTAGCGTCGAACCTAGCTGCAAACACTAAATATAGTATTAACAGACAATTTATTCCAGTCCGACAATTCTCCCTTTCGTCGCCCCACCACCCCACGACCCCAACGCTTCCGCCGGCCTCGTAGACAGGCGGAAATGCGGGCAAAACGCACATAATCCGGGAAAAAGACCGGGCTCAGAACTTTCCGGTCGCACTCTCAACAGGAGCGCATGGCCTATAAAAGGCGACTCGTTTTGCGCCGTCAAGGATTCGTTTGCGTAGCTTTTGTGACCCCAACATCTTGTGTGTCACACATGTGGATAACGGGGATAGAATGCGCCGCTGCGATTGCCGTTTCCGGCGGCGGGTTTGCGGGCCGATGACGGTCTGAGGCGCTCGTTTGGAGCAATCCGGGCCGCAGCGGCTCGTCGGGCTGAAAAGTCGTGGTTCAGCCGTAATGCAGCTTGGGTTTCGCCTCGGTGCCGGCGAACTGCACGCCGATCCGTTCGTTGCGGCGCCAGCGAACCTCGCAGCGATAGGCGACGCCGTCCAGCGGCACATAGAGAAGGAAACGATCCGGAACCCGGGACTCCAGTGGGATCTTCAACTCGGCGCCGCCCGCATGCTGGTTGCGCACCGTACAGCCGACCTCGGAGTTCTGAATTCCGGCAATGATCGATCCGCCCTTGAGCACGCGAGGGCGATGCTCGCGCTGCGGCTCGCCGGGATCTTGCTGAAGTGGATCTACAGGATTCGCCATCGATCAAATGCCAGATTGACCGCTTTGTAGCGAAGAAAAATTAGCAAACCATTCATGCTGCACATGACGAGGTTGTGAATCGGTCGCGATGCCGCGCAAGAGGCCGGCTGCATTGCGCAAAACAAGGAGCTTAGGGAAACCTGTGCGGATCGGCGCAGAAATAGGCGATGATCTGGCAAAGGTCGGGTTCATTGACCATGCGCACTGCTTCGCTGGAACTGACCCATTTGCGGGTGCGGGAGTGCTTTTCCTTCCAGCGGTCGGCGACCTTGTCGACGTGCAGCGGAAACACCAGCACCTCGCAAGGCACTTCCTCACCGGATGCCAGCACCTTGGCATAGAAGTAGCGGCCGGCTTCGAGATGGGAGATGGTTCCGCGCAATCCGGCTTCCTCGCCGGCCTCGCGCGCCGCCGCTTCGCAGAGCGGCTCCCTGGCCTCGGGCCAACCCTTAGGCAGAACCCAGCGGCCGGTATCGCGGCTGGTGATCAGCATGATCTCGACACCGTTCCCTGTATCGCGCCAGGGCAGCGCGGCAACCTGCAGACGGCACGGCGCGGTGCCGAAGAGTCGCCGGACCCTTTCGGCCAGATGGTTGTGCGTCGTTGGCCTCGTCAACATCGGAGAAGCTAGCCCCAGCCTCCAGAATCGTTTGCCGTCTCACGAATCTTACGACTAATTGTGACCAATAAAAGTAAAAACTTTGGTCGGGCCGGCTGACTTCGCCAACAAGGGTCGGTTTCACAGGATGCCCGGCCGCGCGGATCCATCCGCGCAAGCAAACAGCATCGTCGGCGGCGGCTTAGCTGGAGAAAGCGGCTCGTTCTCGAGTCAGCCGGCGTGATCGTCGGCGATCGGCTTCTGATAGGTGAAGCCCATGTCCCAGGGGAAATAGATCCAGGTGTCCTGGCTGACCTCGGTGACGAAAGTATCGACCAGCGGTCTGCCCTTGGGCTTGGCATAGACGGTGGCGAAGTGGGCCTTCGGCATCATCGCCCGCACGATGCCGGCGGTCTTGCCCGTATCGGTGAGGTCGTCGATGATCAGCACGCCGGCGCCGTCATCGGCCAGCAGCGCGGGTGTGACCTCCTTCAGCACCTGCAACTGCCCCTGGCTGGTGTAGTCGTGATAGGAGGCGACACAGACCGTCTCGATGACGCGGATGCCGAGTTCGCGCGAGATGATTGCTGCGGGCACCAGCCCGCCGCGCGTGATGCAGACGATCGCTTTCCATTGACCCTTGTTGGCGCCGGCAAGCCGCCAGGCGAGCGCGCGGGCATCACGATGGAACTGGTCCCAGGAGACCGGGAAGGCTTTTTCGGGCAGGGACATTTCGCGCACTCCGCAGCACGCGAGGGCCGCGTGCGAGAAAACAGGGGAATGCGCGCGGAATTAACTGGAAAACCTTGGGCTTGGCAAGGGCGGCCGGCAGCGATGGCTGTGGACTTATCGCGAGAGGAAGGCCGCGACCTGTGCCGTGCGCAGCACCGTGCGCGTCACCCCGCCGAACAGCAGCTGGCGCAGCCAGGAATGGCTGTAGGCGCCAAGAACCAGGAGATCGGCGCCGGTCTCGGCGACCCTGTTCTGGATCATGTCATCGACCGAGGTGCCGCCCGATTTCTGCACCGACACGCTGACCGTGGCGCCGTGGCGCGACAGGGCCGCCGCGATTTCGGCGCCGGCGGCCTCCGGACTTTCGTCGAGCGTATCGGGTGGATCGATGACCAGTATGTCGGTTTTCTCGGCCTCGATGATGAAGGGGAGGGCGTCGAAGGCGGCGCGCGCGGCCTCCTTGCTGCCGTTCCAGGCGAGCAGCACGTGTTTGAACGTGGTGACCAGCGGACCCGCACTCGGCACCACCAGCACCGGCCGGCCGGCATCATAGACTAGCGTGTCGACATCAGCGCTCGGATCGCCGCCGGTGTCGCGCTGGGCGGCGATGATGAGATCGGCGGCGCGCACGCTCGAAATGCCGGTCAGCGCGCTGTCGCCGGAGAAACTCTCCAGGCTGCGCCACTCGAAGGAGAGACCGGAATCCTCGATGCGCCTGAGAAAGACGGCCTGCAGCTTCTCGGCCCGCTCCCGGTTCATGTCGGCCGACACCTGCAGGAACTCGGTATCGGGAAAGCCGGTCGCCGATGTGTAGGGCACAGGAAGCGCTTCGGCATGGATGCCGATCAGATGGCTCTGGAAGCGGTTGGCGAGCGGAATGGCGCAGTCGAGTACGCGCTCGGCATCCTGCTCGTTCTGCAGAATCGCGACGATGGTCTTGAAACGCATGATGATCCCTCAATCTGGCGAGCGTTCGATCTCGCGTGCAAGGAAACGCCCCGGCGCAGTGCTTGGTTCCGGCTATAGCAATTCCAGGAAAAGTGTGAACGGTTTTCCCGGGAAAGCGCTACGCGCTTTCCCTAGGGAATTGCGCCAAAACAAAGGGCTAGAAGCTGATCAGCGTGCCTTGGCCACGAAACCCGCCACCATCGCTTCGACATCGGCGCGCGCCGCGTCGAGCGCCTCCTGGCTGCGGGCACGAACAACCAGTTCGGTCGAGAATTTGCCATCGCCGTATTTCGGATAGGAGCCGATGATCGTGTCCGGATGCGCCTTCTGGATCTCACCCAACGGCCCGCCGACAAGGCCTTCGCCGAACGGACAGTGCACCGTCGCCGAGAGCATCTTCGCGCCGGTCTTCAGCGTCGGCACGACATTGTCGAGCATGGCCTGGAAGATCGAGGGCACGCCAGCCATGACGTGGACGTTGCCGATCCGAAAGCCCGGCGCCACGGACACCGGGTTGTCGATATGGTCGGCGCCGCGCGGCATCCGCGCCATGCGCTTGCGCGCCTCGGTGTATTCGATGCCGCGCGCCGCATAGCTCGCCCCCAGCATCGCATAGGCCTTGGCATCGTATTCGCAAGGAACGCCGAACGCTTTGGCAATCGAATCGGCTGTGATGTCGTCATGGGTCGGGCCGATGCCGCCCGTCGTGAACACATAGGTGTAGCGCGCGCGCACGGCATTCACCGCCGCGACGATCTCGTCTTCCTCGTCGGGAACGATGCGCACTTCCTTCAGATCGATGCCAACCGCCGTCATGATGTCGGCGAGGTGACCGATATTCTTGTCCTTGGTGCGGCCGGACAGAATTTCATCGCCGATGACAAGCATGGCGGCAGTGACGATTTCAGTCATGGAGGGCTCCGGCAGGACGGTCGCCTGAGATAGCGCGGCGCGTGCCTGTCGGCAATGCCAACCGAGCGGTGAACAAACTGTGCCTTGATGCGCCCGTTTCGATGCGCGGTTGCGGCGCGAGCGGATGCGGTTAAGCTCAAGCCGGTTCTGGTCCGGGTGAACAATGCTGTTATCGATCCTGTCGTGGCTGCTGGCCCTGTTGTTCCTGCTGGCGGTCCTGGGGATCGCCTATCTGCTGCTGGCGACGCTGCGGATCGCGGCGAAGGCGGAAAGACTGGTGCCGCCGGTCGGAAAATTCGTCGAGGTCGACGGTCACCGCATCCACTATGTCGATGTGGGCGAGGGCAGGCCGATCGTCTTTCTGCACGGGCTTGGCGCCCAACTTCATCACTTCCGGCACACGCTGTTCGCACATTTCGGTCCGGGCTACCGGCTGATCGCGCTCGATCGACCGGGATCGGGCTATTCGAGGCGTGCGAACGGCGCCACGGGCCGGTTGCCTGAACAGGCAGCTTTGGTGCAGCGCTTCATAGCGATTTTGGGCCTGGAAAGGCCGCTGGTGGTGGGCCACTCGCTGGGCGGCGCCATCGCGCTGACCCTGGCCGTGGAACACCCCGGGGCGATTTCGGGCATCGCCTTGCTGGCGCCATTGACGCATCTTGAACCCAGGGCACGCCAGCGATTTGACCTGCTCTACATTCCCTCACGCCTGTTGCGCTGGATCATGGCTTATACCGTGGGGATACCGATGAGCCTGCGATATTCGCGGCCGACCATGGAATTCATTTTCGCGCCGCAGGCTGTTCCGGCGGATTACATGATCGGCGGTGGTGGGTGGCTCGGGCTGCGGCCAGTCCATTTCCAGGCAACGTCCGCCGATATCGTGGCCATCGAACAGGATCTCCGCCGCATCGAGCAACGCTATGGCGAGATCGCCATGCCCGCCGGCATGCTTTTCGGAACCGCCGACCGCGTCATCGACGTCCGCATTCATGGCGAGCCGATGCAGGGCAAGATCGAAGGGCTCGATTTCGAACCGGTCGAGGGCGTTGGCCATATGCCGCAATTCGTCCAGCCGGAACGGGTCGCGGCCTTCATTCAACGCGTAGCGGCTCACGCATTTTGTGATCCGGCTTCACCGCCGCTTCACGAGGAATTCAAGGAACCATTCGGCCGATGACTGGTTTGCCCCGTGTCGCACCCAAGGCGACGACGAAGACAAAACGGAGTTATCCAATGTACAAGAAAGTTCTCGCAGCATCCGTTCTGACCGTTGGTCTCGCGACATCGGCGATGGCGCAGTCGTCGGACGGCACCTATTCCAACCGTCACCATTGGTGGCTGTTTGGTAATAACGAGGAAACAACCGTTGATCCCAACACCACCGGGAGCATCAATGCCGACCGGTCGGGATTGAACACCTCGGTCAATACCGGCGGGATCGGGCCATGTGCCCACAACACACCCGGTCCAGATGCCAATGCCGGACTGAACGTCAACGATAAATACTGCGGCAAGTAGTTCAGTTCACGGGTATTTCGGCCAAGGGCAGCCAAAGGGCAATTGCCGGCCGCGGAGCGGTGTCTTCTCCAGACATCCGCGGTCGGCGCCCGGCCTTATGCCACCAATCAGTCGGAAACCTCGGTCTGAGGCCGGTCACGGCCGTCGGCCAGTTCCTCGTGCCATTTGCCCTCGGAATCCTCATACTGGATGCCGTCGGTGGAGCCTGCCACCTGCTGCTCGGCCGAAGCGATTTCGGCGGCACGCAGCGCGTCCTGGTGGGTTGGGAATGTCTCCGAGAAGGTCGAGCCGACCTTGTAGGCCCAGCCGCCGTCATGCTCGACGATCTTATAAGTCAGCTTCGCCATAAAAACCTCCGGTTGAAATCCGTCCGCTCAATGCAGCCGGTCGTCGGGCAGTTTGTCGTCGGGCACCAGCACTTCCGATTCCCTGGCGGCTTCGATAAGTGCCCGGCGCGCATCCGCCGTCGAACGATAACCCTCCAGCACTTTTAGGCAAGTGTCGAGGGCATCACGATGGCGCGGACCGCGATTGAGCGGCCACACCGTCATCAGGCACTCCGCCGCTTCCTGGGTGCTGCGGATATGGCGATACTTGCCGACATGGCCGAGTTCGACCACGACCGGCGTTTCAAAGGGTTTGTTGTCCATCATGGCCGCAACGCAAAACAGCCAATTTGGTTGCGAAAATGGCCGTCGGCCTGCGCCCAAAAGTCGCGTCGCGTTTGCGACGCGCTTTAGGTCTTTGTTTGATGCATGTCATTGTCCCAAAACCGGATCCACTTTTGGGTGACATGCACGGACGTCTCAGTAACCGCAATCGTTGCGCAGCCGGCGCGCGTTTGCCCAGCCGGTCGCACCGCCGAAAGCGCCGGCAGCGGCAGGCCGATGGGTCAGCTTGCCGCCTTCATCCAGTGCTCCATCGTCGTCACCGAGCGGGCGAGCTGTGGCGCCGGATAAATCTTTTCGCTGAATGTTGCGGCGGCACGCCAGCCCCAGCGCGGATCGGCGAGGAAGGCGCGCGCCAGCGCCACCATGTCGGCGCGGCCCTCGGCGATAACAGCCTCGGCCTGCTTCGGATCGTCGATCAGGCCGACCGCGCGGGTCGGAATGCCGGCGCCCTTGCGCACGGCTTCCGCCAGATGCACCTGATAACCGGGGCCGGTCGGCAATTTCTGCAACGGCGAATTGCCGCCGCTGGAGCAGCAGAGATAGGCGACGCCCTCGGCCTTCAGCGCTTTTGCCACCTCGATTGCGTCCTCGACATCGAAGCCGCCATCGACCCAGTCCTTCACCGAAAGCCGCGTGCCAAGCATCAGCTTTGGCACCGCTTTCTTCACCGCCCTGGCAATCTCAACGACAAGACGCATCCGGTTTTCCAGCGAGCCGCCCCAGCGGTCGGTACGCTGGTTGGACAGCGGCGACAGGAACTGGAAGATCAGGTAGCCATGCGCCGCGTGCAATTCGATGAAGTCGAAGCCGGCGCGTTCGGCTCGCCTTGCGGCTTCCACGAACCGCTCTATGAGCTGCAGGATCTCCTCCTCTTCCAGCGCCCGCGGCACGTTCCACCCGGTGTCGTAGGCGATGGCAGAGGCCGAAACGGTCTGCCAGGGATCCTCGTCCGGCTGCAGCGGCCCGCCGCCTTCCCAAGGCTTGCGGTTCGAGGCCTTGCGGCCGGCATGGGCAAGCTGCGTGCCGAACTTGGTGCCGGGGGCGGCCACCCGCCGGGCAGCGTCGAGCGCGCGCCGCGCGGCGGCTTCATTGTCTTCGGAATAGAGGCCGAGGCAGCCATGGGTGATACGCCCGCGCCGCTCGACATCGGTCATCTCCACGGTGACCATGCCGGCGCCGGACATGGCCAGGTTCATCCAGTGGTAGAGATGCCAGTCGCTGGCCGAGCCGTCCTCTGCAGAATACTGGCACATCGGCGCGACGGCGATGCGGTTGGGGAAGGTGAGGCCGTCGAGCGTGATCGGCTGGAAAAGCGATGTCGTCATGAAAGCGAGCTCCAGGAGGGGTAGCCGCTATCTAGGCAGTGGATCGCCGGAGCGCCAGACACGAGACGGTGAAACCTGTTTTTGAACCATTCGCCTGCATTGCGCAAATGCCGGTTGGCGGCTACGCCTCGACCAACAGCATGGAGACCATGATGGAAGATCGCATTCGCATCCGCTCGGAGGAAATCCTCTCCGACGACTGGGCTGTCCTGAAGAAGACAGTGCTCGACTATCGCCGCCGCGACGGGCAGTGGGAGACGCAGATCCGCCAGACCTATGATCGCGGCGACGGCGCGGTGATCCTGCCCTATGATCCCCAGCGCTCGACGGTGCTTCTGGTGCGCCAGTTCCGCTATCCCGCCTACGTCACAGGCCACCGCGAACCTTTGATCGAGGCCTGTGCCGGGCTGCTGGACGAAAACGATCCGGAGACCGCCATTCGCAAGGAGGCCGAGGAGGAGCTCGGTTACCGGCTGAAGGACGTGGAGCGGCTGTTTTCGCCTTACATGAGCCCGGGCAGCGTCACCGAGCGGCTCTGGTTCTTCGTCGCCCGCTATTCGCCCGCCGACCGCATCTCGGCCGGCGGCGGCGCGGCTGAAGAAGGCGAGGACATCGAAGTGCTGGAAATGCCGCTCGACGAAGCCCTGGCCGGCATCGCCGATGGCCGCATCATCGACGCCAAGACGATTATTTTGATCCAGCATCTGAAGCTGAACCCGATGAAGGGTTGACCAGCGCCGGCTATCTCCGGCGCTCTATCTGCGTCGGGGCGGGATAGAATGGGCGTCATCATAGCGGACCGGCTCAAACCGATGGGCGCGGGAGCGCTGCTTCGGCTGCTGAATTTGGCGCTGCTTTGCCGCCACCCCAGCCACCGCGCGTCGGTTCTTCAGGAGAATGGGTATGTACCCAATTTCGCGATCCCGGTGAGCTACACGAGAAGATCCACTGACGCAGGATTTCGGGAACGATCCGCTTGGCTGCCTAGTCGATCTGATATCAGAGGAAGGCCTTGTAACCCTCCCGACTATTCGCGGCCATCCTTCCAACCGAATCCGATTTCTAAAAGATAAAAATTTGCCCTTTGCAATTAAGAAAACCGCAACGCGGTAACGATACTGGTTGACTGTCCAAGATGAGGATAGGGGCGGTTGATGGTCGAAGACAATATATGGGCGGCTTCGCTCGAAGTTTACATCCGCAACTGGAAATGGGTTCTCGGATACATCGGTATGACTGGTGGGTTGGCGGTGCTCGAAAGATTCGTAAACGTCAATGCCGGAACTTCAATCGTCATCGGCGTAATGATGTCGACCTTCCTGGCTATTCCTGCAC
The DNA here is from genome assembly GCF_018588885.1 of Mesorhizobium sp. dw_380. Lineage (GTDB taxonomy): Bacteria > Pseudomonadota > Alphaproteobacteria > Rhizobiales > Rhizobiaceae > Mesorhizobium. Next base: position 189,805 of record NZ_JAFFIW010000009.1, read on the forward strand.
ACATCGCCGTTTTGACACAGCTCGATGCCGACCAGGTCTCCAACTGGCTGAGGGAAAGGCCTAAGGCGTTCTTCAGTTTCGTAAAACGTTGCCTGTTGCTCGGTTTCCTCGGCGTCGTAGCTCCCCTTGTGGTTGCGATTGCCATGGTCGTCGGCGGCGTCCATTCATCAGTCGCCATGCTGGCAGGGCTTCTTGTCTGGATCTTTTCCGGCATCGCTGCGTTCGCAAAATGGGGCACTATGTTGCCTGCGGTCATTGCCGACGATGATCAAACGCTTGCAGTTGCCGGCAAGCGCGGCTCCAAAGTGTTCGGCTACGCGTTTCCGCGTCTGCTCATATCGTTTGGTTTGGTCACTGTCTTATTCATAGCGGCAGTGATGCTGCTGTTCTTTCTGCTGGGTGCAGATCCAAAGAATCCAAGTACCGTCTCTCTGATATTGCCTGTCGTAGGTGCCATGATTGGCGCGTATCAAATCGTCATGACATCCGTCGTGTTGTCACGCTCCTATCTCAGAGCGCGACCGCCTGTACCACCTGCACGCCGGACGGCATTTGCATTCGGCAGATAAGTCCATTTGCGTGCGTGAGCCATGGCCGGGCACGTCCGGCATATATGAAAAGGAGCATTCTTCAGAATGGTGCGGACGACGGGAATCGAACCCGTACGATCAGAGATCGAGGGATTTTAAGTCCCTTGCGTCTACCAATTCCGCCACGTCCGCAGGCCCGCCCTTGTCAGACGTCAGACATAAGTCGTCAAGTCGTGTTCTTGGTCATGCCTGAACGGCACCCCAGAGGAGGGGCCATGGCGATACTGGCGCGATCGCGGAATTATCCACACGGCAGGCATCGGCAAACATCTGCGCGGTGGATTTGATCCGCCAGGCCGGCGCCATCAGGCCCAACCCATCCCCCCGCCCCCTGCCGGCGTCGGCCGCTCCCACACCGCCAAGTTTGAGCCACGTGCTGCCCGTTCAGCCGTGTGACGCAGTTGGCCGCTCAGAACTTGTAGCTCAGATTGACGCCGACGGTGTTCAGCTTCACGTCCTGGTCGCGGTCGACGAAACCGCTGGACCCGTCATAGTGCTCGGAGCCGAAATCATAATAGCGATACTGCGCGCCGACGACGAACTTGTCGGTCAGCGCATAGTCGACGCCGGCACCGAGGGTCCAGCCGACATTCGTGCGTGTCTCGGAGAACGCGGGACCCGCGGCTTGCGACGTCTCGATGCCGGCAAAGGCGACGCCGCCTATGCCGTAGACCAGAACGCGATCGATGGCGTATCCAGCCTTGGCATTGACCGACCCGAACCATTTGATGTCGGTGCCGAACGTGTTCCCCGGGCCTATGTCGGCCGTGCCCTTGACCGAGGAATAGTTGAGGTCGGCTTCGGCGCCGATCACCGCCTGGTCGAACTGCCACAGCCCGGCGACGTGCCCGCCGACGAAGCCGCCGTCGACGTCAGGCGAGACGGAAAACGGTCCGCCGTCATTTCCTGAGATATCGGACTGGCCCCAGCCATATCCCCCCTGCAGGCCAGCATAGTAGCCGGTCCAGTCGAAGCCGGGCGCGGTCATCGGCACGTCCACTGTCGCGTCGGCTGCGAAAGCCGGCACGGCCAAGGCGGTCAGGAAACCAGCACTTGCGAGCGTCAGGCGGTGCATCAAAGCTCCCGGAACGTCGATCCAGAAACGATACCTCTGGTTGAACCTAACCTGTTTTGCCGCAAAACGGAAATCAGTTTCGGTGGCAGTCACGCCGGCGGGTTGCGCGTCCGGTCTTCAAGATCGCGCTGCTTTGTCGAGGTCGAAGCCAGCCGGTTGAAGGCATATTCGGCCAGCACCGAGCCGATGATGAGAATGGCAAGGGGTGCCACCCGGGCCCAGAGCGATCGCAGGGTGAAGAATGTCAGCCCGGCCAGACAGGCGGACAGGACGGAAATTGCGAACCGGATCGTCTGCGCCATTTTTCCCAGTCCAACCGAGCCTCGATATTCCGGTACACCGTGAAGTCTAGCGTATTTGGCCGTAGCAGAGGAGAGACCCGCTCCGGCCGAACTGCATTCGGCACAATTCGACATTGCCAACTGGTCAAAACCCTGCCGGCTTGGCACAGTCGCGCAAACAGGAGTCACTTCATGGCAAAGAAGCCGGCGGCGCATGCGACGAAACCCAGGCCCTGGACCGAGATGGCGACGCATCTGGTCGACGTCGCCATGGGTCGCAAGCCCGCCGATCTCGTCATCCGCAACGGCCGCTGGGTGAACGTTCACTCCGGCGAGATCATCGCCGGCACCGACATCGCCATCGCCGGCGGCCGCTTTGCTTATTGTGGACCGAATGCCAGCCACGCGATCGGCAAGGGCACCAAGGTCGTCGATGCCGGCGGGCGCTATCTGGTGCCCGGCCTCTGTGACGCGCACATGCATGTCGAGAGCGGCATGGTGACGGTGACCGAGTTCTGCCGCGCCGTCATCCCGCACGGCACCACGTCGATGTTCATCGACCCGCACGAGATCGCCAATGTGCTCGGCTTGCCTGGCGTGCGGCTGATGCATGACGAGGCGGTGGCGATGCCGATCAACGTGCATGTCCAGATGCCGTCCTGCGTGCCTTCGGCACCGGGGCTGGAACATGCCGGCGCCGAGTTGACGGTCGCCGATGTTGCGGAAGCGATGAGCTGGGAAAACATCATCGGGCTCGGCGAAGTGATGAATTTCCCCGGTGTCGCCGCCAATGATCCTGTCATGTCGGGCGAAATCGCCGCGACGGTCAAAGCGGGCAAGACGGTGGGCGGGCATTATGCCTCGCGCGATCTCGGCCTGCCGTTCCACGGCTATGTCGCCGGGGGACCCGAGGACGATCACGAAGGCACGCGCGCCGAGGATGCCATTGCTCGCGTGCGCCAGGGCATGAAGGCGATGCTGCGGCTGGGCTCGGCCTGGTACGACGTCGCCTCCCAGATCAAGGCGGTGACCGAAGGCGGCATCGACCCGCGCAATTTCATCCTGTGCACGGACGACAGCCATTCCGGCACGCTGGTCCATGAAGGCCATATGGACCGGGTGGTGCGCCACGCCATCCAACAGGGCTTGAAGCCGGTGACGGCGATCCAGATGGCGACGGTCAACACGGCCCAGCATTTCAGGCTGGAACGCGAGATCGGTTCGATCGCGCCGGGGCGGTTGGCCGACCTGCTGATTGTCTCCGATCTCGCTGGAATGACCATCGATGAGGTCTATGCGCGCGGCGTCAGGCTGGCCAAGGGCGGCAAGCTCGACATCGACATTCCGGCCTATGATTACCCGAAGACGGCGAAGAACACCGTCAAGCTCGGCAAGAGGCTCAGGGCTGGCGATTTCGATATCGTGGCCCCCAAGGGCGCCAACGAGGTGCGGGTGCGGGTGATCGGCGTCATCGAAAACCAGGCGCCGACGCGTGCGCTGGAAGCGGACCTTGCCGTCGAGGACGGACTGGTCGCCATGGATCGCCGCAACGATGTCTGCCAGATCGCGCTGGTCGAGCGTCACCGGGGCACGGGCGGCATCACCAATGCCTTCGTCTCCGGCTTCGGCTACATGAGCGATTGCGCCATGGCTTCCAGCGTGGCGCATGACGCCCACCACATCATCTGCGTCGGCACCAACAAGCAGGACATGGCTCTGGCGGTCAATCGGTTGGGGGAAATCGGCGGCGGCGTCGTGCTGTTCTCCAAGGGCCGGGAATTGGCTCTTGTCGAAATGCCGATCGCCGGCCTGATGTCGGACCAGCGGGCAGAGATCGTCGCCGCCAAGGCGGACAAACTGTCCGAGGCGATGCGCAAGATGGGCTGTTCCCTGAACAACGCCTATATGCAGCACTCGCTGCTGGCGCTGGTGGTTATTCCGGAACTCAGGATCTCCGACGTCGGCCTGATCGATGTCACGACGTTCCAGAAGGTCGACCTCTTCGTCTGAGTTTGTCGATATTCACGCCATGCTGGCCTGCAAGTGGCGATTTTCTGCGCTTCCGGTGCTCACGTACATTAAGTACGCTCCGCTCCGGTTCTCGAAAACCACCGCTTTCGGCTCAGCCTGACCTGATTCTCAACAAACTCAGGCTAATGTTCTTCTCACCCACCGGTGGCGATGGTCAGCACCTTGAACGGCGTGGTGATGACGATCTCGGCGACCGAGCCGACGGCCTTGCCGAGGCCCTGGCCGAGATTGTTGAGCTGCGTCGGGTCGGGTTCGTCCGACGCCAGACCGGCCGGCGCCCGCAGGCGGTCGCCGAGCAACTGCACCAGGATCGGATTGTCGGCGAATTTCGCGTGGTTGAGGCCACCGTCGCCGCCCTTGGTCTTGGTCAGGTCGACCACGGACACGCCATAGCTGGCGAGATCGGCCGCGTTACCATAGTCGCCGACACGCGGTTTGTCGCCGGAGATAAATGAAGACAATTTGAGCGCCCGGTCATCACCTGAGAGCAGCACGGCAAACGGCTTGTCCGGTTTGCCGTAACGGATCATCTGCTTCTTGAACACGTCCACGTCGATGTCGGGCGAAGCCAGAATGACATAGCCGAGCTTACCGCCGAGATCGCGGTCGCCGGTGATGGCGAGCTGGCGCAGCGCCTCCATCGTCAACCAGGTTCCCATCGAATGCGCGATGATGTCGATGCTCTTGACCTTGGTCTTGGCGAGCATTCTGAGCGTCGCCTCGAGATCGTCACGGGCGGCGGTAGAGCTGTCCTTGTCGTAGATATAGCCTGTCGTCTTGGCGCTCGACGCCCAGGAAAACAGCACTGGCGTGCCGGGGTACTTGGTGTCGTGGGCGATCTGCGTCAGCCGGTAGATGCCATCGTCGAAGCCGTTGTTGAAGCCGTGCACGAAAACCAGAGCGCGATCGCCGCGCATGGCGATGTCGGCGCCGACCGCCTTGGCGAATTGCGGCGCATCCGCGTAGAAGGCGACGTCCTTGGCGGTGAAATCCTTGGCCGGATTGCTGTTGGCCGATCCCCTGGCGCGCTCGATGGCGCCGACCTGGTGGATTTTGGGAACGGTGACATCGACCCGGGCGAAGCTGGTGGTCAGCGAGCGATCGCCGTCGAACACCTGTCGCGGGTCCTTTGTCGCCTTCTGCCGCGTCGTGGCGACGAAGATCTCATGCGTGGCCGCGATGTCGGCTGCGGGCACCGTGACCGTCGTCTTGTTGAGCAGGTCATGCGTGTTCTGGCCGGCGCAGCCAGAAACGGCGAGCGCCAACGCGACGACGAAACTCTTCAAGCACAAGGTCACGCGCCGGCTCCCTTAACGGGGGACGTCAAACGCATGACGCCGCTTGGTATGCGATAGAGCCAGAGAGCGGCGCGGTCCAGTTCAAAGTGGAACGATACCTCAGCAATGGTGAACAGGCACGGCGAAACCCGTGACGCCGCTCTACTGTCCAAGCAGACTGATGCGGTCGGTCACGTCACGGTCGCTGGCAAAGCCATCATCCTCGCGCAGCCGCTGGCCGATCATCTTCACCAGGGCCGGATTGTCGGCGAACTTCGTGTGGTTGAAGCTGTCGCTGCCTTTGATCTTGGAGAGATCGACCACCGTCACGCCATAGGAGGCAAGATCGGCGGCGTCCTTGTAATCGCCGACCCGTGGCCGCGCGCCGACGATCAGGCCGGAGAGCCTGAGAGCCCGATCGTCGTCCGACAGCAGCAGGATGAAAGGCTTGTCCGGCTTGCCATAGCGGCGCATCTGGCTCTTGAACACGTCGACATCGATGTCGGGAGAGGCGAGCACCACGTCGCCAAGCTTGCCGCCGAGATCGCGGTCGCCGCTGATGGCCATCTGGCGCAGCGTTTCCATGGTCACCCAGGTTCCCATCGAGTGGGCGACGATGTCGATGCGCCGTGCGCCGGACTGCTGCAGCATTCGCAAGGTTACTTCGAGCTGGTCGCGCGCGGCACTGGCACTTTCCTTGTCATAGACATAGTCCGTCGTCTTGGCGCCCGACGCCCAGGAGAAGAGCACCGGCGTGCCGGGATAGCCGGAATCATGGACGAGCTGGGTCAAACGGTAGACGGCGTCGTCGAAGCCGGTGTTGTAGCCGTGCACGAAGACCATGACGCGATCGCCGCGCGCCGCGATGTCGGCGCCGAGCGCGCTGGAGAATTTCGGTTGCGTGTCGTAGCCGACGACTTCGGAAGCCATGAAGTATTTCGCCGGATCGTTCGATTTGCCGCGCGAGCGCCGCTCGATCTGGCCGGTCTGGTGGACGCCCGGCACTGTGATGTTGACGCGGGCGTAATTCAGCGTCGCCGAGCGTTCGCCGTCGAAAACCTTGTTCGGATCGTCGGAGGGCTTGCGCGTCGTCGCAATGAAAATCGAGTGGTTGCCGGCGATTTCCGTCACCGGCGCGGACATGACCGCGCTGCCGAGCAGTTCCTCGGTTTTGTGGCCGCCACAGCCGGCCACCAGCAAGGCCAATGCAAGAATGCAAATCGTCTTCAAATGCACTTCAAAATTCCACTCAAGCCCAGAAAAGGGCCATCCACCCTCCGCGACATCTCCCCAGCAGGCGAAGTGCGGCGGAAGTAAGTCGTGTCCAGCCGAAATGTGGTTGGCGGCCGGCGACGGTCGTCCCACTGTTGCGCGAAAGCCAAAACGGCGACACGTTGAAGAAAGCAAGTGCCGTAGGCTTCAGCCGGATGCAGCGCACGGCGTCCATTAGGGACGACATTCCTCAACATGAAAACATGAACAAACACCTATAAACGGTTGGAAACATGCCTGGATTGCGTCGTGGTGGGTGCAAGCCCAACTGGGCAATGGTCTTGCGGAGCCGGATGTGCGATAGGCTTGTGGTTTCCTCGCCTGCGGGCGGTCCGGGATGATCTTGCCATGACCAGTTTTGCCGCGCGCGTCGCCACAGCTGCCTCCGCGATCCGCCAGATCTTCCCGGAAACGCCGCTGCAGGAAAACGATTATCTGTCGAAAAAGACCGGCGCGCGGGTGTTGCTGAAGCGCGAAGACCTGAGCCCGGTGCGCTCCTACAAGATCCGGGGCGCTTTCAACTTCTTCCGCAAGGCGCTTGCCGCCGGCAACCAGGCCGAACTGTTCGTCTGCGCGTCGGCCGGCAACCACGCTCAGGGCTTCGCGTTTGTCTGCCGCCATTTCGGCAAAAAGGGCGTGGTGTTCATGCCGGTGACGACGCCGCAGCAGAAGATCGACAAGACCCGGCTGTTCGGCGGCGATTTCGTCGAGATCAGGCTGGTCGGCGACTTCTTCGACGATTGCTATCGGGCCGCCTTTGAATTCACCGAAACCACCGGCGCCCACATGGTGCCGCCCTTTGATCACAAGGACATTATCGAGGGGCAGGCGACGGTCGCCCATGAGATTGCGGACCAGATGCCTGGCGCACGCATGCCCGACATCGTCATGCTGCCGGTCGGCGGCGGCGGGCTCGCGGCAGGCGTGACACACTACTTCGCCGATCAGGGCCGGGAGGCGCGTTTCGTCTTCTGCGAACCGGCCGGGGCTCCGAGCCTGCGCGAAAGCCTTGCGGCGGGAAAACGGCTGAAGCTCGCCAAGGTCGATAATTTCGTCGACGGCGCCGCGGTGGCCGAGATCGGGCGCGAACCCTTGCGGTACCTCAAGGAGTTCGCCGCCGACACGGTGCGGCTCATCCCGGAAAACCGGCTCTGCGCGACCATGATCGAAATGCTCAACGTCGAAGGCGTCGTGCTCGAGCCGGCCGGCGCGTTGGCCATTGACGCGCTGAAGGATTTTTCCAGGAAGGAAATCCGCGGCAAGACCATTGTCGCGGTGGTTTCAGGTGGCAATTTCGATTTCGAGCGGCTGCCCGATGTCAAGGAACGGGCGCTGCGCTTCGAGGGCCTGAAGAAGTACTTCATCATTCGCTTTCCGCAGCGGCCGGGCGCGTTGCGCGACTTCCTCGAAATGCTGGGGCCCGACGACGATATTGCGCGCTTCGAGTATCTGAAGAAGTCGGCGCGCAATTTCGGCTCGGTGCTGATCGGTATCGAAACCAAGGACCGCCGCAACTTCGACCTGTTGAAGGCAAACTTCGAGGCTGAGGGTGTGCAGTATCAGGACATCACCGACAACGAGACGTTGGCCGGGTTCATCATATGAGCGGAAAAGTCTTCATCGCCCTGTTTTCGGGCATCAATGTCGGCGGCAACCGCATCGTCAAGATGGCGGAACTTCGGTCGTTCTTCGAGGAGCTCGGCTTTTCCGATGTCGCCACCTATGTGCAGAGCGGCAATGCGGTGTTCCGGACTGACAAGGGCGATGCGGCCACGCTGACCAAACAGATCGAGGCAGCTTTCGAGAAGAAATGGGGTTTTCACTCGCGCATCATGGTGCGTGATCTCTCATGGTTCGAGCGGCTGGTGCGCGAAAATCCCTATCCGGAAGCGGCCGCTGACCACACGAAGCTCCACGCCTATGCGCTTGTGCGCGAACCAACTGCCGACGAGGTGGCACGGCTGGCCGAAAAATGCACCGGCCCCGAGCGCTTCGAGATCAAGGGCGATGTGCTCTACCTCAGCGCGCCGGACGGGCTCGGCAAATCGGTGTTCGCCAACCTTATTCCGCGCGTTCTAAAGGTGCCGGGCACCGCGCGCAACTGGCGCTCGGTGCTGGCGCTGCTGGAAATGGCCGGTCAGGCCGGCAGGAATTAGTTACGCCGCCGCCGGCTTCCAGTCGAAGGTCAGTTCCTCGCGGAAGGCAAAGCGCTTGATGTGATCGGCGACGACACCTTCCAGGCGCTCGATCGACCCGGCTTCATCAGTCGACACCGTGATATGCAGCGCGCTCGCATCGGCATCCATGACGGTGCGGCCAAGCGAGAGATCGATGGTGCCATGGGTGGGATCGAACTCGACGGGGAATTTGTGCGCCCAGTGCTTGCACAATTGCTGCAGGTAGCGGCTGGCATGTTCGGTGGCGACGTCGGCATGGCTGGACGGCATGATGGGATTCTCCGTGGGCGCGGCGCCCATTGCATGACAGTGCGCCGGCATTGACGCCGGCGCGATTTCAGACAGATAGGCGTTGTCTTGCCGACTGCCAAAGGCGGCCGCGCAATATCCGCCCCGTCAGGTCAACGCCTACCAGCTTCCGGTGTTCGCCATCGAAGCCCAGGGTTCGGCCTTGGCTTTCGCCGGGCCCTTCTGCAGAAGCTCGATGGAGATGCCGTCCGGCGACCTGACAAAAGCCATGTTGCCGTCGCGCGGCGGCCGGTTGATGGTGACACCGTTGTCCATCAGCCTTTGGCAGGTGGCATAGATATCGTCGACCTCGTAGGCGAGGTGGCCGAAATTGCGCCCGCCCTTGTAGTCTTCCGGATCCCAATTGTAGGTGAGTTCGACCAGCGGCGCCTTCTCGTTGATGCCGCTTTGCTCGTCTTCAGGCGCGGCCAGGAAGATCAGCGTGTAGCGGCCTTGCTCGTTTTCATAGCGGCGAACTTCCTTCAGCCCGAGCTTGTTGCAGTAGAAATCGAGCGAGGCATCGATATCGGCGACGCGGACCATGGTGTGCAGATAACGCATGTGTTTTCCTCGATTTGTTGGGTTGCGGCGCAACATAGGGTCGGCCCGGTCAAAGGGCAATCGTCCGGCGGCAGGTGGTGCCGGCAAAGAACAAATCCGGTATTGCCGCAACGAACCGTGAAAAAAGGCACGTCAGGTCTTGCACTCACCGGAAGCCGCGGTGTTAATCTGGTATCAAGAATCAGTTGCGGTGTTCTTGAAAAAAGGGGGCATTCTTATGGGGGAAAAGGCCTCTTTGACGGGGCGGGCCGGCACCCTTGGCGACGCCTTGACGCGCGAGGAAGGCGGCGACGCCGCCGACCTGACCGAAATTGCCGGCGCCATCAAGTGGTTCGATGTGGCCAAGGGCTACGGATTCATCCTTCCTGATGACGGTGTTTCGGGCGACATCCTCCTCCATGTGACATGTCTTCGGCGCGACGGCTTCCAGACAGCCCTGGAGGGCGCGCGCGTGGTCTGTCTTGTCAAGCAGGGCGAGCGCGGACTGCAGGCCTTCCGTGTGCTGTCCATGGATCTCAGCACCGCCGTCCATCCTGCGGAAATGCAGGAACAGCGCACCCATGTCGCGGTGACGCCGGAGAGCGGCCTCGAACGCGCTTTGGTCAAGTGGTTCAACCGCACCAAGGGCTTCGGCTTCCTGACGCGTGGCGAGGGCACCGAGGACATCTTCGTCCATATGGAGACCTTGCGCCGCTACGGCATCACCGAGCTTCGGCCGGGGCAGGTTGTGCTTGTGCGTTTCGGGCGCGGTGACAAAGGCCTTATGGCTGCCGAAATTCACCCCGATATGGGCACCTTGCCGGTCTCGCATTAGGGCCTGATCCATCCCCGATAGAACCGGATGGGGCTTGGTCTCCTCTTGTTTGACCATGATCTCGGACGAACCATTTCCGTTTGTCCGAGAAAACGGTTCCGCTTTGCGGGATCATCGTCTAGGACGATTCCGGTCGAGGATTTTCATATGGCTCACAGGAACTGGCTGACGGCGGGCGTGATGGGCGTTGTTGCCGCCGTCATGATAGCCGCAGGCGCCCTCTTCTATTTCCAGCTACCCAGCGCGGCCGATGGCCAGGCGATGATCCTGCCCATCGACCCCGCGCCATTGGTCGCGGTGACGAAAACCGGCGAACGCTCCTTCTCGATCGAAGTCGCCGACACCGACCCCGAGCGAGAGGCCGGCCTGATGTTTCGCGAGGACATGGCTGACGATCATGGCATGCTGTTCGTCTTCGACGAGACACGCGACGTCAATTTCTGGATGAAGAACACGCCGATGCCGCTCGACCTGATCTTCGTCGGCCAAGACGGCAGGATCCGCGCGATCAAAGAAGGCGAGCCGCAATCCGAAGCGGTCGTCTCGGCTGGCGAGCCGGTCCGCTTCGTGCTTGAGCTCAAGGCCGGCACCGCCGCCAGGGACGACATTGCGGATGGCGACCTGTTGCGCCATCCGGCGATCGGCACCGCATCGGTGCCTGGCATGCCGCCGGCGGACAAGGGCTCTTCTCCCAACGTCGATTCCGACTGAGCGGCGGGATTGCCTTCCCATGCAGTTCTTTTCCCATGACGGGTTTGATCTTGCCTTCCTCGATCGCCAGCCGGCATCGGGCGAGGGCGATCCTGTGCTCATGATCCACGGCTTTGCCTCCAGCCACTATGTCAACTGGGTGTCGCCAGGCTGGTTCAAGACGCTCAACGATGCCGGCTATCGCGCCATCGCCTTCGACAATCGCGGCCATGGCTCTTCGTCGAAGAGCTATGAAGAGGCTGATTATACGCCCGCGAAAATGGCGTCGGACGTCGCCGTCCTGCTCGACCATCTCGGCATCGAACGCGCCCATGTCATGGGCTATTCGATGGGCGCGCGCATCGCGGCGTTCCTCGCTTTGTCCGATCCGGACAAGGTGGCGACGCTGGTCTTTGGCGGCCTCGGCATCGGCATGATCGACGGCGTCGGCGATTGGGATCCGATAGCCGCGGCCCTTCTTGCCGACGATCCGGCCGCGACCACCCATCCACGCGGCCGCTCTTTTCGCGCCTTCGCCGACCAGACCCGCAGCGATCGCCGCGCGCTCGCCGCCTGCATCGCCACTTCACGCGAATTGCTTGGTGAGCAGGATGTTGCCCGTATTGCGCAGCCGACGCTGATCGCTGTCGGCACCACCGATGACATTGGCGGCTCGCCCGACGAGCTTGCGGCCCTGATGCCGAACGCCAGGGCCTTTCATATCGAAGGTCGCGACCACATGCTGGCGGTCGGCGACAAGACCTTCAAGCAGCGCGTGCTGAAGTTCTACGCCGAATATCCGCTTTGAAGCTGCGCACAGTGCCGGGCTCAGCCCCGTGCCCTTGCGCCTTGAACCGACTTTGCGAGCATGCACGCGCCGGGTGATCTCAAGCGAAAAATCACGAGGACTTTTGCAGGGTCTCCAGCGACCGCGCTATGTTCAGCCTGGCCTGCGGCTCGAAACGCTGCCGGAATTCCTCGGTGTGGAAGATGTGCGGGCGGGCAAGGAAATTCTTCAGCACCGCGCCGCGTCCGGAACGCCACATCGCTTCCTCCACCCAGTCGTATTCGCGACGGACACTGCGTTCATAGGCGTCGAACGCATCCGGCGCGGCGCCCAGGATCGACAGGTCCATGTCTAGGAACAGGCTGGCGTCGCGTGTGGCCGCGGCGTCGTCGAACTGGGGCAGCTGGTGCGTGGCGGTGGCGAGGATCATCGCGCTGATGCGGCAGAGGCGCCCGGCATCGATGCGATCCGCAAGCCTTTTCTCGGCAAGCGCGGCACTTTGCGCCTCATTGTCCTTGGCCCTGCTGTCGTAGATGGCGTCGTGGAACCAGATCGCCGCCTCGACCGCTTCGGGGTCACCGAGCAGCGCCCGGTAGTCGCCAGCCAGCGCCAGCATCGCCTCGATATGGGCTAGGTTGTGGTAGTGGCGGTCCTCTGCCCTGTAGAGCGCCGAAAGCTCGGTTTTCAGGGCATTGTCGATCAAGGGTTCGTTTTCCATGGCTGCTTGAATTCCCGCGAACCAAATCCATTTGACACAGTGCTAAGGAAAATTGAGTTCAATCGTGCTATGATCTGGCTTATATGTGCGGCCCGATGACAGGAAGCACAACAGGCAAGCCGGCAGGACGCAGGACAAGACGTCAATGAACAGCATCAGCATTTCCCGCCACAGCACGTTGCAGCCGGTCGATCCGATCTGGCGTTCGATCCGTGACGAGGCGATGGAAGCGGTCAACCGCGACCCGTTGCTCGCCGCCTTCCTCTATTCGACGATCTTGAACCAGGAGAGCCTGGAGGAAGCTGTCATCCACAGGATCGCGGAGCGGCTTGCCCATCAGGATATCGGCTCCGATCTCATCCGCCAGACCTTCAAGTCGATGCTGGCCGACGACAAGGATTGGCCAACCACGGTACGCGTCGACATCCAGGCCTATTACGACCGCGATCCTGCCTGCGACCGGTTCATCATGCCGGTGCTCTATTTCAAGGGCTTTCATGCCATCCAGACCCATCGGCTGGCGCATTGGCTGTGGAACCAGGGCCGCAAGGACTTCGCGCTCTACCTGCAGAGCCGCTCGTCCTCGGTCTTTCAGACCGACATCAACCCGGCCGCGCGTATCGGCAAGGGCATCTTCATCGATCACGCCACCGGCCTGGTGGTCGGCGAGACCGCGGTCATCGAGGACGACGTATCGATCCTGCACGGCGTAACGCTGGGCGGCACCGGCAAGGCCGGCGGCGACCGCCACCCCAAGATCCGGCGTGGCGTGCTGATCGGCGCCGGGGCCAAGATCCTCGGCAACATCGAAATCGGCCATTGCTCCAAGATCGCCGCCGGCTCGGTGGTGCTGTCGCCGGTGCCGCACAACAAGACGGTTGCCGGTGTGCCGGCCCGCGTCGTCGGCGAGACCGGCTGCGACCAGCCTTCGCGCCAGATGGACCAGCTGCTGCCGTCGCAGTCGATGGACCAGGTGGTCAGCTTCGATATCTGATTTCCCGCGCCGGCGCGCTGCCTGGCGTGATCGTGATTGCCCGGCGGTGCTGACGCTTCCGGTGCAATACGGCGGGCTTGCCTTTACATCGCCATTGTCGACGTGCCAGAAGCGCCGTTCAAACCAGCAAGCCCGATGATCGGAGAAGACTGTTGAAGCCGGACGAAATCAGAAAGCTGGACGCGTATTTCAAGCGCGTCTTCCAGAATCCCAAGCTTGAGGTCAAGGCGCGGCCACGCAAGGAAGATTCGGCCGAAGTCTATGTCGGCGACGAGTTCCTCGGCATCGTCTTCAAGGACGAGGACGACGGCGACTACAATTTCTCGATGGCGATCCTCGACATCGATCTGGCCTGAGCCAGCAATCCATGGCAGGCCGCGTCGAGCGCGGCCGGCCTCTGTCTGTCAATGTCCGGTCTTCAGGATCCGCCCGGCCTCGGCAGTGATCGCCGCGTCGAGGGTCTGCCAGTCGCCAAGGAATTCCTTGGGAAAACGGTAGGTGAGGCTGAGATCGTCGCCGACATGGATGTCCCGCTCGCAGGGCGCCAGCGATTCACCGGCACTCGGCCCGCTCAGGCAGCGGGCCACGAAGGGGTCCTTGCCCCTGCGCTTGGCGACCACCAGCACCTCGTTCAGATAGCCTGATTTCTCATTGAAACCGTAGACCGTCGTGCCGCCAGGCCCCGGAATGCCGGGCTGGACGATCAATGCGCTGTAGATCGGCGCGAACCGGCCGCTCATGTCACGCGACATCATCTGCTGTTCGAAGGACAGGAAGACGATGTTCTTGCTTACTCCGGTATGATTGAAATCGTCCCGAGCCGCTTCGCTGTAACCGTCCATCTGGGGATAGCGCAGATAAAGGTCGAGACGCTGGGCGATCCCGTCGCGCCTCGCCTGGGCGAAACGGATGGTGTTGGCCGGCACGGCGATGACATTGTTGCCGATCACCACCTGGCGCACAGTCGTGTCATCAGTATATCCGGCCATGGCGATCGAGTGCCCGAACCATTTGCCGCCGAGGCTGATCGCTACTGACAGCAGGGCCAGCGCCGCGAACGCATAGAACACCCGCTTCATCAGCATGGAATCGGCCACGGTGAGTTCAGGGCCGTCGGCGATTGCTGCCTGCTTCATCTCGGTCCTCATCCAAGCAGCCTTCTTGTGTCCCTCGACGGCACAGATCGGGCGGCACGGCTCTTGCAGCCTTCCTGAAACGACTGTGCGATTTCATGGTAAATGGAAGGTTAAGATGGCCCAGATGGAATTCTTGCTGTTCGCTTTTGTCGTCGGGCTGACGGTTTGCGGGCTGACGGGCTCGACGATGGAGCTGGTGTCGGGCCGCAAGATCGCCTTCACCGAGCCCTATGTCTCGCCCTCGCATGTGCTGCGCTCGCTGGCGGCCACCGCTGGCGCCGGACCGCTCATGCTGGTCAACGATGCGCTCGATGCCCGGCGCGAAGGCCGCATTTCGACAATGGCGCTCTTGTCATGCGGCTGCACCGCGATTGCCTGGTCCTTGGCGCTGGGCATCGTCGTGCTTGCCATTGCTTCATGGGCTCTCCTAGGGTCCGGCATTCCAGTCTGAGACGATTCGGAGACCAGCAATGCCGCTTTATGCGATCGATGGAACGGAGCCCAGCTTTGCTGACGCCGAGTCGAACTGGATCGCGCCCGATGCGACGCTGATCGGCGACATCAGGGTCGGCCGCAATGCCGGCTTCTGGTTCGGCGTCGTCATTCGCGGCGACAACGAGCCAATTGTCATCGGCGCCGACACCAACGTGCAGGAACATACGGTCATGCACACCGATCCCGGCTTTCCGCTGACCATTGGTGAAGGCTGCACGATCGGCCACCGGGCCATGCTGCATGGCTGCACGATCGGCGACAACAGCCTGATCGGCATGGGCGCCATCGTGCTGAACGGCGCCAGGATCGGCAAGAATTCGCTGGTCGGCGCCGGCGCGCTGGTCACCGAGGGCAAGGAATTTCCGGACAATTCGCTGATCGTCGGCTCGCCGGCCAAGGCAATCCGGGTGCTGGATGACGCGGCCATCGCCAGACTACGCGGCTCGGCCGCGCATTACGTCGCCAATGGAAAACGCTTCAAGGCAGGGCTGACGAAGGCCTAAGCCGCGATCCATCCGGCAAGTTACGGGACGGGACTCCCGCGTCGGATCAGGGGCTTAGGCGGATTTGTTTTTTCCCCTTCTGCCTGCCGGTGGCTTGATTCGTATCCGCATGGCTCCCCCTTTGGGAGCTTCGATTTCGAATTCGGCTGTACTCCTCACCAGGTCACTCAGTTTGCCGAAACCGTAGGTGCGTGGATCGAAATCTGAGAAGAGGTTCGAGAGCTGCTTTCCGAATGTGCCGAGCAGCACCCAACCATCCTCACTGTCCATCTGGCCAATGACTTTCTTGAGTATGGGCGTCGCAGCACTGGACGATTGAAGCGGCTTCGATGCGGGCGCGGTGTCCGGGATGTTCGCCACGTCACGGAGAAGATTTTCGGTGTAGATGAAACGGCGGCACGCCTGCCGAAAGCTCTCGGGGGTCTTCTGCTCACCGAACCCGAACACATCGACGCCCTGTTCACGAATACGGGCAGCGAGCCTGGTGAAGTCGCTGTCGGAAGAAACCAGACAAAAACCGTCGAATCGACCGCTATGGAGCAGATCCATCGCGTCTATCACCAGGGTGATATCGGAAGCATTCTTCCCAGTCGTATAAGCGAACTGCTGTTGCGGAATGACTGCGTGCTTCGCCAGGATGTCTGCCCAGCTCTTGGATCGCGTGCTGGAGAAGTCACCATATATGCGGCGCACGCTGGCCTCGCCGATCTTTGCGATCTCCTCGAACAAGCCGTCGGCAATCTTGGCTGAGGTATTGTCGGCGTCGATAAGAACTGCAAGACGCGGGGATCGAGCTTCGGTCGGCATAAGACCTCCTGCGGCTGAAATCTTCCGGGGATATGGCGGCGCGAATGCACACCATGCCATCGAAATTGGATCAATTTTAGCAGCTTCCGCCAGAAATGGCGGAGCCGCCCCCCAGAAATGGCGGAGCCGGCCCGGGGACGGGGCCGGCTCCTTTGACCCGGTCGTTGGGGACGGGGAGGGTGGGGACTCGACCGGGTTTCTCCTTAAGCGTGTCTCATTCGTGCGACGCGCTTGATCTCTGTTTTATGCATCTACGCCCTAGCGGACGCTGGCGACCGCGTCGGAGCGGCCGTCGTTGATCGTCACCCAAACGCCGGAATTCTCCGCCGATTGACGCTTGAGATAGGTGTAGTCGGTGTCTGTCCAGGACAGTACCTTGGTTTCCAGATTGTCGAGAACGAACTCGCCCAGGCTGGTGCGCACGGTCAGCACGGCGTGGCCGTCGCCATTCGGCTGACGCGCGACCGTCATCAGGAGATCGCCGGCGGGCACGCCTGCGTCCATCAGTTCGCGGCGCTTTTCAAGCGCGTAGTCCTCGCAATCGCCATAGCCATTGTCTGGGTAGGCCCAGTACTCCTCGACACCGTAATTTTCCATGTCGGTGCGCGGCTTGACGCGGGTGTTGACCGAATTGTTGATGCTGACGATCGTCGCCCAGAGCTTGCGCGTCAGGTCGACCGGCGCGCCCTTGGGCGTCTTCTCGTTGCATTCTCCAGGAATGCGCTGGCAGAATTCATAATGGCCAACTGGCTGCGTGGTCCGCCCGCCAGTGTGCATATAGGCCGGTCCCGCGGCATATGCTGATCCCCAAGCGGAAAGCTGCATCGCCATTGCCAGCAGCAACAGCTTGCCCCTCGTTTTTTTCATTTTCTAGTCTCCCCGTTCGAAGGAGACATTGCCACAGGTGGATTTATTTGACGCAAAGCTGCGAAGTAGATATTAAGTAAAACGCCCATAGAATAAACATAAAATTTGAATCATTTGAGTATTGAATTGTTTGGATTGCCGGCGCTGGCCTGCCGGCGCGCACGGCCTTGTGGGCGGCGCTACAGATGGCAGCCTCGGTCTGTCCGAACCGATATCGATAGCTTGTGAAGGGATATCAACCGCTGTTGCCCAGAACAAAAAACCGGCCGCGAAGGGCCGGTTCGATTGGGCGTCCGACCAGGTCAGGCGCGCGGCGTGTTGAATTCGGAATCGAGCGTCTCGGGGCGCTGGATGACGGCGAATTCGATGGCGACGCCGTCCTCGAAATGGCGAACGATCTGGCCGCGCATGGTGCCAAGCATGACCTGGACGCCGATCGCCGGCTTGACGTCGATCTCGACCGCGGCACCCGACAGCGACAGGTCGATGATCCGGCACTGGTACTGGCGGCCGTCGGTGAGCTGCAGCACGCTTGTGGGATTGCGCGGCGCGACGCGCTCGTGGCGGCGGTCTTCCGGCAGGTCGAGCTCGTGCTTGTTGGCAAGCCAGGTCAGCTGCGCCGCCAGCTTGTCCTTCTTGCGGTCGGACGCAATCACCGTCATGGCGAAGCCGTCCTGCAAGGTGCGCGTGACGACGCCTTCGATGCGGCCGATATGGTCGATATAGGCGATGACCTTTTCGCCGGGCATGCCGATGCGGTCGGTGCGAAGTGCGACGTTGCCGGGCGACATGTCGACAACCTGGCAAGGATGCTCGGTGCGGTCTTCCAGCATGAACCGTCCGTATATCTTGACCCGGACGCGCTGAAAGTTACGCCTTTCAGCTTGGGACGGCGCGTAGTCGACCGCCGCTGACCTCATGACTGCCTTCACCCCGTTTGGCATCCCGCGCGTCGATGCGAGGGACTTCATCAGAGAAGTACAACAAAGCGGGTTAACAAAGGGGAAAAGCGGGCCTGCGAGACCGTGGGATCATCAACTATTCCTCACGCCCGCCGTCGAAGACGACGAGATGGCGGATGCGGCGCGCTCGGCCGAGTGCGGAGATGGTGTCGGGTGCCTCGAGTTCGGCTGGAACAAGCGAGGGGACGTCGATCGCCGGGCGGTTGTTGAGCAACTCTTTCTCCGGATCGATGACACGGATCGAATCGATCAGTGCGTCCGTGATCGGGTCGGCGCCCAGCCAGAACGGCTTCTCCACGGCACTGATCACGCCGAGGCAGCGCGGGTTTTCGACGCCGCCGTCAAGCGGCAAGGCAAGCAATTCGAACTTGTTGGAGCGGCCATTGCGGCTAAAGCCCTCGAACATGATCAGCAACACGGATTTCTGGTCGAAAACCCCATGGATCAGCCGCGAAACCAGGCGCTGATCCTTCTCACGCCACAGCGACGGGAACGAGAACCCTTTGAGTTCGCGGCCATAGCAGGCGCAGAGCCTGGTGCCGGCCAGGCGAAACACGGGTTGTCCGCGGGTGTCCTTTTCCAGGATGAACGTATCGGCCAGCAGCGACTTGATATCGGCCGGTTCGACTTCCGATCGCTTCGGAGCAGGGCGTCCGTCACGCAGGCGGTTCCAATAATGGAACAGCGTGATCGATCCGTTTTGGTTCATGGTATGCTGCTCCGCGCATTCTGTCGTCTGATGTCCCATCGGTGAACAGAAGGGCGCCCTCCGATGACCTACATGCGTTGCGGAGCAGGAAGCGTGCCAGCGTCGTTAACACTTGTTCACGGGTCGGGGCCGTTAAGGTTAACAATTGGTTTATGTTGCGCCTCGCCAGGCCCTGTGGCACACCAAAACCACTCCAAAAGCGGTCGTTTCGCGACGATCGGCAGCACTTCAGTCAGAGTTTTAGGGGAGCAGGGGGCTCGACCGGCCGTTCAAGGGAAACCTTGGACGGCTTCTTTTTTGATTCGCGCCCCGTGATTCGCGGTTAACAGCGAGCATGATTTTTCGCCCGTCGCGTATCTGCGGCGATCCGGTGATCAATGGCGCGGGATAGCCCGATCCCGAGGCCTGCGACAGGCACAGCAACATTTGCCAATCACGCGCCGCGAAAGAGAAAAATCTGCGTTCCGAGCGGTTCTGTTGCCGCTGTACCCTTGCGAATTCGCTCCTTGAGGCGCGACGGCGGCGATCCCGCGGTCCGGAGACGTGCCTTACTAGCGTATTTCCTGGGGAAACCTTATGAAGACTTCTGTTCTTGGACTGATCACCGCCAGCCTGCTCGCCTGCGCCCCAATCGCGGCGGGTCACGCCGCCGGGCTCGCCGGGGCTCCGGCACCCTTCGACAAGGGCGGTGTGAAGGTGGCGCTCGTTACCTTCATCTCGGCCGGCGATTTCTTTCAGGCCTATCAGGCCGGCGCGACGAAGCAGGCGAAGGCACTGGACATCGACCTGCAGATATTTTCCGGCCGGCAGGATGCGGCCGCGCAGCGCGACCAGATCGAGCAGGCAATCAATCTCGGTGTCCAGGCCATCATCATCGACCATGGCCAGCCTGAAGCGCTGAAGGACGTCGCACAGAAGGCGCTCGATGCCGGCATCAAGGTCGTCGCCTTCGACGTCAATCTCGACAATCCGAGGATTCCGCAGGTCGAACAGTCCGATCACGAGCTTGCCAAGGAGTCGCTCGGCCAGGCGCTCAAGGACAACGGCACCTCGTTCCAGGCCGGTTATGTTTATGTCGCCGGCTTTGCGCCGCTCGACCGCCGCAACGAAATCTGGGACGAGACCAAGAAGGCCAATCCCGGTATCGCCGAGAAAGCGCGTTGGGGGACGGTCAACGACACGACCGCGGTATCGACAGCCGACCAGACCAAGGCGGCATTCCAGGCCAACCCCGACATTACAGTCGTCTTTGCTCCCTATGACGAGTTCGCGCGCGGCGTGAAACTCGCCACCGACGAACTCGGCATCTCAAGCAAGGTGAAGATCTATTCGGCCGACGTGTCTACCGCGGATATTACCGAAATCACCGCGGAAGGAAGCCCGTGGGTCGCCACCGCGGCCACCAATCCGGCCGTCGTCGGCGCGGTTTCGGTGCGGGCGGCCGCCAGGCTGATCGCTGGCGAGGATCCCGGTCACAACATCGTCGTCAAGCCGGTGCTGCTGACACAGGAAGAGCTGCGCAAGAAGGGCATCAAGACAGTCGAGGATCTCGACGCCAAGCTTCCAGCCTTCGGCCAGAGCGACGCGGCCGCCGCCGGCTGGATACCGTCCAACTGATCCTTTTTCTCCCTCCCTCGCGGGCAGCGAGGGAGGGAGATATCGATTGGAGGTCCGGTTAGCGCTTCTTTCCCAGGCCGAAGGTCAGTGCCAGCGCACCAACCAGCACGACGCCCTTGACGAAATCCTGCGTGTAATAGGGCGCGTTCAGCATGGTAAGGCCGTTGAGGAGCACGCCGACGAAGATCGCGCCGACCACGGTGCCGATCACATGCGGGCGACGCTTGTCGAGCACGGCATAGCCGATCAGCGAGGCCGCCACGGCATCGAGCAGCAGCGAATTGCCCGCCGAAACGTCGCCACGGCCGACACGTGAGGCCACGATCAGCCCTCCCAGCGAAGCAAGCGTGCCTGACAGGATATAGGCCCAGAGCCGGTATCTCTTAGTCGGCGCGCCGGCAAGATGCGCGGCCGTTTCATTGCCGCCGATCGCGTAGAAGACGCGGCCCCAGCGCGTGCGTTCCATCAGGAACCAGGCCAGCACGGCGACGATAGCCATGACCACGACAGACAGCGGAATCGTATCGAAGAGCCGTGACCGGCCGAGGATCAGGAAAGCTGGATCGTAGGCACCGGGAACCGACGAGCCGTCGGGAAGCACCATGCCAGCCGTGATCGAGCGGCCACCGGTCGGGATCAGCTGCAGGCCGGCGAGCAGGAACATGGTCGCCAGCGTGGCGAGAAGATCGGGCACGCCGACACGGACAATCAGCAGCCCGTTGACGAGGCCGATGAAGGCACCCATCAGCAAGACCAGCACCATGGTCTGAGCCGCGTCCAGCTGCCACACGACCATGGCATAGCTTGCCGCCATCACCGACGAAGCGGCGATGCTGCCGACCGAGAGATCGAAACCGTCCGCGGCCATGGTGATAGATACCCCGACGCCGAGGATCGCCACCACCGAAACCGCCTGCAGGATCGAGAACAGATTGGCCGAGCGGATGAAGGCAGGTTGCGCGTACCAGAATCCGACCACCATCAGCGCCAGCAGTACGAAGAGGGCGTAGCGGCGCGTTTCGCGGAAAAGCGATGTGCTCGAGGCGGACGGCTGTGTCGTCGTCGGATAGGTCATCGGGGGTCTCCGGCCTTGTCGCTCTCGACCTTGCCGATCTGGTCGGTCAGCGAGCCATGGCCGTCTCCGGCCTCATGAAGCGAATGGTTGCGCATGACGAGGATGCGGTCGGCAACCTCCAGCGCCTCTTCGGTGTCGCTGGTCGCGATCAGCGTGGCGGAACCGCTTTGGCTGTTACGGATAGCGGTGATCAGATCGGCGCGCGCGCCGACGTCGACGCCCTGGAACGGCTCGTCGAGCAGCAGCAGCCGGCAAGGTGCGGCCTGCCATCGGGCCAGCACGACCTTTTGTTGGTTGCCGCCGGACAGCTCGTCGAGCGTGTCGTCGGGTCCGCGCGCCTTGATGCCGAGCCGCGAGATCGCATCGGAC
The DNA here is from genome assembly GCF_018588885.1 of Mesorhizobium sp. dw_380. GTDB lineage: Bacteria > Pseudomonadota > Alphaproteobacteria > Rhizobiales > Rhizobiaceae > Mesorhizobium. The sequence continues at coordinate 211,900 of NZ_JAFFIW010000009.1, forward strand.
GCAGTCCGGCGCTCGCGTGCGGCCCGCAGCAGGCCACTTGGAAACCAGCGCCTCAGATGCGGCAGGGCAATCGTGCCGGCGATCGAGGCGCCGGGAACTTCAGGCGGCAGCAATGAGGATTGCCAGCGGTCCTCGGCGACCATGAAGACACCGCTTTCGATCGACTGTGCCGGCCCGCTCGAGAGCCACGGCTTTCCATCGAGCACGAAGCCGCCTTGCGCCAGCGTTTCGAGCCCGAAAAGCGCGCGCAGCAGCCGGCTCTTGCCCGATCCGAGCGTGCCGGTGATGGCGACGACCTCGCCGGATCGGAGGTCGAGATCGAAAGGCTCCGCTCCGGGAACCAGCCGCGCGCCCTTGATTGAGGCGATGACCGGCGTGGTTGATGTCTTGCCGTCATGTGTGGCGGCTTCCAGTGTCCGGCCGATCATGGCGGCGACGGCGGCTGGGAAATCAATCGGCCTGGCAAAGGCACCGACGATGCGGCCGCCGCGCATGACGACGGCACTGTCGGCGATTGCGGCAAGGTCGCCAAGCCGGTGCGAGATATAGAGGATTGCCATGCCGCTGGCGCGCAGCCGGCGGATGATGGCGAACAGCCGGTCGGCTTCCGTGGTCGACAGGCTCGACGTCGGTTCGTCGAGGATGAGCACGGAGGCCTTGGCCGCGACGGCGCGTGCGATGGCGATCAACTGGCGTTCCGCCGGGCGCAGATCGACGAAGTCGCGATCGAGCGGCAGATCGAGGTCGATCAGCGCCGCGACGGCACGCGCCCGCCGGCGGATCGATGCCGCTGAGACGAGAAAGCGTCCGCTCCGGCCGCAAAGCTCGTCAAGCAGGAGGTTTTCGGCAACGGTCAATCCGGCAGCGCCGGCCTGGTCGGTCGCCTGATGCACCGTTGCGATGCCGGCGGCCTTGGCGGCGCTGGGCGAAGCGAAGGTCACCGTGTTGCCGCCCAGCGTGATCGTGCCTGCGTCGGGTGTGTACGAGCCTGAAAGGATCTTCACCAGTGTCGATTTGCCGGCGCCGTTGGCGCCCATCAGCGCCACGACCTCACCGGGCGCGACGGCAAGATCGGCGCCGGCGAGCGCGCGTGTCGGCCCGAAGGATTTCTCGATCCCGTTAACTGAGACGGCGATGGCTGGGGTTGCTGGGGGCAATGTGATCGGGCTTTGGCTGCTGATGATGATGTGCGGGGGACGGTATGCCGCTTCTGTCACCCGTTATATTCCATGATCGCCAGTCCGGCATTGTAGTCCGGCGAATAGACGATGCCATTGGCATCGACGAACACATCGGTCGACTGGATCACTTGCGGACGGTTCGGGCGCTTGTCGACCATGCGCCTTGGTGCTGGCGGCACCAGCGCCCCGGTCTCCTTCGGCTGGTAGGGATCGGAAATGTCGAACACGCGCACGCCGGCATTCTGGTAGGTGGCGAAGATCAGCGTGTCGGAAACGAAGCTGCCCGGCCGGTTCTCATGCAGATTATGCGGGCCGAAATGCCCACCCTTGGCAGTGTAGTCCGCCTCGTCTGGCGTCGGCAGCGTCGAGATCGAAATGGGGTTCGTCGGATCGCGGACATCGAAGATCCAGGTGCGTTTGCGCCCGTCTTCCTCATGATCGAGCACGGCCTCGTCGGCGACGATCAGCAGATCGCGTTTCGGCAGCGGCAGCGGCGAATGCGTCCCGCCGCCATGAGGCGGAGACCAGTTCCGGTGCGTGATCAGCTTCGGCTGGCTGCGGTCGGCGATATCAAGGATGGTCAGGCCGCCATCGCGCCAGCAGGCATAGGCTGTGTCTGCCTCGACCAGCGCGTGATGCAGCGCATAGCGGCGGCCGTCGGGCCAGTCCGGCGTCTCGCCGCCGGCGAGATGCATGCCCGGTATCCACCAGCGTCCCGCTTCGACGGGCCGTGCCGGATCCTGGAGATCGACGGTCAGGAAGATGTAGTCGCTGTAGCCGTCGAGCAACGCCGAAACATAGGCATAGCGTCCGCCGACGTACCAGATGCGATGGATACCGACGCCGTCGACCGGGAAAAAGCCGATCTGGCGCGGCTGCGTGGGCTTCGAGATGTCGTAGATGGCCATGCCGGCCGACCAGTTTCTCCCGCCGCCCGAGGCGGTGCCGATCGTCTCGCCGATCGACCGGGTGTAGTAGACCTTCTCGTCGAACGCGAAGGCGGCTTCGGCGAAGAGATCGCGCGCATGAACGACCAGCAGCAAATCCTCATGCGTTTGCAGATGGATCGTCCAGGTGTTTGCCGGCGCAGGCACGAATATCGTCGCGCCGGGGTTTCTGGGATCGCGTATATCGATGATGGAAAACCCCTGTGACCAGGGATGCGCGACATAGGCGAATCCTCGGTGCACCATGACCTGCAGCCCGTCCGGCCGTCCGCCCTGGTCTGAATGGCCGATGAGTCGCATGTTGCGGGCGTAGTCTGGAGCGGGAAGAGAACTCATCACTGTCTTTCGAAAGCTTTTTGTCCCGTCGTCCGGGGCGACCGGGCGACGGGATTTTGAGAGGCTGGTCGCATTTTTCAATGCAAGGCGTTGGCTGGCCGGCTTGTTGCAATTGCAATGAGTGGTCGGCGGTTCAGTTCGTCGCGGGAATCCAGGGCGCCTTGGCCGCGTCGCTGTCCTTGAAGGCGGGGAACTTCGCCTGCAGATCCTCGATCGTCTTGATGTTGTTGTCGACGAGGTCCTTCCTGGTGACCAGTGTCGGCTTGATCAGCACCGAGTGGCCTGGATCCTGGCCGGCGATCAGCTGGGCGAGCGCACGCACCGAAGCCTCGCCGACCACGGCCGGGTTGGTCGCCGCGGTCGCCACCCACGGGCTGTTAGGCTCGAGGATGGCCTGGATGTCCGAGGTCGAGATGTCGACTCCGTAGATCTTGACCTTGTCGGCGACACCAAGCTCGTCGATTGCGAGCTTCACGCCACGGGCGAATTCATCCCACGGGGCGAAGACAACCGAAAGTGTTGGGTTGGCGGTGAGGACGGCCTTGGTCTGGTCGGCGACCGAAGCGGCGACGGTGTCGTTGACCACCCCCCAGGTGGCGACTTCCTTGATGCCGGGATACCTCTTGGCGAAATCCTTCCAGACCGCATAGCGGCGGTCGAGCGGCGCGAAGCCGGCGACATAGACGACGCCACCGTCGAATTTCTCGCCCTGCTCCTTAACAGCCTGGCCGATCACCAGGCGCGCCATGTCGGCGTCGGACTGCTCGACCTGCGGGATCTTGGGGTTGTCGAGATTGGTGTCGTAGGCGACCACGGGGATACCGGCGTCAAGCGCCGCCTGCGCGACGTCCTTGATGGCTTCCGGCTGGCCGTTGTTGATGATGATGCCTTGCACGCCCAGATTGATCGCCTGCTGGATCAGCTGGCGCTCGGTGTTGATGTCGTTGCGCGCCTGCGAAATGTTGGCCTCGATGCCGAGCGCGTCGGCCTGGCGCTTCACGCCGGCTTCGAAAGCCTGGAGCCAGTCACCGGAGCCGAGGAAGCTGACGACGGCGATCTTGACGCCGCCTTTGTCGAAGGGAGCTGGCGCTCCGGCAAGACCTTGCGCTGAAGCCGCGGTGGCGAGAGCCGTGATGCCGGCCGCGGCGGCCAGCGAAAGAAGATGCTTGATCATGTGTTGTCCCCGTTGAAATCGGCCGCATTCTAGGGAGGGGATCCGCAGCTTCCGAGAACTCTCGTTGCGAGTTTTTCAGGTCCCGGAGCATTTCCGGTTCGTTTCCTTTCGGGTCGTAGCAAATCAAGGCGACGCTGCGCAGGCGTCGGCTATTTCGAGAAACAGAATTGTTCCAAGTCGAGCATCCTTGCTCTAAAGCTCGCGCATCGAAGCCTTGGACGAGATGCGTATGAGTGAACCGGTAAGCCCTTCGGAAGCCGAACACACCGAACCGACGCCGGAGCCGCCGACGCGAGAGCCGGTGTTCAATCTGCCGCCGATCGTCCTGGGAGTGATCGGCATTTGCGGGGTCGTCTTCCTGCTGCAGCAATATGTGCTGAACGACGCGCAGCAAATGACGCTGCTCTACGACGGGGCCTTCATCCCCGTCCTCTACACCGGGCAATACGGCTTCGACTGGTTCCTGTTCACGAGACCATTCACCTATGCGTTCATGCATGGCGGTTTTGCCCATATTGCCATCAATATGGTGTGGCTCGCCGCCTTTGGCTCGCCACTGGCCAATCGCCTTGGCGGGCTCTGGTTCGCATTGTTCTTCGCCATCACCGGACTGGCTTCCGTAGCGCTGTTCTGGGCCATGCACCCCTACGGCGAGGCGCCGCTGGTAGGCGCCTCCGGCGCCATATCAGGCATGATGGGTGCCGCGGCGCGTTTCGGCTTTCACACCGACCGCTCGGCCGGCAAGGCGGCCTTTGCCGGCCCGGTGCTGCCGATCTCAATCGTGTTGCGCTCGCGCGGTGTCGTGATCTTCCTCGCCATGTGGATGATCATCAACCTCGCCACCGGCCTGCTCGGCTTTGCGCCGGGAATAGATGGCCAGATTGCCTGGGAGGCCCATATTGGCGGCTTCATCGCCGGCTTTTTTGGCCTGCGCTGGTTCGATCGGCGATGGCAGCCGCTCGAATGGGAGGCCACCGACCGTCGCACTTGAAATGCAACCGATCACGGCGCACGATGTTCACTCTTATGTGAAAGCCGGTCAGGGCAGAACCGGTTGGCAAAGTAGAGGAGGACGCCATGACGGTTAAGGCCATTCTCGAGCAAAAAGGCCATGACGTGCTGACGCTCGGGCCGAACGAAAAGCTCAGCGAAGCCATTCGTATCCTTACAGAACACAAGATCGGCGCACTGGTCATCACCAATGGTGATCGCAAGATCGTCGGCATCCTGTCGGAGCGCGACATCGTGCGAGTGATCGCCAGGGAAGGTGCCGCCGCGCTCGACATCGCGGTGCGTTCGGCGATGACGCCGAAGGTGAAGATCTGCAATGAGAACCACACCGTCAACGAGGTGATGGAGATCATGACCAAGGGCCGCTTCCGCCACCTGCCGGTGGAAAAGGACGGCCTGCTCGATGGCATCGTGTCCATCGGCGACGTGGTCAAGCGCCGCATCGAGGATGTCGAGCGCGAAGCCGAGGAGATCCGCGCCTATATCGCCACAGCCTGAGTGGTGAAGTGAACCGCCGGCCGAAATATCGGCCGGCAGCACTACCTGTTGGCCGGTTCAAAGCGGACGAGTTCGAGCCTGTGCCTTGTGATGCGGAAGGGACCGCTGCCCGACGCTCGAGCGGCTGAAAACGCCGGTCCGCGGCTTTACGCTTGTCTCTTCTGGCGGTTTGCACTAGCGAAGGCCAACACCCAAATTCGCGAAAATCGCAATCTTCGCGAACCAGAAGCGCAGGCTAACAATGAGCATCATCGACACCCGCACGCCCGACGCAAAACGCCTGATCCCGGGCGCCACCGGCGATTGGGAAGTCATCATAGGCCTTGAGGTTCACGCGCAGGTCACTTCGGAAGCAAAACTGTTTTCCGGCGCCTCGACCGCTTTCGGCGCGGCCCCCAACAACAATGTCAGCCTGGTCGACGCGGCAATGCCCGGCATGCTGCCGGTCATCAACGAGGAATGCGTCAAGCAGGCGATCCGCACCGGCCTTGGCCTGAAGGCGCAGATCAACCACAAATCCGTCTTTGACCGGAAGAACTATTTCTATCCCGACCTGCCGCAGGGCTACCAGATCTCGCAGTTCAAGCAGCCGATCGTCGGCGAGGGCACGGTGATCGTCTCGGTCGGCCCCGACCGCCAGGGCGAGTTCGAGGACATCGAGGTCGGCATCGAGCGCCTGCATCTGGAACAGGACGCCGGCAAGTCGATGCACGACCAGCACGCGACAATGTCCTATGTCGATCTCAACCGCTCCGGCGTTGCGTTGATGGAAATCGTCTCCAAGCCCGACATGCGTTCCGCCGACGAAGCCAAGGCCTATGTCACCAAGCTGCGCACCATCGTGCGCTATCTCGGCACGTGCGACGGCAATATGGACGAGGGCTCGATGCGCGCCGACGTCAACGTCTCCGTGCGCAAGCCCGGTGGGGAATTCGGCACGCGCTGCGAGATCAAGAACGTCAACTCGATCCGCTTCATCGGCCAGGCCATCGACTACGAGGCGCGCCGGCAGATCGCCATTATCGAGGATGGTGGCAAGATCGACCAGGAAACGCGGCTGTTCGACGCCGTCAAGGGCGAGACGCGCTCGATGCGTACCAAGGAAGAGGCGCACGACTACCGCTATTTCCCCGATCCCGACCTCTTGCCGCTGGAATTCGACCAGGCCTATGTCGATGCACTGGCGAAGGAATTGACGGAACTGCCCGATGACAAGAAGGCGCGACTGATCGCATCGCTTGGCCTGTCGACCTACGATGCCTCGATCCTGGTCTCGGAAAAGCCCATCGCCGACTATTTCGAGAAGGTGGCTGCCGGCCGCGACGGCAAGCTCGCCGCCAACTGGGTCATCAACGATCTGCTCGGACAATTGAACAAGGCCGGCAAGGACATTGAAAGCGCTCCGGTTTCTCCTGACCAGCTCGGCGCGATCATCGACCTGATCAAGGACGGCACCATCTCCGGCAAGATCGCCAAGGACCTGTTCGAGATCGTCTGGAACGAAGGCGGCGATCCGCGGCAGCTGGTCGAAAGCCGCGGCATGAAACAGGTCACCGATACCGGCGCCATCGAGAAGGCCGTCGACGAGGTGATCGCGGCCAATCCGGACAAGGTCGAACAGGCGCGTGCCAAGCCGACCATGGCCGGCTGGTTCGTCGGCCAGGTGATGAAGGCGACAGGCGGCAAGGCCAATCCGCAGGCGGTCAACGACCTAGTCAAGGCCAAGCTGGGTATCGAGTAGGGAGCATGTTCGTTCGCACTGCCGGGGATCGCGACCTCGCCGCTATACGGGCTTTGCTGGTCGAGACTTGGCACGCGACCTACGACGCCATCTATGGTGCCGAGCGGGTCACCAAGATCACCGATGAATGGCACTCGACTGCTTCACTGAAAACGAAAATGACGCGACCGAACAGTGAGTTTCTCGTCGCCGATGACGGCAAGCGCATTAGCGGCGTGGCTTTCGCCGAAGGCATCGACGGCGGCGAACTGGTTGTCCTGAAACAGCTCTACGTGCTTCCAGGCCTGCAGGGCAGGGGCATCGGCGGCATGCTGCTCGATGAGATCATCGAGAGTTTCCCCGAAGCCCGCGCCATCCGTCTGGAGGTCGAAGGGCGGAACACGCACGCCATCGCCTTTTTCGAGGCAAACGGCTTCGTTCGCTCCGGCGATGCCGGCGAGCACACAGGTGCCGCTGGAGAGACGACGCTCGTCTATCATCGGCCGCTCGCCGGCTGATCCCCCTCGCGCATCTGACTGGATCACCTTCGCGCGAGCCGCGTCGTGGAGCGGCTGTTTTCGTTTGACGCCCTTCGGGTCTGGCACCAAAGCTGCCGCAGCTGACCACGCGGAAGCCGGAATGAACCGGCACGCAAAGGCTCGCGCTGGGGGGATCAATGCCAAGCTTGCCGGAACTGATGCCGACACAGGTGTCGGACGAAACTTTCGGTGGCGTCACCTATCACATAGCGGGCGAACTTGTGCCTGTGCTTTCCGTCGATGTGACGCGGATGCCTGTCTATTTCGAACACCACATCCTTTTGTGGAAGAACTCCACCATAACCATCGGCCTGAAATCGCTGAAGGGCGCGCTGAAGCGCATGATGGCCGGCATGCAGATCTTCGTCACCGAAGCGTCGGGAGCGGGCATCATCGCCTTCAGCCGCGACGGGCCTGGCCATATCGTGCCGATCCACCTGCGGCGCGGCGAGGAGATCCAGGTGCGCGAACACCAGTTTCTCGCCGCCACCGGCAATGTCGACTACACATTCGAGCGGGTACGGGGCCTGGCGACGATGCTGTTTGGCCAGAGTGGCTTCTTCATCGACCGTTTTCGCGGCGATGCCGGTGACGGCATCGTCTGGCTGCATGGCTACGGCAACGTCTTCGAAAAGACGCTTGCATCAGGCGAGACCATCGACATCGAGCCGGGCGGCTGGTTGTTCAAGGACGCCTCGGTCAGGATGGAAACGAAGATCGACCGCCTGTCGAGCGGCTTTTTCGGCGCCAACGTGAATTTCATCGTCAACCGCTTCACCGGCCCGGGCCGGGTCGGCATCCAGTCGATGTATCTGCATATGCCGACGGAGGAGTAGGTCCAGCAGGGCACGAAGGAAGAGGAGCGTGGCCGATCGGTCCATTTTCCGCCACGCGTCATTCTTCGCGTTTGCTGCGCCGGCTCACGACAGATATGCAAAGGCATGACCAAACTGTCCCGCATCACAGCGCTGGCGCTTCTCGCCATCATCATCTTCGCAACTTTGTCGCCGATCCAAATGCGGCCACACATAGCCGAGGCGAATATCGAACGCGCCTTGGCTTATGTGATGTTAGGCCTCGCCCTCGCACTCGGTTTTCCCAACCGTCTCTATCAAGCAGTGATCTTTGTGGTTGTGACCGCCGGCATGCTGGAACTGCTCCAGATCATTGATCCGGGCCGTCACGCGCACCTTGCCGATGCGCTTGTGAAGGCAGCAGCCGGGATCCTCGGCATCGCCGTGGGGCAACTGTTCGTCGGCGTGCGGAAAGGACAGGGCTAGCGCGGCACCCTAATGCATGTCGCCCAAAAGTGAACTCGGTTTTGGGACAACGACATGCATAAACAAAGAACTAAAGCTCGTCGCATGGGCGCGACGCGCTTTAGGCAGTGGGAACGTCCACATTGTCGATCAGTCGCGTCTTGCCAAGCCAGGCCGCCGCGAGAACGCGGCCGGCGCGGTCATGGCGCCACGGCGCCAGCGTCAGGCTTTCGCGGGCCTCGACATAGTCGACCTTCTGGAACCCGGCGGCGATCAGGGTGCGGCTGGCTTCGGTGATCGCGTCTTCCTGGCTGGCGCCTGCCGCCAGCGCCGCTGCTGCCTTGCGCAGAATCACGTTGAGCTGGCGAGCGACAGCGAGTTCGGCCTCGTCGAGATAGGCGTTGCGTGACGACATGGCGAGGCCATGCGCGTCGCGTATGGTCGGGGCGCCGATGATCTCGACGGGCAGGTCGAGGTCGCGGCAGAGCTGCCTGACTACGCAAAGCTGCTGGTAATCCTTCTCGCCAAAGACCGCATGGTCAGGCGTTGCCTGAAGAAAAAGCTTGGCTACCACCGTGGCGACGCCGTCGAAAAAGGTAGGGCGGAAATCCGATTCGAGCCCGGCGGACGGACCGCCGACCGAGATCCTGGTGGCAAAGCCGGCAGGATACATCGCGCCAACCGTCGGCGTGAAGGCAAGATCGGCTTTCACAGTCGCCAGCATATCAATGTCGCGGGCGAGCTGGCGCGGGTACTTGTCGAGATCCTCGCTCGGCGCGAACTGCGTCGGGTTGACGAAGATCGACACCACGCAGCGCTCGGCTTTCTCCCGTGCGATCCTGATCAGGGAGAGATGCCCTTCATGCAGCGCGCCCATGGTTGGCACCATGGCGACACGCAGGCCGTCGCGCCGCCAGTCTCGGACCCGCGCGCGAAGGGCGGCGACGCTATCGACGACGTCAGGCCGGCTCATGGTTCATCCCCGCCGTCTGTGTCCGAAAAGACTTTTGAACCCGAAAAGACATGCGAAGGGCCGGGGAATGTCCGGCTTCGTACCTCCGATGCGTAGCGCTCGGCGGCATGCGCGATCACGCCGCGCAGATCGGCGTATTCCTTGACGAATTTCGGCACACGGTCGACGGTCAGTCCAACCATGTCGTCGATGACCAGGATCTGGCCATCGCAGTCACCGCTGGCGCCGATGCCGATGGTTGGTATGGCAATGCGGCGGGTAATGTCGGCGGCGACCGCCTCGATGGTGCCTTCGATGACCACCGAGAATGCGCCGGCCTCTTCAACGGCGAGCGCATCGGCCACCAGCGCCGCGACATTCGCGTCCGTGCGGCCCTTGATCTTGTAGCCGCCATCCTTCTCCACCGATTGCGGCAACAGGCCGATATGGCCCATGACAGGAATGCCGGCGGCCACGATTGCCGCGATCTGTCCGGCCATGCCGACGCCGCCTTCGAGCTTCACCGCCTGGCAGCCGGTCTCGCCGACGATGCGCCGCGCCGAGGCAACGGCATGTGCCGCCGAATCCTCATAGCTGCCGGCTGGCATGTCGACGACGACGCAGGCCCTGGCCGAGCCGCGCATCACGGCTTGCCCATGCGCGATCATCATCTCGATCGAGGCCCCAAGCGTTGTTTGATGGCCATGCAGGACCATGGCGACGCTGTCGCCGACCAGAAGCAGGTCGACATGGGGATCGAGCAGGCGAGCGATGGGATAGGTGTAGGCGGTGAGGCAGACCAATGGCGTGCCGCCCTTGCGGCGGCGAATCAGCTCCGCGCCGATGCGAATGTCGGTGGTCGGCAATTTCGTGGCCAATCGTCACCTCCTTCGGCCTGTGGCCGGGTTGGATACCCGCACGGGCGCGCTGAGCTTTAGAAAGAGCGGGAAGGCTTGGCAAGCGCGCATCCTGCCGCCTGCAAGAGTCGCAGGCTTGTGTCGGTTCCCTGCGCGCCATTTGCGCGCTCCCCCGGCAAAACTCTTGCCTTCCCGAAAGCCTGACGCCATAAGCAGGAAACAGGCGCCGTCGGCGCGAGGGTTTCGAGATGAAGACTTTCCTGACGCAGTTTTTCACCTGGTGGAACAGCCAGACGCTGGGAACGCGCCTGCACACCTGGCGATACGGCAAGCAGGTCGGCCAGGACGAGGCCGGCAATGTCTATTACGAAGGCGGCATCGATTCGGAAGGCCGCACGCGCCGCTGGGTCATCTACCGCAATTATTCGGAAGCCTCGGACATTCCACCCGGCTGGCACGGCTGGATCCATCACCGCGTCGATGTCGCGCCGCCTAGCGAGGACTACAAGCCGCGCGACTGGCAGAAGCCGCACCAGCCCAATCTCACCGGCACGCCGGCAGCCTATCGCCCGAAAGGCTCGGTGCTGGGCAATCAGCATCGGCCGCAGGTCACGGGCGACTACGATGCCTGGACGCCCGGTTCGTAACGGCCTTGGATGTAACGGCGCAAAGTGCAGGACGGTCCTTTATCGCCACAATTGGTGTTTAGCTGCTTGCTGATCAGAAAACGGCGACTAGCCTTGGCGATAGACGGAATCACCCGGGCGCGAACCACCGGTACCCCTATATGAGCTTTTTCAACCTGATATCGACGGGCGGCCTGACGCTAGCCGCCGGCCTCGCCGTCAGCACCGCCGCCTTTG
>NZ_JAFFIW010000089.1 GCF_018588885.1 Mesorhizobium sp. dw_380
GGGTCGCCGCCGGTTCGTGGCGGCTGGCCGGCGCCGGGGGGTGCGACGCACTGCCGGGGCCCCAGCAACCAACTTGTGCTGCAGCGTCTCGGTTTTACAGCTGCTGCCGGAAACGCGTGCCTTCCAGACACCGGCGAACCCTGACGCACTTAGGTCCGCGCGGCCGGCGGACGCGGCTCCGTACCGCGGCAGGGACGCGACCTGCGAGTTTGCCGGCGCGGTCGGGAACTGCGACGGGTCGGTGGCGCCGGGCGAGGCCGGCGGCGGCAGCTGGTTGGAGGTCACCTGGCCGGCCGGAGCCGGCTGCAGCGGCGCCGGCTGCTGGTCGTCCATGGACGAGAAGCGTGAGGTCGAGCAGCCGCTCGCAACGAGCGCAGCCAGCGATACGGCCACCAGGCCACTTTTCGAAAAATTCATTCCAACCTCCGTCGGATCCGGCTGGGGGGACGCCGTCCGCGCAATTTCACCTCCACCAAGACGGAGAAGGTGGCGAAATTTCAACCCGATATGGTTAAAATAGGGTTTGCGGCAAAAATTGTTGCAAATTTATCGCAGTCGGCATGGCCGCATTCGCCTGCCGCCCACGGCCAGTGGTCCAGCCACGCGGCATTCCCCTAAGGCAATCAGCCGGCAAATGCTTGCACCAATCGGCGCAGAGCCTATGTCTAGGAGCCGAAACCGCTGGAGCGCCGATCTTGGCCGCAGGAAAGAAAGCCGCCAACCGCTATTACAGCGGCCCGCCCAGCAACCATTTCGATGGCACCCTCTTCTTCAATCCCGGCGGCCAGCTGCCCGGCCGTTTCGCTGACGTGTTGAAATGGCAGTTCAACGGCCAGCGTGCGAAATGGCCCGCCGCCGACCCGAGTCCTTTTCCGCAGGCAAAGCCGGCGACGAAGATCGAAGGCGCCGATCTTACGGTGACCATGGTCGGCCACTCCACGCTGCTGGTCCAGACCGCCGGGCTGAACATCCTCACCGATCCGGTCTGGTCGCAACGCGCATCGCCGTTTTCCTTCGCCGGACCGAAGCGCGTCAACCCGCCGGGCATCGCCTTTGCCGATCTGCCGCCCATCGACCTCGTGCTGGTCAGCCACAACCATTATGACCATCTCGATCTCGCCGCGCTCAGGCAGTTGAAGGCCGGCCATGACCCGCTGGTGGTCACTCCGCTCGGCAATGATGTGCTTATCCGCGCGGCGGTTCCCAGCATGCGGCTGTCGGCGCATGACTGGGGCGACAGGGTCGAAATAGGCACCGGCGTTTTCATCCACATCGAGCCGGCGCATCACTGGTCGGCGCGCGCCGCCCGCGACCGCCGCATGGCGCTGTGGGCCGGCTTCGTCATCGAAACGCCGGGCGGAAGAATCTATTTCGCCGGCGACACCGGCTTCCACGACGGCATCAATTACCGGCTGCTGGCTGAGAAGCATGGCGGCTTCCGCTTCGCCATCCTGCCGATCGGCGCCTACGAGCCGCGCTGGTTCATGGCTCCGCAGCACCAGAATCCGGAGGAAGCCGTGCAAGGCATGAAGCTGTGCAACGCAGCCCATGCGGCCGGCTGCCACTGGGGCACCTTTCAGCTCACCGACGAGCCGATCGACGAGCCGACGCTGAAGCTGGCCGAGGCGCTTGATGCCGAGGGCGTGCCTAGCGAGCGCTTTCGCGCCTTGCGGCCAGGCGAGGTCTGGGACGTGCCTTGAGTGCAGGCCGGAACCCAAGCGCGCCAGCCGCGTTTTCATTCAGTTTCAATCCGTGGCCCGCGAGGCATCACCATGCTCAGATGGATCATCATTCTCCTGATCATCGCCGCTGCGGCGAGCCTTCTCGGCATGCCGGCGCTTGCCGGGGCCGCAGCCACGGGGGCGCGCATCCTCATCGGCATCGTGCTGATCATTTTCCTGCTGGTCTTGTTTGGCGTCTTCGCGGTGACGTAAAGCGGCTGCGCACTGGTAATTCCCGCCCGTTTCCGCCATATAGCGCCGAACGGACACGGAATTTCGCGGAGCAATGGCAAGCACGGCCCCTTTCGCCAAGATGAACGGCATCGGCAACGAGATCATCGTTGCCGACATGCGCGGCCGTGCCGATCAAGTGACGGCAGCTGCAGCCCTTGCGCTGAACGCCGATGCCGCGACCCGCTTCGACCAGATCATGGCGATCCATGATGCGAAGACGCCGGGCACTGCCTACTATATCGACATCCTGAATTCCGACGGCACCAGTGCGCAGGCCTGCGGCAACGGCATGCGCTGCGTCGTGCAGGCGCTTGCCGCCGAGACCGGCCAGAAGACCTTCACCTTCGAGACCCGCGCCGGCATCCTCAATGCCAGGGAACATGCCGACGGCTTGATCTCGGTCGATATGGGCACGCCGCGTTTCGGCTGGCAGGACATTCCGCTCGCCGAAGAGTTCCGCGACACCCGCATGATCGAATTGCAGATCGGCCCGATCGATGCGCCGGTGCTGCATTCGCCCTCCGTCGTCTCGATGGGCAACCCGCACGCCATCTTCTGGGTCGACCGCGACGTCTGGTCCTACGAGCTCGACCGGTTCGGGCCGCTCTTGGAAAACCACCCGATCTTCCCCGAGCGCGCCAACATCACCATCGCTGAGGTGACTTCACCCGAAACCATGATCATCCGCACCTGGGAACGCGGCGCCGGCCTGACCAAGGCTTGCGGCTCGGCGTCTTGCGCCGCGGTGGTGGCCGCAGCCCGTACCAGGCGGACCGGGCGCAGCGTCAGCCTGCTGACACCCGGCGGCGGCACGCTGCAGGTCGAATGGCGCGACGATGACCATGTCATTCTCACCGGTGCCGCCGAATGGGAATTTTCCGGCAGCTTCGATCCGTCGACCGGCGCCCGGGCCCGCGACACCGAAAGCGCGGCCTGATGTCGGCTCTCTCCAAGAGCCCCGTCTCCAGGGGTATCGACGTCGTGACGTTCGGCTGCCGGCTGAACACCTATGAATCCGAAGTGATGCGGCGCGAGGCCGAAAGTGCCGGTCTCGGTGCGCTGGACGGCGGCGCCGTGATCTTCAACACCTGCGCCGTCACCGGCGAGGCCGTGCGCCAGGCCAAGCAGGCGATCCGCAAGGCGCGCCGCGACAACCCGCAGGCGCGCATCATCGTCACCGGCTGCGCCGCGCAGACCGAGCCTGAAAAATTCGTCGCCATGGACGAGGTCGATCTCGTGCTTGGCAATGAGGAGAAGCTGAAGGCGCATTCCTATCGTGCGCTGCCGGACTTCGGCGTCAACGACACCGAGAAGGCCCGCGTCAACGACATCTTTTCGGTGCGCGAGACCGCTGGCCACATGGTCGACGCCATCGAAGGCCGGGCACGCGCCTTCGTCCAGGTGCAAAATGGCTGCGACCATCGCTGCACCTTCTGTATCATTCCCTATGGCCGCGGCAATTCGCGCTCGGTGCCGATGGGCGCCGTGGTCGAGCAGGTCAAGCGGCTGGCCGGCAACGGCTACGCCGAGATCGTGCTGACCGGCGTCGACATGACTTCGTTCGGCGCCGACCTGCCGGGCGCGCCAAAACTTGGGCGACTGGTGAAGACGATCCTCAGGCAGGTGCCCGACGTGAAGCGGCTGCGCCTCTCCTCGATCGATTCGATCGAGGCCGACGACGATTTGCTCGACGCCATAGCGACCGAACCCAGGCTGATGCCGCATCTGCATCTGTCCCTGCAATCGGGCGATGACATGATCCTGAAGCGCATGAAACGCCGGCATCTGCGCGATCAGTCGATCCGCTTCTGCGAGGATGTGCGCAAATTGCGCCCCGGCATCGTCTTCGGCGCCGACATCATCGCCGGCTTCCCGACCGAAACCGACGACATGTTCGAGAACTCGGAAAAAATCGTCGCTGAATGCGGCCTGACCCACCTGCACGTCTTCCCGTTCAGCCCGCGCGAAGGCACGCCCGCCGCGCGCATGCCCCAAGTGCGCCGCGAAGTGGTCAAGCAACGCGCCGCCCGGCTGCGCGCCGCCGGCGAAGCTGCCTATGTCAGGCACCTGTCCTCGCTTGCCGGAACGCGCCAGTCGATCCTGATCGAGCGTGACGGCCTTGGCCGCACCGAGGGTTTCACGCTTGCCGCACTCGGCACCGGCGCGCCGGGCGAGATCGTCGAAGCCGACATCACAGGTCACGATGGTACCAGGCTGATCGCGGCCCCGCTTGCCGCCCGCGCCGCCTGAGAAACGCAAAGCATGGCTAGTTTTTTCAAGAAGATATTTTCGTTCGGCAAGAAAGAAATTGTCGAGGAGCGCATCGACGAGACCGCGCCCCTCCCGCCGATCAAATGGGACGCGCTGGATGCGCTGAAACCGGCGGCCGAGCAGGTCGTTCCGGAGTTTCTGAAGCGCGAGGAGCCTGAACCAGCACCTCACCCTCCCCTCGATGGGGAGGGTCGACGTGAAGCTGCGGGGAGGGGTGAAGCCGCGCCAGATCACCCCCACCCCCGAGCTGCGCTCGGGACCTCCCCCCAATCGAGGGGGAGGTAACACGCGCCGTCAAGGACCGCCGGGCGGGGCGACACAGCGACCAGCTACACCACACCCCCACCGCCCCCCGCCGCGAGCGCTGCCGCCGCGCGCAGCCGGCAGCCCCGCACCCGGCGGGAGGGCAGCAGGGCCCGGCGCAATAGCGACGGAGACAGG
>NZ_JAFFIW010000090.1 GCF_018588885.1 Mesorhizobium sp. dw_380
AGTTCATTCTGCGACGCTTTAGCGCCTACAGCCGCGTGAACTTGTCGAGATGCAACCGTATCCGCTGGTCTTCCGCAAAGGCCATCGCAAACGATTCCAGATCGAATGAGCAGGTCAGTTCCTGGTCTTCATCAACCACGCGGACGAACCATTCGCCGCAGGCTTCGACTAGTTCAACGCAAGGGTGGGGCTTGCCGTTCGGCGCAACGCTATCCATCACAGCCTCCCTAGAAAGCAATGAGTAACGTCAATTCTTGTAAGTACATGGTAGATGAGGTTACGCGACGTCAAATGTGTGTACGTTTTCGTACCAAAGGCGCGTCAGTGAATTGTCGCCTTGCCGGCGGCGCTCTAGCTTACGGTGGCGGTAGTCCCTCCAAGAGCCGCAGTGGTCGGCGCGGGCAGGCAACGCTCCCTTCACCCGCAACCGCGCCGACCATCTATGAGCGGCTATTCGGCGACATCGTTGCGCTGATCGAGGCGAACGAAGCCGAGAAGCCGGCTATTCGCGGCCCATACAAAAAGAGCGTTTCAAGCTAGCCGTCGCCTTAGGACGTTGGCTCATATATGCTTAGCGGAACGCATGGGAGGGAAGGATGCGCGTCGCGGCCTTCTAGTCAGCGCTGTTGCTTCATGGCCCGCGCCTCTCGCAGAAGCGAGTTGATAGAGGGGCCGATCAACCGGACCAGTTCGCGAGCTTGTTCGACGGTTATACCCGTTTCTCTCGCAAGCCACTCCGCCAACTGATTCTCTGGCGTGCCCTTAGATTTCTCTTCCGGCATGGCGAAGCATTCCTTTAGAGCCGAACTTGCTCGACAAGGCTGAGTTCCGGACTAACGGCACTTTTGGTCGCGTCCCGGGACGTGGTGTAGCTCGGCGGTAGTGAAGCCGTTCGCGAGCGCGCCCTCGATAGCGCTGTAGCGAGCGAGCGGCTTTGCGGTGGTCATCGACAGTTCGCCGGTAAGGTCGGGTTGCTGACACCAACCTGATTCGAAGGAACCATCGATGACCGACGACATGATGAACCTGCGTGCGCTCGTGGAGAAGACTCCAGATTCCGATCTCTTGCGCGAGATGATTGGCTTTGCCGCCGAGCGGCTGATGGAACTCGAGGTTGGGGCCGCCACCGGCGCCGCCTATGGCGAGAAGAATCCGTTGCGCACGGCCCAGCGCAACGGCTATCGCGAGCGCGATTGGGAGACGCGGGCCGGCACCGTCGAGTTGCGCATTCCCAAGCTCAGGAAGGGCTCCTACTTCCCCGGCTTCCTCGAGCCGCGCCGCATGGCCGAGAAGGCGCTGACCGCCGTCATCCAGGAAGCTTATGTGCAAGGCATCTCGACACGCTCGGTTGACGACCTGGTCAAGGCTATGGGGATGAGCGGCATTTCGAAGAGCCAGGTCTCTCGGCTGTGCGAGGAGATCGACGGCAGGGTCAAAGCGTTCCTTGAAAGACCCATCGAGGGCGATTGGCCCTATCTGTGGATCGACGCCACCTACCTGAAGGTGCGCCGCGGCGGCCGCATCGTCTCGGTCGCCGTCATCATCGCCGTCGGCGTCAACGCGGACGGCCGGCGCGAGGTGCTGGGCATGGAGATCGGCACCTCGGAGGCCGAGCCGATCTGGACGGAGTTCCTGCGCAAGCTGACCCGCCGCGGCCTGCGCGGCGTCAAGCTCGTCGTCTCCGATGCCCATGAAGGCATCAAGGCGGCCGTCACCAAGGTGCTGTCGGCGACATGGCAGAGGTGCCGCGTCCACTTCATGAGGAACGTGCTGGCCCATGCCGGCAAGAGCGGGCGCCGCGTCGTCTCCGCTTTCATCGCCACCGCCTTCGCCCAGGAGACGCCCGAGGCCGCATCCCTACAATGGCGCGCCGTCGCCGACCAGATCCGACCGAAAGTGCCGAAGCTGGCGACAATCATGGACGACGCCGAGCCCGACGTGCTTGCCTACATGACCTTCCCGAAGGAACATCGCGCCAAGCTGCACTCGACGAATCCGATCGAGCGTCTCAACGGCGAGATCAAGCGGCGCACCGAGGTCGTCGGCATCTTCCCCAACGACGATGCGATCGTGCGCCTGGTCGGCGCGATCCTGCTCGAACAGAACGATGAATGGGCCGTGCAGCGCGCCAGATACATGACGCTGGAAACGATCAGCCAGATGAGCGATGATCCCCTGATCAGCCTGCCAGCCGTGGCGCGCTGATCTGCCCGGCCCATGCCGGAGAGCGCGGCGACCAAGCCGTCAGCTACACCACTCCCTGGGACACGATCGCACTTTTCAGGCAATCGGCCGGCGCTGGAGCGTCACTGCCCCCAGCCGGAAGCGGCTCGAAAAAGTGCCGGCCAATCTGAATTTGACTCCCTACGAGGATCTTGAGGATTACCCGGCACTACGCCGTTCATCGGACGACGAAGGATACCCTTTCGCACACCTGCTGCCTATTGCCGAAGCGATTTGTTCGGGGTTCAACTCCCGTTCTTTCATCGCCTCGACTTGCCACATTGACCGATCGCTTTTGAACGTGATCACCTTCAGGCCGGCATAGTTGCACAGGGCCATCACGTCCGCGTCGTCATGGTATTTCTGGAAAAACCATCGGCCCTCGCGATAGAAGCCCGATAGCCCGTCCTTATCCATGAACTCCCCCAGCCGGCGACGGTAGCGTTCCTTTTGAAACTCGACCGTCTTGCGGAGGTAGTAGCGGATTTCCTCTTTCGAGCGGCCCGCGAAGAACACGCGAGCGTCAGGCTTGGCTTCAACGAGATTTCTTAGTCCCATCTGCCGACCTGTGTCGGCCAGGCCGGCGCGCTCAGCAAGCCAGTTGGATACCCGATATGTCCATGTGGCCAGGGGGCGTCTGGCTCTAGTGCGGAACATTTTAGCAAGAGCTGCATTTCACCGGTCGGTTTAGTCAAGGAGGCTTTCTTGACCCAACGACGCGTAGACAAAGAACGGATCGAGCCTAATGATTGCGAATCAAAGCTAGCAGTTAAGGCTGAGCGCGTGGCGAGAAATGCCAAGACGGCACGGTTGCGCGAGCAGCGACTTTCCGTGCGAGCAAACGCCTCGGAGCCGTCTCGCATAAAAAACGGGCGCGGACCTAAGAGCTGACACAGAAAATCGTTCAGCAAGACTGAGGCGGAACCGAACAGTGTACGCGAGCCCGCGCACAGTCCTGGTGGGGCCAAGTGAGCTATCAGCCGTGTGTGCTACTAAATGCCATTCAGTCTCCGGCGAACGTCACGATGAACTTGCCGAAATTCTTGCCGTCCAGAAGGCCAAGCAACGCCGCGGGCGCATTTTCCATGCCGTCTGCGGCATCCTCCCGGTCGCGAAGCGGCTGGATGCCATCCAGTCGGCATGCTCGCGATATAGGTTATTGCCGGCCTTTGGCCATGGCGTTCCCCTCGCGGAAGCCTGCAGCTCTGGCGGAGAGCGCGGGCCGATCGGGTTGCAGCCCGGTCTTCGGAGGGTGATGGAGTGCATCACCTGCCGCAAGAGAGAACTCTA
>NZ_JAFFIW010000091.1 GCF_018588885.1 Mesorhizobium sp. dw_380
CAAGTCGCCGGCTTTGACGTCGAGCGGAACAAGCGCGCCGTTTTCGTCGCGTGCACCGGGGCCGACGGCAATGACTTCACCTTCTTGCGGCTTTTCCTTGGCATTGTCGGGAATGATGATGCCGCCCTTGGATCTGACATCGCCTTCGGCGCGCCGTATGACGACGCGGTCGTGGAGTGGCCGGAATTTCATGGGAGCTTCTTTCTGGGGCCGGCATCGGCGGCCGCTGGTGTTATATAGGCACGTCGGCACTCGATAGATAGGAGTGCCAGAATTAATTCCCATGGAATGTCCAAGAAAAATTGAAATAATTAATTCGAGAGGTTTAAAAAGCGTTCGCAGTGGAGGAAAACTTTCATCGGGTAGTAATTTCCGTACGCGAATTTGTTATTCAACAAACTCAAATAAAATTGCGCTCAACCGTGTTTTGACCTCAATTGAGGCCCATATCCAAGGCTCGTTGATTTGATCGATCTGGCTCTGTGTGAAAACCCGAGCGGTGCCACCCAGCAGATGGTGCCAATCGAACCGGCATCCCTTCAAGCCGCGCTGGAGCTGGACCAGAGACAATGATGAGAACCACAACCTTGATGCAACGCGGCGCACGCCCGGTCCGCTGCGAAGCCGCAACGCATTTCTTTGCCGTCGGACAGGCTGTCCGACTGAAGAGCGGCTTCGGAACGTTTCCAAAGAACGCGGAAATCTACCGCGTTACAGCAACGCTCCCGCCGAGCGGAGATTCGCCGCAGTACCGCATCCGCAGCGACATCGAACTTCATGAACGGGTGGCGACGCAGGACAGTCTCGAAGCGGTCGACATGTCGCCGGGTGACAGCATAACGCTGAGCGAAAGGATATTCGAACATGTCAAAAGGACAGAAACGCTCTAGCCGGGAGATCAGGAAGCCGAAGCAGGAAAAGGCCCCGCCCAAGCCTGAGAGCGTATTCGGCGCCCAGGCCAGACTTGCCGCCAATATCAGGGCCCCGCGCGTCAAGGGCAAGAAGTGACGTGGCGTCACGGGCAGGGATGACGATGAAGATCGTGATAGAATTCTATCGCACCCGAACCTCGGACGAAGCGCATGCCGTGATCGGGCGCGAGACGGCGCAAGCGGCCAACCTTGACCATGCGATCGAGCTCGCCAGGCTTTTGGCAAAAACCCTGAACATGCCGCAGCGGCCGGACGCCATGACGATCATCGACGCGAATGGCGCGACGCTCTATTCCGGCGCCACGGAAGCGATCAATGAGGAAAAGCCAACACCATGAATGCCTATAGCAACGAAACTGATCGGCAGCGCAACGCCGCCGGGCTTGCGGTCTGGGACAATGAGGGTGGGGCATCGGGACGCGACTTCGCGGACCGTCAATATGGCCGCCGCGTCGAAGCGGATCGGACTTGGACCGTCTGTAATGTCTTCAGCGGAATTCCGGCGCTGATCGACGGTGGCGCCATGACTGGCCTCAGCCGGTCGGATGCGACGCGCAGCATGTTGTCCCTCAACCAGCGCAATGCCGAGCGCCGGAGGCTGCGGGTTGCGGCGCCGCCAATTGTCCCACACGAGGCAGTGGTGGGCCAATCATGACCCTCTCCCCCATCTCCAGCCGCAGCTTCAATGAAGCGCGCGCCGCCGTCTATTTCGCCGGCCGTCACGGCACGTTCAAGGTGTGCTTCTGACGCCTCTCTGGCTAGGACGTAAACTCATAAACGCGGAATTATGGGGATAGAAAAGCGGTCCTTTCAAAAGTGGCCGGTTGGGTCACGGTTTTGAAGCGTAAACTAGACCGAGGAGGCTCTTTCCGAACCGTTCATCCAATAGCCGACCCCAATCCGCGATAAGCCGCTCCTCTGGTGTGACTGCGCGTCTATATTCTACCAACCTCGATATGCCGCCGTCTTCCGTCTCAACATCTGCATGGGTCATTTTCGGAGTTCCGTCAGAAAAGCGTAGATACATGTACGCAAAAACAATCAGGTGCCGCTTTCCCAATGACGCAACACGCTCGTCAATTGTCTTGACCGCAGACTGCACTGCATTGAAATCAGCAATCCTTACCGCTCGCTCAAGCCGAACGAAGTCCAGAAAAACCCGCTGATTCGTGATCGTAATAAGCCCGTCGGGGGTCTTATCGACACCATGGGAAATCAGTTTCTGCTTGACGAATCCATAGATCGAACCGGGCATTCACAGCGTTTACAATGTGAACTACTGCGTCCGCTAGGAGTCTTTTCGACTGGCGGCTTTCTTATTGCTGCGAAATCTGATTCAGGCTTCACATGAGCCGATATGACCTGACCGACTTCGAATGGGGCGTGATCGAGCCGCTGTTGCCCAACAAGCCGCGAGGGGTGCCGCGCGTGGATGACCGGCGGGTGCTGAACCGCATCTTCTGGGTGCTGCGATCCGGAGCGCCGTGGCGCGACCTACCCGAGCGCTACGGCCCACGAACCACCTGCTACAACCGCTTCGTGCGATGGCGGAAGGCGGGCGTGTGGGACCGGCTGATGGATGCCATCGCCGCCGCGCACGACGGTGACATCCAGATGATCGACAGCACCTCTGTTCGCGCCCACCAGCAGGCCGCGACGGCAAAAAAGGGGGGCCAGATCACTGTCTCGGTCGATCGCGCGGCGGGCTCACGACGAAAATCCACGTCGTTGTCGATGCGCAAGGGCTCCCCATCCGGTTCGGCCTGACAGCCGGACAGGCGCATGACAGTCAGATCACAGATCAACTGCTGAACCACCTCAGCCCGCGCACCATCGTGCTGGCCGACAAGGCCTACGATGCGGATCGCATCCGCTCCTTGATCGAGGAGCAAGGTGCAACACCCAACATCCCGCCTAAAAGCAATCGGCGCTGGAAGCCGTGCTTCAGCAAACGGCTCTACCGCGAGCGCAATCTGATTGAGCGCTTCTTCTCCAAGCTGAAGCACTTCCGCCGCATCGCCACCCGCTACGACAAGCTCGCCGCCAACTTCCTCGCTATGGTCCAGCTCGCCTCATTGCGCCTGTGGCTGCGCGCTTATGAGTCTACGGCCTAGTCCGTTCCAAACCGGAATGTCAGCTT
>NZ_JAFFIW010000092.1 GCF_018588885.1 Mesorhizobium sp. dw_380
TTCTTCGTCATTGTTGACAGCAGGGCCAACCGGAGGAATTTCGTTGTTCGTCATTTCAGTCTTCGTCTTCGAGGTACGATTTCCTTTTCCTGCGATGCCCACTCCGGGTCCGCTTGCGTGGCCGACGAATGGCTTGGGCGGGCCAACCCCAAGAGTGCCCCGTGGCCGACCTCGACATGTCCACGAGTGCGAGACCTGCGGCGCGAATTCGCGGCGCACATCGTCTGCGCCGCGATCCGACCGGTGGTCAACGCAATTGAAATCCAACCTGCCGCAAGCCGCCGCCCTGCTGCATCGACATACTTGCTGCGAAGAGAGCTTCGATGGGCGGATTGGCCAGTGTTCAATTCCAATTGTCAGTCCCTTCGCGATTCTTGCTCAGGAAGTGACTGCGTTTTGAGTTTCGGGTGCCTTCTTTTGCGGAGCCACACAAAGATCCGCGTGACAGGCAGGCTCACCCGTGTAGTTGGCCAGTGCTTCGAGCAATGGGGTAAGATAGTACTGTTTGGTGTGGTCCGGAATTGGCCCCAGCCGGTCCACCGATTTCAGTGCCACCTCGATCAACTCGATTGCGCGATCTTTGTTGCCGCTCTCGTAATAATACTGAGCTACCGGGAGGTACCGGCGGTATTTAAACGGGCCATCGCCGTTCGGGGGATTGAGTGCCAGTATCTGTTCCGAGAGCTCGTTGCCCATCGCAAAGCGCTCCGCGCGCGGAAGATGGGAATTGTCCATCGTGGGATCGAAGAGTTGGTTGAGGGCCAAGGCCATCCACGACACCGCGTCGGACGTTTTGTCGATCGCGTCCTCGACCAATTCTCGCATGACCGGCATGCCGGTCTTGATGTCGCGCAGCTTGTGAAGCAGAAGATCCGCATGAATCTGCCGAAAATCAAAAGAGTCTGGCATCAAGGCGAGGCCTTCTTCGATGGCCAAGAGCGCCGCCGTCCAATTCTCGGCCTGCATCGCCGGCTCAAGTTTGGCGTATATCGGCCCGGTAAGCGACATTTCGCGCGCTGCAAGTTGGTTATGCGCGATGCGCTTTGCATCGGCGGCTTTCGCTTCATAGCTGCTGCGCCAGCTGCCGTTAAGGACTTTCGGCAAAACGTCATCGAGTTCCGCCGGGTGGCCGATAAAAGCGATGTGGCCGTCGCGGTCGACCACGAACGAGGTGGGAATCCCAATCGAAGAGCTGGGATCCATCCAGAGCTTGTTCATTTCGCCAATGTAATCGAACCCGATACGATAATTCAGATTCGGGAACTTCTCGGTCAGCCAGGCATCCACGTTGGTCCGCGCCTCGTCTGCGGTAGGACCCTGTTCGCAGGCGGCAACTCCGACCGCCTCAAATCCGCTGCCTTCATATTTCTCCTGCAGTTCGATCAAATGGGGCATGGCGTCGACACATGGTCCGCACCAAGTCGCCCAAAACTCAACGAGGTAGACCTTGCCGGGCCGAAAGTTCGTGAGGGGCTCGCCACGCAGCCAGTTCTCCACTTTGATCGCAGGAGCCGGGGACCCCATACGCAGTTCCATCTTGGTGTCCAAAGTCATTCCACACCTTTCGTCTCTTTTGTCGCGGAATATTTTCCCGTCAAAATCGGACACGGTCTCGAGGGCATCGCTCCCTCTGGCTTGCTTCAGCGAAGCTCTCACCGTGTTGCCGCACATCAAGCTGCAACGGAGGTGCCAATTCCCTCAGCTCCGGTAAGCGGCGGGAAATGCTTTGAAATTCTCCACGAGGCTAAATGCGGCCGATTGTCGTGAACCCGACATGTCTTCTGCCGCTGTCGGGTTTCGCCCTATCTCTTGAGAGCTTGGACGGCTCGCCTGTGATTAGACTGGCCTCGGTCCTCGAGCAGTGGCAGTTTGGCGCCAGTTCGAAAGCGCGAACTCGCCGGCTTGGTCCTCGTGCCGCCACCGCCGCGTGTGGATTCTTGCCCCGGAGTCAAAATTCGCCTCGCGGTTGCCAACGGCGGCATGCGCTCAATGCGCGTGGCGTTGAGCCCCGACAGCACGTAATGGTACCAATTAGTGGATGCCCGTCGCTGCCTCCACTTCTCCAGCCAAGCGCTCGAACGACGCTACCTACCCACGTTCGAGCGCGACCGCGGAATCGCAGACTGCCGAACGTCAGCCGTTGCGAAAGGTGTAGCCGTACCCGTTGATCGCCGGCGCGCCGCCTAGATGTGCGTAGAGGACCCTCGATCCCTGTGGAAAGAAGCCCCTCTGGACGAGGTCGATCATCCCTTGCATCGATTTGCCCTCGTAAACGGGGTCCGTAATCATGCCCTCGAGCCGCGCGCACAAACGGATTGCCTCTTTGGTTTCCTCCGATGGAACGCCATAACCCGGGTACGCGTAGTCCATGAACAACACCACGTCTGCCTCGACAATTTCCGCTCCGAGGTGGACGAGCTTCGCTGTATTTTGGGCGATGCCGAGCACCTGCGCCTTGGTCTTGGCGGGCATGGCGGAGGCATCGATACCGATCACGTTGCGCTGTCGACCATCCTTGGCGAACCCGACGAGCATGCCGCCGTGGGTTGAACCAGTCACCGTACAGACGACGATATAGTCGAAGGCAAACCCAAGCTGCTCTTCCTGGGCACGCACCTCCTCAGCGAACCCCACATAGCCCAGGCCGCCGTATTTGTGGACAGAGGCGCCGGCAGGTATCGCATATGGCCTGCCGCCCCTTGCCTTGACTTCATAAAGTGCCTTTTCCCAGCTGCGGCGGATGCCGATGTCAAAGCCCTCGTCAACCAGGCGCACCTCTGCCCCCATGATGCGGCTCAAGAGGATATTGCCGACCCGGTCGTAGACAGCATCAT
>NZ_JAFFIW010000093.1 GCF_018588885.1 Mesorhizobium sp. dw_380
GGCCGCCCTATCGGAAACCGCATTCTCCTCACCAACTATACTCGGCGGAAGATACAAGCTCTGTCCGCGGACATCAGGCGGCAATTTGCACTTGCTGTCATACTCATCCAGAAAACGCGCTGTCGGTCGCCAATCTGGATATTTGAGGTCTCGGCAAGCTTTTTGAGACGTTGGCGTGCCCAGGGCGCGCCAATGTCGGCTGGTACAATCGAAATCATTGAGGAGCTGCCGGAACAGAAGGCCTTCCAAGACATTGTGACAGTGTCGATCATAATTTCTTGCAGGGAGGCTTTCATGGGACGCGGCATTCTACTGTGGTTGCTCGGAGTTCCGATTCCGATCATCATTCTCCTCATGCTTTTCATGCGATAGGAGGCCTCCATGCAGTCATCCGCCCTATCGGCTGTCGGCGTATCGACTTCGACGGAATCATCCTCCACGGCCGTCAGCTGGGGACCGATCATCGCCGGTGCCTTCGCGGCCTCCACGCTGACCTTCATCCTCATGCTGCTCGGCTCCGGGCTTGGGCTGACCATGGTTTCACCATGGTCGGGCTCTGGCCTCTCAGCGACCAGTTTCGCGGTGTCGACCGCGATCTGGCTTATTGTCGTGCAATGGCTGTCGTCCGGGGTCGGCGGCTATCTAGCGGGCCGGCTGCGCACCAAATGGGTCGGCATCCACACCGACGAGGTCTACTTCCGTGACACCGCTCACGGCTTCCTCGCTTGGGCATTGGCCACCTTGCTCGTCGTCGGCGTGCTCGGCTCGGCGCTTTCGGCAGCGATTGGGTCGGGCGTACAGGCGGCATCCAACGTGGCTTCGGGCGCCGCCATGGGAGCGTCGGCGGGCGCCTCCGCCAATGCCGGCAACACATCGGCGTCGGCCGACAATGCGACCTCCTACCTGGTGGATTCGCTGTTCCGGCCGGCCGATCCGGCCAAGCTCGCGACCGGTAACCCCGGCGACCAATCCGCCGCGGCAGCGCAAGCCTCGCGCATCCTGATCGCCGGCGCTGTCGCCGGTGAAGTGTCCGCGGAGGACAAGACATACCTGTCGCAACTGGTGGCCGCGCGCGCCGGCCTCTCCGAGGCCGACGCCAAGACGCGCGTCGATGCTGTCCTGGCCAAGGCTCAGGATGCCAAGGTCAAGGCAAAGCAGGCAGCCGACACCGCCAGAAAGGCCAGTGCGACCTTTGCCCTGCTCGGCGCCCTGTCGCTGGTCGTTGGCGCCTTCATAGCCAGTGCTGCTGCGGCCCTCGGCGGCAGGCAGCGCGACGAAGAGGAAGCGATTTTCCTGGATAGCCGCTGAACGCGGGCACGAACCTAGAAGCCTGGCTGTAGGACAGCACCGTGATAAGCGCCGCTTCAGGCTTGTAACGTGCCGGCGCTTTCAGCAAATCGATTGCCTGAGATCGCTGCCTCTCATAGGGGCATCAAGCGAGAGCGTGCCTTTGTGCGGGAGCCAACGTTCTGCAGGAGCCAATTCGCCTTCAATGACGGCCAGGAGCATCGATTGGATAACATCGTCGCGCATGAAGCGCGACTTGCGCCAGGTCGCGTGGCACCAGCTGCCGGGGCATGAGCCGCTGGAACCGAGAGCGGCAAACGATCCTAGTCAGCCGAGCCCCCGCTCGATGCTCCATCGCGTCGGCAATGACCTCGAACACCTTCCACCTCATCACTGATTCCCCTCGGTCCTAATCCCTTTCCCGATTCCCGGGTTTCATTGCTTGGTCGGCAAGGTCGCTGATAGCAACCGGAGATGTTGGCTCCCAGTTCAAGCTGCGTCTCGCCTGCCCCCTCCCCAACTAGCTCCAGCACCCTATCCGCCAAATCGCGCTGGTAATGCCCGGATTTGAACAGGCTTCTTCCAATGCGCTCGTGCGGACAGAACGTCAGAGTGTGACCCGCGAATTGACGGGTCACCAGCACGATATCCTTGGTTGCGCCGCGGCTAAGATGACGGGGCAACGACGCGGGCCACTGACTCGCCCGTGACCTGCGAAACGGCCCACTAGATGAGTTCGGATGCGAGAGTACGTCGATCAAGCTTGCTCTACAGCAGACTCATGCATCCCGACCTCCTTCGCAAGAGCCCGCAATTGGGCCGGTGGCGCCTCGAAAAGCTTCCAAGAACCCCAGTCGGTTCCTAATTGTAAAACCGTTGAACGACCACTTTGCCCGGAAGCCGAGGCTCGAGTGCATTCCCCGGCTGACAGGCGGTGCGCTACATCGCAGAGGGCGTAACGCGATGGTCGCGCAGCCCGGAAATGGCCCTGATCAAAGATTGAAAACGTGCGAAGCGGTCAGCCCCGCGAGCAGCACGCCCGCAAGGAGAGCGACGATCGAGGCGAGGAACCAGCGCAGCGTGACTTGATAGACCGGCTCGTCGTCGTCCCGAGGGAGCAGTGACCGCCACAGTGCGACGAGCTGAAGAATGATGGCCACCGCGAGCAGGAGCGTTGCTAGGATCGATGCGACCGTCCATCCGCCCTCAGCTTCGAAATTCCAGTAGCGGAGGAAAAGAAGCGAGAATCCGAGCAGCACGGTGATCGCGGAGATGACACCCTGTCGGTAGCCGCCGGGCAAGGGAACTCTGCGTGCCATGATTGCCTGAAAACCTTGCTCGATGGCCTCATCAGGATAGTCGTCCTGGCGCTTGGGCGGCTCGGTCATTCCTTGATTCCATATCCGGGACTTCGCCCTCGTGAAAAAGATGGATGACGACGAACGGCTATCGATACCTTGTTGCAGGTGGCGCGCCGCACTGAATGCTTCCCCTCGTCAGACGGCTGTCTAAGGATCA
>NZ_JAFFIW010000094.1 GCF_018588885.1 Mesorhizobium sp. dw_380
ACGCATGTCGATCGGGCTGGACGAGCAGAGTGCCGAGCAGGACAGGCATCCCGCGACCAATCCGGATCCAGGAACCCTTGGCCTGACACCACGCCATCTCGCCTATGTCATCTACACCTCGGGCTCAACCGGTACGCCAAAGGGCGTCATGGTCGAGCATGGAGGGCTAGCCCAGCATATTCTCGCTAGTGTCGACAAGTATCAGATCACTGGTATTGATCGGGTGCTCCAATTTGCCAGCACGAATTTCGACCCTTCGATCGAACAGGCGTTTTCAGCCCTAACGGCCGGCGCGGTTTTGTTCATCCGACCAAATGTAATATGGTCGCCTGAAAGGTTGATCACGGAAATAGCTCATCATTCGATAACCGTCGCCAATATAACTCCGCTATATTTCCACATCGAACTGACGAGATACCTACGCCTTCTTATTGTCGGGGGTGATGCGTTCGCAATAAGCAAATTGATGACCATTAACAATGGTTGTGTTATTTTGAATGCCTACGGGCCAACTGAAGCAACGGTAACTGCTACGACCTTCGATCTAAGCAGCTCGGCATTGAAGGGCCTCGCCGAAGGCCGCTATGTTTCAATTGGAAAGCCGATTTCGAGCAAGAAAGTCTACATTCTTGACGCGGGTTTTGAGCCTGTTCCGATTGGTGTTGCGGGCGAACTCTATATCGGTGGAGCGGGTGTTGCGCGTGGCTACCTGAACCGTCCGGAGCTGACAGCTGAGCGGTTCGTGGCGGATCGCTTCAGCGGCGAGGCTGGCGCGCGGCTGTACCGAACAGGCGACCTTGTGCGCTGGGCCGCCGATGGCAATTTGGAGTTTTTGGGGCGCCTTGACGAGCAGGTGAAGATCCGGGGCTACCGGATCGAGCCGGGAGAGGTTGCGGCGCGGCTTGGCGAGCACGCGCTGGTGCGTGAAGCAGTGGTTATCGCGCGGGAAGACACGCCTGGTGAGAAGCGGCTGGTTGCCTATGTCGTGGCACGGGATGAAGCCGGTGACGATCTTGCGGCGGTGCTGCGGGCGTATCTGAGCGCCATGCTGCCGGAGTACATGATCCCGGCCGCCTACGTGAGACTGGAAGCACTGCCCTTAACGCCGAACGGCAAGCTCGACCGCAAAGCGCTGCCGGCGCCGGACGAAGAGGCCTATGCGCGGCAGGCATATGAGGCGCCTCAAGGCGAGGTTGAGACGATCCTTGCCGGGATGTGGGCGCAGCTTCTGGGTGTCGAGCGCGTCGGGCGCCAGGACAGCTTCTTCGAGCTCGGCGGCCACTCGCTACTGGCGGTCAGGTTGGTCAATCGGATTCAACAGGCGTTCGGCTTGAAATTGGCGCTGACGGCGCTGTTTGTCGCGCCGAGCCTTGCCGGCGTGGCCGCGGCGGTGGAGGAGCAGCTGGCTGGGTCGGGACCCCTCCATTTGCCGACAATCGCGCGCGTTGATCGATCTGGTGTCCTGCCGCCGTCCTACGCGCAGGAACGGCTGTGGTTCCTGTCGCAGCTGGAGGGAGGGAGCGAGGCCTATCACGTCCCGCTGGCACTGCGCCTGCGCGGTGAACTGGATCGGGCCGCGCTGGGTCGAACTCTGGATGAAGTGTGGGCGCGGCACGAGGCCTTGCGCAGCCTGTTCGTGACGGAGGAAGGCAAGGCGCGGGTTGCGTTCTTGGCTGCGGAACGCAGCCTGCCTTTGGTGGAGCACGATCTGCGCAACGAGATAGATGCCGTCGCGCGCCTTGCGGTGCTGAGCCAGGACGAGTTTGCGGCACCGTTCGACCTTGAGCACGGCCCATTGGTGCGGGCCTGCCTGATCCGGGTGGCCGATACGGAGCATGTGCTGCTTGTGACACAGCATCATATCGTGTCGGACGGATGGTCAATTGGGATTCTGCTTCGAGAGATAGAAACATTATACGCAGCGTTTGCCCGGGGCGAGGAGAGCCCGTTGGGTGAGCTGGCCGTGCAGTATCCGGACTATGCGGTCTGGCAGCGGCAATGGCTGAGCGGCGAGCGTCAAGCTGGGCAGGCCCAGTACTGGCGGGATGCATTGCAGGGCGCGCCAGTAGTGCTGAACCTGCCGACGGATCGACCGCGTCCGGCCCAGCAGAGCTTCGTGGGCTCGAATGTGCCGGTTCGGCTTGATGCGGAACTGACACGGGACCTGAAGCGCCTATGCCTTCGGCACGGGGCAACGCCGTTCATGGTGGTTCTGGCGGCCTGGGCAGTGGTTCTGTCGCGCTTGTCGGGTCAGGAGGACATCGTCATCGGGACACCTACCGCCAATCGCGGACGTCGGGAAGTCGAGGGATTGATCGGCTTCTTCGTCAATACCCTGGCGCTGCGTGTCGATGTGTCGGGAGAGCCGGACGTTGCAACCCTACTGGAGCGTGTGCGGTCGGTGGCCCTGGGTGCGCAGGACCACCAGGACCTGCCGTTTGAGCAGGTCGTGGAGATTGTGCAGCCGCCGAGGCGGCTGGAGCACACGCCGGTATTCCAGGTGCTGTTGACCTGGCAGACGCTCGAGGAAGACCGCCTCGCCTTGCCCGGCCTCGCAATCGAGCCTGCAGGCGTGGCCTATGACACGATGTCGAAGTTCGATCTGGAGCTTGATCTGGCGGAGGTCGGCAACGAGTTTGTCGGAAGCCTTGGCTATGCGACAGCGTTGTTCGATCGCGAGACGGTCGAGCGGCATATCGGATATCTGGAAGTCGTGCTGCGGGATCTTGTGGCGGAAGCGCAAGGTCCGGTAGGTCGGACCAGCCTTCTCTCGGCGCCTGAA
>NZ_JAFFIW010000095.1 GCF_018588885.1 Mesorhizobium sp. dw_380
CCGCCCCCAGACCCAGCCGGCGCAGGCGCTCCAGCAGCTTCACCGCCAGCAGCGAATGGCCGCCGAGTTCGAAGAAGCTGTCCTGCCGCCCGACCCGCTCGCCACCAAGCAGTTCCGCCCACAGCCCGGCAAGGATCGCCTCCACCTCGCCTCGAGGCGGCTCATACGCGCCACGCGCATAGGCTCCGCCCTCCGGCGCCGGTAGCGCACGTCGGTCGAGCTTGCCGTTCGCGCTCAGCGGCAGCGCCTCCACCACCACATAGGCCGCCGGCACCATATACTCAGGCAGCAGGCCACCCAGGTAAGTCCGCAGCATCGCCGCGAGATCAGCATCGGCCTCGCCACGTGTCACCACATAGGCGACCAGGCGCTTGTCGCCAGGCGTGTCTTCGCGCGCGATCACCACCGCTTCACGCACGAGCGCATGCTCGCCAAGCCGCGTCTCGATCTCGCCAAGCTCGATGCGGAAGCCGCGAATCTTGACTTGATGGTCGTTGCGGCCCAGGTACTCGATGTTGCCGTCCTGCAGGTAGCGCGCCAGATCGCCCGTCCGGTAGAGCCGCGCCTGCGGGTCGCTGCTGAAGCGGTCCGCCACGAACCGTTCCGCCGTCAGCTCCGCACGGTTCAGATAGCCGCGCGCAACGCCCACACCGCCGATATAGAGCTCGCCCGCAACACCGAGCGGGACAGGCTCGCCATAACCGTCCAGAATATACATCTGCGTGTTCGAGATTGGACGGCCGATCGGGACAATGTTCCCGTCATAGCCGGCCGGACAGGTCCAGGCCGTCACGTCGATCGCCGCTTCTGTCGGGCCATACAGATTGTGCAGCTTCGCCTGGGGTAGAAGGCGCTGTGCCTTATGCACGCTCAAGGCAGGCAGCGCCTCGCCGCTGCACACGATACGCTGCAGCGACGTGCAGCGCGCCACGCCCTCCGCTTCCAGGAAGCTCGCCAGCATTGACGGCACGAAGTGTATCGTCGTGACCCGATGCCGCGTGATCGCCTCGACCATTGCGCTCGGGTCTTTGTGCTCCTCCGGGGCTGCCAACACCAGCCTGGCCCCGGTCAGCAGCGTCCAGAAGAACTCCCATCCAGACACGTCGAAGCTATAGGGGGTCTTCTGCAGCACGACATCATTTGCATCCAGGCGATAGGCATCCTGCATCCAGACCAGGCGGTTGACGATCGCCCGATGTTCATTCTGCGCTCCCTTTGGCATCCCCGTGGAACCTGAGGTGTAAATCACATAGGCGAGATGGCGCGGCGTCAGGCCAAGCGCCCGGGGGTCGGGATCGTTCGCTGGTTGGTTGTCCTGCTCGGCACTCTGCTCGTCCAGCCCGATCGACATGCGTCCAGACAGCGCCTCGCCAAGGGCTGCACGGCCGGTCTTGTCCACCAGCACCAGACGCGGATCGGCATCGCTCACCAGCCAGCCAAGCCGCTCGCGCGGATAGCCCGGGTCGAGCGGCACATAGGCCCCGCCTGCCTTCAGCACGCCAAGTAGCCCGATCACCATCGCCGGTGACCGCTCGACGCACAGCCCGACCCGGTCGTCCGGCTTCACACCAAGCCCGATCAGACGATGCGCCAGACGATTGGCCTCGGCGTTCAACGCGCCATAGGTGAGTTCCTTGTCGCCCTGCACCAGCGCGACAGCATCCGGAGTGCGTGCAACCTGCTCCTCGAACAGCTCATGGATGCAGCGATCCGACGGATAGGCGGCTTCCGTCCGGTTCCATGTCTCAAGGACAAGCTCGCGCTCCTCGGCCGGCAGCACGTCCAGGGACCGCAACGGCGTCTCAGGCGCCTCATCCAGCGCCTCCACCAGGCTCTCCAGCACCCGCTGCATCATCCCGATGACACGATCCGCCGACGCCGCCTCCACCACCTGCGCCGTCAGGCCAAGCTCGGTCCCAAAATCCTCCACCGACAGCGTCAGCGGATAGTTCGTCCGCTCCTCGCTCTCCAGCCACTCAGCACCGCTGAGGCTCGCCGTCTGCGCGGCGTTATGCCGATAATTCAGCAACGCGCTGAACAGCGGTGTTCCCGCCGCTACCCCACTGCAGCGCTGCGCCAAGACCAGAGGCGCATGCTCGTGCTGCAACAGCTCCGCGAGGCGCAGATGCGCATCGCGCACACCGGCCGCCACACCCCGCCCATCCAGGTCCAGCCGCAGCGGCAGCGTGTTGATGAACAGACCCATCGCCCGGTCGGCGCCTGCGCTAGCCTGCATGCGGCCAAGCAGCACCGTTCCGAACACCACCTTCTCGCGGCCGGACGTGCGCGCCACCACCTGGCCCCACGCCACATGGCAAAGGCTGGCAAGGCTCACTCCCAGGCGCCGGGCATGACTCCGCAGACGGTCGTTGAGGGGTTGCGGCAGCATCCGGTGTATTTCGGCCATTCCCTTGCCATCGCCGCGCACCTCCGCCAGGCCGAATGGCAGCACCGGCTCATCGACATCCCCAAGCCGCTCGCGGAAGTAACGCTCATGCTCCGCCTCAGAGACCCCAAGACGCGCCTGCGCCACAACATTGCGGAACGGCCCCGCCGCCGGCAGTTCATCTTCCCGCCCCCCCAGGATCGCCTCGATCTCTTCGTTCAATATATCCAGGGTCGAGTGATCCCCGATCAGATGGTGATGCACCTCAAGCAGCAGCCAGCGGTCGCTGCCTGGATCCCGCGCCATCACGAAGCGCAGCAGGGGCGCCTGGGTCAGGTCGAACCGATGATGGCT
>NZ_JAFFIW010000096.1 GCF_018588885.1 Mesorhizobium sp. dw_380
TGCGGATTTCGCTAAATTGGGACAGCGGTTTCAGTAAGTCGCGGACAAGCGTTTCGCAAAGTCGCGGACAACGGAGGGATCGAGTTCCGTTTGCCTTGTGGCTGTTAGGAGTGATTGATTTCGGTTATTTCGCCGCCGGTCAAGAGTGCGGGTGTTTTTCGCTTTCGCATGCTGTCGCCTTCGAGCGTTATGCGGTGGGCGTTATGAACGATGCGGTCCAGAATTGCGTCAGCTAAAGTGGCCTCTCCGATCATTTCATGCCAGGCGGCTACGGGAATTTGAGCCGTGATCAGCGTCGATTTTCGCCGGTACCGCTCCTCGAAGATTTCCAGCAGATCGAGGCGCTGCCGATCGCTCAGCGTATGCGCTCCCCAGTCGTCGAGGATCAGCAGTTGGACACGGGCAAGCTTGTCGATGAGGCGCGGAAAGCGTCCGTCGAGCCTGGCAAGTGCGAGATCTTCGAAGAGCCGTGGCATTCGAACGTAAAGCACGGAATAGTCGAGCCTTGCCGCCTGTCTTCCAAAAGCGCAGGCAATCCAAGTCTTTCCGGTGCCCGTTTGGCCTGTCAGAATCAAGTTCTCGTTTGCCTTCAGCCATGCGCCTTGCGCCAAGGACAAAACGTTGCGGCGATCAAGACCGCGGTGCGTGCTAAAATCGATGTCTTCGATCGATGCATTGGCAAAACGCAGCTTTGCAGTTGCCAGCCGATTGGTCAGTCGTTTGTCTGTTCTCAATGCGATCTCGCGGTCGAGCATCAGGCCGAGCCGCTCGTCAAAGCTGAGGTCGTTGCCATGGATCTGCTCGGCAAGCTCGCGATAGGCCGTTGCCATTCCGGCAAGGCCGAGCGTGTGCATTTGATCTAGGGTTGGATGTGTCAGCATCTGGGTGTCTTCCTTTCTCATTGATAGTAGGTTTTGCCGCGGATATTGCCGTGCGGCGGTGCCGGCTTGACGGCCTCGCTTGCGGGTGGAGCTTGGTCGAGACCCGATTTGAGAATGTTGGCGACGGACGAATAGCTCAGTGCATTGATGGTCAAGGCACGCTCGCACGCCATTTCCAGGCGATCGGATTTGTAGCGTCGCGCCAAGGAAAGGACGCCCTGCGCGGATCGATAGCCTTGTTCCGGATGCGGGCGGTCACTCA
Organism: Mesorhizobium sp. dw_380; assembly: GCF_018588885.1. Lineage (GTDB taxonomy): Bacteria > Pseudomonadota > Alphaproteobacteria > Rhizobiales > Rhizobiaceae > Mesorhizobium. The sequence goes on from NZ_JAFFIW010000096.1 coordinate 1,144, forward strand.
GCAGACGCTCGATAAATATCGCCGTATTGCTTCCGACTTTTGCCGCTTCCTTGCGCAATGTGTGAGGCGTCGTGTTTGCATAGCGCTGGTGGGACTTCGGCATATGCTCATTGACGGTGATGTGGCCCGAGCGCTGCGAGCTTCTGATGTGGCTGGCGATCCGCTTATGGTCAAAGAAGATCTCGACTGCCCGGTAGGTCAGTCTCACATCGACCCGCCTGCCGATCAGACCGTGCGGCACGGAGTAGAAGGTCCTGTCGACTTCGACATGATAGTCGGGATGGACCTTGGCGACTTTCCATTCCGCATACTCAAACGATGTTGCCGGCAGTGGCTTGAGCTGGGTGCGCTCGACCTCATCAAACAGCGCACGGCGGGATTTGCCGTAACGGCGCATGGTGCGACCATTGAGGTCCTCGATCAAAGCGCTGATCCGGATATTGAGATCAGCAAGGCTGAAGAAGCGTTCGTTTCGAAGCCTGGCCAGCACCCACCTCTCGACGATTAAAACCGAACCTTCGGCGGATGGCTTATCCCGAGGACGTTTCGGCCGTGCTGGAAGGATGGTCGTATCGTAATGTTCGGCGAAGGCGGCAAAGGTCGCATTTAACGTCGGCTCGAACCAAAGCGCCTTAGCAACCCCGGATTTGAGGTTGTCGCAGATCGTCGTCTTGGTCACGCCGCCGAAGTAACTGAAGGCCCTTTGGTTCGCTTCGATCCAATCCGGCAGCTTCTGACTGAAGCTCGCATAAGAGAACGTCAATTGCGACGCGCTCAGCACCGCGACGTAAATCTGGGCCGCGTAGATCTCTCCTGTCGACGGGTCGATAATGGGGATCGTGTGTCCAGCATAGTCGCACTCCATCGCGACGCCAGCAACGTGTCGGTTGCGATAGGTGGGTTTGACGCGGCTTTCGTATTCGCCAAAACGGCCGCAGAACCAGGTGTAGCCATAGCCGTCCACATGGGTCTCACGATATTCCTGCCACAGAAGATTGAGCGTCACGCCTTTCCGCTTCAGCTCGCTGGCAACCTTCGGCCAGTCCGGCTCATCGATGTCGCGCGGCGGCCGTCCCATCCGGCGAAAGAGCCGTCGCTCCAGAACCTCGTCATCGTCCAGTCCAGGCGGCAGCGGCCAGACCGCAAGTCCGACTTCCCGCGCCCGCAGCAGATACGTCGACACCGACGTCTTGCTGATCTTCAAACGCTCCGAAACCGCCCGCACAGGCAGGCCCTGCTCGAACGTCAGCCGCAGTATCGATCGGATGTCCTTCACGCTCGTATGTCTCGCTCGCTTCCGTCTCGGCATTGATGTCCTCGCTTCGAATACGAGGGCAAAATGCCAGATCGGCGCTCACGAAAATCGACCCAATTCCGCCGCCGGCTTTGTCCGCGACTTACTGAATTGCGTGTCCCGGACTTACTGAAATCCGTGTCCGCGACTTACTGAAATCCTTGTCCCGGACTTTGCGAAACCCGCAG
>NZ_JAFFIW010000097.1 GCF_018588885.1 Mesorhizobium sp. dw_380
GGACTAAGCCGCTCGCGCGGCAATGGCGCTTGTAACAGGCGGTGCGCCTACTGATCGACCGTGGTTTTTTGTGACTCGGGGTGCCTGGCCTGACGATTGGGGTGTTCTCAATCATCAGACAGGAGGTTCCCGTGACGGAGGAAAGGACCACTCCACTGCGCGCGCGCATGATCGAAGACATGCGCATCCGTGGAATGGGCGACAAAGCCCAGGAGGCCCATATCCGGGCCATCAAAGACTTCGCCGGGTTTCTGAGGCGATCACCAGACACCGCGACACCCGACGACCTGCGCGCCTATCAGTTGCACATGACGAAGGCCGGGGTGACGCCCTCGATGTTCAACGCCCGGATCGTCGCGCTGCGGTTTTTCTTCGGCGTCACCTGCGGGCGCGAAGAGATGAAGCGGCATATGCAGTTCCAGCGCAACCCGCGGAAGCTGCCTGTCGTCTTGAGCGTCGAGGAGATCGCCGAGCTGATGGCCGCGGTTCCCGGGCCCGGGCTGAAGTATCGCGCGGCGCTTGGCATCAGCTACGGTGCTGGCTTGCGGGCATCAGAGGTCTGCAACCTCAGGGTCACCGATATCGACAGCGATCGCATGTTGATCCACGTCGAAGAGGGCAAGGGCGGCAAGGATCGCAAGGCCATGCTGTCGCCAGCCTTGTTGGATCTGCTGCGCGAGTACTGGCGCGAGGCGCGTCCGCAGGGATGGCTGTTTCCGGGCAAGCCGAAGATCAATCCGATCTCGCCGCGCCAGCTCAATCGGGCCTTCACCTCGGCCAGGCATACGGCGGGCATCGCCAAGCCGGCTACGTTGCACACCTTGCGCCACTCCTTCGCCACGCATCTCCTGGAGGCAAACACCGATGTGCGGGTGATTCAGGTTCTGCTCGGCCACGCCAAACTGAGCACGACCGCCCGCTATGCCCATGTCGCCACCAAGACGATCCGCAACATTGTTAGCCCGTTCGAGCGCCTGAAGCAGTTGCAGGATCAGACCCTCAGGTTGGAGTGAGGCACGGGCCGGGTGTCCCGGCCGAAGCTGGAGATCGCTGACATCTTCCGCGCCCATGGGCCTGCGTGGCGGCAGGCCAATGCCGGGCATGTCAGTCTGAGCCAGCTCAAGGTCATGTCGGCGATCGAGGCCTGCCGGACCGAGGTGCTCGGCGGGCATGTGGCTGCCTGCGCCAAATGCGGCCACCAGCATATCGCCTACAATTCCTGCAAAAATAGGCACTGCCCGAAGTGCCAAGGACCGGCTGCGCGCGACTGGATGGCCGCCCGTGCCGAAGACCTGCTGCCGGTCGAGTATTTCCATGTTGTCTTCACCATCCCCGCACAGATCGCGCAGATCGCCTATTGGAACAAGAAGGCGGTCTATGACCTCCTGTTCCAGGCTTCCGCGCAGACGCTGACCACCATCGCCGCAAATCCGCGCCATCTTGGCGCCCGCATCGGCATGACCAGCGTGCTGCATACCTGGAGCTCGGCGCTCACCCATCACCCGCACGTCCACATCATCGTGCCCGGCGGTGGGCTGTCGCCGAATGGCACGCGCTGGATTGGCTGCCGACCCGGCTTCTTTCTGCCCGTGAAGGTTCTGTCTCGTCTGTTCCGGCGATTATTCCTGGAAGGGCTGATAGCTCTGCATCGCGCAGGTGAACTGAGCTTCTTCGGGGATCTGACAAGATTGACAGAGGCGGACGCCTTCGGCGCCTGGCTTGCCCCCTTCCGCAAATCCGAATGGGTGGTCTACACCAAGCCTCCCTTCGGCGGGCCCGAGTCCGTGCTAGCCTATCTCAGCCGCTACACCCATCGCGTGGCCATCTCGAACAGCCGCCTGATCAGCGCCGATGCTGAGACGGTCACCTTCCGCTGGAAGGACTACCGCATCAAGACTGGCAACCGGCAAAAGGTCATGCGGCTCGCCACTGGTGAGTTCATCCGCCGTTTCCTGATCCACGTCCTGCCCGACGGATTCCACCGAATCCGCCATTACGGCCTGCTGGCCAGCGCGGGGCGCAAGGCCAATATCGCGAAGATCCGCACATTGCTTGGGGCGGAGACCGTCGTCCAGGATGAAGTGCCAAGCGCCGAGATCATCCCGCTCACGCTGAGAGAGCCATGCCCAGCCTGCGGCGGCCCCATGCGCATCATCGAGATCTTCCGCCGCGGCCAGAGGCCCAGATCCCGTGCGCCACCGCGGGAGCAGGCAGCATGACGAACCGCCCCTCATATCGGCCAGGGCTGACCCGGAAAGACACGGCATTCCGGGAGGGCATCGGTTTGCACCACATAAGGCTGAGCACCGCAAAACGGTCGAAACCGTCAGGAAGGAGACCGTCAAATCTGCTGCCGATCAGGCCATCGCACGCTCTCAGGCCGGCCCGTTTGCTTCCGCCGTCAGCGCCGAACTCCTCAACACACACCCGCGGCCGCGCGCTTTCTCCATAGGTCCCGCGCGGCCCCCCGCGGCTTCCTCCTTCGGCCGTTTGTCAACGCGGGCCGCCAATGCCAGCGGCAAACGTTGCGCTGCGGCCCGCATCGAAAAACCTCCACGA
>NZ_JAFFIW010000098.1 GCF_018588885.1 Mesorhizobium sp. dw_380
AAGCGGAATGGCGGCTTCGAGGCCCGGAAGGCCAGAAGCGGACCTTTAAGCGCCGTGCGTATATCGACGTGACCTGACCACCTGGTTATGGTTCGCTGCCATACGCTCCGATGATGATTGGGCCGCTGCAAGGGTTCTCAATAACCCTCGGGCGGTCAAACGTGGCGTCCCACGGGGGCTCTGTCGCCAAGTTGTACGTCACGTGCGCACTTCACAAGCCACCACAGCCATAGCGCCAATGCCAAGCATGCACTAACATTCCAGCTCGACCCCGTTGGGGCTGGTCAGTGATCTGTTCAAAGGGAAGTACCCATGACCAATCATTGCTGTGGACCGGGCTATGCTTCTCCAGCCGAGGCGATGACGGCACCTCGCGAAAGGCTGCTCTATACGATTGCCATCTACACCGGCACGGGCATTCAGAAGCCGGACTATCTGTGCACCATCGATGTCGACCCGGAGAGTTCGACCTACAGCCAGGTGATTTCGCGTTTGCAAATGCCGGGCATTGGCGATGAGCTTCATCACTCGGGCTGGAATGCCTGTTCGTCGTGCCATGGCGATGCGAGCATGGAGCGGAAATATCTGATCGTGCCGGGTGTGCGCTCGTCAAATCTGCATATTGTCGATTGCGGTACCGATCCGCGCAGCCCGACACTGTTTAAGGTGATAGACGGCGCTGAAATCAAAGCTAGGACCAACCTGTCGGCGCCACACACGGTGCATTGCCTCGGCTCGGACATCATCGTTTCCATGCTTGGTGATGCGCAGGGCAATGCCCCCGGCGGCTATTTGCAACTCAGCAAGGAGTTCGAAGTTGTCGGCCGCTGGGAAAACTCCATGGGCAGTATCAAGTTTGGTTATGATTTCTGGTACCAGCCGCGACACAACGTAATGGTCAGCTCGGAATGGGCCGCGCCCAACACCTTCATGCCTGGCTTTGACCTGGAAGAGGTTGGTCATCTGAAATATGGCCGAGAGATCCATTTCTGGGATTTTGAAAAGAAGGAGCCAAAGCAAACGTTCTATCTCGGTGAAGATGGCTTGATCCCACTGGAAGTGCGATTCCATCATAACCCCGACAGCAGTCACGGCTTTGTTGGCGCGGCCCTTTCTGCAAATATCATCCATTGGTGGAAGGACGCGGCGGGTGACTGGCAATGGGAAAAAATTGTCGATGTCGGCAATGAGCCACATCCCGAATGGCCGATACCAATACCGGGCGTGATCTCGGTCATTCTGCTCAGCATGGACGATAGATACCTCTATCTGTGCAACTGGTTGCATGGCGACATTCGTCAATACGACATCTCGGACCCTCACAACGCCAAGCTTACCGGACAAGTGTGGATGGGCGGACTTCTCGGCCGTGCGCCTGAGGTCAATGGCGTGAAAGTGACTGGCGGGCCTCAGATGATACAGCTCAGCCTCGACGGCAAGCGGCTCTATGTGACGACCTCACTCTTCTCGACCTGGGATAATCAGTTCTATCCGGAAATCCGCACCAATGGCGGATGCATGCTGATGGTCAATTGCGATACGGAAAACGGCGGCATGGAAATTGATCCGCGATTTGTCGTCGATTTTGGCAAGGAACCAAATGGACCAAGCCGCTGCCACGAAACCCGTTATCCCGGCGGTGATTGCACGAGTGACATCTGGGTATGACCAGCTTCACCATCACCCTCGCCAACCAAGGCGGTGCGGCCTTTGACGTCGATCACCGCAAGCCCCTCTTGCAGAGCTTGCGCGAGCAGGGCGTGGACCTGCCCTACGGCTGCAAGTATGGCGGCTGCATAAGCTGTGCGGCCAAGATAATCAGCGGCAAAGTCAATCAAAAAGCGCAGCGAGCGCTGAACAACCGCCAGATCAACAATGGCTATATAATCCTCTGCGTTGCCCGCCCTATGAGCGACTGCACGCTGGAGGTCGGCGTTGAAAGCCACGACAAGCTCTATCGCAACCCCTTCCTGGATCCCTTGGCAGCACATGAATTGAAAGCCGATATTGCGACCCTTTTGGAAGCAAAGAAATGACCCATATGAATCATGATGAGCCCTATTCGGAGGCTTATCTGCAAGACATTCTGAAGTCGGTCAAAACCATCGCGATGGTGGGGGCCAGCCCCGACAAGACCAAGTTTTCCTATGGTGTTCTCAGGGTTCTGCACGAAACCGGCTATGACATGATCCCCGTCAATCCCACTCCCGGTCTGGATGAAATTCGAGGGCTCAAGGTGTACGCGTCGCTGGCGGCCATCGACCGGCCTGTGGATATGGTTGAGGTTTTTCGCCGCTCCGAAGATCTGTTGGAAGTTGCACAGGAAGCCATCGCAATTGGCGCCAAGGTTCTGTGGGGTCAGATTGGGGTGCGCGATGATACTGCCGCCCGTTTGGCGGAGGAAGCGGGCTTGAAAGTGGTGATGAACCGCTGTCCCAAGATTGAATTGTTCCGCCCCTTCTGGAAGCCGAAGTTGCACTTGGGAATATGATTGCAGCGTCACGGAATTCGGCGTTGCCGCAGCAGCTGACCTGTTCCCTTAGC